>NZ_RBAH01000061.1 GCF_003626695.1 Paenibacillus ginsengarvi
TTATGTTGGAGTTGTCCTTTTTGGCGGATTCCCGGAAAAAGTTAATGTAAAATAAAGTAATGAAATGAATTTTTCCTCAATTCAGCACGACCTGACATAGTGTGATAGAGTCTTTGCAACGCTAGTGTGAGTGAGTAAATTATAATCCAAATCTTGTTCTTAACGTAAGTCGACTGAACTAAAGGAGACGATAGTGAAATTAGAAAGGGAGCAGTTGCCGAGGCGATCTGCTTCCTTTCTTCATTGAAGTAGCGGGCAGGTAACACCAATAAACTTGAAATAAACGGAAAACGGAAAACAGAATAGAGGACTGGTACATACCCGGTACCTATAGCTGAGCCTCGTAAACTCAATCATCCCTCGATGCGCCTCATCTGCAGACGATTCCTATTTCCTGCGGATGAAGCGCCGATCAATGAAAAAAGCGATGAGCAAGGACAAGACGCTGAGTAAAACCGGTACGCCAAACGATTCAAAAGAGAAGGAGCTGCCTTCCAGCTTCAGGTGGTCGGTAGCGCGATATTCGAGCCGCTTGGCGGCAAATTTCGCCGTCTGGATATCCTCCTGCTTGGCCAAATCCTCGATTGCGGGATCCATTGCAAACCGATCCGCCGTGTCACGGTGCAGGAACAGCAGTTTCGCGCTGTAGCCGCTGTTCTTCCATTGGTTGATGTCTTCGGCGGCTGAAGATTCGGCATCGGCACCGACGACAATCATTTTCTCTAGCTTCGGCACGTTTTTTATCTGATAACGCGCGACTAGGTTTAGACCGTGCCTCGTTACGATAGGTGTGTTCTCGCTGGAAACGGTCAACGTCGTCGTCGTACCGGAAGCGGCGTACGTATCGAATGCGGCGGACAAATCCAGTTCATCTGCGCCGTTATATAGCAGCACTCCCGCCTTTACTTTGTTCCATTGATAAGCGTTGTTCAGCACGTACGTTATATCGCTCAACCCGGCAACGAAAGGTTTCATTCGCGGGTTTGTCACGTACTCGTAAGAGGGATAGTTCATCTCTTTCGCCACTTTCTTCGCCGCCGCCTCGCCCAGTTGCTTGGAGATGACGTATAGCGTAGCGTCGATCCCCGATGTCAGACCGGCAGAAGATATAATATTGCCTTGTGGGATGTAGCGCTGATCATTCACCCACTTGATTTCCGGATATTTTTTTATGAGCCTGTTAATGTCTCCCCAGTGCGTCGCGGCCGATTTGCCGTTTAGCAAGCCGGTATCCGCCAGGTTTTCAGCCCCGTTGCAAATGGAGATCAATGTCGTCTTGGCACCCGAGTGCTTCCGAATCCATTCACGGACAGGCGCATATTTATTTTCGTCCAAAATAGGCATAAACGGAATGACGATAATGTCCGGGCTTTTGTCGAGCATCGCATCCATTTCGTCAAACGAATAATGTGGGACGACATCGAGTCCACCGGTTAGTGATTTAATTTCGCGATCGGGGGCAACGCCATACACATTGAAAGCTTCAGACATCGCAAACATTTCGTACGGGACGAGAAAATCGAACACTTCCGTCACTTCATTCGCCAGGAGCACGGCCACTGTCGGTTTGTTAAAATCATATTTCGGTACCTGCAAATCCGTCAATGCAATGGGGGCTTTATCGTAAACCGACATTCCGGCATTCATCGTATTGACGGACCCGACCGCGCCTATCCCCCCTACAACGACAACAAAAACGATAATATAGGTAATAATGCGTAATACAGTTTTCACTTGCTTCGCTCCTTCAAGTTAGATTGCTTACCCATAAAATTAACAAATCAAGAGGGACAATTCATCTGTCTGTGGTTCGATAGAGAGGCTCGCCTAACGTTGGAGCGGCCACTGGACCCCAGTCTGTATTCTTTTTTTATCATGACTCAATAGGGCTATAATTTTAAACAAAACGGTGACTACGCGCTATTCGGTATTGGGACCACTGAAGAACTAACGCTTCTCCTAGCGGAACCTTTAAAAATCAAAAAGACATCTGCCATTGAAATTCCTAGCAGATGTCTTCGTTTTTTGCTGAAGAGCTATTATGTAGTTTGGTTGTTGAACTAACGGAGACGATAGCGCAACACACTGGTTTTTATGTGCGTCTATTATTATGGGGTTATTTGTAACTACTGGGGGGGAGCTGATGAAGCAACGAACATATGTCGCGCCGCGAACGGATAAAGCACCCAGCAGTGATCTGTGGGCTTAAAGGCGGAAGATCATAACCTTTTTGATTTGCCTAGTTTACCCCCGCGCTAGGCTTGCAACGAATGGCTTAGGTTCCGAGGTGTTAGCCATACGACCCATAAATCTCACCGCACTATGTCAATGCAGGTCCCTGTAGCGGTCGCCACACCTCTCGATACGCCCATCGATTTTCTGCATTCAACGGGCAATACAGGTGGATTGGTGGACACGCCCAGCCCAAGTCAATTATGCCCACAGACCGCAATTTGGAACGGAGGAAATTTATGCTTTGGAATTTTTGGAACGCTTGGAAAATAAGGAAACGCATCAAAAAACCAATTATTTTCATAGAGAATGCTGGTGGATGCATATGCACAAAAAGCATTTTTAGTGGTAAAACTCCAATTAAATGGTGCTTTAGAGTAGAATCTGTAGCCCCTGAGGATAATGGTTGGCGCTTCATCGGTAAATCTGATAGCGAATCATATATAAATATAGCCGATAATAATGTTTTTTTAGATTTCAATACGCTTGCTAACATCGATCCCTCTATACTTATGTTATATAATATGCCAGTTGGAACGGATTTATATATTGTAAAGGATAAAGGAAAGATACGTTTTTTCAAAACGGGAACAAAAGAGGAGATAGAAATTGATTATAGGAGTTTGTGATTCGTGATGGGTGACTTGCATGTGGATTTCATTTGGGGCTTTTCCCAGAGTTGGGAATGTAGATTAAGCTATCGGACAGTTTAGTGGAATTAAATGGAAGGAATGGAATGGTGTCGAATGTAAACGAAAGCTAAATTTCGGAGGGAGTGATTCCAATAATGAATGACGTGAGTAATTTTGAGGCAGTACGTGTAAAAAGAAATGAAATTAAGTTAGTTGGTATCCCGTTTGTTGGAGGAAGGCCTTATGCTGATAAGGGAGTCAGTCTTTTCAATGTAGCCAAACATAGCCTTCTAACGGCAGCTGAGCATTTTCCTGGTTGGATTAATAGGGACATTGTTTATGCAGTTCTCCCATCGGGTGAAAAACAATTACCAGACACGTTTTCCGTTATCGTAGCGATAGAGATTGAGAATGATGAAATGGTGCCTGAATGGTTTACTAAAATCAACATCCCACCAAGCGAATATGGACTTGTCTCTGACATCCCAATTGCAGATGAACGTCAGGGCTATCAAGCCATGGATCGTTTTTTTGAAACTTCTATGCGAGTCCCAGAAATGGTCTATGGACATTTCGAAGTGAACGATGCAAACAAACCTGGATTTTTTGAATTGTATACGGCAACCAGACCGTTAAGCTAACGGAGAACATTAGCTTCATAAGCACGATAAGACGGCAGCCAGTAAATGGCTGCCGTCTTCTCAACTAGAGAGTAGTACTAGAATGGGGTAATTGAATGGTGGCAAACCTCGAAAAATATTGTTCCCAAATGACCCTTTTTGCCGTACTTAAAGCGTATTAGATAGGGAGGTGAGGGGGATGTTCCATTCCAAACTGGCCATAGATGCAAAAATGAAATCCGCAGAGCGCGGAGGAGATGCCTTGATCGAGCATTTAATATCGGAGTATCAAAGCGAGCTGCTTCATCTGGCTATGTCTTATTTAAATGACAGATTGTAATATGAAGTGCGACAGCTAAAAACAAAGAAGCCCATGAATGGATTCGTGTAAAATGGAAGTCACCACAACACCATTTTTCACAGGAGAACCCAACATGAGCTACTCCCATCTTAG
>NZ_RBAH01000062.1 GCF_003626695.1 Paenibacillus ginsengarvi
GATTTCCCAATTCGTAAGACCCCTGGTAGACGACCAGGTTGATAGGTTCGGGGTGGAAGCGCAGCAATGCGTGCAGCTGACGAATACTAATCGGTCGAGGGCTTATCCAAAGAGCCTCGGATACCCCGAGGCACTCGATTCCAACTTCTACTCGTTCGTTTCGCATTCAGTTTTCAGGGAATAAAGGATGGACCGAGGCAGCAAGCCTGTCCGGAAGATCCAAGCGACGCATGGCTGCGTTGCGACCTGAACAATTCAATTCGTTTGGTGATGACAGCGGAGGGGATCCACGCGTTCCCATCCCGAACACGACCGTTAAGCCCTCCAGCGCCGATGGTACTTGGACCGCAGGGTCCTGGGAGAGTAGGACGTTGCCAAGCGGAATTGTAGAAAAAAGTCTCACGTAATGTGAGGCTCTTTGTTTTATTTTAAAAGGTGAAATTTTAACTGGCTCTTGACGAAAAAAAGGACTCTTGCGGAGTCCCGTATTTTAGTTTGTGGTAGCCCCTCTAGCCTCTAACGGCCGGAGGGGTTGTATGGGTAAGGGGGAATTGCAGGTTGCACTTTAAACTATGCAACAGATGAAAAAATGGGTGGGCTGATTAAAAAAATCCTCTCGAAACGATTACCAAAAGAATGAAGAGAACGAGGATTACTGCTGTTGTAGTCCCCAAACCACCGCAGCTAAAGCCACCCACTCCACCAATTCCGCCAATACCACTCATGTTTATTCACCACCCATTTTCCTTTTTAACTACATCCACATCGTATGAGCGGGAATTTATTTGGTTCGGACTAGTACACACGATGCGCGCGCGTGAACCGCGGATTTTGTTTTTTACCAGGCTTCTTTCATATAAGTTCATTATGACCAATCAAATTCAAAACGAAGGCTGGGACAGCTGAACGAATACAAAAACAGCCAAACACCTCGAATTGAACCGAGAAGTCCCTAGCTTTAGCTATCTGAAAGTCATTACAGTAATTTCCTTTACGAAAGTAAAATATTGTTATATATTGGTATTATCTTAATCATTAAGTATATAAGTGGTCCGTCCAACTAATTAATAGTTGCAACTGTGTAGAACAGTATTACAATGATTCAAACCAGGGTAAAGTCTCAAGTAATAACTTAAAGAATAATGTAATAGCGATACTCGATCAATAGCGACTATCGGCTGTACCCCGGAAATGTGGCGAGCTATGTTCGAAGCGATTCCTTTCAAACATTTCGGGCTTAACTACGATCCTTCCTACCTGGTTTGGCTGCGCATCGATTATTTGCGGGCGCTGGCTGAATTCGGGGAGCGGGTGAATCATTGTCATGGCAAGGTTAAACCATTCGGGCCACGGCACTGTGGGATATAAAGTGGCGGTTCAACCCGATCGTTTCGGTTACAAAGGAGCGATATGCATCGAGCTGGAGGATCATCAGTTCCGCGGTACACTTGAGAATAAACAGCAAGGCATTCAGAAAGCTCCGGACATTTAGCGAAATATTTCAAGTAAGCCCCCACGAATCGACCCCTCACAAGAGGAGCGATTCGACTTACGGAACGGCGGGGCGGATGAATATGGGGGAACAGACATGACGATCAAAGTAGGCATTGTTGGAGCTAGAGGCCTAAGCACGATGAAGGGCTTCCGCTCGATCCCGGAAGCGGAAGTTGTCGCTTTGTGCGACCTTAACGAGACATTGCTAGAGGCACAAGCGGCAAAACATGACATTCCGAAAAGATTCCGAATCTTCGAAGATATGCTGGAGGCAGATATTGACGCCATTGTCATTGCTACACCGATGCAGATGCATGTACCTCATACTCTGCAAGCGTTGGAGGCCGGCAAACATGTATTGAGCGAAGTGACGGCCGGAGTAACGATGGATGAGCTTTGGTGGTTGAAGGAATTAGTAGAAAAACAAAACAAAGTGTATATGATGGCTGAGAACTACTGTTACATTCCGGAAAATCAGCTTATTCTTAACATGGTGAGGCAGGGACTGTTCGGAGACGTCTACTTTGGTGAAGGCGAATACCTTCATAATATTAAACATATGGCGATTCGCCCAAGTCAAGAGGGCCGGGATTCGGGAAGGACATGGCGTCATTACTGGCAGCTTGGCAAGAGGGGGACATTTTACCCAACCCATAGTCTGGGACCTGTGATGCAGTGGTTCCAAGGCGATCGGATCCAATCCGTTGCCTGCTTCGGTACGGGATGGAATACTTCCCCGGAATACCGTCAAGAAGATACCTCTATTACAATGTGCCAGATGACAAGCGGTAAATTGATTAAAATTCGCGTGGATTGTCTTTCAAAAAGACCACACAACATGAAATATTATTCGCTTCAAGGTACACAAGGAAGTTATGAAGCTCCACGTGGTTTGGGCGATCAGCATAAAATATGGTTGACTTCGATGGGGGAGGACTCTATCCATTGGAAGCCGTTATCCGAGTATCACCACTTGCTGCCCGAACGGTACAAGCAAATAACCGAAGAGCAGAGAAAAGCAGGTCACTGGGGCGGTGATTTTTTCATTGTTCAGGATTTTGTTGATGCCATCAAAGGGATTAAGAAATCAGAAATCGATGTGTACGATGCTTGCGAGTGGACCGCAGCTGGGTTATTGTCAGAATTGTCGGTTATGAACGGCGGTAAAGCGATAGAGATGCCTAATTTTCGCGGCCATATCCCGTACAAAGATCAAATCATTAAGATGTAACACAGCGTATTATGACACCTTTAACGAAGGGGGTTAACAGGGTGAACGCTTATAGTCCGCAGCTCGTCATGTTTCTCTCCAGCCTGTCCGATCTTCCTCAGCTTCAACTGCATTCAGGTTATTCCGTTCGTAGCTACCAACCGGGTGACGATGCAGCGTGGAATTGGATTATCAAGGAGTCCTTTCAAAAGGAATATGATTTTGTAAAAGATATTTCCGGCAAGGACCCGTTCAAGCCGGAGCGGGTCCTCTTTGTCTGTCATGATTGCCGACCTGTAGCTACAGCGTGTGCATGACACAAGTCAGCATGGGACGAACAGACCGGTTATTTGCATATGGTCGGGGTTCTCCCTTCGTACAGCGGTAAGAAGCTAGGATATATTGTGAGTCTTGCCGCTCTGCAGCAAATGTTCAGAGAAGAAAGGAAAAGCGCAGTACTGAACACAGACGATTATCGCATTCCGGCTATAATAACTTATCTGAAGCTTGGCTTTGTTCCGCAAATTGTTCATAAAAGTCATGTTCAGCGATGGCGGCAAATTGCCGAAATGCTTGGAAACGCTGAAATTATAAAGCAATTACCTGGCTGAGCTGCTCATTTACAGAAAGAGGAGGGGGGATCCAGGGTCTTACTATGCGGACGTTACAATATGCGACGACGGGATATTCGATAAAAGCGATCGGTTAGCCAGGGACGGATACCGGCCGCCATTAATTCATAGCGATGTCAACAGTCGTCACATCATTATGGATGCGAAGATTAACAGCAACCAATACCTATGTTAAGTTCGACACTGTAATCGGCGTTTCCACCGTGCTGGCGGAGGGGACGATTGTATAAATGCGGTCGATTTGATGAAAGAGACCGATCCGTTGCTCTTTAGCCCCCTAATTGAATTGGAGAGTACCGTAGGAAATCAGGTACACTATATTCAAGAGGTGAAGGGCCGTGAAAAAGAGGAATCATGTATATGAAGAAGTCCGAAATAAGGTAGCGCAAGA
>NZ_RBAH01000063.1 GCF_003626695.1 Paenibacillus ginsengarvi
GAGCGACATTCCGTGGTGCACCAAGGTCGCTGGGGTCAGACTAACGGTAGGGTTCGCGACACCATAGTTCATCGACCTCCCTCGCCAGCCGTAATATAATTATAGAACGGATAGCCCCAATTTTCATCATCTGTGGTGCTCCGTGAGGGGCATGGGGGGCTAACGGGTACGATAGCGTGGAGCTGCCATAAGGACAGCTCCTCTTTATGTTTATTGAAGTAACGGGAAGGAGAGTTTAGGATCATCCCTAATTTTTTCCGCAAAAAAAATCAAAAACTGCGACAAAGTATTGTATATAATCGGCTTAGTATCGGGGATATGCGAGAAAGGAAAGCACTTGATGGATTATTATTTTACTCAAATTCGGCAAGCAGTTGCCTATTTGGAGAATAGGTTGACTGAGGAGATTACGCTAGTAGAGGCAGCTGAAGCCGCAGGGTTTTCACAGTATCATTTTCATCGAATTTTCCAGACATGGGTCGGTCAATCGTTAGCTCACTGAAGAAAGGCTTAAACATTTATATGGAGGTATGCCGATGGAGGCCAGAATCGTTGAGAAGGTAGCGTTTAAAGTGGTTTGGGATGAAGGTGGAAACGAGAATGTCAGAAAACAAAATACCAGGGTTATGGGAACAATTTCTAAAACCGATTAATGAGGTAAGGCAGCGTTCGAACGAGCACGATACATACGGGATTAGTGAGTACAGTGACAACTATGTTGATGAGTGGTCTACCTATTGGGCTTGTGTGCCTGTCAACTGCTTTGAGGAAATTCCTGAGGGAATGGTCGCTAAGATCGTGTCAGCTGCTCGCTATGTTGTAGTTACCCATAAAGGCAAACTTCAGACGATGGGTAATGCGTTTGATTACATTCACACAACATGGCTGCCGAAGTCAGGATATGAGCTAGATGAAAAAGATAGTTTTGAATTATACAGTGAACGATTTGTAGGTGGTGACAATGAGGAGTCGGAGACAGATCTGTACATTGCAATAAAATAAAAATTTCAGCCCGTCACTGAACTACCCTGAAAATCAAAATGCACGGAGCAGCTAAAATGGCAATACGAAACAAACGCGGCTTGTGTGTTTTTATAAAAAGCTGCGCCTTCATTCAACTGGGTTGGAAGGATGTCATGATGCAGCGGGGTTGGATAGGGTAACGGTAAAGCCTAGGTTTTCGAGCCTTCGCACAGACTGTTTGACGATCATCTCTTGCTGCCTGGTCTCAAAATAATTGGCACCCAAGTCATGGTAATTCTAATTCTCACCGCGAGTCAGCAAATAATAAGCGATCGTCAACACCCGAATGTGCAACCGCTATAGCTGCACGTTGCCTTCCCTTACGGGCAGCAATACGTCGGTATTGGGCACCCAGATAGTTGTCTGACCCTCGTATGGATTGGGCGGCTTCTGTGAGAGCGGCACGGAGATATTTGTTGCCCTTGCGAGTCTTGAAAGGCTTGCGTTTACCGGCGCTTTCGTTGTGTCCAGGAACAAGTCCGATCCATTAACAAAGGTGAGCTGCGCTTGGAAAAATGGGAGCCGACATCCGTCCCAATCTCGGCAAGGATCTGTTCAGCGGTGCGTCGGGCGATTCCCGGGATGGTGTCCAGATGATCAAGTTGTTCCTGAAAAGGGTCGAGCCGTTTGGTTACCTCCGTATCCAGATCCACGATATGTTCATTAAGAAAGTCGATGTGAGTCAGCATCGCTTTTAACATGAGCCGTTGATGGGCGCTCATGTTGCCTCGAAGCGCCAATTCCAATTGGTCTTTCTTGCGCTTCAAAGTTCGACGTACGAGGCCGGCAAGCGACTGTTTCATAGCGCTGGACAATCAATTGAATAATCCCCTTCATCGGGTATAACTAGGTTTCCGTGTATTTTTAAATAATTAATTCCAGTTGGATAAGTGGCTACAATAAAAAACCTCCTACAAATGTAGGAGGAAGGCAAATATAATGGGAAGGGAAACCTTGCCTCAACAGCCTCGGCGAATGCTGAGAGGCTATTTAGATAAAAGCCTTTTGGGACAGCTCCGAATATACGATGACAAATGGAAAAAGATTACTCTGTTATGTCAAATTCGTTCATAAGTTTCCATAAGGGGCCAAGTTTTTCATCAGTGTATTTAACTAATTCGCCCACGTGTGTGGCACCGGTATTCCGTTCCCAAATTATTTTGGCACTTCTTTCGTCACTGCTGATCAATATTCCATAAGCTTTATCGCCTTTTTGATAAGATTCTTGGGCCTTTTTCAATGCCATGTGAAATGATTGATGTTCATTATTGCTCAGCTTATGTGAGTATAGCCTCTGAATGTCAAAGCCGAAATATAGCTTAAAATCGTCTTTCGAGAAGGTCGCTGCTTTCGTATTGGACAGCCTGTCTATTCCTCTATACCAAGACGAGTAGAGCATTTCCACTACTTCTTTATCTTCACTTTCCTCCCATGTCGTTGTCAATAGTTTGGCTTCACTTATAATTCGCCCACTCGTATCGGGCTGAAACTGACTGGCGTATACCGGACTAAGCGCGGCAAGACAAAGAATAGCGCTAGCAATACTCATTTTCACTACTTTATTTTTCATAACGATGATCCTCCCTTAGTGTAAATATTCTTGTTCATAATAAGCATTTTCGTTAGAGAACGCCGGATCAGGAAACCAGTAGTTTTGCCAAGTTACCAACTTATACGATGATGAAGCTGGATGAAAACAAGCATCTAATTTGTCATGAGCATCAAGCTCACCAGTTCCATTTTTTGTTACACTATGGCCATCTAAATAACTGCCATTTTTCCAAAGCTGTAATCCTGCCGTGGCTTGATTGGTAACTCCTACATTTGCTCCAGTTATATTCGACACCACTTTAGAGTGACCGTCCAAATAATTTCCTGATGGTGATGAGCAGGATACAGCATACATGTTGCTAGACCAGTAATGATTACCACGCCATCCAAAAGCTGCAAAACTACACTACTTAATAATACCGATAGACAAACGATAAGTGCACCGACCTTAAGCCTAAACAATAAAAATTATGGAATTCAATCCCGAAATTACAAAAATATTACTACAAAGTAAATGGTATCGTTCTTTCTTGATTTGTTCAATAGCTTAATAGGATAAAAATTGAAACGAGTGGCTTGAAATTATGGGGTTGGAAACAAACTCAAATGATTGAAATAATGTGGGCATTCAACTATCGGAGACATTAGTTCAACTATATGGAGCAGCTTTGCCACGGGCAGCTGCTCCTCTTTTTATTAAGCTATACCAGCTAATAGGCTGTCAATATTTAATTATTAATGAACGAAACGAAGGATGATATACTGGTAAAAGGGTACAACAAATAACCGTCCCACAGTATATGGGAAGGTTTTCCTCAATGTCTAAG
>NZ_RBAH01000064.1 GCF_003626695.1 Paenibacillus ginsengarvi
AGTAATATTCTGGAACGTGATGATGTTATCAGCATTATCGACAAAATTCTCGGGCATTCGTTGAACGGTCCAGGTTTATTTTTGGACACTAGCGTTGCATAAAACTCACCACAGCAATTTGCCGTAAAATTCAGACATCTACATTTCCGCTCATCGACCAAAAGGTAGATCACCTAGTAAAGGTAGTCTGCCTAGGGATGTTCGACTCGGCCTGTAACGAATCTGAGCTAACCATCCTGCTGCTGAATCCCACAAGAAGACCTGTAGCCATCGGTACAGTACCAGAAGACTACGCGTAGTGCCTGTCTCCATCTTGACCAGCACCCCAGGCAAAAAGCGATGAGGGCCATCCATACTTGATTCATGACCGCTCGTTCGCTAGTGCCGTAAAACGTCTTGATGCGTACATGCTGCTTCAACTATTTGAAAAAGGTTTCGATCGCCCACCGTTCCCGGTATATCTGTCCGATTTCATCCGCATCTAAGTCAAAGCGGTTGGTTAGGATGCGACCGGATTACCTTCAGAATCCACAGTGTGGATGAGGCGCAATATGTTTTCCATTCGCTTCTGCGCCGTACCGACATAGACCCTCTCATCGGTAAGTACGCCTGCATTAATGGGTAGCTTGAACGATTCGACCGGACGGATCACGGTATTCTTTTTGGTACGAGTTACAAAGTAAAGGCCACGCTCACAGTAATCGTCAAACTTGGCGTAATCCATGTAGCCGCGGTCATAGACGTAGGTACAGCCTGTTTCGTCCGCTAAAGCATCCAGTTGACTGCGATCGCTCTTCTTGGCAGGTGTCAAGATAACCTTCTAAGGAACAACAGTCTCATCGTCCATATAAGCCAAGCGAAAATGAAGCTTCAAACCCACTTTTGTTTTTCGGAATTCGGCCCATTTGATGTTTTCAGGCAAAGACCGATGGTTGTGGAGTCGATGATCTTGAAGTCTTTTCGTAAGAAACTGAGAGTTGTGCCTCGTCGAATTTGAAGTACCAACGACATAAACACTTGTTCCAGCAAGGCAGAGTCGACTTGATTATGCTTGCGACTGAGCTGAGAAGCGGAGATCGACTTTATGCCGAACTCCTTCTGAAAGTCTTTGCATAGTACATCGGCGGCAATTTCACGAAGCTCGTCATGCTGTTGAATTTGGGCATGCAAGAACAGCTTTACATACGAGAGAGTGGTAAGCTTCTTGACGTACTTATCTTGATTCACCTCGTGAACGCGTTTCCGTGAACGTTTTCGTACAAATAGGAGAAATCCATTTACCAAATGAAGAAAATAGGGTTTCCTTGTCCATGGCTGATCCTTTTCAGTGGATTATGGGCAGGTACTACCTTCCATTCAATTGTAAAGGATTTTTTCGTGTCCGAATGACCATTAGACCGAATATTTTGATGATTCTGAGAACATTAATGCAACGCTTGTGATATTAAGAAACATTTACAACTTTTGATGAAAAATCACATCCATCTAACGAATTATGAAACAATTCTAATTAATTCTGGAATTTCACAACAAACAAGAGAGGATAAGGCCTCTGCCTCGCTTGGAAATATACTTATATTCATTTTATTTGTCCTAATGCCTCCATTTCAATATGTGATGATCCGATTCTTGAAGGAGCTTTGTCATATAAACTATCTGTCCGGTATGATAAGAAGAGTGCTCAACCACAAAAAGAATAATGGATAAACAAGAGCGTGTATAGTCGTCGACAGAGACGTTAGAATCAGGAGGATAGTGAATTGTTACCAATTCATGTAAATTCTCAACATTTAGATCCATTAAAACCTGCTTACTTTGATCACGAACCTTCTTTAAGTTGAATATCAATTCCTGACCCGTAATACCTCCTTTTGCTAGAAATTCATGTGATCGTTTTCGTATAAAGGGCTTTCCCCCAATCCCGCACACAATATGCTGATATTCACTACCCGTGAGATGTAAGCATAAATTACCAATACTATTTAATTCAGGCTTCAATTTATTCCATAAATCTTGTTCCGATAATCTTGTAATACAGCTTTCCAATGTTGATAAATGTCCATCCAATAGTTCTATACTTTCAAAAATAAATTTCTTCATCATATTAAATTCTCCTCATTCAATTTTTTTCAAAAAATTCTTGCTGACTCTAGGACAGCAAGCGTTTAGCCTTCCAATTTTCCTTTTACTTTGGCAACATTTTTTTCTATTGTTGAAAAATTATGGATTAACAACTCTTCATCCTCAAATAAGATTTCGAATTTCTTCTCTAATGCGACAACAAGTGAGATTCACGCTCAACTTCTGCAACTCGATGGATTGCGTGAAACTGCATATGATGTTTTATCGGAAACTTTTCATTTGCTCCTTCGAATCTATAACTTTTACTTACAAAATATTACTTGTATATTTTTACCTATATTAACATTATAAACATTCTATTAGAATGCATATTTCTACAAGCCCATATACTTTATTTCCATGCACCGATACAAAAATAAAGATAATTGAGACAAAAAACAGCTAATGTTTTTCAAGCCTCTCTGTCTTAGTACCTAAAAGAATTTTTGTTGCAATGTATTTGGAAATCACAAATAACCCCCCATTAGCATTGAAGTTTATGGAAGTCAGTCGTTATGTGTGATAGGGCTCTCCTCAGGTGAGGATGGCATAGATGTGATGGAGAAGCTTGTTGGCGCAAGCGTCAGTAATTACAAATGGTTGACCACACAGCCGCAACGTGGCATTAGAAACGACCGGGGTCATGTATTAAAAGAACATATAATAGCTACTCATTTGGCACATACCGTTTGTAGTGTATCCCAATCGCCTGAAACGCCAATTCCATGCCACAGCTCCACGGCAAAAAATGGATACCGATATCACCTATATCTCGGACGGTACCCAGTTTCATTCCCTGTCCGTTATCCAAGATCTCTTCAACAATGAAATTGTAGCTTGGAGGTTACTGGAACGAAGCGATGTGTTTCCGCTACTGCATAGGAAGCTTACCACGAGGAAATCATGAGGCAATAATTCGGCGAACATACAGGAGTTCCCGTTCCAGTATTGATATACGGACCAAGTATACGCAGAGATCGCGTAAATAAATTTACGGAATTCGACTGCGCCTATGGCGGGATCGGACGCCTCTGTGGCTATCAATTTGTGATGACATTACATGGCTTGATGGGGTGTATAAAAAATAAGGATCGAATTGATAGCAAGATCTCACATCAATTCTATGATAGAGTGAATCAGCCAAACAAAGTGGGCAAAACCTGCTGTAAAATTTATCCTTCCAAAGGGGTAAAGTAAAATCATTAAGGCACCAATAGTAAA
>NZ_RBAH01000065.1 GCF_003626695.1 Paenibacillus ginsengarvi
TACCACATCCGCAGCTCACTTTGCAAGAAGTTTTTTCTCGCTTGTTTATGCGTTTGTAGTAATCGTTTTGGTGGAGCCAAGGAGGATCGAACTCCTGACCTCCTGCTTGCAAGGCAGGCGCTCTCCCAGCTGAGCTATGGCCCCAGACGGTCCCCCAAAAGTGAAGGTTTCCTTCGCAGCCTAGTCCGAATACTTTCGGGGAGCCCCCGGTTTTCTTCGGGTTATGCTAACGATGGTTTCACTTCATAAGGACAATGGTGGGCCTTAGTGGACTCGAACCACCGACCTCACCCTTATCAGGGGTGCGCTCTAACCAGCTGAGCTAAAGGCCCGCAATGATGTATGCATTTGTGAGTCCGCAAAAACGGACCCGCTTGGCAACGTCCTACTCTCCCAGGACCCTGCGGTCCAAGTACCATCGGCGCTGGAGGGCTTAACGGTCGTGTTCGGGATGGGAACGCGTGGATCCCCTCCGCCGTCATCACCAAACGGATTGAATTGAAAGAAATAATCGGGTTTCCCCTCTTACTCCTTCAAAACTGAGCAACGAGCGATGCAAGTGATGGTGAAGCTTGCGCTTCTTGTACCGAACCGTGACAGGTTCGAAGTACTCCATAGAAAGGAGGTGATCCAGCCGCACCTTCCGATACGGCTACCTTGTTACGACTTCACCCCAATCATCTACCCCACCTTCGGCGGCTGGCCCCTTGCGGTTACCTCACCGACTTCGGGTGTTGTAAACTCTCGTGGTGTGACGGGCGGTGTGTACAAGACCCGGGAACGTATTCACCGCGGCATGCTGATCCGCGATTACTAGCAATTCCGACTTCATGCAGGCGAGTTGCAGCCTGCAATCCGAACTGAGACCGGCTTTTTAGGATTGGCTCCACCTCGCGGCTTCGCGGCCCGTTGTACCGGCCATTGTAGTACGTGTGTAGCCCAGGTCATAAGGGGCATGATGATTTGACGTCATCCCCGCCTTCCTCCGGTTTGTCACCGGCAGTCATTCTAGAGTGCCCACCCGAAGTGCTGGCAACTAAAATCAAGGGTTGCGCTCGTTGCGGGACTTAACCCAACATCTCACGACACGAGCTGACGACAACCATGCACCACCTGTCTCCCCTGTCCCGAAGGCCTACCCTATCTCTAGGATATTCAGGGGGATGTCAAGACCTGGTAAGGTTCTTCGCGTTGCTTCGAATTAAACCACATACTCCACTGCTTGTGCGGGTCCCCGTCAATTCCTTTGAGTTTCAGTCTTGCGACCGTACTCCCCAGGCGGAGTGCTTACTGTGTTTACTTCGGCACCAAGGGTATCGAAACCCCTAACACCTAGCACTCATCGTTTACGGCGTGGACTACCAGGGTATCTAATCCTGTTTGCTCCCCACGCTTTCGCGCCTCAGCGTCAGTTACAGGCCAGGAAGTCGCCTTCGCCACTGGTGTTCCTCCACATCTCTACGCATTTCACCGCTACACGTGGAATTCCACTTCCCTCTCCTGCACTCAAGCCATCCAGTTTCCAGTGCGAACCGGGGTTGAGCCCCGGGCTTAAACACCAGACTTAAACAGCCGCCTGCGCGCGCTTTACGCCCAATAATTCCGGACAACGCTTGCCCCCTACGTATTACCGCGGCTGCTGGCACGTAGTTAGCCGGGGCTTTCTTCTCAGATACCGTCACCCGAAGAGCAGTTACTCTCCTCGGCGTTCTTCTCTGGCAACAGAGCTTTACGATCCGAAAACCTTCATCACTCACGCGGCGTTGCTCCGTCAGGCTTTCGCCCATTGCGGAAGATTCCCTACTGCTGCCTCCCGTAGGAGTCTGGGCCGTGTCTCAGTCCCAGTGTGGCCGATCACCCTCTCAGGTCGGCTACGCATCGTCGCCTAGGTGGGCCGTTACCCCGCCTACTAGCTAATGCGCCGCAGGCCCATCCGTAAGTGGCAGATTGCTCCGCCTTTCCAAAAGAGAACATGCGTTCTCTCTTCGTATCCGGTATTAGCTATCGTTTCCGATAGTTATCCCAGACTTACGGGCAGGTTGCCTACGTGTTACTCACCCGTCCGCCGCTAACCCCGAAGGATTCGCTCGACTTGCATGTATTAGGCACGCCGCCAGCGTTCGTCCTGAGCCA
>NZ_RBAH01000066.1 GCF_003626695.1 Paenibacillus ginsengarvi
AAGTAGAGTAAAGGGCTGGGTTGGCCAGCCCCTCCTCATCAAACCGTACGTGCGGTTTTCCCGCATACGGCTTTCCGACGTTCTTCACCCAGGGCAGTACGGCTTACCCAAGTGCATACTGTTTTTAGTTCTGTACGTTGAAGCAAGGAGTGCATTTCACTCCAGTTCATTTTGCGTTTCCTGTGCTTCTTATTCCAGAAAAGTCGCATTCTTCTGAGGATGTACCAATCCACTTTCGCAAGGAAACGGTTTGATGTCTTCCGATCCACATCTAGATGAGCATAATAGTTACGCCATCCCTGAATCATTGGATTCAGAAAATCGACCATCCGATTCAGAGGCCAGTTTAACAGGCCTCTGGAAGCTGTTTCTTCCTTCACGCGAAGACGCATTTTCTTCATCGCTTTCTTTGATGGGAAACTGCGGAGCCTATACACGGTACCCTTTTTATGGAGATACGGCATCTTCCGATGGTGAAAGCCAAGGAAGTCAAAGCCGTCCTGGTTCTTCCATAGACACACCAGCCTAGATTTGGAGGTGTTCATGGTTAATTCCAGTTTCCCAAAGATGGCCTTAAGGGTACGAATAGTCTCAAGAGCTTGCGGTTTGTATCTACAGAGAATGACGAGATCATCGGCGTACCTAACCAGTTTTCCAAGATGAGAGAAACGCTTTTCCCACATCGTATCGAGGTAATTCAGATAGATGTTGGCGAGTAACGGAGAGATCACGCCACCCTGAGGGCTGCCGATCTGCGTTTTGTGCCAAATCCCTTCCTTCATTACGCCTGCTTCAAGCCACTGCCTGATCAATTTCAGGATGCGCCTGTCGCAGATACGTTCTTCGACCAGTTTCAGCAGTTTGCTGTGCGAAATGTTATCGAAGTAACCAGTAATGTCTACATCGACAACCCAGTTGACGACGCCCCAATTGATGCTATCCCGGATGCATGTAATGGCGTTGTGAGCCGACCTCTTGGGGCGAAATCCATAAGAACAGTCTTTAAAATCCGCCTCGAAAATGCCTTCGATCACCAATTTTGTTGCCATTTGCACCGTCCGATCCCGGACAGTCGGTATCCCTAATGGACGCGTTTTTCCGTCTGGTTTCGGTATCTCTTTCCGCTTTACAGGAGACGGTCTGTATGTTCCGTCCGCTAGATGCTGTCTGATCTCTTCGACGAAGGTTTCTTCTCCATACTCTCGAACAATGTGCTCGATGGTTTGCCCATCGACACCGGCACTGCCGCGATTGGTTTTCACCCGTGTCCATGCTTCCCACAAGATATCTTTTCGGAACAGTTTGTCGTACAGCGCATGAAACTTACGCTTAGGATTGGCCTTAGCCGCAAGATAGAGGGTATTTTGGAGTTGTCGAGCGTTTTCGTTGGTGGCGTTAGCCGTGTATTCGGCATTCACTTGCTCTTACCTCCTTGATATCCCGTGAACGAAGTGAGGTATTGCCTTTCAGCGCCCTTCCCTCCCCGGGGTTATGTTGTCCATCGGATCGTCGGTAATATGGCCCCCTCCGACTCCCTTCCCGCAGCTTGCCATTTCACCTTTAGGGCTTATAGGTTTGCTGGTTACGAAAAAAAATTCCGTGCGGGGGAGGGTCTCCCTAGTTCCAGATACAACTGTCTCTGCATGCCGCTCCCTTTACACCGGAGGGTTCTTCCGCGCTGCGTCTCCAAGATCTTCGCGCGTTCCATGGCCTTCACCGGGGCAGTCGTGGCTCGGCTCCCTCTTGTCCCTTTCGGGTTCAGTTTCGCGATGCGGTAGGATTCACTTTCGTTACGGCCTGCAGATTTGCTTCATCACCCGATCTGCATGACTTTTCGCAGGGCTTCAGCCGCCGGATTTCGCCGACGTCTGCCTGCTAGCTACGGGGCGGCTTGGTCCCTACCCCGACTGAACTTTCATCAGTAAGTTGTACCTAGCTTGGCTAGGCGCGCACTGCCC
>NZ_RBAH01000067.1 GCF_003626695.1 Paenibacillus ginsengarvi
TCTCGACCAGGCAGTACGCCGCGCACGTAAAGTCGTTCAAGTGGCGCGCGTTGCTCGTGTTGCAGTCCTTGATATGCCCGTACAACACGTTGATCTGCTGCGTCAAATAACCCGTTCCGCCCCAGTCTCGCTCCTCCGGATTCATCAGCTGGCACCGCTCCGTTATGTAGTGCGAGTTGTACCGCCGCATGACAACCGGCCAAAATACTTTCGTCGCCTTGATCCCGATCGCGTCGCATTCCACCGCGTATTCGTACGCCACCGGGTTCGAGCCGAGCATATCCCAGTCCGGCGTCGGACGCTGGCTCGTTCCGTTCGGCGGTACCGGGACACCGACGAAGTTCATATTTTTCACAACGCAGCCGATCGCCGGATTGATTTTTTTGTATGTGATTTGCCGGCCCGCCGCCAGCTGCCAGCCGGATTTGTAGTTCAGCCGCACGCGCGTCGCATCGAACACTTCCGTTACCTTCACCAGGTAGTCCAGCTCGCGCTGCGCGCTGCCTCCCGCATTGTTCTTCACCTGCGCATGCCACCAGCTGCCGACCTCGAATACCGACGAATCCGCCACCTCGTAAATGTCCGAATACTCTTCCACGTTCGCCGCCAACGTCACCGTTTGCGTCACGCCCGTTTGCGTTCCTTGGAAAAACAACACCGCCCCGAACGGATTGTCGATCGTATTCAGTTCGATCCCTTCCGTCGTCACCGTATGATGCAGAAAGTCGATTTCGATGTTGCTGCGATGATATACGTGGCGCTTCTTGAAATTGAGGTCGCTGTGCGCTTCGATCCGGTGAATCGTCTCGTCGTTCACCATCGCGTCCAGCGCAGCGTCCGGCTCCTGTGCCGGTCCGAATACGCCGAACCAGCGGAAATCCGCTACTCCGTTATGTAATACTTCGAACCGGCCCTTATAGCCCCCGTCAATGTAACGCATATCGGGGCTGCTTCCGCTTATCGCCCATCTCGCTTCCTTGCCTGCCGCCGGGTTATGCACCGTTCCGCCGTTATCCGCCTTCGAGCTGTTCGCTACCCAACGGACGAGCTTGCCGCCCCCGTCGCCGATGGCGTTATACCCGCCTACGTATACGTGCAGCCCATCTTTGAGCGAATCGGCGGGCAGCGCCATCAATTCGGCTACATTCGCCACCTGAAGTGCCGCATCGCCGGATAGGTCGGCGCCGGACAAGGAGCTGCCGGCATACGCCAAATCCGCTCCGAGCGCCGCCGTACCCGCGAGTACCGCCCCGCCGATCCCGAGCGTCCGCAGCAGGCTTCTTCTGCTGATCGCCGCCTCCGCAGGGTTGTCCACACGGTTGCCCGGTCCGGTTTCGTGCGCCGGCTCCCGGTTCTTATTTGTTTTATCGGTCATTCGTCAACGGCTCCTTTCCTCAAAACCTCGTTCATATCGTTATGTTGCCGGAGCTATGCCGGATCGGGCCCGTCTCCGCAGGCAGCGCCGAACGGTCGACACCTTCCTCGATCACGGAGCCGATGAACAAATAATTGCTTCCGCCAAAGCCGCCGCCTGTCACCGCATATTTGCCGCCTTTGAAGCGGGAACGCAAAGCTTTCAGCTTATGAGTGCCGCCCTCGATATGAAAATGCGCCGTACTCGCATCCGCCGCCGTACTCGTCAGCTCGCCGAGGCTCCACGTGATGACGTTACCTGGATCGACGCTTTTCAGAAACGCCTTCT
>NZ_RBAH01000068.1 GCF_003626695.1 Paenibacillus ginsengarvi
CTGATATGCTCCCCATTAAGTAGACAGGTGAAATAATTAAACCTGTTGCTTAAAGGGGAGTTTTCAGTTGGGCAAAATAAACGAATTTAGCGGAATAGAGAAGCTGGAGATTTTAAGGGAACTTGAGGATGGTCGAAGCACGCGAAAACAGGTTGCTCAGAAGTATAACATTACCGTCACTACGCTGGTTAAATGGCGACGCAAGTATGAACAATACGGCACTCAAGGATTAGAATTTCGTACCCGTAATAACAGCTATTCCTCCGAGCTGAAGCTCCAAGCTGTCCAGGACTATCTGTCAGGTCAATACTCCCAGTATCAAATTATTGAAAAATATAAAATAGCGAGTAGAACTCAACTCAAAAATTGGGTGGACAAGTATAATGGTCATAGCAGCTTATCATCGTACAATGAGGGTGTTAGAACTATGACCAAGGGACGTACCACAACATGGCAGGAACGGATCGACATCGTGCTATACTGCCTTGCTAATAATCGGGATTACCAGAAAACCGTAAACCATTATCAGGTTTCCTACCAGCAAGTTTACCAATGGGTGAAGAAATATGAAGATGGCGGTCAGGATGCGTTACAGGACGGACGTGGGCGTAAAATGAAAGAAGAAGCCTTAACTGAAGCAGATCGACAAAAGCTTGCGATGAAGAAGCTGGAGTATGAAAATGAGCGTCTAAGAGCGGAGAATGCCTTTCTAAAAAAGTTACGGGAACTGCAAAGGGGGCGACCTTAAGCCAACACCGACAAGAACATATCTATCTGGCGATCCAAGCGGTTCGGCAAGGGGCATTAATCAGCGTTCAACTGTTATGTAGGGTTGCAAAGATTCCGCGTTCGAGCTACTACAAATGGCTGAACCGTAAACCGAGTCTGCGCGAGCTTGAGAATGAGCAACTGGCACAGGCCATGCTTGTGTTGCATGAAGAGGTTCGAGGAATCTTTGGTTATCGCCGGATGGCCTTGCACTTGCGCCGTATGAGAAAACAAAAGCTTAACAAAAAGCGAGTTCAACGCCTGATGAGAATAGAAGGTATCCAATCGGTCATCCGTAGGAAGAAGAAAAAGTATACACCGTCTACTCCGCAGCACACTGCAGAGAACTTGTTAGCCCGCAAATTCCATGCTGAAACACCAAACGAGAAGTGGTTGACCGACGTGACGGAATTCAAATATGGCAGCCAGAAGGCTTATTTAAGCGCAGTGCTCGATCTCCATGATAATACGATTGTGTCCCATGTCTTAGGGCACTCCAATAATAATAATCTCGTCTTTGAAACGGTAGAGACGGCATTACAAACAACACCAGACCGCAAGCCAATGCTTCATAGTGATCGCGGGTTTCAATACACTTCATCTAAATTCAAAGAGTTATTTGGTGCTAAATTAACGCAGAGTATGTCTCGTGTTGGCAAGTGCATTGATAACGGCCCAATGGAGTCGTTCTGGGGAACGCTTAAAAGTGAAAGATATTATTTAAACGTCTACAACACCTACGATGAGCTGAAACGTGACATTGATGACTACATCCATTTTTACAATTACGAGCGATTACAAGCAAAATTAAACGGTCTCAGTCCCATGGAATTCCGGACAAAGGCCGTTTAAAGAGCTTTTATTATTTATACTGTCTACTTGACGGGGTGCAGTTCA
>NZ_RBAH01000069.1 GCF_003626695.1 Paenibacillus ginsengarvi
CGTTACAGACAAACATGCTGCTTTGCGGCACCACTGATGAATGAAAATATTGTCCATACTGGTACTGGGCTGGCGAAGGTAGGTCGTACTTTCTTGGTGTCACGAACCCGTGTTACAGACGGACCACAACGACCCGGTGCATCGCAGATTGTTGCTCCTTCGGGAAGCACGCAGGGTAGAATAGCCCATTTTGGTTGTTGCACCAGCCTTAATTTTAACCAGTCGCAAGGAGACCAGAAACATGGAAGTCTTGCATGAACGCTGTTGCGGCCTAGATGTTCACAAAAAAAGCATCACCGCCTGCATCATCACCGCGAAGGGAAAGGAGATTCGCACATTCCCAACCATGACCCAAAACCTGATGGAACTCGTGGATTGGGTCAAACAAAACCGGTGCACCCATGTTGCGATGGAGAGCACGGGAGATTACTGGAAACCGATTTACAATTTGCTGGAACTGGAAGAGCTGCAGCCGATGGTAGTGAACGCGCAGCATATCAAGGCAGTACCCGGCCGCAAAACCGACGTCAAAGATGCGGAATGGATTGCCAAGCTGCTGCGGCATGGCCTGGTCCAAGGAAGCTTTATTCCAAACCGCGAGCAAAGAGAACTACGAGAGATCGTCCGTTATCGGCGAAGTATCATCGAAGAACGAACCCGCGAAGTCAACCGACTGCAAAAGGTACTGGAGGGAGGAAACATCAAGTTATCCTCCGTCGCCTCGAATGTGCTAGGCGTATCGGGACGCGATATGCTCGAAGCGATGATCAAGGGAGAAACAGACACCTCCGTACTAGCGGACTTCGCCCAAAAGCGGCTAAAAGTCAAAAAGGAACAATTGAAGCTGGCTCTGGATGGCCGTTTGGGCGCTCATCAGTTGTTTATGCTGGAGAAACAAATCGCCCATATTGACAATCTGAACGAGCTTATCGAACAAGTAGATACTGAGATTGACCAGCGCATGGCCCCTTTTGCGGATGACTTGAAGTTATTAGATAGCATCCCCGGTGTCGGTAAACGAACCGCCGAGCAAATCATAGCGGAAGTCGGAACCGATATGACGCGGTTTCCCACGCCCGGCCATTTATGTTCATGGGCGGGAATGACTCCAGGTCACGATGAAAGCGCGGGGAAGAAAAGGTCGGCCAAAACGCGAAAAGGAAACAAGAAGCTGCGAAGTGCCTTAACGGAATCGGCACGGGCCGTAGCCCGAAAGAAAAACAGCTACTTATCCGCTCAGTATCACCGAATTGCCGCAAGACGCGGGAAGAACAGGGCAGCCATTGCAGTCGGACATACAATCTTAAGCATCGTCCATATTCTGTTAACGCGAAAACAGGAATATGTGGAGCTAGGTTTTGATTACTTCGATCAACGCAAACGAGACATCCTGATCAAAAGCTCCATGAAGCGATTGGAATCGCTAGGGTTGATCGTAACCATTTCCGAACAAACTGCTTAATGCTATTAACTACCAAAGCGAATTCAGGGGGGTTGGTTTCCTATTGCCAAAAACGTGCGTATCCGGAGGATTGCGCAAAGACAATACCCTCCAAGCGGCGTTCTCCCACCCGATTAATTTTCAGGATAGAA
>NZ_RBAH01000006.1 GCF_003626695.1 Paenibacillus ginsengarvi
CCGCAAGCATCGTATCGTTCAACGTAAAACCGATTGGTGGTTGTTTAAGGAGCGCCACTTGGTCGAATGCCTCTTTAATAAACTCAAACACAATCGGCGCTTGGCAACCCGGTACGACAAATTGTCCTGTACCTTTGTTGCCTTTTTAAAGTTGGCTTCTTCCATGGTTTGGTTAGCCTAGTGGTTTGAATACACGCCCTAACTTATTTCACTAACATACCTTGCAAATTTTTCGGATCGAAGCTTGGATCCGGCTTCACATCCACTTCCTTGGCGGCAATCGCTTTGTCGAGCGCCTCGTTGTAGCGTTTGTTTAGATCGGTGACGATTTTGTCCAGATCGCCGCCTTGCAGCATGTATTTGTAGAACGCGTCCTGGTATTTTTCGCCTTGTACGGCTACGGTTGGCTGAATCGGCCATGCTCCGTCATACTTTGTCGGAACAAACCATTCGAAGCCTTTGATATCCGCTTTTTTCGCCTTGCTCAGCACCGATGGCACCATCGAGATTCCGTATCCTTTTTCATGATAATCAAGCAATATTTGCTCGTTGTACATGTAATTCAGGAACTTGGCGGCTTCTTTCTTATGCTTGGAGTTTTTGCTGATGCTGAGCCATTGACCGCCAAGGAAGCCGGATGCGCCGCGCACGGTTCCGTCGTACGAAGGCACTTGCGCCGCCGCCCAGCGGATTTTGGCCGGAAACTGGTTCTGGTAAACGCCCGGCTCGGAAGAGAACGAGATGTACATGCCGATTTTGCCTTCGGCAAACTGGGCGCGGAGTGGGTCGATGTCGAGCGATTCCATGCCCGGCAGGGTGCTGCCGTCGAGTTGCATTTGACGGAACGCTTCGACAACAGGCTTGAAGCCGCTTACATCGAACCGACCTGTCTTGAAATCGAAGCCGAAGCCGCCATAGCCGTTCAGCTCGGCGATCGCGCGCGCCGAACGGTCGAAGGCGCTGGCCGGGCTCTTGAAGTTGAGGGCAAATCCATAAGCTCCGTCCGCTTTGCCGACGGCCGTAAGCTTCTTCGCTGTTTCAACCATTTCCTGCAGCGTGCTCGGCGGATTTTTGATGCCGGCCTTCTCAAACAGATCCACATTATATACAAGCCGCATCGTGTAGCCGTAGTTTGGAAAACTGTACAGTTTTCCGTCAAACAGGTTCAGGTCTTTCAGCGGCGTGAACTTGTTTTTAAAATCGGCGTTAAAATAATCGTCGAGCGGCTCCAGATAGCCTTTTTTGTAGAACGTCTGGATCGTGTTCTCCTTGACGCGGAAAATGTCCGGCGACTGCGAGGAGGCAAAAGCGAGATCGATCGCCTGGTTGTATTCTTCCGTCTTGACCACATAATTGATTTCTATCCCGGGGTTTTCGGCTTGAAACTTGGCGATTTTTTCTCTTGTGTAATCGGCATCCGTACGGTCAACCGACCAGAACTCCAGCTTCACTTTATCTTCCGAACCCTTTTTATTGGCGGACGCGTCCGGGTTTGCGCCGTCGGTGCCTGTGCTGCCGCTGTTGCAAGCGGCCAACGCCAGCGTCATCAGAACGCTGAATCCCATATACCCGATCTTTTTCTTCATTTCTGAAAATCCTCCCTTTCGTTCGTTACCCGCGCTGCGGTAACATCGTGCGGGCCCCCTGAAGTATTTGCTACTCGCTCTCTCAGTATGAAGCCTGGGACACCAACCGTACATGCGGCACGACCAACATCGAGGGTAACAAAACGGCGAAGTTTCGCTTACGGCCCGGTCTTGCCCAAGTACGCCTGCCTGAACTCCGACGGCGTCATGCCGGTCACCCTCTTGAACACTTCGCTAAAGTATCGCCGGTGCTCGTAGCTGAGCGCATCGGCGATTTCCTGCACCTGATAGTCTTCGATCAGCATCTGCTTGGCCCGTTCGATCCGCTCTTGCGTGATAAACTGCTGCACGGTCACGCCGACGATTTTCTTGAACACGTTGGAGAAGTAGCCGGGGCTGAGGTTAGCTTGTTTGGCGCATTGTTCGATCGTAAGCGGCTGCTTGAGATTGTCCCGGATGTACTGCATCGACTGCCGGACGATTTGTTCCGACTCGCTCGTACGCTGCATCTCGATCCACTTGCAGCCCTCGCGGCAAATGTCGCCCAGCAGCTGCCGCAGCTCCTGCATCGTCGGCTCCGCCGCCTTGTTCTCGCGAATGCGCCGCTCCAATCCCTGAACCTGCTCATGAGGCAGCTTCTCCAGCAGCACCCGCAGCATCATAAACGCCAGCTCGTAACAAACGCTGATCATATAATCGGGCTTTGGCGTTCCGGCGAACAAATCGTTTAGCAACTGCGCAAGCAGCCCCGAGCTTTTTTCGAGGTTCCCCGAACGCAGAGCGAACAGCAGCTCCTGAGCGGCTGCGGGCGCGAAGCGCGGCGGCTCCTTATCGGCGCCGGCGATTTGGGCGAAGCTGAACGCCCCGTTGCCTCCGGTGTAGAAATGGTAGGAAAAGGCGTGCAGCGCTTGCTCGTACGAATCCGGCAACTGGCTTATATCGTCCGCAATCAATCCGATGCCGATCGAGATAGTGAAGCGGGTATACAACGCGATATGAGCGCAGCAGCGGTCGGCGATACGGCTGGCCAGCTCCGGATCGTCACAATTGAGGATGCAGACGTGGCGGCTCGCACTTTCCCGGAATACGACGCCTTTCGTAAACGTGCCAATCGTTTCCTCAAGAATGTTTTGCAGGGAAAACCGGATCAGTTCCACTTCGTGGGTCGGCAGCGCCGCGTAGCTGCCATCGAAACGATCAATTTCTACGATCATTGCCACGAGCTGCACGGGTTCCAGCGGAATTCGAAAATACTGCCAACGGTTCTCGGCCTGCTCGACGTTTGTTCGGTGATGAACGAGCGTGTTTAAATATTCCTGGCGCAGGAGCGGCATGCTTTCCTTCAGCCGTTTCTCCATTTCGTGGACCTCGGTCAGGCTGCGTCGCTCCTCTTCCCACGCTTCTTTCGCTTTCAGCACCACTTTGACGATTTCCGCGCGTGAGAACGGCTTCTTCAAAAAATCGAAAGCACCAAGCCGAATGGCTTGTTGGGCATAGGCAAAGTCGGTATAACCGCTCAAAATAATGACTTTGCAGTGCGGATCCAGCTTCATGATCTGAGCGGTCATTTCCAGACCGTCCATTCTCGGCATCCGAATGTCCGTCAACACGATATCCGGGCGCATCCTGTCGACGAGCTGCAGACCGTCGACACCGCTTCCGGCCGTACCTGCAATCTCGATCCCGTGCGACGACCAATCGATTCGGCTCGTAATCATCTCGACGACGCTGCTGATATCGTCGATTACGCATAGTCGAATGAGCCGTTCAATCATTTGCATCTCCTCCTTCCGTAACCGGCAGCCGCAGCACGACTTCCGCGCCGCAGCCCGGCTCGCTGTACAGATCCATCCGGGCTTGTTCGCCATAATACAGTTGCAGCCGATGCGCGATGTTGCGCAGAGCATAGCCTTTATTGCTTGTGGCGGTATGACGCATGTTGCGATAAACCTCCTCGATGTCCATGCCGCAGCCGTTGTCCTTGACCGAAAGGATGAGCTGCGCCGCCTCCGCACGAATGGCGATGTCGATGTGCCCGCCGTTTTCCATGTTTTCAAAGCCATGGACAATCGCGTTCTCGACAAGAGGCTGCAGCAAAATTTTCAGTACGCTCGACGAAAGGTTCACCCCGCTGCCGATATCGAGACGGTAATCGAATAACGTGTCGTAGCATTTATGCTGAATCGCCAAATACATCTGCATGTGGGTAATTTCATCTTCCAGTGTAACCCAGTCGCGGCCGTTGCTAAGGCCGAGCTGGAACATGTGGGAGAGCGAAAGAATCATATCGTTCACGTCGTCGTTTTTCCCGAGCTCCGACTTGCAATAAATCGTGTTGAGTGTGTTATAAAGGAAGTGCGGGTCCATCTGGGCGGTGAGCGCTTTGATCTCCGCCTTCCGCTTTTCCCTTTCCCCGTCGGTGACGTCCTGGATCAATCGTTTGATTTCGTCCAGCATACGATTGAAGCGAAATCCGACCTGGGCCACCTCATCCCGGTAAGGGCTCGCAAAGCGCACGTTCAAGTCGTTACGCTCGACTCGCTTCATCAACTCCTGCAGCTTGTATAGCGGCTTGAGCAGCAGCCTCGTCAGCCCGTTCGACACGAAGAGGGAGAGCAGCAGGCAGCCGAACAGCGCATACAATGTCGATCGTTTGATACCGTTGACTTGGGCGAGCAGACGCTCCTTGGACTGGACACCAAGTAAAATCCAGTTCTCGCCCACTTCCAGCCGCGCGTAGTTGATCAGCGATTCGCTGCCGTTCAGGGGAAAGAAAAAGTAGCCGGCTTTATCCTTGTACAGCCGTTCGAGGAAGGAGGATCGCCACTTGGCGTCGGTAGCCGCATAAAGAGGCGAGCGAACGACTTCCTGGCCTTCCTCGTTGATGAACATATAGCTCAGTCCGGTCTCGGTCGTATTCTGATTGTCCGCAATCAAGCGTAACAAATCGTTTTCCTTGACATTAACAATGATATAGACGTTATAATCCTGGTTCGGTATTTCTCCGATCGTGCTCAGCACGAGAGATATGACCTGCTCCCGATTCGAGAAGAAGGGGTCTTCGTGGCGCGGCACCCAGAACGGCCGTTTCTCGATTTTGGCCTGCTTGTATAATTCGCTGTCGTAGAACGACTGATTCGTCAGACGCATCGAATTCGTCGGGTAAAAGTCGCCGATCGGGGTGGCAATCAGGATCGATTGGATGTAGCTATCGTAGAAACTGAATTGCGAGAACACCTTCTGCAGCAAGGTCAAATGTTGGTAGTACCGGCTCGTATTCGCCGATGCGACATCGTCCATCATCTCTTTGAACGGATCGCTCATGGTCAGCGACATCATGGAGACGGTAATGTTGCGAAGGCGCTGATCGACGACCTGGGCCGTCTTGTTGATCGTATCTTCGCTGAGCCGGAAGGCGTTATTTTGTACGACTTTTGCGGCGATGAAATACGAGATCGTCCCATTCGCGCTTACGGCCAGTGTGATGAGCAGGACAATCGTAAGCCAGACCCGGTTACGAAACGACAATCCGTAAAACCATGCTTTTATTCGCATCGCTAGTGACCTACTCTGCCGCCGCACTTAGCAGCGCTTTGATAGGGTTGTGGTCGTCGCTGGTAGTCGTGATTCTAATCATTGTCTTACCGTCCCCCAATATACGATTCATATGCACGCATAAGCTTAGGCCGCCGCTATCGACCAGTGAAGCGACCCTGCAGCGTGCTTCAGCTTTACTAGTATAGCTTATATGGATATGTTGCAATAGCAAGAAGGAAGTGTCAAGATAGGCGTCTATCCGAGATCCTGTCCGTCTAACGAGAGAAGGTAAGCGTAAAATAGTCCCCGCCTGGTGATCAGACGGGGACTGGAATACGCTATTTTGTAATGGTAAATACGAGGCACGTTAAAGGAAGTGAATAAGTTTATCCTTTTATTTTCGTTTGCAGCAGCTCTACAAGCTGCTGGCCGATGTCATCCATATTAAAGCCGCCACCTGTCCGGGCCGGACCAGCGCCATTGCCGCCGTCGGCACCCGGCCGTCCTTGTCCAGGAGCACCGGCTTGTCCGCTCGCGCCAGCTTGCCCGCCTGCACCGGCCTGTCCGCCTGCACTGCCTTGGCCACCGGCACCGGCGCTCGCACCGCCTTGTCCGCCGGGTCCGCCTCTACCGCCTTGCCCGCCTTCGGGACGACCCTGGCCGTTTTCGCCGCCTGGCGCTCCGGGCATGCGGGAGGCGGCGTTTTTGACGTACGCCTTTTGCTCCGCAGTCAGCTTGTCCAGCAGCTTTGTCTCATTGTCGTCGGACAGCTCCTTCTTTGTAATGACATCCTGGACGATCGGCAGCATCGTGCCGGCTTGTTCCTTCGTAATCGCCAGGCCGTCCGCTTTGTCCATCGTTAAGAGCGAGCGGAAAACCATATTCATTTTCATCGTCTGCTGGTTCATGCCGCCGCGGCCCGGTTGTTGTCCGTTTTGTCCTTGCCCGTTTGCCCCGCCTGGTGCCGCGTTTTGCCCCTGAGACGCTTGGACGCCAGCGGTATCGCCGCTAGAGGCCGATTTGGCTTCGCTCCCGCATCCTGCCAGCAGGACGGATAATACGATTGAGGCGCTTAGCATCGCAGTGATCCGGTAATTCATCGTCTCCACTCCCGTATATGTAGTAGGGATCTCTCCGGTTTCACTATAACGCTGCAAGCTGAAAGGAGGATTAGGCGGGGCTGAAAGCGAGCTGAATGTAAGCTGAATGTTTCGGCATGTCGCCCCGAAGCCGGTTCAGGATTGCATGGACGCGCCGCCGTCCACGTGGAGAATTTGTCCCGTTACATAGCTGGAGTCGGCAGAGGCCAAATAGACATAAGTCGGAGCCAGCTCCACCGGCTGCCCGGCCCGTTTCATCGGAGTATCCGAGCCGAATGTCGGAATATACTCGGCGGGCCAGCTCGCAGGCTGAAGCGGAGTCCAGATCGGTCCCGGGGCCACGCCGTTGACGCGAATGCCTTGCGACACAAGAGAACGAGCCATTGATCTTGTAAAGCTGACTACCGCCCCTTTGGTGCCGGAATAATCGATCAGCAGTTCGTTTCCGGTGTAGGCGTTTATCGAGGCGGTATTAATAATGGCGCTTCCGCTTGCCAAATGCGGCAAGGCAGCCTTCGTCATATAAAACATAGCAAATACATTGACGCTAAACGTAAGCTCCAACTGCTCTTGCGAAATATTCGCCAAACTGCTTTGGGGAAACTGCACGCCTGCGTTATTCACGAGAACATCCAGCCGTCCCAAGCTGGACACGGTGTCTGCGACAGCCTGTTTGCAAAAGGTCTCGCTTCTGACATCCCCCGGGAAGAGCAGACATTTTCTTCCCTGAGCCTCGACGTAAGCTCTGGTCAAGTTCGCATCCTCGTGCTCGTTGTAGTAAACGATGGAGATATCCGCTCCCTCCTTGGCAAACGCCAGCGCAACCGCTCTCCCGATTCCGCTGTCGCCCCCTGTCACGAGCGCCGCTTTGTCTTTCAGTTTTCCGGTCCCGACATAGTCCGGATTATCGAATACGGGTCTCGGTTCCATCAAATATTCCAGCCCGGGCTGGCTTGGCTGATGCTGCGGCGGAAATTGGACGGGCACCTGCTCGCATTTTTCCTTATACCCCAAGTACGGATTAATCGGATGCATAAGTTCGCCTCCTGACAGCTATCGTTACAACTTTATAAGTATGTAATCGAACTTATATAAAGACCGCCGCAAGGAGATATAGACCCGAGCCCAAAAAGGGAGTATAATAGGCGCATAGAATAATGTTATCGATAACATTTTGTTTTCCGGGGAGCTTGCCGCAGAGCTCAGGCGGGGCCGGCCGACCGAATTGAATATACATGGGGGAGAGTCTATTATGCACACTTTGTCGGCGGAAAAGGAAATTATTTTCGAGAAGGGCAAGTTCTTTGAAAGCTGTCACGCTTCCTCCGTGCTCGTGCTGCCGAGCGGAGACGTACTGGCGGCATGGTTCGCCGGAACTCGCGAGGGCGCAGACGATGTAGGCATCTGGCTGGCCCGCCGCAGTGGCGGCGTATGGAGCGATCCGCAGGTGGTAGCCGACGAAAACGATCTGCCTCACTGGAACCCGGTGCTGTTCCTTACCGCGTCCGGCACGGTTCAGCTGTATTACAAAGTCGGCAAGAAAATCCCGCAGTGGCAAACCCGCATCATCACGTCGCAGGACGGCGGACTGACCTGGTCCGAGCCGAAGGAGCTTGTTCCCGGCGATTTTGGCGGAAGAGGTCCGGTCCGATGCAAACCGATTTATACGAAGGACGGCAAACTGGTCGCGCCCGCCTCGGTCGAAACGAAGACGGAATGGGATGCCTTCGTAGATTTGTCGGACGACGACGGACAGACGTGGACGAAAAGCAGCTTCGTACCGGTCGATCACAGCACGTTTCCGCAGAAAGGGATTATACAGCCGACCTTGTGGGAAACGTCCGAAGGTTTACATATGCTCGTGCGTACTTCGGCGGCGGAAATTTACCGCAGCGACTCGGCTGACGGCGGTCGGACGTGGACGCCCGCTTATCCAATCGGCTTGCCCAACAATAATAGCGGGATCGATATCGTGCAGCTGGACGACGGCAGACTGGTGCTTATTTTCAACCCTGTAGGGCTGAACTGGGGGGCGCGTTCGCCGCTCATTCTCCGCATGTCCGAAGATAACGGCAAAACATGGGGAATTCCGTTCGCGCTGGAGAAGGAGGAAGGGGAGTATTCGTATCCGGCCCTCGTAGCCGAGGGACGTACGCTTCATCTGACTTATACGTGGAAACGGGAAACGGTCGCTTATTGGAAAATCGAGCTGGAATAACGGCATAAACGAGGGACGATGCAGGCTGCGAAAAGCCCGATATCGTCCCTTATTCGTTTTTAATGTACGTACGCGCTGCCGGTTTCGATCCCGCAAGGTCCGCCGTCCGGATTCGCCTCGAGATGGGCCTCCGTTCCGTCCGCGTGGAATAGCGGGCGGTAATGGGCGCTGATGCTGGCCGCGGAGGCGTTCGCGTAATGGCATATGAACGCTCTGCGGAAACGGTCCTTCGTCTTGTTGCGGTAAGAGCCGTGAATCAGGTTGCCGCCAAAAAACAGCACATCGCCCTTGTCCATCCGGACGGGGACCGCTTTCCGGTCTTTGGGCGGTTTGACGTAATGGGTCGTGAATGATTCGTTCGTGTCGGCCGTATCCGGGCACACGATATCGTAGTTGTTCGTCTTCGGTACAACGAGCAGGCCGCCGTTCTCTTCGTCGGCCGGATCGATCGCCGTCCAGGCAGCGATGCAGTTGCCGGGTTCGACCTTCAAGTAAAAGTTATCCTGATGCAGCGCCTGACCGCGTGAGCCGGGCGGCTTGTAATAGAACATGCTTTGCGCGGCGAGCGGCTCTTCCCCGTACAGATCTCGCAGCGCATCCAGCACCGGCTTGTGCAGCATGTACTTCTTCGCCGTTTCGTTGAAGCGGTGCGGATGCATGACGCGCGGGTATCGTTTCAGCGGGTCGGACGTCTCCGTGTTCAGGTCGGGCGTATAATAGCCGGGGATGATCCGGCCGCTGATCTCTTCGAACGTTCGCTCGATTTCTTTCACCTCGTCCGGCCCGAACAGACCTTGCACCAGGAGATAGCCCTCCTCCTCGAAATGCCTTTTTTGCTCCACCGTTAGCAGAAACAACAGACCCACCTCCACAGTTTCTGAAAGGCCGTGTGCGGCATGCCCGCCCATGATGCCTCTCCCTCGATTACTTCGATTTTACTGCGGCTGGCCTACTTGCCGGAAGTCACAATCGTGCCGATTTCTCCTACAATCCTGCTATCACCAAAAAAGGGAATGACGGCTGCGATCTTGTTATTTCCTGAATCGATGAGATAATCTGAGGTAAGAGCGACTATGCAATGCTGCCTTATATGGATGGAAAGCGAGGGGAAGGCCATGTCTGAGCCTATCTACACCTTGTCCGGGAGCGAGGGCCAAGCGAGCGGCGTCGTCATCGCCGGACATTTTGACAATCCGGATACATATATGACGAGGCGGCCGGGAGGGATGGAGGACTGGCTGATCACATATACGCTCAAGGGCCAGGGCTATTTTGTAACGTCGGGCGTCAGAAGCGTATGCGGGCCAGGGGACATCACGCTGCTGAAGTCGGGTACGCCGCATGAATACGGAACGGAGAAAGGCAATCGCTGGAACTTCGTTTGGGCGCATTTTTCGCCGAGAATGATGGAGACGGGGCTGCTTCCGGATCGGGAGCTTATCGTTCACAAGGTCGAGAGCGAGGCGGTACGCAAACGAATGTACCGGGCCTTCAAGCGGGTGCTGGCCGACTTCGGGGAGCGCGGGCCTTACTGGCATGAGCTGAGCGAAAATGCGCTGCGCGAAATTTTACTGCTGCTGGCGAAACGAATGAGCAAGCCGATCGATCCCCGCATCGAGGAAACGATTCGGCTGCTCTCCGCCAGCATGTGCGACGAGGTGCGCATCGACGATCTGGCGCGGGCGATCGGGCTGTCGCCGTCCAGACTATCCCATCTGTTCAAGGAGACGACCGGCCATTCGATTGTCGACTCGTTGAACTCAATGCGTATCCGGCAGGCGGCGCTGCTGCTCCGGCATACGGATAGAACCGCGACGGAGGTGGCACTTGACGTCGGCTTTTCGAATTACAACCATTTTCTGAACCAGTTCCGCAAACGGTACGGCGTCAGTCCGAGCGTGTTTCAGAAGGAAGGGTTCGGACCGGATGCGTGAGCGGCGGGCGATTGGCGGGAGGCGAGAGCCACTCCTATGGCCACATCAACCCGCGCTCCCTGCCGGATCGCCCAACCGCAAATACATTCCAATCGTGCTCCTGCCGATCTGCTCCGGGATCTCGATTCGGCTGCATTCCAGCGCATGGCGCAGCGACATCATCCGAAAATCGCTAATATACTGCGATGCCGCAAACTTGAGCTGTTCGCCAAGTCTGGCCGGAGCCAAACGCCCGATTTCCTCATAGATGAAATCGTAATATAGCTCCATCATACGTAGCAGCTCCGGAAAGAGCGGCGCCTCCTCCAGCCTTTCGATGAGCTCCTGCTCCTGCACGGTAGTAAACACAAGGAATGATGGGTGCAGTGCTCCGTCCTCCTCCAAGAGAAACCCTCGCTCGGTCAGCTTCCGTACAATGGGTTTTTCGCTATGACTCTGCAAGCCAAGAAGGTCGTTCGAGCGCAGGGCATTTGCCAGAACGGCAACTTCGGCCGAATAAAGCTCCCCGGCACGCTCCGACAGCCCGTTCATGTTGATTTTGTACGCCCACATCGCAGCGGCATCGCCTCCGTTTCCATTAAGTCCGACAAACGTAGGGTAGGGCAGCGCACAAAACTCATAACCGGTAATGTCCCATCTGCCGTTACCCGGCCTTTCCGTGCGCTCTTGCGGAACCCGCTTCGCAGCAGCAGTCAGTAGCGATAACCGGTCGACGGCATACGGAAGGAGCGTCCAGTACAGCTCTTCGCTTCGTTTGCCGCAACCCGTAAAGCCGATAGCCCGAACGGACTCCAGGGTACTGTCCAGCATGGAGAGGAGCAGCGGGCAAAATGCTCGGCTCAAGTCTTCAAGCCTGTGGAAAATGCGGCTCTGGGTTTCTTGGTTTACGATTATAAAATCGGTTTCGTATTTGCCGCCGCCGACCTCCTTCAGCAGCGTCTGATCGAATAGCAGTTTGACTTCCTCTTCCATATAGGGCATTGCGATGCCCAGATCGAGACATAATTCCTCAAGCGACATCGGATTCCGGTAAGCGGAGAGGAGTATGTTTTTCGGAATCCGCCTTTGGATGTAAGCCCAGGGCGAGCCGTTTTTGCCATCGCTGCCGCTCCTGACGAACGATACCTGCTCGGCGGCAAAGCTGCGCTGTCCGAGTTCCCGCGCCATGTTCATGCCCTCCTTCAACTGCCTTCTCGATTCGTACAGCTTGCGTTTGATAGTGCCTTCCGGCATGTTTAACTTTTGGGCAATTGCCGGTATTTTGTCGCCATGAATGTAGTAGGCGACGGTAATGTGGCGATAGTCCACGGCGAGCAGCGAAAGCTCCCGCTTCAGCATCGCTATACTTTCCCCGAGCACGAGGCGGTCTTCGGCGGACAGACTGGGGTCCAGGATCGATTCCGCAGCGCGTCCGTCGGTCCTTCCCCATTCGGCGGCCCGTCTTTGCCGTTTCACCCATTCGGCGTAACAATGGCGAGCGACGCCCCACAGCCAGTGGGAGAACTGATGCGGAACGCAGCCGTGAGCAAGGCTCAGGAGCGCCTGGGCGGCAATTTCTTGGGCGAGGTCTTCGGCGTCTTCTTTCCGGCCCGTTTTCTTCAAAGCGTAAAAGTAAAGCTTCCCCATATGCTGCTGAAGCGTAGCGGCGTGTTCGGACTCCATCTCGGCGCAAACACCTGCCTTTCTACTGGAATAGTGGCGATTTCACAAAAACGGTTCGGCGTTTCGCAGCGAATTTGAAAAAAAAATTATACTTATTCAATCGCGTGTACCGGCGGCGAAAATGGAATATGATAAATGTGGCAGACTATGCTACTTATTGTAAATAAGCCTGGGTACTTTGACGAGGCTTAGCACCTTATCCATGAAAGGGCGGATGTTAAATGTCAATTAGCCTTGCAGGAAACGGAAAGACCAGCAATCATGCAAGCTGCGGGAGACGCGCCGTCTGAACAAACCATGACGGATGCGCTTCCGTAAGCAAACGGGAGGAATCCGCATTTGAATATGGAACGATTGGGCTGGACGCCCGAATGGGAACACAAATTTCGCCAGCAAGCCGAGCCGGGAGACGAATACGGCCGGATTGCGCTGGAGCATACGCATTTGTATCGCATTTACACGGAGCGCGGGGACATGCTCGCGGAAGTTTCTGGTCGTCTGCGACATCTCGCCGCAGGCCGAAACGATTTTCCGGCTGTCGGCGACTGGGTCACGATTCGTTACCGGGAAGCCGATAACCAGGCGATCATTAACGGGATTTTGCCCCGCATCAGCAAGTTTTCGCGCAAAATGGCCGGAGCGGTAACGGACGAGCAGATTGTCGCGGCAAACGTGAATACGGTATTTCTTGTTAACTCGCTCAATCAGGATTTTAATGTCAGGCGATTGGAACGGTATTTGATTCTTGCCTGGGAGAGCGGAGCGAACCCGGTCGTCGTGCTGACGAAGGCCGATCTGTGCGGGGACGAGGAACGCCGGGAACGGGTGGCCGAAGCGGAAGCGGCGGCGATCGGCGTTCCGGTTTATGCCGTCAGCGCGGCTGCTGGAGACGGCATAGAGGCGTTGGCGCCTTATTTGGCGAACGGACAGACGGTTGCGCTGCTCGGCTCCTCCGGCGCCGGCAAGTCGACGCTCGTGAACCGTTTGTACGGCGAAGCGATCATGCAGGTGCAGGACATTCGCGAAGGCGACGACAAGGGCCGCCATACGACGACGCATCGCGAGCTCGTCGCGCTGCCTGGAGGCGGCGTACTGATCGATACGCCGGGCATGCGCGAGCTTCAGCTGTGGCACGCGGACGGCGGACTCGACCAAGGGTTTCGCGTCGTAGAGGAGCTGTCGGCCGCGTGCCGATTCGCCGATTGCGGGCATGGCGGAGAGCCCGGCTGCGCCGTGCAGGAAGCGCTCCGCAGCGGCTCGCTGTCGGCGGATCGTTACGAGAGCTATTTGAAGCTGCAGCGGGAGCTCGCCTATTTGGCCCGCAAGGAAGATGCGGCGCTGCGGCATAAAGAAAAGGAACGCTGGAAGAAAATCCATATGGACATGCGCAAAAAAGGCAGGTAACCGTAGTACCCGCCGAGGCGTCCTGCCCCGAAGCGAAGGAGTGACCGGAGCTTGAAACGATCCCAATTTGGTTTTCTGAAACAGGCCTGTTCCGAGCTGTATACGTTTGTATCGCGGGCGGAGTTTGCCTGCGAAAGCGCCCCTGCCGCCGCTATGGCCGATCTGAAGGCAGCAGGTAGATGGCTGGCGCTGGACATGTTGAAGCGGGAAGGCGCACTGCGGGAAGGCAGTGAGCCGGACGATCTCATCGCCGAGCTGGAGGCGCTGGAGCTGCTAGAGCCGGTGTTCGTGAACGCCCTGAGGCGGTTGGAGCTTGCCGATCTGCGCGAGAGCGAGCTGTTTTTTGACGCCTATGCGGCGAAGCAGCTTCTGCTTGCCATGTACGACCTGAGCTGCTGGTTTTACCGGACGTATATCGACGACCGCTACGTGCCGGACCCTTTCCATCTGGCCGGTGCCGATTCGGCGAGGCGGGGGCTAACGGTCTCCGAAATGGACAGGAGCGGAGAAGGCAGGGAGACAGTAGTGGACATCGACGGTGACGATCATGCCGCCGAATGGACGACGGATCGCGCCTTATCCGAAGAATCGCATCCGAAGAGAGACGAGCGGGGCGGCTTATACAACGGAGAGAGGCTCGGGTCCTGGAGGCACGGACGGGGAACGTACGTATGGGGGGACGGAACGAAGTACGAAGGCAGCTGGGTGAAGGATATGGAGCATGGTTATGGAATGAAGGCATATGCGAACGGCGACCGGTACACCGGCCAGTGGCAGGAAGGCTTTTTCCACGGCAAAGGCGTATACGTATGGGCGGACGGCAGCCGGCATGAGGGATGCTGGGAGAGCGGCATGGAGCATGGCTACGGATGTAAGACATACGCGGACGGGTCGCGGCGTAACGGCTACTGGACGTACGGGGAACTCGTAAACTTGACGGATCAGCTCCAATCTTCTATGATTCAATCAAGTAAAACGCGGGTATGATATAGTATACCGATTATAGGGCTCCGAGTACTCAGACGAATCTCCATTCCTAGCAGAGAGAGGATGTTCTTCCATGCCATTTCAACATGTAATTGTCGCCTATGACGGATCTCCCGAGTCGCAAACCGCTCTTGACCGCGCGGCCGATCTCGTTCGTTCGACGCCGGATTCGCGTCTGACGGTCGTCCATGCGTTTCATTTCCCGAACTTCGTAGTCGGCGAAGCGATGGTGGTGGCGCCTGTCATTACCGAGCTTGAGAGCATTTCGGAATCGGATCGGATTATGGATGAAGCGAAGGCGAGAGTCGGCGATTTGCCGAATACATCGTTTACGATGCTTCAGGGCGACCCGGCGATTGCCATCTTGGAGAACGCCGAGCACATCGGCGCGGACCTGATCGTAATCGGCAGCCGAGGGCTTGGAACATTCAAGGAATGGGTGCTCGGGAGCGTGAGCCATCATGTCGTGCAGCATGCGAAAATTCCGGTGCTCGTCATTAAGGCGCCTGCCCAAGGACGATAACGGCCTCTGAGGCGCGGTGAGTACGGACCATAGATTTGGATAAAGCGGAGGCGGATGTCGTCCCGCTTTTTTTGTATAAGCAGAAGGGAAGCGATCGCCGTTTTGTCGAATTGTTTGTCGAAAAAGCGGAAAAATGTTCGGGATTAAACAGAAATACGTCAAAAATAGGTATAAAGGAGGATGCGAAAGCAAGCCAACCTCCTATATTCTTAGGATAAGGAATCAAGGGCAGGAAGCAAAACCTTCGATTATTTCCCGATAACGGCAAAACCGGCTAAAGCCGGCGACGCAAAGCTATAGGGGCTAAAGTCTCAGTTCGTGAAGAACGGGGACTATGTCAGCCAGCTACCGAACGAATGCGATTGAGGTTTTTTTGTTTTGTTCGGACATGACGCGCGGGATGGACCTTGTCTGCAAATTCACGATAGCAAAGGGGCTGTTGAATCATGGACGAAGGGCTCCAAGCAATGGAGCGCGGGTTTTACGTGAAATTGGGCGACGATTTTTTCGGCATGTACGAGTCGAAGACCGGGCCGAAGCTTTTTTTCAACCGCGACAAATATCGATTGACCGATTCGAAGTGGGATGTAGAGCTCGTCATCGGGCGCAAAAACAATTTGTTCATTTTTTACTGGCAGGGCGAGATGAAAATTTCGTTCCGCTTCTGTAAGCATCAGGATTCGGTCATTCAGCTGTACCGCCTGCTGCAGGAGCATGTCTCGTCGAAACGCACTTTGTAGCTTGGCGTGAGTCTGACCGCCGAAAGGTGAAAGAAAAGAGCCGTATCCAATGGATGCGGCTCCGTTTTTTTTCGGGGCGTGCCCTTCATTTCGTCAAATGAAAATAAATATCTTCACCCTTGGCGTCCAGCGTCAAATCGCGCTCCTCCAAATACCAGACATCCGTTTCCTCCATAAAAAAGGTAATGCCCCCCGCGACGGTCGACAGGCCGATATCCAGCGGTTTTCCGCTCATAATACCAAGCGCGTAAGGGTCTTCCCCGCCGCCGGCGTATCGTACGTAGATGCGGATAGAATCGCCCGGGCGAAAGCGCCATTCCTTCTGAAAGCAAAACACAGCTGCGTCGGTTACGTTCAGTTTCATCCTCAGTCTCCGTTTCTTGCCGATCCTGAATCAATCGGCTGCTGTCTTCAATCGTTTGTGCATAAAGACAAGCTCTTGCGCCAATCGTTCGATCCGTTCGATCACTTCGGGATCGGCGACCTGCTTAAGCTCGTTGAAATGGCTGTCATGCAAGTATACATAACTCGGTGCGACGTAGGAGCGGAAATACCCGGCTATCGGCTTAAGCTGGTTTTCGATCACGAGGTAGTGCTGATACGTTCCGCCGGTGGCGACGAAACCGATCACCTTTTTATGAAGTGCGGATACGGGAATCAGATCGAACAAGTTTTTGAGCGGACCGGCCAAGGAAGCCTGGAAGATCGGAGTGCCGATGACGTAAAAGTCCGCTTCCGCGATTTTGTCGATCACGATTTTCGTATCTCCCGTATAGGCGGAAGGGTCGCGGCCGTCGCAAAATTGGACGGTGTATTGCTTCAAATCGAGCAACTCGGTTTCGACGCTTGCATCGTGTTTGCGCGCTTCCCGCAGCACGTGATCGACAGCGGCGGCTGTCTTGGAGCCGATAATCGTTCCGGATATGCCGAGCAGTTTCATGACGTTTCGCCTCTCTTGTACGATTGATCTTAGTATTCTCTTTCGAATTTAGCAATGTAGGGCTCATCTTGAAATATGTCGATAATGCTCTTTTAAATAAGAAAATACAAAGCCTCTTTGTATTTGTTTGCATATATAGTATACGTCAAAGTTTAGTAAGTGAGCAAGTTTCTTGCATGTTGTTACCAATTTCTCCACTCCCCGAAAAGGGTCGTCCGCCGCCGAATGCTTTACAAGCGCAATGCATGAAAAGCGGCTATGACTAGCCGGGGAGAATACCCTGTTGCAATGGACCTGACGACAACTGTGGAGGAACTAAATGATGAATAAAAAATGGCTGACGATAGCGTTATCGGGAGTGGCGGGACTATCGGTGATGGCGAACATTGCTTTTGCATCGGGAATCGCAAAGGTGGAGCTTGATGTGGTGCCTTTCCGCTGGGCGGTTGGAGGAAGCACGTTCAGCTCCGAAACGCCTTACCGGGACGGAGATTTGAGCTTGCCGGCCAGTCTCAACTACAAGGGAACGACCTATGTGCCGATCCGGCTTGCTGCACAGACGCTCGGGTACAAGGTAGACTGGAACGATGCGACGAAAACGGCGATCCTGGCTCTGGATAACGAAGACGACCCGATGGCGGATGCGCAGGATTCGAACGGAAACTACCCGAGCTACAAATTTGCGCCTGCAAAAGGGGAAGCGCCGGCCTGGGAGAAAAAGGCGGATGCGGTCATCACGCTCGGCATGACCTATATGGGCACCCCGTACGATTTCGGGGCGAAGCTCGGCCAGACCGAGACGTTCGACTGCTCCTCGTTCATGAACTATTTGTTCGGCAAAAACGGTGTGAAGCTGCCGCGCAATTCCCGCGAGCAGAGCGAGATCGGCAGTGAGACAAGCCTGGACCAGATCCGCAAGGGAGACCTGCTGTTTTTTACGACGCCGAAACGGAAGGACAAAACCGGCACGGAGCGCATCGGCCACGTAGCCGTCTATATTGGCGATAATAAAATTTTGCATACGTACCGTACCGGCATCGGCGTAGTCGTCTCCGAACTGGACGACCGCTGGAAGGCCCGTCTCGTCAAAGTGAAACGGATTATAGCCGGATAGCAAAACTGATCAGGCGTAAGCCGCGTATACTTCTATATAGAAGTAGGATACCGGCAAGCGGGCCGAGTCCCGCCGCCCGAACAGGAGGAGCATGGCGATGGATCAAGATCGGAGACGCCGCAGCGGCTCGCTCGGCAAAAGGCTGATTCGCCTGCATGCATGGAACGGATGGCTCGTGCTGGCGTTGGCGGTAACGGGGCTCATCCTGTTCGTGCCGGCGCTGCGGGGCGAATTCAGCATTGTCCGGGTTACGCTTAAGCAGCTGCATATTGTCCTAGGTATCGTATCGGCCATTGTCGTCCTCCTCTATTTGCCCGCGATGCGAAGGCATCTGAAGCAGCTGAGAGGCAAGACACGGCAGATGTGGAACCTTGCGATCGTGCTCGCGCTGCTTGCCGGCTGGATCGTCTCCGGCGTCGTGTTGTGGCAGTTTCGCTCGCTTCCGCCGTTACTGACGAATGCGGCGTTATGGATACACGATCTGCTGACATGGGTCGGCGTGCCGTATGCGATCTATCATGCCGTGACCCGCAGCCGCTGGCTTCGTGTCAAAAGTCCGGCAACGCGGGCGAAGGAAGGCGTCACAAATCGGGGTGAGGCAGAGCCGCTGCCAGCTGTGCCGGTACGGCTGCACTTGAGCCGGGCGGGCGGCTGGCTGCGCGATACGATTTATACGCGGCGAGCTTTTCTGAAATGGTCGTTCGCGGGCTTGCTGGTGCTTCTGGTCGGGCCGAAGTTCGCCAGGTGGCTGTTTTCCGGAGGCGGCGGAGGCAAAGTGTCGCTGGAAGCGCCGATCATCGACGAGAACAGGATGATTCCGGCTCCGACGCCGCTGGCCGAATCGCTGCAGCCGATCGGCGGAGGGGCGAAGGGCGAGTTTCGCATTTATACGATCGTCGAGATGCCTCATTTCGTATCGGATTCCTGGAAGTTTTGGCTCGGCGGACTCGTTGACAAACCGCAGGAGTGGAATTGGGAGCAATTTTTGAGCCTCCCCCGAACCGTCCAGGTTAGCGACTTTCACTGCGTAACCGGATGGTCGGTGTACAGCACGACATGGGAAGGCATACCGCTGAAGGAGCTGCTGAAGCTGGCCGGGGTGCAGAACGGCGCGAAGTACGTCAAGTTTTATTCGGGGGACGGCGTGTATACCGATTGCTTGACGATCGAGCAGGCGAGGCTGGACGATGTGATGGTGGCCGTCATGATGGACGGCAAGCCGATCGTCCGCGATCTGGGCGGCCCGGTGAGGCTGATCGTGCCGAAAATGTACGCCTACAAATCGGTCAAATGGCTGCAGCGGATCGAGCTGATTGCCGAGGAGCATATCGGTTTCTGGGAGCGTAATGGCTATGACCAGCACGCTTGGGTTCCCGGCAAAAAGCCGAAGGGGATGCCGATCTGATCTTCGCAGGTCCGGTAAGCTAAGAAAGTCGCATTTCGTCTGCTTTAACGCTTTCCGAACTTAAGCATTCACAAAAACGCGGCTCCGATGGAGACCGCGTTTTTTGCGCTTGCTTTGCCGTTCCAGCCGCCGAAGGAGCGGAAGCAAAAGTTCCGCTATAGCTCGCGAGGTGCCGATTTCCGGGGGAATAGAGGGAGCGAAAGTTCCGTTAAGGGCTGCGAATCGCTTGAGCAGAACCGGGTTTTGAGACCATAAAGGAAGCCGCACTTCCTCTATGCCGGCAAAACGGCTCGCGAAGCTGCAATAACGGAACTTGCGGTTCCGTTATTGCACTCGCCCAAGGGCGCCGACGCAGCAAGGCGGCCGGTCTCGGAAAGCGATAGTTCCATTAGCCCCGCCCTCAGCCGGATGAACCAATATGATATTTATCATATTCAACTCCTTACGTATGCTACTTAAACCGGTACGGTCTGCTTACTACAATAGAACTAGAATAACCTTGCCTGAAGAGAGGAGCCGTCCGTGAGCTTTTCGGGAAACACGTTCGCAGACGTGAAGCAAGCTATCGTTTTATGTGCTTCGGGGGAAGCGGAAAAAGCGGGCCATAGCGCGCTCGCGGGGAAAATCTACGCTTATCTGCTGTTCGCGCCGGAGCCGCTGTCCTTGGAACAAATCGCGAACCGGCTGGGGGTCAGCAAAGCGGCGGTCAGCATCCGGATTCGTCATATGACGCTCCAGGGACTGTGCCGGAAGCTGCCGAGACGGAGCGATCGCCGGGACTATTACACACTCCCGGACCCGCTCGGCACAAGCTTCGCGCACAATATCACGCAGTTTTGGACGGAGCGGCAGCGCTCGCTTCGGCAAACGCTGCATTCGCTGTCGGCGGTGCCGGTATCCGAAGAGGAAGAGACGGAGCATCGCGCCGCGAGCGCAAGGCTGTCCGAGCTATCGGCCTCGCTCGAGATGTTGTTGTTGTGTTTCTCCGGCCTTATGCGCGAAAGGGAGGAGCAGGAACAGACGCTCCGGCGCCACTTGTACGCGGCCCGGACGAAAGCTTCAGGAGGAGAGGAACGATCGGGCCGGGCCGGCAGCCGCTCCGAAAACGATCGAAAGCTCGACTTGCATGCGGGTTTGCCAGCCATCGTAACGGAGGATTAGAGAGATGATGAACAAGTTAACGGGTTTTTCGATGAAAAACGTGGCGGCGGTTTTGATCATCTGCGCGATTTTGTTCGGCGCGGGGGGACTCTCCGCGGTGTCGCTCAAGCAGGAGACGATGCCGGACATTTCGCTGCCGATGGTATTTGTGACGACCGTGTACACGGCTCCTCCGCGCGATGTGATGGAGGATGTGAGCAAACCGATCGAGAAAGCGATCGCCGGTGCCGAAGGCGTCAAAACGATTCATTCGACGTCGTCGGACAATTTCTCGATGATCCAGATCGAGCTTGAGAGCGGACGGAAGCCGGAGGACGCCAAGCAGGATATCGAGAGCTTGCTCACAAACGTCAAGCTTCCGCAAAAGGCGGACAAGCCGCAGGTGCTCACATTCGGCTTCGGCTCGATCCCGGTTTACAACGTCGCCATCAGCGGTAAAAACGGGATGAGCCAGGAAGAGCTGGACCGGATTTTCAACGATGTATTCGAACCGACGCTCGGTACGGTCAGCGGTCTCGATCACGTCGATGCGGTCGGCAATCAGGAGTCGCTGCTGAAGCTGAAGCTCGATCTGAACGCCATTCTGAACTACGGCCTTACGCCGAACCAGGTGTCGCAAAGCATTCAGGCGTCGATCGTATCGAGTCCGGCGGGAAGCGTCAAGTTCGGCGGCAACAACCAGATGGTACGGATCAATAGCGACCTGGACAGCCTGTACAATCTGGAAAATATGAAGATCACGACGGCGACGGGAGATACGGTGCTGCTGAAGCAGATCGCCAAAGTCGAAGCGATCTCCGAGTCGACGTTTCTGTCCAGACTGAACGGCGAACCCGCCATCTCGGTGTCGCTGTTCAAAACGAAAGAAGCGAATACGGTCCAGTTTTCCGCACAGATCGACGATATGATCGCGAAGTGGCAGACGGAATACCCGGATATTACGTTTACGACCATTATGAACCAAGCCGTCGAAGTGAAAAAGTCGATTAACGGCATGTTGAAGGAAGGCGCCATCGGCGCATTTCTGGCTGCGGTAATGATTCTATTGTTCCTGCGGAACATGCGGATGACGCTGATCGTCCTTGTTTCCATTCCCTTGTCGGTGCTGATTACGCTGTTAGTCATGAACGGCCTCGGCATCACGCTTAACATCATGACGCTCGGCGGGCTGACGATCGCGATCGGACGCGTCGTGGACGACAGTATCGTCGTCATCGAGAACATCTACAGCGAGCTGCAAAAAAGCAAGGAGCGTAACGAATCGGTCATCAAGCTGGCGACGTCCCGAGTGGCGTCCGCGATTACATCATCGACGATTACGACGGTTGGCGTGTTTGCCCCGATCGCGATGGTGGGCGGCATACTGGGCGACATTTTCCGGCCGTTCGCAATTACGCTCGTCGTGTCGCTGCTTGCTTCCTTGCTCGTCGCTCTTACCGTCATTCCGATGCTGGCCAAGCTGCTCGTGCTGAGAAGCGGCAACATTCAGCATCACGAGGGAACAGACGGCAAGTTCATGCAGGCATATAAGCGCATTATCGGCTGGGCGCTCGACAATCCGAAGAAAACGGTGCTGACCTCGATCCTGCTGCTCGTTGTCACGATAGGGGGAACGCTGCCGTTTCTCGGTAGCGAATTTATTCCCGAAAGCATGAACGGCAAAGAAATGCAGTTCAATATTAAAATGCAGCGCGAAACGTCGATGGAAACGATGGACGCGAAGGTGAAGGAGATCGAAGCGCTGCTCGCGCAGCAAAAAGATCCGAAGGGGAACCCGGCCTTCACCTACATCGAATCGATGGTCGGTTATGATAACAGCGCCGATCGCGTGCCGTACAAAAGCATCGTCATGGTTTCCTCGTCGGAAGACTCCAACCCGACAACTCTTGTGAAGGAGATGGAAGCCAGAATCGCAGAGCTGCTGCCGAGCGGCTCGGAGGTGACCGGCAATTTGGCGGCAAGCGCCGGCATGGGAACCGGCGAAGATTTCGCCTATTTGCTGAAGGGCGACGACCTGCTCCAACTGGAGGCGGGAGCGGCCCTGATTAAGGAAAAGATGAAGGAATTCCCGGAGCTGACGGATATCAAGGACAGCCTGAGCGAGAAAAAGACAGAGGTCGAAGTAAAGGTAGATCAGAACAAAGCCCGGCTGTACGGCTTGACGGCGGCCCAGGTGCTGGAAAGCGTCTCGAGCTGGCTGTCGGAGGTGAAGCTCGGTGAATACCGGTTCGACAATACCGTGTTCGACGTTACAATTCTGCTGGATGACCAGTATAAAGATTCGCTGCTCAAGCTGGGGCAGTTCCAGATCCGTACTCCGACGAACATGATCGTTAATTTGACCGATGTCGCCCAGGTGCGGCAAACCGACGCTCCGGCTTCGATTACGCGGGAAAATCAGGAGCAGTACGTGAAGATCACCGCTTCCATCGACAGCCGCAACAAAGGCGGCGTCAGCAACCAAGTGAGTCTGGCCCTGAAGGACGTTCAATTGCCGAACGGTATCCGTACCGAAACGCAGGGCGTCAATGACGATATTCAGTCGAGCATCAGCCAGATGATGCTGGCGATGGCGGCGGCCATCTGTATCGTTTATCTCGTCATGGTGCTTGCTTTCGGCAATGCCAGCGCGCCGTTCGTCATCCTGTTCTCGCTGCCGCTGGCTGCGATCGGCGGTTTCCTCGGCTTGTTCGTGACCGGGCAGACGATCAACGTCACTTCCCTGATCGGCTTCCTCATGCTCATCGGTGTCGTCGTGACGAACGCCATCGTACTGATCGACCGCGTGCAGCAAAACGAGCAAGCCGGCATGGCAACGCGCGAAGCGCTTATGGAAGCGGGAATGAGCAGGTTCCGCCCGATCATCATGACGGCGGGCGCAACGATCGTGGCGATGATGCCGATGGCGCTCGGCTTCTCCGAAGGAGCGCTGATCTCCAAAGGGCTGTCGGTCGTTGTTATCGGAGGCTTGACGACCTCGACGCTGCTGACGCTTGTCGTCGTCCCGGTAATGTACGAATTAATCGCCCATATGAAGCACCGGTTGTCGCGCAAATCGAACCGAGTGATCGATCGAAAAGGAGAACTGTCCGTATGAAACAACGATTCCAGACGGTAAAAAGAAGCAGTATCGCGGCAACCGGAGCGCTTCTGCTCGGAGCCTCCCTGCTCGCTGGCTGCACGTCGTCGCCCGAGGCCACGCCTGCGGCGGCGGTACAGCAGCAAGCGCAGGTCAAAACGGTCAAAACGGCCAAAGCCGAAAAACGGACAATCGCCGATCCGATGGAGCATGTCGCCGATGTTGTTGCCTCCTCCCGGATGACGGTGGCGACCAAATCGGGCGGCGAGGTGAGCGAGGTACTGAAGAAGCGCGGCGACACGGTAGAGAAGGGTGAGCTGCTGTTCCGTCTCGATCCGAAGGATGTGCTGCTGCAAAAAGAAAAAGCGAACGTGTCGATCAGCGGCACGAAGCAGCAGCTTGCCAAAGCGGTTCAGGATTTGGCCGACGGCAAGCGCGATCTTCAGAACGGGATCGCCAAGCTGGAGCAGACGGTTCGGGATACTGAAAAAACATACAACAAAATGCGCAACGATTACGATCAGGGGCTCGTCTCCAAAATTCAGCTGGAGCAGCTCGAGACGCAGCTCAGCGGACTGCGGATGGATCTGGAGAGCAGCCGGGCCAAGCTGAAAACGATGGAGTCGACCAATTCGCTGTCGCAGCTGGAGCAAGGACTGGAGACGGCACAGCTGTCCGTTCAGGAGATCGATCGCGCGCTGGAAAACATGGAGGTGCGCGCTCCGGTAGGCGGCGTACTCACGGACTTTACCGTCGAGGCGGGCATGACCGTTCCCGCAGGTTTCTCGGCAGGCGATATTCAGAAGCTGAACCCGGTCAAGGTGAAGGCGGAATTGACGGAGGATGCCGCGAAGCTGATTCGCGGCAAGCAAGAGCTGCATCTGGCCATCCCCGGCTCGGCCGATAGGCTGACGGGCACGGTCGCGTATTTGGCCGATGTGATGAGCGCCCAGACGAAGTCGTATTCCCTGGAGCTGGAAGTGGCCAATCCGGAACGCAAGTTGAAGCCGGGGATGAAGGTGCAGATTATGCTGAGCGAGGAAGCCGACCAGGTCGTCGTAACGGTTCCGACGACGAGCGTAGTCCGCGAAGCTGGCGAAACATTCGTGTATATACTGAACGGCAGCGTCGCGGAGAAACGAAAGGTGGAGCTGGGACGGCTGAAGGAAACGTATCAGGAGGCAATTTCGGGCGTCAAGGAAGGCGAGCAGATCATCGTGTCCGGGCAAAATCTGCTCAAGGACAAAGAAACCGTACAACTGGCGAACTAATCAACTTTCAGATGGAGGCGAGTCTTTTGAAAAAAACGTTGCGGATCGCTGTCACTGCTACCCTGTTCTCGGCCATGCTCGGCACCTCCGGCATGAACGTCTTTGCGGCGGCGGATGCCGGAGCCGTCAATACATCCACCCCGATCGAAGAGGTATACGCGCTTCAAGATCAGCTGCAGGCCGAGCTGAAAAGTGTGCTGAACGAGCGTACGGCAGGGGGAAGCCGGGTCGGTGTCGTTCTTCGGATGACGAATACCGGAGCGGCGGTTAAACGTCTCGCGGATTACGAGCTGCTCGTCCGAACGTCGGACGGGGCTGAATATCCCGTGCAGCCGAGCGCCGCGAACGCCAAGGCGATTCAGCCGAAAACAAGCGCCGAGCTCAGCTTTTTGACCGATATCGAGCGGCCGGACGGCGTTCAGATCGCGGAAGTGCTGCTGAAGGAAGTCGATTATTACACCTACCCGAAAACGGAAACATTGGTGCTGTCCATTCCAATCGTCTCCCGGCCCTGGAACGGAAGCGAGGGCGCGGCGGCCGATGCGTCGGTGTCGCAGGCGTGGGGAATGCCGTTTTCGTTTCCGTCACTCCAGTCCCCGGTCTCTTACAAGCCGGTCAGCATAAGCCATGAGACGACGACGGATAAAGGAACGGTGTACGTCGTGCAGCTGCTCGCTTCCAATACGGCGGATCATCGCGTCCAGCTTCCCGACTTCACGATCGACGGGAGAAGCAGCAGCAAGGTGTTCGCGGGAAGCCGCATCGAGCAAGAGGCGATATCGCTCGAAGCGAACGAGGAGGCTTACGTACACTACGCGATCTCGGTCGATACGGACACCGTATTGACCGGCCTGAACGTGCTGACGACCGAGGCGTTTGCCGCGGCGCCGGGGAGCGCGCCGGTCACCTATAAGGTCGGCCGACTCCAAATCGATCTGGCGGCTTCCTCCGAGTCGGGTGCGATTCCGTCTTATACGCTCGGTACGCCGATGAAGCTGGATGCAAAGAGCAAATGGATGCACCCCGATCTCCAGCTGTCGCTTGTCGGACTGCCGATTGGCGATAATGAGGAGGAAGGAACCCGGACGGTTACGGCGACGTTTCTGATCACGAATGACGGCAACAATCCGATTCCGATCCCAGTATTCCAAACCGCTCTGCTCGGCTCCGGCGGTTCCCGCTACGACGGCAGCAGGCAGGCGGCAGGAGGAACCCCGCTGCTGCCGCAAGAGAGCGTTACGGTAAACTATTCGTTCACCCTGCCCGCCTCCGAGAGCGGCAGCGATCTGGTTCTGAACATTGAAGACCCTGTGACGGCAGCGCCTTACAAAACTACGATCGGCGCTTATCGCGTGGACGCGGTTCCTTATGAGACGCTCGATTCGTTCACAGTGTATCCGTTCAAGATCGGCGTCAAGAGCAACAGCACCAGCTTCTTATTTAATCAGCAAACGCTCGAGTATTCATATGTTGGCAGCTATGATTTGACAATCGAGCGCGAGCCCGGCGTGAGGGTCGATTCGGAGTTTCCCGCTTTGCTGTTTGAATTGCACGACGGCTCCGGCCGGCTTGTGGCGAGCAGCACGAATCCGCTGACCGGAACGGGCCGTCTCGCGAACGGAAACAACAAAATCCGTTTTACCGGCACGACGCAAAACTTCGATTACCCACTTACGCTGCATATTTATGAGGTATTCAAGACGGATACCGGCGAAAGCAAACGGCTGCTGACGAAGATGGTGCAGTAAGACGCCGAAACGGATCGGGTCACGGATGACGAAGGATGGTCTTATCCCCCGGGGAGGGCCATCCTTTAACTTTGCCGAACGGGCGTGTTATGATTAGCCTAATCCGTTATCCGGCATAGGGTGAGGTACGTATGGAAAAAAGGCGGCATCACATTTTACAGCTTTCATCGGGGCTGATGCCCTATATATTGGTCGTGTCGTTTATCGTTCCGTTTTATTTCGTCGTATCGGCGCCGACCTCGGAACAGATTACGATCGGCGTTATTTTGCTGCTGTTCTTTTTTGCGATCAACCTGGGCTCTTTCCGCGCAAAGGACCGTATGCGGGTCGTCCTGACAATCGTGCAGATGGCCACATGCGTCGTCATTACGCTCGTGTACGGCTATGTGTACTTGGCGCTGCCGATTGCGTTATATATCGGCAATATAAGGGGCAAGCTGCCGTTCGGCATTTTGTATTCCCTTCATGCGCTGCTTACGTTTCTAACGATCAACTACGGTTTTCATACCCGTTCGGTATTTTTCATGATTCAGTTTCCGTTCGTCATTTTGTGTCTGATCGGAGTTGTGCTGATTCCGTTTAACCAATATTCGCTGCAAAAGCGGGGACAGCTAAGAGACCAGCTTGCGGACGCGAACAAGCGGATCGCCGATCTGATTAAGCAGGAGGAGCGGGAGCGGATCTCCCGCGATCTTCACGATACGCTGGGCCAGAAGCTGTCCTTGATCGGATTGAAAAGCGAGCTGGCCTCCAAGCTGATCGACAAGCGCCCGGAGCAGGCGAAGCAGGAAATGAGCGATATTCATCATACCGCCCGGACGGCGCTCAAGGAAGTGCGCGAGCTCGTCTCGAGCATGCGCGGCACGAAGGTGGAGGAGGAGCTCGTGCGCGTCGGACAAATTTTATCGGCGGCCCATATCCGGTTTACAAGCACGGGAGACCCGGCGCTGCCGAATGTGACGCCATACGTGAACAATGTGCTCAGCATGTGCATCAAGGAAGCGGTCAACAATGTCGTCAATCACAGCAAAGCGGGCGAATGCGCGATTGCGATCGAACAGTCTGCAACGGACACGGTTATTACGATTCGGGACGACGGCGAAGGCATTCCGCCCGGACGCAAGGAAGGCAACGGCATTACGGGCATGCGCGAACGCCTGGAATTCGTCAACGGAAGTCTGGAGATCGTATCCGATCAAGGCACTCGGGTCGCGTTAACGGTTCCGAATGTGATCAAACAACTGGAGGGGGAGAAGGACGTATGATTCGAATCGTCATTGCCGAGGACCAGCGTTTGCTTCTCGGCGCCCTCGGGGCCCTGCTCGATCTGGAGGACGATCTCGAAGTTGTCGGCAAGGCGAGCAACGGCGTCGAAGCGATCGGGCTGATTGAGCGGCTGAAGCCGGACGTCTGCATTCTGGATATCGAGATGCCCGGCAAGACCGGACTCGACGTTGCGGAAGAGCTGCAAGGCAAAGGCTGCAAATTTATTATACTGACGACGTTTGCCCGCGCCGGTTATTTTGAGCGCGCGGTAAAGGCTGGAGTAAACGCATACATGCTGAAGGACAGCCCGATTGAGGAACTGGCCAGCTCGGTACGAAGCGTCATGACCGGCAAGCGGATTTACGCCTCCGAGCTGATCGTCGACCTGTACAAGGAGGAGAACCCGCTGACGTACAGGGAGAAAGAAGTTTTGCGGATGCTTGCCGCCGGCAAGACGACGAAGGAGACGGCGGAGGAGCTGTTTTTGACTACGGGTACGGTGCGCAACTATATATCCGGCATTTTGGACAAGCTCGAGGTGAGCAATCGGATCGAAGCGATTACGCTTTCGAAGGAGAAAGGATGGATGGACTAAGGGCGAGGCGTTCCTGGACGAAAGGGCATCGACAGGGTAATTGCACTAGGGGGAAGCTCGAGCGAAGTGGAACATTTGCATCTGGAACAGCGAAGCGGTCGCCTTTACAATCGGATTCCAGCCTTGACATAGTTCGATCAAGGAATCCGATTGTAAGAGCGAGTGGAAGATCAAATGTTTCCGTAGCGGCCGTACTCTCCCTCAGATCTCCTAGCGCGATTGCCGGGCCGCATTGTACAAAAACCGCTTTTCGTGGTATTCTCATACTGATTTTGGCGAAACCATACGATTTGAGGAGAAGAGAACGATGACCGGACGGATACCGTCTCCTTTTTACATTCAAAATTCTAGCGAAAACAAACTCGTCGGGGACATTTTGTTTCCGTTCGCGTACGACGAGCTGATGTGCCATAAGGCGGGCGAAGGCTCGCAGCCGTTCGTCCATATTTGGCGTCACGACAAGGCGATCGTGCTGGGCCTTCGCGACCGCCGGCTGCCGAACATCGACTGGGCGATGGAATGGCTGCGGATGCACGGTTATGCGGTCGGCGTGCGCAATTCCGGAGGAGCCGCCGTTTCGCTCGATCCGGGCGTTGTCAACGTCTCGATCGTGATGCCGAACCCGAGCGGCCGGCTCGAGTTTAAGGAAGATTTCGAGCTCATGTACGCGCTGATTCGCGAAAGCTTCGCGAAGCTCGGGCTGGATGCGGCGAAGGGCGAAGTAGCCGGTTCGTATTGCCCGGGCGAATACGATATCAGCGTGGGAGGCCGCAAGCTGTGCGGCATCTCGCAGCGGCGGCAGACGAAGGCGTTCATCGTGAACGCGTTCATCAACGTGGAAGGCCACGCTTATCGCCGCGGCGAACTGGTCCGCAACTTCTACGAAGTGGCGACCGGCGGCAACATGGAGCTGGATGTGCCGAAGGTGGAGCCGGAAACAATGGCCACGCTCGCGGAGCTGGGCGGACCCGGCGTGACGGTGCGTACGTTCGTGCAGGCGCTCGTGGGGACGCTTGAATCGTGGGGCGGCACGGTCGGCCGTCACCCGGACAAGCCGTCGATGCAGGAGCTTGAGCGGATGGTGGCGACACTGCGCAGCCGGTACGACCGCAGCGGCGGTTCGGAGGAAGAATAAGCCCGGCGGGCGCCCCTTTGTCCCTTATCGGACAAGCAGCGCCCGTTTTGTTTTTGCTCAGTGGTGCAGCCACGGTCGGCCGTCTCCTCTTCGGGGCATGTCGGCTAACCCTTAAGTTCGCTGTACGTCAGCCGCCTACTTGCTTTCTTTGCTCCGCTCCTGCGCTTGTTTCGCCTTCGTCAGCTCGGCTTGTCCTTTGTCCTGTATCGCTTGCAGCGCGTCGTCCACCGACTTTTTCCCATCCAGCACTTCTTGGAATTCCGCTTCCGCAATCGGGTGCAATTGCTCGATAAAGCTGTTCGGCACGTTCGATAGAGCTTTACTCGCGGACGACGTTCCGCCCTTTCCTTTAAAAAAGGCCTCGATGTTCCGGCCCTCCGGATCTTTTACATAGGCAACGCGCGAGGACAAATTGCCCATTACGGACGATTTCGACGTCACCCGGGCGTACTCGTCGCCGCCAACGTATTTGACGAATTCCCACGCCGCTCTCGGATTTGCAGACTGCGCGTTTACCGCAAATATTTGATTGACCGAAATCGTGGATAAGCTTTCCGGATTGCCGGGATCGGCAGGAAGCGAAACGAGATCCCACTCGGGCATTTCCTTAAGCAGCGCCTTCGCCTGCTTTAACGAGTCAATAAAGTAGGCGCCGCTTATCGACATCGCCGTTTTGCCGCCAATAAACGGATCCTGCTTATAGTAATCTTCCATCGTTCCGCCGAGGAATTGCTGATCCGATCGGTAAATCGCCTTCGACTTGAACGCGTCCAGCGCCAGCTGAGCCGATCTTTTCCAGCCGTCGCTCTTGATCGTCAGCGTCGCGCCGGCCGGATCGATATAGCTGAGGCCTTTTGTCGCGCCGAGCATCTGGATAAACCGGAAAACGCTATCTCCCGAATCGAGACTAAGCCCGGACGGACGGCTCGAGCCGTTTCCGGCCAGCCCGAATCGTTTGGCCAGCTCGATGGTTTGTTCCCATGTCATCCCGTCCTGCGGCGGCGGAACGCCCAAACTGTCGAACAGCGTTTTATTGTAGAACAGCGCTTGCGAGCTGAACCCGGGAGCGAGCCCGTACAGTCTGGCACCGCTCCGTGATTTGATCGTCTCGATGACGGAAGGGAGGATTCCATCCACATCGAACTTATCTTGCTTGATGACGGAGTCGAGCTCGTACAATCGTCCTTCCTCCGCCATTTTTTCGTACTGATCGAGCGTCAGCAGCAGAACGTCCGGCTTCTGCTCGTCGATGAAACGATACAATTGCTTGTTGTAGTCCGTATCGGGGCCGTATGAAATAGCTCCCTGCGTCGATGCCACCTGTATGTCGATATTCGGGTATTTGGCCGAAAACAACGCTCCGTACAGTTGAAAAAAATACGACTCGTCAAACATGCTCATCACTTTGATCGTAGCCTGCTCCTCTTGGCCAAGCTGCATCAGCTTCTTCTCATCGCCTCCCGCTGCATCGCAGCCGGCTAGCAGGGCGGTCCCAGCGGTCAAAGCCGCCGTCCCGATCTTCGTCCAACGTTTCAATGGGTTGTCCACCTTTACCATTCAGGATTCAGAAATTTATCGCCTTATTGCCGAAGCATACGGCTTATAGCTTTGCAAATGCTTATGGAACGTTTCAACCAGCTCCGGGCTCTCGTCCAGTTTATAGATGCGGGCAGGCTGATTGTTCGGATCGAAGTCCATGTGGCTCCACCAGACGGCCGCCTTGATCTTCGGATATTGATCCAGCTCCCCGAACATGCGGTTCACCCATTCGACCTTGTCCCCGCCGATGGAGCTTGAACCGAACTCCGCGATCATCATCGGCTGATCGAACCATTCGTCATATTGGGCATACAACGGAGCATACAATTCGTGAAACGTGCTCCAATCCTCCCCTTCGTAGAAGGTGCCGGTATTATAGGCCGTCAGGCCGACGACATCCACGTAGTCGTCTCCGGGATAATAAAGCAGCGTATGATTCCATGCGAACCCGGGTTTGGACAAGTTGTTCGGATTCCATACCCATAAAACGTTATCCACTTCATTTCTGCTGAAAATATCGTGAATATAAGTCCACATCTCGGTATAAATCTCCGTATCTTTCGAATTGTGATAGCTCGAATACGGAACCCAATCCCCATTCATCTCATTATCCAGCCGGAATAGCAAAGGATGACCGAACGCCTTAATGTCTTGGGCGTATTTCATCAAATATTCGTCGTATTTTCCTTTCAGGATGTCGTACATGATGCTGGAATTATCCTTGTTGTAATGCATCGTCTGCAAAGTCAGAACGGCGAAACGCCCGTTTTCGTAAATCTTGTTTAAATCTTCGGCCGGAAATCCCGTATCCAGCGACTGGTAACGGATGAGCAGCCCGAATGTATAGTCAAGCTTGTGTTCCAAATCCAGCAGCCGGTTCATTTTCGATTCGGCTGCATCCGGCTCGTAGATGCCCCACTTCAAACCGTCCGATAAGAAAAGCCGGTTATAAAGGTAGGCTGTTTCTTTGTTTGCCCGAAGGGGCTTCCTTGTCGTAACTTTGCCGATGTTCGCGCTGCCTTGAGGGGGAAACATCCGGAACGAGTGCACGATATCCATTTCATTGTGGATGGGCCGATCGGACTTGATCTGAATCGTATAAACCTCTCTGTCATTTTTAACGATCTCGGCGCTTGCGTAATAAGGTTTATCGTTTTCCACGCGCTCCAGTTTATCGCGCTCCCATTTCAATACATGTACCTTCGAACCCGCTACTTTCATGCTTTTATCCTTAGTAACGCGATGATCCGAGCCGTTTTTCGCAAAACGGTTGCCGTATCCGATATAGGCGGCCGCGTCGGTAACCGTATGATTGAAATCGTCGTAGTATACGTCGATTAATGTATGATCGTCGTAGAATCGCGTCCTGATGGCCGCCATAGAATCGTCCGTCTTCATCTGTTTCGGGTATTGCAGCTGATACCCGTAAGGCAAATACGTATAGGAAGCCATATCGCCGGAAGATGGAATGCGGTTAATCAAAAAGGCTCCGGTTGCGGCAAGTAAAACGATGCCGATCAGAACGAAAAGCAGTTTCTTCCGTTTCAGTGTTCAAGTCCTCCTTTAAGAGTGCCGAAACCCGGCAATTGTTAGATTTAAAATGTCACTCCCGCCGCCTTTACGATCGCATCCTTCAGCATCATGTAAGCTTCGCCGTCAGTCAGCTTCCGCTCGTCCTTGATCATGCCGACTGTTTCCTTGGTCAGCATTCCTCTGCTTTCCAGCTCCGCCCGGGCGGTTTCGGCGGTGACGTCCAGGCCGAGTCCCTTCGCAATGGTCAAGCTCGCTTGCTGCAAGGTGAGCGGCTGCTTGGCCGGCTCGGCTATCTGTTTTACTGCGGCGGAAGGATCACCTTTAAACGACGTCTTATACATCCGCCTTATGTTATTCACTTGGTTTACCATCCGCTGAGCGTTGGACGGATTGTCCAGCTTGAACGCTTCGTTGTTGTACGAGCCGACGGCGATTCCCGTATAAACGGCCGCCTTCAGCCCCTCATACGCCGGATGCGACATGTACGTTTGCGGCTGAGGCTTATACGGCGCAAGCTCCATCCCTTGATCGTTTAGACGCTTCTGCAGCTCGGCCATCAGTGCCTTCGATTGCGACAGTTCGCTGAAAGTTTTGTTCTGTTCGGACGCTAACTTGACCGCGGCGCCGGCAGCTTGCCCTTCGGCCATGCCGAGCGGAATGACGCGCGCGCTGCCGTGCGCCAGCGTATCGAAGCTAGCCGAACGTCCCACGACAAGCAGGCCGTCCACATGCTGCGGAACGATGCTGCGGAAAGGCACCGCATATTTGAGCGGATGGACGACAACCGCGCCATTGTCGGTCGGTGACGTCCGCTGGATATCCGCGGGATAGGAGCCGAAGGCGATCCGGTCCCATTGGTCCGCATTTTCCAGCAAATCGATGACGCTTAGCCGGTAAAGTCCGGCCAAATGTCTCGTCTCGCGCACGTATAGCTCGGGAGCGATCGCGTCCAGCTCGGCGTTTTTAAACTCCTCGAACTGCTTCAAATAGTCGACGACATGCGGAATTTCTTGCCTTGCGATTTCCAGTCCTTCCCGGCGTGACTCCTCGCTGAGCCCGTCGATGCCGAAAATTTGCAAAGCGTTGATCAGTATCGTGTCGTCCAGCTGGCGGCCGATGTTGAGACCGCGCATTTTGGTCCGTTCCTTGTTGAGCGGCACGTAATCCTTCATTTCATTGCCGTATCCCCAGGCGGACATTTTATCGACTCCGGTGTTGCTGTCGCCGTCCCCGTTGAGGCGTTTGGCGATAAGCTTCCAAGCTTTGTCGTCGATATTTTTCAAGCGAAACACTGCGGTTACGGCCATCCTCGAGTTTTTGTCGCCCAAATCTTCGCGTCCGATCGTAAACGAAGCTCCCGCGGCGACGGCAATGTCCGCATCCTGCGTCGCGTCGATCACCGCTTTGGACGAAATCCGCTGCTTGGAGCCGTCCTTCTTCCTAACGACGACGCCCTCCACCGTGCCCGGCCCGTTTTCCCGCCTCACGATCGGCTCGACGGCGGCAGCCTCCATGTACAGATCGATGCCGCTCTCCGCTCGAACGAGATTGTAGAAAGCGTCCGCCGCCGTAACGACATCGAAAGAGTGGCCTTCCGTCTTTTTGTACCACTCGGCAAAAATGCCTTTGTTGAAATAGTCCTGCTCCTGCCCCGGCAACGGTGCCGAAGTCCGGTCCCAGTTCATATCGATACTGTTCAGCCAGCCTACCGTCATAAGTCCGCCCAAAACCTCGCGTCCCCGAGCATCCACAAGTAGCGTCCGTTGCCCGTTGCGGGCCGCCGAAACCGCCGCGGCGATTCCTTCCGGATCGGTCCCTACTACGACCAGATCGTAACTATCCTTCAAGGCGGCGACGGAAACGACTTGCTGCGGCTCCCGCTTGCCGGCGTTCGGCGAATTCGTTGAGTGGGCCGATTTGGCGGAACGGTCATTCATTTGCCAGCTATACAAGCCGGCTCCCATTCCTAGCAGGGCGACCAGCAGTATGGTCATCGTGAATATCCATTTCTTCGACATGGGAACACCTCGTCAAGATCATAATGCTGCGGAGCGCGACCGTCTCTCGCGGCCGGACCGCAGACCCTAATTCGTTTAGGATGTAGCCCATTATAAAGCACAAAGGTTAATGCCTCTTTTTCGTTCGCTTATGGGCCGCTTAAATGATTCTTAAGAAAAATTAAGCTTGGGTATAAACAATAGGCCGGCCAGAAAATTCTGGCCGACCCGAACGTGCGGTCGCTTTCTCATCCGATAGTCTCGTTTCCCGGGGGTGTTTAAAGCAGCGGGAGCCTCGTTTCGAACACCGTCTCTTTACGATTGCTTCTGGCCGTAATTTGACCGCCGTGCAGCTCGATGATGCTTTTTGCAATGGCTAGTCCAAGCCCCGTTCCGCCGTTTTGCGACGAACGCGAGCGATCCGCACGATAAAATCGCTCGAAGATGAAAGGCAAATCTCTGGCGGCGATCGGCTCGCCATAGTTCACGATTTCCACTACGACGGCGTTGTCGTCCTTGCCGATGCGGATATCGACATACTTGCCCTTGCCGCCGTAGCGGATCGCATTCGAAAACAAGTTTTCGTACGCTCGCATCAGCTGATGGCCGTCTGCTTGAATGAACAAGCCGTCGTCTTCCGCAGCCATTCGGCATGACATGCCCGCCTTCGACAATTGCGGAATGAATTCCTCGGCCAATTGCTTCAGGAAGCCGTAAATGTTCACCTTTTTGAGCTGCAGCTCGGTTCCTTCGCCGCTAAGCGACGTATATTCGAACAAACGGTCGATCAGTTTCTTCAAGCTTTTCGTCTTCTCGTAGGCGATATTGGTGTAGTAGCGCAGTTCCACCTCATCGTGATAACGATCGGTCTCAATCAGCTCCAAATAGCCTAGAACCGAGGTAAGCGGCGTGCGCAGATCGTGGGAAACCCCGGTGATCAGCTCGTTTTTCGTCCGTTCCGCATTCCGTTCCTCCTCGATCGATTTGCGCAGTTTCTCCGTCATTTGGTTGAAATGCTCGGCTACGGTTCCAAGCTCGTCCGCCGACTTCGTTACGATCGTATAGTTCAAATTGCCTTTCGCGATTTCCTGGAGGCCGCGCGTAATTTCCCCCAAATAGCCGAGAATTTTGCTGCTGAATATGAAAAAATAGACTAGAAACAAAATGCCTCCGGCTACGACCATAACCGGCGTCGACCCGATCCGGTTGACGACCCAACTGATGGGAACGGTGAACGGCTTCACGTACACCAATACGAGCAGCACCCGGTAAGCGATCAATACGGTGGCGGCGGCGGACGCAATGCTCAGTACGAAGGCGAGGATAAACTTCCAGCGCATCGTATATATAAAATTGGTTTTCATGTGCTCCTCCGATCCGGCTATCTTCCTTCATTACTCGATCGTATAGCCGATTCCCCATACGGTTTTGATATACTCAGGCGAGCTTGGATCTTTCTCGATTTTTTCGCGGATTTTGCGTATGTGTACCATGACCGTATTGTTGGACTCGTAAAACTGCTCGTTCCATACCGCCTCGTAGATCTGCTCCATGCTGAGCACGATTCCCCGGTTGCGGGCCAATACATGTAAAATGGCAAATTCGCGCGGGGTCAGACGCACCTCGACCTGATCGACGAGTACTTTATGTGTCGCGATGTTGATGACGAGCTCGTCAATAACGATTTCGTTTTCGTTTTTCGCGGGCAAGCCGTTAAGCTGGCGATACCGGCGAAGCTGGGATTTGACCCGGGCCAGCATCTCCAGCGGGCTGAACGGCTTGACGACATAATCGTCGGCACCGATGCTGAGGCCGGTAATTTTGTCGATTTCCTGCCCTTTGGCGGACAGCATAATAATCGGCATCTGCTGATCCTCCCGTATTTTCATGCAAGCCTGAATGCCGTCCATACGCGGCATCATCACATCGAGAATAATCAAATCGACATGATGCGTCTTCAGCAGCTCCAGCGCCTGCAAGCCGTCGTTTGCCGTCAGCAGCGTAAACCCTTCGTTTTTCAAATAAATCTCCAGCAATTGCGTAATCTCTTTTTCATCATCTACAAGGAGAATCGTTCCTCCCAACATAGTAAGCCCTCCGCTTCTCCTATACATCGCCAATCCAGTATTATCATACACGGTTGGAAGCTATATCCAAAAATCGTAAGCAAAAAGCAAGCCATCCGCTCTATTACGTAAGAGCGGATGCTTGCTTTAGCACGGGGAATATCCCTGCGCGTCCAGTTATGCTAAGCAATCGGGAATACCATATTGGCAAATCAGCCACCCATATGTGTGGATTGCCGGACGAGCAGTCTACTGTCAAAAAGTCTGCTTGCCACAGGCTCGCCCCGAATTGCCTCGACCATCAAACGTACGGCCGCGACGGACGCCTCGGGGCGGGGATAGTCCAGCACTGTAATCGTCGGCGTCGTTTGCAGCGTCATCAGGACGTTCTCGCAGCCCGCGATCGCGAGCCTGTCCGGAACGGCGATTCCAGACTCCCGGCACGCCGTCAGCATCCCGATCGCCATCAGGTCGGAGGCGGCGACAAACGCCGTATGCTCGCCTAACCGCCCGATCCGGATATAGTCCAGCATGGCGGCCTTGGCTGCCTCAAGCCTCCCGCCTCCGCTAAGGATGTCCGTTTCTCCGAATGGCAGCCCTTCCGCCTTCATCGCCTGGCGAAAAGCGAGCGTGCGAGTCCTATGCGCGTGCGTCTCGCTAAGATTCGCCATCAGCCCGATCCTTAGGTGCCCTTCCGATTTCAGATGCCGAATCGTTTTTTGCAGCGAAGCGGTCCAATCGATATCGACAAACGCCGTAACCGGTCCGGGCTCGACCGGCTTCATGACTGAGATGACGGGAATGCCTGCCTTATGCAGCGTCTCCAGCGTCTCCGGGCGAAGACTTTGACCAAGCAGAAACACCCCGTCGATCCGCCCGGCCATAAAATGCCGCAGCTCCTCCTCGCGCTCGGGATGGTACGTCTGGAAGTTAACGAAATAGCCGAACATTCTGGATTCCATTTCCAGATGATTGAGGATGCCCGCTTCGAATGCATCCCCCAAATAATTGACGAACACAGTTAACTGGTTCGTCTTTTTCGTTTTTAACGTTCTCGCCGCATGGCTTGGCTTGTAATCCAGCTCGCGGATCGCTTCGAGCACCTTTTGCCGGGTAGCGTCGCTGACCCCAGGTTTATTATTCAGAACATAGGAAACGGCCGCTACGGATACTCCGGCCTTGCGTGCGACTTCTTCGCGAGTTGTCATAGGGCCCTCCGGCGCTTATTCATCTTCTTTCAAGCATTGTACAAGAAACCGGACAGCCTTACAATAGCCGGATATTACTCGAGTAAGTGAGAGGCGATTCGTTCGATGGAGCTTGAAGGAGAAAAGCAGGCATCGGGCTGGAAAAAACAGAAGATTTGCGCTTTAACAGGCGAAATGAAATCGGCTATACTTCAAGTGAATCAACAACTTACACGAGTAAGTTAAAAGGAGAGATAAACGATGACAACAAGTGGAACGAAGACGCAGTATCCAAGCTTCAGCGGTATATATCCGCATCTGAGCTGGACGAACGGAACGGAGCGGGCAAGCTCCCCTGAATGCGGTACGGGCGCCGTCGTGGCATGGGCGGGCAAGCTGTGGTATTTGACCTATCCGCCGCATAGCTACCGCGGTAGCCACGACAAGCTGTATAGCCTGGACGAAGAATTGAACGCCTCCGTTCATCCGCTAAGCGTAGGGGGAACCCATGCGAGCCGGATGATTCACGCCGAATCGAAGCAGCTGATTATCGGTCCTTATTTTATCGACGAAGCAGGCACGGTGCGTGTCGTTCCTCCGGGCGATATGCAGGGAAGACTGACTGGAGTGGCCCGGCACTGGAGCGATCCGGCGGAAAAGGTCGTCTTCTACACGATGGAGTCCGGGTTGTATGAGGTGAACGTTCATACGCTCGAGGTTCGCGTCCTGTTCGCCGATCCGAACGGCACGAAGGAGGACATTCGGCTACTGCCCGGCAAGCATGGGAAGGGCGCCTACACGGGGCAAGGCCGGCTTGCTGTGTCCAATAACGGCGAAGGCGGCGTGCTTGCCGAATGGAAAGGCAAGGGCGATCCCGGTAAGCGCAGCAGCTGGACGATCGTCGACGCGAACAAATATACGGAAATTACCGGCCCCGGCGGGCTGTACGGTTCGCCTGACGAATCGTCGCCGCTATGGGCACTTGGCTGGGACGACAAATCCGTTCTGCTGAACGTATGCCAGAGCGGGAGGTGGAGCCGCTTCCGATTGCCGATGGGAAGCTTCACGCACAGCGCCGACGACGGCTGGTTTACGGAATGGCCGCGCATCCGCGACGTGGGGGCGGACCGCTGGCTGATGGATATGTTCGGCATGCTGTACGAGTTTCCGTCTTCGTTCGGTATGGATGATAGGTCCGGCATACGGCCGATCGCGGTGCATCATAAAATGATCGTCGATTTCGAAAGCTGGAACGGCCGTCTCGTGCTCGGCTGCAACGACGCCTCCATGCAGGGGAACGGCTTGCTAGGGCGCTGCCAGTCCAACCTGCTGTTCACGTCGCTGGAGGAGCTGGTACAAATGGGCAAGCCGGCCGGCTGGGGCAGCGTGTGGGCGGAAGAGCCGGTGGAAGCGGAGCAGCCGTCGGAGCCTTTTCTATTCGCCGGGTTCGAACGCCGAGTGCTGCATGTGTCGCATCGCGAGCGGCGGCCGCTTAGCTTCCGAATCGAGATGGATAGGCGCGGAACCGGGGAATGGACGCTGTACGAGCGGCTCAATGTCGGGGCGGACGGCTACGGCTATCTTTTGTTTCCGGCCGATCTGAACGCCGAATGGGTGCGTATTGTTCCCGAAAGCTCGGCTTCGTCCGTATCCGCAGCATTCCGATACAATCCTGCGGAAGGCAACGGTATCGATCCGCACGCGATAAGCGGTTTGGCGGATGCGGGGGAACAAACGGCGCGCAGCGAGGCGATTGTATACGCATCGGGCGATATTGATATGCCGCTGCACGTCGCCGCCGCCCGTCTGGATAAACAAGGCCGCATTACCGCCACAGGCTTCTACGAAGTGACCGGCGACTTGACGTTTCGCGCCAAGCCGGAAGCTGTCGCGGAGCTGAATACCGTGCAGCGGCACGCGCCCGCGAGCGACTTCGAAGTTGATAGGGCGTCGGTTCTGATCGTCGATCCGTCAGGGAACCGGTACAGGCTGCCTAAAGGGCATAGCGATTTCGACCGGCCGTCCGCGTTCGGTGCGAGACGCGGCATCCGGGAGGTTGTTACGGAGAGAAAGCTGATGAACGTTCACGGCTCGTTTTACGAGCTTCCGGACGAACGCTCGGGCGGCTACCGCAAGCTGCAGCCCGTATGTACGCACAACAAACTCATTTACGACTATTGCTCCTGGCGCGGCATGCTTGTGTTGTCCGGCGTGACGGAGGAGGAAGGGCACAGTGCACATACGATCCGCTCCGAGGACGGGACGGTCCAGCTCTGGCTCGGCAATGTCGACGACTTGCGCAAGTTCGGGCATCCAGCCGGGATCGGCGGACCGTGGAACGACTCGGAAGTGATGTCAGGCGTTCCGTCCGACCCTTATTTGATGGCCGGGTACTTGGACAAATCGGTTGAGATTCGTCACCGGTCGCCTGCTCCGGCACAAATCAAAATCGAGGTGGATTATAGCGCCGAAGGAAACTGGGTCTGCTACGATACGGTTACGGTGCAGCCGGGCGAAACATTCCGCCTGGCGTTCCCAGACGGGTATTCGGCTCACTGGGTGCGACTCGTGGCCGATCGGAACATGCGGGCGACTGCTATGTTCACGTACCGGTAAAGGCTTAGCGGCATCGCTTTGCGGCTGCTTCGAATGGATGTTCGAATGCGGCCGCAATGTGCGGCTGGCAAAATCGATACGACATTTATGGGGATGGGGGCGGGAATATGAAAAGGAGCATCTTTTGCATAGCGATGATCATGGCGGTTGCAACCGCTGGATGCGGCAAGGCGGCAAGTTTGCCTGAGGACGGGATGAAGCAGGTAGCGACCCCGGTCGTCGACACGAGACCGGTAACACTGACGGCGGCGATCGACGGAATAAGCGTTGACGAAAGGCTCAAGGAGCTGATCGTTCAGCAGCTGCAGCAGAAGCATCCGAATATTACGCTGCAAATTTATCCGTCTGCGAAAGGAACGACGCTGAACGAGCTGATCGTGGCAGGGCAGACGCCGGATCTCATCTTTACGTTCAACGGCAATTTATTGTCATACCGGGATAGGGACTTGCTTTACGACATGACACCATTGCTGAAAACGCATAATGTGGACATGAGCCGCTACGACGCCAACATTATCGGCGATATTCGTATCGCCTCGGCCAAGGATGAAATGTATGCGTTGCCGTTCAGCCTGAACTTTCACGCCCTGTACTACAACAAGGACCTGTTTGATAAGTTCGGAGTCCCTTATCCGCAGGATGGCATGAACTGGGATCGGACGCTCGATCTGACCAAACGGGTCACGCGAACCGAGGGCGGCGTCCAGTACCGCGGTCTCGATACGGGGAACGGGGTGGTCTGGATCGCCCAGCCGCTGTCGGCGGCCGCCGTGGACCCGATAAAGGAGAAGGCGTCCGTAGTGACGGAAGAATGGAAGACGGTGTTCAATTTGGTCAAGTCGATTTATTCGATTCCAGGCAACGACCGCAAGGGGGATGCGTTCCTGAAAGATAAAACGCTGGCGATGCAGTTACAGCTCAATATGCTGGCCGCTCTCGAAAAACCGACGGCGGAAGGGCTGAATTGGGACATCGCCCAATATCCGAGCTATCCGGAGCGGCCGAATACGTACGGCAACGCGAGCGTGCAGGCGATCGCGATTACGAAATCGAGCGCGTATAAAGATCAGGCGATGCAGGTGATTCGTATGATCGCCTCGGACGAATTCCAGATGATAAGCTCGCGAAAAGGCTGGATGCCTGCGGTGAACAACCCGGACATCCAGAAGTCGTTCGGTGCGGACGTTCCGTATTTGGCCGGGAAAAAGCTGTCCAGCATATTCAAGAGCAAGCCGGTCAAATACCCGGTATCCTCGCAATTTCGCACGAAGGCCGAAAGCATCCTCCAAGCCAACTTCGATTTATTTCTTAACAATGCGCTGGACGTCAATACGTCGCTGGCAAAAGCGGAGGAAGAAATCAACAAGATGATCGCCGAGAGCGGAAAGTAAGCGCTTCACTTTGTTTGGAAAACAGCGAAGCCTTGCGATGCCGCAAGGCTCCTTTGTATCATTTCGAAACGGGGACGGCATTCAGCATATATTCCTCCAGCGTAATCCCTTTGTCCGCGATGTCCTTCGCGATCTTCGTTCCTACAAAACGTAGATGCCACGGCTCATACTGGTATCCCGTCGTCTCTTCTTTGCCTTTCGGATAGCGGATGATAAAGCCGTGCTCGGCCGCGTGCTCTGCGAGCCACTTCGCTTCCTTTGTACCGGCGAAGCAGTCGGAGGCGGCGCATTTGCCGTCGCTTCCCGACACGTCCATCGCCAGCCCCGTCTGGTGCTCGCTGTGGCCGGGAACGGCGCTGTACTTGCGCGCGGCTTCCTCGCCGTCTTTTTTCACATAGTTCTCGAACAACGTCTTTTGCGTTGCCTGGGAGCGGTAGCCGGACACCCCGGCCAGCGAGATCCCGTCCTTCTTCGCCGCCGCGACCAGCTTCTCCAGCGCTCCCGCCGCTTCCTTGCGCATGAGCCGCTTCTCGCTTTTCTCTTTGAAAATGAACGGTATATTCGGCTCGACAAGATCGTCCGGCTTAAAGTTGTCCGGCAGCTTGTACGTCTTGTTGACGAGCACGGCGATATCCGCCGGCTTGGCGACAACCTGCACCGCATCGCCGCTTTTCCCGCCGGTTGCGGAGCCGCCGCCTGCGGTCTTGCCGTCGTTCCCGGCTCCCGGCTTGGTACCGCTCCCGGCTTCGGTTCCTTTACCGGCTGTTTGACCGGATGTACCTGAAGGATCGCCAGGCTTGGCCATGCTTCCCGTATCCGGCGTTTTGCCGGCTGTTTGCCCTTGCGTCTTGTCTCCGTCTTGGACGTCGCCCCCCGGCTTGCCGATCGTCTGTCCCGCCGTATCCGACGGTTTCGTGTTCGCCGGGGCGGCTTCCTCGCCCGCACATGCGGCAAGCCCAAATAAACAGCCCGCCAGCAGCAGGGCGGCGGCCGCTTTATGAAATGGATGATCGATCACGTATTAGTCCTCCCGTGTCTGATGAGATCAGCAGCTACTATATGGACGATGCCGGTCCGCGAAAAGTTACACCCCGCCGCCCGCTTTGTCCGCTCAGCCGGTGAACAGGACGGCCGGGCAACTGCCGCCGCCTCTGCGTCATCAGCCGAAAAACAGCTTCAAGGCGCCCGGCAGTTCTTTTTGCCAAAAGCCCCAAATATGTTTGCCGTCCTTCTCCTCGTACACGATATCCGCTTCCCGCGCTTCGAGCAGCTCCAAGGTCCGCCTGTTCTCCTCGAGAAAGTCAAACGTGCCGCGCGACGTTTCCACAGCCGTCTCCTGAAGCCCGACCAGCATATACAATTGCAGCCAGGACAAGTCGCCTTCGCGGGCGATCCGCTCCCGGGTGGACGGGAAAAATGCTCCCGATAGGGAGAGCACCCGCCGGAACAGCTGCGGATATTCGAGCGCGATATGCAGCGAAACGGTGCCGCCGAGCGAATCGCCGGCGATGACGCGGGACGCGGCGTCTTGTTTGACCGGGTAACGCGCTTCGATGTACGGTACAAGCTCTTCGGCGAAAAACCGGCAGTAGGCGGCGAAGCGTGAACCGTCCGGCGAATAATCTTCGTTGCGTATTTTTTTATCGACGTCGACTCCGACGACGAGAGCCGGCTCCAGCCCTTCATCCAGAATCAGCTTCGTCATCTGTGTGGCAGTGCGTCCGAAGTTGAAAAAATCTTCGCCGTCCTGGCAGTACAGCACCGGATACGTCAGCAGCTCGTTATAGCCGGGCGGCAAATAAATTTTGACGTGGCGGTTTTCGTTCAAAAAAGCGGAAGGAACGTCCTCTTTCATAATCGTTCGCTTCGTATAACGGTTGTCGTCCATTACAACGGTCCCTTTCCGGTTGAATTTGCTTCATTACGTGTACAATAATTATAACAGCGTTGTCCAAGAAAATGAAAAGCTGCGACACCCCTGCGGCCGGAGCGTGTTTGCGCTGTCTGCCTATCGCCTTTCCGGCAGTTTCGCGAAAACCGCTAGCAAAAAGTTTGTGGGATGGTGTAGATTTTTGCTGAACTGTACTATATAATGAATGTGCTCTGTTATATTAGATAATCAGCACCAAGTGAACTGATTCTAAGGAAGACGGTACTTGGTGTTATGAAACAGAGTGGATCATATACTATAACAGTTTTAGCTATACAAGAACAAACAAGCAAAATAACTCAGAGGTGAAAAGCGATGAGCAAGCCATTGTCCGAAGTTCGGATCGACGAAATCAAGCCGTTGTCGGTTCTTTCTCCGAGCGGCGAAGTCGTCAATGCGGACGACGTTCCGAACTTGTCTGACGATCAACTGAAGGAACTCATGCGTCGCATGGTGTTTACCCGCACTTGGGATCAGCGCGCCGTATCACTCAGCCGTCAAGGTCGGCTCGGATTTTTCGCGCCGGTATCCGGCCAGGAAGCGTCCATGATCGGGAGCGGGTTCGCGCTCGACAAAGAAGACTGGGTATGCCCGGGCTATCGCGACATGCCGCAGCTCGTATGGCACGGCCTGCCGCTGTATCAGGCGTTTCTGTACTCCAGAGGCCATCAGCACGGCGGACAAATTCCGGAAGGCGTCAATGTGCTGCTCCCGCAAATCATCATCGGAGCTCAAATTGTACAAGCACCGGGCGTGGCGATGGGACTCAAGCGCCGCGGCAAGAAAAATATCTCGATCGCCTATACCGGCGACGGCGGAAGCTCCCAAGGCGATTTTTACGAGGGAATGAACTTCGCAGGCGCGTTCAAGCTGCCTTGCGTCTTCTTCGTGCAAAACAACGGCTACGCCATCTCGACGCCGCGCGCCAAGCAAACGATGGCCGAAACGATCGCGCAAAAAGCGGTCGCAGCGGGCATCCGCGGCGTACAAGTGGACGGTATGGACGTACTGGCTGTATACAAAGCGGTTTCCGAAGCGCGCGCTTTTGCGCTGGAAGGCGTTCCAACCCTGATCGAAGCGATTACGTACCGGTTCGGCCCGCACTCGATGTCGGGTGACGATCCGTCGAAATACAGAACGAAAGAAGAGTCCGGCGATTGGGAGCTTCGCGACCCGCTGGTCCGCTTCCGCACTTACTTGACCGGCAAAGGCTTGTGGAGCGAGGAAGAAGAAAACAAAGTGATCGAGGAAGCGAAGGAACACGTCAGTGAACAGATCAAGAAAGCCGAAGAAACGGCGAAAATGACCGTTCCGGGCTTGATCGATACGATGTTCGAAACGACTCCGGCGCATATGGAAGAGCAAAAAGCTTGGTTCGCGGGCAAGGGGGGCAAGTAAGTCATGGCACAGCTCACAATGATTCAAGCGATTAACGAAGCGATGAAGGTAGAGCTTCAGCGGGATCCGAACGTCATGATTTTCGGCGAGGACGTCGGTCACGTAGGCGGCGTATTCCGCGCTACGGAAGGACTCCAGAAGGAATTCGGCGAAGAGCGCGTATTCGATACGCCGCTGGCCGAATCCGGCATCGGCGGCTTGGCCGTCGGCCTCAGTACGCAAGGCTTCCGCCCGATTATGGAAGTTCAGTTTATCGGATTTTTGTTCGAGGTTATGGACTCGATCGTGGCGCAAGCCGCTCGTTTGCGCTGGCGCTCCGGCGGGCGTTATAACGCTCCAATGGTTATCCGCACCCCGTTCGGCGGTGGCGTGAAAGCGGCCGAGCTGCATACGGACAGCCTGGAAGGCATGCTCGTGCAGACGCCGGGCATTAAAGTGGTCGTTCCTTCGAACCCGTACGATGCCAAAGGCCTCCTCATCTCGGCGATCCGCGACAACGATCCGGTGTTCTTCATGGAGCATCTGAAGCTGTACCGCGCATTCCGGGCGGAAGTGCCGGAAGGCGAATACACGGTGCCGATCGGCAAGGCGAACGTGGTCCGCGAGGGCAAAGACGTGACGATCCTGACCTACGGCGCGATGGTTCATACGTCGCTCAAGGCAGCCGAAGAAATCGAGAAGTCGCAAGGCGTTTCCGTCGAAGTCATCGACCTGCGCACGCTGATGCCGCTCGATATCGAAACGATCGTCGAATCGATCAAGAAAACGAACCGCGCGATCGTCGTTCAAGAAGCGCAAAAAACGGCCGGTATCGCAGCCGAAGTCATTGCGCAAGTGAACGAAAAGGCGATTCTGCACCTCGAAGCGCCGGTGCTTCGCGTAGCTGCGCCGGATACGGTATATGCCTTCGGACAGATCGAAGACGAATGGCTGCCGACGCCGGCCCGCATTATCGAAGGAATTAATCAAGTACTCAATTTCTAGCTAGGCATGAACGTTCTGGCAGGGGGCAATAACGGATGCGTTGTTTCCGGCATTCCCTGCCGGGAACGTTTTTGCTCATCTTTTACGCAAGAGGAATAAGATTCCGCCGTATCAACGAAAATATAGGGGAATTCCGGAAGTAACGGCGCGGATGTTGCGCCGCTTACGGTTCGAGTTAAGCCCCGGCGGCACGTTATCCGGGCCCCAGAACCCGCGGACGGCCGCGGCGGGGCGATCCGACAGGAGGCATCATTATGGCGATCTGGCAATTCAGACTTCCGGAGCTCGGCGAAGGTCTTCACGAAGGCGAAATCGTGAAATGGCATGTAAAGCCCGGCGATGAAATAAAAGAAGATCAAATTATTATGGACGTGCAAAACGACAAAGCGGTCGTGGAAGTCGCTTCCCCGGTCAGCGGCAAAGTCGTCGAGCTGAAAGTGACGGAAGGCACCGTTTCCCACGTCGGCGATCCACTTGCGGTTATCGACGTTACCGGCGAAATTCCGCCGGAGTCGATTCACCACGGCGAAGCTCCGGCAGCGGAAGCCGCTCCAGCCCCGGCGGCGCCTAGCGCTCCTGCGGCCGCTCCGTCGCAAGAGCAGGCAGCCCCAGCGGCACCAGCCGCAGCAGCGCCTGCGGCAACCGGCGGCGCCGTGCTGGCTACGCCTAGCGTACGCAAGTTCGCCCGCGAGAAGGGCGTCGAGCTGGCGCAAGTGAAAGGCACTGGCCGCAACGGCCAAGTGACGAAGGATGACGTGCTCGCTTTTGCGGCCGGCGGCGGCCAGGCGGCTCCTGCTGCTTCCGCACCGAGCGAAGCGGCGGCGCCTGCGGCCCCTGCTGCGGTTAGCGTAGCCGGCGAACGCGTCGAGGAACGCGTGCCGCTTAAAGGGATGCGCAAGGCGATCGCGAACGCGATGGTTAAATCGGTTTATACGGCTCCTCACGTGACGATCATGGACGAAGTGGACGTCACCGCGCTCGTCGAGCTGCGCCAGAAGGCGAAACCGCTGGCGGAGAAGAAAGGCGTCAAGCTGACGTATTTGCCTTTCATCGTCAAAGCGCTTGTTGCTGCCGTGAAGCAATTCCCGGCGCTTAACGCTTCGATCGACGATGAGAAAAGCGAGATTGTATACAAAAAGTATTATAATATCGGCATTGCCACGGATACGGACAACGGTCTGCTCGTGCCTGTCGTTTTCGATGCCGACCGCAAAAACGTATGGCAGGTCGCCGGCGAAATCCGCGAACTGGCCGCCCGCGGCCGCGAAGGCAAGCTGCAATCCGGCGAGCTGAAGGGCAGCACGATTTCGATCACGAACATCGGCTCGGCGGGAGGCATGTTCTTTACGCCGGTTATCAACTACCCGGAAGTCGCCATTCTCGGCACCGGCCGTATTTCGGAGAAGCCTGTTGTACGTAACGGACAAATCGTCATAGGCAACATGATGGCTCTGTCTCTCAGCTTCGACCACCGTCTGATCGACGGCGCAACGGCACAAAACGCAATGAACTATATCAAATCGCTGCTGGAAGATCCGCAGCTGATGGTTATGGAGGTGTAAGCGCATGGTAGTCGGAACGCTTACTGTTGATGTCGATGTTCTGGTTATCGGTTCCGGCCCGGGAGGTTATGTCGCTGCGATCCGCGCGGCTCAACTGGGCAAATCGGTAGTAGTTGTAGATAAAGCCGAAGTCGGCGGTGTATGCTTGAACCGCGGCTGTATCCCTTCGAAGGCGCTGATTTCCGCGGCTCACCGCTACGAGTCTGCGCTTCAAGGCTCCGAGTACGGCATTAACGTCGACGGCGTAAAGGTTGATTGGGCGAAAGTGCAGGAGTGGAAAAACGGCATCGTCAAAAAACAAAGCGGCGGCGTTGGCTCGCTGCTTAAAGGAAATAAAATCCAATTCGTTTCCGGAGAAGCGTTCTTCGTAAACGAATCGGTCGTCAGCGTAGCGACGGAAAGCGATTCGACGCAGTATAAATTCAACAACTGCATTATCGCTACGGGCTCCCGTCCGATCGAGCTGAAAGCTTTCCCGTTCGGAAAACGTATCTTGTCGTCGACGGAAGCGCTGAACCTGTCGGAAATTCCGCAAAGCCTCGTTGTCATCGGCGGCGGTTATATCGGCATCGAGCTCGGTCAAACGTTCGCCAAGTTCGGCACGAAGGTAACGGTGCTGGAAGGATCGGATTCGATCCTGCCGGGCTTCGAGAAGGACCTGTCCCGTTATGTCGGACGCAGCCTCAAGAAATCCGAGGTTGAAGTCGTAACCGAGGCGCTCGCCAAAGAAGCGAAGCAAACGGACTCCGATGTAACGGTTACGTATACGGTTGGCGGCGAAGAGAAGCAAGTGACCGCCGACTACGTGCTCGTAACGGTAGGACGCCGTCCGAATACAGACGAGCTCGGTTTGCAGGCGATCGGCGTGAAAATGACCGACCGCGGCTTGATCGAGGTCGACAAGCAAGGCCGCACGAGCGTACCGGCGATTTTCGCCATCGGCGACGTTGTTCCGGGTCTGTCGCTCGCGCACAAAGCTTCGTACGAAGCTAAGGTCGCTGCTGAAGCGATCGCGGGCGAGCCTAGCGCGGTCGACTACAAAGCGATCCCGGCGGTTGTTTTCTCCGAGCCGGAAATTGCCAGCGTAGGGCTCAGCGAACCGGAAGCGAAGGACAAAGGCGTGAACGTCTTTACCGGACGGTTCAGCTACGGCGCTAACGGACGCGCGCAGTCGATCGGAGCGAACGAAGGCTTCGTGAAGCTGGTGGGCGACAAGGATACGGGACTTCTGATCGGCGCGCAAGTCGTCGGCGCGGAAGCTTCCAACCTGATCGCAGAGCTTGGCCTTGCGATCGAGATGGGCGCAACGATCGAGGATATTTCGCTGACGATCCATGCGCATCCGACGCTTGGCGAGATCGTGATGGACGCTGCGGAGGGCGCTTTGGGCCATCCGATTCATATGATTGCAAAATAAATTTTACCGTTCAACCCCTGTTTCCTTGCGAAGCGGGGGTTTTCGTTTGCCTAAAAAAGTGTCGCCTACCCGGAATTTGTAGTAGTCGTGGACGATGGATGGTGGTATTATGTTTAAAAGAAACATACTTTGTGTTCGTTTTAAACTATCTGATCCTCAAACTACTTGTATGGAGGCTATAAGATGGATATCGGTATTATTACAGGCTTGAAGCCGGACGGAAAAAGCTTCGAAGCGGTACAGCAGTTCGGTTTGCGCACTTGTCAGCTGGTTAGCTTTAATCCGCAGCACGCCACAAAAGAAATCGCCGAAGCGGTCGTTCGCGAATCGGAGCAAGCCGGGGTTCGCGTGTGCGCGATGTGGGGCGGTTTTACCGGACGGCATGTATGGAATTTTACGGAGGGACCGGTTACGCTCGGCCTCGTTCCAAAGGAACAGCGTGCAGAGCGGGTGGCGGCGCTTAAGCGCTGGGCCGACTTTGCCGTATGGATCGGAGCTCCGGCGGTCATTACGCATTGCGGGTTTATTCCCGAAAATGTAACCGATCCCGAATATGAGCCGATCGTCGAAGCGATTCGCGAAGTGGCTGAATATTGCAAGGAGAAGGGCATCGAGTTCTGGTTCGAAACCGGTCAAGAGACGCCGGTTGTGCTGCTGCGCACGATTGAGCGGGTCGGGACGGGCAATCTGGGCATTAATCTCGATCCGGCCAACTTGATCTTATACGGCAAAGGCAATCCGATCGACGCACTCGATGTGATCGGCCCTTATGTCCGCAACGTTCATGTCAAGGACGGATTTTATCCGACCAATGGAGAAGCGCTCGGGGAACAGGTTGCGGTAGGGAAAGGTAAGGTCGATTTTCCGAAGCTGTTCGAAGGACTTCGCGCTCACGGCTTCCAAGGAGAATGGATTATCGAGCGCGAGGGCCGTGTCGGCGAGGATGAGAAAAACCGCGATATTATCGAAACGATTGACTACTTGAGGCAAAATGTTGACGGACTCCGCAAGGAGGTCTAAGCGATTTATGAAAACGAGCGTATTTTTGTGCAGCTATGAATCGTATTACGAAAAGGGTTTGACCATGCTGGAGTCCGTCGACCTTGCCGTCAAACAAGGCTTCGACGCGATCGAGCCGTATCCGACCAAAGAGCTGGCGACACTGGAAGACGCCAAACGGTTAGCCGAACACGCCGGCAAGCTGGGCATTCCCGTCAGCTGTTTTTCGATGGGCTGCGATATGCTGTCGCCCGATACGGCAACGGCCGTTCAGCGGCTCAAACATTACATCGATATCGCCTCCGAGCTGCGCGCGCCTTATTTCCACCATACACTTGTTCCGCATCTGAAGCCGCTTCGCTTCGGTCAGGCTGATTTTGAAAGCCTTCTGCCGCAAATCGTACCGGCTGTGAGAGAAGTATGCGACTATGCTTCCGAACGCGGCATCATGTGCGTATATGAAGATCAAGGTTTTGTGTTCAATGGGGTAGAGCGGTTCGGGCGTTTTCTTACGGAGCTTGACCGCAAAGATGTTGGCGTCGTGGCGGACCTGGGAAACATTTTGTTTGTCGATGAGACACCGGAGCAGTTCGTAGGACGTTTCTCGAACCGACTCGTTCATGTGCATGTTAAGGATTATTTGCTGAAAAGCGGAGAAGGCGCCTATCCGGGCCCGGCCTGGTATATGACACGGCATGGGAATTTTTTGCGGGACACCGTGTTCGGACACGGCTCGATTTCGTTTGTGCCGATATTTAGAATGCTGCGCGCGATCGGCTATGACGGTTATTTTTCGGCGGAGTATGTCGCGCCGGAGCCGGCGGAGAAGTGGCTGCCTATAAGCATGGACAATCTGAAGCGTTATTACGAGCAGGCACAGTAGGTCTGCGATCAGAGGATAGATGATACGGCGGAATCCATGCGCAACGAAGCTGTTTTGTTTAGCTTAAATTCCGGTAAAGATGCAGGAAAATAGCGTATCCCGTCGAATATGGTAGTTCGTTAGGACTATGCTTAGGAGAGGGACCGTATATGCGCTTAATTACCAGATCGGATTTTGACGGACTTGTATGCGCCATGCTGTTCAAGAAGCTTGGGATGATCGACGAAATGAAGTTCGTGCATCCGAAGGACGTACAGGACGGCTTGATTGAAGTAACCGAAAACGACATACTGGCGAATGTTCCGTACGCACCGGGCTGCGGACTTTGGTTCGACCATCACTCCAGCGAACTGATTCGCGGAGGCGATAGCATCAAGTTTGAAGGAGAAACCCGCATCGCTCCGAGCGCGGCCCGCGTCGTATACGATTATTACGGCGGACGCGACAAGTTTGGTCCGGAGCTGGACGATATTATGGCCGGGGTGGACAAGGCGGACGCTGCGCAGTTCAGCCGGGACGACATTTTGCATCCGGCCGGATGGGATTTGCTCTCGTTTATTATGGACGCCCGTACCGGACTTGGACGTTACCGCGACTACCGGATCAGCAATTACCAGCTGATGGAGGATCTCGTTCACCACTGCGCCGTTCTGCCGGTTGGCGACATTATGCAGCTGCCGGACGTGCAGGAGCGGGTAAAGCGGTATTTCGAGCTGGATGGGCAATACCAGGAGATGCTTGCGGCTCATACGCGGACGGACGGCAATGTGATCGTGACTGATCTTCGCGGCGTGGACCCGATCTTCCCGGGCAACCGGTTTATGATCTACGCCCTGTATCCGGAGCAGAATATTTCGATCTGGATCGTGGACGGCAAAAACAAGCAAAACTGCGTCTTCGCCTGCGGCCACAGCATCGTGAATCGCGGCTGCAAAACCGATATCGGCGCTCTCATGCTCTCCTACGGCGGCGGAGGCCATGTAGCGGCTGGAACGTGCCAGGTGGCGTACGAGTCGGCTGATGAGGTGCTGGCGCAGCTTGTAGCGACTATGAATTCGAACGGGTAAAAGGCGGCGGAAAGCTTCTGTCCGCCGAAAGCGATTGTCCGCGTGCGGCAGTTCGGCGCTCGGCCTTTCGCAACTTCATAATAAGGCGGTTCGTCAGGCTCCTGAGCCCGGCGGATCGCCTTTCTTTTTTTGGTAGGTTACCTGCCAGCTCGCTGTATTCGTCAGCCGCTGCATAAATCGGCACCTATCCCTCTAACAACCTTCACCGCCCCGCGTATGATATAGGAGCAGTTGCCGGAAGGAGGTTCATTATGCCCATCAAAAACGGGGAGCAGTATATCGCCGGGATCGACAAAGGCGGGGCGCAAGTATGGGTGGACGGGAACCGGGTAACCGGGGCGATTTCCGAGCATTCCGCCTTTCGCGGCGTCGTTTCGACTCAGGCGGAGCTGTACGATATGCAAGGCGCAGACGAATACTTGAGCCGGATGACTTATGAATCGCCGACTTCCGGGGATGTTGTCGGCTTATCGTTTCTGCGGCCGCAATCGAAGCGCGATTTGAGAAGGCGCAGAGAGATGATGACGCTGTGGGCCGGACGGCATCACGGTTTTCTTGGCCGTGCCCCGGATTATATGAACACAGTCGTCATGGCGTTCGGAGCCGCCTGGAAGCTGCTCGCGGAAAGCAATCCGATGTACGGCGACAATATGCGCCGCTATTACGAGCATTGCCGGGAGAACGACATCACGCTGTCGCATGCCTTCATCGTTCCCCATGCCGGCCGGATGTCGTCGTTTCTGAAGACGCTGGAGCAGCCGGACGCGCCGCGCGTCGAGGAGACGAACAAGGACGGCATTGTCGTCAGCGGCGCTTTTTTGCTCGCGACCCAGGCGGCTACGGCCGACGAAATTCTCATCTTTCCCGCGCCGCTCCCCTCGGCCCAGGAGGTGAACCCGCATGCTTTCGCTTTTGCCGTGCCGAGCGGTTTGCCGGGTATCCGTTACATTTGCCGGGAAAGCTTCGCCGCAGGAACGTCCGAGTTCGATTACCCGCTCAGCTCGCGCTATGAGGAGATGGATACGCTCGTCGTGTTCGACCGGGTTCTCGTCCCCCACGACCGGGTCTTTCTGTGCGGCGACGAGGACATGGCATACCGGTTTACGGAAGAAAGCCGCTTCCATACGCATGCGACGCATCAGGTATTGTGCCGCAATATCGCCAAGACGGAGTTCATGCTCGGTGTAATCGAGGGGATCATCAAGCTGCTCGGACTGCGCACGTACACGCAGGTCGTCGAAAAGGCGGCGGAAGCGATAGCGGGACTGGAGACGCTGAAGGCGCTGCTTGTCGCTTCCGAAGCCGGAGCGCGCAAGGACCGGTGGGGAACGATGCTGCCGAGCCCCGGCCCGCTGTACACGGCGAATTATTTGTACCCGAAAATGTACCCGCGCCTCGTCGAAATCGTGCAGTTGCTCGGCGCGAGCGGGATCGTGGTGATCCCGTCGGAGGCGGACTTTCATTCGGACATCGGGGGCGATTTGCACCGTTACTTGAAAGGGATCGAAACCGACGCGAAAAGCCGGGTCGGCTTGTTCCGGCTCGCTTGGGATTTAAGCGCCAGCTCCTTCGCGGGACGGCAGACGCTGTACGAACGGTTTTTCTTCGGGGATTCGGTGAAGGTTGCGTCCCGGCTTTACAGCGGCTACACGGACAAAGAGAAGTTCGCGAAGAAGGTGGCGAAGCTCGTGCCGGGCTTGGGCCGGGAGAACGCATCGTCTCGGGTAAGGAGAAGCGGCGGGAAGACGGACGATTGCATGTAATTCGGCGTTCCTTTGCCTGCGGCCGGACGCCGGTTATTGCGCGGCAGCGCTCCCTTGTGCTAGACTGGTTGAAATTTAGATTCAAGGGGAGCGCATCATGAGCAGCGCCGAAAAGGTTCGATTAGTACGTCCGTCGGCCGAATACCGCGAGCCGTATATCGCGTTTTACAAGGAATGGATCGACAGCGGGGAGCCGATGGTTCCCTGGGTGATCCGGAAAGACCCGTCCGATTTCGACGCCATGCTCGACTTTCTGTATTCGCAGGACAGCGAAGAGAAACTGATCGATTCGTTGTGGGTTCCCCATTCGACTTATTGGCTGATCGACGGGCAGGAAAATGTCATAGGCGCCGTTAATATCCGTCATCGGTTGAACGAAAAGCTGCTGCTAAGCGGAGGGCATATCGGCTACGGTATCCGTCCGTCGGCGCGGCGCAAAGGGTACGCGACCGTCCAGCTGGAGCTGGCGCTGCGCAAGGCGCGTGAGCTCGGAATCGGCAGCGTGCTGGTCGTATGCGATCGAAACCATATCGGCTCCGAGAAAACGATCCGCAATAACGGCGGCCGGTTTGACTCGGAAGTGACGGAGGAAGACGGCTCTATCGTCAAACGGTTCTGGATCGACCCGTAACGCCAAACAACCGCACCTCCCTTTGCCGGATCGGATTCCGGGCGGGCTGTGCGGTTGTTTCGTCTTTTGGCTTTGGTTTCGGGTTTGTGGTGTTATTTACGGCTGACGGGGAGGAAGCGGTCCATGATACATGAACAGATTGCATTCGATCCGGCCGTTGAACAGCTTTCGTTTTTTGGTCGCGTCCTTGCCGATGTAATGCTCGAACTGTTTGTTCGGACTAAGCGCGAACAGCGACCATGTGGACAACTGCCCGAACACCGACCCTAACTGCCGGATCGCCTTCTCGACCTCGTCCTTCGTGCCGATCCGTTCGCCATAGGGCGGGTTCGTGATGATGCAGCCGTACTCGCTCTCGGGCCACAGCTTGGACACCGGAGATTTATAAAACTTCAGCTCCCCGGCCAGTCCGGCTTTTTTGGCGTTCGCTTCCGCCACCTCGATCGCAGCCGGATCAATGTCCGCGCCAACGATATCGAGCGGCTCGTCGTCGCGCAGCAGGTCGAACGCTTCTTCCCGCGCCTGCTCCCACATCGCGGCGTCCAGAGAGGGCCACGCTTCGGCGGAAAATTCACGGCGCAGTCCGGGCGCGATATTCCAGCCGATCATAGCGGCTTCGATCGGAATCGTCCCCGAGCCGCAGAACGGATCGTTCAGCGGGCGGCCCGGCCGCCAGCGGCTGAGCAGCACCATCGCCGCGGCCATCGTTTCCTTCAGCGGCGCCTCGGTAATCAGCTTGCGGTAGCCCCGCTTGTGCAGGCTCGGGCCGGTCGTATCGATCGTCAAGGTCGCGATATCGTCCAGCAGCGCCACCTCGATGACATAGCGGGGACCGTCCTCCGGAAACCACTCCGTGCCGTAACGCATTTTCATCTTCTCCACGACCGCCTTCTTGACGATGCCTTGGCAGGCCGGGACGCTGGACAGCTGCGATTTGTGCGAGCGGCCCTCAACCGGAAATTCGGCGTCGCCCGGCAGCAGGTCCGGCCACGGCAGCGCCTTCGTTCCTTCGAACAGCTCGTCGAACGTTTTGGCCGGAAACTCGCCGAGCTTCAGCAGCACGCGATCCGCCGTTCGCAGCCACAGATTGGCTCGGGCTATGGCCGACGGAGGCGCCCGGAACGTCACCTTTCCATTCTCCACCATCACGTCGTCGTAGCCGAGGTCGCGCACCTCGCGGGCGACCAGCGCTTCCAGACCCATCGGGGCGGTTGCAATCAACTGCACATTCTCCACTTTGTAAATCCACTCCATCTCGGTATAAGTTGCTTCATTCGCTTAGGGCCGTCCTACTCCATGCTCGCGCTTTCGGGACGTTTTCCTGGCGAGGAATTTGTTGTGCTGGACCGCGCAAAAACTTACAATTAGGATGTTTAGCGAAATAACCAGTCGCTTTTTCTGCACTTGCTAGATTTTGTCGTGGGGCTTCCAGAAAAAGAAGGGGATTTTATTTCGTTAAGCATCCTTAGTATAGGACAAACGCCGATAGGACACAAACGCCCAGCGCGGGAGAGGAACGGAGGAGTCAGATGGAAGACCGGTATTTCCAAACGGCGGATCGGTATGTGGAATCGTTGTACGAAACGGACAAAACCCTGGAGCGCGTAGAGGAATCGATCCGGCAGCACGGCATGCCCGAGATCAGCGTAGCGCCCGGATACGGCAGATTGCTTACGATGCTGGTGCGGCTGGCGGGGGCGCAGCGGGTGCTGGAGATCGGCGCGCTTGGCGGGTACAGCGGCATTTGCCTTGCCAGGGGGCTCGGTGCGGAAGGCAAGCTTGTTTCGCTGGAGCTGAAGGAGGAATTCGCCGCGGTTGCCCGCGCGAACATGGAGCAGGCCGGATTCGGCTCTGCGGTCGAATACCGCATCGGCGAAGCGCTGACAAGCCTGGAGAAGCTTGAGAGCGAAGGCGCAAAGTTCGATTTCTTCTTTATCGATGCCGACAAAGGCAATTATCTCAACTATTTGGACTATGCGATCAAGCTGGCTAATCCGGGCGCGCTCATACTCGGCGACAACGCCCTGCTGCACGGTAAGACGATGGACCCGGAAGCGAAAGGCAGCTCGCCCGCGATTTTGCGCGAGTTTAATAAGCGGATCGCCACCGACCCGCGTTTGGAAAGTACGATATTGCCCGCATACGACGGTTTGTGTATCGCGCGCGTCAAAGGAGTGTGAGCGGAATGCGGATTCGGTACGATAGGTTTCCCGGCGGCAAAAACAAAGCGCTAACGTTAAGCTTCGACGACGGCAGGGAATATGACAGAAGGCTCGTCTCAATGTTTAACGAGTACGGCCTGAAGGGCACGTTTCATCTCAATTCCGGTTTTTTTGGCAAGGACAAGTATGTGGAACGCTCGGAGATCGCCACGCTTTACAAAGGACACGAAATTTCGGCCCATACGGTCGATCATCCGTTTCTCGAAATGTCGCCTTCGGATCAGGTGGTGCGCGAGCTGATGGAGGACCGGGAAGCGCTGGAGGAGCTGGCCGGTTATCCGGTGCGGGGGATGAGCTATCCGTTCGGCACCTGGAACGAACGGGTCGTAGGGCTGCTGCCCGCGGCAGGCATCGAGTACGCGCGTACGACGAAAAGCCACGGCACGTACGATATGCCGGACAACTTCCTGTTGTGGAACCCCACCTGTCATCATAAGCAGATGGTCGAGCACGCCCGGCAGTTTATCGACCACAATCCGCGGCATACGCGGATGCGCCTGCTTTACGTATGGGGCCACAGCTACGAGTTCGAGAACGACGGCAACTGGGAGCTGGTCGAGCGCTTCGGCGAGGCGATCGGCGGCCGCGACGATATTTGGTACGCGACCAATGCGGAGATCGCCGCCTACGTCCGCGCCCTGAATCAGCTTCGCTTCTCCGTCTCGTGCCGGCTCATCCACAACCCGTCGGCCACTCCGGTATGGGTCAGCGCCGAAAACGATGCCGTCGAAATTCCGGGCGGTGCAACGGTTAGCCTGGCCTGACGCGCGAGTGCTGCTTGTCACATCATTCATTACGATAACGAAAACGCCTATCGTCGCAATTCCGGACGGTAGGCGTTTTTCGGTTCAATGCTGCTTTCTTGTTGCTTAGGAGCCCTGACCGGCTACAGGGCTGCGGCGTATGAGCGTTTTGCGCACCCAGACGGCGTTTGCGATCAGCATAACCGTCGCGATCAGGAAAATGCCCCGGATCGTAATGAGGCCGGATAAGGCGCCGCCCACGACCGGGCCGATCATATTGCCGAGGGCGAGAAAGCTGCTGTTGAAGCTGTACGACCGGCTTTCCATGCCGTCCGGCGTATATTTGCGGATCAGCGCGTTAACAGACGGAAGCAAACCGCCCATAAACATGCCAAGCATGAAACGCGCCGCAAACAACTGCCACACGTTCTGCACGAGCGCCTGCGGAATGAACATGACGGCCGCTCCGATCAGCGACAGGCCGAGCACCTTTTCCTGACCGATCCGATCCCCCAGGCGGCCGAGCAGCGGCGAAGCGATCATGTTCGAGAAGCCGGTAATCGAGCCGACGAGACCGGCGAAAAACGCCAGCATTTGACCTTCTCCGTGCAGATGCTGAACGAACAGCGGAATAAGCGGCATCGAGCTGAGCATCGAGAACTGGATCAGAAACGTAACGGTAAACAGCGACGTCAGCTGCGGAATTTTGCCGAGCTCCTTCAGACCGGCCACGACCGATACGTTCGGAAGCTTCGCTGCCTTACTCGCGTCGAACTTCTCCTTGACGACAATCATTGCCAGCATCGAGGCGAAAAACAGCAGCGTGCCGGTTATGTAAAAGATCGGCCGAAAGCCGACCCATTCCGCAAGCAGCCCGCCGATAAAAGGACCGAGAATGCTGCCGGCCGTTCCGCCAGATTGCAGCGTGCCCATCGAGAAGCCTATTTTTTCGCGCGGCGTGGTCGTCGACATGAGCGCCACGGCGGCGGGCACGAAGCCGGATATGGTGCCGTTCAGCATGCGCAGCAGGAACAGATGCCAGACGTTGCCGGCAAAGCCCATCAGCACCATGACGAGCGCCATACCGAAGCCGGAGCGGAGCAGCATGACTTTCCGGCCGTGCCGGTCGGCCAGCTTTCCCCATATGGGCTGAAAAATAAAAGAGGTTACGAAGTTTCCGGCAAACACGATGCCGGACCAAAAGGCGACTTTTCCCGGGTCGGTAATGCCGAGCTGCTGAATATAAAGAGGGAGGAACGGAATAATCATCGTCATGCCCGCCATGACCAGAAAATTGCCGAACCAGAGCACGATCAAATTAAGCTTCCAATTATTCAGGGCGATTCACTCCTTGCCGTTATCCGATGCTGGTACACATTTCTTGCGGGGTTCCTGCGCCATGTTCATTATAGCATGTCCCGCTGCGCGACACAGTCTCGGATGCTGTCTGCTAGTTCCGCCGCAAATGTTGCTAAAATAGTCACAAAGTCCTATGATATGGAGGTGACAAATAGTGCCAACGGTCTGGCGGGTTATTTTGGGGGAGAGGAGTCGCTTATGGCCAGAAAAAAACATGATCGGGAGGCAGCGGATGCGTTTGTTGTTAGCGCATTCAGACATGCTCCTATCGGAATGGCGCTCGTAGAAGTAAGCGGCCGTTTTCGTCAAGTCAACGAAAAATTTGCCGGTCTTGTCGGTTATGACGAGAAAGAGCTGCTCGGCATGAACTTTATCGACATTACACATCCGGACGATTTATATAAAGACATTATCCATGCGGACCTGGCGCTCGCGGGCAAGCAGGATTCGTACCGCATGAAGAAGCGGTACATTCACAAGCGGGGTTATTATGTCCGGGTATTGCTGAGCTGTTCGATCGTACGCGACTCGCAGCGCAATCCGCTGTATTTTGTCGCCTACGTCCAGCGGCTCGCCGCCTGTATCGATCCGGGAGAGCGGAAGCCAAGCAGGCGCAAGGAGCTGCAAAGACTGGTTACGGAACAATCGCAAAACCTGATCATAAGCTGCTCGTCGGATTTGTCGATCCGCAGCGTTTCCTCGGAAATTATGACGGTGCTCGGCTATGGGGCCGAGGAAGTGATCGGCTGGAAGCTTGACGATCTGCTTCATCCCGAAGACGCCTCGCAGCTGCAGGGGATACAGGAGGGTTCGATGACGTGCACGAACCGGTATTTGCATAAGGATCACAAGTACGTCTGGTTCGAGAGCACGTACCGGTTCGTCCGGGAATCGCCCAGAACGCCCGGGTTTGTCCTCGCATACGGCCGCGATATTACGGAACGGAAGCAGGCGGAGGAACTGCTCGAGCTGCAGATGGAGCAGTACCGGCAGCTGGTTGAAAATTCGCCGGATGCGGTGCTTATTCTGGCGAAGCAGAAAGGGCTGTATATTAACAAAATGGGGATCAGGCTGCTCGGGGGAGACACCGAGGAGGACAGACGGACGATTCTTGGCGACCCGTACCGGTTCGCGCCGATTCCCGACCAGAAGCAGGACGGCGCTCTGCTGAGGCGCGAAGCGGACGGGGACGAGGAGAAGTTTTACGAATTGAAGCTTGTTCGGCTGGACGGTCAAACGATCGAGGCCGAAGCGCGTTCGGTGCCTACGCTGTTTCAGAACGAACCGGCCGTTTATACGATTATCCGCGATATGACGGAACGCAAAAAAACGATGGAGCTGCTGCATCATTCCGAGAAGCTGTCCGCGGCCGGACAGCTTGCCGCCGGCATCGCCCACGAAATTCGCAATCCGCTGACGGCCATTCGCGGCTTTCACCAGCTTATGCAGACGAACGGGCTGAAGAAGGAATATTTCGACATTATGGCGGCGGAAATGGACCGCATCGAGATGATTTTGACCGAGCTGCTTGTGCTCGCCAAGCCGCAGGAAGTGAAGATCAAGCAGGCCGACATCGTCTCGCTGCTCGTGCAAGTAACGGCGCTGCTGGAATCGCAGGCGATCATGACAGGCTGCCGTCTGTGCATCGACAGCGAACAGCCGTCGCTCTTTTTCCGCTGTGATGAAAATCAGATCAAGCAGGTGTTCATCAATCTGATCAAAAATGCGATCGAAGCGATGCCGGACGGCGGGGACGTGACGATTCGCCTCAAGGCGGAGGCGGACAAGCTAATCATCCGGGTATCCGACGAAGGGCAGGGCATCGACGAACAGCTGCTGCGCCGCGTCGGCCAGCCGTTTTATACGACGAAGCAGGACGGTACCGGACTCGGCCTCATGATTACGAATAAAATTATCGAGAACCACGGCGGGACGATGAGCATCGAGAGCGCGGTCGGAGCGGGCACTACGTTTACGATCGTTTTTCCCGGCCGGTTTCAGGACGATATCTAGGAACAATCGGATACAATCGTCTTTCCCCTTGTCCATCATGCTGCAAACCTCTATAATTAGCAGCGCAGATAAGGCCGATAGGAGTACACACCCATGAAGATGATTCGCCGTTTTTTCACGTATTACAGACCGCATAAACGGTTGTTCATGCTCGATTTCGGCAGCGCCTGCGTCGTGGCCGTGCTGGAGCTCGCTTTTCCGCTCGCGGTGCAATGGTTTGTCGACTCGCTGCTGCCCGAAGGCGAATGGAGAACGATCGTGCTGGCCGGAAGCGGGCTGTTCGCCTTGTATGTGGTCAGCACCGGCTTGCAGTTTATCGTCAACTACTGGGGGCATAAGCTCGGGATCAATATCGAAACGGACATGCGCCGGCAGCTGTTCCAGCACGTGCAGAGGCTGCCGTTCCGCTTTTTCGACAATACGAAAACCGGCTATCTGATGTCGAGGATGACGAACGACTTGTTCGATATCGGCGAGATGGCGCATCACGGGCCCGAAGACTTGTTTATCGCCTGTATGACGTTCGTCGCCTCGTTCGCGATCATGCTGTCGATCAATACGCCGCTGGCGCTAATTACGTTCGTCGCCGTTCCGGTGCTCATCTGGCTCGTCAGCGCCTGCAACAAGCTGCTCCATCAGGCGGCCGGGCGCATGTATGCGGAGATCGGCGAGGTCAATGCGCGCGTGGAGGACAGCATGTCCGGCATTCGCGTCGTCCAGTCGTTCACGAACGAAACGTACGAGATGAACAAATTCGCCCGCGACAACGAAAACTTCCGCAAGGCGAAGCTGCGCTCGTACTGGATTATTTCGTTCAGCTCGTCGGGCATCTACTTTTTGACGCGCGTATTTGCACTGCTCGTGCTTATGTTCGGCGCGTGGTTCAGCTTCCGCGGCCAGCTTACGTACGGCGAGCTGATCGGTTTCCTGCTGTACGTCAACCTGTTCTTCAAGCCGATCGAGAAAATCAACGCCCTGCTCGAAATGTATCCGAAAGGAATGGCCGGGTTCAAGCGGTTCACCGAGCTGCTCGATACGACAAGCGATGTGACCGACGCGCCGGGCGCGATCGACGCGGGCGTGCTGAAGGGTGACATCGTATTCCGCGACGTGACGTTCGGCTACGAAGGCCATGCGAAGGTGCTGCAGCATATCGATCTTCGCGTGCGCGCCGGGGAGACGGTCGCCTTCGTCGGGCCGTCCGGGGCAGGCAAGACGACGCTGTGCAGCCTCATCCCGCGGTTTTACGAGGTGGACGGGGGAGCGATCGAGATCGACGGCACCGATATTCGCGCCATGACGCTCCATTCGCTGCGGGGCAATATCGGCATTGTGCAGCAGGATGTGTTCCTGTTCACCGGCACGATCCGCGAGAACATCGCCTACGGCAAACTGGACGCTACAGATGCGGAAATACGCGAAGCCGCCCGGCGCGCGCATCTTGAGTCGTTTATCGAGACGCAGCCGGACGGATACGAGACGCAAATCGGCGAGAGAGGCATCAAGCTGTCCGGCGGACAGAAGCAGCGTCTCGCAATCGCCCGCATGTTTTTGAAAAATCCGCCGATTCTCATTCTCGACGAAGCGACCTCCGCGCTCGACACGGAGACGGAAGCGCTCATCCAGCAGTCGCTCGAGGAGCTCGCCGAAAATCGGACGACGCTCGTCATCGCTCACCGGCTGGCGACGATCCGCCATGCCGACCGGATCGTGGTCGTCACCGAGGACGGCATCGCCGAGCAAGGCCGGTACGAAGAACTGGTGGCGCTCGGTGGCATGTTCGCCGGCTTGCATCGCGCGTAGCCGCCCAGACTGCCTTGGCTGTTTATCGTTGGATTCGTTTGGCGCCGCCGCCTTTGCTTCGTTCGAAGGCAGGCGGCGTTATTTGCGGTGCGTTCGGAGCGACTGCAGCGGTACGGAGGCAGGTCGTCTGTTGAAGGGTCGGCTGCAGCGCGGAGGGTAGATTCGCTTGCATTTTTTGGAAACGCTTTCTAAAATATGCACTTCCGCCCGTACACGAACATCCGGCTCGAGAGCGGCTTCACGGAGCCATGGCCGGCGGGCTGCTGCTTTCGCTTTCGAGGCGCTCAGGGTCACGCTCGGAGTTTTGCAGCATTTTCCGGTATTCCGCGGGCGTAACCCCTACCTGCTTTTTGAACACGCGGCTGAAATGGGACAGATGCTTAAAGCCGACCTGGTAGCCGACGTCGGTGACCGTATTTTGATCGCTTTGGTAAAACAGGATTTTAGCCTGATTGACCCTTCTCCGGTACAAATAATCGAACACGGTCATGCCGGTCACTTCACGGAACACCTTCATGAGGTGAAACCGGTTCATATGCAAATCGTAGGCCATACGCTCCAGCTCGATATCTTCCGTATAGCTTTCCTCGATATAATCGATCATGTTCTGCACGTAAAGCTGGCGATCGGTCGGCTTCCGCCGCACTTCCATCTCCGGGCGGCACTGCTCGTAGATGAGCATGAGCAGATCGTAAAACGCCGACAGCAGCCGGCCGCGATGGACCATGTCCCGCGAATAATAAAACCGGTTGATCCGCGCGAGCACTTCCTCGCATTCCACCTTTGCCGCCGGGCTCAGCCGGATATGATGATTGCGCAATTGCTCGAACGGCTTCAGCGGTTTGCAGGCCAGCAGGTCGGGGCCGAACAGCTGCACGAGATGAGGCTCGAACGAAAACATCGTACGCACATATTCCTTTTCCTTGCCGATCTTCGGACAATGCCGCGTCATCCCGTTCATAATGATCAGATCGCCGGGTTGCAGCGGGATGACCCGGTCGCCGAGCAAATAATCGCAGCGGCCTTCGTGAAAATAATAAATTTCGTATTGCGGGTGCGAATGAAAGGCGGCTTTTCCGGATACTTTGTTCCACTTGTAATAATAGTCGGAAAAGAGACGAAACGAATAGGAGCTCATGCACAATTCCCCCTTCATCCTGTTGGTTCGTATGCGATCTGATCCGATTATACCATACCGAATGGGATGGGAAACGGTCTTACGAATCGGACGACCGGCCAAAAAACCACTTACAGTTAAATGATAGGGGCACCCGCCCATTTCCGGTTAACCAAATTGCTCCGGGGCTGTGGTACCATTTTGGTGAAATCGCTTTCGATCCTACAATAGAACAGAGGGGTACATCTTATGAAAAAAACATTCAGTCTTGTACTTGCAGTGGCAGTCGCTTCCACCATGCTTGCCGCCTGCGGAGGGAAAACGGCATCGGATAAGCCTTCGGAAGCGGGGCAGACTGCGGCTCCGAAGCAGGATCCGATCGATCTCGTCTTTTACGACGCAGGCGGTGACTGGCCGGCGGAACGCTTCGAACGCGAGTTCGGTGGTCCGATCAAAGCGAAGTTTCCGTACGTTACGCCGAAATTCGTCCCTTATACGAACGGCAGCAAAATGCAGGATATGATCACCGCCGGAGAGACGCCGGACATCGTATTCGCCTCAACCGGACTCGTCTCTGCCCGCTTCCTTCAGTTCGAGCTGCAAGAGGACATTACGCCGCTCGTCCAGAAGTACAAATACGATCTGACGAAGCTGGAGCCGGTCGTCGTCGAGCAGATGAAGCAGCTCGCGGGCGGCAGCGGCATGTACGGCATGCCGATCTTCCTTTCTCCGGCGACGAATTATTACAACAAGGACTTGTTCGACAAGTTCGGCGTCGCTTACCCGAAAGACGTGAACACGTGGGATGACCTGTACGACATGTCCAAGAAGCTGACCCGCAGCGACGGCGGCGTGACATACAGAGGCTTGTTCGTATCGGCGCAGCATTTGATCCGCTTGAACCAGTTTTCACTAAAAACGCTCGACACGACAACGAACAAAGCGTCCTTCTCCGATGAGAAGTGGAAAACGTTTTTTGACAATGCCACCCGCTTCTTCACGATACCGGGCTACGATATGAATGCGAATCTGACGAATGTAACGAACCAGCGGAACGCCTTCATCAAGGACCGGAACGTCGCCATGTGGCTTCCTGTCAGCACTCAGCATACAGCCGAGGAGCTGGCCGGCATGAATTGGGATATCGCTTCGTTCCCGTCGTTCGCCGGACAACCGGGAGTGGGACCGCAGCCGTACCCGAACGCGCTCTGGCTGGCGAAAACGAGCAAGCATAAGGACCAGGCGTTCCAGGTTATGGCGTATCTCGCCTCCGAGGAATTCCAAACGCCGGGCGTGAAACGGGGCGAGTTCTTGTCCGCGCTGAAGAGCGACACGCTGCGCAAGGCGTTTGGCCAGGACGCCGCGATGTACAAAGGCAAAAACATCAAGGCGATGCTGCCGGAGAAGTTTGCGCCAGGTACCCCGATCGGCAAATACAACAGCGTTTCCGAGGGCAATCTGCTGACGGCGTTCAACAATATCATTTTGGGCAAAAAGGATACGAATACGGCGCTTCGCGAGGCGGAGGAAGCGTCGAATAAGAAAGTTCAGGAGGAGCTGAGCAAGAGTAAGTAGCTCTCGGTCAGGACAAGGATGCGATCCGGAAGCGGGCGCATCCTTGTTCCGTTTGGCGGATGGCACAGGTGATCATTGAAAAAGCGGGGACGGATTGGTAATATAGGGATAGAATCAAGTCCGCGCGTAACTGGCGAATCGGTGGGGTACCACGAGGGAGCGCGCGGAAACGGACATAACCGCTCGCCTGGGTAAAAGTGTCCGGAGCTGCCGCGCGCCATCGCGGACGCTTCGGATGCTTTTTCTTTGTCCGCACAATCGGGTCCCCGTAGGGTGTTCGCGGTGTAGTGGCGAGGCTGGACTGGGCTTGGCTGCTGCATGGGAGGTTATTGCACCTAGCGGTCTTTCGGGCCTCTTATTTCCTTGAATTCAGTCTTTTCGGGGAAAATAGAGTGTTTTTAGGACTCTTATTCTGGCCATAATGGCCGGTATCGATCGAAATCGGCACCAAATAAGAGTCCCAAAAGACTGCTATGCCTGAGCAGTTGCTAAATCAAGCCGATTTAGAAGGCTCAAAGGACTTCTATTGCTCTAACCTAGCCATCTTCGAAGGTTAGCGTCACTTTACGGGGGAATATGGAGAGGGTGAGCGTATGGGCATTTGGATGAAAGCGAAAGAAGCCGCCGAAGAAGTGCGGACAGAGGTGGCGAAGGCGGCGGCGGAATATCGCGCGGAAGGCATCGTCCCGAAAGTGGCGGTGCTGCTCGTGGAGGGCGATCCCGCTTCGGCGTATTACGCCGAGTCGAAACGGAAAATCGCCGCCAAGCTCGGCATCGAGTTCGAGCTGCTTGCGCTGCCGCCGGAGTCTTCGGAGCGGCAATTGATCGATGTCGTAACGGCATGGAGCCGGGATGAGCGTGTGCACGGGATTATGCTGGAGCTGCCGCTTCCCAGGCATATTTCGGCGGCGGCCGTTGCGACGGCCATCGATCCGCTCAAGGATGTGGACGGCGTGACGCCGGCGAACAAGCTGGCGGTCATGACAGGCGAGCCCGGTCTCTACCCGGCGACGCCGCAGTCGTGCATCCGGCTGCTGCGCGCCTACGGCTATTCGCCGGAAGGCAAGCACGTAGCGCTCGTCGGAAGGGGACAGACGGTCGGCATGCCGCTGTTCCATATGCTTCAGCGGGAGCAGGCTACGGTGACCGTCTGCCACTCGCGAACGGCCGACTTGAAGCGGCATGTGCAGGGTGCAGACATCGTTATTGCCGCGGTCGGACGAGCCGGGCTGCTGACGAAGGAGATGTTCCGCGGCGAAACGGTCGTCATCGACGCCGGCATTAACGAGATGGCGGACGGCGGCATCGCGGGCGATGTCGCGCCGGATGCGATCGAGACGGCGGCGGCGGTGTCGCCCGTGCCCGGCGGAGTCGGCACGCTGACGACCGCGCTGCTGTTCGAAAATGCGATCAAGGCGATCCGCCTGCAGCGTCAGGCGGTTAAGAAGGGAGCGGAAGCGAAATGACGCAGCAATTGATGTTCGACCGGACGATCCGGTCGTTTCTGGAGGAAGCCGGAGCGGCGACGCCCACGCCCGGCGGCGGTAGCGTAGCCGCGCTGGTCGGGGCGCTCGCGGCGTCGATGGTGTCAATGGCCGCCCGTTTTACGCAAGGCGCGAAGTTTGCCGAAGCGGAGGCGGCGATGAAGGAGGCAGCGGAGCGGCTGCAGGGCTGGACGCACGATTGCGAACGTTTGCTGGAGGCGGATATCGCCTCCTTCGACCGCTTCATGACGGCGCTGAAGCTGCCGAAGGCGAGCGAGGAGGAGAAACGCGGTCGCGCGAAGGCGCTGCATGAAGCGACGCTGCAAGCGATCGATGTGCCGCTTGGTCTGATGCAGCTTTGCCGCGACGCCTTGACGATGACGGCGGACATTGCGGCGTCCGCCAATCCGAACGTCATCTCCGATCTCGGCATCGGTGCGCTGCTGTTCGAAGCGGCGGCCCGGTCCTCCTACCTGACGGTGGAGATAAACCTTGCTTCCTTGAAAGACGAACAAGCGGCTAAGGCGCTAGATGAGCGCGCCACGGAGCTGCTTCGATCGTGCGAAACGCTGAAAGAGCAGGCGCTCCGCGACGTACGGGCGACAATATGGGAAAGGAAGTAGATCAAGCTTGGCTTCTATGAATATCGCCATATTTGCCTCGCATGGAGGCTCCAATGCGCAGGCGATCATCGACGCTTGTGCGGAAGACCGGCTGGCCGCGGCCGTCGCGGCCGTCATCAGCAACAACTCGCAGTCGGGGGCGCTGGATCGGGCTCGCAGAGCGGGCATCCCGTCTTATCACCTCAGCTCGAAGGCATACCCGGAAGAGGAGGCGCTGGATCGGGCCATACTCGAGACACTGCGCCGCCATGGCGTCAATCTGATCGCTTTGGCCGGCTATATGAAGAAGCTTGGGCCCGAGACGCTTCGCGCCTATGCGGGCCGTATCCTCAATGTGCACCCGTCGCTGCTGCCGAAGTTCGGCGGACACGGGATGTATGGAGAACATGTGCACGAAGCGGTCATTGCCGCCGGCGAGCGGGAAACCGGCGTAACGGTGCATCTCGTGGACGCCGAGTACGACGAGGGCCCGATCGTCGCGCAGTGCGCGGTGCCCGTGGAAGCGGGGGATACGGCGGAGACGCTTGCGGAGCGGGTGCTGCATAAGGAGCATGAATTTTACGTTGCAACGCTTCAGCGGATCGCGCGCGGGGAGATTGTACTGCCGGGCTGATAAAAGGTTACGGATACACGCAGCGGAGCGGAGGGATGCATTCATGTGGAAAACGGACGATCGCGTCCTGGCAAGCACGGCGATCATCGGCCATGGGAGAGGCTGGGAGATGCAGTTTCACCGGCACGGCAGCTTCGAATGCTCCGTCGTCTTGGAAGGAAGCGGGTATTTCCAGAGCGAAGGCGGGCCTGCGGTTTCGATCGAAGCCGGACACGTCGTCCTGATTCCCCCGAATGTGATCCACCGCTATTGGACGGGAAGCTCGATCCGGTTCGGCGTTCTGCAAGCGGAGAGAGCGGAGCCGGAGACGATGAAGCTGTTTCTGGCGATGGCGGCCAAGGATCGGGCCGACTACCGGCTGCTCTATTTGTCTCCCGGCGAGCTGGACGAGTACGAGAGGCTGTTCCGCAGCTGGATTCGCGCCGTATCGCAGCCGCTCAAGCAGCGCGAGCAGGTCGTTCACGCCTGGCTCCGCTTGCTGCTGCTGACGCTTGCACAAAGCGCAGATTCCCGCGCGAAGCCGCTGTCGATCGCAAGCTGCGCCGACTATATCCGCGACCATCTCGGAGAACCGGTGCCGATTGGCGAGCTGGCGAAAAGAGCCGGCGTCTCGGAATCTTCATTCAGAAGGCTGTTTCACGAAACCTACGGCGTGTCGCCCAAGATGTACCTGCAAAACTGCCGGCTGGCGGAGGCGCAGTGGCAGCTTCGCGTCTCCGACAAGCCGATCCGCTCCATCGCCGAGTCGGTCGGCTTTCTGAGCATTCATGCGTTCAGCGCCTGGTTCCAGAAGACGGCGGGGATGGCTCCCGCCGAATGGCGGAAGCGGCAGCGCGGCGGCATGGACGACGGCGGAGAGAGCGGGACGTGACGGTTTTCATTAAATGTTTCGGCGTTTGCAATAAATACGGGCTGCCGCGTCTCCCGCTATAATGGGCACATGAACGTCCAATCCCATGATGGCGAGGAGAAGATACGATGACGAAGATAAGCATTTGCGGCAGCGAATTCGAGATGGGCGGTCCGCAGTTGACCGAGCTGCGCAGTTCGAACGATATTATCGGCGATACAGAGGCGCTGCGAGAGCGTATGCGGGAGGACGGATACATTCTGATCCGGGGCTTTCACGACCGGGAGAAGGTGCTGCGGGCGCGGGCGCAAATCTGGGACAAAATGAACGCGATGGGCAAGCTGGACAGCTCCGCCACGCTGGACAACGCAGTGATCGCAAACGGCGGCAAAGGGTTGATGTTCGGCGGCACGAACGAGGATTTGCCTGCCTTTCTCGATGTCGTCAACGCGCCGGAAACGATGGATTTTTTCTCCCGCTTTCTCGGAGGGCCTTCGCTAACGCTCGATTACAAGTGGCTGCGCGCGGTAGGAAACGGGGGCTTTACAGGCGCCCATTACGATATCGTTTACATGGGCCGGGGCACGAAAAATTTGTATACGCTGTGGACGCCGTTCGGAGACACGCCGGTCGAGATGGGAACGCTTGCCGTGCTGCTCGGCTCGCACCGGCTCGATAAGCTGAAGGCTACCTACGGCGAGATGGACGTCGACCGCGACCATATGGAAGGCTGGCTGTCCCGCGATCCGCAGGAGCTGCTCGAGAAGTTCGGCGGCAGATGGGCGACGACCGATTTTCGCGCCGGCGACGCGATCTTCTTCGGCATGTATTTGCTGCATTCGTCGACGGAGAACCGGACAAACAACTACCGAATCAGCTGCGATACCCGCTACCAGCTCGCTTCCGAGCCTGTCGACGAGCGCTGGATCGGGCGCAAGCCGAAAGGGCACGAGCCGCAAAAGTCGGAGGAACGCGTATCGATCGAGGATGCACGCAAGCAATGGGGCGTCTGATGGCGAGTGCGTAAAGGAAGCTTTGCCTGCAAGGCTTGCAGATAAGGGCCACAGTATAGTGAATCGGATAGTGCTCCCGCCTGGTGACCGATGGCGGGGGCTCTTTTGTTGTCGATCAGGAAAGAAGGGGATCGGTCTCGGGAAGGATAGACGTTTCCTTCCGGCGAATGTTTTTTACAGCCGGTATATTTTGTAAGCTAGAGTACGACTGATAAATGAAAGGAAGATCGATTATGAAGGCAAGTCAGCCGGCTTCGGCCAGGCAGTTGTTCGGCAACCGGGTCGTGCAAGCGATTATGGTGTCGACCTTATTTTTGCAAATCGGCATATGGGTGCGGAATATCGCTATCCTGCTGTTCGTCAAAGCGATGACAAACGACGATGCGTTCGCCGTATCGCTTATTTCCGTCGCCGAGTTTGCTCCAATCTTCATCTTTTCGTTTATCGGGGGGACGTTTGCCGATCGATGGCGGCCGAAACGGACGATGGTGTGGTGCGATCTGCTCAGCGCCGTCTCCATTCTCGGGGTGCTCTTCGCCATGACGTACGGTTCGTGGAAGGCGGTCTTTTTCGCGACGCTAGTTTCGTCCGTGCTGTCGCAATTTTCGCAGCCGGCGGGGATGAAGCTGTTCAAAGCGCATGTGCCTGAGCATTTGGTGCAAACGGGGATGTCGATGTATCAAACGCTGTTCGCGGTGTTTATGATTTTCGGTCCGGTCGTTGGGACTTTCGTGTACCAGAGCTACGGGATCGAGACGGCGATCGGCGCCATGGGCGTCGCTTTTGTGCTGTCGGCCGCTTCGCTTGCTTTTTTGCCGCGGGACCGCAAGGATGAAGCCGGGAAGACCAAGTCGCATTTAAAAGAAGACATCAAGGCGGGCTTCCGCTACGTAGGGTCGAGCATCGTGCTGAGCAAGCTCGGCGGAGGGTTCGTCGCTGCCGGTCTCGGCCTCGGTCTCATTCAGCCGATGGGCATTTTCCTTCTGACGGAGCGGCTTGGCAGAGCGGAGACCGACTTGCAATGGTTTCTGCTCGTTAACGGGGTGGCGATGATCATCGGCGGCATGCTGGCGATGAGCTTCTCCGCGAAGGTGTCGCCGGCAAAGCTGCTCGCGTTCGGCATGGTCGTGGACAGCTTGTCGATGATCGCCATGGGCATTTCGACGAATTACGGAATTACGCTTGGACTCCAGTTTTTAAGCGGGTTTGTGCTGCCGTGCATTCAGATCGGGATTAACACGATGATTTTGCAAAATACGGAAGAGGCGTTCATCGGCCGTGTCAACGGCATTTTGAACCCGCTGTTCATGGGCTCGATGGTTGTGACGATGATGCTGTCCGGCGTGCTGAAAAACGCGATCACGCTCGTGCCGCTATACGTAGTCGCGGGCGTTCTGTTCCTGGCCGGCGTCGCTGTTCTTGCTCCACTCTTCAAGCTGAAGGGCGGTATGCAGCCCGAGACGGAACAAAAGGCCGGATAGCGGGGAAACAGCGACGATTCCGGGGGATCGACCGCGCTACCGCCATTTACTTGGGCGGGTAGCACAGTACGACGACTAGAGCTTCGCGCGGATCGTTCGCGCGCCATGTCATGTGCCGCAAGCCGGCGGGAAGGAACAACGTATCGCCCGTGCCGAGAGCCGCTTCGCCGCTTGCAAACAGCAGAGTGCCCGAGCCCGCTACGACGATCGCTACCGCAAATTCGTCTTGCTTAGCCATCTCGTATTGTCCGGTCACCTGAAGGCGGTTCATGCGAAAACGCTCCGTATGCTTCGGCTGGATCAGAAAAGTCTCCGTGCCGCCATCCTGATGGTCCGCGACTTCCGGAACGATTTTCGTGCGAAACAGCGTGTCCGTTAGACACGCAGCTTCATAATGGAAGCAGTCCAGCATGCGGTCGAAGCCGATTCCTTGATGGCAAGCCCGGTCCGGGAGCCGAACGCCCCTTGGCGTCGTCCGCTCGGTGCGCAGCGTGAGGTCGGTCGGCTCCTGAATCTCGATCAGCAGGCAGCCGCTTCCGATCGCATGGGGCAGTCCGCCTGCAATAAGGAAAACATCGCCCTCCCGCACTTCCACCTTGTGAAGGGCGTCCAGCATCGCGGGAATATCCTGCTCCTCGAACAGGCGTCTCCACAGTTCCTTCGTCACGTGCGGTTTAAAGCCGAGCAGCACGTAGGGCGGTTCGCCGTCGATCGTCCGGCCGCCAAGCACATACCACGCCTCCGTCTTGCCGAAGCGGGAGTCAAATGCTTCAAGCGCGAAATCCGGGTCCGGATGTACCTGGATCGTCAGCCGTTCGCAGGAGTCGAGTACTTTGACGAGCAGGGCGGGGCTTGATTCGTATCGCCGGGCGTGTTCGGCGCCGAGAAAGCGGGCCGGGTCCGACTCGATCAGTTCCTTCAGCGTTACAGCCGTTCCATCCGGCGAGCCGGGCAGCGCCACCTGGCTGAGTCCTTCCGCAGCAGCGTGCTCGCGGCCCGCATTGACTGCTTGCACCGTGGAAGCAACCCACAGCTCAGGATAATCGCTGTCGCGCGGATCGTGTTGACGCCTCCACGCTTCCAAACCGAGTCCGCCGCGATACGTACGCCATACGCGGTCGTCGATCAGCCTGAGCGGGATTTGGCTTAAAGACTTGTTTGCATCGTTCATGAGCTCACCTCCGTATTCCGCGACGCTACCGTTTCTGTCTCGGCTTTTTCGATTTATTATAGTTTCAAGTGAGGAAAAAGCAATACGGTGTTTCCGCGAACAAGTACGAGGTGCCGGCGTCAGCGATTTATCAGTCATTCTGCATTGTAATCCGCAGGGGAGATGTGGGAATATTTGGTGGCGGGAGTTTAGAATGAACCGTATGAGCGAACGGGGGATAACGGATGAAAAGATACGTAATCGTGACAGTCGGCAAAACCCATAGCGGAAAAACGACATTTGCCCAAGCTTTGCAGAAGCGGCTGGATCATTCCGCTGTTATCGACCAAGATAACCACGCGGAATTCGTCAATGCGCACTACAAAACGTTATTGCCCGTACAAGGGCCCAATACGCTCAAATTCGCCATCACCCGAACGATCGTGGATTATGCGGTTTCGCAGACGAACGATCATCTCATTCTGTGCAATTCCAATCGCGCGCGCAAAGGCCGGACCGAGCTGCTCGAACGTTTTCGTCATGATGGCTTTGCGAGTTTCCTTGTTTATTTTGATCTGCCGGATTCGGTTCTTCAGGCGCGAATTGCCGAAAGTCGGCGCAGCACGGCTATATTCAGAACTGCTTCGACGTTCGGAGAAGTGCTGCTCCGGCAGCAGGCCGACTCTGCAAGAGGCGACGCAACAGCGCCTGACGAGAGCGAAGCCGATCACTTTTTCGTCATTGAAAGCGCGGATAACGTACAGTCCGTCATTCAAAACATAGTGGATATTGTAGGGGAATGCAGACGCTAAATGGAGTGTCATCGGGCGATGAGCGAACGAATAACGTTAGCCTAGCCCATTTTCGCCGAATCGCAGCGCGTCCAACCTTCACGGGTCATCTGCGCGTTATTCGTCGTCTTCTTGTTGGCGGTCGGAAGCTACCAAGCCCTGCAAAAGGTTGAGCTCGCGGTGAATCCAGAGCAGCTCGGCCTCTTTCTCCAGCAGCAGGCGCGACAATTCCTCGATTCTCGATCCTACGCTCGTCTCGCCGCTTCCCAAATAGCCTTTGTTATGCCCATACACGCGCTGGACGATCGCCTTGCGGCTGCTGCCGAATGTCAGCACAATCCAGTCGTCCGCCCCTTTGCGTCCATACTGCCGATACTTCTCGAAGTACGTCTCGAAAATGGCATTCACCGTTTGGCGCCGTTCCCAGCTCAAGCTGCCCATCGCGTCTTTGGAGCGCGCAGCCGCACGCATCAATTGAAAATCGCTAAGTTTGCCGCGAGCAGCCTCGATTCGGTCGATCTCTTCTATAAATATCGGATAAATCGCTTGAATCAGCGCCGCTTCTTCCGCCATGTCTTGTTCTGTGATTGTATGCCGGTTCATAGGAACCATCCTTTCCGGTATAGTAGAAATGAGGCGTCCTAACGGATCTTTCCCGCATCGATATAGCTTTCGTAACGGGGATTCTCTTTCGGTTCGAATGAACCTTTCCTTGTCCGGTATCGGAAAAAAGACCGCTTGCCAGCGCCGGTTCGCCTTGCGGAAAAAGAGCTTGCGCGTTTTTCCTTTTCGGAATAAACTGTTATCAGGACTAAAATGTTATCGATAACTCTAACCTTCGGGAGGGAACGAACATGACTCAGCAATTCGTTAATCGTTACAAAGGAAGCTTGCCCAAGATCGGTATCCGGCCGGTGCTCGACGGCCGCGAAGGAGGAATCCGCGAGTCGCTGGAGAATGTTACGATGGAGATGGCGAAGTCGGTTGCTCAGCTGCTGACGGAGAAGCTGCGGCATTCGAACGGGATGCCGGTCGAATGCGTCATCGCCGACACGACGATCGGCGGCGTGGCCGAGGCGGCTCAGGCGGCGGAGAAGTTCAGACGCGAGGGCGTCGGCGTCTCGATCAGCGTAACGCCGTCGTGGTGTTATCCGACGGAGACGATCGATACCGATCCGACGATCCCGAAGGCGATCTGGGGCTTCAACGGCACGGAGCGGCCGGGGGCGGTGTACCTCGCTGCGGCGATGTCGGCGCATAACCAGAAAGGAATCCCCGCCTTCGCGATATACGGCAACGACGTTCAGGATATGGGCGACAAGACGATTACGCCGGATGTCGAGCAGAAGCTGCTGCAATTCGCCAAGTCGGCGCTGGCCGTCGCTACGCTGCGCGGGAAATCGTATTTGTCGATGGGCAACGTGTCGATGGGCATCGCCAGCTGTATCGCCGATGAGCCTTTCTTCCAGCGCTATCTCGGTATGCGAAACGAGTATGTCGATATGACGGAGTTTGTACGGCGCATGGAGCTTGGCATTTACGACAAAGACGAGTACGAGAAAGCGCTTCAGTGGACCAAGGACAACTGCCGCGAAGGGGACGACGTCAACCCGCCGCATTTGAAGCGTACGCGCGAGCAAAAGGACGGAGACTGGCAAACGATCGTCAAAATGGCGCTCATCGCCCGCGACCTGATGATCGGCAATCCGAAGCTGAAGGAGATGGGCTTTGGCGAGGAAGCGCGGGGACGCAATGCGATCGCCGCCGGCTTCCAGGGTCAGCGCGCCTGGACCGATTATTTCCCGACCGGCGATTTCCTGGAGGCAATGCTGACTTCGTCGTTCGACTGGAACGGCATTCGCGAGCCGTTCGTCGTGGCGACCGAGAACGATACGCTCAATGCGGTGACGATGCTGTTCGGCAGCTTGCTGACCAATTCCGCCCAACTGTTCGCCGATGTGCGTACGTACTGGAGCCCGGATGCGGTGAGGCGCGTAACCGGACAGGAGCTCTCGGGGCTCGCCGAGAACGGCGTCATTCACCTCATCAACTCCGGTCCGGCTTCGCTCGATTGGACCGGACAGGCAAAGGCCGAGGACGGATCGCCGACGGTTAAGCCGTTCTGGCAGCTGACGGAGGAAGAGGCGCAAGCTTGTCTGGATGCGACGCTGTGGCGTCCGGCGGTGGACTTTTTCCGCGGCGGCGGCTTCTCCACCGACTTTACAACGCGCGGCGGCATGCCGGCAACGATGGCGCGCGTCAATCTGGTCGCGGGCATCGGGCCGGTGCTGCAAATCGCCGAAGGTTATACGGTCGAGCTGCCTGACGACATTCACAATATTTTGGACAAGAGAACCGACCAAACTTGGCCGACCACCTGGTTCGTGCCGAATTTGAACGGAGAAGGACCGTTCCGCGACGTGTATTCGGTCATGAACGCCTGGGGCTCGAATCACTGCGCGGTCAGCTACGGCCATAACGGCGCAGATTTGATCACGCTGGCCTCGATGCTGCGCATTCCGGTTTGCATGCACAATGTTCCGGCGGAGCGTATTTTCCGTCCGTCGGCATGGAACGCTTTCGGCACGAGCGATCCGGAAGGAGCGGACTACCGCGCTTGCGGCGTGTACGGGCCGTTATACAAATGACCCGGGAGGAAATGGACACATGAAGGGAACTTATGCGATCGGGATCGACTACGGTACCGAATCCGGACGCGCTTTGCTGGTCGATACGAAGGACGGGAGGGTGCTGGCGTCGCATGTGACGCCGTACCCGCACGGCGTCATCGACAAGGAGCTGCCTGTCGGCGGGGTGAAGCTCGGAACCGATTGGGCGCTTCAGCATCCGGACGACTATTTGGAGGTGCTGCGGCGGTCCGTGCCGGAGACGCTGCGTTTGTCAGGCGTATCCGCGGACGAGGTAGTCGGGATCGGCATCGATTTTACCGCCTGCACGATATTGCCGGTCAGCCCGGACAACAAGCCGTTATGTTTCGACGAAGCGTGGAAGATGAGGCCGCACGCCTATGTGAAGCTGTGGAAGCATCACGCCGCGCAGGAGGACGCCGACCGGCTGAACGAGCTTGCGCTGGGGCGCGGCGAAACGTTTCTGCGCCGCTACGGCGGCAGCTTGTCGTCCGAATGGCTGCTGCCGAAGGTAGCGCAAACGCTGCGCGAAGACCCGGATGTCTTCGAGGCGGCGGACCGGTTCGTGGAAGCGGCGGACTGGGTTGTCTGGGCGATGACCGGCACGCTTGCCAGAAACAGCTGCGCCGCCGGCTACAAGGGCACTTGGCATAAGGCGGAAGGTTTCCCGAGCCGAGACTATTTGAAGGCGGCCGATCCGCGGCTCGAATCGTTGGCCGAAACGAAGCTGCGCGGCGACGTGATCGCCTCCGGCACGAAGGCGGGCGAGCTGACCGAGGAGATGGCCCGTCTGACCGGCCTTCGCCCCGGCATTCCGGTAGCGGCGGCGATTATCGACGCGCATGCCGCCGTTCCGGGAGTTGGCGTAGTCGCTCCGGGCACGATGGTGCTGGCGATGGGCACGTCGCTGTGCCATATGCTGATCTCAAGCGTGGAACGCGAGGTCGAGGGCATTCGCGGCGTCGTCGAGGACGGCATCGTTCCCGGCTATTTCGGCTACGAGGCGGGTCAGCCGGCGGTCGGCGACATGTTCGCGTGGTTCGCGAATCAGGCGGTGCCGGGTTATGTCCGCGACAAGGCGGCGGAAGAAGGCGTCTCCGTATTCGATTATTTGGGACGCGGGGCTGCGGCGCTGGCGCCGGGCGAGAGCGGGCTGATGGCGCTCGACTGGTGGAACGGCAACCGCTCGGTGCTGGCCGACGAAAGCTTGCGCGGACTGATCGTCGGGCTCGGGCTGCATACGAAGCCGGAGGATGTGTACCGGGCTTTGCTGGAGGCGACAGCCTTCGGCACGAGAAGGGTCATCGAAGCGTTCGAGCGCAGCGGCATCGAGATCGCCTCGCTGTCGGCGAACGGAGGCATTCCGCAGCGCAACCCGCTGCTGATGCAAATTTACGCCGACGTCACCGGCAAACCGGTCGATATTCCGGCGGCGGAGCAGTCGACCGCGCTCGGCTCGGCGATGATGGGAGCGGTCGCTGCGGGCAGCGCCTGCGGCGGCTACGATACGCTGGCCGAGGCGGCTGCCCGCATGGGGCCTCCGGTGAAGGCGAGGTACACGCCGAACGAGGAGCATGTCCGGGTGTATGAGGAGCTGTACGAGCAGTATGTGGCGCTGCACGACTATTTCGGCCGAGGCGCGGACGGTGTCATGCACAAGCTGCGCAAGCTGAAGGAGCGCGCGGGAAAAGCGTAAGAGGGAACAGAAGCCAGGTATGGATGCGAGCAGCGTCCGTACCTGGCTTTTGTCCTTGCTAAAGACAGTTAAGTTCGATAAAGCGTTAAAGCGAATCGAAGTGGCTTTCTTATTGTGATGTGCCTGAAACGAGGAGTCGCTACTGGGAAAACTCCCGCTAAATATCGGTTGAACGCCAGTTTACCTAAGTGTAGATGGAAAACATCCAGTTATTTTCTTGCTGAATCCGGGCATCCGGGATATCTGTGTTCGGCAACAGGAGAAAATCCAGTTATCCACTCCTTATCCCGCAGAAGGGCACGGATTAACAGAGTTTTTTTCATGTATCCTACTTCTGCTGTAGTGTGTCAGCCCTAATAAATCCGGTGCACGACGTCCTCAAACTCCGGCTCCTCCATATGCACGTCGGCCACTTCTCCCCACAAGCTGATCTCGCGCAGCACGTCCATCGCGGTGACGTCGCGGCGGTTGCACTCCAGCGTGAGCGTATCGTCCTGCTGCTCGCGGATCGTAAACGGCGACAGCCACGAATCGGGGACAGCCGGTCTGCCGCGAAACGTTACCTTCATCCGCGTCGGCAGACCGATTCGTCCGCGCAGGTCGGCGATCGTTCCGTCATAGCCAATCTCGCCGTGATTGATGACGATCACCCGTTGGCACAACTGCTCGATATCGTCCATATCGTGGGTGGTCAGCAGGATCGTTTTGCCGTATTCGCGGTTGATCGTTTTCAGAAACCGGCGAATGCTTTTTTTCGCCACGACGTCGAGTCCGATTGTCGGCTCGTCGAGAAACAGGATGTCCGGATCGTGAAGCAGAGCCGCCGCCAGGTCGGCCCGCATGCGCTGACCGAGCGATAGTTTCCGCACCGGCGTGTCCAGAAATTCGTCCAGCGCCAGCAGCTCGCGATACTCGGCAAGCCGCCGAAGCTTGGCCACTTCATCGACCCTGTACATCGCGGCGAGGATGTCGTAGGAGTCTCTGACCGGCAAATCCCACCAGAGCTGGCTGCGCTGTCCGAACACGACGCCGAGCCTCCGCACGACCTGGCGGCGGTGACGGTGCGGGCTGAGCCCATGCACGAACACTTCTCCGCTTGTCGGATGCAAAATGCCGGTCAGCATTTTGATCGTCGTCGATTTGCCGGCTCCGTTCGGGCCGATGTAGCCGACGAAGTCGCCGGTTTCAATCGTGAAGCTGATATCCTTCACCGCCTCCTTCAGCCGGCTCTCGCGGCTGAGCAGGCTGCGGACGGCTGCAAGCCGGCCCGTTTTCGGCACCGGAAGGCGAAACGTTTTGCGTATATGGCTTACCTCGATCATCGGTTTGCTCCTTTCGGTAATGGGGGCGAATCGGGGCGAAGAGCCCCGGCAGGTACTTGTCAGCTTCCCGTGCTCTGGTACTTCGTTACGCCATAGCGCCAGAACAGCAGGCTTGCCGCCAGGAACAGCAGCGCGAAGGCGCCGGTAGCGGCAAGCAGCCAAGGCCCGCCTACACCGCGAACCGTGTACAGCGCCGGCACGTAATTGACGAAGCCGACGGGGATTACGGTGAGCAGGAACGTCTTCAGCCAGCCGGGGAAAACGTCGAGCGGATACAGGGCGGCGTTGCGCGAAGCGTCCTCGGTCAAATTTTGCAGCTCGTTGATACGCATCGTCCAAAATCCGACCGTGGCCGTGGCTAGGCCGATCGAAAACAGGATGACGGCGCCGCACAGAACGGCGAACACCGTTTCGGGGACGATGATCCAGCCTACGGTTTCGCTGCCGAGCAGCGATGAGATCGCGAACACAAGCACGGCGAAGCTTTGCACGAATTGGCCCGCCTGCATACTGAAATTTTGCGACATGAGCGCAAGCAGCACCGGGAGCGGACGGATCAGCAGTTGGTCGAGCTCGCCGTTTACGAAGTAGTTTTCCAGCCGGTGTACGTCCGAAGCGAAAATCCGGTAGATCGTATGCGCCAGTATGATCACGCCGTACAAATAAGCGACCTCGGGCAGACTCCAGCCCTCAAGCGCGCCGAACTTGGCCAAAATGAGGGCGATGACGGAAAATTCGAGCGCATACATCAAGCAGGCGAAAAACGACGAGAGCAGGAAATTCAACTTGTACTGCATCCGGCTACGCACGCTCGCCTTGATGAGCAGCGCGTACAGCTTGAGGGCGTTCATCCGCCTTGCACCTCCACTTTGCGTCGTACGAGCGCGGTCATGCCGAACGACGCCAGCGTCAGCGCGGCGCACCAGACGGCGGAAGGGAGAAGCGCATAGCCGCTTTCCATGCCCAGGAACAGGCGGGCCGGGACGTACTGCATATACGGATAAGGCGTCCAGGAGCTGACGAGCTGCAGCCAGCGAGGGAGCCATTCGATCGGAATCATGCCGCCGGCAAGGAAGGATGAGGCCGAAATGCTGACCCAGTACAGCCATCTCGCTTCGGTCGACCATAGCGAAGCGGCGCCGATCATATAGTTGATGCAAATGTTCATGTAGGCGGAGAGTGCGACTGCGGTAAAGGCGAGCGGCCAAGCGTACCAGCTGGCCGGAAACAGAATCGGGAGCGTAAGCGAGTACAAAGCGAAGAGCGGGACCGTTTTATACAGAAGCTGGTACAAAAGCTGGCCGCATTCGCGGTAAAGGAGATGCGGAAACAGATGGACTGGGCGCATCAGATCGAGCGAAATTTGCCCCGTGCGCACTTGCCGGTCGAGTCCGAGTCCGTTCGTCACGAACATCGTGACGCAGATGAACGCTTGGTTGAAGGCGACATACGTAATCATGCCGTCCGTTCCGTATTCGCCGAGCGACCGGCTGGCGCCGATGCTGGCCCATACGGAGATGAAAACGTAGCCAAAAATGGCGGTTGCGACCGTATTGATCGCATGGGATAGACGGTATTGCAAATTCCGGGCGTAAGCTTTTCGGGCTAGCACGCTGAACAGCATCGCTATGATCTCCTTCTCTTTGCCTAGGAATGACCTTATTCCCTCCTTCGTCCGCGGCCGAAAGAAGGCAGGAAAATCATCGTAGCAAACGCCGGCTCCGCGAGGTAGGGAGCGAATCGGTAAAACCGTTTTTTCCCGGTCCGTCGATCGAAAAAATAGTAGAAGCAATAATCGATCCGTTATCACAATCAAGTGATATAATGGAAACATTTGAGATTAGCCGCCATTCATCGGGCCTCTAGTTCGAGAGGGGGAGTTTATGTCGGAGGGAGACGGCGCTAGCCGGATTTTATTTTTGCTGGAGCTGATCAAGCGCAAGACGGACGACCGGCATTGGCTTACGGTTCGCGATATCATGGAGCAGTACGAATACCGCTTCGGACATCCGATTTCGCGAAATACGGTCAAGAGTCTGATCAGATCGCTGCAGCACTACGGGGTAGACATTCAGGAAGAAATCCGGGATCGGGGCACATCGGCCTTTTCCTTTCAGCATCATTTGTTCGAGCCACATGAACTTCGAATGCTGATTGACGCCGTTTCGGCATTTCGCTCGCTCCCGCTCGAAGACACGAATACGATCATCGAGAAGCTTCATACGCTTACAAGCGAACCTATTCGCGAGACGATCCGGCGGAAAACGGCCGTCTGGGATTCGGTTAAAACAGATAGCCGGCATATCAAATATTACCTGCACACGCTTCACGAAGCGATTGAGCACGGCCGTGCCGTCTCGTTTCAATATGGTGGCTACAATGAAAAAATGCAGTTTCAGCTGAGGCACGACGGGAAACGGTACGACCGGATTCCGCTGGCCGTCGTCTGGCACCGGGACTACTATTACTTGGTTGCGCGGCGGTTGGACGATCAGGTCCCTATTCATTACCGCATCGACCGGATGAGAAACGTCGTAATGGAGGAGCAGACGTTCAAACCTGTACCGTTCGATATCCAGACGCATCTCCAAGCCTCCTTCCATATGTATCCCGGCAAAGCGCAGTCGATTGAAATTCATTTTCACAGAAGCTTGTTAAACGTCATGACGGACCGTTTCGGAACCGGCATTCATCCGTATGCGGTTGACGAAAACTGGTTTTCCCTGCGTACAAGCGCAGCCGTCAACGAAGGCCTGCTCCGCTGGCTGCTAGCTTGGGGCAGCCAGGTGCGCGTGATCGGTCCGGGGGAGCTTGTTGTAAAGATACGGCAAGAACTGGACAGAACCCGAATGCTGTATGATTGACCTGTCAAATTATTGACAAGTCGATCGTGCATCATGGAGCTATGAAAGAAACAGAGGCAATCATACATAACGAAACTATGGGGGCAGCAAAGTGGAATATTACGTGGATATAGGCGGAACACCGATTCGGGTTGGAGACGAAGTTCAAATTGTCTATAGAGCCAAAAAACATGAGGGTAAAAACTCGGATTTGGTAAGGAATAAACGTGTTGGTGTCGTTATAGGGACGTCACCGAAAAAGTATGTAGTAGTCCAACTGCGAATGGTACGAAACAGCCAAGAACTGTGCAAACCAGCGTTCTTCTATCCGGAAGAACTCAAGGTTATTTCAACTGAGGCATCTGAAGGTGAGCTTCTGGCCTATGAGGCGATTAAGAAGACTTCCCCTGCCCAGCAGGAGCACATTGACGATTCGGTAGGAACAGAGTATCTGGAAACCGAAACGCCGGATTGGCGCATCAGTCCGGAGCAATACCAGCGCTTGATTCATTACGTCGGATGCGGCAATTTTCCGGAGGCCGATATTCTCTTCTTCGGTAATGAAGAAGGGACTGGCACTTTCAGCATTGAAGCGAATGTGGAGGCGCGCTGCAGCACTTTCGGCAAGGAGCCGGGCTCATCCTCGTATACGTATACGTTCGGCGATCTTGAGACAGACGGCTTCTTCTGGGAACCGGCTGCGCTCGGCGGACGCGACAAAATAGTCGATTATTTGCGGGCAAAAGGCGGAAAGCCCAAAGTATCCGACACGGTTCGCGGTTCGTTCCTGCCGAGCATTTCCCGCATCGTACTGGCTTTGGAAAACCAGGCAAACACACCGATCGAAAGCTGGTTCGAAACGGATCATTCGAAAGAGACCGAGCGGAAAATCAAAGAATTCGCGCTGCAAGGATTGTTCTGTCCGCGCGAGGGGATTCAGACGGCTTTGACGGACTGGAGGCATCTCCCGCGGCCCAATGAAGGGGCTTGGTATGACGAGTACAGGGTAACCGAAACGATCGAAAAATGCTATTTGAGCGCTTATAACCAGTTTGCCTCAGCTAAGAAGGATAGCTTCAGCGACTACAGCGAAGATGCCGAGAAGCGCAAACGAATACTGCTTAACGCGTTCGTGAAGTCCCCTGCGAAGGTACTGATCGGACTTGGCGGAGCGAACGGCTTCAAGAAGGAAGTGCTGTCCCGCCTGTTCGGATTATCCTTCGAGCCGGTCGATCTGGCGCATGGAATCAGCATGAACCGGGCTGTCGCACATCTAGGTTCCAAGGAGATGAGCATCTTCCTGCTCCCGTTCCCAAGCGCTCAGGTATACGGCAGCAAGGGCGAGCTGCTGGATTGCTTGAAGACGTTTGTTATTGAGCATCTTGCGCCTTTGATGGACAAGCAGCACCGGCAGAATTGAAGCCTGCTTTTCAATAACCTGGGTGATCTACACCTGGGCTATTGCTGCTCCATTTACAAAGAGGGGGAACAAAAGCCGCTCCTGCTCCTGTTCATGCAAAACACAAATTGGGATAAGCGCAAACCCAAAGCTGGATGTTGTCAAATTGGGTGGCGACGATACAATTAACTTATCTAACAGGTGTATAATGGAGGGGTATGGAGATGGATACAATCAAGGTTGCGATCATCGGCTGCGGCTCAATCGCCAGCAGTCGGCATATTAAGGCTTACGCGGCTAACCCGGCTGCGGACATTAAATATTTTTGCGACATCAACCGCGCTCGGGCGGAAAAAGCGGCGGCGGAATACGGCCGCGGCGAAGCGATCGAGGATTATTCGATCATTCTGAACGATCCTGAGGTGGAAGCGGTTTCGATCTGCACGCCGAATCACCTGCATGCGCCCATTTCCATCGCTTGCTTGCGCGCCGGCAAAAACGTATTGTGCGAAAAACCGGCGGCGCGAACGTATGCCGAAGCGCTGGAGATGCAGCAGGTCCAGCACGAAACCGGCAAGGTGCTGAATATTGGCGTCGTCAACCGGTTTAACACCGGTGTTAACCGGATCAAACAGATGATTGAAAACGGCGAGCTTGGCGAGCTGTACCATGTGTACGTCAGCTTCCGTGCGCACCGCTCCATCCCAGGGCTTGGAGGCGCCTTTACGACGAAGGCGATTGCCGGCGGCGGCGCTTTGATCGACTGGGGGGTCCACTTCCTGGATATCGTCATGTACTGCTCGGGAGATCCGAAACCGCTTACGGTCACGGGTCAGGCATTCAGCAAGCTCGGCAAGGACATGGAAAACTACGCCTACGTGAACATGTGGGCCGGGCCGCCCAACTTCGCCGGCACGTACGACGTGGACGATTCCGTCACGGCGCTGATCCGCACGGAAGGGCCGACCATTACACTTAATGGCGCGTGGGCGCAAAACATCGGCGTTGAGGAAATGTACATCGATTTTCTTGGCGACAAAGCCGGCATCCGGCTTCAGTACGGCAAAGAATTTGTGGTTTACGGGGCGAAGGACGGCGCGCTGCTGGAAATCAAACCAAAATACAGTGCGCGCGACGCATTCCAGAACGAAATCGACGCATTCCTCGATGGCATTCGTACGGGGCATAAGTCGCCTGCCCATATCGACACCGTCATTTTATCGAGCCAGATCATTCAGGCGATCTACGATTCTTCCGACCGCCGCGCCGAAATTTCGCTCGAATCTTAAAGGAAGGAGGGAGGGATACCATGAAAAAGATCGGGTTCATCGACTACTTTCTGGACGAATGGCACGCGAATAAATACCCGGAATGGATTCGGCAGGCGTCAAATGGGGAAATGAACGTCGCTTACGCGTATGCCTTAACGGATTCGCCGAACGGCCGGACAAATGCCGCCTGGTGTGCGGACCATGGTGTCGAGCTGCTTGGCTCCATCCAGGAGGTCGTTGACCGCAGCGATTACTTGGTTGTGCTGTCGCCGGATCACCCGCAGTTTCATGAGGAGCTGGCCGAGCTGCCGCTGCGATCCGGCAAGCCGACCTACGTTGACAAAACGTTCGCGCCGAGCCAGGCGATCGCGCAGCGACTGTTCGAGCTGGCGGAGAAGCACGGCACGCCGCTATTTTCGTCCTCCGCTCTGCGGTATGCAGCGGAATACGGCAAACTCGACAAAACCGGCATCGACATGATTAACAGCGTCGGGCCTGGCTCCTTCGCCAACTATTCCATTCACCAGATCGAGCCGATCGTTTCGCTTTTGGGCAGCGAAGCGGAGCGGGTCATGTTTATCGGCACGGAGCGCACGCCAGCCTGGCTGATCGGTTTTGCCGGCGGCAGGCAAGCGGCCATTCATCATTTCGCAGGCGCACCATTCAGCCTGAGCGTTCATTACGGGGCGGCGGGCAAGAGTGCTGCAGTCCGGGCGGAATCGGACTTTTTCGGCTCGTTTATCGCCGATTTGGTGCGGTTTTTCGAAAGCGGGGAGCCTGCGGTCGATCCGGCGGAAACGATCGCGATCATGACGATTATCGAACACGGCATTCGGGCAGCCGCCGTGCCTTATCAGTGGATCGAGCTCCCTCGCGGCAACTAGAAGATGGGGCGAGAAGATCGGGCGGGATGTTTGTTTCATTTCGACAATGTGTTTCCCAAGGGCGGATCGACGTTCGGAAGCATCGTTTTGTTCCAGATCGGGGAAATTTGCTGCGAACGCGGCTATGAGATTAAACCGCATCTGCAATATTGTCTGGAGCTCAGCTACATCGTTTCAGGCAGCGGTTTTTTTTACAGCGACGATACGTGTATTCCGGTCAGCGAAGGGGATATCATATGTAACGCTGTCGGCTACAAACACGCCATTCGCACGGATTCAGCGAGTTTGCTGCGTTTCGTATACATGGGCTTCAAGTTTAACGAAACGGCGGACGAGGAGATGTCGGCCATCCATACTTTTCTGCAATCCGCGCCGTACCATCATGCGAAGGACACGTTCGGGCTGATGAGTCCGTTTCTCCGCAACATGGACGAGTTTTACGCGCAAAAGCCGTTTTCACGCACGATGATTCGCAATTATCTGGAGGAAGTTATCGTCCTGTCTTACCGCGCCTTTACGGAAACAAGCGGCAGAGCTCCTGTTTACGTCGCGCACAAATCGCCGCATTCTGTCGGTTATACGGTGTATTCCGTCATCCGTTACGTCGAAAGCCATATTTACGAGTTGAAATCGATCGGGACGATCGCGGAGAAGCTGGGGTACAGCTATACATATTTGTCGCATACGTTCAAGGACAAAACCGGCATGACGCTGCAGCGCTATATCAACCAAAAAAAGGTGGAAAAAGCGCTGGAAATGCTCAAATACGGCAACCTGTCCATTCAGGAAATCGCGACGCGCCTAAGCTATGAAACGGTTCAGTCGTTCAGCAAAGCTTTCACGCGCATCATGGGCCGACCTCCCTCCCATTATCTCGCTACAGGAAAAAAGACCGAGTCTACGTGATTCGGTCTTTTTTGTTCGGGAGGCGTCAGACGAGTATTTTATGCCGGACGGGCGATGAAACGAGGGTTGCCACCGGCGCCGAGTAATAGGATAATAGAGTGTGTATACAGGTGTAATACAACCTCGAACCGTAAGGAGGGTGCGATAATGGATGCTTTAACGCCGAATCCGGCGCTGTACAACGTACCGTTCAAGACGACCGAATATCGCGGCATGCCTTATAGGAGGCTGGGAGATGCAGGACTGCGCGTCTCGAATATCGGACTCGGCACCTGGAAGATCGGTTTTCCGGAAACCGGGGACGGCTCGCGTGTGGGGGAACGGGAAGCCTTCGCCATTTTCGACAAAGCGCTTGAGCTGGGGGTCGCGTTCTGGGATACGGCCAACCGGTACAACTTCGCCTCGGGCAATTCGGAGCGTGTGATCGGCCGCTGGTTTCGGGCCAATAGCGTCCACAGGCGCGATATTGTACTGGCGACGAAGCTGTTCGGCGGCATGGACGGCACGACGCCGAACCATAGCGGCTTGTCCCGCTCGAATATCATCGCATCGGTGGATGCTTCTCTGGAGCGTCTGCAGACCGATTGGATCGACGTGCTCTACTTCCACGGCTTCGATCCGGATACGCCGCCCGAGGAAAGCCTTGCCGCGGTGGAGGATTTGGTCCGCGACGGCAGAGTCCGCTATTTTGCCGTGAGCAACTTTACTCAGGAGCAGCTCGAACTGTACAAGGAAAAGTCCGCCGCTCTGTCCGTGCGCTGCCGTATCGCAGCGGTCCAAAACCAGTTCGACGTTCTGGACGGCGAACAGGACGAGAGGCCGGGTGTGCTCGGGTACTGCGCCGCAAACGGGATCGCCTTCGTGCCATGGAGTCCGCTCGCCCGCGGGCTGCTTACCGACCGTTATTTGGACGCCGCCGCCGTCGGTCCGGGAGATCGCCGTTACGACGAAGGGGATGCGTCGATCGACGCCGCGACGGCGGACAAGCTGAGCCGGCTTGCCGTTTTGTCGCGCGAATGGGGGATTGCGATCAATCAGCTCGTCATGGCCTATATGCTGACGCTGCCCGGCATGGGACCGATCATCCCGTCCTCCACGTCTGCCGCGCAGTTGGAATCGAACGCGGCTGCGGGTAAAATAACGCTGGAGCCTGAGCAGCTTGAGCGCGTGCGCGAAGCGCTTGCCTGAGCGCGGGAAGTGCGGGAAGTGCGGGGAGACGGCTGAGGCTGCTCCTGGTCCCGGTCCCGGCTAAAACCGATTGCAGCGAGGAAAAGGACCTCAGCTTCCGCTTTGCGGCGGTGAGATTGAGGTCCTTTTGTGTGCCAATCGGGATGTTCCCGGATCATGCGGCCGCTCCGGCACATCTTGCAGGGTATCTCTGCTGCTGCGTACACAATAGCGGTCCTTTAAACCCTCTATTTTCCGTAGACATTTCATGTTGGAAAAATAGAGTGCTTTTGGGACTGTTATTCCATTCACCATCGCCACAAATACTGGTTTTGGCACAAAATAGCAGCCCTAAAGGCTGCTATCCTTGCAGGTTCCCTGAATTTGGCTGATATAACACGCCCAGAAGACTCTTATTGCTCCGGCGGCCGGCATCGCCGAGCCGTTCGTGTTCGCGAAGGCGAGGATGCCGCCGAACGATGCAGTTTCCGCACGGTTATACACGGTCCGATAGCTCCAGCACTGGCAGATGGCCGGCAGGCGGCTTGGCCGAACGGAGCAGCGGAGCGTCCGCCTCAAGCGCCGGATCAAACAAGCGTTACCTGCATCCCGGCGCTGCGCAAAGAAGCGATATCGTCCGCTGGAGCCAGCTTGTCCGTTATCAGATGATGGATGCTGGACAGCGGGCTGACGAACGCCGAATGCACTTTGCCGAATTTGCTGTGATCCGAGACGAGCACCACTTGGCTGGCGTTTTCCATCATCATCGTTTTGATGCTGGCCGCGAGCAGGTAAGGGACGGTGAGGCCGATCTTCCTATCGATCCCGGACGTGCCGATAAAGGCGATATTGGCCCGGAACTGGGCGATCAGCTTTTCCGCCAGCGGGCCGACGATGCCCGCCTCGGGATGCATCGGGCCGGTCGTTCCGCCGCAGACGAAGGTCGTTATGTTTTTTTGGTGGCGGTAAAGATGATAGGCGATTTCGAGTCCGTTCGTAATAACCGTAATATCGGATAAAGACGACATCAATTGAGCAATCTGGTAGTTCGTCGAGCCCGAATCGATAAAGATGGTGTCCCCTGGTCGGATTAGAGCGACTGCCGCTTCGGCAATCGCTTTTTTGTGCTGCCGGTACGGGTCTTTCGACGTCTCTGCGGGAGCCGTCTGCGCAATTGGCAGCATCGCGCCTCCGTTAATTCGGCGGATCAGCTCCAGATTCTCCATCTCGGTCAAGTCTCGGCGAATCGTGACGATGGAAACGCCTAGCTGCTCGGACAGATCGGTAACGCTCATCAAGCCGTTAGTACGCAGTAAATGAAGAACTGCTTGTTTGCGCTTCTCGTTCATCGTAATCCTCCAAATAATGATCGAAAACAATCATTTACAACGATCATTTTACCATATAAACTGAATATATACAAGAAAATGTGATCGATATCGATCATTTTATCGAAGAGGGGATGTATTTAAGCCAGGGGGCGATCGGGGCCGAGTACCGGCCGAAAGGCAGGGCGAAGGTCGAAAAGTGCAAGGCGAAGCGGAAAGCTTTGTCAAACCAAACAGAGAGAGACAAATGTACGAAAAGACGGCGAGTGGGAGTGATCGGAATTGAGAATTGTAGTGCTGGGCGATTTTCATCTGAATGAGGCCGAACTGGACTGGTCGGCGCAGTGTATGGACGATATCCGCGAATGCGAGCCGGACCTCGTCGTGCCGTTGGGCGATTTCGGCAGCAATCGGCTGATCGGCGGACCGGAAGGGCTGAGGCAGTCCCACGAGCTGCTGTCCCGGATCGGTAAGCCGCTGCGGGCGATTTTGGGCAATCACGATTTACAGCGGGAATCGGGAGGCAAAGGGCAGGAGCACGGTACGATGGAGCGCGAGCTGATCCAATTGTTTGGCCAGTCTGCCGGTTACGGCGTCATCGAGGAAGCCGACTTCCGACTCTTCTTCGTCAGCACCGATCCGCAGCCGGACGATTCCTGCTATCACGTTCAGGAATGCTACGTGTCGGAGGAGCAGTTCTCGTGGCTGACCGCGAAATTGCAGGAGCGTAGTGGCGTGCCCGTGATCATGTTCACGCACGCCCCGCCGATCGGCTGCGGACTTCGGACGGTGCCCGGCGTGCATGTGCGCGCTACGAACGCCTATCTGGACCAAAATCACGATGCGCTGCGCTGGCACCGCCTTTTGCGCGAAACGCCGGAAATCGTCCTCTGGTTTTCCGCCCATTACCATTTGGGGCACGGCTATCCGGACTCGAAGACGAACCGTTTCGGAACGACGTTTTTCATCACGGGGGTGCATGGCTCGGCTACCAGAGACGGCGATCGGCTGTCGCGGGTGATCGACATAGCGGGGGACGGCGTTCGGGTCCAAACGCTTGATCACCGGCAGCGCCGGATTTTGCCTGAGGCGGATTGGGCGTTTCCGGGTTCCGCCTTGGAACTGGTCGATGCGAAACGGAAAGCGCTATCCCAGACACAGGTGCAAGCGGAGGCCGCCGACGACAGCGAACTGCCGGTTTGCGAGGCGATATGCCCGCTGGGTGACGGAATCCCTTCCGCATCCGGTATGGCGCACATGGGTAGGGACCGCTGGCTCGTTGCCGCGAGCGACGGGTATTTGTGGGAGGTTTCCGCTGACGCTGAGGCGATTCTGGGCACCCTGCATCTAGGCTCGCCGGTAAACAGCGTAGCGATCGGCCGGGGGGAAACGGCTTATACGGCGGATGCCAAGCTGTTCCGGGCGGATACCCGCGATTTGTGGCGGTTTGCGAGAGAGCCGGTCGATATGAAGAGCAGGCGGTACACGGAGCTGGAGGACGGCGCGGCATGTGTTGCTTACGATGCGGCCGGCGTTCTGTGGGCGGCGGTAGGCTGCGGCTTGTACGCGATGGAGGCAAAGCGGGAGGATGGCGCTTACGCCCCTGTTTCCGGTCAAAAGCTAATCCATACGTTCCCGGAGCCGATTGTGAGGTTGAAGGCGCACGATAGCGGCATGATCGCCTCTTCGGGCAGCGGCACGCTGTACGGCATGAAGGACGGACAATGGATCGTGCTCGAACGCCATGCCGTTTGCTGGGATGCGTACGGTAAGGACTATGCGGCAATTATCAAGGATGGCGATCGTTACGAATTGGCGTGCAAGACGGAGACAGCCCCCGGACGGCATCGGGCGACCTTGCAAGGGGAGCTAGAGGGATCGGAACAGACACAGATTGTTTGCCTGGGCGGGGGCCATGTACTGCTGGGCGATGCCGGCACGGCTTATTTGTGGAACGTGACGGGCAATGACCGCTGCGCCATTCCGACGAAAACGAACGTAATCGCCATGTGTGCGGCGCGAGCAGCGGAAGCGGGTGACGGAAACAGCCGATTCGCTCTTGTCGTTGCCGGCGACGGCGGCTTTATCCGGCCGCAATTGCAGGTATGGCGGTACGACCGGCTTGCCCCGAAAGCTTAAAGCGGAAAACTAGCAAATACCATTCGATAAGGGGATCGTAACTATGGATATGAAGAAAAAAGGGTTTTACCGCGCAAGCGCGGCGGTCGTCCTGAGTTTGTCGCTGGCGCTGACGGCATGCGGCAAAGATGGCGGAACAGGTACGAAGCCGGAGGACAACGGGGCGAAACCGGCCGGGACAGAGAAAAACACCGCACCCGTCTCTTTGACGATGTACCAGACCGGATCGAGCTTATCTGACGAGCAGTTCGATATTTTCGTCAAAGCGCTGGCGGAAAAGATGCCTTACGTCACTTTGAAGATGGTCAGGGACGGTACGGGGACGAAGCCGCAGGACCTCATTGCCGCAGGAACGTTTCCGGACATCATTTACACGGCCAATCCGAAATTCCGCGAGCTGCAAAATTTGAAATTGATTCAAAATCTCGACAGCTTCGTCAAAAGCAAAAACGTCGACCTGTCCATCTTCGATCCGCAGGCGATCGACACGATCCGAAGCTACGACGCGGGGAAACAGCTGGTGGCGATTCCGTTCTCGCAAAATATCGGCGCCTTGTTCTACAACAAGGACATCCTCGACAAATTCGGCCTGCCGTATCCGAAGGACGGCATGGATTGGGAGCAAACGCTGGAGCTTGCGCGCAAAATCGCGAGGGTTGACGGCGGCAAGCAATTCCGCGGCTTGGAAGTGACCGATGCCCGCCATCTCGGCTCCGCGCTGTCTCTGCCGTGGGTCAATCCGGCGAATATGACGGCCTCCATCAATACGGACGGCTGGAAGCGAGTCTTCCAACTCATCCGCGATACGAACAACATTCCGAACAACAACGTTCCGGCCGAGGAGTACGGCAAGGGAGACGACAGCTTCATCAAGTTCCAGAGCGTAGCGATGCTGCCCGGCTGGGCCAGCGGCACCTCGATCAAGCTGGAGGATGCGTTCAAGAAAGGCACGGTGTTCAATTGGGATATCGTATCGCTGCCGAATTTCAAGGATTCGCTCGGAACCGGCCGCGAGTACGACATTCAGGCGCTGATGCTATCCGATACGAGCAAGCATAAGGATCAGGCGTTCGACGTCATCCAGTTCCTGACTTCCGAGTACGTGCAGTCGATCGTTACCGCCAAAGGCAAAATTTCCGCTATCAACACGCCGGAAATGCAGAAGAAATACGCTTCCGATCTGGGCAGCTTCAAAGGAAAAAACATCGCCGGCATTTTCAAAACGAAATCGGCCAAATTGAATCCGCCGACCGAATTCGACGCAATCGTCATTTCCAGTCTCGGGGCGATCACGAAACGGCTCGTGATCACAAACGACGACATCAACACCGTCATGCGCGAGCAGGAAGAGATTGCGAACAAGCAGATCGAAGAGGAAAAGGTACTGCTCAAAAACTCGAAGTAAGTCAAGCGGGAAAACCGGCACGAAGCCGCGATTTCGCTCCGAACTACCCTTCTTTCGCTGCTTCCCGCAGCAGGGAGGGGCTTTTTTTTCGGCGAATGTCTTAAAAGTTGGGACAACGAGTTAAAAAAATGAAACGTATTCAGGCCGGGCTTGCCTTATACTTATCGTGAAAAGCTACGCTAAAACATGCCTAACGCATGAGGAGAGGGGTATACAAAATGAGTCGGAAAACCAGACTGGGCATTATCGGCGCCGGCAACATCGGGGCTGTCCATGCGGGGGAATTCAGCAAGCTGGCGGATCTATGCGAAATCGCGGCCATTACGGACGTTGCCAAACCGCTTGCGGAGTCGCGGGCGAAACAGTTCGGCATCCCGGTCGTTGAAGAAAGCCCGGAGAAGCTGATCGAAAATCGCGATATCGACGCGGTTATTATAGGAGTACCGAATAAATTCCATGCGGACCTGGCGATTGCCGCTCTGGAAGCGGGCAAGCACGTGCTGCTGGAGAAGCCGATGGGGCTCGATTCGGAGCATGCGAAGCGGATCGTTCGCGCTCAGCGCGCTACCGGCAACGTGCTCATGGTGTCGCACCAGATGCGCTGGGACTGGGTGCCGCTGCAAGTGAAGAAGCAAGCGGAAGCCGGCGCGCTCGGCCGCATTTATTCGGCCAAAACGGGCTGGTACCGCCGCAAGGGCATCCCGGGCTGGGGCACTTGGTTTACGCGCAAGGACATGTCGGGAGGCGGCCCGCTTATCGATATCGGCGTGCATATGCTTGACCTCGCGCTGTATCTGATGGGCGATCCGAAGCCGGTTGCCGTATCGGGCGCCGTATACGCGGAGTTCGGGCCGAAGAAAAAAGGCATCGGCACGTGGGGTACGCCGAACTGGAACGGCGTGTGGGACGTCGAGGATCTCAGCACGGCGCTGATCCGGATGGAGGACGGCAGCACGTTAACGCTGGAAGTGAGCTGGGCGGTGCATATGGACACGGACAGCAAGCCGTTTATCCATCTGATGGGCTCCGAAGGCGGCGCTTCGATTCGCGGCGCCGAAGGCAAGTTTTTGACGGAAGCGTTCGACCGCGACATGGAAGTTGCGCTGAAGACGCCTGCGAACGACGAAGGGCCGCGCATCCGTCTCAGCCGCCATTTCCTCGATTGCGTGCTAAACGGGACACAGCCGCTTCCTTCGGCGATTACCGGTCTGACGAACAATCTGATCATCGACGCGATCTACGAGTCGTCCCGCACGGGCAGCGAAGTGAAGCTCGACTGGGAAGGCCTGAGATAAGCAGGTTATCACGAAAGGGGAGCGTAAACGAATGGCAATTTTGCGTGGTCTGACCCGGGCAGGGCTTGGGAATGTCGGCAGCGCCGAGCAGTTTATTGCGCTGGCGTCGAAGTACGGATTTCAATCGGTGGATATCGATGTGGCGGGCCTGGTCGACGGTCGCGGGGTGGACGGTGCGGCAGAGCTGCTTCGTTCCCACGGCCTTGTCATCGGCTCGATCGGATTGCCGGTTCAATGGAGGACAACGGAAGAGGAGTTCCGCAGCGGATTGCCGACTCTGATGAAAAATGCGGCGCTCGCGCAGCAGCTCGGCTGCACGTCGAGCACGACATATATTTTGCCTTCGACCGACGAGCCGGCTGCGCCGTTCATGGCGGCGGCAATCCGCAGGCTGCGCCTGTGCGCGCAAATCTACGGAGCCTACGGCATCCGTCTGGGCCTTGAATTCGTAGGGCCGCACCATCTGCGGACGCGCTGGAAAAATCCGTTCATCTGGACGATGGCGGATACGCTGGACATGATCGAGGCGATCGGCGAGCCGAACGTCGGCTTGCTGCTCGATTGCTACCACTGGTACACGAACGGACTCGGAACGGAACATATTACGCGGCTTCGCGCCGAGCAGATCGTTCACGTGCATCTGAACGATGCCCCGAACGTCCCGGTTCACGAAGCGCTTGACAATGGCCGACTGCTGACCGGCGAAGGCGTTATCGATCTGGTCGGCTTCCTGAAGGCGCTGAAGCAAACCGGCTATACCGGCTCCGCCTCGCAGGAGGTGCTCACCCAGCAGCCGCCGCAGGAGCCTGCGGAAGAGCTGCTTGCGCGGACGAAGGAGCAGTATGACCGCCTGTTCGCCGCGGCGGGAATCGAATAATCACACACAAAGCTGCACGGCTTACGGATGCCGGCAAGCGGCCCGGGAGGAGAGGAATCATCCTCCTCCGGGCCGCTTGCGGTAATCGTTCGGAGTCGTGCCTTTTTGTTCGCGAAATATGCGCGAGAACGTGTTGTAGGAGCCGTAGCCGGCTTCCATCGCAATATCGGACACTTTCATGTCCGTGGAGGTTAACAGGCCGCATGCATGGCGGAGCCTTACGTCGTGAAGATGGTCCAGAAACGTTCGTCCCGCCTTTTTCTTGAACAGCGAGCTGAGGTAAGCGGGGGCGATGCGGAAATGGTCCGCAACCGCCTTCAGTGTCAGCTCCTCCTTGAAATGATGCTGGATGTACCAGATTATGTCCAAATACAAGCTTTTGCCCGGGACGCCTGCTTCCGCTCCTTCTTTCTCCCTCACCTTCGCCGTCCGCTCCCGTCTCCGGTCGAAGCCGATCAAAATGTCGATCAGGATCACTTTCATTTTCAGCCGTCTCCAGCTTTCGCTTCCGTTATATTCGTTATACAGCTCGTCGAACGAACGCTTCAAGGCATCCGCCTGCTCCTTCTCGAACGTATGGTAGGAAGGAAGCGACGGATCGGAGCCGACGAGCAGCCGCTGCAGCTCCGTTTTGCCTTCCATTTCGGCGAACAGTCCGTGACTGAACCGAATATTATACAAAGTGAGCGTGTTGCCCGGTTCCGTGTACAGCTCGTGAATCTGGTACGGCTGTATAAACGACAGCGTGCCGGGCGTCATCCGGTGCGTCACGCCGTTGATCGTCTCCGTGCCTTCGCCCTGAGTGACGTACGACAGCTCCAAATAATCGTGGCGGTGCGCAGGGTATCCGCTTCCCAGCCGGTTGATCGAAAGATGCAGCGGAAAAGCGGTGTTCATATTCGGATAATGGTCGATATATTGCGGAAGGTAGGACACGTGAACTCCTCTTTCTTGCGGTCGTTTGCGGCCTATTCGGCATAACGGCGCCGAAGCGGCAAGCTTTTGAGTCATCCGTTCGTCGTCACATTCATTATAAACGTTATGACGAGTTTGCGCGAAAATTCGGAAAAAAAGATTGCTGACGGCGTAATTGCTGTTACAATGAAATTAGACAGAAAATTGACACAGATTACATCCGAGAGTCGCCGCATTCATCCCGAAAGGAGCAAAACTTCAATGGTTTCCTTGCCAAAAGTGAATGAGCTCGGTTTTTTCGAGATCCGTCTTGAGTCGATCGGCGGCCTTGGCGCCAACCTGGCCGGCAAAATGCTGGCCGAAGCAGGCGTCATGGGGGCCGCTCTGAACGGAGTCAGCTTTTCTTCGTACGGTTCGGAGAAAAAAGGCTCTGCCGTAAAAGCGCATATCCGCTTTTGTGAACCGGATACGAATATCCGCGACACGTCGCCCGTTGAGCGGCCCCACGTGGTCGGTATTTTTCACGAGTCGCTGTCCAAGACGGTCAACGTGATCAGCGGTATTTACGAGGACAGCCTGGTGCTGGTCAATTCCGTGAAATCGACGGCGGAGCTGAAGGAGAAAATGAAGCTGAAGGGCGGTACGATCGCCGTCGTTGATGCGATCGGGATTGCGCTCGAGGAACAAAACAGGGTCAATATGGCGATGCTCGGGGCGTTGTTCCGGCTATGCCCTTTCCTGGATGCGGAATTTATGAAGGGCGTCATCCGCAAGTCACTGGAGAAAAAGTATCCGCAAGCGGTCCAGCCGGCGCTCCGGACGTTTGAAAGGGGTTACAACGAGGTCGTGTTCGAGACGTTCGCGCTTCCGGAAGGCGAGACGATGCCGGCTTTTGTCCGTCAGGACACGCCTGTGCTCGGTTTTGAGACACAGCCGCTCGGGGGCGTCATTACGAATCCCGGCAACAGCATTTTGAAAGATTTGAGCATTTCCCGGGCGGGGATGATGCCGCAGTTCGACGACGAGAAATGTATACACTGCGCGGCGTGCGACAATGTGTGTCCGGACTTTTGCTTCGTCTGGGACGAACTGCCGGACAAGAAGGGCCGGCCGCAAATGTTTCTGCAGGGTATCGACTACCAGTATTGCAAGGGCTGTTTGAAATGCGTCAAAGCTTGTCCGACGGAGGCGTTGTCCGAAGAGAGGGACGACGACCAGTATGCCGGGCAGCATCGGGTGCCGCACCGGTTCGACCGGGCGGTCGTGTAATTGTAACCATTTTTCGCAAGAAGAAAAGGGTGGGTGACGAGATTACATGGCAATTGACATCAAGCGCGAAGAACAGAATACGGGTAAAGTCGAACAGCGTGTCGTATACGAATCGGGCAACGAAATGGCCGCCTACGCGGCGCATCAAATCAATTATCACATTATGGGCTATTTTCCGATATCGCCGTCGACGGAAGTGGCGCAATTTCTCGATCTGATGAAAGCGAACGGCCAGCATGACGTCGTGCTGATCCCGGCCGACGGCGAGCACGGTTCGGCGGGCGTTTGCTACGGAGCATCGGCCGCAGGCGGACGCGTATTCAACGCGACGAGCGCGAATGGATATTTGTACATGATCGAGCAGATGCCCGTCCAGTCGGGGACGCGTTTTCCGATGGTCATGAACCTGGTCTGCCGCTCCGTATCGGGGCCGCTCGATATTCACGGCGATCATTCGGATTTGTACTATGCGCTCAATACCGGCTGGCCGATCGTCATGTGCCGCGATCCGCAAGCGGTTTACGATATGAACATTATAGCGCTTAAGCTGGCGGAGGACCCGGAGGTGCGTCTGCCGGTGCTGGTTGCCTCGGACGGCTACTTTACATCCCACCAGAAGCGCCGCGTCATGACGTTTGCGCATCGCCAGGACGTGTTGAATTTCGTCGGGGCGAAGCCGCCGGGCGGCTACCCGGACGTGCTTGACCGGAACAATCCGATCACGGTCGGACCGTACATGAACGAGCCGGACTATATTAACAACTGCTACCAGCAATCGATGGCGATGTACCGGGCGGAGGATGTGTACGAGCGCATTCGCAAGGAATACGCCGAACTGACCGGGCGCGACTATCCGATACTCGATCTGTACCGGATGGAAGACGCCGAGGTCGCTGTGTTCCTGATGAACTCGGCATCGGAGATTATCAAGGACGTCGTTGACCAGCTTCGCGCCCAGGGCATCAAGGCGGGCTCGATCGCGCCGAACATGATCCGCCCGTTCCCGCAGAAGCAGATCGCCGAAGCGCTGAAGAAGGTGAAGGCCGTTACGGTCGGCGACCGGGCCGATTCGTACGGCGGGCACGGCGGCAATATGGTCAACGAGATCAAGGCGGCGCTGTTCACGCAAGGCAATCGCGACACGCTCGTCATCAGCCGTGTGTACGGTCTTGGCGGCAAAGACTTTTATGCCGAGGACGGTCATAACCTGTTCAAGTTCGCCATTGAGGCTGCCGAGAAGGGTTACGTCGAGAAGCCGTTCGACTACTACGGCCATACGCCGGGCGATCCGGCGAAAGCGCCGAAACGGGTGCTGAACCCGATGAAGTACGAGGATTTGAAAACGGGACTGATCACCGTCACGCCGGATACCGCGTCGGGCAAGCTGAACGTGCGCATTCCGCCGCTTCGCTCGCTTACGAAAAAGCCGAAACGGATCGCTCCGGGGCATGGAGCATGTCCGGGTTGCGGCATTTTCTCCGGGCTGGAGCTGTTCTTCAAGGGCATCGAGGGCGATATCGTGACGCTGTTCCATACGGGCTGCGCGATGGTCGTGACGACGGGGTACCCGTATTCCGCGCACAAGGCGACTTATATCCACAACTTGTTTCAGAATGGGGCGGCTACGCTTTCCGGTACGGTCGAAATGTTCTGGGAGCGCAAGCGCAGAGGCGAGCTTGACCATCTGAACTTGCCGGACGACTTCACGTTCGTCATGGTTACCGGCGACGGCGGGATGGACATCGGCATGGGGCCGGCGATCGGAGCCGCGCTGCGCAATCATAAAATGATCATTCTCGAATACGATAATGAGGGCTATATGAATACGGGCGCGCAGCTGTCGTACTCGACGCCGATCGGCCACCGCACTTCGACGTCCAACGTCGGCAAAAAACAGGCAGGCAAGCTGTTTCACCATAAGGATACGGCGCAAATTATGGCCGCGACGAACATCCCGTACGTGTTCACAGGCTCCGAGTCGTATCCGCAGGACCTCGTGAAAAAGGCGGCGAAGGCGCAGTGGTACGCGCAGAACGAGGGGCTCGTGTACGGTAAGATTTTGATTACATGCCCGCTCAACTGGCTGTCGGACGACAAGGAAGGCACCGATATCGTCGACGCGGCCGTTAACTCGAACTTCTTCCCGCTGTATGAAGTGGAGCGCGGCATTACGAACATTACGTACAACCCGGAAGAGAAGAACAAGTCCGTCGCCGTCGCCGAATGGCTCGGCACGATGGGCAAGACGAAACATATGACGAAGCCGGAAAACGCGGAGGCGCTCGCCGATTTCGAGCAAGAGGTGGCCCGCCGCTGGAACCGGCTGAAGGCGAAGCACGAAAATCCTTATTTGTAAGGCCGGAACTGCGTTCCGCTTAGACGGGATATAGTCGGGAAATCAGGCGATAACGGAACGGGATTCCGTTATCGCCGCTGTTTATAACGGGATGCGGAACAGGGCCAGAGGTGATACTCCGCGAGCAGCGGGCCGTCTGCAAAGGCATCCCGTCACTAAATGAAATCAAAGGTGATTGTATGCCCTATGTGCTGAAGCATGTGTCCAGCTCGGAACTGTTCGCCTGCAAGCTCATCAACCGGTACGACCTGACGTATTACGGCGTCAAGGACTGGGATGACGAGACGACCGCACAAAGCGACAAAACGCCATTTCTTGCCGCACGCGGCGAAGAGAACGCCGAGGAATGGAATGTGGTCGAGCTGGACGAAATGAAGCTGAAAATGGCGAACGTAAAGCTGAGAAACGATCCCTCGTTTCGGCTGTTTCTGAACGATGACGGTACGTATCGGGTCGAGAGACGAGAGTAGCGAGTATTCAGAACTTTATGACGGGTATTAAGTTGCAGCGATGGATCTACTCCATCGCTTATTGGTTTTTTTACGCGTGGACAATACTTCCTTACTTATGGTAGCTTGGAAAGGCAATGCAGTTTACTGGTGCCGAATAGGTTAATAACGCGAAGAGAGGAAGGGTGAACCGGTTGAAAGCGAATCGGATGGAAGCGTTCAGCGATGGCGTGCTGGCGATCATCATAACGATTATGGTGTTGGAATTTAAAGTGCCGGAAGGTCATGACTGGTCTGCACTGATTGAACTCGGCCCCAAGATTTTAAGCTACATCTTCAGTTTTGTATATGTTGGCATCTACTGGAACAACCATCATCATCTTCTGCACATGGTTCGAACGATGAACGGGCGGTTAATGTGGCTCAACCTGCTGCTTCTTTTTTGGTTATCCCTTGTGCCGTTCACGACAGCATGGATGGGGGAAAGCCATTTTGCGGCAACGCCAACGGCGCTGTACGGAATTGTTTTATTTCTCGCGGCACTCTCCTACTGGATCCTTCAAAACGCTATTGTTAACCAGCATTCCCGCGATTCCTCTTTTGTTAGGGCCATGAGCAGAGACTTGAAGGGGAAACTATCCCCCTTGCTCTATTTGTTAGCGGTTTTGAGCGCTTATGTGAGTCCTTGGATATCCGGCTTTTTTTTCGTACTGGTTGCCATGATCTGGTTCTTACCGGATAAGCGAATCGAACATGCCTTGCGAGGCCGTTAAAACTCTATAAGACGATTCGAATCCGGAAGGATGCCGAGTCGTTTTTTTGTTGTTCGGACCATTCAGCCGAGAAAGGAACCCCGGACCTCAGCCGCAATAAAAAACTGGACTCGGGTTGATGAAAAAACCGGACTTTGTCTCATGGCGACTTAAGGCCTACGAGCTTACAATAAAATAGCTGCATATGATGCCGTGAGGCCGGTCGTCCCAGCCGGTCGATGTTCTGGCGATCATAGAGGAAGCGGATAGGAGTAGGCGCGCATGATGCAGGGTTTGATCGATTTTTTGAAAGATTTTGGCGCTTGGGGTTTGTTTATTCACTCGTTCGCGGATAGCGTGTTTTTTCCGATCCCCGCTTTTTTTCTGCAAGTGTCTTTAAGTTTGTTAAATCCGTCCGATGCGTTATGGCTGGCAACCGTGGGCTACATCGCCTGTCTGCTCGGCACGCCGCTCGGCTACCTGCTCGGCAAACTGCTGGGCCGTTCCGTACTCAATCGGCTGCTGAAGCCATCGTGGGTGGACGCCGCCGAACGGATGTTTCGCAAAAACGGGGAAGCGGCCGTACTGATCGGCTCGTTTACACCGGTTCCGTTTAAAGTATTTACGATATTGTCCGGCTGTATGAATTTTCCGCTGTGGCGGCTTATGGCGTATGCCGCCGTCGGCAGGGCTGCCAAGTTTTACGTCGTCGGCGCGTTATTTTTCCTGTATGGCAGAGCCGCCGAAGGGATGGTCAAGCACGTTTCGCTGTACGTTTTCGCCATCGCGGTTCCGGTACTTCTGCTGCTTTTGTACATGAAAAGGAAGTATGCGAAAAAGAAGCAGACTGCGGCCGATGGTGCAACGACAGAAAAATAGATCAGGATGCTGGATTTGGTAGATACCGATTTTCGACCAGAGGGCGGGATTTTGTGGCTGAAGGATCGTTATTTATCCAAAAGCGCCCGGCATTGATTGATAGCTTCAGGGGCTAGTCGATGTTGACCCGATCGGATGCTGAAATAACGGACATAACCGCTGAAATACAGGGAATGTCAAACGGGGATGCGATTAGGCTATAATGTACCCGACACATCTTATTCTATTAGCGAAATGAAATCCGTAAGGGGCAGGTGATTCATCTGATTTATGAAAATGTGGAGTTATTTAATGTAGAAGAGGCGGTTGCCGTCCCGGGCCGTGCCGGCGTGCTGCTGCAGCGCATACCGGATTCGGTACTGAACGGGTTGCGCGATGCCTCACAGCGGCAATATCGGCAGGCTTCCGGTGTCGAGATTCGTTTTGTGAACGAAGGGGAACCGGCACAAATCACACTCGCAAGCTACCGCGGCAGCGTACAGGCCTATTTATATTTCGGCAATTTTGCCGCCGGCAGCTTTACGGTTACCGAGGAGCCGACTGTGATCGAGTGCGCTTTGCCGTCGCCGCATTTTTTGTTCCGGGATGACTTTCATGGCTCGGACTATCCGTTCTCTCCGAGGGTCGTCAGACTGCTGTTCAAAGGAGGCGAGGTTCACCTTTTGAAAGCGCAGGGAGAAGGGCTGAGGCCTCCGCTGCCGTCAGAGTTGCCGAAACTGCGTTATATGGCTTATGGGACCTCCATCACGCAAGGAGGCGCCACGGGGCTCAGCTATGTCAACCAAACCGCATGGAGGCTCCTCGCGGACGCCTTGAATCTGGGAGCGGCGGGAACGGCCTATTGCGAGCCGGAGTTGGCGGATTATATGGCGAAAAGGGACGATTGGAATATCGCTTCATTGTGCATTTCCGTGAATATGCTGAATCAAGGCGTATCGGCCGAGGAGTTTCAGGCTAAGGCGCGGTATATGGTTCGAACCATCGCCGAACGGAACCCCGACAAGCCGCTTGTATGCATCGGACTGTTTCCTTCCTTTCATGATCTAGGCTACAGTTGGCCCAATCGTATTCACACATCCACTGCGGATGAATACCGCAGCATCCTGAGAGACATCGCCGCCGATCCGCTGCTACAGAACACGCATTATATCGATGGGCGGGAGCTCCTGACTAGCTTCAATGGCTTATCGCACGATTTGCTGCACCCTAGCGATTATGGAGTGATCGAAATCGGCGAGCATTTGGCGAAGTTTATGAGGAAGCTTATTTAACTATTATATTTGGAAGGGTAAGACCCGGTTGGGGAGCAAAAAAAGAGACCCGCTAAGCTACGGGCCGCGGGTCTAACATCTATATATTCAAAAAGGGGGTCGACTTCTATCATACAAGCTTAACATTAACGGAAGATGAAACGAATATTACAAGTTGATTACAATATTTGGAGAGGAGCGCCGGTTTGAAGCGGCACGGCCGTGTATCCGATAATTCGCTCGTTTTCATCGAAAGTATACCGATGATCGTATAGATCGCCGCTCAGCATAGTAGGCAAAAACTGTGCAACATTGTCGGCCATGCCGCCGTTGTCCGGGTGCAAAATCCAGTCAAGCCGCTTCCAGTCGAGGATGCCTTCGTCGACCTTTACCGGGGTTTCGAAGACAAATGAGGCCGGAACGTCGGCGATAAATACATACATCCCCGATGTCGTCTTGTTTGTAATCCACGTCACCGTCCCGGCAAGCTTGGCCTGGTCAAGCACGATGCCGGTCTCTTCCCGCGTTTCCCGCACGACACATTCGAAAGGCGTCTCTCCCGGTTCGAATTTTCCCCCGATTCCGTTCCATCTGCCCATATTCGGGCGTTTCAGGCGATTAAGCAGCAGCAGCTCGTTATTCCGCCTAATAAAGCATAGCGTATATTTGTACAAACCGATCACTCCTTATGTATTCGAGCGGTTTCTCAGGCGGATAACGTTTTCCGTTCCGGACGAGCTCGTTCCCGTCTGGCCGCAATCCACATGAGCGTAAGCGCCGCTGCGACAAGCGCCGCCGGAATGTAGAAGATGGAAGGGCTATAGCCCTGCACGAGAAAAGGCAGCAAGTACCCGACCAGCGAAGCGGTTTGCGTGAGCACGACGTACAGCGAAGAACCGAAGCCGATGCGGGTATGGAACATTCGCTGCACATACCCCATCGCGACGCCGAACAGGACGGACACGTAGAACGAGTAGAGCGGCTGAACGGCAAAGAAAAAAGCGATAGACGGGCTAAATGTGTACACGACATATACGACAACCGCGAACAAAGCCGCGATTCGAATGATCCGCATGCTGCCGTATTGGGCGGCCCAATAGCCGGCCAGCGTCATGAACAGCAGCTCGAATACCGCCTGGACGCTCCACAGATACGACATCAGCTCCGGCTTGCCGAACAGCTGCACGACGACCAGCGGCAGGTACAGGCCGCGCAGGGCATCGCCGCATGACAGCAGCAGGAGGGCGACAAGCATGAGAAGCGAGAACGGTTCGCCCTGGCTAACGCCGCCCGCCGCCGTTCCTCCATGCTCCTTGTACAGAAAGAGCAGGACGAACAAACAGGCTATCCCAACAAAATTGCCGATCAGAATGCCGCGGAAGTCGGCGATCAAGTAGACGTTGGCCCCGATGAGCAGCCCGGCGAAAAATCCGATGCTGAGCGTCGAGCGCAGCCATATTTGTGCCATCTCGAAAAAGTCGGCGGCCTTTTTCATAAAATGGTTGCGCGCCATTGCGAACAATTGGCCCATAATGAGTCCCGATGGTCCAACAATCAGGATCATACCGGTCAACGTCAGCCCGTAGCCGTCCGAACCCATGTAAACGGCGAGGCCAATCATGCCGGACAGGCAGGCTGCAAGCGGAAGCGTCTTCTTGCGTTTGATCCGATCGCTGATGACACCGACCGACAACGTGACGATCATGTTGATCAACAGCGCGATCGAGAAGACGGAGGCGATCTCGACCTTACTGAGCCCGATCCCATCACGCATGTAGACCGCGTTCATCGGAGCGAGAATGCCGAGCCCGATACCGTAGCAGAACATCCCTGCAATGAGCGGCGGAGCGCCCGGAATGCGGAAAAACGATACCATGTCACGCAGCCATTTCACTTTTGGCATACCTCCAAACGATGGAAGCAGGTGCGATACGGTGAACTATTCCCCGTATCCAGCTTCCTCTCCAATCTACGTCTTTCGACTCTCGCGTGGCAAGCGTTTTTTTGGAAGGCGGCTCAAGAAATTCCCGGATAGCTTGGCCTGTCTGCCGAGCGAACAGCGTCGTTCAATGAAAAAGGCTGCCCTTCCGGGCAACCTTGATTTGTCGAGCGGATGAGGCACGCGCGGCGGCGGCTATACCGCCTTAAACGGCAGAAGAAGTCGTCCGAGCAGCTCCTGCGGCAAAAACGGTGCAAGCGAAGCCAAATGGTCGAGCTGCATCCGTCCCGTTTCAAGCGATTCGACCAGCGCTGCGAGGTCATCGCGATCGAGAAAAGGTGCCAAACCGACCAGACCTGACGGGTCGAGTTCTCCGACCAGCGTCTTTCTGACGAGCCGGGACAACGTCGCCTTCTCGAGAAAAGGAGCCAGTCCGCGAACGATGGACCAATCGATCGTCCCCTGCTCCGCCGCTTCTACCAACCGATCGAGCAATTGCTTGCCCAGAAACGGGGCGAGGGCGAGTATATGTTTCGCATCGACAGACCCGTCCAGGGCGCCCGCTACGAGACGTTCCAGGGTGGCTCTGCCGAGAAACGGGGCGAGTGAGCGCAGCGCCGTCCAATCTCCGGCGACGGACATGTTGTCGACCATCGCTTCGAGCGCGTCCTTGGACATAAATGGAGCCAGCTTGCGAAGATGGTCAAGCGTCATCGGCTGCCGCTGCGGCTGACCGGCCGTCTCCACAGTGACCGTTTCCTCTTGCGCGGCCACGGAAGCGAATGCGGCATTCCTTTCTGCGGAATCGTTCCGAGGAGTATCAGAACGCTCGTGAGCCGAAGGGTCGTATGGATCGAATTGACTTCTGATCTGCTGCTTCAATTGATGCTTGAGCTGATGCCAGTCCGCATGAAACAGCCGCTGCCCCGGCTCCGGCTGACCGGCTCCGGCTTCATTAACGAAGTCCGCGGACTGAGATGCCTCCGTACGTCCGGTAAAATCCGTCTGCTGCGGGGAGCCGGCGACCGAATCCGCGCTCCTGTCATTGTGCTGCGACAGAGTCTCGCGATCCCTAGCGCTATCGTTAGCGGGTAGCGGTGCCAGGGGTACGTTGCGCTCTCCCTTCAGCAGCTCGTCGACCGTAATGCCGAGCAGCGTGCCGAGCGAAGGTAGCAGCGCGATATCCGGCAGCGATTCGCCACGCTCCCATTTGGATACGGCTTGATGACTTACGTTCAGCAGGCCTGCCAGCTCGGCTTGCGTATAGTCCTTGTTTTTGCGCAGCTCCGAAATGAATGCTCCGATTTGTTGTACATCCATGTCACAAATTCCTCCCTAACGAATCGATTTGCAAAAGCGCGCCGTTTGCTGACCTAAACGTAACATAGGGAGCAAGCAAAAACCAATCGCCGGTTAGTTGAGTCCATCCGGGCGCGTCGCAGCGCGGTATTCAACCGTCGGTTGAGTCGCTTCGTTCGTGCAGAGTTTCTCTCATGTTTGGCATACGGACGCTATGTTTTTTTGCGCGGAGTGACTCCGAACTTGAGGGAAAGGGAAAGATTGTGCAAAATGAAGGTAGCGGAAAGGATTAAAAATATTTTTAAAGGTATACAAAAAATGGATTGATATTTGTGCACACGTTTGTTATTCTGAATTCAGATGCGGAGGGTAAACTTCAGTATGGTTACAATCAAAGATATTGCCAAAGCAGCAGGTGTTAATCACTCCACTGTTTCTCGGGCCCTCAGGGACGACTCGCGCGTTAGTGCCGCCATGCGAGAAAAAATACACACGATTGCAAAGCAAATGGATTATGTTCCGAATTTGGCGGCAAAAAAGCTGGTCAGGCAAAAAACGAACTTTGTCGGATTGATCTGGCCTTCCAAAGAAGGGTTGTTCTTTTACAACATGAACCTGCAAATACAGCGGGAAGGTGTGAAGAGGGGCTACCGGGTGATGCAGATTATGGACGATCCGACAGTGTCGCTGCAAGCGTTCCGGCAGTTTGGCGTCGATCATGTGATGTTCTGGGATGTGTTTACGATGATGCCTGCTTCATTTGCGGTAGAGCGGCAGCGGTTTCCGGGACGGGTACTGGCGATGGGCGGAATAAACAGAATCGAAGGGATGGACTGGCTGGCGGTCGACCGCAGCGGAGCGCTGCTGATGGCGGTCCGTCATTTAACGGAACTGGGCCACCGTCGTTTGGCGTATGCGGGGAACAAAAACAACAAGCTGAAAATTTACGGTTTTTTGCAAGGGATCGCCGAATGCAAGGCAGATTACACGCCGGAACATTTTATTGACTATTTCGGAAGTACGTTCGAGGACGATGTGCGGCATATCTTTCAGAAACAGGATCGGCCAACCGCCATCATCGTGGATTCTCAGCAGTGTTTGTTTCGTTTGCTGCGGGCGTTTCGGCAAATTCGCGTGCGCATTCCCGAAGATGTCTCGGTTGTCGTATACGACGATACACCGGAAATGAGCGAATTGGAAATCGCTTTTACGACAGTGGGGCCGTCCATTCAGGATTTGGCCGTCAAGGCGTGGGACATCGTAACCGCCGAGGCCGGGACGGGAGAAGAGCGTGAGCCTGTAGAGGAGGTGGTCGGAGCGACGCTGGTGTCTCGGGAATCGGCTATTCCGTTCAGACCGGAGATGGAACTGCCGGTTACATAAATGCTCGCAGGAGGGGATGTCAGCGGCGGTTGGTTCAGGCAGCGGGATGAAAAATGGTGAGCCGCGTACGGAGGCGGAGAAAGATCGGGGTCAGCCGCAGGAAACTGCTTGCGGCAGCCCTATGCGGCCGAACGCTCGACGGGGCGCGTCAGGACGGTGAGGCCGTCTTCTCCGCCGTATATGCAGAAATGATAGAGGAAGGCTGCTGTTGCTGCGAGCCAAGCGTTGATCAGTCGATTCAGAACCGATGCAGGAGAGGACTGGTTCTACCCGGTCCCGTTTAATAGGAAAATACCGGTATGGTACTGTTATTATCTTTCGACTGCAGCATATTTAAAATACGAACACAAGAAGGTCTATTTTTCACCATAATGAAAACGTTTCCAATTCAATGGCAGTGTATTCGGTATTCGGCTTGCATACGTCAATGACTAAAACAAGGGGGATTAGAAACGATGATGAAAGGATATAAAAGTGCAATGATTGCGGCAAGTGCGCTCGCTTTGATAGTAAGCGCTTGCGGAGGCGGCGGCACAGGCACGGGCCAGAGCGGCGGAGACAAAGGGGCGGCTGCTCCGGAAAAGCCGAAGGAACCGATTACGCTGCGGATGCTGCAGGATGGAGCGACGATCAGCGACGAGGAATTTGCCAATTTGATCGCCGCCCCGGTGAAGGCAAAGTTTCCGCATATTACGGTGGAAATGCTGCGGAGAACGGGAGCTAATGCCAATCTGTCTAATTTGGTGGCCAGTGGTGATTTTCCCGATTTTGTATTTGCCACCTATCCGCGCATAACCGAACATCGTGAGCTGGGGACCATACATGATTTGACTACTATGATTCAGACGCAAAAGCTGGACCTGAACCGCTTTGACGCCGCCGCCTTGGAAACCTCGCGCGTATATGGCGACGGGAAACTATATGCGATTCCGTTTTCATTAAACTTTCTGGCCTTTTTCTACAATAAAGAGCTGTTCGACCAGTTCGGCGTCTCCTATCCGAAAGAGGGGATCACCTGGGATGAGACGATTACGCTGGCGCGTTCCTTTACGCGGACAATAGGCGGCGTATCCTACAAAGGCGTCATGCTGCCCGGTATTACCGACCTAAGTACGCAGCTGGTGCTGCCGCGGGTCGATCCGGCGACCAAAAAAGCGACGATCGGCTCTGACGGCTGGCGCAAAGTGTTCGATCTGATTAAAGCCGCGAATGACATCCCGGGCAATCAAAATCCGGTATTGAATGACTTCCTGGTCGAACAGAAGCTGGCAATGCTGCCGAGCTACGATGCGAGATTTGCTGCGCTGGAACAACTATACGGAACGCCTAACGATTTCAAATGGGACATTACGCAATTTCCCAGCTTTTCCGGCTATCCGAACCGCAGCCTGGCCTCGTCGGGGCACTTTCTGATGATGTCCGAACTGACCAAGCACAAGGAGGAAGTGTTTGAGGTCATGAAGCTGCTGACGAGCGACGAGGTGCAAAATCTGATTACCGAGTCCGGGCGCTTCACTTCCCTGAAAAACGAAGCGATCCGCAACCGGTATGGCGTTAATATGAAATCGATGCAGGGCAAAAACATCAGCGTTGTATTCAAGAGCCAGTTTGCTCAGCCGTTTAAGCCCACGCCGTACGATTCCTTTGTCAACACGCAGTTAAACGAGGCGGTCAAAAAGCTGGTGGCGGGTGCCGCCGATGTCAACACGCTGATCCGGCAAGCAGAGGATACCGCCAACCGGAATATCGAGGCGGAATTGAAGAAGTAAGTATGCTGGCAAATACAATGAAATAGAATGTAACTGAATCATAACCGAGAGGAAGACGCCGTGTGGATGGCGTCTTTTTCCGTTTGGTTTGGGCTAGGCCGCCGTTCCAGCAGCCGCTCGCCGGGCATCACTGTTCATATTCGGCGTAACGTCCCGATTGTATCGAGAAATAAAACGAAATTAAGCTAAAACCGTATAATTTGACCTTAAAATTCCGTTGTGAAACTGAACGAATTATAATAAGATCGTTTAAAATCAATCTTTGGCGGTGGAGGTGCTGGACATGGCGGTTATCAAAATGAACCGGCTTACGAAGACATTTGGCAAGCAGCGGGCGCTGGACGGCGTCGACATGACTGTGAACGAAGGAGAGACGTTCGGCTTCATCGGACCAAACGGCGCGGGGAAATCGACCGCGATCCGGATCACGCTTGGCCTGCTTCGCAAAGACGGCGGAGACGTGCGGCTGTTCGGCAAAGATCCGTGGCGGGATGCCGTAGAGCTGCACCGTCGTCTGGCCTACGTGCCAGGTGATGTAAGCCTATGGCCGGGCCTCACCGGGGGAGAAACGATCGACCTCATGCTGCGTCTTAGAGGAGGGGCCGATCCGAAGCGGCGCAGCAGTCTGATCGAGAGGTTTAAGCTCGACCCAAGCAAGAAAAACCGGACGTACTCCAAGGGTAACCGCCAGAAGGTGGCGCTCATTGCGGCTTTCGCTTCCAATAGCGAGCTGTATATTCTCGATGAACCGACTTCGGGGCTCGACCCTTTGATGGAGGCGGTGTTCCGCGAATGCGTGGCGGAGGCGAAAAATAGAGGGAGCGCGGTACTCTTGTCCAGCCATATTTTGGCGGAGGTGGAAGAGCTGTGCGACCGGGTCGGCATTATTAAAGCCGGCCGCATCGTCGAATCGGGCACGTTCGCCGAGCTGCGCCACCTGAGCCGTACGTTCTTCACGGCGGAGCTTGCCGCCCCGGCGGCGGGACTGCCGGACATCGAAGGTTTGCACGATATGGAAGTAGCGGGCAGCACGATCCGTTTCTCCGTCGATCCGAATGCGCTGGACCGGACGCTTCGCGCACTCGCGGCAGCAGGCGTGCGTAGTCTGACGAGCAGGCCGCCTACGCTTGAGGAACTGTTTATGCGCCATTACGATACGCGGGAGCCTGGAACAGATTCCCGTAACGGGAGGGATGGCCGATGAGAGAGCTGACGGGAGGCGGCGCGCTGATCCGATTCATTTTGCGGCGGGAAAAGGTAGCGCTGCCGCTCTGGATACTGCTGCTCGTCGTTATGGTGCTGGGCACTCCTTTTAATTACGCGCATCTGTTGTCGACGGACGAGATGATCCGCGGCATTGCGGAGGAAATCGGCAAAAACGAGATGCTCTCCGCGTTCGCGGGCCGATTGAACGAAGTGAGCCTGGCCGGACTATCCGTTTGGAAAATCGGAGACACCTGCTACACGCTAATCGGCCTTATGAGCATCTTGACCGTCACCCGCCATACGAGGGCCGAGGAAGAGTCCGGCCGGCGGGAGCTGCTCGGCGCCTGCGCTATCGGCCGGCTTGCTTCGCTGACAGCGAGTCTTGTCGTCGCTTGCGGAGCGAGCGTGCTGGCCGGCGCCTTGGCCGCGCTCGGATGGATCGTCTACGGCTTCGAGCCGGCCGGGTCGATCGCCTTCGGCATCGCACTCGCCGTGCCGGGCTGCTTCTACGCGGCGCTGGCCGCCTTGACGGCGCAGCTTACGATTAGCGCCCGCAGGGCGAATATGCTCGCTTTGACGGGGCTCGTCGCCGGTTATGTGCTGCGGTTTGCCGGAGACGCTTCCGGCTATCTATGGATGAAGTGGGTGTCGGTACAGGGCCTCAGCCATCTGGTCGCCCCGTTCGGCAGCGAACGGTGGCTCGTCCCGCTGCTGCCGCTCGCCGCCGCTATCGTCCTTGCGACGGTCGCCTGCCGGCTTGCCGCGAGCCGCGACCTCGGCTCCGGGCTGATCCAGCCGAAGCCCGGACCGTCAGCGGCTCCCCGCCTTGGCAAGCTCGCTTTGGCATGGCGGATGCAGCGGGGGCTTCTCGCCGGCTGGACGATCGGCTTCTCGCTGACGGGTGTATTGCTCGGAGGCATCATCGGCGGCTTGTCCGACTCCGGCAATATGCGGGATTGGGGCACGAAGCTGCTGGAGCAGTATATGGGCGGCGCCGGAGCGACGTTCGAGGATATCTTTTTGTCGGTGATCGTCCAGAGCTTGTCCTACTCGGCGATGCTGTACCCGATGTTTGCCGTGCTGCGTCTGCGCGACGAGGAAGCGGAGGGGCGGGCGGAAGCGCTGCTTGCGGCTCCCTTCGGCCGGCTGCAATGGGCGATGAGCCATCTTGTTTTCGCTTTTGCCGGGACAGCTGTTATTATGACGGCCGCAGGCGCTGCGATCGGACTTGCGTACGGGCTGAATGCGGGCGGTTTGTCCGAGCTGCTTCCCCGGCTGCTCGCCGCATCGTGGGTGGAGCTTCCCGCCATATGGATCATGGGCGGTATTGCCGTGCTTGTCGTCGGGATCGTACCGCGTATGGCGGCGGCGGTATGCTGGGCGGCTTTCCTGTTTTTTAATTTGTTCGGCGAAGTGCTCGGTCCGATTTTCGGTCTAGATCAATCCACAGCCGATAAGCTCGTGCCGTTTCATCATGTGCCGAAGCTGCTCACCGGCGGGGCATTCGCTTTATCTCCGGTGCTGCTGCTCGCGGCCGTTTGCGCTTTGCTGGTCGTCTGCGGACTCGCTGGTTTGCGCCGCCGCGATATCGGCTGACTCAACTATCCCGCACGCTCGTATGCAGTGACCGTGTGCAGCCCGTAGGGCAATCGCTATTCAGGGGAGTGAAGGAGCGGAGTGAAACAAATGCAAACTGGAACAGCAAAGCAGCGGTCGCCTTTACAATCGGATTCCAACCTTAGCCTATTCTATCAAGGAATCGGATTGTAAGAGTGAGTGAAAGATCAATTGTTTCCGCAGCGGCCGTATGCCCGCCCTCAAAAACCTAAATAGCGATTGCCTGGGCGTGGCCCTTCCTTCAAGCTTCCGCCTCATTTTCCTGCTATAATGAACGATAGCGGTAGATGCAGAGCGGCATAGAAACGGAGGGGAACCCGATGCCGATTGACGGCGTGACGAAAAAATCGAAAAAACGGGAGCAAATCGTGCAAGCAGCCGAACAGCTGTTCAAAGAGCGCGGGCTCCGTACGGTTACGGTGGAACAGATCGTGCGCGGGGCGCGTGTGAGCAAGGCGACCTTTTACCACCATTTTTCCGATAAGCAGCATATTGTGGAGCAGGTGATCGACCATATCGCCGATTCGGTCCTGCAATCGATGGAGCAAATTGTGGAGAAAGGGAAGCGCGGCCGTCTGACGCAGGAGGATGTGTTAAGCTTGTTCGACATGAACAGATACGATCACATTCTCCAGTCCGGCTTCGGCCTCGAACTGCTCCAGGACTATCCGGAAGTTACGCGTAGTCTCGATGAGCGCTGGTCGGGACGAATCATTCCCGTCTTTCACGAATTGATCCGAATGGCGAAAATTGACGGCATCATCCGTCTCGATATCGATCCGGACATCTTGATCGTTTACACCGTGTACATGAAACGGGCGATTCGGGAGCATCCGCATTTGCCGGGCCAGATGGGGCTGAAGGAGTTTTCGGAAAAGTTTTTTGACCTGTACTTGAACGGGGTCATGGAGAAGCGCTGCCGTTCGGACGGAGAGACGGGGCGGGAAACGGAGTGAACGAGAGCAGCCGGGTTAGCCGACTGCTCTTCGCTTATAAAACGGCAAGTACAGCAGCAGGAACACGACAAGCGCCACCGCTTCCATCGAAAGCAAATACCACGGATAAGGGCCGAGAAGATCGAGCGGCGAAGCCGTTTCCGGCTTGCGGGCCACGAACATATAGTTGCCGCCGGTTATGGAGTTGACGATGAATACTAAGACGAGCATTGCGTTCAGGAAGCCGAGCGTAACGAAAACCGATCGCAGCGTCGGCCGGAATCGTTCCACCCACACCATGTAAAGCACGGCCAAAATGATCGCGATATGCGCCGCGAAAAATTCGAAAAACACGAAGTGGGGGAAGCCGTAATACAGCACAGGTGTAAGCAGCGCCTGGACCGCCCCGCCGATCCCGGTGAAATAGGCGATCCGAAACAATCGTTCGCTGCGCAGCAGCAGCATGAAGATGCACAAATAAAGAGAAATGCTGCACAGCTCGAGCGGCAACGAGTCGGCCGGATCGTAAACCCCCTCGGCTACGTACCAAACATTGAGCGATAGCTCCGATGCGGCGAGCGCGGCGATCAGAACGTAACGGACGTAGCGCCTTCCGGACGTATCGCGCAAATAGCCGCGAAATACATACAAAAGAACGGTTAACAGGGCGAAGATCGATAATACGATGAGGTGCTGAGGTGAAAAGGCGATAAAGGTGCCCGGAGCGGTCGGGTCGAAAAAACGTTCCATCGTTATTCCCCTTCTCTTACCACGCTTTATTCGCGCTTAAACGGGCAGCCCGCGCGGCCTATCGTTACTCCTTGAAGCTGCTTTGCGCGCTTCTGCCCAGTTTTTTGAGCAGCCGGACCGCCGTTTCTTTCTCCTCCTGATCGAGTCCTCGAAGCGCTTCCTCGATTACGGCGGTATGCTCCGCAAACACGTCTTCGATAAATTTGACGCCCTTCGGCGTTATTTCCGCATACCAGACTCGCCGGTCGTTCGGGTCGCCTACGCGCACGACGAGCTCTTTTTTCTCCAGCTTATCGACGACATACGTGATGTTGCCGCTCGTCATTAATATTTTATCGCCGATTTGCTGCAGCGGCTGACGTCCTTTATGATATAATAGCTCGAGTACGCCGAACTCGGTCCGGTTTAATCCGAGCTTGCGAATATGACGGTCGGCGTGGGCGTTCACCCATTGACTCGCTCTGGTCAGCACGATGAACAGATGCAGCGATTCGTTTTTCGTTTCTTGCATTCAGGCTCACTCCATTTTACATATCTTAAAATTAAGATAAATCATATCGGTGACGATGTCAAGCCTTTTGTTGAAGCGTCCTGCTCCGATTGGACGGCGTCTGCCCTTTCCTCTATACTAGTACCATCATTCCCAAAACGATGCGGTTAATGCGGCCGCAAGCTTCGATTCGAAGCTTATCTGAAACGAGGATCAAACGATGAGTTCAACTTTTACTGCGCTCGGCGTCCCGGACCGGTTGAGCGAACATTTGCGCCTGTCCGGCATAGCCGTGCCGACTCCGGTTCAAGAGCGCACGATTCCGCTTGCTCTGGAAGGACGGGATGTAATCGTCCAGGCCCAGACGGGCACGGGCAAAACGCTGGCGTTTTTACTGCCGCTGCTGGGCGGAAGGTATCCGCGAACCGGATCTGTCCGTGCTCTTGTGCTGACGCCTACTCGCGAGCTGGCGATTCAGATCGCTTCCGAAGCCCATAAGCTGGCGGAGGTGACAGGGGCGACGGTGATGTCCGTGTATGGCGGACAAGATGTGATCGCCCAAGCGCACAAGCTGGGAACGGCGCCCGATCTCGTCATCGCCACGCCGGGCCGGCTGCTCGATCATATGAGGCGGGGGACGATCGATTTGTCGCAGCTGTCGGCGCTTGTGCTGGATGAAGCCGACCAAATGCTGCATATGGGCTTTCTCCCCGAAGTCGAGGAAGTGATCCGGCATACGCCGGACGAGCGGCAAACGATGCTGTTTTCCGCCACCTTTCCGGAGTCGGTCCGCGTTTTGTCGGAAAGTTATATGCGAAGGACGGAGGATATCCGCGTCCAGGGCAGGCGGATTACGCTCGACGATATTCTCCAGCTCGTTGTCGAAACGACGGATCGGCAGAGAAAGGACGCCCTGCTGAAGCGGATCTCCCGCGACCGGCCGTATCTTGCCGTCATTTTTTGCCGGACGAAAATACGCGCCAAAAAGCTGGCTGCTTCGCTCGCCGCCGAAGGCTTAAACGTCGACGAGTTGCACGGCGATTTGACGCAGGCACAGCGGGAAGCGGTCATGGTCCGGTTCCGCGCCGCCCAAATCCGGCTGCTCGTGGCGACCGACGTCGCCGCACGAGGGCTCGACGTCGAAGGCGTGACGCATGTGTACAATTACGACGTCCCGCAAGATCCGGAAAGTTACATTCACCGGATCGGACGAACGGGCCGGGCGGGCCAGCGCGGGACGGCCGTCACGTTTGCAGCCGCCAAGGATGAAGCGGACGTGCGTGAAATCGAGCGGGCGATCGGAGCGTCGCTGAAGCGGATCGCGATGCCGAAGGAGCGGGAGGACGGCGGCGAGCCGCCCGTGAAGCGGGAGCCGGCGGCGGGAAGCGGCCGGAGCGAACGGCCGGGCCAGCGCTGGCAGGGCCGGAGCGCCGCCGAACGCTCCCCCGTGGAGACGCTGGCGCGCAAAGGGACCGCTTACCGGCAGGAAAGCGGTCCGTCGCGGCGGAGCGGGGAGCGGGAGGCGGCATCCGGCAAGCGGAGCGGCCCGGCCGGACGCGATGGAGGCGGCGTTTACCGCGGCGGCGGAGCGGGCCGAGGGCCGGCCAAGCCGGCGGCGGGCCGCAAAGGGGACGGCGGCCGGGGCGCAAGCCCGGGCCTTGGCCGGAGCCGAAGCGATGCGCCCAAGCCCGCGGGCCGAGGCTCGCGACCGCGCCGTCCGGGCGGCAAGTAAGCCGGCAGGCCGCACTGCGGCGCCCTTTTCTAACATCCGGTCGCGATTAGCGGCCGGATGTTTTGATTGAAGCTCAGTGGAGCTGGGCCGAGGGCAGGGAAGCGGAAGAGAAAGTTCCGCTATATCCGGCGAAACGCCGCTGGCCCGGGCGATAAAGGAAGCAAAAGTTCCGTTAAAGCCGCCGGTAGTTCGAGTGCAGCCGGGTCTATGGAGCAATAAAGGAAGTGCAGCTTCCTCTATGCAAGCTGAGCAGGGGCGAGAAGCGGCAATAACGGAACTGACGGTTCCGCTGAGACAGCGATAACGGAAGCAGAAGTTCCGCTATAGCTGCGGAACGCCGTTGTCTGGGCGGCATACTTTTGGGGAAGCCCCCTCATTGAAGCCTAAGCTCCACTTTGTGGGGCTATTTGTAGTACGGAGGGCTGAGCCGCAGCTCCTTATTTTCTGCTATAATAGATTCATAGAAAAGCAGTAAAGGAGTCGAAATGGAGCATTCATCGCGAAAGGAAAGTTACTCTCGCAAGCGCAACCGGTCCAAACAAAAGCAGAAACGCCGCCTGGCCGCCTCGGTGCTTGCGATCGCGTTTTTCACGCTAGTGTTCGTGTTATGGCTTACGTATAACGGGACGGGAAAAGATGGCGCTGCGCCTGCGGACGTTGGCCCGAAGCAAACAGCGGGGCAAGGCGGCGGAGAGAGCGGCGGCAAAAGCGATCCACAGGGCGGTTCACCCGGAACCGAGGACAAGCCCGGAGCCGGAGAAGCCCAGAGCCCCGGCGGGACGTCCGGCAGCGGGACGTCAAACCCGGCCGGAGCTGGCGGCAGCGAACCAGGAACGTCAGGCGCCGGCAAGCCGGCCGGCACGGAGCAGGGCAGCTCGACCGGCAGCTCCGGGAACGGCGGAACGACGCCCCCGGCCGACGAATCGGCAAGCAAGAGCGGGACGGACGATCCGAACCAGGTCCAGCTTACGTTTGTCGGAGATGTCATCTTCGCCGACAATGTCGCTACGGCGCTGAAAGCGAACGGCTTCGATTATCCATATCGGCAAGTTCGCTCCTATCTGGAAAACGCCGATCTGACGATCGCCAATCTGGAGACGCCGATTACCGAGCGGGGAACGAAGCAGATTAAGGATTATGCGTACCGCTCATCGCCGCAGGCGCTGCCCGCCTTCAAAGAAGCGGGAATCGATCTCGTCAACCTCGCGAACAACCATATCCTCGACTACGGAACGGTCGGACTTCTCGATACGTTCGATCATCTGGACAAAAACGGCATTCGCTGGTTCGGAGCGGGGCATAACGCGTCTGAAGCGTTCAAGCCTGTTATTGTCGAGAAAAAAGGGATCAAGATCGCCTTTCTCGGACTCAGCAAGGTGGTGCCTACTCAGGAATGGAAAGCGGGGACGGATCGCCCGGGCGTGGCCGATACGTATGCGCTCAAAGTGCCGCTCGAGGCGATTCGGAATGCGAAGAAAGAGGCCGACCTCGTCGTTGTCGTCGCGCATTGGGGAATCGAGCAGCAGGACCAGCCCGAGAAATACCAGCGCGAATTCGCCCGTGAATATATTGATGCCGGGGCCGATCTGATCGTAGGAGGCCATCCGCATGTGCTGCAAGGCTTCGAACAATATAAAGGCAAATGGATTGCATACAGTTTGGGGAACTTTATATTTACGATGAACGAAAATCCGGTTACGTGGGAAACGGTCATTTTACAGGCGTCCTGCTCCAAGGACGGTGGCTGCGCGCTCAAAACGGTTCCGGTGCTGAGCAAGCTTGCCAATCCCGAGCCGATGCCGGAAGATGCGGCCGCGAAGCTGTTCAAGCGGCTGACCGGCATCTCGTTTCAGGCCGAGATCGGTCCGGACGGAACGGTGAAGGCAAAGCAGCGCTGATCCGCAGAGCAAGCGGCACCACATAAACGTAAACGAGGGGAAGATCAACATGGGAAGCTTTGACTCGATTCGCAACATATACTGCGTAGGACGCAATTACGGGCTGCATGCTGCCGAGCTCGGCAACGCCGTACCGGAGCAGCCGATGCTGTTCACAAAACCGATCTACTCGCTCGTCCAACTGGACGGCTCCGTTATCGAGGTGCCTGGATCACAGGGGGAGGTGCATTACGAGACCGAGGTCGTGATCCGGATCGGTCAAACGTACGAGCCGGGCAAAAGCGCCGACGACTTGATCGACGGCGTCGCTCTGGGACTCGACCTTACGCTCCGCGACGTGCAGAGCGAGCTGAAGAAAAAAGGGTATCCGTGGCTCGCGGCCAAAGGGTTCCGCCGTTCTGCCCCGATTACCGCCTTCCGGCCGTTCCCCGGCACGGAGGCGCTGGGACGCGAAAGCTTCGGCTTGTTGAAAAACGGAGCCGTCGCCCAGCAAGGAAATAGTAACGAGATGATATTCAGCATCCAAACGATTATCGACTATTGCGCCGAGCACTACGGCATCGGTCCCGGGGATTTGATCTTTACGGGAACGCCGGCGGGTGTAGGGCCGATTCGGGACGGCGACAAGTTTGAGCTGCAATTCGGCGGCGAAACTTGGGGCGAAGCGGTGATCCGGCTCGTGTAACACGGTCCGGGGTCGGCCGTCTAAAGTTTCCAAGTAAGACAGAGCGGTTCGCATGAGGGGTGTCATGCGGCCGCTTTCGCTTTTTCCGTGCAGCGATTTAAATTGGACGTTTACGCCTGGTGCCTGTATAATGAATACAGCTTAAGTACAGGCAAGAATGAACACAACAACATTGTAATCGCTTTCAAATTAAATCTCGATTTCTAGCTAAGGGGCCAGCACCCCAACATCACGAACAGGAGAGGAAGATGCAGACGTGAGAAACAGAACAATCGGCCGTTTTGCTAAGCTGCCGTTTCGGCGTAAGCTTCTTCTGTATTCCCTTCTCCTCAGCATTATGCCGGTGCTTACCGTCGGCCTGTTATCTTCGTACATCGCTACCCGCAGCATCCAGCAGGAAGTCGACCAGAATCATCTGTACATGCTGAACCAGATGCAGGTGCAGCTCAATCAGTTCATGAAGAGCATCCACACGAACTCGATTTTTATCGCCACCAACATCTCCGTCGAAAAGTCGGTCCGGGAAGGGCCCGGCATCGAAAATTTAACGGCGATGCTCGATATGAACGAGACCATTCGGCGTATTCGCAGCACATCGCCCGTCGACTTTAACGTCTCGCTTCTGTACAAAAAATATAACGGATTCGCTTATTCCAACAAATTCAGCGCTCAGGAGCTGGCCGGGATGCGTCTGCTCACCATTCTGGAGAAAATGAACCCGGTGGAAAACGAAGCGGTAGTCGTGCCCCCGGGAACGTTCGACGACCAGCCGGATTTGCTGCTGTTCCGGCCCGTCCCGATCGGGTCGGCCTACACCGACGGCGTGCTCGTGCTGCATGTGAGTCCGAACGATATACTCCGCTTCGTCGGCTCTATGGAGCACAGCTACGGCACGCGGGTCATGGTTGCGGACGAGCAGAACCGGATCGTCATCAGCTCGAATTACAGCGAGATGGGCAAGCCGCTGCAAACGATCATCCAGCAGGCCAAGGACGGCAATCCTGAGGAAGGCCCGGGCAACCTGACGATAGGCGGGCAGGAATATAAAGTATATAGGGAGAAGTCGTCCGCAAATAATTGGACGTATATTGCGCTTACGAGCGTGAAGGAGCTTACGGCCCAGTCCGACCGAATCCGGCTAACGACATGGATTGTCGTTTGCGTGCTGGTAGGGTTGTGGACGCTGCTGGCCACCTTCGGCTCGCGCCGGATGTATGTGCCGATTCAGCGGCTCAGCGAGCGCCTTGTTCCCCGACAGCGTCAGGAGAGGGGCCGCGGAGACGGTTTGGCCGACATCGGCGCTTACGTGGAGCAGCTCGCGGATACGAACCGGCAGCTGCATAACCGGCTGAACGAGCAGTTTCCGTATTTGCGCCAAGGGGTTTTCCAGCATCTGCTGCGGGGCGAGCTGACCGAGCGGGAGCTGAACATCGCCGCCGAGCACGCGGGTATGGCGCTTCAGGGCGAATATGTGTACGTATGCGTCGCCGAGGCGGACGATATTCCTGTCTTTGACAGCACGTACCGCGAGAAAGATCGGTCGCTCATCCATTATGCACTGCTTAAGATGCTCGAGGAGACGTTCCACGGCGTTCCGTTTTGCGCCGGCTTTACGCCGAAAACCGGGCAGGTCGTTCTGCTGATCGGGATGAACGCCGCGGATGAGGAGGCGGCTGCGTCACTCAAACGGATGGCGGACGATGCAAGGCGGCATGTGCGCGAATATTTCCGCTTTGCGATCAGCGTGGCGATAGGTTCCCCGCTGCGATCGTTTACGGCGATCGGGAAAGGCTACGAGGAAGCGGTCGCGTTGCTTGGCCATCGGTTCATTCTCGGCGAAGACCGGACGATCGCCGCCGACCAGGCGGACGAAGGGCTGATGCGGCTGAGCCGGGAGACGGGCGAAACGCAGAAAATGATCGTTCATCACGTGCTCCACGGCAATATGGACGATTCGCGCGGACTGCTGGAACAGCTCGTACAGGAGCTGCGCTTCGCGCAAATTACGCCGGAAACGGCAAGAGGGCTGTTCTCCTACATGCTCGGAGAGCTCGACTACATGCTTCAGCAGACCGGCTGCGACATCCGGCAGGCCGCCGGGATCGACGTATACCGCAAACTGCACGGGCTGAGGTCGCTGCCCGAGCTGGAGAAGTGGCTTACGGACGAGCTGTTTCCGGCGATCAAGGCGCATCTGGCCGCCGAATCGGTATCGAAGCAGACGAAGACGATACGGGAAGTGATGAGCTATGTCCGGCATCATCTGGACGAAGACATGACGCTGCAAAAGGCGGCCGACCATTTCAGCTTGTCCGTCTCTTATCTCAGCAAATTGTTCAAGGATGAAGCCGGTCTCAATTTCAGCGAATATGTGCTCGGGCTGCGCATGAACAAAGCGAAGGAATGGCTCGAGCATACCGATATGCCGATCAAGGATATTGCCGACAAAATCGGCTATGCGAGCGTACAAAACTTCAATCGTGTGTTCAAACAATGGAGCGGCGTACCGCCCGGCGAATTCCGCAAGGAGAAACGGCAAGCTTCCGGCTGATTGTTCCTTTCGTTTTCAAGCCGCATTTCCATTTTGTGCCTAATTCCCGCTCGCGCGGGCAGCGTAATCGTGAGTCGCCCCGGCATCCAGATCTTCTGCAGCTCTGAACTGGCGATGTTTCCATTACGCCCAACGTGCGGCGGGTTTTTGCCGTTTTTGTGCGGGTGGATCGGATTAATCATTGTTTGTTGTTTTATTTATCATTATTTACGATGGCCGATCCAAATAAAGGAGCATTGCACGATCATGCAAGCGATTACAAAATAAAGATCACAGGGGGCTTACCTCCGGGGCTTCTCGTCAGGCTCTACAAAAATAGAAGGAGCGTGTTTCATGAACAGGACGAAAAAAACGGTGGCATCGGTATTTGCGGTATCGCTCGTCGCGGCTACAGCACTTGCCGGATGCGGGGGCAAGGAAGACAAAAGCGCCGCTAACGGGGGCGGTCAAGCTGCGCCGAAAAACTTGAGCATTTTACTCTCGCACTCGAACGCCAAATACGCCATGCAGGCGAAGGACGACGATCGTTACGTAAAAGAGCTGTCGAAGCAATCCGGGTATAATGCGAAATACGAATTTCTGGGCCACGGCGACGACTTCACCCAGCAGATGACGGTTCGCTTCGCCTCCGGCGAGCTGCCGGATATGATCCGTACCGACAGCATCGATTCGACGATGCATCCCGGCGCGGTCGACAAAGGCGTATTCGAGGATTTGACGCCGCTTATCGACAAATACGGGCCGAACCTGAAAAAGAAAATTCCGGCCGAAGCGTGGAGCAGCCCGAAAGTAAGCAAAAACGGCAAAATATACGCCATCCCGGCTTTGGCTGCGCTTCCGGCGACGCGCGTCGTTTATATACGTCAGGACTGGCTCGACAAGTTAGGTATGCAGCAGCCGAAAACGCCGGACGACTACTTGAAGTTTTTTGAAGCGGTCAAAAAGCAGGATATGAACGGCAATGGCGACTTGAACGACGAGTATGGCTTGTACGTCAGGGAAAATCTTATTTATTCGAACTTGTTCTTCTCCAATTTCGGCTACGATCCGAATATGTGGTATTTGAAAAACGGTCAGCTTCAGCCGGGGATGATCCAGCCGGAGATGAAGGATGCCATCAAGTTCTGGAAAACGCTGTACGACAATAACTACATTAACCAGAACCTGTTCACGAACAAAGGCGCCGACTGGGTTGCCGGCATCAAGCAGGGCAAAGGCGGCGCTTGGATTCACGATGTGACGAACTACAACTCGGACTGGAACACGGCCAATTTCGTCGAGAAAAACGTCAAGCTTTCGATGCTTGAAGCGCCGGAAACGGCAAAGGGCAAAGGCATTGCCGCGCAAGGCGATCAAATTTACTTCGTCTGGGTCGTGCCGACCAAAAACAAAAAAGCCGAAGACGTCATCAAGTTTTTGAACTGGGCTTGGTCCGACGAAGCGGACGACTTCTTCGCGATGGGCATCAAAGATTACAACTACAAAGTTGAGGGCGGCAAGCCGGTGTGGGATGCGAACGAGCCGGCCAACAAGGATAACGACGCCAACATCTTCTACCAGCTCTCGCTTAACCCTCGCGGCGACGGCCGGATGCTCGACAAGGTGCTCGATGTTTCCCCGAACGCGCAAGCGATCAAGGGCGGCGTCCAGATCGCGAAGAAAAACCTGATCAAAAACGACGCGCTGCATATGCCTTCGCTCGCAAGCCTGAAGACGCATCCGGAGCTGGCAATCGGCACGGGAGCGGGCACACTGTTCCTCGATATGTTCGCGAAGGTCGTTACCGGCAAGGAAGACGTCGATTCTTCGTTTGACAAGTTCGTAGCAGAGTGGAAGCGTCGCGGCGGCGATGAAGCGATCAAGGAAGCAACAGACTGGTACAACAAGTTTAACAAAAAATGATGCGCGAACGTTCTGCGCCGCGCCGGGGCCGTCTCCGGCCGGCGCAGGCACGTTCCCGTCGGAAGGACGAGGATGCACATGATCAAAAAAATAACGTCCCGCGACGCGCTGCTGCTCTGGCTGCTTGCTGCTCCCGGCATTTTGCATTTCCTTATTTTCCGCTACGTTCCGATGTTCGGGAATGTAATCGCCTTTCAGGATTACAGCATCTTCTCCGGCATCATGGACAGCCCGTGGGTCGGGTTCCAGCATTTCGCCAACATGTTTACGTACGCCGAGTTTTACAATATTTTGCGCAATACGCTGGTGCTCAGCCTGTACTCGATTGTTTTCGGCTTCCCGGCGCCGCTCGTGCTGGCGCTGCTGCTAAACGAAATACGTAAATCGTGGTTCAAGAAACCGGTTCAAACACTGCTTTATCTCCCGCATTTTTTGTCCTGGGTTATCGTCGGCAGTATTTTTATTAATTTGCTTTCAACCAAAGGCTTTTTGAATACGATTCTTGGCTGGTTTGGCATTGGTTCCATCGATTTTTTGACGCAGCCCGAATATTTCCGGGGCATTCTCGTCTCGGTTGGCATATGGAAGGAAATGGGCTGGGGCATGATTATTTATTTGGCCGCCCTGTCCGGCATCAACCCGAACTTGTATGAAGCAGCCATGGTGGACGGAGCTGGACGGTTCCGCCAAATGTGGTCGATTACGCTGCCCTCGCTCATGCCGGCGATCGTGGTCCTCTTCCTGCTCCGTGTCGGGCATGTGCTCGATTCTAACGTCGAGCAGGTGCTGATCATGCTGAATCCGCTCGTGCGGGATGTCGGTGAAGTGATCGATACGTACGTCTATCGCGTCGGCTTGCTGGGAGCGCAGTTTAGCCTCACGACGGCGATCGGCATATTCAAATCGCTGGTCGGTCTGCTGCTCGTTGTCGGGCTTAATACGCTCAGTCGCAAAACGACCGGTGAAAGCATCTATTAAGGGGGAATGACCGATGCCGCTGCACAGAAGGCAGGACTGGTTTTCGTGGATTAACGGCGCGGGCTTCATCATCTTATGTTTAACGATGATCGCCCCGATCGTGCATTTGGCGGCCGTTTCGTTCAGCTCGCAATTTTACACCGAGGCGAAGCTCGTCACGTTTTGGCCGAAAGGCTTCAACATCGAAGTATACAAAACGATTTTCGGCATGCAAAATATATGGACTTCGATGCGCAACAGTCTCGTCATCACGGTGTTCGGAACGCTGATCGCGCTCGCTTTTACGGCGTCGATGGCATATCCGCTGTCGCGTCCGCAAATGGTAGGGAAGAAGTGGGTGCTGCGCGGCATTATCGTAACGTTCGTTTTTTCCGCGCCGCTTATTCCGAACTATTTGCTCGTTCGCACGCTGGGGATGGAAAATACGCTATGGGCGCTTATGATTCCGGGAGCGCTCAGCGCCTTTAACGTCATTATCATGAAGACGTTTTTCCAGGGCATCTCGAGCGAAATGTTCGACGCCTCCAAAATCGACGGCTGCAGCGAGCTGGGCAGCTTCACGAGAATCGCGATTCCGCTCTCGGCTCCCGTTATTGCGACGATCGCTTTGTTCCATGCGGTCGGCCAGTGGAACTCGTACTTCGGGGCGCTGATCTTTATCCGCAGCAAAGATTTGCTGCCGCTTCAGGTGCTGCTCCGCAATCTTGTCGTCGAAGAGCAGGCGAATTCGATGGCGAATACGACGGAGGTGGCGACCATGCTTACGCCGGAAATGCTGAAGGCCGGCATCACGCTGTTCGCGACCGCGCCGATTCTGATCGTGTATCCGTTCCTCCAGAAATACTTCGTCAAGGGCGCTATGGTCGGATCGCTCAAGGAATAGGCGATTAGGTCCGGTCCGGCGAGAAGAAAGCAAACCCGCACGCATCGGCAGATACGGCGGGTTTTGCTGCTGCTGTATGTAAAAGGTTAGCTTAGCTCGGTATCCGCGAACTCGTCCTTTACTTTTAGAATGGCAGGAAGCTGCTCGAAAAATACGTCGACTATCTTCGGATCAAAATGCTCGGCGCGTTCTTCCTTGAGCAGGTCGAGAATGCGGTCAAGCTCCCACGCCTTTTTGTACACCCGGTCGCTGGCAAGCGCATCGAATACATCGGCGATGGCCGTAATCCGCCCGTAAATATGAATCTCCTCGCCCTTCAGGCCGTGCGGATAACCTTTGCCATTCCATTTTTCATGATGCTGCTCGGCGACGATCGCGGCCGTTTTCAGAATGCGCCGCTTCGAGTTTTTGAGCAGGCTGTATCCGATCGCGGTATGGGTTTTCATCGTATCGAACTCTTCGTCGGTCAGCTTGCCCGGCTTTTTCAGCACCGAGTCGGGAATCGCGACTTTGCCTATATCGTGCATCGGCGATGCCATGCGGAGCACCTCCGCTTCCGTCCGGGGCAGGCCAAGCGCGAGCGCTAGAATATAAGAGTATTCGGCCACCCGTTTCACATGGTTGCCGGTTTCCTTCGAACGGCTTTCGCCGATTTCGCCCATTGTAAAAATAATTTCGCGCTGCGTTTCTTCGATCTCCTGTACGAGCCAGGCCGCTTCGATCGATTTGCCGGAATAAGATGCGGCGAGCGACAGGTTGCGCAGATCGCGCGCCGAGAACACTTCGCTGGCGGTCATTTTGTTGACGGCTTGGTAACAGCCGATTACATCGCCTTCGTTGTTGCGGAACGGGATGACCATAAGCGCCTTTGTGCGGTAGCCGGTTTGCTTGTCGGTTTGCATAGCGCCTGTTGCTAATACGTCGCGATACTCGGTATTCGTATAGGCGTCGTCGATGAATATCGCTTCCCCGGTCATGACGGCCTGTCCGGCCAAGCCGGCGCCCAGAGGAATGCGCAGCTCCTTCACGCCGTGCGCCACCTTGGACCATAACTCGCCTTTTTGCTCATCGAGCAGCCACAAAGTGCACCGGTCGGCGACGACGATTTGCTTGCCCATATCGGCCATTAGCGACAATATTTTGTCGAGGCTGCGCTGGGCGGCAATTTTGGCCGTATAGTCGAGAATGACGGCGAGCAGCTCTTCCGGCTCGAGATCCGTCTTCATTCGAGTTTTTTCGATATCGTATTCGTGCAAAAGGTTCACCCCGTTAGTCCGATTCGCCTAACTAACTGTATTCCATATTCGCTCCCGATGTTCCTGCTGTCATACCAACAAAATCCTGTAGGGCCCGGACCTCTTGACAGAAGAGACGCCAAAGCTCATACTCTTTTTCAAGCTTTTGGAAACGGTAGTGGGGGAGAGAGGGACGACGGCGAAGCGGGGTATGTTCACAGACTCGTCGTAGCCCGTTCCTACGGAGGGCGCGGGATCGGAGGCGAACTGCTGGACTGGGCGGCGGACTATATCCGCGAGCGCGGGAAGCGTTGGCTGCGGCTGGACTGTATGGCCGACAACGAGCGGTTGAACGTGTATTATAGAGGCGCCGGACTTCGTTATGTCGGGCGGGTAGACCGTAAGCGTTTCAGCGCCAGTCTGTTCGAGAGAGAGCTTCTGCGGCACTAGTGTGTATTCCGCATTTGGACAAGCCTGGGGGCGGGACGGATTTTGTACTGGCGCTTGCCGTGCCGGGACGTGTATGATGGATGCTGACAGCTGTTACTTCGAGCGGGAGGGCTTATTAGATGGAATGGTTGATCGGTTTGGCGGGAAGCCTGGTCATTGCCGGGGCGGCTTATGCGAAAAGGTCGCTGTCCGGCTCCGGCTTCGCCGCGGCGGTACTGCTTGGCACAGTTTTGTACGGCTTCGGCAGCGCGGTATGGTTTGGGACGCTGATCGCCTTTTTTATATCGTCGACGCTGCTGTCCAGATGGAAGCGGAAGGCGAAGGAGGCGGCGGAGAGCAGCTACGAGAAATCGGGTCGGCGCGATGCCGGCCAAGTGGCGGCAAACGGCGGCTTGGCGCTGCTGCTGTGCGTGGCGGGCGCCTTGTGGCAGCATCCGTTATGGTGGTATGCGTTCCTCGGCGTGATGGCGTCGGTAACGAGCGATACGTGGGCGACGGAAATCGGAGGTTTGAGCCGGTCGCGGCCTAGATCGATCCTGAGCGGCAAACATGTTCCGGCCGGGACGTCGGGCGGGGTGTCCGCGGTTGGTTTGGCCGCATCGATGGCGGGCGGTTTGTTCATCGGCCTGATTGGCTGGCTGCTGTTTACGGCCATACCCGGGCAGCCCGATCCGGTTGCAGGGACGGCGGCCGGGTCATCCGGATGGACCCGGCTGGCGACATGGGCCGTTCTCGGCCTCGTCAGCGGCACGATCGGCTCGCTGGCGGATTCGCTGCTAGGTGCTACGGTGCAGACGATGTACCGCTGCTCCGTCTGCGGTCGGGAGATCGAGCAGAAGCGGCACTGCGGCCGCACAGCCGCACGTATTCGCGGCTATGCCGGCTGGAACAATGATGCCGTCAATGTGGCCGGTTCGCTGGCCGGAGGGGTGGCGGCTGTGCTGTTGGCTTTAGCTTTTTACGTTTTGCTACCTTAAGCGCTGACTGAAAACGAAAAAAGACGCGGCAGACGATTCGTTTCGTCTGAACTGCGTCTTTTTGTCTATAAGATTGGAGGTCGCTTTCCTTTTGAAAGCCATCATCAAGCCGTCGCGCTTCGCATAAGCCGAGCAATCGTACGGCCAACGCCGGAGTCGAGATAATGCGGGGCGATTTCGTCCGCTGCGGCTCTTACGTCCTCGGGCGCGTTGGCCATAGCGATGCCAAGCCCGGCAAAACGAAGCATCCCGATATCGTTGCGGTCGTCCCCGATGGCGACGACTTCCTCCCGGCGAATGTCCAGCATCCGGCACAGCTTGCTTAAAGCGTCGGCTTTACCCGTCCCTTTCGGCTGTACGTCGATTTGCCGAGGCTCGCCGAGCGAGCCGTACACGGTCAACTCCAGCCGGCCCGTAGCGAGCAGCCGCTCGTATGCGACCGATAGACTGCTGTCGTCGCCCGACTTCAGCAGCACCTTGAGCCAGCTGTAATCCATCTGCGCGAGATGGTTCCGCTGCTCAGAATCAAAGACGCCTTCGGCGCAATAGGCGCGGTAATGAACGTGATGCTGAAAGGCTAGTAGATGAACCGTCTCGACATCTTTCCACGGAAGCACCCGGCGATCGAGCAAGCGGCCGCTCGCCGACCAGATTTCGCAGCCGTTCGTCGAGATGATCGGCACATGGATACCCAGCCTGTCAAGGATCGGCATGATGCGAATGTGATGGCGTCCGCTCACGAGAACGACGTGTGTACCGGAAGCATGCGCCTCGCGAACGGAGGCCGCATTCTCCTCCGAAACGTCCCCGTTCTGATCCAGAAGCGTACCGTCCAAGTCCAATGCGAGCAATTTCCATCTCATCCGCAGTCACTCTCCTTTGATGGTTATATCCGATAATAGTCGTGTTATGGATTGTAACACAAAAACAAGCTATAGAACAATTAATTTCTTGTAATCGTTCATATAAGTTAATTTTATGTCATGAAAAATAACGCGAAACGTGTCGAAAACGGAAAAGCTTCTGTCATAACGACAAAAGGTACTGCCGGCTTATAACGCGGCAGTACCTTTGCGGGGGTATTCATTCAGACGAAACATCCGGCATTCGTGGTCGGAACGGCTCGTCTTCGGAATAATCGAATAAAATCGGCAGCGTGATCGTGAAGGTGGAACCTACGCCGAGCTCGCTCTCCGCCGTAACGGTGCCGTTGTGCGCTTCCACGAGCGCCTTGGCGATGCTGAGGCCGAGACCGACGCCGCCGCTGAAGCGGGAGCGGGATTTGTCAGCCCGGTACAGCCGGTTGAAAATATACGGCAGGTCGCTTTCGCTGACGCCGATTCCGTTATCTTCGCAGCGGATGACGGTCCATTCGACATTATACGATACGCGAATATGCACCTTGCCGCCTTCGGGCGTATATTTGATCGCATTCGAGACGATGTTGGAGAGCACCTGAACGATTTTGTCCCGGTCCACCTCGGCGTAGCAGGGCACGTAAGCCGGCTCGAACGTAAGCCGGATACTTTTACTGCGGGCGAGCGGAAGGAAGTTGGAGTAGACGGCTCTTGCGAGCTCCACCATATTCGTCCGGCGCACGAGCAGCGAGAAGCGAGCGCTCTCGGCTTCGGACAATCTCTCCAGGTCGTTGACAAGCCGGGACAAACGAATCAATTCGTCGTATATATCTTGCAGCCGCTGGGGATCGGCCTCATAGACACCGTCAATGATCGCTTCGATCTGGGTTAGCAGCGTAGTCAGCGGCGTCCGCAGCTCGTGCGTTAAATCTTCCATCAAGTTATGACGCCAATCCTCCTGCTTCTTCAGCTCCTTCGTCATTTCGTTCAAGGTGGAGGCGAGCCTTCGCACTTCCTCCGGTCCTTTGAGCGGAAGCATGACGTCCCGTTTTCCTTTGCCGATCTGAGTCGCGATCCGATATACTTCGTTCAGATGTTTCGACAGTCCGCGGGCGATGACGAAGCTGAACAGGACGGAGGCGGCAACGACGCCGATCAGTATAATTTTGGAGCGAAACTGGATCGATTTCATAAATTCCGCATAAGCCGGTTCAAGCTCGGTATTGCTTAATATATATTCCATCTTCAAGTAGCCGTACGTTTCGCCGCCGGCGGAGTAGGCGATCTCGACGGCTTTGGAGGAAGCCTGCACGCCCGATCGGGAGAACGTATCGAACCAAATTTCTTTGCGGTCACGGCTTTCATAGCGAAGCAAAATGCCGTACAAGGCAGCTCTGCGCTGTATCCAGTGACGCTCTTCCTCGCTTAACGGCCCGCGAACGATGTTGTGGTTGCGCATGTCGTCCATCATGAGATAGCCGTTTTTTTCGAGCTGGGTGTCGTTGAAGCGATAAAACAAATATTGCCAGTTCGTATTGTTGATAAGCGAGATCAGGAGGACGAAAACGACGGAATAGATCAGCAGGCTGACGAACAAAATAATGCTCATCTTCCGGAAATAGGAGGCTAGTTTATTCATCGTTAGGGCTCGTCCGGCTGCATCGAAAATTTGTAACCGGTACCGACAACGGTCACGATGTACAGCGGGTTGCCGGGGTCGGGCTCGATTTTTTTGCGAAGGTTTTTCACATGGGCATCAATCGCCCGGCCGTCGCCTTGGAAGCGATAACCTTGCACGGTATAGGACAGGTCGGCTCGGCTGTATACCTTGTTCGGTTTGCGGATTAGGACGGATAGCAGCTTGAATTCGGTTGCCGTAAGCGGCGCCAGCCGGCCGTCGGTTGTCACTTCCCTCGACTCCGTATCGACTATGAGCTTGCCGCCGTAAAAGCTGATGATATGCTCTTCGTTGTGCTCTCGCCTAGCCGGCGCTATGCGGCGAAACAGCGCGTAGATGCGGGCTATGAGCTCTTTGGCGCGGAACGGCTTAACGATATAGTCGTCGGCTCCCAGATTCAGTCCGTTGATCGTATCGATTTCGCGCGATTTGGAGGTGACCATGATGATTGGCACGTTCGATTTCTCGCGGATTCGGGAGCATACTTCCTCGCCGGGCAGCCCTTCGAGCATTAAATCGAGAATAATGAGATCGTGCTGGTGGTAATCGAATTTTTGGACGGCTTCGATGCCGTTCGAGGTGAAGTCGGTTTTCCACCCTTCCTTCTCAAAATAAGCGATGAGTACGTCACGGATTTTCGGTTCGTCTTCGACTATCAGAATGTGCAACCGGACTTCCTCCATTCCCAATCGGGGTCCCTCAAATTATTTGTGGGGGTCCTAAAAAAAATTCAACGGCGGGAGGATAAAATCCTCCCGCCGCTCATAAAACGTTTCGACTACTCAACCAAACCTGTACGTTCAACGCCTTCAACGAACCAGCGCTGTGCAAACATGTAGAGCACCAGCGGCGGCATGATGATGAGGAACGAGGAAGCCATCTTCAGCGGCTCGTCGAATATCGAAGGCCCGAATTCGGCGGCTTGCTGCGTAAGCACGGCGGATATTTGCGAAATCCCCATCGACAGCGGAACTTCCTTAACGCCGTTCAAATACATGCTTGGCAAGTAATAGTCGTTCCATGTCCAAACGAACGAGAACAGGAAAACGACGAGAATAGCGGGCTTAGCGAGCGGCAGCATAACTTTGTAAAAAATCCGGAATACGTTGGCGCCGTCGATTTTGGCCGCTTCCTCCAGCTCTTTCGGCTGTGTCGAGAAAAACTGGCGGTAAATGATGACGAACAGGGCGCCCTTCAGCCCGTGGCCGAACAGAGCGGGAACGACGATCGGAATATACGTCTTCATCAGGCCGAGCTGGCTCGCCGCGATCAGGTTAGGCAAAATGATAACTTGAGTCGGAACGATAAATGTCAGGATCAGGCAAAAGAATAACGTTTTCTTAAACGGAAATTCGAGTCTCGCAAACGCATAACCGGCAACTGCGCAGGAGACGGTCTGCAAGATCGCTATCGTTAGCGATAGGACCATACTGATCGTAAAGGAGCTAGGATACTTCAGCTTCGTCCAGGCGTCCTGCAAGACGCCTGTATAAACCGCACGCGGTACCCAGCTTACAGCTGGATCGAGCAGGTCGGTCGAGTTCTTGACCATTGTCGTGATCATGAACAGGATCGGGTTCAAGTAGATGTAGGCTACATCGATCAGGATCAAGTAGATGAAGGCGCGGAACAGAAGTCCTTTATCCGCTTCTTTCCCTAGAACCACATAGCGGGTTTTGGTAAGTCCCGCTCTCCAGTCGAACCTGTCGATACGCTTTGTTTTTAAAGCTGTTATCAGTCGTGTCACAGGTTATCCTCCTAAAAGCTTTTACCTTGGCAAAAGCTCGCTTCGTAGGGTTGCCGGGCTCTCCCATCTGGTAAAGCCCGGCATTAGGTGATTGGCGAGATGCGTACAGAAGCTTATCGTGACTATCGGGCACCGAGGCTGGACGCCTTCTGAACTCTTTGGAACACCCATAGCACGAGCCCAAGGAAGACGAGGATAATGATAAAGTAGATCCACGCCAAAGCGCTTGATTGGCCATAGTTGCTGCTGTTGACCTGTGTTAATATCGGGTTCGTCGGGAACGTGAACAGGTCGACCGTCGTATAAATCAGGTTCAGCAGGATAAAAGGCGTCATGCCGGGAAGCGTAATTTTCCAGAATACTTCCCATGGCGTCGCGCCGTCGATTCTCGCCGCCTCGTAAACGGAAATACCGATCGTTTGCCGTCCGGCAAGGAAGATCAGAATCTGCACCCCGGAATACCAGAGAATCAGGACGAACGAGCCCATGACGGTAATGATCGGACTGGCCCATGTGGCCGACAAGTTCGTTGATACGAGAGACGTAACATTATACCGCGAGATGAAGCCGAGATCGCCTTCGCCCTGGTTCATGAATTCCCGCACGACCTGCCCGGTTGTGAAAATAACGGGCAGGAAGAAAATCGAGCGGAACAGAGCGCGTCCTGCAAACTTCTGGTTCAGCATGATCGCCACGAGCAAAGAGAAGATCAAGATGATCGGGAGCATAATGAGCGACTGCCGCAGAAACGGGAACAGCTGATTGTACAGGATCGCGGCGTTCTCGAGCATGATGTACTTATAATGCTTCAGACCGACAGGCGTAATCTCGATTCCGGTACCCAGAATCCGCACTTGATGAAAGCTCATGTAGAGCGAATAACCGAGCGGGAACAACATAAACGCCAAAAATCCGATGGCCCACGGGGCGATAAAGAGCGTTCCTTCCACTTTGCGGATTGTTTGGCCCGACAGCCTCCTTTTTTTGGTCGTCACCGTGTCGTTCCTCCTTTCACGATCTGATAATCAAGCGGTCTGACGGTAACGCCTCCGCTCGAATAGGTCGTGTTGCCGTAATTGACGATAATGCGCTTGCCGTTTGCGTACGTTGTTTCTTTTACATCGGTCGCCAGCGTACGATGGTTTACGATGAATTGGTTCTGCACGTCGCCGAGCGCTTCGTTCATTTTTTGATATTGCTGGACCGCTTCCGTCTCCCATCCACGGTAATCCGGGCTGTACAGATGGAGCTCGTCGGCGTTCTTGAAATCTTCGGCGTTGTCCGCAATGAAGATGAACGACGGGGAAGAGCCGTACTCCAGGTCGCGCAAAAATTGCTTCTGATATTCTTGGCGTTCGTTAATATACTGCGATGTGTAGTTGACCAGTCCGTGCAGCGCGATCTGGACGAACGGAATCGACGTTTCCGAGAACGAGTCGTACGAATAATCGTCGATAAGCTTATCTATTGTGCTCAGGTACGGGAACGAGAAGCTGCTAGACTTCGATCCTCTAACATCCAGCGATGCATCCTTGAATCGCTGAATCAGCTCTTGCTGCTTCTTCCGGGCGTCCTCGCGGGAAACCGGGAAGTTCGTATTGAAGTCGCTGTTGACCGTGCGGCCGAGACCTTCCGGATTGAAGCCGATCGTTCCGAGCGAAACGCCGTCGACGCCGAGGCTTTTGAAATACGGAATGTCTTTATCGAATACTTTATCCAGGTAACCGAGGCTGACGATCGTTTGGTTCTTTTTCAGAACTGTGCCGCCCAGGTCGCGAAGACCGTTTACTCGCCGATTAAAGCTGGCCGCACTCAAATTGTTGAACATGTAGTTCGTGTCGAGATATACCGGGATATCGTACGTATGGGCGAACTGGACGAACTGTTTCATCCCTTTGGCGCCGCCCAGCCTGCTGTCGACCGGCAGCGGAGCTCCCAGATCGCTGTAGCCGCCTTCCGCCCAGCCCATATAGTTGACGGTCATATTGTCGATGCCAGCGCCGTACAGCCGTTGTACGATCTTCATGGCGTCCGCCGTCGTCGTGGCCTTCAAGTAGGCGTCGGTAATCAGTCCGTTTTGCCGTTCCGCGCCGACAATATTAATCGCCATCGGCAGCTTCGAGGAATTTTTCGGCTTGACTACCTGCATTTTTTGCGCATCCATCAAATATTGGCGGTACCTCTCGGCCATGCCGACATAGTTCGCCTTCGGTTTGTCCAGCATAATATAACGAACGGCGCGGTTGCCCGAGAAGCGGTCTGTCTTGTTGTAGGTAGTGAAGAAGCGGCCCTTCTGTTCGTTCGTTACTTGTCTATAAGTGGAACGGTAGTTTTGCTGAGCTGTAATCCAGTTGTAGTTACTGAACACGCCGGATGGCGAAGCGACTACGTCGGAAAGCTCCGCGCCGTCCTCGATGACCGTGAGGAAGCCTTTGTCTCCGGATTTGGCGCCGAATACGGGAATTTGTATCGGGCTCCGGGACTGCGGCTCGTCATTGGCCTTGAACGATGCATCGGTGCCGTAGACCGGCTCCTGGTAAATCCGGTTCACGTTCGTGTTGTGCTGGCTGTACGGAATTAAAGCGCCGGAACCGTCCGGAATGAACAGATACCCTTCCTGGCCGTTCGAATGGGCCGCACCGAAGAACGGATACAGCCGAATCCAGATCAGGCTGAGGCTGCCTTCCTTGACGCCGGAATCGATAATTTTCGTGACGACGGAGTCGCCTTCCAGCTTAACCTCGATCGGAATCGTAAATTGCTTGGACGGCATATCAAACGTCAGCTTGAAGCCACCGTCGATGTTCGATACGTCGATGATTTTACCTTGCTCCTCGAGCAGGTTGGTTTCTTTCGGCTGAGTAACTTTGCCCGTCAAGTCGATATAACGAAGCATGACGGGGGAGCGAAGATGGTTTCTCCAAGAGCCTTCCTGAGTTTCCGTAAGCCAGTCCTCAGGCTCCGGATACGATCTCCATACGTTGCCGTTTCGTTTGTCGGTGACGTTGAAATGGCCTGTTTTGGCGTCGAGCTTCAGCTCCAGCTGCCCGTTTTGGGCCACCGTTTTGAAGTCTTCTTCCTGCGGCAGCTCCTTGAGGCCTTTTTCGACCTTGAGTGCGCCTACGTTCGCTTGCTGGGCCGCAGCAGCGGTCCCGCGATCAAGCGAACTGATATCGAGACGGGTGATGACGAACAGAAGCAGGGCGATGATCAGCACGGACCATACCCAAACTTTAATCGGTACTCGCTTGAGCAGCTTCTTCATCGCATCCTCACCTCCTGATACACCTCATAAATAAAGTCTTTCAAGTCGCTGCTGAGACCGATGATGACGAGCGCCAGGATGGCAAGCGTCGCAAACGCGACCAGCGTAAGGAAAATATTCATGATCGTTTCGCCGACGGTATAGTTTTGCAGCGCTTGAATTTTCCAGAAAATCATCAAGCCGGTCCAAACATACAGCACGTTTTGGAGGAAGTCGTAAATCGCTTGCTCCGACAGCGTCATTCCGTTCGAGATAATAGCCAGCGGAATGCCGACCAGGATAAGCGGGATCAGCGCATAAGCGCTGCCGACGAATACGTCCTTGAAACGGCCTTCGCCGCGGTAGATCGAGCTGACCAGATAATTGGCGACGACCCAGCCGAGCCATACGAGCGCGTATTGGATGAGCAGTCCGATCAGATTGACCCGGCGGATGTCGACCATATTAAAGGAGAAGCTTGTGAACAGCTTCAGTACGATCAGCGACGTTGCGGCAAGCACGAGCAGGATCAAGGCGCCGCGGTAACCGCCTTTCGACTCGAAACGCAGGGCGGTAAAGCCGTCGATCGGACGCTTCAGCATGTAGAACATATGCTTGAACTGTACGATAAATTGGTTCGTCGAGCGTTTCCGGGCCCGCCATGCTTTGCGCCATTTCGTTTTGCGCGTTGCTTTTTCGAGCACGAAGTACAAGATGACCAAAATAACGAGAGAAGAAGCGAAGAGCGAGAAGTTTTTCTGGAACCATTTCAAACGAATTTGCCAGAACGCGTCGGAGTAGCCTTTATGGTCGTCTCCACGCTTGAACAGCTCGAGCGCTTCCTCGTAGTTGCCCTGCTTGTATGCCGCCTTTGCAAGACCGAGGACGGCCGGCGCAAAGTTGGCGTTCAGGCGCAGCACCTCGCGCCAGTGCGATTCGCTCTCCTCGTAGCGGCCTTGCAGCGTCAGCTTGTTCGCTTCGTTTACTTTGTTGCCGAATTCGGACAAGCGGAACAGCTGGATGACGCCTTCCTGACCGTCGAGCAGGAACAGATCGTTGCGAGAGTTGGCGTCTACGGCAACCGGGTTTTTCATCAGTCCGAGCTGAGTCGTGTTGGCCGATGACGGGCCGGCCCAGAAAAACAGCAGATTGCCATTGGCATCGTACTGGTTAATATATTTGTAAGAAGAGTCGATCGCCGTCATGTTGCCGTTCGAGTCGATCGCGATATCGATCAGCTGCGGCGTCACTTGACCGCCGGTAGCGAATTTGATCTCCATCCGTCTTACTTCGCCGAACACTTTGTCTTCCATCAAGTTGAGACCTTTGATACTGAGCTTTTTGATCTGCTCGTTCTTGATCCCTTGGCCGGCCGTCGTCGTGTACATGAACCCGTCGTGGTCAACGGCGACGCTGCTGATGGCGCCCGGCAGCTTGCTGATTTCGTTCGCGTACATTTGTTTCGTGTACAGCAGCCGCTTCATCGCGTCAAGAGGAGAGAAGATCGTCTTGTTCGCGCCGTAGAAGCTTTGGAACTCGCCGTCCGGATCGAGCTGGAGCAGACCTTGGTAACCGCCGAGCACGGCGATATACAGAAATCCGCGTTTGTCGACGACAAGTCTCGTCGGGTCGTACTTGAACGATTCCGGAATATATTTCGATTCCGGCTTGCCGTAAGCTTGGATGAATTTGCCGTCTTTGTCGAGACGGACAACCCGTTTGTTGCCGGTGTCGGCTACGTAAATATCAAGGTTGTCGGTTACGAACACGCCCTCCGGCTTGTTAAACGCGAGTCCCTTCATAGCCTCTTTATCCGGGGCGATGAAACGGATAAATTCGCCGGCCGGACTAAATTCGACGATCCGGCTGTTGCCGGTGTCGGCTACATAAATATGGTCGTTTTTATCGACGAACAAATCTTTCGGGTTTTGCAGCGGCGAAGATTTCAATTCACCGGGCTTATCTTTGTCGGGAATCGCCAGATCTTTGCCAAAAATTCCTTCAGGCGTATAAGCTGGCTGTGTCCATATAAGGCGTCCTTGCTTCTCTTTCGAGTTCGTCCAGTAAGGCACTTCCGCGAATGCGGCCAGCGGCAGAAGAGCCGAGGCGGCAAGCATCAGGACGAGGAGTGCAAGGATCCGCCGGCTGTTGCTAAGTTTCATGGTCAGACCTCCGAATCTGTCGTGTCCTTTATTTGATGCCGGAATGCGCCATTGTGGCGATAACTTTACGCTGGTAGAACAAGAAGAACAGCAAGTTCGGAAGGAACAGAATCAGCGTTGCAGCTGCGGCTGCCCCTTGTCTTGCGACGTTGTTTACGGCACCTGTCGTAATCGTGCTAAGGAAGAACGGGAACGTCTTCATCGACTCGTCTTGCATGAACAGACGGGATGTTTCCGTGTCGCCCCATGCCGCCTGGAACGTCAGGATGGCGACTGTGGCGACCGCAGGCATAATAAGCGGAATGACGATTCGGAAAAAGATCGTAAATTCTCGCGCCCCGTCGATCTTGGCCGCTTCCAGCAGCTCCTTCGGCACATTGGTGTCGACGAACCCCTTCATCAGGAATACGCTGACCGGAGCCGCCAAGTGCGGCAGCAAGTGACCCAAATAGTTGTTCATGATACCCAGATTTGATGCAACCAGATATCGCGGAATGCCGACGGTTTCCGCCGCGAACATAAGCGTCAGCAAGATCGTCGCGAACAATACGTTACGTCCCGGAAACTCGTGCTTCGACAGCGGGTAGGCGCACAAGGCGCTGACGATGACGACGCCGATAACGGTCAGGACGGTTGAGACGATACTGTTGAACAAGTAGCGCGTTACCGGCACGACCGAGGAGCTCGACAGGACGAACAGCTCCCTGAAGTTGTTGAATGTCGGATTTTCAACGTAAGGCCGCGGCGGAACTAGGAACAGTTCCTGATACGGCTTTAGCGATTGAGCGAAAACGAATACGATCGGAATCAGCATAAACAGCGACAGCAGCGTAAGGAGCACATACAGCACCTTTTGGAACGAATCCGCTCTTTCGACCCTGTTTTTTCTTTTGTTCCGGATCGACGTAAACAAACGTTTGACCGGGTTACTAGCGAGGCTAGCCATTATTCATCACCTCGTGTTCCGAATAGCTTATGGCTAAGCTTATTGGCCATATACATCATGACGAGCAGGAAGACGGATATGGCGGACGCGTAACCCATCTCGAAGCGAACTTCCCCATAGTCCTGAATATGACTCATCAGCACGTGGCCGGCATATTGCGGCGTCGGGAACTGGCCCGAAAGCTGCTGCCCGATTGCACCCGCTTTGAATGCGCCTACGATCGCCATAACGGCGCTGAACAGCATTAGCGGTTTCATCGAAGGGATCGTAATGTACCAGATTTCCTGCAGGCGGCTCTTGATGCCGTCGATGCGGCCCGCCTCGTACAGCTCCTTGTTGACGCCCAGCAAGCCGGCGAGTTGGGCGAGGAAGCCGACGCCCATACTGCCCCAGAGGGTGACGACAACCATCGAGCCCATCAAATACTTGACGTCCGTTACGAACAGGATCGGCTTGTCGATGATGCCGAGCCCAAGCAGCATGCTGTTCAAATAACCGATCCGGTCGCCCAAAAGCAGCGGAATCCAGACCGCGGCCATCGCCGGGCCGGCGACCAGCGACGGACTGTAAATGATGAGCGCATATATCGTTCTCTGAAAGTTCGGCAGCTGCGAGATAAGCCACGCCAGAATGAAGGAGGCGATGTAGCCCCCAGGTCCGATCAGCAGAGCGAATTTGATCGTATTCGGCAGTGCGTTTTTCAAAAATATAAGGTCCTGCGATAGCAAATACAAGTAGTTTTGCCAGCCGACGAAGCGGGGCGGCTGCAGGGCGTTAAAGTACGTAAAACTAAGCAAGATAGCCAGTACGACAGGGATTACAATAAAAGCCAAGAAACAGAGCAGAAACGGTGCGATAAACAGATAAGAAATCCGGTACGACCAAATCAGCTTCATGTAGTCGTTCACTCGCGTACCGAATCCGGCCTTCCGGTTATTGCTCAGGGGAACCGTCATTCCGGCTTCATTTTGGGACATATCGGTCAACCCCTTCCCACGGTTTGGTGACTTGCGGTAGATCCAGCGTATGGAGTACGGTGCCGTCAGGAGAAATAAAGCCGAATTCCTGAGCTTTCCGCGCCATCTCGCGATCGATGTTGACGATGCCTTCCTCGAGCGATTCGCGATAATTCATGCCGTCGACGACGGTACGGTTCCAGGCGTTGTTGAGTTCCCGCGGAACGAAGTAGGAGCCCGGCGGGTTCGCCATTTCCTTATACCAGCGCCATTGTTCGAATATGACCTTGAGATCGTCCTTCTGCCATGGCAGACGGGAGAACGCCTCGATATTGGCCGAGTTCCAGCGGAACATGATGCCGTAGAACGATTCTAGGTCGGAGCCATAACGTTCTTGCACGTCTGCGGAGAGCAGCCATTTCAGGAACGTCCACGATTCTTCCTTCTTCTTCGAGCTCTTGTAAATAAATCCGGTCGTCTGACCGCCGGAGGACCAGCGTTCGACCGTTCCGTCGGATTGCTTGAAGCCCGGGAGCGGCGCAATGCCCCACCAGCCGGTAAGTTCAGGCGCGGCGACGGAGAACTGGATGAAGGTGTTGAAGTCAGCTACCCCGATCGGCATGTCGCCTTTACGGAAATGCTGATAGAAGCTCGGATTACCGCGTTCCAAATCGTAAATATTAAATAAATCGGTCCATTGCTTAAAACCTTTGAACGCCTCTGGCGAATTCAAGGCGGTGCTGATGCCGTCTTTGTTGAAAAACTCCGCTTTGTTCTGATAAACAAACGTAATGTAGTCGGTTGGAGGCACATAGAAGTTGTAACCGTTCTGCTGCAGCGTAGGCAGCATATTGTACACATCGTCCCAAGTGTTCGGCACTTTTAGGCCCAATCTCTCCAAAATGTCTTTCCGGTAGAAGAGCACCTTGAAAGACTGCGTTTCAGGTAGAGCGTAATACCCTTTGTCGTAGTAAAACGGCAGCAATGCGCCCGGCGCATATTGGCTCTGAATGTCTTTAAAGTCCGGGAACTGGCTCAAGTCTTCGAGTGCGCCCCGCATGGCGAAGTCGATCGATTTGTCTTGAGGCTGTCCGAGCGCGATGTCCGGCGATATGCCGGCGGCGTTGGCGTAAATGAGCAGGTTTTCGTCCGGCAGCAGGTTGACTTTAACCTTAATGCCCGTCTGCGGTGTAAACATTTCATTGGCCAGCTCTTGCAGCAAGTTGACGTAATCGCGAGGGCGGTTAACCCAAACGTTCAGCGCCTCATCGCTCAGGTTGGACAAATCTTCCTTCTTGATAAAGGAACGGAAGAAGTTCATTACGCCCGTACCGAATCTTTGGAAGAAGTTGGCTTCCATTTTCGGGCCGTTCTGATTGGCCGGGACGATATAAATCTGATCGAGCTGAAGCGGCGACTTGATAAGCGTTTCCCGAATGGCACCGACTTTTTCCTGCAAGGACGAGATATCGTCCATATGGTACGGAATTTCGTTCGGGTATTTGAGATAGCTGTCCATGTCTCTGACCGCGTTCAGCATAATTTGCACGTTATTTTCGAGGCGGCCGTTCGCTTTAAGCATGTCGTCCGCCATCAACTGCATTTGATCGCGAATCTCTTTGAGGCGTGCCGGCAGTTCCGGGAAGTCCTCGTCGATTTTCCACGTACGGTTTTTGTCGACGACGTTACCGGTCAAGGCTTTGAGTTCCGCCGTAAGCTCCCGCAGCTGGAACGTCGCTTTCTCGGACTCGATAATGATCGGCTGGAACGGCTCGATCGTGGCGGCCATCGACAACGTGTGCTCGCCTTTTTCGAGGTAAAACTCATACGGCTTGCCGGCGTCATCGGACAGCGTGATTCCAAGCCATTTGAGATCGTAACGGAACGGGTAGTTGAGCAATTCCTTAAACGGCAATTTGCCGTCGATTTCGATCGTGCGGAACGTCGACATATTGGATATCGTGTTGTTTTTCGCGCGCATCGAAATTTTGTAGCGGCCGCTTTCCGGCACGGTAAACGCCCACGTTACCTTTTGCCCGCCAAGCTGCCAGCGGGAACCGCCAACAGTATTGAATGTTTCGTGCGACCCGGCGGCTGGCAGCGTGAGAGCGTCCTTGTCGACCGCGATCTGGATGGCAGCGTCGTTTTTCGTCGTCATGTTCTCGGCTTCGAAGCGAATGACATCCTTAGCGCTGCCCTTGTCTTCCGGAAGCTTAGCGGCGTACGTTTTGTAGTCAACATACAATTCCGGCGGCGCGATCGTAATACCGCTGATGGCGATCGGCTCGCTGCCGGACAGCCGGATCGTATGCTCGCCCTGCGGAAGATACCACTTCAGCGGTTCGCTATAGGCGCCGTTGTTGTCGCGGAAAGGCTCGTCGAGCCAGCGGTCGACCGATAGCGATCTCGGACGGATATCGTCGCCGTTCTCGTCCTGCTTGATCGGCAGTTCGTCCTTGAACAGCTTGCGGAACGTGACCGCTCTCGCTTCCCTGTACGGGAACCCGCCGTCGATCGAGACGGCAAGCGAAACCGGTCTGCGGTTCAGCGTGGAGGCGGAGCCTACGCTGTACGGATAATATTGCAAGTTCATCTGGTACAGTCCGGCTTTATCCACTTTTACTTTGTACTCGACCCAGTTGTCGCGGTCGCTCTTCCAGAGCAAAACGTTGTTTTTGCCTTGGTAGGAGCCGGACTCCGCGAGCTTCAGCGATTGTCCCGAAAATTCACCGCCGGCTATTTTGAAAGTGGAGGTGGAACTCGTATAACCTTTCTTGGTCCAATCCTCCAGAGTCTGCAAGTAGAAAGGCTCGAAATTCGTAATCGTATTGCCGGTCGAAGCGGCCTGTGCAGGCTTCGCAGGAGTCGTGCTTTCGGCGGCATACACCGCTTTCCCGGGAGCGTGATTGACGAGGCTTGGGCCGACCAGTACCGATGCTGCCAAAGCGAGCGCGATGGCGGCGCGTTTGTGGTTGTTTCGGCGACGTTGCAAGGGAGGTCCTCCTTTCGTCTTTCCTAATCGATCAGCCGTTGTCCGCTATCCCGGTCGAAGAACAGCGCCTTGTGCATATCTACCGCGACAGAAATTTTCACTTCGTCGTTGTAGAAGTTGCGCGGGCTTGTGCGCACGACAACCAGATTTGGCGAACCAACGTCGAGGTGCAGGAAGCGGTCGGCTCCCATGAGTTCGTTGAATTTATGAATGCCGGTCATAACGGCGTTCGGGAAGGCGTCGAAAACGATTTGGTCGACGCTGATGTTTTCCGGACGGATACCAAGCGTCACGACTTTGTTGACCAGCCGTTTGGCGGTTAGCGCTTTCGCGAGGCCTTGCGGGATTTCAAGCGCGAATCGGTTCGTATGGAACTCCAATTTCCCGCCGTGTTCTTCCAGTCTGCCGTCGATGAAGTTCATCGGCGGAGCCCCGATAAAGCCGGCTACGAACGTATTGGCCGGATTGTTGTAGATTTCTTCCGGCGTAGCGACTTGCTGGATCAGGCCGCCCTTCATGACGACGATCCGGTTCGCCATCGTCATCGCTTCGGTCTGATCGTGGGTAACGTAAATCGTTGTAACTTCGAGCTGCTTGTGCAGCCGGATAAGCTCGGAGCGCATCTGAACGCGGAGTTTAGCGTCAAGATTCGACAGCGGCTCGTCCATCAGGAACACTTGCGGATTGCGCACGATGGCGCGGCCGAGCGCGACGCGCTGGCGTTGACCGCCGGACAACTGCTTCGGCTTGCGTTCGAGATACGCTTCGATCTCGAGAACGCGTGCTGCCCGCTTAACGGCGATGTCGATTTCATGCTTAGGCATTTTGCGCAGCCGCAAGCCGAAGGCGATGTTCTCGTATACCGACATGTTCGGGTACAGAGCGTAGTTCTGGAACACCATGGCGATATCGCGGTCTTTCGGAGGAAGATCGTTGACGAGCACGTTGTCGATGTAGATCTCGCCCTTGCTGATGTCTTCTAGGCCCGCAATCATGCGGAGCGTGGTCGATTTGCCGCAGCCGGACGGACCGACGAAGACGACGAACTCTTTGTCTTCGATCTCCAGATTGAAGTCATCTACAACATTTTGCTTGCTGCTTCCGTACTGCTTGTAGACGTGATTGAACAAGATCCGGGACATGAGCCGATTACCCCCTCGATGGATAAAATGATGGTACTTTGTAACTGAACGGAAAGCGGTTACAAGGCAATATACTATATTATAAAAAATACGCTGTGAAATTGGTGTGAAGAAAACGACACAATTCGTGAGGAAACCGGCAATAACGTGCTGAATCCTATGAATTCTGTGTAAATCCCCGTGTAATTCCCGGAAAACACTGCTGCGCCTCCGTTTTCCGTCATCCGGAAGGGCGGATTCGGCGGACGGGTGAAATTCATGTGAAGATTCCGGCTATTGTATACGCGGGGGAGTACAAGTTGTGTATGATAAAGGAAAAAACAGGTATTATGGAGGGACAAAGATGCCGTACGAACAATATGAAGACAGCATCCGGCTCAGCAAGCACGCGAAAACGAAAGAAAGCCAGTTTTCGCCATATTGCGATCTAATCTACTACGAGTCGACTCGTACGCCGGGGGTCATGCTGGCCGCCCGCATCGTGAAACCTGCCAAGCCCTCTTATATTGTCGCTGGCACTCACGGCTGGCATATGAGCATCCCCAAGTTCCAGCATATGGAGCAGCCGGTAGAAGGAAACGACTATTTGCGGGTCGATGTCGATATGCGGGGACGCAGCTTCTCCGAAGGCGCTCCCGACTGCAACGGCTGGGAGCTGTACGACGTGATCGACGCGATCGAGTACGCTAAGAAAGCCTATGCGCAGTACATCCTCGATCCCGATATCGTCTACTTCGAAGCGGGAAGCGGGGGCGGCGGCAACGCGATGGCGATCGTGGGCAAGTTCCCCGACTATTTTGCCGCCTGCACCGCTCTATGCGGCATCTCCGATTACGCGCTCTGGTACGAGCATGACGACATCGGCGAATTCCGTGACGAGATGGACGTATGGATCGGACCGAGTCCGGATGCCGATCCGATGGCGTATCGTGCGCGCAGCGGGCTGGAGCTGCTGGGCAATTTGCAGACGCCGATCTATCTCGCCCACGGGGAAACGGATATCCGCGTGCCTTCCGTCCATTCGCGAAATTTCGTCCGCAAGGCGGCGGAGACGGGGAAGGGCGGGCTCGTTCGCTATTACGAACTACCCGGAGTTGGCACCCGCGATCATTGGGGGCTTGCGACGGAAGAGATGATGGAACGGGTCAGACGCGAAAGCGAGAACAATAGGCTCGAGCACCGTGCGTGCGTGCGCATTCCCGAGAAAGGCGCTTTAACGGTCGGCGGTTATTTGTTTACGAAGCATTTTTCGATAGTAATCGATTCCTTAAATATTGTGGCTACTCTGAACTATGACTTGAACTCGGGTACGTTCGAGCTGGTTTGCGAGAAGCCGTGCAGCTATACGCTGACGGTCGGCGGGGAGTCGTTCGAGCGGACCGCGATAGTGCGTTCGTAATGGTCGGTCGCGGCAGCGTTCAGACTTGAAGAGAAAAAGCAAATCCTATTGGAAGATCCTACTCGTAACCGAGCAGGATCTTTTTTTTGTCTAAAATTCAAGGGCGTTGACAAATGCACCGACTCCAATTCATAATTGTGTAAACCAGATACAAACCAATATTAAAAACGAGTTCAGAATTGGCGGAATTTAGTAATACTTTTTATATTGAATAATATCTGGTTTGTTATGGTGAAGCTTGCAGGAAGGGGTGGAAGCTGTGAAGCGACGGGAACGGCATCAGGAAGGCGGATCAAACGGCAGCAGCTAACGACAAGGAGGGGACACCAGGATGTCAGGGAAATCGATCAAATGGATTGCGGCAGCAGTTGGGATGGCAGCATTGACCGCTTGCTCAAGCGGCGGCAAGTCGCCGGACAAGGGAGCGCAGGAAGCCGCGAAGCCGCCTGAGCCGTATATGATGAAGGTGTATGCGGCAGGGGTTCAGGAGGCGGAATTCAACTCGCGGTACCGCAGTGCGCTGGAAAGCAAATTTCCTTATATTACGTTCCAGTTTATGGCGAATGGAAAAGGCGCCTCTATTCAAGAGCTTGTCGCCGCAGGCGAAGTTCCGGATCTGATTCGGACGGACACGCCGACGCTGAAGGCCGGCTATCTCGATTTAAAGCTCGGGTACGACATGCGGGATGTGGTCAAAGCGAACAAATACGATCTGAAGCGGTTTAATCCTTCCTTCATTCAGGAAATCCAGGATATGGCGCCGGACGGACAGCTGTACGGACTTCCTGTGCCGCCGTTTTTCCCGGTAGTTCTCTACTACAACAAAGACTTGTTCAATAAATTCGGCGTCGCCTATCCGAAAGACGGCATGTCGTATGACGAGGTCTACGAATTGGCTAAAAAGCTGAGCACGACCGACGGTGGAGTCACATACCGCGGGTTTAGCAGCGATCTTCGCAATACGATTCGCGACAACCAGCTTTCCCTGCCCATGCTTGACCCGGCAAAGGACGGGGTAGGGGAAATGGAGAAGTGGAAATCGATTTTTAATAATCTGGTCCGCTTCTATCAAATTCCGAACAATACGATCGCCGACAACTCCGGTCTCGAATTGGGCGCGTTTGCCAAAGGGAATGTGGCGATGCAGGTCGCTAGTCTAAGCATCTACAGCAATTTGCCGCCAGAGATAGATTGGGATGTCGTGTCCGTTCCGATGATGGCCGGAGCGCCGCAGAAGATGGGGCAGCGCGCCCCTGCGTACTGGTCGATTTCCGCAACAAGCAAACATAAGGAAGATGCTTTTAAGGTTATTATGGAAATGCTGTCGGACGAAAACCAGATGAAAGATTCGCGAAACGGATTTACGACGACGCTGGTGAATGAAGAAATCCGCAAAAACTTGGGGAAAGATCACGCGGTATTCAGCAAAAAACATATGGACGCCATCTACTTCTATGATGTTGCGCCTCCTGCGCCCAAGCGAAAGCCAGGTCTTGCCGATGTTCCCGGGCGTACGCAGGAAGCTGCCATGTTCGCCTCCTTTATTGAGTACGCGCAGGGCAATTCGGATGTCAACACCGCGCTCCGCAAAGCGGAGGAAACGCTGCAGAAGGCGCTCGCGGAGGAGAAGAGCAAATAACCGGTTGCAAGGATGGTTTGTTTGGCCGGACGGTATCAACGTTGACAAGGAAACGAGGCTCCGATACTATATCGTTAGTTGAAAATCTGATTCGCATCTGGTTTGCGAGAGTTGGGGCAAGCCGTCCCATGATGCAGAATGGCGAGGATATACGATGGACCCCAAACATAGCCGTGCAACGTTTCGTTCCCGTCTGGACGAACTCGTGTCTACACTGCGCGATGACATCCTATCCGGCAAACGACCGGCAGGAGAGTTTCTTCCGTCGGAGAAAAGGTTTGCCGAGCAGTACAATTTGAGCAATCAATCGGTCCGCAAAGGGCTGGATATTTTAGCCGCTGAAAAATTGATCGAAAGAATTCCGCGTGTCGGCAATCGGGTACTCGGCCTTCCGGAGCACAACCGGGTAACCGTTAAGCTCGGGTATCATCTCTCGATTATGGCCGAAGCGAAGTTGGAACAGCTGCTCGCGCAATTCGAGCAGCAGCACCCTCATATCCGGGTCCAGCTCGTTCCGATGCCAGTAACGGATTTTCACGTTTTGCAGCCGTATATGGATAACGGGTTGGTGGACGTTATTACCTTGAGCCATAACAATTTTCGCGAGTTTGCGGACCGCGACCATCTGGAAACGTTGGAGCCGCTGCCGTCTAACGACGACACATATCCGTTTTTGGCAAAGCCGTTTATCGTTCGCAAGAAGCTGCTCGTTCAGCCGTTTCTGTTCTCGCCGGTTATTCTGACCTATAACCGGGATCATTTTCGGGAACAAAACATCCCGGAGCCGGACAGCAGCTGGACATGGCAAGATTTGTTCGCGGCCGCTGCCAAACTGACGATCCCGGACGAACGGATCGGTTTCTACTATCCGTTTCTGTCTCCGAATCGTTGGCCATTGCTGTTTTTGCAGCACGACAGCAAGTTTCGGCGCGATGGGGACGGGCGTGCCAGGCTGGACGACAGCGTTCTTGAAGCGTTCCGGTTCGGTAAGGAACTGCGGAAGCAGTTTCCGTTTTTGTCGATGACGAGCAGCTACGGGGAAACGGAGAAATTGTTTGTGCAAGGTAAAGTATCGATGGTGATTAACAGTTATTTCCACCTGAACTTATTCCCGCAAGGGCAGCTTGACTACGATATTGCATCGGTGCCGCATTTCGGCGATCCGCGGACGCTGCTGCTTTGTGTCGGACTTGCCGTGAACCGGTACTCCCCGGTTAAGGAGGCTGCGCTGAGGCTCGTCCAATTTTTGAGCAGCCCGCAGACACAGCTTGCGATTCGGCAAAAAACGTTGTCGCTACCAAGCTCGCGGTCGGCTGCGGAATGGAATGGGGAGGATATGCGCGCCCGTCCGTCGCGGTTTACGCTGTTTCGCGAAATCATTCCTTCCTACCGGCTGTTTACCGATCTGGACGTAACGGAGATGGAACTGAAAGCGATTGCCCACGAGGCCAAGCTGTTCTGGTTCGAGCTGCAAACCGAAGAGGAGCTGCGCGCGGCACTGGGGCGCCTGCTGTCCCGATCGGACATTCCTGCGATAGGCGAGTAGAGCGGCGCTTTACTTGCTTGTCGCCAAACTCGATATGGAGGTAGGACTTATGAAGAGAAAGAAGTGGATCTCCTTATGGTTGGCCCTTGCCTTGATGCTTTGTTCTTTTCCTGCCGCCGTTTTTGCAAGCGATATGGTGTTCGAGAATGCCGACTTTGAGAACGGCTTGACCGGATGGACGGACCGATTCGGCAGCGGAGGCATCATGTCCAGCGCGGAGTACCGTTATTCCGGCACGCGCAGCGTCAAGATTGCCGACACAAGCACGACGAGCCAATATGGTCTGGAAAGCAACAAGCAACCCGCTACGGCGGGAACAACTTACCTTGTTTATGCAAAGGCTTACATTTTGAGTGGCAGCGCCAACTTGTACATTCGCTTCTGGGATAGCGCAGACCAGGTTATCGATTCTAAGTTCACCAGCAGTTCTACGCCGAACCAATGGCTCACCATGAAGACAGTCATGAAGGCGCCTGCGAATACCGCTTATGTTACCGCGCTCCTTTATTCCAACAAAACGAACACCGGCACCGTATATTGGGACGATGCCGCCATTACGAAGCAGTTTACGAATCTTGGCGCGCAGGTCATGGCTGCAGTGCCAAGCGGAGGGACATTTGGCATCGGCCCGAACCAGCATATGCTGTATTCTGCGATAAGCGGAGGAACGGGCTATGACGCGCGGATGGCCGCCATCGACACCGATACGGAAACGTTCGAGCTGATTGGCATGGGTGGAGCGGCCGGAGCCTGGTCGGCTGCCACGGCGACGAGCGGGGACGTCTTCTTTGGCTCCTACAACAACGGCGCACTGTTCCGGTATACGCCTGGCGGAACGAGTGTTACCAATCTGGGGACTCCCGTCGCCGGGCTTAGCAATATTTTCGCGTTGACTTCGGGCCAAGGAGGCCAGGTATACGGAGGCGGCTTCGCCGACGCCAAAGCTTTCGTGTACGATCCGACAACAGGTTCTTCTGAAATAACCCCGCCTATAGAGACGGCCGAGGACTATGTGCGCAGCATCGCCTATGACGCCGCCCGCAATGTTACCTACCTCGGCATCGGCGCCCATGCCAAGCTGATTCGTTACGACAACAGCACTGGCGCCCGAGAGAACATTTTGCCTACGGCCTATTCCTCTGAAGAATTTGTTTACAGTATGGACTATGTGGGCGGCAAGTTGTTCGCCCGGCTGTCGCCCAGCAGCAAGCTGCTCGTGCTGGATGTCCAGCAAAATGCTAGCGGGGCGGTGACGGTCACGGAGGATGCGGTTATTGAAGGCGTCGGTTCGCTCTCGGTCTCGCCGGTACTGGGCGGCAAAGTATACTTCACAAAAGCAGGCGAGCTTTACGCGTACGACCTTGCTGCCAAAACCAATGTTTCCACCGGCTTCTCGGCGGGAACACTCACGAGGATCGGGCTCGTGCAGCTCGCGGATCAAACGAACTATCCCGGAATGTCCGTAGTTGGAGTAGGGCAATACCAGGGCAACACGCGGCTCATCAAATATAACCCGCAGACTGGAAGTAACAAGAAAACGATTCTCAGCGTGCCTGAGCTGCCGCAAAATCTGACCGTCATCGGGACAGGACCTGATGGCAATGTGTATTCGGCAGGTTTTCTCGGCGGTGGCCTCGGGATGTACAAGCCATTCCTCGGCGATGCGAATGATGAAGCTCCGGATACGATCTACCGGGGAATCGGTCAGGCTGAGAGTATCCAGAACCTGAACGGTAACATGTATATTGGCGTATATCCAAGCTCAAAGGTTTATCGCTACGATCCGAGCCAGCCTTACAGCAGCGGCGTCAACCCGGTACAGCTGTTCTCGCTTGATAACGACCATCAGGATCGGCCGGTAGCGATGGCGGCGGGAGGCCAATATTTGTTCGTCGGCACCGTTCCCGGCTACGGACATCTGGGGGGCGCGCTAACGATTTACGATACAGCGGGCGGCGGTGCGCCGGTCGTACTGCGCAACATCGTGCCGGATCAAAGCGTCACAGCTCTTACTTACAAGAATGGCAAAGTGTACGGCGGCAGCTCGGTCCGTCCCGGAAATGGCGCTGTGGCCACGCAAACGGAAGCTAAGCTGTTCGTGTACGATACGGCCAGCGCGACAACCGCCACAGTCAGCCTGCCGGTCAGCAATCTCACCGCGATCACCAAGCTGATCGTCGGCCCGGACGGCAACGTGTGGGGAATGGCGGAAGGGTATTTGTTCATCTATAGCGTCACTACCGACTCGTTTACCTACTTCGAGCAAAAATTCACAGACGTTTCTTATCCAGCCGGTGCATGGGAGGACGCTTCCTTGCTGCTGGCCAAAGACGGGAATGTTTACGGCACGATTCGCAACAAATACTTGTTCAGAATCGATCCTGCAACCAAAGCCATAACCAGACTCGTCACCAATGGGGCTAACGGAATAGCGGAAGACGATTACGGGAATATATATTACTATTATACCAGCCAGTTGAAGCGCTACGCGTTCTAGCGAAAGTGAAGCAGCGGAGGCCGCAAAGGCAGCAGGTCTGGAAGAAGTGAGAAAGGGGCGCTAACGGCGCCCCTTCAGACTGTCGGGAGAGCCTCGGCAGTCTATTTTGTTTATCGCGGCACCGCTTCAGCGTCCATGTTCGGCAACATGTCATTTTTCTGATGGGAGAAGACATTATTTTTACAGAAAAGCGCTCGCCTTATTTGTTAAGATAGGTCACAGGTTCATTTAAGGAGGGTCACAACATGAAAAGAGTAATGTCCGCCGTACTGGTTGCGGTAATGGGCGGCGCGCTTGTTGCAGGCTGCGGCAGCGCGGATAACAAAGGGGCCGGCGGCAGTCAGGCGTCAACCGGAACAGAAGCAGCAGCGGGCGATTTGCGCGAGAAGGATCTTGTCAAGCTCGATGTCGTCATGATGAGCACGAACAAAGACGACAAAGAAGAAGTTACGAAAGCGATTAACGAAATCACAAGAAAAAAGCTGAACGTTGAAGTAAACCTCACGTTCATCGCTTTCGGCAACTACGTTCAGCAAACGACGATGATGCTGTCGTCCGGCAAAGGCGTCGACCTGCTGCCGATTTATATGACGCCGCTTGCTACGATGGCGAACAACGGGCAAATTCTTCCGCTGACGAAGCTGCTCGATAAATACGGCAAAGACCTCGTGAAAGCGATCGGGCCCGAGTATATTGAAAGCGGTCGCATCGGCGACGATATTTACGGCATTACGACAGGCCGCGATCTCGCCAAAGCATACGGCTTTGAAATGAGAAAAGACCTTGCGGACAAATACAAGATCGACTACAAGAACATCAAAACGCTGGATCAGCTGGAAGAAGCGCTGACGACGATCCGCAAGAACGAGCCGAACGTCATCCCGGTCGTCCCTTCCAACGGCGAACTGGTGCGCAACTGGGGCTGGGATACGCTGGGCGACGACATGACCAACCTGGGCGTGTTGATGGATTTCGGCAAAGAGCTGAAAGTCGTCAACCTGTACGAAACGGAATTTTACAAAGAATTTATTACACGCATGAACAGATGGTATAAGAACGGGCTCATCATGAAGGACGCGATCAATAACACCGAAAACGCGGGCACGATGATGAAAGCGGGCAACGCCTTCGGCGGATTCGTCAACCTGAAGCCGGGCTTCGACGTTCAGGAAACTAGAAATTACGGAACGGAAATCGTCGTATCGGAAATCGTTCCGGCCTATAAAACGACCTCCGACGTGCAAATGGCAACATGGGCGATCAGCAACGGCACCAAAAATCCGGACGCGGCGATGAAGCTGCTGAACTTGATGTACACCGATCCGGAATTGGTCAATCTGATGATCTACGGTATCAAGGACAAGCACTATGTGGAAGTAGGCAGCGCGGCGAACGGTCAGAAAATCATCGACTATTCGAAAGGACTCGACGGCTCCAATACCGGCTACAGGCCGAGCAGCGGCTGGCTGTGGCCGAACCAGACGATCGGTCACGTATGGAACGGCAACCCGGCCAACTATTGGGAAGTGCAAACCGAGTTTAACAAAACCGCGCGTCCTTCGGCCGCATACGGCTTCACGTTCGATTCGCGCCGTGTTCGCAATCAAATGACGGCGACGTCGAACGTCGTGGCGAAATACCATAAAGCGTTGATGAACGGCATGCTTGATCCGGCCACGACACTGCCGGTATTCCAGAAGGAACTGAAGGCTGCGGGCATCGACGACATTATCGCCGCCAAGCAAACCCAGCTTGACAAATGGGCTGCGGCAAAAAAGAAGTAAACGGAACGCCTCTTGAGCGATAAGGAAGGTGAACGTCAATGAGCGTTGCGTTAAAGGCGGACAGACCGAAGCGCAAGATGAACCACAAGCGTTTTATCCCCATGTACCTGATGATGCTTCCGGGCCTGCTCTATTTGCTGATCAACAACTACATCCCGATGGGCGGCATTATTATCGCCTTCAAGCACGTCAACTGGAACAAAGGCATCCTGGCGAGTCCGTTCGCAGGCTTCAGCAATTTCGAATACCTGTTCAAAACGAAGGAAGCCTGGATCATTACCCGTAACACGATTGCGTATAACATAGTTTTTATCATTCTGGGGACGGTCCTTGCCGTTGCAGTGGCCATCCTCCTGAATGAAATTCGCTCGAAGTTCTGGAAGAAGCTCTATCAGACGATCGTGCTGCTGCCGTATTTGATCTCCATGGTCATTGTAAGCTATCTGGTATTCGCCATGCTCAGCTCCGAGTACGGGTTTGTCAACCACAGCATTATGGAGCCGCTCGGATTCGGCGATAGGAGCTGGTACACCGAGCCCAATTATTGGCCGTACATTTTGACTATCGTGCATATTTGGAAAACGTTCGGCTATAGCTGCATCATCTACTATGCGACACTGGTCGGGATCGACCGCGGGTATTACGAAGCGGCCGTCATCGACGGAGCGAACCGCTGGCAGCAGATCGTTCACATTACGCTGCCGGGACTCAAGGCGACAATGATCACGTTAGTCCTGCTGGCGATCGGCACAATTTTTTATTCCGACTTCGGCTTGTTCTACCAGGTTCCGATGGATTCCGGTCCGCTGTACGATGTCACCAACACGATCGATACCTATGTGTACCGCGGCCTGATCAAGCTGAACGACATAGGCATGTCCTCTGCGGCAGGCTTGTACCAATCTTTGGTCGGTTTTATCCTGGTGTTTATCGCCAACCGGATTGTCGTCAAGTACAGCAAAGAGAACGCCCTATTCTAAGTAAAGGAGAGCCGGCAATGGTCGAGAGTGGAAAAGCGTTTCCGATACTGGCGAATGTCGTGATGTTCGCTTTGATGATTTTCTGCTTGTTCCCGTTTGCGCTGCTGGTCGTTTCCTCCTTTACGGACGAGGGCACGCTCATTCGCAACGGATACTCGCTGTTCCCGGAGAAATTCGGCACGGACAGCTACGCTTACATGTTCAAGAAAATGGAGACGATCGCGAGAGCCTACTCCATTACGATTTTCGTATCGGTGGTCGGCACGGTGAGCAGCATGATTCTGACGACGCTGCTTGCCTATCCGTTATCCAGAAGAGATTTGCCGCACCGGGGGAAATTCGCCTTTTTCGTCTTCTTCACGATGCTGTTTAACGGCGGCCTTGTTCCCACCTACATTATGTGGACCCGGTACTTGAATATCGACAATACGATCTGGGCCCTGATCGTACCGGCATTGCTGCTCAACGCATTCTATGTCATAATGATGCGTACGTATTTCATGACGAGCATCCCGGACGAAGTGATCGAGGCCGGGCGAATCGATGGCGCAGGCGAGTTCCGCATCCTGTTCAGCGTCGTTCTCCCGATGTCGCTGCCGATGGTAGCCACCTTGTCCCTGCTGATCGGCTTGAACTACTGGAACGACTGGCGAAACGGTCTGTATTACTTGACGGACCCGAGCCTGTTCAGCGTGCAAAATATGCTCAATACGATGCTTCAGGACGTTCGCTTCCTGGCCAGCGGCGCAGCCGGCAGCAATGCCAGCGAAATCGCGGCCAATATGCCAAGCGTCGGCATCAAGATGGCGATTGCCGTCGTCGGCGCCTTGCCGATCATGATTATTTACCCGTTTTTCCAGAAATACTTTGTAAAAGGGATTACCGTTGGAGCAGTCAAAGGTTAACCATAAGCGCCAGCACAGGGAAACTCGTTCTCTGTGGTGGCTTTTTCCTATCATTCGGAGCCCGCTCTCCCCCTGAGGCTTGGTGATCGCCATGAAAAGAAGGAAGATCAGCGTTTCCTTCAAAATGAACGTATTTCGCAACCTGCTGCTCATTACGCTGCCGCTGATCGGCTTGCTGTCTGCCTATAACATCTACTCCTACTACACGTTCAACGCCAAGTTCGTGGAATCCAATCAACAATCCCTTGCGCTCTACGCGCGGAACATGCAGATCGACTTGAATACGCTGGATACGTTTCTGACGCATCTCGTCATCAATAACGATAACTTCCGCTTGCTGAACGCCCCGGTCTCTCCCTTGCAGGCGCATCTTGCTTCGCACGAGATCATGATCCAGCTCACGGCGGCGCTGAATTCCTATAAGGCGGCGGACGCCTTTTTTATATACAGTACGATGAACGGGACGTATCGCGATATTTTTGCCGAAGGGTATTCGTATGAAGGGAAAGAAGCGATCCGCAGTTTAATGCGGGAGCTCGCCGAATCGCGCAAAAACTTTTACTACGGCGGCTGGGTCACGTACGAGGTGCAAGGCAAGTCTTATTTATTCCGGCTGCTTGGCAAAGATGGAACGTATGCGGCCGTCATGGTCGACTTTGCTCATATGTACACGCTGGACCTGGTGCATGAAGGCGTGGAGGTTGTTTATGCTACACAAGATCGGGTGGCGCTAACGAATCGGCAATTTGTTGTGGAACAGCGGTTATGGACCAACGATCACTATACGGTGGTCGGCGCTCCGATCGCCAATAGTGAAATTCAGTTGATATTTGCCGTGCCCAAGCCGGGCGTGTTCAAAGGCGGATTCGCGATCCTGTTCACCTTGTCGCTGGCAACCGTCTTGCTCGTTCTGATCCGGCTCGTCTTGCTGAACCGCTCCGTGCTAATGCCGTGGCAGCGGCTCGTGCTCCGTATCGGCAAAGGCTTTGGACCGCAGCAACTGGAGGACTACCGGATTGAGGAATTCAGGCAGGTAGACGCGGCCTTCACCCAGATGACGAATGAAATCCAACAGTTGAAAATCGAAGCCTACGAGCAGCAAATCCGGCGGCAGAAAGCGGAGCTTCAGCATTTGCAGCTGCAAATTCGCCCGCATTTTTATCTCAATTGTCTGAAAAGCTTGTACGGCATGGCGCAGCAGCAAAGCTTCGAGCGCATGCAGATGATGATTCTGGCGATCTCCAATCATCTTCGCTACAATTTTAAGGATAATTTGCAGCTCGTTTCGTTTCGCCAAGAGATGGAGCATGTCCAGAATTATATGCACATCCAGCATATCGCCCATCATATTCCGCCACTGTGCGAATGGCAGGTCGACCCGGCGCTGCTCGACTTTCCCTTGCCGCCGCTGTCGATCCAAACCTTCGTCGAGAATAGCGTTAAATATGCGACAAAGCCGCAAGTGCAGCTTCAGATCCGGATCAAGGCCGTTTTGCTGGAAAGCGATGACGGAAACTATGCCGATATTACGATTCAGGATAATGGCAGCGGGTTCGACCCTTCGATTCTGGAGGAGCTGAACTGCGGCGATTCCACCATGTACACGGATATTCATGTCGGCCTCAGCAATTTGCGCCACCGGTTGTCGATGCTGTATGGAGACAAGGCTTGGCTGGCTTTTATGAATCAGGAAGAAGGGGCGGCGGCGGAAATGATTTTGCCGATATTTCCCCGGCAGAAGGAGGGGGATGCCGAATGAACGTTCTGGTTGTGGACGATCAATACGATGTGGTGCAAGGGGTCAAAGCCGGAGTAGACTGGCAGTCGCTGCGAATCGAGCGCGTGTATCACGCCTACAGCGCGGAAGAAGCGAGAACCTTGTTGAAGGAGAAAGACATACATATTTTGCTGTGCGACATCGAAATGCCGATGGAAACCGGGCTGGAGTTATATAAATGGGTACGGGAGGCTTACCCGGCGCTGCAATGCATATTCCTGTCCGCTCATTCCGAATTCGAATACGCCCAGGAGGCGCTGCAGCTCGGCTGCTTCGACTACATTTTGCAGCCGGCCAGCTATGAAACGATCCAGGCGTCGATCGAGCGCGCCATTCATAAAATTCATGCGAACGTACAGCTGCGGCAGCTTTCCGAATACGGCGCCTACTGGCGGGAAAACAAAGCGCATTTGCTGGAAAACTGCGTCCGCAGCTTCCTCGCCGATTCCGGACAGCATCATGAGCAGTTGCTGCGGGATCTGAACAATCTGGACGTCCGCGTAACGCCGCATACCCGGTTTTGCGCTGTACTCATCCAACTGACCAAACCGAGTGACCAGGCGGGCGGAGCTGAACTTACGCAGGAACTGACCCAGCTCACGGAGCCGTACCGGCTGCACTCGCTGCTTGTGCAGCTTGACGGGGTCAATTATTTGGCACTGCTGTACACAGAGAGCGCGTTCAGCGCTCCCGTCGAGCGGATGATGAACCAATTGATCGCGGCGGCGGAGAAGAAGCTGGCTTGTTTTATAGCTTGCTACGTTTCGAATGTAGGGTCCATTTCTATGCTGAAACAGCATTATCAGGCGCTCTGCCAAATGCGTCAGCACAATGTGGCGCTGTACAGCAAAGTGTTCACGATACAGCACATGAATCAGCCGAAAGATAATGCGTACTCGATTCCGGATATGCAGAGCTGGGCAATGCTGATCGCGCACGGCAGCAGTAAAACGGTCCGCGACGACATCCACAGCTACCTGCTGCGCCAGAAGCAGCTTGGCGTCATTACCGCCGAATATCTCGCTCGCTTTCACCAGGACTTCATCCAGATGTTCCTGACGGCAGCCAAGCAGATGAAGCTGGACGCAAGCGATATTTTTTTCGGACGGTATGCTTACGCCGATTATATTCAGTCGTATACTTCGCTAGACAAGATGCTCGATCTGATCAATTTTGTGCTGGACTACGTGGAGGAAGAGACGATGGGCGCGCACCACGCCCAAGACCCTGTCGAACGTGCCATCGCCTATATCAATCAGAACATCGAGAAAAACTGCAGCCGCGCGGAAATCGCCGAAGCGATCTATATTAATCCGGAATATTTGTCGCGCCTGTTCAAGAAGGTCAAGGGGATCTCGCTGAACGATTACATCGCGACGCAGAAAATGGAGATTGCCAAATCGCTGCTTTCGAGCACGAGTATTCCCGTCCATCTGATCGCGTCCAAAGTCGGCTATTCCAACTTTTCCTACTTCTCGCAAGTATTCAAAAAATATTGCGGCCTTGCCCCGCTGGAGTATCGGCAGAAGGGATGACTCATCCATAGATTGACAAAAAGAAAAGAAAGCATTATGATTGAAACGTTTCAATGAATCCGTTTTCAGGTGAGTGCCCTATGGTAAAGAAAAAAAGCCCGACGATTGTCGATGTAGCGAGAAAAGCCGGCGTTTCGATCGGAACGGTATCGAACGTGCTGAACCGGCGCAGCGATGTGCCTATGGCCGAGGATACCGTCTTGAAGGTGAACGAAGCGATCCGGCTGCTCGGATACAGGCGCAACGCGATTGCCGCCAATTTGAGCCGGCAAAAAACGTATGAGCTCGGCATGCTGCTGCCGAGGTACGATGAATATTTCGTCAAATTTGCCGGTGAGGTCGAACAGATCGTGCTCGAAAAGGGCTATCATCTGTCTGTTTTCTCTGCGCCGGAAAAGCCGGAGCTGGGACGCAGGCATTTGGAGCTACTGCTTCAGCGGCGCGTGGACGGCTTGTTCTGCCACGGACTGGCGATGCCGCCCGATACGGCCGAGGCGATCATCCGGGAAGGGACGCCGCTCGTGCTGTTCAATGCCTGGGGCTGGCCGGACGATATCGATGCCGGGCGGGTGAATCTGGATGTGGCGACGGCTTGCGCCGATGCGGTACTCCTGCTTCACGCGCGCGGCTGCCGGTCGATTTATTACCTGGGGAACCGAATGGCAGCCGCAACCGACGAGCAGAGAATGATCGGCTTCGCCGAAGGTGTGCGCAGGCTGGAGCAGTTGGGGGAGGGCGAATGCGCGGAGACTGGCGTTATCGATGTCGGACAGAAGGGGTGTTTGCAGGAGCTGCAACGCCTGATCGCCGAGCATGGGCCGCTTGGGCTGCTCGTATTCGACGATTTCAACGCTTTTTCCTACATGTCCAAGCTGCTTGAGGCCGGATGCCGCATACCGGAGCAGGTGAAAATCGTCGGTATCAACAATACCTCCATGAGCCGGCTTAGCTATCCGAGCATGACGAGCATTGCGACTCCGTACAAGCTTCAGGCGGAGGCTGCTGTCCGCATGATGATGGCGAGACTGGGGGCTGCCGGCGACGAGAGTGCGGAAGAGGAGTCCGCCGCGAGCCGAATCGTACAAATACCGCTAACCATCATAGAGCGGAAATCGACCGAGCGCTAAGTCTCTTTTTTTTAGTAAAATTGAAACGTTTCAATTACCATTGCATATACCTGCTGCCGGGATGGCAGGAAGCTTGACGGAAAGGGGGTGAGGTCGCCTCTGGTAACGGGAGCGGCAATGCGAGACTTACGCTGACGAAAACTGCTGGAAGCCGAACTTTGCCCGGAATAGACGAGTATACAGTTGCCTGACGAAAGTATTGCATCTTTGGAATACGCTTACATCCAATTTTTTAATCAGGGGGTCTTTTAAGTGAAACGGAAAATTGCAGCTAGCGTATCGGTTGTATGTTTATCGGCCATGCTTGCCGCCTGCGGCAGCAGCGGCGGCGGGGGGGCGGCATCGGGAGGAGACTCGGGCAAGTCCGGAGAGGCGTCGGCCGTTCCCGCTCCGCGCAAAGATCCGGTCGAGCTCTCGATCATAAACGGAATGAGCACGATGACCGAAGAGCAGTTCATGGACGAATACGGCAAAAAGATCATGGAAAAGTTCCCGCACGTGAAGATCAAGTACTACATCGGCAATTCGAGCAAAACGATGACGGAACGGATCACGGCAGGAGAGCCGATCGACATTATTTTCGCCTCCAGCGGTTTGACGGTCGACAGCTTAATTGCCCATGGATTGGAATTTGACATTTCCAATTTGATCAAGACGTATCAATATGATTTGAACCGGATCGAGCCGACCTCGATCGAATTCCAGAAGAAACTTGCAAACGGCGGCATTTACGGGCTTCCGATCAACACGAATACGCTCGCGTTGTTTTATAACAAAGACATCTTCGACAAGTTCGGCGTCCCGTATCCGAAAGAGGGAATGACGTGGGATGAGATGTACGATTTGGCGAAGAAGATGAGCCGGCAAGAGGGCGGGATCCAGTATAGGGGCTTCGTCATGTCGTTCCCGCACATGTTCCGCTTGAACCAGCTGTCCGTTCCGTTTGTCGATCCGCAGACGAATAAGCCGACGTTCGACAGCGACGGGTTCAAAAAACTGACGGAAAACTTCGCGAGATTTTTCGCAATCCCGGGTAACGAAGGCAATGCCAGCACAGTGCAAGGCTTGGCGACGCAGCGGAATTACTTCTATAAAGACAGAACCGCGGCGATGATCGCCGATTTGGGCGGGGCCTATACAAACCCAATCTTGAAAGATATGAACTGGGATATCGTACAGGTCCCGTCATTCAAGGACAAAATGGGCATCGGCACGCAAACGTACCCGACCTATTACTACATTACCGGAACGTCCAAGTACAAGGAGCAGGCGTTCGAAATCATATCCTATTTAACGACGGATGAGTTCCAGACGCTGCAGGCGAAGAAAGGATACGCCCCGATCGTCAAAAATCCGGAAATTGCCAAGCAGATCGGGCAGGATACGGACGTGCTCAAGGGCAAAAACGTAAAATCGCTGCTGCCGGACAAGTTTGCTTCCCCGGTTATGTTGTCGAGACAATCGGCGGCGACGGAGACGGCGATGTACAAAGCGCTTGAAGACATCGTCCAGAACAAAACGGACATCAACTCCGCTCTTCGAACAGCGGCGGAAGCAGCCGACAAAGCGATCAAGGAGCTAGAAGCGAAAACCAAATAAGCGAAGCAGCCTAAATGGCCGCTGTCCGGTTGCAAGTTGCCGGCAGCGGCATTTTTTTTGCGAAAACGGATTGACAATGAAATTGATAACTATTATCATTTATATTGTTTAATTGAGAATTGTTATCAATTTGACGGTTGGAAGATGGCCGGACGATTACATACAAAATCGGAAGGACGTGGCGCGAATGTCGAGATTGTTCGCGGAAAAGCTCCATATCGCATACGGGGATAAAGTCATTGTAGATCAACTGGATCTTTCGATCCCGGAGGGGCGTATAACGGCGCTTGTGGGAGCGAACGGCTCGGGCAAGTCGACCATCCTGAAGACGATGGCGCGGATTATGAAGCCGCAAAAAGGCGGCGTTTTTCTGGACGGCAAGTCGATCCACCAGATGCAGACGAAGGAAGTTGCGAAGCAGCTGGCCATTCTGCCGCAAAATCCGGTCGCTCCGGAAGGGCTGACGGTAAGCGAGCTGGTCGCGTTCGGCCGCTTCCCGCATCAGCGCGGGTTCGGCTCGCTCGGCAAGGAAGATAAAGAAATGGTCGCCTGGGCGCTCGACGTTACGGGTATGACCGATTTTGCCGACCGCCCGATCGAGCAAATGTCGGGTGGCCAGCGTCAGCGCGCCTGGATTGCGATGGCGCTTGCGCAAGGAACGGATATTTTATTTCTCGACGAACCGACGACGTTCCTCGACATGGCCCACCAGCTCGAGGTGCTGAAGCTGCTGGAGCGGCTCAACCGCGAGGAAGGCCGGACGATCGTCATGGTCGTGCACGATCTGAACCATGCAACCGGCTACGCCCATCATATCGTTGCCATCAAGCGCGGCCAAGTCATCTACGAAGGTTCGCCTTCCGAAGTCGTCCATCCCGAGATGCTGCATGAGGTGTTCGCCATACGCGCCGACGTCATCCCCGATCCGCGTACGGGCAAGCCGCTTTGTCTGCCTTACGATCTGGCCGGGGAAGACGATGACGGCGTTGTGCATTACACACACAGACCGGCCGAAACCGGCGGTTCCTTGGCGGAACGCCACGAGTCCAAGAAGGAAAAGGTCGGAGCGGTTTAAAAGAAACTCTCATTTTATATTGAAAAAAAGGGGTACCTTCATGTTGAAGCTTACAAAACCATTCATGCTGCTGATTGCATTTGTCATCTTACTTGCGGGCTGCGCCTCCGGCTCGAACGGTTCCGGCTCCACGCAAGCGGGTGGCAAGCAGGAAACTTCGAACGCGGGCGGCGGCGCAAGTACGACCGAGCCGGCCGTGAAAAAAATCGAGCACGCGATGGGGACAACCGAAATCAAGGGCATACCTTCGCGGATCGTCATTCTCGAATGGACGTATGCGGAAGATTTGCTGGCGCTGGGCATTCAGCCCGTAGGAATGGCCGACATTGCCGGCTACAAAAAATGGGTTGACGCAAAGCCGGCGCCGGCTGCTAGCGTGGTGGACGTGGGGAACCGTCAAGAGCCTAACATGGAACTGATCATGAGCTTGAAGCCGGATCTGATCGTAACGACGACGACTCGCGCCAAAACGTCTTATGACAAGCTGAAAGCGATCGCCCCGACGATCGTGTTCGACCCGTATTCGGAAAAGGCGTCGAAAGACTTGTATGCAGGCATGCTAGACTCGTTCAAGGTTGTGGCGGACGTTGTAGGAAAACAGGCGGAAGCCGAGAAAGTGATCCAGAATCTGGATAAACTTTACGAGGATGCTCGGGCGAAACTGAAGGCGGCTGGCAAGGAAGGCGCGGAATATGTGCTTACGCAAGCGTTCAGCAATCAGAATGCGGCCGTGTTTCGTATGATGACCGAAAACTCCTCCGTCTCGCAAATTTATAGCAAAATCGGCTTGAAAAATGCGTACAAGCCGGAGAAGTTCGAATCGCAAGGCTTTGCGACGACATCCGTCGAGGCGCTGGCTGCGGTGCAAAGCGCGAACTTCATTTACGCAGTGCAAAGCGACGACAATATTTTTGAGAATCAATTGAAGGATAACGCGGTCTGGAAGGGACTCGCATTCGTGAAGGAAAAGCGGACGTACGGAATCGGCGGCGATATGTGGCTGTTCGGCGGACCGCTGTCGATTCAGAAGATCGTCGATAAAACCGTAAGTTTGTTAACCGCGAAATGAGCGCGAGGACGGTACCTGCAGCGAATGCCGGAAGCGGGAGCGCCGGCTGGAAAATAATCCTCGTGTTCGGGGGCGGTCTGCTGGCGCTGATCGCCCTTTTGTTTGCAAGCTTGACTCAGGGCGAAGCGAACATTACGGCAAGAACGGTTGTGGACGCTCTGCTGTCGCCTACCGGCAGTCTGGAGCACCAAACGGTGCTCAGTATCCGTATGCCGCGCGCCGTCATCGGTTTGCTCGCGGGTGCGGCCCTCGCCGTATCCGGCGTGCTGCTGCAAACCGTCACGCGCAATCCGCTCGCATCGGCGGGCACGTTCGGGGTCAACTCCGGCGCTTACTTCGTCGTTGTAGCCGCCACTGTATTCGCTCCGGCGTTAGCCTCCTCCTCGCCGCTTCTGCTCGCCCTGATCGGCGGCTGCGGCGGTGCGGTTATGGCTTATTTGATGGCGGGAGGGCCGAGGGGAACGCCGGTGCGGATGGCGCTTGCCGGGATGATCATAACGATGGTGCTCTCTTCGTTTACGAGCGCGCTTCAGCTTCTGTACGAGAATGAGACGAACGGCTTGTTCATGTGGGGCTCCGGCTCGCTCGTTCAGAACGATTGGAAGGGTGTTTTCCATGTGTGGCCGTGGCTGGCTGCAGGAGCCGTTGTCCTATCGCTTTTTATCCGCACGCTGGATATGCTGGAGTTGGGAGACGAGACGGCCAAATCGCTCGGACAGCGCGTAGGAACGGCCCGTATGTGCGCTCTGGCGATCGCGGTTCTGCTGGCCAGCGTCACCGTTAGCGTCGTCGGCCCGATCGGCTTTATCGGCCTGATCGCGCCGCATCTCGTCCGGTTGATCGGGCTGCGCCGTCATCGGCTGCTGCTTCCGGCAAGCGCGCTCTGGGGAGCCGTCGTGCTGATCGGCGCCGATACGGTAGCGCGGTTGTTCCGCAGCACGCTTGGCGAGCTGCCCGCAGGAGCCGTAACCGCGCTGATCGGAGCGCCGTGGCTCATCTGGCTGGCCGTCCGGGGGACGAAGGAGCAGCGCAGCGTGGAGGCGTCCAGCTCGATGAGCGTCGGCTTCCGTGCAAGGAAGCTGCCGTATCCGCTTATGCTGGCCGTGCTTGCCGCGCTGGTAGCCGTGGCGACCGTAGCCGGTCTGGCTGCTGGCGCGCTAAATATTCCGGCGAAGGACGTGCTTGCCGTACTGTTCGGCGGCGGGCAGGATATGTATCGGAACATCATTCTGGAGATGCGGCTTCCGCGTCTCGCCGTCGCCATGCTGGCGGGAGCCGGACTGGCCGTGTCCGGCGTTATGCTGCAAGGAGCGGTACGCAATCCGCTGGCCGACCCGTCCGTCATCGGCGTAACGTCCGGCGCAGGCGCCGGTGCGCTGCTGCTGCTCGTCATCTGGCCCTCGGCGCCGGGGGCGCTGCTTCCGGCGACCGCTTTTGCCGGCGCGCTGATCGCTGCAGCCGCCGTATACGCGTTGTCGTGGCGCAAAGCGCTTCACCCGACGGTGTTGACGCTTGTCGGCATCGCGGTGTCCGCCATCGGCTCGGCGGCGATCCATTTTCTCGTCATCCAGTCGAAAATGGCGGCCGCTCCGGCGCTGGCCTGGCTCGCGGGAAGCACCTACGGCCGCGGCTGGAAGGAGCTTAGTCTGCTGGCGGCGGCAATTGTCATCTTCGTGCCGATGGCTTGGCTGCTGGGCCGTCGTATCGACCTGCTCGCCTTCGGCGACCCGGTATCGCTGGGACTCGGGCTGAAGCTGCAGCGCACGAGGCTGATTGCCGCGGGCGTCGGCGTTGCGCTGGCCGCAGTCGCCGTTTCCTGTATCGGCACGGTGGGCTTCATCGGCTTGCTGGCGCCCCACGCGGCCCGGATGCTGGTCGGGCAAAACCAGCGGCGGGCGGTAGTGCTCGCGGCGCTGATCGGCGCGCTGCTGCTGCTGCTGGCGGACGTTGTCGGAAGAGTGGCGATCGTGCCGAAGGAAATTCCGGCAGGTCTGGTCGTTGCCGTGATCGGCACGCCGTATTTGCTGGCGCTTATGTACCGCAGCTTCAGCAAAACATAAGCGAAATTGGAATCGAATAATCTGGAACAGATGCCGCAAACGATACCGTTTGCGGCCTTTTTTTGTTCGTGTTCAGTATCGCGCCATGGAAATTTCCCAGGACTTGCAGAGTTGCCGGTATACGGAAAAAGTGCTGCCGTGATATGATACGAAAGAGAGTACAAGCCGCGCTGGATGCGGAGATGGGAGAACGAGTACCGTGAGTGAAACGATATGGACGAACGTAGTGTTGTATTCGGGACACAGGCTGATCGAGGGCGGACGAATGATTGTAACCGAGCAGGGGACGATTCGCGCGGTGGGGGATGAGCTGCTGCCGATCCCCGCTCACGCGCGGGTGCGGGACGGCGGCGGCGCGCTGCTGCTGCCCGGCTTTATCGACGTACACGTTCATGGTGGAAACGGTTATGGCGTGATGGACGCAGCGGCGGAATCGCTGGACGGCATGAGTGTATTCCATGCCCGTCACGGTACGACCGCCTTTTTGGCGACGACTTCGACATCGTCGAACGAGCATCTCGTTCGGGTATTGCGCAGCGCGGCTGAGCGAATCGGCAAAACTCCTGGGGCGGAGCTTGCCGGCATCCATCTGGAGGGGCCGTACCTGGACGAGAAGCGGCGCGGAGCGCAGAGCAAGGAGCATTTGCGGCTGCCCTCGCAGACGGAGATCGAACAGTTTCTCGAGGCGGCCGGCGGACATATGCGGCTGGTTACGCTGGCGCCGGAGCTTGAAGGAGCGCTGGCGGCCGTATCCCTGCTCGCTGCCAGAGGCATCACCGTATCGGCGGGTCATTCCGATGCGACCTACCGGCAAATCGAGGCCGCTATTCAAGCCGGCTTGACGCATACGACCCACCATTTCAACGGGATGAGCCCGCTTCATCATCGCGAGCCGGGACTGGCAGGAGCGGGACTCGCGCTCGGCGAGCTGACGACAGAGCTGATCTGCGACGGCATTCACGTTCACCCCGCTGTCGTCAAGCTGCTGTTCGACACGAAAGCACCCGAGAAGGTGTGTTTGATTACCGATGCGGTATCGCCGGCCGGACTGCCCGACGGAGAATACGGCGATGTGGTCGTGCGCGCCGGGGAAATTACGCTGAAGATTGGCTCTTCGCTCGCCGGCAGTTCGCTGACGATGCTGCAGGCGCTCAAGAACGCTATGCGTTATACTGGCTATCCGCTCGAGAAGCTGCTTCCGTCGCTGACGATCGTGCCGGCCCGGCAGGCGAAGCTGGACCGGGTCAAAGGCTCTCTGCAGCCGGGCAAACACGCCGATTTCGTGCTGCTGACGCCGGAGCTTCGCCTGCTGTCGACGTTCGTCCGAGGCAAGGAAGTATACAGCGCCGATCAGGCGGAATGATTCGTTTCCGCTGTACGCGGCTGCGGTGTTTTCGCCGGGAAGCTCGAAGCGATCAGAAACTGTGCGGCGTAATAAGTCGTCATAATGAGCGGCCCCGAGTAGGCGACATCCGATACAAACTTGTTCCAGGCGAGGATCGAATCCGACGCGACGAACAAAAGAGCGCCGAACGCAGCCCAGCCGCGCCCGGTCATAATAGAGGCCCAAGCCATGAACGAGATGACGAGCACGTAAAGCACGACGGGAACGAGCAGCGGCGTTTGTCCGTTTTGGACAAGCGCGGCCAGCAGCTCCCGGCCGACGAGGAAGCCGTATGCGGCGATAGGAAGAAGCATGACGGCCTTGGCGAAGGAGAACCGCCAAGCGCTCAGGAAGCCGGCGATATAGAACAGATGGCCGACGAGAAAAGCGGATAGGCCAACCACGAACGATACGCCAAGCAGGCCGTCGCCAAGCATACAGAAAAATAGCCCGATCAGGACGCAGATGCCGTACCGCCGAGGCTCGGCCGGACGACGCAGCCAGGCATAGGCGATCATAAGCCACATCGGAATCAGCTTGAAGAGCAGCTTGACGGAAGCCGGCTGATTTGGGATGAGCCAGATGTACAGGATGCTCGTCGCGACGATAAGAATTGGAAGCACATATTTGTTCAGGCCAAAAGCCCCCTACTCGCGATGCGCTCGCACCGCGTCATTTTAAAAAACGTTTGATACGCCTCAAGCCGTCTTTGAGGTTCGGATACCGGAGCGGAATGTCGAAGGCGTTCGTCTGCACCAGCACACTTTTGCGATGCGAGAACGTATCGAAGCTGCCTTTGCCGTGATAGGCGCCGATTCCGCTCGTGCCGACCCCGCCGAACGGCAAGTAGGGCGTCGTGAAGTGATACACGGTGTCGTTCACGCAGCCTCCGCCGAACGAGATGCCGTCCAGCACCTGCTGACGGACCTCCTTGCTGTCAGAGAACAGATAGAGGGCGAGCGGCTTCTCGCGGCGGCTTACTTCGCCGATAACGTCGGTGATGTCGTCATATTCGAGCACCGGCAGAATCGGCCCGAATATTTCGTCCCGCATGACGCCATCCTCCCATGTCACTCCCGTAAGCACGGTTGGCTCGATCAGCAGCCGATCCCGGTTCGCCGCTCCGCCGACAAACGTATCCCCATCCGTCAGGAACGACTGCAACCTGGCAAAATGCCGCTCGCTGACAATCCGCGTAAACGCCCCGCTCTCGCAAACGGACTGTCCGTACAGCTCCCGAATCGCATCTTTCAGCAGCTCCAAAAAGCGCTCCTTTACCGTTCGCTGTACATACACATAGTCCGGCGCGATGCACGTCTGCCCGGCGTTCATAAATTTGCCCCATGCGATGCGCTTCGCCGCAAGCCGCAAGCTCGCATCGTCGTGTACAATGCAGGGGCTTTTGCCGCCCAGCTCCAGCGTAACCGGCGTCAGATGGCGGGAGGCAGCCTCCATCACAAGCTTGCCGACGGAAACGCTGCCGGTGAAAAAAACATAGTCCATCCGCTCGCGAAGCAGCGCCTGAGCCGTATCGACTCCGCCTTGCAGAACAGCGACATGGCGCTCGTCAAAAGCTTCCCGCAGCACGAGCTCCAGCGCTTCCGACGTTCTCGGCGTCAGCTCGGACGGCTTGACGATGGCGCAGTTGCCCGCTGCGACGGCTCCGATCAGCGGGGCGACCGCAAGCTGGAACGGAAAGTTCCATGGCGCGATAAGGAGCGCTACGCCGTAGGGCTCGGCATAAATACGGCTTGCGGAGCCGAAATGCGTAAGCGGCGTTTTCACTTTTTGCGGGCGGGCCCAGGAGCGGATATGTTTCAGAACGAACCGGATTTCGTGGAGCACGATACCGATCTCCGACGTATACGCCTCGAACTCGGATTTGCCGAGGTCTTCCCGCAGCGCGCGCGTAAGATGGCCCTCGTGTTTGCGAATGGCGCTGCCCAGCCGCTTCAAGGCGTCGATCCGGAACGAAATCGGCTTCGTTTGTCCCGTATGGAAAAAGGCTCTTTGCGCGTTTACAAGCGATGTTATAGAGTTCATGCTGGTGATCTCCCTTGTCGTTTGGCGGCGAGCCGGAATCGGAACGGCGAGGAGCGGCAGACGCCGGAAGATTGCCTCCGGTCGGTGCTGCCGCCCCTGCCGCTCCTATTCAGTTCGCGCCGCTAAGCTGCTCCATCTGTCCGATCAACTGCTCGAACACGCTCATCGCCTGGCGAATCGGCTCCGGCGTAGACATGTCGACACCGGCGCGCTTCAGAATTTCGATCGAATAATCGCTTCCGCCGCTTTTCAGGAAGCCGAGATATCGCTCGACGGCCGGCTCGCCTTCGGTCAAAATTTGCTTCGCGAAGCTTTCCGCCGCCGAGAAGCCGGTCGCATACTTGAATACGTAAAAGCTCCGGTAAAAATGCGGGATGCGCGCCCATTCCATCTCGATCTCTTTATCGACAGTCATAGCCGCGCCGTGATAACGAACGTTCAGATCGTAGTAGATGCTGCACAGCTCCTGGTGGGTGAGCGACTCGCCTTTCTCCGCTCTGGCGTAGATGAGCTGCTCGAATTCGGCGAACATCGTTTGCCGGAAGACGGTCGTACGGAACTTGTCGGCATAGTAGCAGAGCAGATACATTTTCTGCTTCGGATCGGTGGAGCGCTCCAGCAAATAGTTCATCAGCAGCGCTTCGTTCAGCGTCGAGGCGACCTCGGCGAGGAAGATCGTATACTGCGCGCTGCGGTACTCCTGGTTCGAATCGGACAAGTACGAATGAATCGCATGACCCATCTCATGCGTGAGCGTAAACATGCTGCTGAGGTTGTCTTTATGATTCAGCAGCACGAACGGATGCGTGCCGAAAGCGCCGGAGCAGTAGGCGCCGCTGCGCTTGCCTTCATTCTCGTAAACGTCGATCCAGCCGCCTTCGAGCCCCTGCTCCATAATGGCGGCGTAACCGTCGCCGAGCGGCTTGACGCTCTCCAGCACCGTCTGTTTGGCTTCCTCGTATGTAATGTCCATCTTGTATTCGTCGACGAGAGGTGCGAACAGATCGTACATATGCAGTTCGTCTACGTTCAGCAGTTTTTTGCGCAGCTCCATATAGCGGTGCAGCAGCGGCAAGCTTTCGTGAATCGCAGCCACGAGGTTGTCGTATACGTCAACCGGAATTTTGTCGCCGTACAGCGAGGCTTCCAGCGCGGACGGATATTTGCGGGCTTTTGCGTAAAACATGTTTTTCGTCAAATTGGCGCCGAGCGTCGCGGCCAGCGTATTGCGCAGCTTGCCGTACGTACCGTACATCGCCTCGAAAGCACCCTTGCGAACGTCGCGGTTGCGGCTTTCGAGAAATTGGATGTAGCGTCCGTGCGTAAGCTCCACTTCTTCGCCGTCGTCGCCGCGGACGAGCGGGAATTTCAGATCCGCGTTGTTCAGCACGCCGAATATGGTGCCCGGCGCTTGGGCGACATTGCCGACTTGGGCGAGCAGCGCCTCTTCCGGCTTGGATAACACGTGCTGCTTTTGCCGGATGATATCCTCGAGCGTCTTCTTGTACGAAGCGAGCGCCGGATCGGCTACGAATGCTTCCAGCCGGTCGGCGGGCAGCGCCAATATTTCGGGGGTGATGTACGACATCGACCCATTCACTTCGACAGCCAGCTTTTTCACTTTGTCGAGCAGAGCTTGATACACCGGCTCCGCCGTGTTTTCATGATGACGGTTACTTGCGTATACGTACAGACGCTCCGTCATCAGCGACAGCTCATCCTCGAGCTCGAAGCATTGCCGGATCGAATCTGCATCGCTTAGCTTGCCTTCGAACGCGCCCATCTCGCCGAGCCGGCTTTTTACCGTCTCATAATCTTTATCCCACGCCTTCTGGTCGGGGAATAAATCTTCGAGCCTCCATCTGGAGGCGGCCGGCACATCGGACCGTTTCATAACCTGCTTCATCTGGAATCCTCTCCTTGTTTATGTTCGTTTGTTGAAACAAAAGCCCCCGACTGACGAACGGCCGGGGACGATTGGTTGCAGGCGCGAAAAGCGCTCTTGGCTGTGCGGATGGCCGGAACAAGCGAAACCTCCTGGCGCCGTCGCAGGCGAGGCTTCCGAAGTGCTCTGCTTATTTCGTCAGCTCTTCCATTTGCTCGATCAGGCTTTCGAAGACGCTCATCGCCTGGCGAACCGGCTCCGGCGAAGACATGTCGACACCGGCGCGCTTCAAGATCTCGATCGAATAGTCGCTGCTGCCGCTTTTCAGGAAGCCGAGGTAACGGTCGACCGCCGGTGCGCCTTCGTCCAAAATTTGTTTGGAGAAGCTGGTCGCCGCGGAGAAGCCGGTCGCGTATTTGAACACGTAAAAGCTGGTGTAGAAATGGGGAATGCGCGCCCATTCCATCTCGATCTCCTTGTCCACCTTCATCGACGTTCCGTGATATTTCAGGTTCAGGTCGTAATAGATGCTGCACAAATCCTGATGCGTCAGCGACTCGCCCTTCTCCGTGCGGTCGTAGATGATCTTCTCGAATTCGGCGAACATCGTTTGCCGGAAGACGGTCGTGCGGAACTGGTCGGCATAATACGTCAGCAGGAACATTTTCTGCTTCGGATCGGTCGAATGCTTCAGCAGGTAGTCCATCAGCAGCGCTTCGTTCAGCGTAGACGCCACTTCCGCGAGGAAGATCGTATACTGCGCCGTCCGGTAGTCCTGATGTTTGTCGGACAAATACGAGTGGAGCGCGTGTCCCATCTCGTGCGCAAGCGTGAACATGCTGTTCAGATTGTCTTTATGGTTAAGCAGCACGAACGGATGCGTTCCGTAAGCGCCCCATTGGTAAGCGCCGCTGCGTTTGCCTTCGTTCTCGTAAACGTCGATCCAGCCGCCTTGAAGTCCGCCCTCAAGCGTGCGGCAATATTCCTCGCCGAGCGGCTTCAAGCTTTCCAGTACCGTTTTCTTCGCTTCCTCGTATGTAATGTCCATGTCGTATTCGTCGACGAGCGGGGCGAACAGGTCGTACATATGCAGTTCGTCCACTTTCAACAGCTTTTTGCGCAGCTCCATGTAACGGTGCAGCAGCGGCAAGCTTTCGTGAATCGCCGAGATCAGGTTCGTGTAGACGTCGACCGGAATTTTATCGCCATAGAGGGAAGATTCCAGAACGGACGGATACTTTCTCGCCTTGGTATAGAAGATGTTTTTGGTCAAATTAGCGCCGAGCGTCGCGGCAAACGTATTGCGCAGCTTACCGTACGTTCCGTACATCGCCTCGAACGCGCCTTTGCGCACATCGCGGTTGCGGCTTTCGAGAAATTGGATGTAGCTGCCGTGCGTCAGGTCGGCTTCCTCGCCTTTGTCGTTTTTCACCTTCGGGAATTTGAGGTCGGCGTTGTTCAGCATGCCGAAGATCGTGTCCGGCGCCTGGGACATGTTGCCGACTTGGGCGAGCAGCGCTTCTTCCGCTTTGGACAAAATATGCGGCTTTTGGCGAAGCATATCCTCCAGCGTTTTTTTGTATTTGGCCAGCGTCGGATCGGCTACGAACGATTGCAGCTTTTCGTCCGGCAGGCCGAGTATTTCCGGCGTGATGTACGAAAGCGCTTCGCCCACTTCCACGTTCAGCTTTTTCGCCTTTTCGGACAAAGCCTGCTGAGTAGGCTCCGCCATGTCTTCGTGATGGCGCATATTCGCATATACGTACAGGCGCTCGATATGCAGCGAGATCGTATCCTCGAGCGCGAAAGCTTGCGCGATTGTTTTGGCGTTGTCCAGCTTGCCCTCGAACGTGCCGATCTCTTGAAGCAGCTTTTTCAATTCGGCATACTCTTTGTCCCAGGCCGCTTGGCTTGCGAACATATCTTCCAGCTTCCAGCGGAAATCGGCGGGAACTTCGGAACGCTTCATTACTTGATTCATGGGTACCCTCCTGACGGTTTTCGGTTTGACTTCCAGGGCGGCTTGAACGGGCGTTACGGTCATCGCGGCGAGGCATATGGAGGCGATCAGCGGAATGAGCCTCATCTGGCAAGTCCTCCTTGCTGGGTGATGGTTCGTGCAATCTCACCCGGTAAAGTATCTCGCCTAGTATGACCGATCCGCTATGCGATTATGATAGGGCCCGCCAGCCGTTTAGCCGCCCGCACGCAGCAGACTGAATGCGATCAGAAAAAAAGAGCAGCTTACAAGAACGATTGCGACCAGCGCCAGCATCCGCTTCAGCTGTGGCGGAATCGTATCTTTTTTCATAATTAATACGAGGGCGAGCGAAAATGCGAGGATCGTAAACAGCACGATGGATCCGGTATCGTTCAACGAGTTGTCACCCCAAGCCGTAGAGGTCCGGTGAATAACTACCCTACGGGTTTATGAATATGCCTCCGATCGCTCTTGTTCCCAAATTTTCTGATTGAATAGGCCCTAGTGAGGTGAAAGTTCGGGAACAAAGGCGACCACTGACGTTTCGCCGGCATCATTCAAAACCCTCCGTTCAGTTATTCACCGGCCTTTTTAGAGCGGAACGTTTTTTGTAACACGTCCCTTATTCTCCAAGCGGGGGCAAAATTCCTTTTTTACATCTGAGGCACCTTTAAATATATGGGACAGATCGATCCGGTATGTTATACGTTTAAACGAATCCGGCATAACTCCCAAGCAGGGCCGAATACAATAAGGGCATAACAGGAACGGGGAGGTGGAACTGTCAGCCTCATTCGAGGGGGCAGGAAAGCGCAGTGGAAGGTGACACGTTTCCCGTATGGCTTAGCTTTGCGATGATCGTCTTGCTTGTTGTGCTGAACGGTTTTTTTGTGGCCGCCGAATTCGCGATCGTTCACATCCGCGAGGGCCGGATCGACAGCGGCGCGCTTCACGGCAAGGGGAAAGGGAAGGCGGTTCGGGCGATTGCGGCCCATGTGCACGGCTACTGGTCCGCCTGCCGGCTCGGGACGGCTCTGACGGCGCTCGGGCTGGGCTGGATCGGAGTGCCGTCCGTAGCGCTGGGGCTGTCGATGATTACGGCTCCTCTCGGCGTGCCGGGTCCGATTCTCGATGCAATCGCTTGTTTCGCCGCCTTTGCCCTTATCGCCTCGCTGCTGCTTGCGGTCGGCGAGCAGGTTCCGCGGACGTACGCTGTACGCCGTCCGGTGCCGGTCCTGCTGTGGACGGCTTCGCCGCTCGGGCTGATTTACAGGCTGATGCAGCCGTACATCCGGTTTTTGAGCGCCGTGTCCTTCTGGATGCTGACGAAGTCCGGGGTGGATCCGGAGCGCGAGAGCGAGCCGGTTCGTTCCGGGGAGGAAATCCGCACGCTGGTGAAGGAAAGTCACAGAAAAGGGCTGATCGACAAAACCGAGCTCGTACTGGTCGACAATTTGTTCGAGTTTGCGGAAACGAGCTCAAGGGAGGTTATGATACCCCGCACCGAGATGATCTGTCTCCACGCAGGCAAATCTTACGAAGAGAACAAGCAAATCGCCATTAGCCATATGCATACCCGCTATCCGGTATGCGATCCCGACAAGGACAATATCGTGGGTTATGTGCATATTAAGGATATGTTCAAGCATGATGAAGGCATGGAGGGCATTATGCCGATTACCCGGCCGATCATGAACGTGCCGGATTCGATGCCGATCAGCACGCTGCTTCGGCTGATGCAGAAAAAACGGACCGAGATGGCGCTGCTGATCGACGAGTATGGAGGCACGTCCGGGCTCGTTACGAGCGAGGATATTATGGAGGAGCTGGTCGGCGAAATCCGCGACGAATTCGACGAGGAACGGCCGCGTTTCGAACAGAAGAGCGCAAACGCTTACTCCGTCGACGGTCTGCTGTGGATCGACGAGGTGAACAACTTTTTCGGCACCGAAATAACGGCCGACAACTACGATACGATAGGAGGCTGGCTGTACGCCCAGATCGAAATGCCGCCGCGCCGGGACCAGCGCGTTTCCTGCGGCGGGTTTGAGTATACGGTGGAGGAAGTGCAGCATATGCGCATTTCCAGGGTGATCGTGCATGTGCCGGAGCAGTACGAGATGCCGGCCAGGCAAGAAGTATCGTAATCGAAGTACGGATGCGAAAAATCCCCAAGGCGCCGGCAAACCGGCGTTCTGGGGATTTTGGCGTGTTCAGACGTTTCTGAAGTTGTCGAGAATTTGCAGCCGATCTTCTTCGGTTCCTTCGAACCGCTCCGGCGTGAACCGTTCCTCCGCCCAATGCATAAGAGCCGGCCGGCTCAAAAATTCGAAGTTATCCTCGCCCCACTGATCCGAAATGATGCGAACGACGACGCGGGAGCCGTGGACCTCCGCATTGATCATATTCCATTTGTCTTGCTTGTAGATTTGATGCTTTTTGATCATGCTTCATTTCCCCAATCGCTTTGGTAATCTTATGATGGTTGCATCATAGCGTATCGGGACCCGGAAAGCAATAGGGGCGGGGTTGGTCACAGTTTGATCCCCCAAATGCGACTGCCCAGTGTTCCTCCGCGAGCCGTCGGCTGCGTCTACTCGCTCTTCGTCCGGCGGGATATTTCGCTCCGGTCGTATTTGCGCAGCAAGTCGTCCAGCGCTTCCCGCAGCAGGGCGGACTCCTTTTTGCCGAGCTGTTCGGCGAGGCTTTTCAGCCGGCGGACGTTCGTGGAAGGGTAATAACACGATTTCATCACCATCTCCTCGTTCGGCGGAAGCGCCACTTGATTGCGGCCGATTTCTTTGGCGGAAACGAGTGCGGCGCTGGCCGCTCGCCTCAAAGCCGATTCGGTTTTGCCGTCGCGCGGGTATTGGGCGACCCCGATTGTTAGCGTTGTGCTGAGCTCACCCTCCAGCGCCGGGAACGCCTCTTTAGCCGCCTCGACCTTGATCCGCAGCCGCTCCATAGCGAGAAACGCCTGCTCAAGCGTCATTCCATCCATCGCCAGAGCGAACTCGTCGCCGGAGACGCGGAACGCAGTCGTCCCTTCCGTCTCCCGCAGCAGGGAGGCCAGTGTCTTTAATACTTCGTCTCCCGTTTCGCTGCCGAACTGCTCATTGATGTTGAGAAAATGATCGACATCGAGCATCGCGAGCGCAATGGTCTCGTCCCGATCGATGCGATCCTGCAAGTACTTCTCTAAAGCCTTGTGGTTGGGGAGACCGGTTAGCGTATCGACATGCTTCATATCTACATCACTCCATAATATGATTTTTATGTATTGCATTATTTACAATACAAATTATTATATATATCTTTCTATTTGGCAATAGCGGCTTGGACATTTTGCAAAAAAATTTCCCTTGATTTTACAGGGGAGTCGCCCTTATAATCGGAGAAATACCCGGGAGAGCCCGGGTACGGTCATCCGGCAGTCCGGAAGACCGGACGAGCCGAGAGACGTTAGTTAGAACCAATGAGCCGAGGAGAGTGGAGTTCATGTTGCAAGCGGGACGTTATGAACAAATCGGGGTAGCGATGACTTGCAGAGGCTATGCCGAGTACGAGCGCATGTTCGGATTGAATGAGGGGCTGCTAAGGCGCGGCCGAGTGCTCGATGTGGCGGCCGGGGCGTCGTCGTTTGCGGCCGAGGCGAGGCGTATGGGCATCGATGTCGTATGCGCGGACCCCAGGTATGCGCAAACGCCGGACAGGATGAGCGAGGAAGGCTACGCCGAGATCGAGACGTCTACGGAGAAGCTGGCGCGGCTGGCGCATCGCTTCGATTGGAGCTATTACGGCCATATCGATAACCATAAGGCCAGACGAATCCGGTCGATGGAGTTGTTTATACAAGATTATTCGCTGCCTGATGCAGGCGAGCATTACATCGCCGAGGCGCTTCCGTCGTTATCGTTTGCGGACGATACGTTTTCGCTGGTGCTGTGCAGCCATTTTCTGTTCCTGTACCGCGACCAGTTCGGCGACGATTTTCATCGCGCTGCGCTGAAGGAGCTTATCCGCGTCTGCAAGCCCGGCGGCGAGGTAAGAGTATACCCGCTGCTGTCGCTTGGCTGGGAGCCGTATCCCGGCATGGCAGAGCTTATAGAGGAGCTGGAGTCGCTGGGCGGGACCTGCTCCTTCGAAAAGTCCGAGCTTCCGTTCATCCCGGGCTCGTCGGAGCTGCTGTGCATTTGCAAAAAATAGTGGCTGCTGCGGAATAAATGAATTCGTTTTGGAATATACTAGTCGACGTGCCGTAATTTACGGTCGTAGGCGCGACAAATCTTTGTTTGATCGCGCGTTAAACAGTATAAGTGGAGGTAGTTCGATTGAAGGGTACAGTAAAATGGTTCAACGCGGAAAAAGGGTACGGCTTTATCCGTTCCGATGACGGGGAAGACTTGTTCGTTCATTTCTCGGCGATTCAGGGAGATGGCTTCAAATCGCTCGATGAAGGCCAGGAAGTGGAATTCGATAAAGTGGACGGGGACCGCGGTCCTCAAGCCGCCAACGTAAGTAAACGGTAAAACGCACGAATACCGCACGTCCATGAGCCCCTGAAGCGGGACTCACGTCAGCCGGAGTTCCGGTTCGTTCCGAAAAGGAGCGATCCCGGGCTCCGGCTTTTGTATGTTTTTCAGCCGAATTTGGATGCAAATTTTGACCGTTCCAAGGAGGAAGTGGTAAAATACTAGTTGCCAACTTACGAACGAGGAGCGCTAACCATCTATGCCAAAGTTTAAAAATTTCGCGGCGAAAAAAGGGAAGCTGGACCAGGCAAGGAACAATATGTTCGTCAAACTGGCCCGGGAAATTTATATGGAAGCGAAAAAGGGCGGCCCGAACCCGGAAGGCAACTTCAAGCTGAAGACGGCTATCGCCAACGCGCGCCAGATTAATATGCCCGGCGACAATATTGAGCGGGCGATCAAGAAGGCGACAGGCGGCGGGGACAACGTCGAATACGAAGAGATCATTTATGAAGGTTATGGACCAGGCGGCGTTGCCATTATGGTCAAATGCCTGACCGAAAACCGGAACCGGACGGCGGCCGACGTACGCTCCATTTTCAACAAACGGGGCGGCAATATGGGCGAATCCGGCTGCGTGTCGTACATGTTCGACCAGAAGGGCGTGCTGACGATCGACCGGGAAGACCGCGAGGAGCTGGAAGAAGACACAGTGCTTATAGAAGCGCTCGAGGCGGGAGCCGAGGACGTAGTCGTGAGCGACGAAAGCTTCGAGATTTTAACCCATCCGCATGAGTTCGAAACGGTGAAAAATGCGCTGGAAGCCTCCAGCTATACGTTCGACAGCGCCGCTATCCGCTGGGTGCCGCAAAATTACGTGAAAGTGGAAGGCGAAAATGCGGACAAGCTGATGAAGATGATGGAAGGCTTCGACGACAACGACGACGTACAGGATGTGTACGCCAACTTTGAGACCGACGAAGCTTGATAGCTTCTGGAAGTACGCATACGGACCCGTCCTTGGCCGAGCGAGCCTTGGGCGGGTTTTTGCCTAAGTATGGTTGGAACGGAGTTTGGAATCGGGAAGGGGAAACGTCTGTTATGAAATCTCTCGTGCTGGCCGAAAAGCCGAGCGTCGCGAAAGAAATCGCCCGCGTGCTCGGGGCGAACGGGAAGCAGAAAAGCTGGTATGAAGGGCCGAACTATGTCGTCACGTGGGCGCTCGGTCATCTGGTCGAGCTGGCGGAGCCGGAGGACTATGATCCGACTTACAAGACGTGGCGGCTGGAAGATTTGCCGATCATCCCCGGCGAGATGAAGCTGAAGGTGATCCGCGAAACGTCGCATCAATATAAAGCGGTGGCACAGCTGTGCAAACGGCCCGATATCGGCGAGCTTATTATCGCCACCGATGCCGGCCGGGAGGGCGAGCTTGTCGCCCGCTGGATCATGGAGCTTGTCCATTGGCGGAAGCCGTTCAAGCGACTGTGGATTTCATCGCAGACGGACAAAGCGATCCGGGAAGGCTTCCAGAAGCTGAAGCCGGGGCGGGACTACGACCGATTGTATATGTCCGCCGTCTGCCGCGCGGAGGCCGATTGGCTGGTCGGGTTAAACGTGACGCGGGCGCTGACGAGTAAATACAACGCGCAGCTCGCCGCCGGGAGGGTGCAGACGCCGACGCTTGCGATGGTAATGGAGCGGGAGCGCGAAATCGCCGGCTTCCGCCCCGTTCCGTACTGGACGGTAACGGCGGACTTCGGCGGCTTCACCGCCATGTGGCGCAAGGACGACCGGCATGACGGCCGTCTGTACGACAAGGCCGAGGCGGAGGCGATCGTCGCCCGTATTCGTGGGAAGCAAGCCGTGGCTGAGCAAGTAAGGACCACGGAACGGATGGAGCTGCATCCGCTCGCCTACGATCTGACCGAGCTGCAGCGGGATGCGAACAAGCGGCTCGGCTTTTCGGCGAAGATGACGTCGAACGTGCTCCAGCGTCTGTATGAGCAGCACAAGCTGGTCACCTATCCGCGGACCGATTCGCGTTACTTGACGTCCGATATGGCGCCCACATTCAAAAGCAGGCTGGAAAGCGTAGCGACCGGGCCTTATGCCCCTCTGGCGCGGCCGCTGCTGCGGAAGCCGCTTGCGGTAACGAAACGAATCGTCGACGATTCGAAGGTAAGCGACCATCATGCGATTATCCCGACCGAGCAGTACGTCCAGCTTGGCGCGCTCAGTCCGGATGAGCGCCGGTTGTACGACCTGATCGTGCGGCGGTTTATCTCGCTGTTTTACGGACCGAGCCGTTATGACGAAACTTCGCTTGTCATTCGCGCGGGAGACGACCGTTTTTACGCGAGGGGTTATGTGCAGAAGGAGGCGGGCTGGAAGGAGCTGTACGGCAGTCTGCCGTCGTTTGCCGAAGAGGACGACGAGGACGAAACGGAAAACGACAAAGCGTCGCAGGAGAGCCGGGCGGCGACGCTGCCGTCGCAGCGTCTGCCCGAGCTGAAGCCCGGACAGAAGCTGGAGGCGAAGAATACGCGGGCGGGCGAGTATCAGACGAAACCGCCGTCGCGGCATACGGAGGCGTCGCTGCTGTCGGGGATGGAGAAGCGGGGGCTGGGCACGCCGGCCACCCGTGCCGACGTCATCGAGAAGCTGCTGCACACCGATACGATCGAGCGTGGGCAGAACCGGCTCGTGCCGACAGGCAAAGGCAAGCAGCTCATTGAGCTCGTGGCGGAAGATTTGCGCTCGCCCGACTTAACCGCCGAGTGGGAGCGGGAGCTTGAGCGGATCGCCCAGGGGAAGGGCGACCCGAAGGCGTTTATGGCCGGTATCCGCACCCGGGCGGCCGGACTTGTAGCGGAAGTGAAAACGAGCGGCAAGGAGTACAAGCCGCACAATCTCACCCATTCGAAATGCCCGGATTGCGGTGAGCGAATGATGGAGACGAAGGGCAAGCGCGGCAAAATGCTCGTATGCCCGAACCGCGAATGCGGGTTCCGGCGGGCGGCCGAACCATCGCTGTCGGGTCGTCGCTGCCCGCAATGCCACAAGCGGATGGAAATCCACGACGGCAAGGCGGGGAAATATTTTCAGTGCCGGCCATGCAACGTCGTCGAGAAGCTGGACACGGACGGCAGCGGAGGCGGAGGCGGCAAAGCCGGGCGCAAGCAGCAGGCTCACCTCGCGAAGCAGTTCAGCGACAATGTGTCGCTTGGCTCGAGCCTCGGCGATGCGCTGAAAGCGGCTTTGGAGCGCGGCGGGGATAAGCAGGAGTGAGGCATCGGATCCAAACGAAAACAAACCCTCCAGAGCCGAAACATGGCTTAGGAGGGTTTTGTTTTCGTTTAGTAGATCAGCTTCCACAGCAGCAGACACGCCAGGCAGCACAGCCAGGAGATGAGGCCGAAAACGATGACGATGCGATTTTCCGACCAGCCGTATTTCAGGCTGTAATGGTAATGGATCGGAGCCATCCGGAAAATGCGCAGCTTTGTCCGTTTGTAGTACCATACCTGCAAAATGACGGACAGCTGCTCCGCAAAATAAACGAAAAACAGGAGCGGGATCAAAATTTCGACCTTCTCGATCATCGCCAGAAAAGCGAGCGATCCGCCGATCGCCAGCGAGCCGGTATCGCCCATGAACGCTTTGGCCGGATAAATGTTATAGATGAGCAGGCCGAGCAAACAAGCGATCATCGTAAGGCAGAACAGCTTCACTTCCGGATGCTCGGAGATGACGAAGAAGAAAAAGTAGGTAGGGATCGCCACGACGATCAATAACCCGTCAAGCCCGTCCGTAAAGTTGATCGCGTTAGCCGACCCGACGATGAACAGCGACATGACGGCCACATACAGAAGCGGGGTCATGTCCAGCTTGAGGTCGCCATAAACGACGATGTTCGTTTCGATCGGCATGATCTGGAACAGAATGGCGATCAGCGCGAACGTGAACAAAAATTGCAGCGCCAGCTTCATTTTGCCCGAAGCGCCGCGCGGGTCTTGAAACGCCGCTTTTTTGTAATCGTCGAGGAAACCGACGAGGCCGAACAGGACGAAGGTTGCGCATAAATACAAGCTGAGCGGGCTCGGCGAGAACATGCCGATCAGCAGCACGCCGATCAGAAAGATGAGGCCGGCCATCAGCGGCGTTCCTTTTTTGGCCTGATGATCGGCGGGCATTTCCGCGCGAATCGGCTGCGTAAGCTTCAGCGTTCTTAGTCCCCGGATCAGGACCGGAGTAAGCAGGGCGACGGATGCGAAGGAGAGGGCGGATACGCCCAGGGCGGTCAGCTCCATGTCCGGTTAGCTCCTTTTCAACTGGCGTATTGGTAGGTTGGCTGTAGAAGTATGGGTGTGCAGGCAGGCAGCTTCGCTTTGTAATAGTATAATTTCACCTATTGGACAATTATTCCTGCCGGCTGTAACTTTCCGCACAAAACGAGAGGCTGCCCTGAATCGGACAGCCTTGAACTATGCCATTGCACAACATGTTTACTGCACAATCGTCAAAATCTCGTCCACTTCTTTGCGGGCCAGCCGCCCCGGCTGATCAACCGGATGACCGAGCGCGATCACCATATTGATTTGACGGCTCTCATCGATCCCGAGGTATTCGCGGAGCCGATGCTGCGCGAGCAGTACCGGTCCGGTCATCGGGCACGTCGCAAGTCCGCGGGCATGGGCGGCCAGCATCAGGTTTTGCGCGGCGAGACAACTGCTCTTGATGCCCTCCTCCGCCCAGACGGCATCATCGACAAGCGCGATCGGATCGAAGATGCGCTCGCGGAATTTGGAGTTGTACGGCGTGGCCAGCAGCACGATCAGCACAGGCGCATCGGAGAAAGCCGTAGCGTAAGGACCGAACGACTTGGTGAGCAGCTTGGCTTCCCGGCCGAGCCCTCTCTCCTCCGCACCGGCGGCGCGCTTGTGCAGCTCGTCCCACGTCATTTGCTCGATTTCCTTGATTTTTTCCCGGTTCATGATCGCGATGAATTCCCAAGTCTGCGAGTTCGTATCGCTCGGTGCATACCGGGCGCAGTCGATCAGTTCTTTGACGTCCTCTACGGATACGTCCAGTTCCTTGAATTTGCGGACGCTTCTGCGGTCGAGCACGATTTGTTTGAAAGCTTCATAGTTCATATAGGTTTAGTCCGCCTTTGTCTTCGTAGTCGGTAGTATGGAAGCAGGAGCTGCCGGTCTTTAAGACCAGGTACTAAAAAAATTCCTCTTCCATTATAGCCGATCGATTGGCCACTGTCACCCCGCAACGTCCCTTTTGCGAAAAATCGTCCACGCCAGCACGATGAACAAGGCGTAGTAAAGAACGATCATCGTGACCGAAAATCCGAGGGTCATTCCTTCAAACGGCGGCTTGCGGCCCCCGAAGTAGATGGACAGGTCGGTATTCGCGAACAAAATATATTTCGCCCACGTTTTTTTGAGCGCGATGAGCGCAGTCATCACCGAGTTCGAGGCGAACATGATGACGAACGCAAGCGAGATGGCGAGGGCGCTGGAGCGGAATACGGTCGAGATCATAAACGCGAACGTAACCTGAATCACGAGATCGATGAGACGGAAGCCGTACTCGCGCAGGATACCGCTCATCGTAAGCGGAATATCCTCCGAGCTGCCGGGGCCGCCCGAACCGAACAGCAGCAGTCCCAGCACAAGCGAGCTGACGAACAGCAGGGCAAGCAGCATCAGCATGAACAGCAGTACAGCAATGTACTTGGACAGCAGCACCTTCGAGCGGCTGACCGGCCGGATCAGCAGCAGCTTGATCGTTCCCCAAGTAAATTCGCCCGCCACGATATCCGCCGCGATGACGACGGAGAAGATGAAGACGAGAAAGGTGAGCGACGCCGCGTTGCTGGCGAAGGCCAGCGTATTGATGAAACCGTCCGTTCCGAACGATTTCAGCAGGAAGGCGAAGCATATGGTCGCGACGAGCACGAGTCCGGCCATGATCCAAGTGCGGGGGCGGTAATAGATTTTCATGTTTTCGTTGCGGATCAAGCTTAGCAGGCTACTCAATTTGACCACCTCTTGTCATTTCCAGGAATTGATCCTCGAGCGTTTTGGAGGCCGCCTTGACCCCGTACACGCTCACTTCCGCAAGCACGAGCTGGCGCACCAGAGCGGGGATGTCTCCGTAGTCGACGGACACGGTAAAACCACCCGGCTGCTCCTGCACCGAGCCGTTCGGAACCGCCTTAGCGGCCACGCTGGCGGCGAGCGCCGCCGGTTCGGCGAGAACCGTTACCTGAGCTTGTCCGTCGCCGCCCGCGACCATATCGCGGACTTGCCGCACGTCCACGAGCTTGCCGTTCTGGATAATCGCCACACGGTCGCACATCAGCTCCATCTCGGACAGCAGATGGCTCGAGACGATGACGGCCGTCCCTTCCTCCTTCGCGAGATGCCGCAAGTAGTCGCGCAGCTCGCGGATGCCTTCCGGATCGAGGCCGTTGGTCGGCTCGTCCAGAATAAGTACGTCCGGTTTGTGCAGGATCGCCTGGGCGACGCCAAGCCGCTGGCGCATGCCGAGCGAGTACGTTTTGACTTTGTCGTGAATCCGGTTTTCCAGCTTGACGAGCCGGATCACCTGCTCGATCCGTTCGCCGCTGATCCCGGGAATCATTCTGGCGAAGTGGACAAGGTTCTGGTACCCGGTCAAAAATTTGTACAGCTCCGGGTTTTCCACAATCGCGCCGACATGCTTCATTGCGCGCTCGAACTCCTTGTTAACGCTAAGGCCGTTTACGAGCACCTCGCCTTCGCTCATCGAGATGAGGCCGACCATCATGCGGATCGTCGTCGTTTTGCCGGCGCCGTTCGGACCGAGAAAGCCGAACACCTCGCCTTTCGGCACATCAAATGAGAGATGATCGACGAGCGTTTTGCCGCCGATTCGTTTCGTTACTTGGCGCAGTTGAACTACGGGTTGTTGAGACATATCTTGAACCTCCACGTAAGTAGGTGGACAAATTATACCATATGGTAAGCTCCATACCAAAACAGGTCGACAATGGTATCCGCTTCGATCGGGGGAAGCTTGCCGTTTTCCCCGTCTGCGTACATATGGCCGCTGCGGTTTCCGAGCATAAGCAGCGAGGAGAACGCGTATGCGTATAGCATCGGGTCTCCGGGGCGCATCGCTCCGGCGTCGATTTTGCGCTGAAACGTCTCAGCAAGCACGACGTGAATCGATCGCTCCGCCTCGCGGATTGCCGCAATCTGCTCGCCCGACAGCGCCGGAGACGCTTCGCGCATCAGGCTCTCGAAGTCGACGTGCGCGGCGCGCATATGCGCATCTGCGACGGCGGCGAGCCGTTCGCGAAATGACGAGCCGGGCTGCTCCAGCATATCCCGGGTCAAACGGCCGATCCCTGTCATCATATGGACGACGGCGGCTGTGAACAGCTCCGCTTTATTTGGGAAGTAATAGTAGACGGACGCTTTTGTGACGCCGGAGGCGGCCGAGATTTGCTCCATCGATACGCTTTCGAAGCCGAGCTGCATGAACAGGGCGGATGCAGTTTGCAGCAGCGTTGATTTGACGGTGGACGGCTCGCTCGTTTTCGGACGGCCCGGTTTGCGGCGAACTTGCGGCTGTGTCGGTTTCATAAAGGTCCGCTCCTTTTCCGTTAACGTTTTGTGAAAAATGCAAGCTGCGTAATTTCACTTTTCAGACTGTGTCACTTTAGTGAACTTAAACTTTTGTATCGTTAAAATTAACCGTTCGGTATATAATGAGTAGTATACATTCCCAATGTATCCGAACGACGCTCAAATGTCGAGTTCGCGAACGAAGCCAGGAGGAGATGCGGGTGAGCAAGACGCTTGAAACATACGGGAGGTGCGTGAGCGGACCGCGCGGCAAATGGATTACGCTGCTGCTATGGATCGTTGTTGCGGGTGTGCTGAACGCCCTGCTGCCTACCGTCAATTCACAGGAAAACAATAACGCGGCCAATCTGCCCGAATCGTTCCCGTCAGTGCAGGCCGAGCAAGTGGCGAAGCGGGAATTCCCGAATGCGGACGGCGTTCCAGGGCTGCTAGTCTGGTACCGGAGCGGCGGGCTGACGGACGACGATCTGAAGATTGTGCAAAAGCTGGCGGATACGTTTACCGCAAATCCGTTGCCGGAGCAAACGGCCCTGCCGCCTTATCACCAGATGCCGCTGCCGGCGCTGAAAGCCCAGCTCTCCGCGGATAAACTGTCGCTCGTTACGCCTATAGTCTTTTCCCAGGCGGCGGAATCCGATCTGCTCAAAGAAAACTTCAAGAAACTCGAGGAGACGATTACGGCCCAGGCCGGCTACGATCCGTTTACCGAGGAGGTAGCGTCATCCAAACTGATTGTCCGGGTCACCGGCCCTGCCGGCATATCGGTTGATGCCGTCGCTTTGTTCAAAAACGCCGACGTGTCGCTCCTGATCGCGACCGTGCTGCTCGTGCTTGTGCTGCTGCTGGCCATATACCGGTCGCCGATCCTGGCGTTCATTCCGCTTATTGCCGTAGGATTCGCTTACGGCGTATCCGGACCGATCCTCGGGTGGATGGCGAAGATGGGCTGGATCGAGGTCGATTCGCAGGCGATCTCGATTATGACCGTGCTGCTGTTCGGCGCCGGAACGGATTACTGCCTGTTCCTCGTCGCGCGTTTCCGTCAGTTGCTGACGGAGGAGGCGAACAAATGGACCGCGCTGAAGCGGGCGATCAGCGGCTCGTCGGGAGCGATCGCAATGAGCGGCTTTACGGTCGTGCTGGCGCTCGCCGCGCTGCTGCTTGCCGATTACGGGGCCATTCACCGGTTCGCCGTTCCGTTCAGTCTCGCTATTCTGATTATGGCAATCGCCAGTCTGACGCTCGTTCCGGCGCTGCTGGCGATACTCGGCCGCGGGTCGTTTTACCCGTTCGTGCCAAGAACGCCGGAGATGGTCCGGGAACGCGCCGAGAAGAAGGGCGTGCCGGTCAAGGAGCAGAGCAGCCGGACTACGCTCGGCGCCCGTTTCGCCGATGTCGTCGTCCGCAAACCGTGGACCGTCATTGTCGTAACGCTTGTCGTGCTCATCGGGGCCGCTTCCTTCGCTCCAAAAATCAATTATACGTACGACCTGCTCTCGTCGTTTCCGAAAACGATGCCGTCCCGCGAAGGGTTCGATCTGATCGCAAAGTCGTTCTCCCCCGGAAGCCTCGCGCCGGTTCAAGTGATGGCCGATACGGAAGGGAAGTCGGCCGACCTGCAGGGTGCGCTGTCAAAGCTGTCGTTCGTGGACGAGGTGTCCGCGCCGCAAAAAGGCAAGATGAACGCGAATATCGTCTCCGTCGACGTCAAGCTGCACGCCAATCCGTACAGCAACGAAGCGATGGGATATATAGCCGACATTCGTGCAGCGGCGGAAGCGGCTCTGACAGGCAGCGGCGTCGCGAGCGCCGTCGACCGGGTCTGGGTAGGCGGACAGACCGCCCAGCAGTACGACACGAAGAGGGCTACCGAACGCGACGAACGTCTCATCATTCCCGTCGTCATCGGCCTTATCGCGCTGCTGCTGCTCGCTTATTTGCGTTCCTTCGTCGCCATGCTTTACCTGATTGCAACCGTCGTGTTGTCTTACGGCTCGGCGCTCGGGCTCGGCTGGATCGTGCTGCATTACTTCATGGGCGCGGATGCGGTAGCGGGTGCGATTCCGCTGTATGCGTTCGTATTCCTTGTCGCGCTCGGCGAAGACTACAACATTTTCATGATCTCGAGCATTTGGAAAAAACGAGCCCAGATGCCGCTGAAGGAGGCGATCCGCGAAGGCGTCTGCGAAACGGGCGGCGTCATCACGTCCGCCGGGCTCATCCTGGCCGGGACGTTTGCCGTTCTCGCCACGCTGCCGATTCAGGTATTGCTCCAGTTCGGCATTATTACCGCCATCGGCGTTCTGCTCGATACGTTTATCGTCAGACCGTTTCTCGTTCCCGCGATCACTACCGTCCTTGGACGTTTCGCGTTCTGGCCGGGAGCGGCTTCTCGCAAGGAAGCTTCTGGTAAGCCGGAGCATGCCGTGTAAAGCGAACGCCACGGACGATAAGCGCATAAGGCTACATGCGAATCCGGCCCTGCCTGCGGGGCCGGTTTTTACTACCTGCATCCGGAAGGCGCCGCCGCGCAAAAAAGTGCAGCCGGATGCGCGTATTGTGTATGGCAATCGGAAAACGTTCCGGCGTATGCTAGAAACGGATACGGGTGTCCGCGCCCCACCGCTTTAGCGAAAGGAACTATCCCGAGGAGGACAACGATACATGACCATAACGGTGCAATCCGAAGTGCTTGCAACATCCGGCTTGATTTGCTTTTGGAGCTTTCAGGAACCGAGCGGGGAAGACCGCCTGTCGGCCGGCGCGCACGCGTACCCGCTGCGGGAGATGAACGGTCCGATCGCCCGCGTGGACGGCGGCGTATTCGGGCCTTATGCAGCCCGCCTCGACTTCGGGCAGTGGCTTCGCATCCCTCGCGACGAATGCTCCGGCCTCAACATGCACGGTCCTCAAAGCCAAGTAAGCGTTGCGGCGTGGCTGCGATGGGGGAGGTCGGCCTACAACGGCTGCGAGGCGGTAGCCGGCATGTGGGACGAATCCCGTCTGAAGCGGCAGTACTGCCTGTTTCTGAACCTGCGCATATGGGACAGCGCCGAGCAAGTGTGCGGCCATGTTTCTTCGGTCGGCGGACCGACGCCCGGCTACAAATATTGCATGGATTCGGCCATCGGCTCTACGCCGGTGACGCGGGACGAATGGCATTTTGTCGCTTTTACATACGACGGCGCTTATGCGAAGGCGTACCTTGACGGCCGTCTGGACGAGCGCGAAACGTATAACCCGTATCGGTATGAGGGCTGCTTGTTCGACGGCGGCTCGGACGGCGCCGATTTTACGGTCGGGGCCGTCGACCGCTCCGGGGAGCCGGGCAACTTTTTTACCGGCACGCTCGGCGGCTTGGCCGTGTTCGACCGGGCGCTTGGCGCGGAGGAGATCGCGGCGCTGGCCGCGAAGACGCTTCCTGCTCGCGCTTGAGCGGTTTTACCGCTGGTCGCTATCGAGCCGACGGCTCGCTGGCGCGTACCGTGTTCGAGAGAGACTTTGCGGAACGCAGTTCCGTTATTGGCAGTTTGCGCGGTTCGCTTCGAACAATAGCGGAACGCCGTTCCGTTAACTTGCCCCAAAGCGGCCAAATTGCTTGGTGATGGGGCGAATAAAGGAATGGCGTTCCGTTATTCGCGGGAAATAACCGGGAAATGAAGCAATAGCGGAACGCAGTTCCGTTAAGGCTTCGACAAGTGCCGAGAAAGTCCTCAGGTCAGGACTTTCTCGGCACTTTGATTTTCCGACCTATATCGAGTCCCTGAGCATCAGGTGCGAAAAGCTTTGCGTCACCGGGCGGAAGCCGTATCCGCCGCAATGACCGCAAAGCATAGCCATATCCCCCGTATGTCGGCACCGGTTGCCCCGCTTATTGAAGCACGACCGTGTCGCCTTCCTGCAAGCCCTCCAGCACCTCTGTTTTGTCGGCCGTCTCGAGTCCGACCTTGATCGCCCGCTTCTGCGTTCCATCCGGCGTTTCCAGCATGACATAGTAGCCGTCCTTGTCGCGCTGTACCGCGAGCGTCGAAACGGTCAGTACATTTTGCTTGTTATCCGTCTCGATCGTGGCGGTCAAATTCAGCCCGGCGACAAGACTGTCGTGCGTATCCAGCGAAATGACGACTTCAAACTGCGCCGGACCGGTGTTGTTCGCGCCTGTCGTCTTCGGAAACTTCGACACTTTCTCGACTTTGCCGGTCAGCTTCGTTTGCTTGAGCGCGTCAATCGAAATTTGTACGGGCATACCCGGCTGAATGCGGAACACGTCATACTCCCCGACGGAAGTCGTCATTTGCAGCTTCGATACATCGACGATTTTGCCTACCGCTTCCCCTTCGGCTACTTTTTGCGGCTTGGCGGCGGCGGAGAGCAGGAAAATGCCCGGCTCCGGCGCGGTAGTAACGGCTTGCGACAGCTTGCTCTTTTTCGTTTCGAGCTGCGAGCTTTGGATCGACCGGTTCACTTGGTCCAGCTCGTCCTGCACATTTTTGGACGCATTTTTGGCATAACGCTGCAGCGCTTCGCCTTCGGTCGAAGCGATCGCTTCCCCGGCTTTCGCCGCGCCCGCCTGCTCGGCTGTCCGGAGCTGCGTCTCGAGATCCGATTTGCGCATATTCGCATTCATCTGGGCGATTTCGTCGCGAAGCGCCTTGTCGTCGAGCTTGAACAGCGGCGCTCCTTGAGCGACCTGCGCGCCGTCGCTCGCTTGCCATTCCGTGATGTCGGCGGAGAAGGGAGCGTACACGATCGTCTCCTTCACATAGGACGATTTTCCTTTCACCTCGACCGTATTCGCCAGGTTTTCTTTCGCTACCTTAAATGAAAGCGCGCTGCCAGCCGGAGCGGCCGGCGTCTTGGGGGCGCCCGGATGGCTCTGCACATACAGCAGGCTGCTTATGGCGAACAACAGCACCGCAATTCCCACGTACAGCCATCTTTTCTTTTTGCGCATCTTTGCTTGCTCCTTTTAAATTAGAGTCTGGCTTAACATGGAACCGCAAAGCGGATCAATCGCGTTTGATCGCGGTCAGCGCGTCGGTTCTCGAAGCTTTGATAGCCGGGAAAATGCCGGACATAACGCCGGTAAGGATAGCGAAAAACATGCCGAGCGGCAAAATCCAGAAGCTGATGAACAAAATTTCCGCATCCCCTCCCGAGCCCCCGCTATTCGTCTGGATCAAAATGATGTTGATGCCCCAAATGACCCAATAGGCGAACAAAATGCCGGCGAGTCCGCCCATCAAGCCAAGCAGCGCCGATTCGACGACGAACATGTTGCGGATCTGCTTCAGGTTGGCGCCCAGCACCTTCATAATGCCGATCTGCCTTCTCCGCTGGTGGGTGGACATCGTCATCGCGACGATAATCGAGATGGAGGCGACGAACAGAATGAACAGGCCGGCTCCTCCGAAAATGATGCGGATAATGACGAACTCCTTGCCGAGGCTTTCCTGACGGCTCAAATTGTTCATCGTCCGCAGTTTGAGCGTTTGAATCAGCTTGTCCGTATCCGCGACGTTTGTGGCGGAATCGATCTTGACGGTGACGTTATCGAAGCTGCTTTCGGCGGCGCTGGTCAGCTTCGACGTATCGCCCGTTGCGGCGGCGATCGCTTCTTTGATCTGTCTGCCGAGTCCTGTCGAGATGTAGGCGGTTTTTTGCGAAAAATACGCCATCCGGTCCGACATGCCTTCCGGGCGTTTCTCGATGGCGACGACCCGGACCGGAAACTCGACCGTTTTCGTCGTTCCGTCCGAAAGCGTGATCGTTTTGGTCAGCCGAATTTGCTTGCGATACAGCGGATACGAGACGATCTTGGCGTTCTCGCGTCCTTCGAGGATGGCGATCTCCTCCTGGGACTGCCGCTGGCGGGCCGATTCGCTGAGCGACGCCTGCTTGTCCCGCAGCCCGACCGTCGCCGTATAGCTGAGTACGATGACGTTATCCTGTTCGACCGGAGCGCCTTGCTGAAATTCCGAGCCGAAGTCGGCCAGCGTCTCCAGATCGGTAGCGATCAGGTCAATGTTGCCGACCTTGGAATCGTCCGCGATAAATTCCATATGGTCGATATTTTCTTTGCCGGCAATACTCTTGACATGCGGGAGCGAGCGGATGAGGTTCATTTTCTGCTTGGTCAGTACGCCGAATTCGGTGTCGCCGCCGGCTTGTCCCGAGCTTTTGCTGTTCATGATCGTGATCTCGTCGGTTTTCAAATAGTAGCTCATCTGCTTGGTCGTATAATGCGAGATCGATTCGCCGAACGCCAGCGCGACGACGATCGAAGCGGAGCCGATGGCGATGCCCATGACGCACAGCAGTGTCACGACTTTGCGCCGTCGAAGCTGGTCCCAGCCGAGCACGAGGTAGTCGCGCAGTCTCATGGCCGCACCTCCGTAAGCGGCTCGGCCTCTGCCGCCGTGACGTCCGCCAGAGCTTCCGCGGCGCCGCCTTCGACCAGGTAACCGTCGCGCAGCTGAATGATCCGTTTCGTCCGTTTGGCTACCTCATGCTCATGGGTGACGATGACGAACGTAATGCCCGAATTTTCATTGAGTTCGATGAGCAGGTCGATAATTTCCGCTTCCGTCTTCGTATCGAGATTGCCGGTCGGCTCGTCGGCGAAGACGACCGCCGGCTCGGTAATGAGCGAGCGGGCGATGCTGACGCGCTGCTGCTGGCCGCCGGACAATTGCGAAGGAAACATCTCCGTCTTGCCGGCCAGGCCGACTCGCGTGAGCAGCTCGATTGCCTTTTCGCGGCGAACTTTGCTGCGAAGCCCTTGGAACACGAGCGGCAGCTCGACGTTTTCGCGCACGGTCAGATGGGGAATGAGCTCGTACGCTTGAAAAATGAAGCCGATATGCGTTCGCCGGAAAACGGCCAGCTCGTTCTCGCTCATCTTGTCGATGCTGCGCCCGGCGATCAGAATGCTGCCCTCGGTCGGCTTCATCAAGCCGGCCATCAGGTTCAGCAGGGTCGACTTGCCCGAGCCGGAGCTGCCGAGCAGCGCGACCATCTCCCCGCGTTCCACGCGGAAGTCGATTCCGGAGAGCACTTGCGTCGATTCCGTTCCGCTTGGGAACGAATGGGAAAGCTGTTGCACTTCTAGCACGGTACCCCTCCGCCTATATGGTTTTGCTGATAGTCCTTGTCCATGACACGAAGCCGTCCTCGGGACGGCTCCTTTAGCGACTTCTATCATACACGATGGTACTTAATAGTTCTTCAAGAAAAAGTGAAGTTTTTCTTAACGATTCGGATTTTTTGCTGCTAAATGGGTTCCTTCTGATGAAGCAAGGTACGGGAAAGCTCCGGCGAGTATCCGTCGACCGGGCTGGCATAGCGGAAGCGCCGGTTCCGTTATTGCGCAGGAAGGCTGGAAACGAGGTGATAACGGAAGTGCAAGTTCCGTTAAACCGGGCAAATAAAGCCGAATCCGGCTCTTTTTGAGGGCATAGCGGAACTTCTTGTTCCGTTATGGAGGGAACGTACGGGGGAAGGAAGCGTTTAGCGGAACAAACGGCTCCGTTAAGCTGATATTTGGGGCCAGCGTTCAGCGGGCAGCCGGGAGGACGGAAATTGTCGAAGCTGACTGAAAGACTCGCGCAAGTCCGCCCATATTTTGTGGAAGGAAGCCATAGCTCGCCTGCGAATTGCACGCTATCATAGAGACGTAGCGAGGGGCGTATTTGGGGTCCCGGAAAATGAGAGAAGGGCCGATTCGAGCCGCCATTCGCGGATACGCTCGACAAACTTTAGCGGGAGCGGCTCCGCCGCCATAAGGGAGAACCTGTGATGAGAAAACCGAAAATCGTACAAGTACTGTCCATGTATCACCCAAAAGGAGAGCAGTTGCTTCTGGAAGGAGCGGATGTCGTACGCACGGATGACTATGACGTCGGCTGTTTATGCGATACGGTTCGAGAAGCGGAGGGAATCGTGCTTCGTGCTCCGGCCCGTATTACGAAGGAAGTGATCGATGCCGCTCCGCGGCTGAGAGCGATCTCGGGTGCGGGGGTGGGGCTCGACAATATCGATGTGGCGTATGCTACGTCGAAGCGAATTCCGGTCCTTCACGCGCCCGCCGTAAACGCCGTTTCAACGGCCGAACATACCGTTATGCTTATAATGGCTGCGGCCAAGTCGCTCATTCCGTTTCACGAGCAGATGCGGCAGGGGCGTTTCGGTTCGCGGATGGACATTCCGACGCGGGAGCTGTACGGAAAAACGGCCGGGTTAGTCGGCTTCGGAACGATCGCCCGTGAGGTGGCGAAGCGGCTGCGCTTCGGTCTCGGCATGGAAGTGTCCGCCTGGACCCGCACGGCGGACGATACGAAGCGGGAGGCGGCGCAGCGGCTGGAGACGGAGCTGACGACCGATTTGGACGAGCTTTTCCACAAATCGGATTTCGTCTCGCTGCATATTCCGCTAAACCGCCATACGCGCGGGCTCGTAAACAGCCGGTTGCTCGGGCTTATGAAGCCGGATGCATGGCTGATCAATACGGCCCGGGGTGCCGTTGTCGATCAAGACAATCTTGTAGATGCGCTCGGGCGTGGTCAACTGGCCGGGGCCGCGCTGGACGTATTTGAGCCGGAGCCGATTCCGGCGGAGCATCCGCTGCTTGCGCTGCAGAATGTGATCCTGACGCCGCACGTGGCGGGGACGACGCAGGAAAGCAACTATATCGCGGCAACGACCGTTGCCCGAAACATGCTCCGTGTTCTTGCGGGGGAACGGCCGGAGTATATCGGCAATCCGGAGGTATGGCAGTGAAGCGAAGCGTTGCCGAAGCAGGCCGGAACTAACCGGGTAGTTCAGTAGGTTCTTTTTAGTACACGATTTTGCCGCCATTTCGTGTATGATGGAAATAACATACAACCAAGGCTATGGCAGGTGCAGACGATGAAGATGAACGCTACTCTTGGCCAGACGCAAGCTCAGCAGTTAAGCCTATCGCCGCAGCTCAAGCAGTCTCTGTACATTTTGCAGTTGTCCGCTGCGGGGCTTGCCGATTATTTGCAGGAGCAGTCGTTAGGCAATCCGCTGCTTTCCGTAGCCTGGCGAACACCGGGAATGAGGAAACGCAGGTCTGGAGGAAGCTTGCGGGAGGGTGGCGGGGCCGAGCCCCAGGACCAGGGCCGCCGCAGCGCGGATACGCTCGAATCCGTGCTGCTTGAGCAGCTGCACACAAGCGGGATCGGACAGCGCCGGATGCGAATTGCGCGTTTTCTGGCCGGTAATCTGGACGACAGCGGGTATATGGCGATAAGTGTCCAAGAAGCCGCCGACGTGTTAGGGGAGTCCTTAACCGAAGTGGAGGACGCTCTGCGCCACCTGCAAATGCTGGAGCCGGCCGGCATCGCTGCGAGAAATATCCGCGAGTGCTTGCTGCTGCAAATCGCCTCGAAGCGCCCGGAGAACGGATGTGCGGCAATTATCGTCGAAGATTGTCTCGACGACGTGGCTGGTGGCCGACTGAAAAAGATTGCAGATAAGCTCGGGATCACTATAGAGGAAGTACGGCAAGCAGTCGGCTACATTCGCGGACTGGACCCAAGACCCGGACTAAGGTTTAGCTCATCTTTAGTCGGTTATATCGAGCCTGACGCCTATATTCGTGCAGAAAACGGGCGTTTTGCGGTTGAATGGAACGCAGCGCTGGTCCCAAATCTATCGATCGACGCCAATTACGAGCGGCTGCTGTCTAATCCGGCTTGCCGGGAAACGAAGGCGTTTCTGAGCGGCTCCCTCCGGTCGGCCAAATGGCTCATCCGCGGCGTCGAGCAGCGTTATGCGACGCTGCTCCGGGTGCTTACGGCGATTGCGGAGCTGCAAAGCGATTTTTTGCAGCGGGGTATCGGTTTTTTGCAGCCGATGACGATGAAAACGGTCGCGGACCGGCTGGGTCTGCACGAATCCACGGTCAGCCGGGCCGTTCGCGATAAATTCGTACAGACGCCGCAAGGGCTGTACGAGCTCGGACATTTGTTTACGAGCGGCGTGCCGACCGTAAGCGGCGGCAATGCGTCGGCCGAATCGGTGAAGGTGCTCATTCGGCAGTACATCGACGGCGAAAATAAACGTAATCCGCTATCCGATCAGCAGATGGCGGATCGGTTGGCCGCGGAAGGCATCCGCATCTCCCGACGGACGGTGATGAAATACCGCGAGCAGATTCAGCTGCTGTCTTCCCGGTTGCGGGCGGACGGCTCGCCTATAGCGGATAAGGATAGCGGAAGCGCAGAATAGGCTCCTCCCGATGCGGAAGGAGCCTTATTTTTTTTTTTTTTTTCGCCATCGAATTTACCGAGAGCTGCCGGCTAGTGTCAGCCCTTATGTCTCTGGCCCGCTCGAAGCTTCGGTATACGTCCGGGGCACCCGGCTCCCGACGGCGCAGACGACCTCGTAGTTAATCGTTCCAAGCCAGGATGCGATGTCGTCCGCCGAGACGCATTCGTTTTCCGAGCAGCCGAGCAGATGGGCCTCGTCGCCAGGCTGTACGTCCGGAACGTCAGTGACGTCCAGCATTAGCTGATCCATACATACCCGGCCTGCATACGGGGCGCGTTTCCCTCTGACCAGCGCATATCCGGCGCCCGATATTCGGCGGGACAGGCCGTCTGCATAACCGATCGGAACGGTGGCGATTAGGCTGTGACGTTTGGGCACGAACGCGCACCCGTAGCCGACGGGCTGGCCGGGAGCGGCGTACTTCAGAAAAGCGATTTTCGATTTCAAGCTGAAGGCGGGGCTGAGCGGGTATTGCGGCAAACGCGTACGGTCGGACGGATGCAGCCCGTACAGCGCAATGCCGACCCGGACCATATCGAGATGCATATGTGGATAGCGCATTGTCGCCGCACTGTTGCAGCAATGTTTGACCGGTATTCGGAGCCCGTTCGACTCTAGGAAGCGGATGGTCTCAAGGAACGATTCGAACTGCTGCTGCGTGTAATCCGGCTGTTCCCCGTCCGCATCGGCGAAATGGGTAAAGATGCCTTCGAGCACCGTAAAACGGGACTGGGCCGCTTTGCGGGCGAGGCGCAGCGCCTCGTCACGGTCCGACACGCCGATCCGGTTCATCCCCGTATCGATTTTTATATGAATCCGGGCAGGCTGTTTTAGCCGCTCTGCCCAAGACGTTACGGCCTCCAGCACGTCATCGGTGAATACGGTTAGCTCTACATCGTTTTCGACGGCGGCGCTCACCGATTCGGCGGGGGTATACCCGAGCACAAGCACCGGATGCGTGATCCCGGCTTCGCGAAGCTGAAGAGCTTCGTCGACGATGGCGACGCCGAGCCGATCCGCGCCGGCCCGGATAGCAGCTTTTGCCGTTTCGACCGCGCCGTGCCCGTAACCGTTCGCTTTGACAACGGCCATGAGGGCGGCGGCGCCCGTCAAGTTCGATTTGAACAGTTTCGTATTGTGCGTTATCGCTTCCAGCGATATGTCCGCCCAAGTATGGCGATATCCGTGAGGCGGCTCCGCGCCGTTTGTCGTTAGATCCATTGTTTTCACCCAATTTTGGCTTTGTTCAAATACGTTTAGTATAGGGGAGTATGGAAGATGTTGTCTTTGTTGCTCCGAACGAAAAAAGCGGCTTCGCTTTGTCGGTTGTCACAATCTTCCGTCGCATCCGGAGCGTGACGAGCTGCCGCCGGACCGGTGCGAATCCCGTAAGCTTTTTGGGCGCAGCTGCACTCCGCGGGTAAGATTCCCGGGAGGCGTATCGCTTCCATTTGGAGAGGAATCGAGGTATCATTTACTTTTAGTTCATTGTTTCCATGAATCGTTCTGGACATAAATAAGCTTGACCGAGGAGGAGCTGTACATGGAATTACGCCTATACCGGAGCGGCGACCGGGAGCGGGTGCTGGAGCTGCACGAGCGGGCTTTGCGGGAAGAGGGGGCTTACAAGGGCGACGGACCGTGGGACGATGACCTGCGCGACATTGCAGCGGCTTATACGGATGACGGCGGCGAGTTTTGGGTCGGCGAAGCCGAGGGAGAGATCGTGGCGATGGGCGCCTTCCGGCCAACGTCGAACGATACGGCGGAGATCAGAAGGATGCGCGTAGCGCCCGAGTTGCAAGGACGCGGCTGCGGGCGGCTTATGCTGAACAAGCTGGAGGAGCGGGCGAAGGAGCGCGGCTTTGCGATGCTTCATCTGGATACGACCGCAGCGCAGACGGCGGCGCAGGCGCTGTACGAAAGCGCCGGCTATTCGATGCACGAGAGGCGGATGATCGACGGTGACGACTGCTACATGTACGCCAAGTGGCTCGTTCCCCCGGAAGCGGCCAAACCGATGACGCCCGAGGAGGAAGCGAAGTTTTACGCCGATTGGGATTTGTCCCAGGAACTGACCGAATATGCGAAAAGCTTGCTGCGGGAAGGGGCGACGCCGGAGCGGACGATGGAGCAGGTGCTCGCCTCGAAGCTGTATGCATCGTGGACCAAAAAAACGCGCAGCTTTATTGTCGAGTACGAGAAGATGGAGTTTTACGAGGATTTGCGCGGCAATGTCGAGTCCGAAACGTATATCGCTCGCATCGAGGAGCAAGCGGCACAGTTTTTCGAAGCGGCGCCGGACGGTGACGATGCTTCCGCTGTCGCCGCGTCAAACCCGGAAGGGCAGGAGACGGACGAGACGCTTGAGCGGGTGTTCGCGCAGATGGACATTCGTGTCACCCTGACGCAGCTTGCCTGTGAAATGGCGCGGTTCTCGCGGGCGGTCGGGCTGTCGAAGCCGATCCGGTATTCGCAGTTTCTCGCTTTGTTCTCGGGCGCGGCGATCGTCGATATGGAGCAGGACGATCTCGACCGGCTCGTCGCGAACAAGGAGCTGGCGATCGAGCTGGCCGAGGCGTTTGCCGAAACGTACAGTGAGAATGCGAACGAGTAGGGGGACGTAGGGCAGGGCAAGGAGCAGGGCGGCCTTGTACCGCATAGTGCGTCTGCGTCCGGTGTGATGTAAGGCTCCCACACAATGCGGCTACGGCCAGTGTGATGTAAGGCGTACGCACCATACGTCTGCGTCCGGGGTAATGTAAGGCACAAGCCAATGCGGCTACGGACGCGTGTGTAATCCGCACGGCATCGGACGGTCGCGGCCATACGTTCGCATCGGCGAACAGCGCGCGAACAAATAGCGGAACAAAAATTCCGCTATTCTCCCTTTATCGTACTGGTTCAGGAGAATAGCGGAACAAATTTCCGCTATATGGCTTACTTCACACGTTTTTTACTTCATTTCGGCGATTGCCGCAGATATAACGGAAAATTGTTCCGCTATTTCTGCAGAGTCGCCTTTTTTACCCTAAATAACGGAAAAGCATTCCGTTATCCTCCAGCCGCCCAGCCTCCGCAGCGTGCTTCGAGCCCTCGGCTCTCTCAGTCTCCGCTTCCCGCCGAAACCACCTTACAACCCCGGCCCAATCGCGTCCATGCCATACATGTACGGGCGAAGCGCCGGAGGGATGTAAACCGTGCCGTCCTCGCGCTGATGGTTCTCAAGCAGCGGGATGAGGATGCGCGGCGAGGCGACGGCCGTGTTGTTCAGCGTATGGCAGTAGCGCAGCTTGCCGTCCTCGTCGCGGTAACGGATGCCGGCGCGCCGCGCCTGGAAGTCGTGCAGGTTCGACGACGAATGCGTTTCGCCGTAGCTGCCGCGGCTCGGCATCCACGTTTCGATATCGTATTGCTTGTAGTTTTTTTGCGACATATCGCCGGTACAGACGGCGACGACCCGATACGGCAGCTCCAGCAGGGCGAGCAGCTCCTCCGCGTTCCGCGTAATCTCCTGGAGCATCTGCTCCGACTGCTCCGCATCGCCCTGGCAGAGCACGACCTGTTCGACTTTGGCGAACTGGTGGACGCGGTACAGCCCGCGCACGTCCCGCCCGGCCGAGCCGATCTCGCGGCGGAAGCAGTTCGACACGGCAGCGAGCCGGATCGGCTGCGACATGTCGACGATCTCGCCGGCGTAGTAGGCGACGAGTGACGCCTCCGACGTGCCGACAAGCCATTTGTCGTCCGCGGGCAGCTCGAACGTTTGCTCCCGGCCGCCGGGGAAAAATCCCGCCGAGGTCAGCGTGTCCTCCCTCACGAGCATCGGTACGTCCATAACCGTAAAACCTTTGCGCACCAGCAGATCGACGGCGAGCTGCTGAACCGCCCGGTGTAGATGAAGCCCCGCTCCGAGCAAATAGTAGTTGCGGCTTCCGGCCGCTTTGACGCCGCGCTGCATGTCGATTAAACCGAGCGATTCGCCGATAGCCACATGATCGAGCGGCTCGAAATCAAAGACGGGCGGCGTGCCGACCCGTTTCAGCTCCACATTGTCCGCATCCGAAGCGCCAACAGGTGTATCCGGCGAAACGACGTTCGGCACGTACAGCATCAGCTCCTTGCACCGGCTCTCCAGCACCTCGAGCTGCGGCTCCAGGTCCGCCAGCATCGTGCCTACCCGCTTCGCTTCGGTTTTCGTCCGCTCGGCCTCTTCCCGCGCACCCGCGCGCATCTGCGCCGATACCTGCTCCGACAGCCGGTTCCGCTCCTGTCTCAACCGTTCGACATCGGCAAGCTGCCTTCTTCTTTGTTCGTCCACCTCTAGCAGCTCGTCGATCGAGTCGGGCAGCCCTTTTTGGTTTGCCGTAAGTTTGAGCCGCTCCCTGTTTTCTTGAATAAATCGGATGTCCAGCATACGTCCACGTCCTTTTCCGGAAAATGACAAAAAAGCGCTCTTCGTCGTTTGGGACGAGGAGCGCTGATTCACCCGCGGTGCCACCCAATTTGACCGGCAAACCGGTCCGCTTGGTTCCGCGGTAACGGGGCGGTTCCCGGTATGCTTAGAGGACAGTGGCGCATCGCAAGCGGCTTAGCCGCACTTTTGATAGGACAAATCCCGGTCGCAAACGCCTCCGAGTTGGATGCTCATCATCGGCCTAATTGCGCATATTTGATTGAGCAGAAGTATACAGGATGCGGATGCGTCTGTCAAATGCCGGAGCGCCCGAAAAAGCAGGAATATTTTGCCGTACCCGAGGCCATAAACTGCCGCCCGCCGGGGAAGCATAATGTCAACAAATCGGCACGAGACGCAGGGGAAAGGCGCTTGCACAACAGGCAAAAGCAAGCCATAATGAGGTCATGCCATTTAACGAAAGAGGTGCTGGCGACTGCCATGAAATCAATAACGGTGCAAGATTTGGTCAATCGCTTCCATCTGGAACTTCTGGCAGGTCAGACCGGGCTGGACCGAACGATCGGCAAATCGCGCGTCCATCGGCCGGGGCTTGAATTTGTCGGTTATTTCGATTTTTTTCCGCAGCAGCGGGTGCAGGTGCTCGGACGCAAAGAAATTACGTATTTGCATAAGCAATCCGAAGGGGAGCGGGACAACCGGATCGGCCATATCGTCCAGTATCATCCGCCCTGCTTTGTTGTTACGTGGAACCAGGAAATCGAAGGGCTCCGCTATTTGATTACGCATTGCGACAAGGAAGGCATTCCGCTTCTCCGCACGAAGGAGCCGACTACGAAATGGATCGGTATGGTCGACGCGTTTTTGACGAAAACGCTCGCGGAAGAAATTCAAGTGCACGGCGTATGCGTCAACGTAGCCGGTATCGGCATTTTGCTGCGGGGCAAGTCCGGCGTAGGCAAAAGCGAGACGGCGCTGACGCTTATCCGCCGCGGCCACCGGCTCGTCGCCGACGATGCCGTCGTGCTGAAGAAGCTGAGTCCGGAAACGATACTCGGCACCCATGACGGCAAAACGAAGGAGTTTCTCGCCCTGCGCAGCGTAGGGCTAATCAACGTAGCCCGCATTTACGGCCGGGGCGCATTTCAGGACGAAACCCGGATCGTGCTCGATATCGAGCTGACCCAGTGGAAGGAAAACGAGCTGTACAACGAGCTCGACGTGGAGCCGAAATATACGACTTACATGGATGTCCGCATCCCGCACATCCAAATTTCGCTGCAGCCTGGCCGCGATGTGGCCGGGCTCGTAGAGGCGGCGGCCAACAACTGGTACTTGCGGCTGCAAGGCTACAGTGCGGCCGAAGAGTTTATGCAGCGGATCGAGGCTTCCGTACAACAACAGCAGCAGAAGCATTAAGCCCGGCTTCAACCGTAAACCGTTTCGCATACGACGCGAAACGGTTTATTTTTTTGCGTGCCGCCGTGCGAACAAAATAACAAATCGAGCCGAACATTCAAGCATTCATCCGCGCTAAGCGAACGATTATGATGTAGGGGAACACAGTACATCCGATTTCTAGGAGTGGGTCAACATGCTGCACGCTACGGCAGAGGAAAATACAAAGCCGGGTACGCTCGATTGGCAAATGACGCGGTTTCGCTTCGATACGGCCGAAACGGTGCAAACGTCGCTGATCGGCGGCCTGCGCTCCAGAACGATCGAAGGATACGCATCCCGCACGAGCGTTTATCCCGGAGAGTCGATCGATCTGATGGTCAGCGTCGAACCGGCATGCCGGTATACGATGGATGTTTACCGGCTCGGCTATTATGGAGGGACCGGCGGGCGGCATATGGGCTGTCTCGGCACGTTCGACGGCGAGGCGCAGCCGGTGCCGATGGAGACGATCGAGCGGTTGCGGGAATGCAGCTGGAAGCCGGCCATGACGCTGCAAATTCCCGAAGACTGGCGGAGCGGCGTTTATCTGGTCAAGCTAACGCGGCAAACGTCCTCCCGCGCCCAGAGCTACATCGTTTTCGTCGTCAAGGAGCGGCGACGGACCGATATCCTTGTGCAGACGAGCGATTTGACTTGGCAAGCGTACAACAAATGGCCGGGCATGAACTCGATATACGACGACGGAACACTCGGGTTATGGTACATGGGTCCTCAGGTGAGGGTGAGCTTTGACCGGCCGTACTCCAAGTATTGCCAAATTGTGGATCAGCCGCTGTCGTGCGGCTCCGGATCGTTCCTGCTGTGGGAGTTTCCGCTGGCATTCTGGCTCGAGGCGGAGGGGTATAACGTGACATACTGCTCGAACCTTGATCTGCATCAGGATCCCGAGCTTCTGGGCCGCTGCAAAGTGTTCATCTCGGTCGGGCACGACGAATACTGGACCCGGCAAATGTACGAGAACGCCGCCGCAGCGAGGGATGCCGGAGTCAGCCTGCTGTTTTTGTGCGGCAATGCGGTCAATCACGATATTATCCCGTACGACAACACGCTTACGGGAGCGCCGTTTCGCGCCTTCGCCAGAAAGGAGCGGTTTCTGGACGAATACGAGCTGATGGGGAGTACGACATTCGGCCCGGGCTACGGCGACTGGACCGTCTCGAATCCGGATCACTGGGTGTTCGAGGGCACCGGCATGAAGGAAGGCGACGGCATTCCGGGCCTCGTCGGCTGGGAATACCACGGCGCTCCGTTCAAGCAGATCGAAGGCCTGGAGATGCTCGCGCACAGTGAGCTGACCGGCGTGACGCCGCCTTCGGCAAGGCAAAAACACGCGAGCCCGAGAGTAGGCGACGGCAAGCACGCAGCCGTCATATACCCCGGTCCGAAGGGAAATTGGGTGTTTAACGCCGGCACGATCTGGTGGGCGCAAGGACTGAGCAGCCCGCCCGGGCATATTCCGGCCAAGGGCGTGTTCGGCCGCGCGCAGGGCCCCGATCCGCGCGTGCAGCAAATGACGCGGAATTTGCTGGCGAGATGCATCGGGACGCAGACAGACGTGTAGCCTTCGCGGTGAACGCATAGGGAGGAGGAAAGCCATGAAGAGGGGCTTGGACGACCGGATGACGAGAAGAAAGCTGCTGACGCTCGGAGCGGCGGGTGCCGCGGCGGTAACAGGGGCTTGGATCGGCGGCAGCGACAGCGCGCTCGGCAGCGGCGGAGTGGCGAACAGCGTTTACGGCAATGGGAGCGGTAATGGGAACGCGACGGGGATTCGCCGGGTTGCGGAAGAAGTGGTGCAGGAATATGCGGTCGGAGTTACGGCACAATTGGCGAAGAGAGCGATGTTCGCCGATCATGTCGCGGCAATGAAAATCATGGACGATCTGGAGGAAGGCGGAGTCGTGGTGACGCTTGGCTATTACGAGCGCGGCGACGGCGGCGGAGGAGCCTACAGCATCTCGGCAGCCATGGCGGGTGCTGCCGAAGACGGCGGTTCGGTTCACAATTTGCAGAACGGTTTGCAGGCCAAATTAATCGTCAAGGACAATACGATTGATCTCAAGCAATTCGGCGGCCGCGAATCGATCCCGGACAATGTGCCCTATATCCAGAAAGGTTTAAACTACCTGGACTCCTTGAACGGCGGCTATCTCATCATCCCCCAGGGCACCTTCCATGTTGTCGCGAAGAATAGGACGATTATTCTAAAGTCGAATGTAACCGTGCGAGGCGTGCACCGCGATCTCTCGATCTTGAAAATTCACGGCTCCACGGGCAACTGGGGCGAATTGTTCACGCATCCGGTCCCGAACAAGGTGCTGCGCAATATCGCGTTCAAGCAGCTGACTCTCGATTGCAACGTCGATAATGCCGTCACGAGCTCCGCGGCATGGACGAGTCATCGCACCTTTTTCAACGGCGGGGAAGGCTTCAATTACATATTGGAAAACCTGAAGGTCATCGCGAACGGAGTATGGGTGTTTCGGGGGGACGTGAACAACAGCACGTTTCGAGATTGCGAAATCGTATACGACTTCGACCGTTTCCCGCTTGGCTGGTTCGATATTTCCGCGCTTTGGATCGCGGGGGAGAACAACCATATCGCAAACAACTTGTTTTACAGCCGGAACCGGACCACATTCACTCCGGAAACGTGCATCGAATTCCAGGGTCACAACAGCCATTGCAACGACAACATTTGCCTCGGCTTTACGAACGGCATTCTTGTAACCCCTTCCACCTCGTACGATAACAATCTGCTCGTGCTGGAGCCGGGGGGCCGCGGCTGCAAAGTGTGCAACAATACGATCGAATCGTCGAACAAGGGAATCTTCCTGTGGCCGATGAATTTGCCGGAAGGGCATTTCGGGCCTGTAACGATTGCCGGCAACAGTATTGTCATCAACGATATGCAGCAGGGCCATGCCGAGCCTAATGCCGGTATCGACGTGAAGCTGCAAACGCCGACCTGGGTGCAGACGACGCCTATCCGGAATGTAACGATTCATGACAATTACATCGAATATAGGACGCGATCCGTGTCCGACAGCTTATATTCCGGCGACGCCGGGATCAAGTTTTACATTAACGTGGAGGCGACCGGGCTCGATATTCGGCACAACACGATTGTGAATTGCGGCGGGAACGGGATCGCCTTGCATGTGGACACCGGCAGCACAAGCTGGATCAGGCAAGTGGCGCTAACCGGCAACGTGTTCAAAAACACCAAATTGCCGATATGGGTTAACCGCAATGTATCCCGGGTGCTCATTCAAGGCAACCTGTTCCAGCAATACGAGCTGTACACTGCCGAGCCAGACAATATGAAGCAAACGATCAAGACGCTGAACAATTCCCACACGTCAAACGCCGATTACCAAATAAAGGACAATGAAATCAGCTGCGCGCCCGGCGTCAAGCCGTATTACCCGATCTACGATTTATCCGATATCGACAACAATTCGGGCTATAAGCTGTCCAGAGGCATGGTTTTGGAACAAAATACGCCGGGATCGAGCATGCTTCTCGAACCGCCCCCGTCACCCGGCGTTACGACCACCGTCGCCAAAGGCCAATATATTCGCAGGCTGGACGGCAAGCTGTACAAAACGAAGTTTAACTACCCGTCCACGATAGGCAGCTTGAAGGCAGGCGACGGAACGACAAACGTGACGATCGTCAGATGGATATCAAGCTCCAAGCTGGAAGTGTCGGATGCGTCGAATATGAAACCGAATGAGGCGCTTGCGCTTGATTGGCGCAATTTGTTCAAAAGCGCGGTGTTTTATGTGCAAGCGGTTACAGGTAACGTGATCGAAACGTATGCGGGACAGGGTGCGCTTCGTCAAGACGGCGTAACCCCGGAGCAAGTGGCGGGTTCCGTTCTCGGCTACTATACCGATTTGGTAGAGGTTTGATAGAAACTGCAGATCTCATATAGGGGGTACCAATGAAAAGAAACATGGGGAAAACGTTTGTCTGGAAAGCCGCTTTGAGCTTATTCGTTGCGACCGGTTTGGCCGGCTGCGGTCAGGAGCCTAAGAAATTAGCCGAAGCAGGCCCAGCGGTCGAAGCCGTCGAACCGATCAAAAGCGAGCCGGTAACGTTGAAAATTTTGTTGTATCAGCCGCTTAGCGACGAAGAATTCAATACGCTGCTTGTCGAGCCCTTGAAGAAGAAGCATCCGAACATTACGCTCGAAAAAATGAACAGCTCCGTCGAGAACGCGGTTGCCTCAGGCAATATTCCCGACTTGCTCGTTCACTGGAACGGCGGCGCCGGCGTATTCATGCAGCTCGGCATTCTCGGAGACATCTCGGACCTCGTCAAGAAGCACAAGGTCGATTTGAACCGGTTTGAGCCGGCTACGCTTGAAACGATCAAGGCTGTAGCCGGAGGCGGCGATCTGTACGGCCTTCCGTACTCGATGCAATTTAATGCTCTGTATTACAACAAGGATTTGTTCAACAAGTTCGGCGTGCCTTATCCGAAGGACGGCATGACCTGGGACGAAACGGCGGAGCTTGCCAAGAAGCTGACGCGCATGGAGGGGGACGTCCAGTATCGCGGGCTCAGCTACGAGAACATTCACCGGCTAGCTTTTCCGCTATCCCCCGACTACGTAGACGGCAAAACCGATCGAGCAAACGTCAATAACGAATTGTGGAGAAAAGTGTTCGAGCTTGGCAACCGGATCAGCTCGATCCCGGGGAATAGCCCGACGACGTCGCACGACGACTTTATCAAAAAACAAAATGTGGCCATGTACGGCTCCATCAATCTGTTTTATGCGCTCAAAGACGCCGTGAAGAACGGTTTTAATCTGGGCATCGCGCAGTACCCGAGCTTCAAAGACAAGCCGAACGTATTCGGTATGGTCGACGCCCACTATATGTTCATTTCCAAGCAAAGCAAGCACAGGGACGCGGCGATGCAGGTGCTCACGACGCTCACGTCGGATGAGGTGCAGATCGAAAGCGCCAGAAAATTCATCAGAAGCTCCCCGCTCCTGAATCCGGAAACGAAAAAACAATTCGGCGCGGATGCGGATTATTTGAAGGACGTAAGCCTGCAATCGATTTTCAAAAGCAAAGCGGCTCCTGCTCCCGCGTTATCCAAATACAACAAGGACGCCGGGAATATCGTGCAGAAAAAGTTCGAGGAATACAACAAAGGAGTCAAGGACCTCAACACGGCGTTACGGGAAGCGGACGAAGAGATCAACAAGAAAATCGCCGAATTGAAATAAGGGGATACGAACATGAAGATGAACAGATTGTTCGCGGCCGGAATGGCGACGGTTATGACAGCGGCAGCCCTCGGCTGCTCGAGCCAAGGCGGAGAAGGGGCGAAGGCATCGGCTACACCCGGAACGGTCAAGGCAAACGAGCCGGCCAAGCCGCTCGAACCGGTAACGCTCAAAGTACTCGCGCCCGACTCGTATTTGCCCGCCGGAGACTTTCAGGCTTTGATTACCGATCCGGTAAAGAAAAAGTACCCGCATCTTACGGTCGAGAAGGTCACGGGAAATTTGGCCGATTTCGTAGCTTCCCGGCAGCAGCTCGATTTCTGGGTATCGTATAACGGCGAGCTGTCCAATCACTTGGATGAGGGCATCTACACTGACATTAACCCGCTGGCCAAAAAATTCAATTTCGACTTGAGTAAGTTCGACCAGGGTGCGCTGGACGTAATCCGGCAGTATTCGGCCAACGGCGAATTAATCGCGCTTCCTTACGCCGAGAATGTCATCGGTTTGTACTACAACAAAGATATTTTCGATAAATTCGGCGTGCCTTATCCGAAGGACGGCATGACCTGGGACGAAGCGATCGAATTGTCCCGCAAGCTGTCCCGCCAGGACGGGGGAGTCAATTATTACGGGCTGCAATCGACCGAGCTTTCGTTAATCGCCCAAAAGTCGCTGCCCTATATCGATTACAAAACGAATAACGTCCTCGTTAACAGTGAGCCTTACAAGAAAGCGTTCGAGCTCGGCCAGACCCTATTTTCGGTGCCGAACAATCCTTACCTCGGCTCCTACCAAACAATGTACGACCGGTTTATGAAAGACAAGACGGTCGCCATGCTGGCGCCGCAAGGCAATCTGTTCTCGCAGCTCAAGGATATCCCGAATCTGAATTGGGACATTGTTCAGAAGCCTTATTACAAAGACAATCCGAACATAAGCGGCTGGTACAACATTCATCTGATGATTCCGACCAAGATGAGCAAATACCCCGACGATCAGATGCGGGTGCTGGAAGTGCTGTTTTCCGATGAAGTCCAGACGGTTATGGCTAAGAAGACGGCGCGAAAATCGACGCTTAAGGATCCGAAGTATATCCAGATGTTCGGCGAGGAAATGCCCGAGCTAAAGGGGAAAAACATCACCGGCATGTTTAAGGGGAAATCGGGTCCGGCTCCTGGACTATCGCGCCATTACAGCAAAGCCACAACGCTGATGGAGGCGGAATTTACCAAGGTGGCCAAAAACGAGAAAGATGTTAATACGGCGCTTCGCGATCTGGAGGATCAGATCAAGCAGTATATTGCGACTCAGGAAAATCCGAAAAAATAAACTTGTTGCCGCGATTTGCTCGCGTCCGGACGTACTTCTCCTCGGAGGTACGTCCTTTCCTTTTTGTTTTCCCGGTCAACGACTGCCGCCGATATGGTAAAATTGGAATAACACTTAGAAGCGGGAGGGCTGCTATGCGCGGTTTGAAGGAATATGCGACCGAATATGCCAAAATGGCGTTTTACAAGCCGTCCGCTCTGGAGAGGGCGATCGGCCTATGCCCGATGTTCGCCGGCCGGATGGTGGCCAAGCCGCATTACCAAACGATACCGCGCACGTACGCGTATTTTATCGTGCAGTTCGTGCTGGACGGTCAGATGATGTTTCAGGCGGACGGGGAGCCCGTTTATTTGGACAAGGGCGATATGTTCTGCCTGTTTCCGGAGAAGGCGGTGGAATACGGGGTTATACCGGAGAAGCCGCAGCTTCAACTGATCTGGTTCGGTCTGGAAGGGGAGGGCGTGCGCTATTTGCTGCAAAGCGTAGGCATTACCGAGGAGCGGCCGTATGCGCGCAAGGCGATTTCGCCGGGAATACCGGGGATGCTGCATCAATTGCTGGACGAATTTTTGCTGCTGAAGTCCGGCGGCGGCAGCTACTACCGCTGGGTTAGCAGGCTGTACGAGGTGTTCGATCAGCTGATCGTCGCCAAACCGCCCGGTCCCGCGCACGCACGCGACAAAAACGCGTACGAATGGATCAAGGAAAGCGAAACGTTCATGACCATGCATTACAATGAGGCCATTTCCGTTCAGGACGTCGCCGATTACGTCGGCATTCACCGCTCGCATTTTACGGTAGCGTTTACGAAGCTGCTTGGCATCTCGCCGGGGCAATATTTGCTGCGGCTGCGGATGAATAACGGCGCCCGGATGCTCGAGGAAACCGATTTTTCGATCACCGAGATCGCGCTGTCGCTCGGCTATTCGGATATTTTCGCATTCACAAGAGCATTCAGCAATCATTACCGAATGCCCCCGAGCGTATATCGGACAAGCCGAAGGAGCGAGCAGCGGCAAGATGAACCGCCTTCGCTCCTCCCGTAACAGGTTCGCGCTTTATATGGCCCCATGCCGGGCTTCCTTTCCGGACCGCTTCTCCTCGATGCAGTCGACGACGTAGGCGGCGAAGGGCAGCGAGCAGGTAAAGGCGGGTGATACGGCGTTCAGGACGTGCATCGACTCGCCATCGCCTTCGAGCACGAAGTCTTGAACAAGCTCGAGCGTTTCCTTATGCAGCAGTTGAGCGCGAATGCCCGGCTTAGCAAACGCGCCGAACTGTGCGGGATCGAGCTTGCGGCTTAGCAGCAACGCAAGTCCGATCAAGTTTGCTTTGCGGTACTTTTTGATTTCCTCGAGCGCCAGCCGGCGAAACTGGAAGGCGTTCGTCCAGAGCAGCTTCGTCTCGTAACAGGCGATCCGGATAAACTCGCCCAGCCGGAAACGGCTGAGGCCCTTATAATTTTCCCGCCATAAGGCCGGAATGGCCGTCGGACCGATCTTGACCGCGCCGTCCGCCGTTTTCGTCACATGCACGCCGAGGAAAGGGTTGCCAAGGTTCGGCACCGGATAAATATGCATGCGCGCATCCACGGCTGCCGGGGCGTACTTCAAGTAAATCCCCTTGAACGGAATAATCGTATAAGCTGTTCCGAAACCGAAATCGTGAGCGATCCGGTCGGCGTACAGGCCGGCGGCGTTAATGAAATAGCTGCATTCGATAACGCCTCCGCTCGTCCGGATCGCGCCTTTTTCCCGCCTCTTGTACCCGGTGTTGTAGAGCAGCTCGACGCCGCCGGTCGCGATCTCGTCTCTCAAACACCGGCATACCGCCACCGGATCGACCGAGGCGGTCGTCGGCGAATACAGCGCCTTCTGGTACGTCCGGGCGTTCGGATCGAGGCGCGCCGCCTCCGACTCGTCCACCCAGTGCAGCTCGACGCCGTTTCGCTCCGCCCGCCGCTTGAGCTCCTCCAAGCCCCGCAGCTCGGATGCGTCCTTCGCGACGACCAGCTTGCCGCATTCGTTAACTTCGATTCCCCTGAGCTTGCAGTACGCCTTCATCGCGCGGTTGCCGTCGCGGGTAAAGCGGGCTTTCAGGCTGTCCGCCGCATAGTAGAAGCCCGCATGGAGCACGCCGCTGTTCCGCCCGCTCGCATGCTGCGCTACATCCGCTTCCTTCTCGATCACGACGATGCGCGCGTTCGGCTCCCGCTTCATCAGCTCTCTGGCGATCGATAGGCCGACGATTCCGGCGCCTGCGATTAAGTAGTCGCACCGCATCACGCTTCGCTCCCGGGGGCGCGGACGGCTTCAGTCCGGTTGAAACGGGGGAACTTGACCGGCTTTCCTTGCGTTTCCACCGATAGGACGGATAGCGGAAATACCGAGGTCCACATTACCGCATCGTATACGTCGATAAGCGGCCGCCGCTTCTCGAGGATGGCTGAGCTGAACTCGTCCAGCACGAAAAAGTCGCTGCCTCCGTGCCCGGCGTTTCCGGCTTGTGCCCGCCATTTGCGCCAGGCTGGGTGCTCGTACTGCTCCGCATACGTCCAGAGCGACTCCCACTCCGCCCGCGGCTCCCCGTGCCTTTGCGGCGACACGCCGGGCGAGCGGCCGCCGATCCATACGATAGGGTCCTCGTCCTTGTGCCTTCCCGACAAAAACGCGCCGTTCGCCCCCTGCAGCCCGTAATGCGCGTTCTGAATCGGCCGGGCCGATTTGACGTCGTACCGCAGCTGGATGAGGACGCCGTTTCTCGTCTTGATCAGCGCGACGGCGGAATCGCCCTGCCGCCAATAATCGCGGTCCGCTCCGGGATGAGCGTCGCCGAACAGCTCGCGGAAGTAGCTGTGATTCGCGACCTCCTTCGATACGAAGCAGGTCATCGATTCGAGGGTATCGCCGTTTGGCTCATGCATCCGCAGCCAATGGGCGAGCGGGCCGAGCGAATGGGTCGGATATACGACTCCGTTCACGTCTCTGCGCAAACGCCCCCGCCAGGTGAGCGTGCCATCCGAACTATGCTGCAAATGCCGGACGTCGTGGATGTAGCCGCCCTCGGCGAACGATATTTCGCCGAAGAGGCCAGCATGCGCCATTTGCGCCACCATCATATTGGAGCGGGTGAACAAGCAATTTTCGGCCATCATGTAGGTCAGACCGGATTGCTCGACCGCCTCCACGAGCGCCCAGCATTCCTCAATCGTGGTCGCCGCGATCACTTCGCTCAGCACGTGCTTGCCTGCGCGAAGCGCCTGAATCGACTGTTCGGCGTGCACGGTGAACGGCGTGGCGAGAAACACCGCATCGATATCGGGGCATTCGAGCAATTTTTCGTAGCTGGTAAACGTAAGCAGATCGGGCCGATCTTCCTTCCACCTAGCGATCATCTCTTCGCGCTTGTCGCAAAAGGCGACGAGCTGCAGCTGATCCGCCAGCGGTGCGAGCACTTTAAGAAAGGCGGCTCCGCGGCTGCCGCCGACGATAGCGAGCTTTACAGGTCCAGAACTCAAGTGACAAAACCTCCGTATGCAAGCAGGATGATGGATTCGCCCCTATCATAATCTTTTTCCCGGTACGGATGAATGTCACAATGTTCGATCGGGGTTGCCATTTTGTGCGGAGGATCATGGGCCCTCCGGAGTGTCTTTTCCACCGCCTTCACATTCGTTAACGTTTGCCCTGTGTGACAGGCGGCAAGTTGACAAAGCGGTCGCCGCTTCGTAAGCTAGGAGAAAATAGAAACGAGCATAATCATACAGCGAACAAACAAAACTGCGCGTACATAGCGCCATAATCGGGAGGGTCCATCCATGCTCGCGGCAGAACGGAAAATGCGCATTGTGGAATTTGTGAAACAAAATCGGGTCGCTTCGGTCGCCGCGCTGGCGGCGGCGTTTCAGGTGCACGAGGCGACGATCAGGCGCGATCTGGCCGAGATCGAACAGGAAGGACTGCTGAAGCGTACGCACGGCGGCGTGATTGTCGATCAGGGGGCCAACAGGGAGCCGTCCTTCACGGAACGAGCGCACGATCAGCTCGATCAGAAGAAAAGGATCGGCAAGCGGGCCGCCGAGCTTGTCGAGGACGGGGACCATATCATACTCGATTCCGGCACGACGACGTTCCATATCGCCCAGCATCTCGTCGACCGCTCCAACATTACGGTCGTGACGAACGATATAAACATCGCTGCCGAGCTGCGCGATTCGAAAGGAATCTCCGTTCTGGTGACGGGCGGCTCGCTGTATCATTCGAGCTATATGCTGAACGGGATGTTTACGGATCAGATCCTTTCGACGCTTCACGTGCAGAAGGCGTTTATCGGCACGCCGGCGATCCATACGAAGCACGGCCTGACCCACCCGGAAGCGCAGCTTGTGCCGACGAAGCAGGGGATGATCCGGGCGGCGCAGGAAATTATCGTCGTCGCCGACGACACGAAGATCGGCAAAGCATCGCTGCATTCGGTCGCTCCCCTATCGGCGGTGCACACGTTCATTACCGGCGAGGAGGCGTCCGAGGCGCAAGTGCAGCGTTTCCGCGACGGTGGGGTGAAGGTAATCACCGTCTGAGCGGTAAAACGCCGACGGGAGCTACAGTACATGAAAAGCTTGTTGCTTGGATTCGAGCAGCAGGCTTTTTCTTTTTTTTGCCGAAGGAGTTAATGTTGCATGGCCGGCTGATTCAGCATAAGGACGAGTTGGTTTGTATAAGGTCTCAGATCACCGATCGTATCTAGGAAAGTAATGTACACCCTTACGAGGGTGCTATTCGGCTTCGGTTGCCCGAGCTCGCGCTGCAGCAGGCCGACGACCTCCAGCAGCTCCTCCCGGATACGCATCGGCTGGGGCAGCTCCTTAATCTTGAGAACAACAACGTTAAGAAAGGCCTCCAGGTTGGCCTGCCGAGCCTCGTCGCTCAGCGGGCTGATGTCGTTGAAATAAGCGTTCGAAGCTTTGAGTACCGGCTCCGCTCCGCTTGCGATCAAATCGCCGACGATCGCTTCCATCCGATCCACGAGAAATCCGGCCAAATCCGACATGGGGACTGAGATCGCAGCTTGAACCGAATGAGATAAATATTCCCTGAGCATACCGCGGAAGATGGCGACGGTATCTCCGAGATAAGGGACGATAGGCTCGCCGTACGCTTCGCGGAAGCAGTCGAGATGCATCGTAAGCAGTGTCGCTCGTTTTTTACGCCATTCGATCAGAAAATTTTCGTTGCTTGTAATCGGCAAATCTTTGAATTCGCGGGTGAAAAAATAGTTTTCAAGCATAAATTGCAGCTGGTATTCGATCTTGCGGCGCAAGCTTTCCTTTGGCGAATGGCCCTCTAATCGAAGTGTCCGGTCGAGCGTTCGGGCTTCTTCGAAAAGGGTCCGGTGTACCTCGACGAACACCCCGGTAAACAGATCCTCCTTCGAGGGAAAAATTTTGTAGATGCTCGCTTTCGCCATGCCGCAAGCTTCCGCGATGTCCTGCATGGAGGCAGCGAAATATCCTTTTTCTTTGAAAATGCGCATAGCTGTTTCGATAATTTGTTGTCTTTTGAATTGTTCCATTCCTACCACCTCTATACCTACACATTCTGACAGGTCCCCATCTGATGGTCAATAAACGAATTGACACCAAAAACTTATAAGTCATATAATGAACTCGTGAGTTTTCGGATGCAAAAATTAAAGGAGGTGAGCCAGAGCAATCTGCTTTGGCACAACGTGAAAATAAGTGAACATATCGAGATGCTGGAAGTTACCGTCCGGGTGGGGGCGAACCAAATGGTGATCCACCCGTCGGTCATTCGCGACGAACAAGCTTATGTATTGGTAGATACGGGAATGCCCGATTGTCACGGCCCGATTACAAAGCTATTGACCGAGGCGGGTTTCGATTCGTTGGCGCCTTATTCCATTATTGTTACCCATCAGGACGTCGATCATATTGGCGGATTGCCGGAATTCCAAGGCGAAGGCGTAGACGTATATGCGCATACGGATGACCAGCCTTATATCGACGGATTGAAGCCGTTAATCAAGTTCAGCGGGGAAATGAAGACAAGGCTGCTAACGTCTCTGCCGCAAAATCTGGCCGCCGCTTTCGAATCCGCCTTTTCGGGTAAAGTCAAAAATGTGACCCGTCTGCTGGAGGACGGGGAGAAGCTGCCTTTCGGCGGAGGACTTACGGTCATTCATACGCCCGGGCATACGCCGGGTCATATTTGCTTATACCACGAGCCCAGCAAAACGCTCATTGCCGGAGATGCGATGGTCGTCGAGAACGGAAAGCTTCAAGGTCCCAGGTCGACAGCTACGCCCGACATGAAGACGGCGCTTGCGTCGCTTCGCAAATTGCAGGCGTACCCGATCGATACTGTGATTTGCTATCATGGAGGTTTGTTTCAAGGCGATGTCCATGCGGTGATTGAACAATTGACGGAGAGCCTGTAATGGATGGCACCGAGCACCAAGGTTCATCTTGGAAACAAAACAAATGGATCCGCTTTTTGACGGCTTGTGCCTTTGCCGTTATGGGAGGCTTTTTCTTTCAGTTGATCCATATGCCGATTCCATGGCTTTTGGGCTCCATGGTATTCGTCTTGATCGGCTCCAAAGTATTCAGGGGCATTACGTTCTACTGGCCCGCACGGATCCGCAATACCGGGATGATCATTATCGGTTACACGCTGGGGCTGTCGTTCACCGCGTCGACCCTGGTGCAGATCGGACAGCAACTGCCGACGATGATTCTGTTTACGGCACTTTTGCTCCTATGCGCCGCAGGCATCGCCTTTGTCATCTCGCTGCTGTCCGGCATTCCTTTTCCGACTTTGCTGATGGGAAGCATTCCCGGCGGGCTTAGCCAGATGGTAACGCTGGCCGAGGAAATGAAGGGCATCGATCTGACGATCGTTACTTTTTTGCAGGTATCCAGGCTGATCATGATCATGTTCTGCGTACCGCTGCTCATCTTCAGCCCGTTGTTTCACGTTGCAAGAAGCAACGACGCTGCAGTAGCCGCCGTGACCGGATCAGAGGGATATATGGGGTTGTTGTCGCATCTATGGTTATTCGCAATCGTATGTATCCTGTTCGCGCTTATCGGCCAAAAAATCAAGTTCCCGACGGCTTTTCTGCTTGGGCCGATGATCGGTACTATGCTGCTGAATTTGTCGGGCTACGAAGGATTTTCGCTGCCGACTTGGGTGCTTGACCTGTCGCAGATCATGATGGGGAGCTACATCGGGCTGCTGCTGAAGCCGGAAAATTTGAAACACAAGCTCAAAGTTACATGGCTTGCGCTAATGAACGGGCTTGTGCTCATCGGGGTGGCGATCCTGCTGAGTCTGCTGCTGGCACGGCTGCACGACATCCCGGTAGTGACGTCATTCCTTAGTCTTTCCCCGGGCGGCATGGATCAGATGGCGTTTATCGCCAAGGAAGTGAATGCAGATTTATCGGTGATTACCTGTTATCAGCTATTCCGAACGTTATTTATCTTTTTTGCGGTGCCGCCTCTTCTGAGGCTGGTCTTCCGGTCGGTATTGAAGGTGAACAGAACGGCCTGATAGTTGTATGCAACGGATATGTTCCCCTTTAAGTAGACAGGTTTACATAATAAACCGGCTGCTTGGAGGGGGTTTTTCTTTTTATTTTCAGTTTCTCTTCTCCGCGACTTGAATCGTACGTAACGTGAGGTTGTATACTGTCAGGCGAAGGGGGCTTTCTGATGCAATCCACAATAACTAAATTTTTGAGCGATGATAAACAAGTGCGAATATTTGTACTGGATAATACTGCTATGATGCAGCAGCTTATGCAAAGGCAACCGTTGAAAGCGGGGTATGCCGAGGCATTTGCGAGCTGTTTCTCGATATCAAGCGTTTTGTGCGGTACGCTGAAGGAACGTCAAAGACTCAGCATTCGTTTGAAAACATCAACACCCTTTGAATACTTTCATTGTGACATCGAATCTAATGGGGATGTGCGAGGCTATGCGAGTGACGCCATTACCGCAAGTAACCGAACGTTAGACAACTTGGCCGGCTTTATTGGAGACAAGGGTCTGATTCGTATGACCAAGGATATTGGCATGGGTTCCTTGTTTACGAGTACAGTGGATATGCCGTATCGAAATATTGTCGACGACTTCTCTCACTTTTTCAGTCAAAGCGAGCAGTTGGATACGACTTTCAGAACCTTTTATTCCGGGCAGGGCACTTCCGTTCTCTATAGTCGGGTTGCGTTTATTCAGGCGCTTCCTTTCACTCCTGTTGGTGTCATGAAACAATGGGTTAAGGAACTGGATAACAATGAAGAACTGTTCAGAACGACCGGTACCGATTTTGTGCAAACAATAAAGCTGGCGATCAACAAAGCCAGTCTTGTAGAAGAACAAACCATCCGCCTATTTTGCCATTGCTCCAAAGAAACACTAATGCCACTGCTATACGCTTTAGGCACCACGGAGTTGGAAAACATATTCTCTGAAAAAAATACGGTAGAAATAGCTTGTAACTTATGCGGTCAGAAATACGCCTACTCCCCTCAGGATATCATTTCGCAAAACTAATGGAAATTAGAGGAGCAGCTTATGAACAGACACTTAATGAAAATAGGCGATGTAGCCAAATTGGTCGGCGTGTCGATAAGAACTTTACGCCATTACCACGAAATCGGCCTGTTGATTCCCGGTCACTTAACAGAGGGCGGACACCGTTTATACACTGAGAAAGACATTCAGAACCTTTATCAGATTATGGCTTTGAAAAATTTCGGTTTTGCCTTGGAGGAAATTCGGGACATGCTTGGTACGACGAATTCCGATCCCTCGCTGCTCATCCATATCCAATTGGAAAAGGCAAACGAGGCCCTTACCAAGCAAATGGAAATTTGCAAAGCGCTTCAAGAAATTCAGCAATCGCTTGAAAACTGCCGCTCTCCCTCGGTTCAGGAGATGGCCGAAATCATTATGATGATGCAAATGAACACCAAGCAATATTTGTCGGAGGAACAAATTACTTGGCTTAAGCTTCGTTACAAATCCTCTTCCGAGCAAGAGCAACAACGGGAAGAAGAATGGTTTTCCTTTATTGAACAGTTGAAGAAATGTAAGGCGGAGCAAATCGCTGCCGATGCTCCCCAAGTGCAAATGCTTGCAGATTATTGGACTGCATTCATTCAATCTACTACCGGCAATAATGCAGAACTTAACGATGCGGTTCATCGCTTCCATGCAGATAACTCGCACCATCAGATGAACTACGGCCTAAGCACAGAGTTATTCGCCTACTTGCAACAGATACTCCTTGCAAGAAAGGCTAATAAATCCACCACTTGAGCCCCGGATTTATGGGGCGCTTACCCGTTGAACATTCCCTCGGTTCATCACATATCCCGCCGCCATCTGCCTCGGGCGTCTGCCAAGGTCAGCTCCCATATATTTTGCGGTAATCTTTCGGACTCATGCCCATCGACGCCTTGAAGACGCGTCCGAAATGGGACAAGCTTTCGAAGCCGACCGTTTCCGCCACCTCGGTCACGTTTTTATCGCCGGCCAGCAGCAGCTTCTGCGCTTCCTTGAGCCGAACGAGGGTCACGTACTCGACGAATGAAAATCCGGTCACCTTATTGAAAATCCGGCTCAAATAATGCGGGTTGATGTGGAACAAGCCGGACAGCAGCGTCAGCGACAGATCGTTCGCGTAATGGTCGTTAATATAGGCGGCTACAGCCGAAATTCGCTCGAACATCGGATTGGCCGGCTCGGAGCGGACCGCGGCGTGCGTCTGCTCGCGGATGCATCTGGCGGTGTACAGCAGCAGCTCGGCCAGCGTGACTTTGATGTAAATCGGCGATTCGGGCGTGGGAAGCCGGCTTTCCTCCAGCAGCCGGTCGAGCAAGCTCTCGACATAAGACTGCTGCTTCATCGTTAGCCGTACGACCGGATGCTCGAATATAGACGCCGGACTCCATTCGGCGCCGCCGAGTAGCGGATCGAGGAAGCCGTCGCGATAATGGAGCAGGATGCGTTCGTGGGATTTCGTAATATGCTGCGTCTTGTGCAGCACATGCTTGTCGATCAGCACAAGGTCGCCGGGCTGGATGCGGTACGTCCGGTCTTTGATGAAATAATACCGTTCGCCGGACCGCATGTAATAAATTTCGTACGCCTCGTGATAATGATTAAGCGGCATGGTAAACGGGGTCGTCCGGTGCGCCCTGTGAATCGAAAAATCGCCGCTCGGCACCGGGTTCAGCCGGTCGTTTGTCGCCTCGCTCATCGGTTCGTACTCCTCTTGCGATAGAATAGTCAAAATATGTGCAATTTACGACGAAAAGCAGCAAATTTGGCGTAGATCGTATACGTATTTTTACTTATGATCATAGCAGAGAAAGCGAAATCAGAACAGATGAGGTGGAATGTTTCATGAAAAAGGTTGTTGTCTGCGGCGTGAGCGGACGAGCTCTCGGCATGTTTGTCGGCCCGATGTTAAAAACGTTCGGTCATCATTATCAAATCGTCGGTCTGCTCGATATCGACCCGCTTCGATTTGATTTTTGCCGCAAGCAATATCCGGAGCTGAGCGGGGTACCGGGTTTCGCTCCGAACGAATTTGCCAAGATGGTGGCGGAGACGAAGCCGGATGTCGTGCTCGTGGCGGGCAAGGATAGCACGCACGCGGAATATATCGTGCAGGCGCTTCGGCACGATCTGGACGTCATCACCGAGAAGCCGATGGCCATATCCAGCGAGCAGTGCCGCGACATTATCCGGGCGGAGCGGGAGAGCCGGGGGAAAGTAACGGTAACGTTCAACTACCGGTACAGCCCGTATCACCGCAAAATCAAAGAGCTTGTGCTCGAAGGCAAAGTCGGCCGGGTCACCTCGGTCGATCTGAACTGGTATGTCGATACGCATCACGGGTCCAGCTACTTCAAACGATGGAACCGCAAGCGGGAAAACTCCGGCGGCCTTTCGATTCATAAAAGCACGCATCATTTCGATCTGGTCAACTGGTGGATCGCGCAAAAACCGGTCGAGGTGTTCGCCTACGGGGCGCTCAACTATTTCGGGCCGGACGGCGAGCTGAATCCGCAAAAGGAAGACGGCCGCCACTGCGAAACCTGCAGCGTCAAGCCGAACTGCCAGTATGTGATGAGGTGGACGACGCGCAGCAAGGAAGTCGTCCCGCCCGACGATCATCTGGTCGCGCAGGCTTCTCCGATTTCGCAAAGGTTTACCACCTACCGCCCGGACCAGTGCATTTTCGATTCGGAGATCGACATCGAGGATACGTACGCGGTGACGGTTAAATACGACCGGGGAGCGCTGCTCAGCTATTCGATCAATTTTTCGGCGCCGTACGAAGGCTACCGGCTGGCGATCAACGGGACGAAAGGCCGGATCGAAACGACCGAATACCATTCCCCGGGCCGGACGCCGTTTCCGATACCGGTTCAGACGATCGACTATATTCCGCTGTTCGGTTCCAAAGAAGTGATAGGCGTCGTGCAAAACAGCGGAGGACACGGCGGCGGCGACCCGCTGCTTCAGGAGGATTTGTTCCTGGGACCGGACCCGCTCAGGGAGTACGATATTTTGGCAGGCGCGGAGGACGGCGCTTATTCGATCGCCATCGGTGAAGCGGTATGGAAGTCGGTGCGCGACAACAAGCCGATCTCGATTCCGGGCTTGCTCCAGGAAGCATACGGTAGCCCGGAGCGGGCTGATAGGGCAACCGCATTCGGGAGGTAGCTCGAGCGGAGTGGAACAGTTGCATCCGGAACAGCGAAGCGGTCGCCTTTACAAGCGGATTCCAACCCCGGCATTCTTCCATCAAGGAATCCGATTGTAAGAGCGAGTGGAGGATCAACTGTTTCCGCACGGCCGTATTTGCTGCTTACCGCTTCATGCGATTGCTCTGATCCAAGCTGCCGTCCGGTCTTGACTTTCCGTTTGCGCCTTCTGTATACTGGGGGCATGCGGCTGAGCAGGGCTCTCGCAGTTAGGTTTGGGCCCCCGCATTCCGTTTCACAAGCGACCATAAAGGAGGAAAGGAAATGACGTTTTTATCGACTGTTCAAATTCGGAAATTGGCTTAAACGGGAGAAGTCTGCCCATTTACAGCAATAAGCCAACCGAAGAACAGTAGATAAAGAACGGGTGTTCCTTTTCTTTGCGTGTATACAGGCAAAGGGTAAGGCGTTTGTTCGCCTTGCCCTTTTTCTTTTTGGGTAAATCCGCAAAACAACTAAATAGGGCCTAAACCGCGGCCCACCCGAATATACGTCGATAGACGTTTTTCTTATCCTGCTGTTCTTCCGGTTGGCTTCAACAAAGGAAGCCGAAAAAAAGGAGAGAACGGTATGAGTTTGCTAAGTGTAGAGGAAGTAACCCATTCGTATGGGGATAAGCATATTTTTCAAAATATTAGCTTTCGTCTCGTGAGGGGCGAGCATGCCGCCCTGGTCGGAAGCAACGGGGCAGGCAAGTCGTCGCTGCTGCGTTTGCTGGCGGGGGAGCTGATCCCGGATCGAGGGAACATCGAATGGCTGCCCCAGGTGACGGTCGGTTATTTGCGGCAGCATTCAGATTTGCAGCCTGGAACAACGGTGAGGCAGGTGCTTCAGAGCGCGTTTGCGCCTTTGTACGAGATCGAAGCCTGCTTGGTGCAGGCGGCTGAGCGCATGACGGCAGGAGATGACCGGCTGGACTACTGGCTGGCCCGTTATGGAGAGTGGCAGAACAAGCTGGAGGTGTCCGGTTTTTACAGGCTCGACTCGAAAATCGAGGAGGTTGCCGCTGGGCTCGGTCTGACGGAGCTCGGCCTGGAGCGCGACGTGTCGCAGTTGAGCGGCGGGCAGCGGACGAAGCTGCTGCTCGGCAAGCTGCTGCTGGAGGAGCCCGGCGTGCTGCTGCTTGACGAGCCGACCAACTATTTGGACGACGTCCACATCCGCTGGCTGACCGACTATTTGCAGTCGTATGGCGAAGCGTATCTCGTCGTTTCGCACGACGAAGCTTTTCTTAACAAAGTCGCATCCGTCGTGTATCATCTTGAAAACCGGACGATGAAGCGGTACGCCGGCAATTACGAGTCTTTTCTGCGGAGCAGCGAGATGGGCAGGGCGCAGCTTCAGGAAGCCTACGAGCGGCAGCAAAAAGAAATCGGCCGGCTGGAAGCGTTCATCGACAAAAACCGCATTCGCAAGGCGAAGCAGGCGAAAAGCCGCGAGAAAGCGCTGGAACGCCTGGAACGGATCGATACGCCGCCGTCCGCCCCGCGTCCGCGCTTCGCCTTCGCCGTACACGCCGAGCCGTCCGGTACAGTGCTGGAGGCGGCAGGGCTGCAGATCGGCTATGCAAAGCCGCTGTTCGCCCCGATCCGGGAGCTGCGCGTCAAACGCGGCGACAAGATCGCCATTGTCGGACATAACGGCATCGGCAAATCGACGCTGCTGCGAACGCTGCTCGGGCTCATTCCGCCTCTGGCCGGCGAGGTTCGGATTGGAGAGCGGGTGCGTCCCGCCTATTTCGCCCAAGAGCTGTCTGCCTCGGAGCAGACGGCGCTCGATCGCCTTCTAGCCATGCGGCCGGATAAAACGCAGAAGGAGGTGCGCCGCACACTGGCGCTTTGCGGGTTGCCGGATAAGCAGATCCGCCAGCCGATCGGCTCGCTGAGCGGCGGAGAGCAGGCGAAAGTCCGATTGTGCGAGCTGATGCTGACCGACAGCAACATGCTCGTCCTCGATGAGCCGACGAGTCATCTTGACGTGCGGGCGAAGGAAGCGTTCCGGACGGCGCTCCGGGCGTATGCAGGCACGATCGTGCTCGTTTCGCACGAGCCCGCCTTTTACGAAGACTGGGTTACGCAGGTTTGGTCGGTCGAGAATTGGCGGTAATGGGGAAAGACAAAGGCCTCGGGAGCACCCGCGTTGTGACGCGATTCCCGAGGTTTTTCTTCTTCTTATCGTTTGCTACTTATTTTGGCGCACTGCTGGCGTTAGGCACCGTCCGCGCCTTGCGTTTCCCGGCTGCGGGCAAGTTCGCGCCGAGCACGCCGGCAATGATCATGACCGCGCCGATGCCGTGGTAGATCGTCAGCCGTTCGCCCAGCATGACGACTCCCGCCAAAATCGTAATCAGCGTCGCCATATTGTTGAATGCGCTCATTTTGTACGTTTCGAGACGCGATAAGACGAAGTTGGACAGAAGCGACGACCCGAGCGAAGACAAGACGCCGAGGTAAAGAATCGACACCGTGAACAAGGGGCTAATGAACGGCTGGAAATAGGCGGAGAGCGATCCTTCGGCCACATGGGCGGCGACGGACAAGCCGTTGAACGCCACGAAGCCGATAAGCGACATCAGGAACGTAATGTCGATAACGCGGTACGATTGCGCCAGCTTCCGCGTCAGCACGCCGTATCCGGCAAGCGACAAGGCGGCCAGGGCGATCAGGCCTACGCCGGTCAAGGAAGCAGCCTCGAGCCGGGCGCCTTTCATGACGAAAATATAGACGACGCCGGCTACCGACAGCAGCACCGACAACAGCTGAAGCAAGCCGGGACGCTCTTTCAGTACGAAAGCGGCGAGGATCATCGTCAGCGCGGGCGCCATTGCCTGAACGATACCGGCTTCGGAGGACGTCGTATGGGCGAGGCCGAACGTCTGGAATGTGAAGAATAACGTCGGATACAGCATAGCGAGCGGCAAAATCGCCGCTATGTCGCGCAGCCGGATGGACAGCTTGAACGGTCCGAACAAGACGAGCGCCGCAGCTGCGGCGAGCGATATCGTAAAGCGGTGAGCGAGTGTGTCCAGCGGAGAGGCTGCGGTCAGGGCGAATTTGACGAACAGGAACGAAAAGCCGATGATGAACGCGTATAGCAAAGCGGCCGCATAAGCGGAGCGGTTGCCCTTGTTTGTTGGCATGTAAGACCAAGCCTCCTTGTTACGAGAAGATAGGGGGTAGACCCGAACGGATACGACTATCGTAAAACGAACGCCATTTTGCTACAATATGAAAAAAGGTCGTCTGTATCGATACAGATGCGACTCCCGCGGATGATACTTACCAAAGTGCCGTTGCGGGATAACGGAGCGGAGGCGAAGTATGCACAAATATATGGAGCTGATAAACGAGCTTGAGCGGTCGATCGAAGCCGGCGCCTATAAGGAGGGCGTCAAGCTGCCTTCGGTGCGGGTTATGGCGGAGCGGTACGGCTGCAATGCGGGAACGGTTGTCCGGGCGATGGGTGAGCTGGAGAAGCGGCATTTGATCTATTCGGTGCCGAAGAGCGGCTATTACGTGGTCGTACGGGGGACGCAGCGGGAGCTGCCGAAAGTGCAGCAGCTTGATTTTGCGACGTTTTCACCCGACCCGGACGTATTTCCGTACTTGGATTTTCGCCATTGCATCAATAAAGCGATTGATACGTACCGTAACGAGCTTTTCGTATATGGGACGCCGAAGGGACTGCCTTCCTTAATTCAGGTCGTCCGCAAGCAGCTCACGAACTATCAGGTATTTGCCCCGGACAGCCGCATCTGTATTACGTCTGGCGTTCAGCAGGCGCTTGCGCTGCTGGCCTCGATGCCGTTACCGAACGGCGGAACGAGCTTGCTTGTAGAGCAGCCCGGCTACCATCTCGTAAACGAGCTCGTCGAAACGTTGCAGCTGCCCGTTATCGGCATCAGGCGGACTGCGAAGGGCATCGATCTGGACGAGCTGGAGCGGTTGTTTCGCACGGGCAGCATTAAGCTGTTTTATACGATTCCACGCTTTCACAGCCCGCTCGGCAGCTCCTACACCGAGACGGAGAAGAAACGGATCGCCGAGCTGGCGGCCCGCTACGGTGTGTATATCGTCGAGGACGATTATTTGGCCGATATGGAGACGAACGGCAAGTCCGACCCGATTTATGCTTACGATACGGCCGGCAAAGTGATCTATTTGAAAAGCTATTCGAAACTTATTTTCCCGGGGCTTCGCGTCGGCGTTGCCGTGCTGCCGGAGGCGCTTGCGGAGCCGTTCGCCCGGCGGAAGCGGCTGAGCGACATCGATAGCTCGATGCTGTCCCAGGCGGCACTGGAAATTTATTTGAAGAGCGGGATGTATGAGCGGCACAAGCAAAAATTGCGCGCATCGTGGTCGAGGCGGTCCCGTCTGCTTGCGGAGGTCCTGTCGCGTTACGCGGGCCCGGGAGGAGAGCATTACCGGTTCGAGGCTGCAAGCTCCCCGTCGACACATACGCATATCTTGCCGAACGATAAAGCGTCGATCCCAGGCTTGATCGCCAGGCTGAGTAAGCGGTCTGTGCTCGTTGAGCCGGTCGACAAGCATTATTTATCCGGCTTTCCGAAGGAGCGGATCGTGAAGCTGACCGTCTCGAACGTGAAGGAGGCGGATATCGAGCGGGGCGTCGCCATGATCGCCGAGGAACTCGGCAAACGCGGCTGAAAGGGGGCGGAGAGCGGAGAGCGGAGAGCGGAGAGAAAGACTCGCAGCTTCGCTGGCGGCGGGAGAAAGGAAGTAAAAGTTCCGTTAAGGCAGTGCCGAGGTGCCACCGCCCCGGAGGCGGCTGAGCGGAAATAAAAGTTCCGCTATACTCGCGGAACGCGCTATCAAAGGCGATAGAGGAAGCGAAAGTTCCGTTATGGCCGCCATTCGCTCGATTAGAAGCGGGCTTTTCGGCCAATAGCGGAACTTTCGCTTCTGTTAAGTCTGCTTTGTAGACCGGCGAAGCGGCGATAGCGGAACCGCAAGTTCCGCTATCCGGCCGCCGGGCTACAGCCACGCCCGTCCTGCAAGCTCACAGCCCGCCCGAGGCACCCGTACCGGCGGAGAAGGGCTTCGCCTTGCGGCGGGGCCAGTGCCACAGGGCGATTGCGCCGAAAATAACGGCGCTGCCGACATAGGCCGGAACGAGCCCGCCCGCCCAGCCGGCGAGCGCATAGGAGGCCGCCGGGCCGATCGCCGAGCCGAGGTCGGTGGCGACCGAGTAGGCGGTCATGACCGCGATGACGGAGGCGGTGCGGGCCGCATCCGAGGCGAGCGCGTCCATGAGCGTGGAGACGGCGGTGCCGGCGACCATGACGAGCAGTACGGCGGCGAGCCACAGCGCGAACGGCAGCGGCCACGGCATCAGCGCGAAGCCGGCGGCGGAAGCGACAAGCGCCGTCGCGAACAGCGGCAGCCGGCCGCGCGGGCCGTCGGACAGGCGGCCGAACCACGAGGCGAGCAGCGGCTCGGCCGTCCAGCGCACCGCCTGGAGCCCGCCTGCGAGGGCGGTACCGGCAAGGGCGATGCCGAACAGCGTCTGCACGCCGGAGTAGTTCGATTCGATGACGAGGCTGAGCGTAGCCGTAAGAATCGCTTGCAGCATCGACAAAATCAGCCCGGTGGCGATCGCCTTGCGCACGGCGGCGGATTTGTACCACACTCCCGCTTGGTCCGCGGCTCCGTCTTCGGAGGCCGTCCGGGGCTTTACGTCCGCTTTCCCTGGGGCGGTACTCCGCTTCGGCATCCATATGCTGATGGACGGCAAGCCCGCCAGGGCGATGAGGCCGAAGGCAACTGCTACCGCGGACAGCCCGAATATCGGGGTGAGCAGGCCGCCCAGCAGCATGCCGAACAAGCTGCCGATGCGCGACAAGCCGTTATAACGGCCCATCCAGCGGCCGCGGTTCGAATCGTCGGAATAAGCGATGACGGTCAGGAAGCCGCCCATTCGCAGCAGCGACCAGGCGACGCCCCAGACAGCCCGCAAGACCAGCCAGGCGGCAAAGCCGTGGAGCGTGCCGTACCCGATCGTCGTTAACGAGCCGAGCAGCACAGCTGTGACGAGCCCTACGCGCAGCGGCATTTTCCGGTACAGCCAGCCGATCAGCGGATTAAGCGGAAGCCTTACGAACCGGTTGACAGACAGCAAAATGCCAACCTGCCACAGAGATGTAAGCCCGGCCTCATGCCAATAAATCGGCAGCACCACGTACAGCATTGAATCTCCGAGCAGGCAAAACGCCGTCACGACGGCTATGAGTGTGATCGGCCTGTTCGCATTGTCGTTTGCGGTTATCACTCGCAGCACATCCTGTCTCTATATCCGCATTATCGCGGTCTTTTTCTATTCACCGGCCCGGCGGCGCTGAATGACATGCGTCAGCAGAAACCCTGCGCAGGCGACCAGCCCGGATGTGGCCGCGATCCGGTACATGACCGGAGCCCCCCAGCCGTCCAACACCCAGCCGCCGACAACGCCGCTCGCGAGCCCGGCGAGACACGACCAGACAATATTGTAGATCGCCTGTCCGGTAGCCCGGTATTCGTCCGGAATAAGCTGCTGAATATAACGCAGCGCGGTAACGAGAAAGATGCCAAACGTCACGCTGTGCATCATCTGGAGCGGGATGATCCAGATCGGATCGGTAACGATGCTGACGAGGAAAAAGCGGACCGCATAAAAAAACGAAGCGATCATGAGCAGCGGCAGCTCCTTGTACTTGTGCCCGTTTTTGCTCAGCCAGTAAAACATCGGAATTTCGCTAAGCGAAGAAGCCGTCCACGCCCAGCCGATCACCGTGTCGCTCGCTCCCATCCCTCTCATCGTAAGGGCGAGGAAGCCGTCGTTCGTCCGGTGCGCAAACGACATCGTAAAGATCAGCGCGAGGAACAGCAGCAGTCCGGGCTGCTTCAAAATGCCGACAAAGCCGGACATTTTCACCGCTCCCGATCCGGCGGCCGGCCCGCCCCTGGAACGGTCCTTCAAGAAGTAGGCGAGCACGAGCGAGAGCGAAATCGTGCCGACCGTAAACCATATCGTTTTTTCGACGCCGACCGTGTGTAGAACGAAGCCGAACACGACCGAAGAGAAGGCAAAGCCGAGCGAGCCCCACACCCGGAAGCTGGCATAGCTTTTACCGCTGCGGCGGATCGTGAGAAGCGTCAAGCTGTCGTTCAGGCCGTTAATGGGCGTGTGGAAAAAGTTGTACACGGTCATCGCCACATAAAGCCAGGCGATCGCGTCGATCTGCGTCAGGACGATCGTCGTAAGCAGTTGACCGCACAGCATCACGAGCAGCACCTTGCGGATCGTCCGCAGCCTGTCGCTCGCATAACCCCAGAACAGGTTCGCGGCGATGCCGATAAACGGACCGATTGAATAAACGACCCCGATCTGCAAATTCGAGTAGCCCTGAGACTTGAAGTAAAGCGGGAAAAACGAGACGGTTAGCGCCATGGTCATATAAAAGACGAAGGAGAACGAGCGCATGACCGTCTCATCCTTCACGGTAGGCCTTGCGTCGTGTTCCGGCGCCGGTGCGCTTGTGCGCTCGTGTTCTGCCGAGTCGTGCATTTTGCCGCTATCGCCGGAGCGGGCTCCGGAAGCGGGCTGTTGTTTGATTTCGGTAGTCACTTGGATTCATCCTTTTCTAAATGGAAGACGATGCCCGGCGTTCGATCCCCGTAGACGTGGAACGCAGGACGTACAGTACGACGGACAGCTCGCCGGCGATGCCGAGCGACTGCGCAAGAGCGCCGATCATCCCGTTCCAGCCCGGTGCCGCCGCTACACATACGAGAAGCGTGGCAAGCGTGACCGTCACGTTCGCGGCCTGCGAGAACATCATTACTTTCGTTTGGCCCCGCAGCATCAGGAGGCCGTTGCAAAAATCGAGCCATGGATACAGCAGCGTCATCAGCATAAAGACGCGCAGCGCGTGAAGGCTGGCCTCCATCAGACGCTGGTTTACGCCCATCACATGCTCCATGAACCAGGGGCCGACCGGCGTATACCCGAGCACGCCGAGCAGAATGGTCGGCACGAATCCGCACAAAAGCGCGAAGCGGAGAGCCAGCGCCGCATCTTTGCGATAAAAGTTCAGCACGATCTGGTGCATATACATGAAGAAGCTTTGCACGAGCTGCGTCAGGCTTCCCGCGATGGCGAACGAGGCGATCGACAGCTGAATATCCGACGTTTTGCCGAGCATCGCGTTGATGGCCGGTCCGATCACGACGGCGATCAGCGAAGAGAACAGCAGCGGGCGATAGAAGCCGAAGATGTGCCCCGTACGCTCGACCTCGTGGCCTTCCTTCTTGAGCGGCAGCGACCGGGCGAGCTTCCGTCCTTCCAGCACGCTGACAGCCGCTTCGATCACCATGCCGACCAGGAAGATGATGGCGCCGACCTGCCCGCTAGTCACCCGGTTCGTATGAATGAAATACAAGGATACCGCGTACATGGCGACTAGCCGGACGACCATGCCGACGGTAAGCCATTTCGTGCGCATATTGCTGATCAGAATACCGTGGTACAAGCAGCGGATGCCGGAGAAAATGCTGACGAACATGAGCACGCGATACACGTGAATGATTGCCTCCAGCATCGTATCCTCGGCACCGAACAAGTAGCGGAACAGCAGCTTGCCTACAACGGTGTACGAAATGACTAGACCGGCCGCAAACATGCCGATTAATAGACAAACCGCCACATTGGTCATCGCCTTGAACGAGATCCGGTCGCGAACGAGCGCCGAGCACGTTTGACGAAGCAAAATGGCGGGTTTTTCGATAACGCCGAGCATACTGAGACCGATTGCGTAGCTGGCGATAATAATTTCCGGGTCGGGGGAACGGGCAAGCGTGCTGTTGATGATGACATGGGAAATCGTGACGAGGCTGGCGGATAGGCCCAGCGGGATAAAAAAAGCAAAAAGCTGCCTCATGGTCAGCCGTTGTTCGCTCTGATCGGTCATGTTCGTTCGCTCCAAACGTCGGTGCCCGCACCTTTAGTGGTATTATCCTAGTATAGAACGGATAGGCGGCCCCGCAAAGTATAAAATGCGACAAGCGCTCTATTTTTTTCGAACGTAGCCGATAAATTGGCTTGGCGTATCGAGCAAAAGCATGATAAATTAAAGCGTAGACCTTTTCAAAAAGAGCTTCCTTACCGCCGGGAGCCGTGCCTTTGGAGGGTGCGATGACATACGAATTTGTATTCGACGAGCGTCTCGGCATCGAACTGCCCAGGCTGCACGAGGATTGGGCCGCGCTGACCGAAGCGGAGCGAGCCGCCTTGCTTCACGACTGGGAGCAGATTCGGGGGCGTATCCCGGACCGGATTATGCAGCTCGAGCGCACGATTATCCAGAAGCAGAATCAGCTGAATACGGAGGACGATTTTCCGCGTTCCTGCAGACTGAATACGGAAATCGCCGAGATCGCCAGCTGCATTACGGATTTGCATCTGTGGTTCCGCGCCGATCAGGACGTTTCGGTCAAGGGGCATTATTAGGAAGTTGCGGCCGTTTGTACTATAATAGAGGGATCAAAGCTTTGGAGGATCGCCGCAAGTGAAAACAACCATGCGATACGGCCAAACGGTTCCCCGAAACCCGGTAGCGCTCGTTTTTCGCGTCTATCGGTACGTATTTCCGGAAGTAACGAAGCAGCTTGGCCGCTGGCGCGAAGAGGCGGAGAGAATGGCCGACCCGGAGCTGCGGAAGCAAGCGATCGACAGTTTGACGAGTAAGGAATTCCATTGCAAGGGCGGGGCCGTATACGCCGCCGCCGATTTGCCGATGCGTCATGTGCTGATCCCGCTTATCGTGGCGTTCCAAACGATCAGCGACTATTTGGACAACTTGTGCGATCGCAGCACGTCGCTTAACGCGGACGATTTCCGGCTGCTGCACCAGTCCATGCTCGATGCGGTCGAGCCGAATGCGCCGCTTGCCGACTATTATGCGCTGAGAGCGGAGAAGGAAGACGGCGGTTATTTACATAAGCTCGTGCAAACATGCCAGTCTTGCGTTTCCCAGCTTCCGTCTTACGAGGCGGTCAAGGAACGCGTTAAGGAGCTTGTCGGTCTGTACGCGGATCTGCAGGTGTACAAGCATATCCGGCGCGATTTGCGCGAGGGCGAGCTGCTTGCCTGGTGGGACAAGCACCGCCAGAGATACCCCCATCTTCGCTGGAACGAATTTGCCGCGGCGACCGGTTCCACCTTGGGCGTCTTTTATTTGTTTATGGCCGCAGCCGGCGAGCGTCTGACCGAAGATCAGGCGGAGGCGATACGGCTCGCGTATTTTCCGCATGTGTGCGGTCTGCACATTTTGCTCGATTACTTGATCGATCAGGAGGAAGACCGGGCCGGCGGCGATTTGAATTTTTGCAGTTATTATGAGGACGGCGAAACGACCGCCAGACAAATCGCGGATATCGCCCAGCGCGCCCGGCAGGATATATTTCGGCTCGAGCATCCGCAGTTTCACCGGATGATTATCGAGGGGCTGTTGGCGCTGTACTTATCCGATCCGAAAGTAAAGGAGCAGGAGCATGTACGGTTTATTTCCCGCAAGCTGATGAAGGGGAGTCCGGTCATGCGTATGTTTTTCTTTGCGTTCAGCGTCTGGACGCGCAAGTCTTCCTCTTAACCATATGTTTTCCAGCCAACAACGCAAGCGACGAACGAAAGGGGAATTTCGGTTATGACGGTTAAATCGATTGCAGTACTTACTAGTGGTGGCGACTCGCAAGGAATGAATGCGGCCGTAAGAGCGGTCGTGCGGAGCGCGATCTTTCACGGTCTGGAAGTTTATGGCGTGCAGCGGGGATATGCCGGTCTGATCAATGACGATATCCGGCCGATGGATCTTCGCAGTGTAGGGGACATTATTCAGCGCGGCGGAACGATTCTGCAGACGGCTCGCTGCAAGGAATTCCAAACGCCGGAAGGCCAGCAGCTCGGGGCGGACAACCTCCGCAAGCGAGGCATCGACGGCCTCGTGGTCATCGGCGGCGACGGCTCCTATCAGGGGGCGAATAAGCTCGCGAAGCTTGGCATCAAGGCGATGGGCCTGCCGGGCACGATCGATAACGATATTCCGTTTACGGATACTACGATCGGCTTCGATACGGCCGTAAGCATCGTTGTCGATGCGATCAACAAGCTGCGGGATACGATGAGCTCGCACGAACGCTCCTCGATCGTCGAGGTGATGGGCCGCCACTGCGGCGATATCGCCCTGTATGCCGGTCTTGCAAGCGGAGCGGAGACGATTCTCGTGCCCGAGGTGTCGTTTGATCTCGACGAAGTGGCGAAGCGGATGGAAGGCAACTTCCAGGTCGGCAAGCGGCATAGTATTATCGTCGTCGCGGAAGGAGCGGGCAGCGCTCAGAGCGTGGCCGACCATATCAAGTCGAAGAACGGCATCGATGCCCGGGTTACCGTGCTCGGCCATATTCAGCGGGGCGGAACGCCGACGCATAACGACCGGATTTTGGCCAGCCGTCTTGGCGACTTCGCCGTCCACAGCTTGATTCAAGGCGTTTCGGGCAAGGCGTGCGGCGTCATTAAGGGTGAGCTTGTCGCTACCGATATCGATACGGTCGTTCATACGAAGAAGGACTTTGACCGCGACTTGTACGAGCTTGCGCTCCGTTTGTCCCAGTAAGCTTCCCGGCTTGCCGATCTGTCAGCAGCCATCCAAAGCCCGCGTGTCCGATATCGGATGCGCGGTTTTTTGCATATGGCAAGCTTTGCCGTATGTGCTATAATGACAAGAAATAGAGCTGCCTTGGACATGCATAGGCTGGAGACCAGGCGGAATTTCGGGAGGAGACGGTTAGATGTCGAAGGCGTTTGAAGGCGTTTATCAAGGTGAACAAGCCATATGGCTTCAGTTCGGGAAGTATGAAGCGGCATTGATTCCGCAGGCAGGAGGCAACCTGGTTGCATTCCGCGATACGGAGAGGAATTTCCGCTTTATTCGCGAGCCTGGGGAAGGCGATATGGAAGCGTTTATGAATAGGCCGATGGTCCACGGCATCCCGGTATTGTTCCCGCCCAACCGGTATGAGGACGGGAAGTTCCCCTGGAACGGCTCCGTTTATCGCTTGCCGGTCAACGAGGCTAACCGCGACAACCATCTGCACGGATTTTTTTACGACATCCCCTGGCAGGTTGACGATTACGGCTCGGACGAGCATGCAAGCTATGTGGTAGTAGCCCAGCGGGTGACGGAATCGCACCCGGCTTATACGTATTTCCCGCACCGCTTTACGATCAAAATCCGTTACTCGCTCAGCAGCGACGGCCTGCGGCAGGAAGTGGGCGTGCGCAACGACGGGCAGGAGGCGATGCCTTGCGTAATCGGCTTCCACACGTCGCTGAACGCGCCGTTCGCTCCGGGCAGCTCCCCGTCCGACTGCAAGCTGCGGATGACGATCGGCGAGCGGATCGAGCTGAACGAGCAGATGCTTCCGAACGGCCGTTTTACCCCGCTGGACGACAACGAGAAAAGCTTGAAGGGAGACGGGGTATCTCCTTATTTCGCCCGGCTGGACAACCATTATACGGCTGTGCCCCAGGGCGGCCGCAATGCGATGGAGCTGACGGATACGCGGCTCGGCGTGAAGTTCATATACGATGCCGGCGAGGCGTACCGGTTCTGGATGATCTATAACGGGGACGCGAACAGCGGGTTTTTCTGCCCGGAGCCGCAGACGAACATGGTCAATGCGCCAAACGCCCCGTTTCGCGCAGACGAAACCGGCATCCTTTCGCTTGCTCCCGGGGAAGTGTGGCAGGAGACGAGCCGAATGTACAGCGAAGGCTGAATATATAGCGGTTTGAAACGGGACAAGCCCGAATTCGCGTTTTTGCGAGTTCGGGCTTGTCTGTCATTTCGGCAGCGATGCGAGTATTTCGCTTGCAGGCGGGCTGCCTTTTTTGGCGAAGGTTATGGTCTCGTCTTTGCCGATCGCATAAACGATCCGCTGCTGAAGGAACAAGCCCAGTATTTTGCCTACACCGTACAGCTTGCGGATCCGTTCGCCCTCGTCGACGATAATCGGGAAATCGAAGCCGTGATGCTCCGCAAACTGTTTATGATGCTCCGCCGAACCCGGATTAACTCCGAAAACGGCGGCTCCGGCCGATTCGTACAGCTTTTTGCTATCTCGCACGGCGCAGAGCTGAGCCGTACAGCCGGGTGTTTCGTCCATCGGATAAAAGATAAGCACGACAGGCTGTTTGCCGATATAGTCTTGCAGCCGGATTTTCCCCTGCGAGCTGTCGGCCTCGAATAAGGGCGCTTTGTCGCCGATATGCAGCATGAGCTAGCCTCCGATCCCATACATATGGTGCTTCCATCATTATACTATATACGGCGCTTTGTGCCTAAGCTGCCCTTCGGCGTCTTCGCAGGGCAATCGGATCAGGTTGCATTTCCCTCACCGTTCATTGACTTACTTAATATAATTAACTAAAATGTATGTGAAATGACGGGAGAGGGAGATGGGTCGTTCATGAAGGTCGCCATCATTGCTGGAAGCAACAAGCAAGCGTCTACAAGCACGAAGCTGTGTCGTTATATCGCCAAACGGCTCGAGGACCGAGACTGCTCGGTTACGCTGTTCGATTTGTACAGCCGGCCGGTTCCGCTGTTTACGCCGGACAACCGGAATCCTCCGGACGCGAACCTTGCCGCCCTCAAGGAAGCGATGCTGCGCGCGGATGCGATCGTGCTCAGTACGCCGGATTACCACGGCTCCATATCCGGAGTGCTGAAAAATGCGATCGATCATCTCGGCTTCGATCATTTCGACGGAAAAGTCGTCTTGTCGGTTTGCTCGACCGGCGGAGCCGTAGGCGTCAGTCCGCTTCAGCAGCTGCAAGTTATGGTACGGGCCGTGCATGGTATCAACTGTCCGGAGTGGATTTCGATCGGGGGAGAAAACCGGCAGTTCGACGAGGACGGCGAGCCCGTTTCCGCACAGGTGAAGGATCGGGCGGTTCGCGCCGTCGATTATTTTTTGCGCATGTCCCGGCAGCTTCGAGGCAATTCCGGCGACAGCAAATAAAAGCCGTTTCCCGGTTTGATCGGGACGGCTTTTTGTTTGGCTGGTTATCGTTAAAGACATTCCTACTGTTACTTTTTGCCGCGCATCTCCTTGAAGATGAAGTACGCTCCGCCTACGAGCAGCACCGCTCCGCCAATCGCCGTGTTGATCGTGAACAAGCCGTCCCACCGGCCGCCGAACGCGGACAGCGAGCAGATGAAGACGACAACGCCGATGAAGCCGAGCAGCAGATTGCTTTCGTTCGAGTTCGGATACGCCGACGGATTCGGATAAGGCAGACCGATCTGGATCGCGCGATTGATCGCATCGGTCTGGTGAACCGCATCGAATACGTTATAGAAGTACAGCACCGGGATAAGAAGGGACAGCAGTGTGACTGGGAGTACGCCCATTTGGGCCGGACCGTTCACAAAAAACACGATGGCTACGATGTCCAGCACGAGCAGCAGCATGATCGACATGCCTCTCGCTACCGCACCGACGTACATTTGCCCGGTTCCAGGCACGCACATCGAGAATAAGGTGGCGAGAAACTTGCTTTTCAGCGGCAGTTTTACGCCGTGGCCCGGATAGGCTGCGGGGCCGGCACCGTAAGGAGCTTGTGCTGGACCGGGAGCGTGGGGGCGCATCTCAAAAAAATTGTCCTTCATTGTAACCCTTCTTTCCGTCGCATCGATTCTTATGTACAGCTTAACCCGATTCGGCGGTCACGAAAACAGACTGCGGGCGGTACTGAACCTGGTCTTAGGTCGGGTAAAGGCGGACAGGGAATATACTCATTAAAAAAACGCCGCTTCAATGAAGAAGGGCGTCTTTTTGATATTCGGAAATACTCATTTTTACAATGTCAAGCGCGTCTTCCGCTTCCAGCGAATCGAACCCGTATTTCAGCACGATATCGATGTCAAGCTCGGTGGACGTCAAGCAGGGATACATGTCAGGCGTTAATTTCATTACAATCCTGGATAATTTGACCGTTTCCATGAGCATCACCTTTCCGTGTTTTTTTCGAATCGGTCTTGCGAGCGAATCGGTCAAAAAAAGACGAAAAGATTATGAAGTTGTGAGGCGTTCAAACCAGAACCTATGAAATTACAATCTCATTATACCACACTCATCATCGAAATGTATCGGTAACTTGCCATTTTCGAAGCCTAATATTTGGAAGTCAGCGAAGCTTGCGGAATTGTCCGATGACCTCGACCGTCTCGACAATGTTGACGAACGCTTTCGGATCGGTTTCCTTGACGATTTTGCGAAGCTCCGCGAGCTCATAACGGGTCGTCACCGTCATCAGCATATCATGGGGGGTATGGCTGTAGGCGCCCTCCGTACGGATGAGCGTTACGCCGCGCGGAAGGACGAGCAGCCGCTCCGTCATTTGTTGTCGTTCTTTCGTTACGATGAACGCGGTTACTTTGATATGCCGGACATGGAGCGTGTCTACGACTTTGCCGGCGATGAAGATGGCCAGCATGGAGCGGAGGGCGGCATCCCAGCCGAGAACGAGGCCAAGAGCGAGCACAACGGCGCCGTTCAGACCGAAGAGCAGCATGCCCAGCGGAAAATCGTACCGGTGCGTCAGGATCGAGCCGATAATATCGAACCCTCCCGACGAGCCGCCCGAACGAAGCGAGATGCCGGAGCCGAGTCCGATCAGCACGCCGCCGAATACCGCTCCGATAATCGGATCGGAATTGACCGAGTTTTCGGGAATGATCTGAATGAACCAGGACGTAAGCAGAACGGATACGATGCTGAGGGCGATAAACCGCCGTCCGATATCGATCCAGCCCCAGACGAGCACGGGCAGATTAATCAGAAAATATAAAAGGGCGATATTCCAGCCGGTAAAGTAGCCGATCATCATCGAAATGCCGGATAACCCTCCGCTCAGGAGCTGATGCGGAATTAGAAACAAATTGAATCCGGCTGCGATCAGGACGGCGGCTACCGCGATCTTCACCACATCGAATAGGTCGTTCAAGCGGATCATGACAATCCCTCCATGTTGGTAGGATTACCATTATGGGACGGCAGCAAACAAAAAATAACGCCCCCGCGGAAGGAGGCGCTTCGGATAAGGCCGTTATCTTCGTTTGCCGCTGCTCTTCGTAGAGAAGCTGCCGGAGCGGCTTGACGTGCTGGGCTTCGTCGATTTTGTCGCCGAAGGGGTCGAGCCGTCGTTTTTGCGGATGCTGCTCGAGCTGGAGGACGAGGACGATGTCGACCAGTTCCCCGAGCTGGATTTGCTGGAGCCGGTGCTTGAACTTGAGCCGGAGCTGGGCGACTTGCTCGAACCGGAGCTCGCCGAGCTGCTTGTGCCGGAGCTTGTGCCCGGCTTTGCGCTTGTGCTTCCCGTGCTGCCGCTGCTTGTGCTGCTGCCGGACGAAACGTTGCCTTTGGTCGTAAACGACCCGGAACGGTCGCTCGTCGTCGGACTTTTTTGGTCATCGTTAGGTTTCGAAGCGGACGTCGACGCTTTTGGCGTTGAGGAATACCCTTTATACGGCGTCGAATATTTTTTGTAGCTGGAATCCCACCAGCCGTTTCCGAATATCGACTGGATAATGGTCGCCGTTACGTAGCCTTCCAGAAACGAAGAGTCGTAATGCTGCTTTGCGTATTCGATCGTATCGATTTCGATCAGTGTATTTTCCGGCTTCTCCGGATTTTTTTGCAAATTGACGATCCGGTTGTCGTAGACAAGAAACATCTGCTCCGGATCTTCTTTACTTGTTTCTTGCGGTTTTTCCTGAGCGGATAGCTCCTTCGCCACTTCGGGAACCGTTTTGCCTTCCGCCTCGTATACTTTAGCCGCCGCTTTCCCTTTGCCGTCCATATCGACGAGCGGATACGAATCCTTTACATAGCTGGCCGCATTCGCGCATCCGGACAACAGGGCGACGACAAGGAGCATACTGATCCAGACCGCCCAGCGGTTCCAACGTTTCATGGACATTCAACTCCTGCCTTTAGCTTATGATCCCAGTGAAACGAAAGGCGAAATTCGCAAAATTTCGTCACTTCTGGGGTACTCGGTTCGACTTCATAATTTTAACTTCGCTGGATGGGATCAGAGTTCCTTCCAAAGCGACAAATTTGCCATCCTGCCATTGCAGGTAAAAGTGATCGGTTTCGCTTGCAAAATATCGCCAAACTTCGACTTGATCGCCGCTGCGGAAATCGGTATTGCCCTGCGTCTGCGTGCGATCCGTGCGGTTCGATTCGAGCTCGTAGGTAACGTCTTCGTCAATCGTAAGCGTCTTGGGCACGTCGTTCGGATCGTCCAGCCCGCCTTCAAGAAAACGGCACATGAACGTTTGGAAGGTGCGGCCTTTCTCCACGATCAGGCAGTGGATGTCCCTGCCGCTCTGCAAGTAATAGGCATAACGATGCGGGGCATACCCCGGATCGGCGTAAATGACCTTGCCCGACACGACGTATTCCTCCAGATCTACACTTACAATATCGCCGACGGCAATGCTCTCAAGCGTAGGGGCGGCCGACTGAACGGACGGCTGCGGCTGTTTATTGCTGCGGAGAATTGCTGCGATTCGTTTGAAAATGGACATGGCTAATCGCTCCTTTTGCTGCGCTGCGAACATTTCGCTCTCTTGATTACTATGATGTTATACGATTCATTCGTCAATCGGTTTCGTTCATAAACAATTATCGACAAGTGTATTAACGGCCGGGCTGCGGGACATCCTTGTTTGAGAGACGATTCGTCTCCGGCCTGAAGGTGCTCTGCACGAAAGGGCTGGAAATGACATCTTGATTTGTGGTAAGATATAAAAGATATTCTTAAGTTCGGCTGCCAGTGGAATGAGTCGGCGATGGTACCCGCTCATACCTTTTCTAATAACGAGATCGGGTCCGTATTTGAGCCCCGTATGAAACGGGTATATAAGGAAAGAGATACTAAACCATCGGATAAGAGCAGGTCGCGCTTAAGGGTAAATCAAAATTTTTCAGGGATCCAGATACCCTAAGTAAAAAGGAGTAGAACCATTTGAAATTATTTAGCGAGTTCGGCTTGGACGCGAAAGTGGTCCGGGCTATTACAGAAATGGGATTTGAAGAATCGACGCCGATCCAGGAGAAGACGATACCTCTGGCTATTGAGGGTAAAGACCTGATCGGACAAGCGCAAACCGGTACAGGGAAAACAGCCGCCTTCGGCATTCCGCTCGTAAGCCGGATTGAGCCTTCGGAAGAGCGTATCGTCGCCCTTATCATGTGTCCGACCCGCGAGCTGGCGATCCAGGTTGCGGAAGAAATCGGCAAACTGGGCCGGTTCAAAGGCATTCGTTCGCTGCCGATCTACGGCGGGCAAGATATCGTGAAGCAAATTCGTGCCCTCAAGAAAAAGCCGCAAATCATTATCGGTACCCCGGGACGGCTGCTTGACCATATCAACCGGAAAACGATCAAGCTCGACAGCGTGAACACTGTCGTTTTGGACGAAGCGGACGAAATGCTCGATATGGGCTTTATGGAAGACATCCAGTCGATTCTCCAGCTTGTTCCTTCCGAGCGCCATACGATGCTGTTCTCGGCTACGATGCCGGAAAACATCAAACGTCTGGCGAAGCAATTCCTTAACGAGCCGGAGCATGTTTCGGTTATTCCGAAGCAAGTGAGCGCCCCGCTGATCGCCCAATCGTACATCGAAGTGCACGAGAAGCAAAAGTTCGAAGCGCTGTCCCGTCTGCTCGATATGGAATCGCCGGAGCTTGCGATCATATTCGGCCGTACGAAGCGCCGTGTCGACGAATTGTCCGAAGCGCTGCAAAAGCGCGGGTATTCCGCCGAAGGGCTTCACGGCGACTTGTCGCAAAACCAGCGCGATAACGTAATGCGCAAATTCCGCGACGGCAGCATCGACGTTCTCGTAGCTACCGACGTGGCTGCTCGCGGACTTGACGTGTCCGGCGTTACGCATGTTATCAACTTCGACCTGCCGCAAGACCCGGAAAGCTACGTGCACCGGATCGGCCGTACCGGCCGCGCGGGACGCGAAGGCGCGGCATGGACGTTCGTTACGCCTCGCGAGATCGACCATCTGCACTTTATCGAAAAAGTAACCCGTCATCGTATTCCTCGCAAGCCGCTGCCAAGCTTGGCGGAAGCAATCGAAGGAAAACAGCGGATTACGGCCGAGCGCATCATCGAAGTCGTCAATCAGGACGATTTTGCCGAATATAAAGGCATCGCGATCCAACTGTTGGACCAATACGATTCCGTTCAACTGCTGGCGGCATCGCTCAAACTGCTTACTGGCGACAAAAAAGACGTGTCGATCGAGTTGACTCCGGAAGATCCGCTTCGCGCCAAGAAACGTCGTCCGGATATTCGCAACTCCGGCCGCAAAATGCCGGGCTCCTACGTCCGTGACGGCGGTCGCGGGCAAGGCGGCGGTGGTGGTTACCGTGGCGGCAGCGATCGCTCGTATTCCGGCGGCGACCGCGGCCGTCGCGACAGCAGAGGCGGTTATGGCGGCGGTGGCGGCTACGGCAACCGTGACGATCGTGAAAGAAATTACCGCGACAGCGATCGCGGCGCCCGCAAGTATGACGATTCCCGCAAATCCGACAGCAATTCGGAATTTGTGAACAGCTAATAGTCGTGAAGACCTGCCCGCTGAGGCAGGTCTTCTTTCGATTTAGAGGGTTTTTCGCAATGGGGTGGCTGGCCATAGCGGAAGTCTCGGTTCCGTTCCATGGAGCGGTCAGCATCAGAAGGGAGTGTGCCGCCGCAGGCCAGGCGGTTCGCTTTCTTTTTGGGGCATAACATAGTATAGTAATCATAATTACAATCAGAGCAGCAGGTGCCAGGGGGAGGACTCAAGGTTGGAATTTCGCGGGTTAATGGGTGGCTTATACCGAATATCGGAATGGATTATGCGTTTTTCTGCTATTAACGTGTTGTGGGTAATTTGTTCAAGTCCAGTCCTCATCGGAGGATTTTTCATATGGACCAGTCCGGCGATGTTTGAGGACCCGAACCTTGCCTCCTCTTTTATAAGAACGATCATTCTTTATTGCGCGATCTTATCGCCATTTACGCTGTTTCCGGCTACGGCGGCCATGTTTGCCGTCGCTCGCAAATGGGTGATGGGCGATACGGACGTTGCGCTGTTGAAGACATACTTCCGTTCCTATAAGGAAAATTACAAGCAAAGCATGTTCAGCGGCCTGTTTTTTGTTTTGTTGTCCGTGCTGCTGTATGTCAATTACACCTTTTACTTGCGTCAATCCGGCACGTTAAGCTTATTGTCCGTTTTGTTTGTCGTGCTTGCCTTCATTTTGGCGGCGGCGGTGCTCCATCACTTCTCGATTATGGTTCACTTCCATATGAAGTTTTGGCAAATCGTGAAAAATTCGTTTCTGATCACGATTGGCAATCCGGTGATGACGATTTTCCTGCTTGTCTGCAGCGGGATTATCCTGTACGTCAGTCTGACCAAGTTTACGTTTCTGATCCCGTTTTTTATGGCAAGCCTGATCGCGTTCGTTTCGTTCTGGACGTTCTACCGGATTTATGACCGGATGAAGACGCTGACGGAGAAGAAGGAGCAGGAGAACGAGGCCGAAGAGAGCAATGACGAAGAGAACAACGACGAGGAAGAGCGGACGGATCGCGAAACGGACAAGCCGGACAGCCCTGCCGGACTGCCTTCGGCAGATGGACAAAAGCCCGGCGATCGCGGTAAGAAGGAACAGGATAGAGCGCGATAATCATGGTAACCATGTAAAATGCAGGACCGCGGTTTACTTTTGCGGCCGATAAGCCTATAATATACGTACAACAACAAAAGCATCCTGCGATGTACGTCACGGTTTTCGATTGTTTTGAACCAATGAGTGTTTCTAGGGAGTTCAATAAGTACGCCCGGCTGACATGCCCTCAAAAGGGGACTTCAAAAAGGCGTCTGCGGACACCCACCTGCGAGAGCGGGTTTGAAACATGAGAATCGAACGGCATATGCGGGTTTTTTGTTGTTCTTCCTTTACCAATAAGAGAAACCGGTTCTCCGCTGCGGAGGCCGGTTTTTTTGGTTTTGGGCACAAAGGCGGCAACGGGCCCGGCTATAAAATCCGAGCCTTCACCGTTTTGGCATATTCAGTGGGCGTCATATCGACGGCGGTCTTGAAGTGGCGCGAAAACGTATGAATGCTGCTGTACCCCAGCTTCTCGGCCAGCTCCGTGAAGTTGTATTTGTCTTCGCGGATCATCAGCTTTGCCCGTTCGATTTTTAAGCTTTTGTATGTTTTCATCACGCTTTGGCCCCGTTTTTCCTTGAACAGGGCGCTCAGGCGGGGTTGTCCGACATGAAACCGCGCGCAAAGCTCCTCAAGCGTCAAATTGTCCGCCAGCCTTTCCTCCATATAAGCGACCGCCCGTTTGACGAGCTCGTCCTCGCTGCGTTCTTTAGCCGTTGACGATAGCCGATTCGACTGTGGAAGCGATTCGCCGCTTCGCGCAGCGAGACTTAACAGCAGCAGCTCGAGATGGTTGCGAAGCAATTGCTCGCAGCCGAGTGGCGCATCCTCGCGTCTGACCAGATCGTGCACGCGCGGATGATCGAACGGCGGGTAATAGGCGGCAAAGCCGTTTTTCATAATATGGGCGATCAAGTTCCGCTCGTAATCGGTCAGGTTGTACAGGCCGTTTTCGAACAGGCTCATTGCTGGCGAGCGGCACTCGAAGCAGACGACGATAATGTTCGGCCCGATTTTGCCGTTTGCCCAGACGGAATGAAATTCATTCGGTTTATGAAACAGAAGGTCGCCCTGCTTCAGCACGTATCCGACCGAGTCGGCCATTACTTCAAATTCGCCTTTGTCTACATACAGCAGCTCCCAGAAATCGTGCGCTTCGCCCTCGAACACGAAGTCATTGGCAAATTCGAAGTAATGCAGGGAGATCAGGTCGGTCACTCCGAACACGGTTTCGAGCGGAGTTTTTTTAAATTCCATATTTCGCCCTCCGTTGTCGGTGTGGTGCGCTCCACTACCATCTTATTCGATATGGAGCGGCGGGAAAAGCAGCAAACGATAGTTTTGTTAAATATTCGATTAGTTTCGGTAAAGATTTCGCGGTGCCGTATCGGTACGATGGATACAAGGAACAAGATTCGTCCGAAAGGGGAGGAGCTGCTTGAAAAAAGGAATCAACCAATGGTCGTTCCCGGAAGGCATGTCCATCCCGGATTGCATCAGGCTGGCCAAACGGGCCGGCTTCGACGGGATCGAGCTGGCGCTCGCGGAAACGGGACCGCTCAGTCTGGAAAGCGGGGAAAAGGAGATCGCGGAAATACGGCTGGCGGCGGAAGCCGAAGGCATCGGCATCAGCAGTCTGGCGTGCGGGCTCGGCTGGTCGTATGCGCTCACGAGCGAATCGAAGCCGAACCGGGACAAGGCGATCGATATTGTGAAGCGTCAGCTCGAAGTCGCAGCGGCTTTGCAAGCGGATACGATTCTCGTGGTGCCGGGCAGCGTCGGTGTCGATTTTATACCGGGATTGGATGTAACCGAATACGATGTCGCCTACGATAACGCGTTGGAAGCGCTTGCGGGATTGGCTGCCGAAGCGGCGGCGGCGCAGGTGTCGATCGGCGTGGAGAACGTCTGGAATAAGTTTTTGCTGTCACCGCTCGAAATGCGCAATTTTATCGACAGCATCGCTTCTCCCTGGGTCGGAGCGTATCTGGATGTGGGCAACACGCTGCTGACCGGTTATCCCGAGCATTGGATCAAAATATTGAACCGTCGCATCAAAAAGGTGCATTTCAAAGACTTCCGTCGCAGCGGGGCGGGGTTATCCGCCTTCGTTGACCTGCTTGCCGGTGATGTGGATTATCCGCTTGTAATGCGCAAGCTGCGCGAAATCGGATATTCGGATTATGTAATTGCGGAAATGATTCCGCCGTATCGGCATTATCCCGAACAAATTATTTTTAATACATCCGGCGCGATGGATGCCATTCTGGCTGGGGCGCGAGAGGAAGGGGATGCGGTATGATCCGGATCGGGTTGATCGGTGCGGGGTTTATGGGATCGATGCACGCGTCTTGTTACCAAGCGCTGGCCGGACGGGGCGACTTTCAGGTGACGGCCGTGGCGGACGCTGAGCCGGAGCGGGCGGCAAAGCTGGCGGAGCTGTTCGGTGCGGACGTGTATGCGTCGGCGGACGAGCTGATCCGGGAAGCGGACGTGAACACCGTCGATATATGTTTGCCGACCTATCTGCACTGTGAAACGGCGGCACAAGCGATGAAGAAAGGGTATAACGTCTTTGTCGAAAAGCCGGTATGTCTTGGCCTGCATGAAGCGGAGCGGCTGCTGGACCTTCAGCGCGAAACCGGAGCGAAGGCGATGGTCGGCCATTGCATCCGTTTTTGGCCGGAATATATGGAATTGAAGCGTTTGGCGGATAGCGGCGAATACGGCCGCCTGTTATCCGGCGTCTTTAAACGGATCAGTCCGAAGCCGGGCTGGGCGTGGAACGGCTGGCTGCATGATCCGGATAAAAGCGGCTCGGCCGCGCTTGATCTGCATGTGCATGACGTCGACTTCGTGCGCTCCCTATTCGGCGAGCCGGACCGGCTGTCGGCGGAAGCGGTTAAGCGGGATGGGGCCAACGGGCATGTGTTCAGTTTGTACCGGTACGGCGATGCGGTTGTTTCGCTCGAAGGCGGATGGGACTACCCCGAGACGTTTCCGTTCGAAATGGCGTATCGGGTCAGCTTCGAGCGGGCGACCGCCGTATTCAGCTCGGCGGCGAATCCGTCGCTGCGCATTTATGAAACAGGCGGAGCCGTTCTCGAGCCGGCGCTGGAGGAAAGTGTAGCAGGAGAAGGGGCAAGCGGAGGCAATATTTCCAGTCTCGGCGGCTATTACAACGAGCTGCGTTATTTTCTGGATTGCCTGACCTCGGGCCGTGAAATCGATGTATCGACACTGCAAGACGGGTATGAATCGCTCCGGCTGGCGCTGCGCGAAATCGCCGCCGCTCACGGACCGGCACAAGCTAAGGAGGAACTTCGATGAATGTACTTGCCATTGCCTGTCACCCCGACGATCTGGAGATCGGCTGCGGCGGAACGCTGGCCAAATACGCTTCGCTCGGGCATAATGTCACGATGGTGCACGTAGCGAACGGCAACAAAGGACACAAGGTCATAGGCCCTGAGGAGCTTCGGCTTATACGGGCGGGCGAGGCGCAGCGCTCGGGTGCGCTGATCGGCGCTAAGGTTATCAGTATGGATGTGGACGATCTGCTCGTCAAATCGGATCAGGATACGCTGATCACCAAGCTTGTAGACGTGATTCGCACGGTACAGCCCGACGTAATCATTACGCATCCGCCGGAAGATTACATGAAGGACCATATGGAAGTATCCAAAGCGGTGTTCGATGCCAGTTTCGCCGCTACCGTGCCGCATTACGTCACAGAGGTCGCCGTGCCGGATGGACTGAAGCCATCGCCGATTTATTATATGGATACGCTGGCAGGAGTCGGCTTTTTGCCGACGGAATACGTCGATATTACCGATACGATCGAAACGAAAATCGCGATGAACGCCGCTCACGAAAGCCAGATCAAATGGCTGTACGAGCACGACGGCATCGATTTTCTCGACTTTGTGCGCACGGTTTCGAAATTCCGCGGCCTCCAGTGCGGAGCCGCTTATGCGGAGGGTTTCGTCCAGTGCAAGGCGTGGCCTCGTCTGACGACTACCCGTCTGCTGCCTTGATTGTATGGTTGAGATTGGAATAAGCAACGATGGATTACTTCACTTTTGGGGGAATAAGTATGGATTTTATATCGACAGTGAAAGGCTCCCTGCTGGAGTCATTTTACCCGGCGGGCTGGGATATGGAGAGAATCGATCGCTGCTGCCGTTATCCGGCCGAGGCGGCTACGGAGCGCCAATCGTTCTGGCATCGCGAATTTGCTCCGGTCGTGTGCGAGAACGTGTACGATTTTGACATGATGATGGGGCACGAGATCGCCCAGAACATTCGCCGGACAAGGGAAGCTGGCAAAAAGCTGGCGATTATCCTGCCGGTAGGACCGATGGGCATGTACAAGTGGGCGGTATACTTTTTGCAGGAGTGGAACGTCGGCTGCTCCCATGTATACGGCTTCAATATGGACGAATGGAGCGACGCCGAAGGCCGAACGCTGGAGCCGTCCAACCCGGGCGCGTTTCAGTATGCGATGGAGCAGGCGTTTTATGGTCCGCTCGGCCATTTGACCGTGCCTATGGAGCAGCGCAATTTCGCAACCAAAACCAACTTGCCTGAATACGCCGGGAAAATCGCCGCTCTGAAGGCCGAAGGGGCGGAGCTGATTACTGTATTCGGGATTGGCCGGATGCTGCATATCGCCTTTTGGGAGCCGCATTTTGCCGAAGAGTACGAAAGCGAGGCGGCTTGGCGAAGCGAAACGCACCGGATCGGCGCGCAGCTTCATCCGCTTACGATCGAGCAGAACGCGATCACAAGCTTCAAAAGCCGGACCACGCTAGTTCCTTGCCGCGCCAATACGATCGGACCCGGCTTGTTCCTGCAGTCCGACCGGATTATCGGCGGCTGCGATGGGGCGCTCGGACGGGGCATGCAATGGCAGGGCATGTCGCTATGGATCACGCTCCGGCATGGTCCGGATATGTGGCTGCCGTCTACCTTCATGCCGACGCTGCCGGGCAAACTGTTTTTCCTTCGCGAGCTGGCGGGCCCGCTTGTAGCAGATGTGAACTAACCCGGCGACGGCTGGCTAAAACGGAATAGAAAGCGCGCAACACCTTCATACTAACAGCATATGGAGGTGTTTGTGTTGTCAGCATACAAATGGAGAAAGGCCGTTTTCGCGGTAGCAATCATAATGACTATCGCAGCGGTCTCGTGGATGGCGCCAAAAGTCGTATCCTCGTTCAGCAATCAGGTTATTCAATACGGCTCGAACGGTTCGGATGTGTATGAGCTTCAAGGGCGCTTAACTTATTTGGATTATTACAGAGGTCCCATAGACGGCGATTTCGGCTGGCAAACAGACCGGGCCGTCCGCGATTTCCAGTACAAATTCGGCATGAAGGTAGACGGAGTCGTCGGACCGAAAACGAAGGTCATGCTGTGGAACGCGACCAAAAATTGGGCGCCGGGAGCATCCGGTGGCACGGGAGGCACGACTGGTGGCGGAGGCGGAGGAACCAGCGGCGGAGGGGGAGGCTTGCCTTCGGGTAATTCCGGCTTCAGCAGCCAGGATTTGAAGCTGATGGCCAATGCCGTTTACGGGGAATCGAGAGGCGAACCCTATATCGGCCAGGTGGCCGTAGCAGCCGTCATCCTCAATCGCGTGCAAAGCTCCTCGTTTCCGAATACGGTATCGGGCGTAATATTCCAGCCGGGAGCGTTCACGGCGGTAGCAGACGGTCAAATCTGGCTCACTCCAAACGATACGGCGGCCAAAGCGGTTCAGGATGCGGTAAACGGATGGGACCCATCGGGCGAAGCGCTTTATTACTTCAACCCGGAGACGGCAACTTCCGCCTGGATCTGGACTCGGCCGCAAATTAAGCAAATCGGCAGACATATTTTTTGCAAATAAACCGAACAACAAAGAGTGTAGCATAAATATATTTTTTCGGTATATAATACACTCTTTTTATTAAAAGTGATACAATATATGGAGAGGAGAGAATTTGGACTAGGGGGAGCAGGCATGGAGAGAGAACTGGCGCTTGAAGTCGTCCGCGTGACGGAAATGGCGGCCTTATCCGCAGCGCAGTGGATGGGTAGGGGAAAGAAAAACGAAGCCGACGCTGCGGCCACAACGGCGATGCGGATGATGTTCGATACGGTGTCGATCAATGGTACGGTTGTGATCGGCGAAGGCGAGATGGACGAGGCGCCCATGCTGTATATCGGCGAGCAGGTCGGCAGCCTGAACGGGCCTGAGGTCGATGTCGCTGTTGATCCTCTCGAAGGAACGAATATTGTGGCCCGCGGCCTCGACAATGCCATCTCGGTGCTAGCGATTGCGAATAAAGGCCATCTGCTGCACGCTCCCGACATGTATATGGAAAAGCTGTCCGTTGGCCCTGCGCTTGCGGGCAAGGTGGATATTAACGCGCCGCTCGAAGAAACGCTGGACCTTGTAGCGAGGACGCTATGCAAAAACTTGAGCGAGCTTACGGTGATGATGCTCGACCGGGAGCGGCACGAGGCGATCGTTCGTACGCTGAGGAAAGTCGGCGTACGCATCAAGTTCATTACCGATGGAGATGTGGCGGGGGCTATAGCGCCGGCGATGCCCGAGAGCGGCATCGATCTGTTCGTCGGCTCCGGCGGAGCGCCGGAGGGCGTGCTTGCCGCGGCGGCGCTGAAATGTTTGGGCGGCGAGCTGCAAGGACGGCTTATGCCGGGCAATGCGACCGAATACCAGCGCTGCGTCGATATGGGGCTGCACGACCCATATAAAGTGCTGACGATGGAAGATATGGTTGGCAAGGAGGACGTCATCTTCGCCGCAACGGGAGTCACCTCGGGCAGCTTCCTGCAAGGGGTGCGTTATATGCCAGGAGAGCGTGCGGAGACGCACTCGCTCGTCATGCGGGCGCAGACAAGGACGATCCGCCATATTCGCACGCTGCATTACTTGCCGAACAAGGATATTGTGAGAATTGCCGCCGAAGGAAATGAGCGAAAAGGATAGACGCACTTCCTTCCGTACGCAAAAATGAAGCCCCGCGCACGTTTTGTGCCGCGAGGCTTTTTTCGTTGCCGCTTATTTGTTCAAATCCTCGATCGAGGAAATGTCCATATAGGCCGGCACGACAAGTCCTGTTTTCGTTCCTTTCAAGTTCGGGCCGAGATCCTCGATTTTATCTTTATATTTATTCAAATAGTCTTCGTGCGTCGTCGGCAGCCAAGCGGCGACCATCGCGTCCGTATCGCCTCCGGCGACTCCGGCCCACATCGGACCAGCTTCGACCTGAAGCGCCGTTACTTTGTAACCAAGCTTGCTTTCGAGAACGGCCTTCACTACGTTCGTGCTGGCAATCTCGGAATCCCAGGCGACATAGCCGAGCTTCAGCGATTTACCGTCAGCTTTGTCTACGCCTTCCGTCCATTTATCCGCTTTATCCTTGTTGGCGTCGACCCAGTCTTTGGCCGCCTGTTCCGGCTTTTTGCCTTCCTGGATCGCGCTCATCACGGCCGCCATATCGTCCGCGGTCCATTCAAACCGGTCCAGCACCGTATAAGCGGATGGCTGGTCGGCCTTCAGCCCCTTGCGCACGACAGTATGAATCTGCTCTTCGCCGCCGAACGATAACTTCGGATCTTCCAAATATTTCAGCTCGTACTTGGCAAACATCCAATGCGGTGTCCAGCCGGTAATGATGATCGGCTTTTTGTCCTTAATCGCTTTGTCGAGCGCCGCCGTCATGGCCGCGCCGGAGCCTTCGATCAGCTTCCAGTCTTTCAGGCCGTAATCGGCTATGGCCTTGTTCGCCGATTTCATAATGCCCGCGCCGGGATCGATACCGATAATTTGCCGGTTGACCTGCTCGGCTACGGGTTTGCTGTTAGAGTTTTCACCGGCAGCGCCGCCGGAGGTTGATCCTTTGTCGGAGCAGCCGGCGAGCATCGCGCTTATCGTTATAGCTGCGAGCAGCAGTGTTTTCGTGTTTTTAAACCTCATGAATATCAGTCTCCTTTACTTGTTCGGTTTCGATTTCATCAAACGCTGGGTAAACCGGTCCAGCACAATGGCAACAATAACGACCGCGAGGCCGGCTTCGAAGCCTTCGCCGATTTTGATCTGCGTCACGGCCCGGTACACGGAAGCTCCGACGCCTTGCGCCCCGATCATCGAAGCGATGACAACCATCGACAGCGACAGCATGATCGTTTGGTTGATACCGGCCATTATGGTCGGCCAAGCCAAGGGCAGCTCAACCTTTACGAGCTTCTGGCCCGGCGTCGAGCCGAAAGCGTCGGCCGCTTCGCCGAGCTCCGCCGGCACTTGCCGGATGCCGAGATGCGTAAGCCGGATCGTCGGAGGCACGGCGAAGATGACGGAGGCGATAACGCCGGGCACGACACCGAGACCGAAAAACATGACGGCCGGTATCAAATAAACGAAAGCCGGCATCGTCTGCATGAAGTCGAGCACGGGCGTAATCGTTTGCGCCGCAGCTCTGCTTCTGGAGCACAAAATGCCGAGCGGAATGCCGATCACGATCGAGATGAACGCGGACGATAACACCAGCGCCAGTGTATCCATCGTTTCGTCCCAGTAGCCGAGATTAACGATCAGTAAAAGTCCGATAGCCGAAAGCAGGGCGAGCGGCCATTTGCCGAGTTTGTAGCCCAGCGCCGCCAGCAGGACGATCAGTACGTAGGAAGGGGCGACATGGAGCACGAACGAGAACGCGTCGACGAGGCCGCCGATGGCCGTAGAGAGCGCATCGAACAAGCCGGACAGATGATCCGAAACCCAATCGACGATGGTTTCGATCAGCCGGTCAAGAGGCAGTTTCGGGATCATCGGCGTTCGCCTCCTTTCCCGGGATTTGCCCGGCTAAAGCTCCAAGCACGGCGCCGCGAACGATAACGCCTACCAGACGTCCGGCGTCGTTCACGACAGCAACGGGCACTCTGGACGTTCCGCACAGCTCGAACAGATCGTTCAGCACGGTCTGCGGCGACACTGTCGGCACGTCGCGGTTGACGACTTCGTTTAGCGTTTTGTTCGCGCGCATCGCTTCCGCCGCATCGTCGGCGGAAATGACGCCGATCAGCAATTGCTGCCGGTCGACGACGAACAGATTGGAAATGCCGACCTCGCGCATAAGCTGCAAAGCGACGCGCGGCCCGCGGTCCGGAGCGATTGTCTCCGGCCGTCTCATAACGTGTTCGGCGGTAAGCACCTTGGACAAATCGGCATCCTCTACGAACCGTTCGACGTATTCATTAGCCGGATTGATCATGATTTCCTCCGGCGTTCCGACCTGAACGACGGCTCCGTCCCGCATGAGCGCGATTTTGTCGCCGATGCGCAGCGCTTCGTCCAGATCGTGAGTAATGAACACGATCGTTTTTTTCATTTTTAATTGAAGCTCGAGCAGCTCATCCTGCATGCTGCGGCGAATGAGCGGGTCAAGCGCGCTGAACGCCTCGTCCATAAGCAGCACCTCGGGATCATTCGCGAGCGCCCGGGCGAGTCCAACCCGCTGCTGCATACCGCCGCTCAGCTCATCCGGCATTTTGTCCGCCCAATTGTCGAGACCGACGAGCTGCAGGGATTGCAGCGCCTTCTCGCGCCGTTCCTTTTTCGGAACACCTTGAATTTCCAGGCCGAATTCGACGTTGGACAAGACCGTCCGATGCGGGAGCAGGGCGAATTTTTGAAACACCATGCCGATCGTTTTGCGCCGCAGCTCGCGCAGTTCGGACGCATTCATCTGCGTAATGGCCTGACCCCGTACGAGTATGTCTCCGGCGGACGGTTCGATCAGACGGTTCAGCAGCCGCACCAGCGTCGATTTTCCGCTGCCGGACAGTCCCATAATGACGAAAATTTCACCTTCGCCGATTTGCAGACTAACCCGATTGACGGCCAGCACGAGCTGCTTCTCTTTTGCCAGCTTTTCTTTGGTCCAGCCTTCGTCCAGCAGCCTCTGCGCCTGCTGCGACCCGGAACCGAACAGCTTGCTGACTTGTTTCAGCTCGATGATTGCCATGCGAGCACCCCCTTATTCGATTGTCATTCACGTCTTCCGTGAAACTTACTGTTCTATTGTAATCCGATGTTGGACATAATTACAACATAAAAAACTTTATGTATAGAACGTACAGAAAAAACTGTACGTAATTTACGGCCGAATGCTCGCTTATTCGGAAACATCCTGCCGAATCCGTTCCTTTACAACAGGAAACGCATCCCATACAATACAAATAGAACGATGGGAGGCCGAGAACGATGCAACCGTTAGACGGGTTGTCCGAACCGCATATCGAAACGATACAAAAAGCCCGGAAACGCATAATCGAAGCGATCGGCAAAAATATGGATTTGTACGGAGTGACGCAATCGGTCGGTCACTTGTATGGCATGCTCTTTTTCTCGGATAAACCGATGACACTAGATGAAATGGGCAAGGAAATGGAAATGAGCAAGACGAGCATGAGCACCGGCGTCCGGATGCTGCTCGATCTGAAGATGGTTCATAAAGTATGGGAGAAGGGCGCCCGCAAAGATTTGTACGAGGCGGAGCCGGACTGGCACCAGACGTTTACGGACTATTTCGCGATCGAATGGCGGCGGGCGATCGAAGTAAACGTGACCGCGCTTCGCCGGTCGGAGGCCGAGCTGCGGCGCTTGAGGGAGGCGGAGGCCGAGGGCGGCGACGGGAAGCTGCACGATCTGTTATCCCGCGATTTGGACAAGATCGAGGGTGCCCTGCGGTATTACGACTGGCTGGATCGTCTGATCGACGTGCTGGAATCCGGGCGCATTTACGAGCTCGTACCGAAAAACGATACTGAAAATTGACAGGCGGCAGCCTTCCCTGCGGGGGAGGAGTGCCGTTTTTTTCAGCGTTGGCGGCTGCCTGCGGAAGCGCCAATTCCGCCGGCGGCCGCTGATGGCGTAGTGTTTCGTCATACCGGTGGCAAAATTTCGCGTTCACTGGTAAACTGGAAAGTGAAACGATCAGAAACGAACTGGAACGAACCAAATTATGAAGTTGCCCGCGTGGAACAGAGGGCCGCTATGCAGGAGGAAACGCATGTTTGCGGAAGAACGGTACTTGCGCATTATGGAACTGGTCAATCGCGACGGGAAAGCGACGGTAGCCGAGCTGAGCGACGCCCTCGGCGTATCGCCGGTAACGGTACGGCGCGATCTCGAAAAGCTGGAGGAGAAGGAGCTGCTCGTTCGCACGCACGGCGGGGCGATGGCGCTTCATTCCCGGGTAAGCGAGGTGGCCCACGAGAAGTCGTTTTCCGAGAAAGAGGAAGCGCTTGTCGCCGAGAAGGAACGGATTGCCGAAGCGGCCGCCAAACTCGTGAACGATGAGGATGCGGTGCTGCTGACGGCGGGAACGACCAATATGATGCTGGCCAAAAAGCTGGCCGGCAAAAAAGGGCTCAAGGTCGTTACGAATGCGGCCAACATTGCCGTGCAGATCGGCAATTACGCCGACTTCGAGGTCATTCTGATCGGCGGCAAGCTGCGGCCGAAGTCGTATGCGCTCGTCGGGCCGCTGGCTGAAAGCACGCTGGCGAGTATCCGGGTGGACAAGCTGTTTTTGGGCGTGGACGGCTTCGATCTCCGGGAAGGGCTGACGACGCCGAATTTGTCGGAAGCGAATATGGACCGAAACATGATTTCGATCGCCAAGGAAGTAATCGTCGTCGCGGATCACAGCAAGTTCGGGCGCGTGTTTTTTTCCCATGTGGCGCCGTTATCCGTTGTCCACAAAGTGGTGACGAACAGGGAGTTGGATGCCCGCACCTGCGACCGGATACGCGATCTTGGCATTCAGCTCATCGTAACGTAAACTGCGGGCTGCAAAAAATAAATTGTCACCGTTTAAAGGATCGGCTACAATAGAAAAAGAAACAAAACGAAACGAAATAGTCGAAAAAGAAACAGAACTTTGGGAGGAACTCATTATGCCACTTGTATCGTCCACCCCTATGCTTCAAGCTGCTCGCGCCGGCGGGTATTGTATCGGCGCTTTCAACGTACACACGCTGGAGATGCTTCAAGCCGTCGTAGAAGCGGCCGTCGAGACGGAATCCCCGCTGATCATTCAGTCCACCGTCGGCACGGTTAAGCATTTGGGTCCGGAATATATTGCCGCCGCCGCTACGGTTGCCTCCAATATGAATCGCATTCCGATCGCGCTTCACCTCGATCACTGTACCGAATTCGACCTGATCGTCCGCTGTATCCGCGCGGGTTATACATCGGTTATGATCGACGCCTCGCATTCCCCGTTCGACGAGAACGTAAGACAGACGCAGCGCGTTGTGGAAGTAGCGCGGCCGGCAGGCGTCAACGTGGAAGCCGAGCTAGGCAAGGTAGGCGGCGTCGAAGACGAAATCGTCGTTGCCGATAACGAGGCGCTTATGGCCGATCCGGAGGAATGCGTGAAATTTGTCGAGCTGACGGGCGTACCTACGCTTGCTCCGGCGATCGGCACGGCGCACGGCATCTACAAGGGCGAGCCGAAAATCGACTTCGACCGGATCAAGCGGATCGCTTCGCTTGTGGACGTGCCGCTCGTGCTTCACGGCGGATCGGGTATACCGGAAGAGCAAGTGCGCCGGGCTGTCTCGCTCGGAATGGCGAAGATGAACGTGGCGACCGAGCTGCGGATCGTATTCTCCGATGCGATCAAAGCGATTTTCGCGCAAAATCCGGAAGAAAACGACCCGCGGAAATATATGGTTCCAGCCAAAAAAGCGCTCAAGGAAGCGGCGATCGAAAAAATGCGTCTGTGCGGCAGCTTCGGCAAAGCAAAAGATTTCCGTTAATCGAATTCGGGAAAGCAAAGGATGCGGCGACGAATGTCTCTACTTACAACCGTAACGTTAAATGCGGCCATCGATAAAACGTATGTGATGGAATCATTCCCGCTCGGCAAAGTATCGCGCGTCGCCGAGATGATTAGCGTGCCCGGGGGCAAAGGCATCAATGTGGCGCGAGTGGCGAAGCAGCTCGGTGGCGCCGTTAAGGCGACCGGATTTGTCGGCGGCAGCAACGGTCAGTTTATCGTAAACGAGATGACGAAAGCCGGACTCGATAACGATTTCGTCGCGGTCGATGGCGAATCGCGTCTGTGCCTGAACATGATCGACAAAAGTACCGGCACGTCCACGGAAGTGCTGGAGCAGGGGACGGTGCTGACAGCAGCCGCTATAGAAGCGATGAAGGCCAAGGTGAAGCAGCTTGCGGCGGAATCGGCGATTGTCGCTTTTTCCGGCAGTTTGCCTAAGGGCGCGCCGTCCTCGCTGTATGCGGAGCTGATCGGGATTGCGAAAGCCGAAGGGGCCAAAACCTTCCTGGATACAAGCGGAGATGCGCTGGTGGAAGGTGTCCGGGCCAATCCGTTCTTCATTAAGCCGAATGAGGATGAGATCGAGAAGCTGCTTGGAGGGCGGAAGCCGGAGCGGGAATCGGATCTGCACGATGGCGTGAAACAGTTGATGGAGATGGGGATCGGCTGCGTGGTCGTCACGCTTGGGGCGAGCGGTTCGCTGGCTGGATATGACGACAGGCTGTATCGCATCAGGGCGCCGCGGATCGAGGCGGTTAATCCGGTGGGCAGCGGCGATTCGTTCGTGGCCGGGATGGCGGTCGCCTTAGCGGCGGGCCGTTCGATCGAGCAGGCGCTTCGTCTGGCGACGGCGGCCGGAACGGCGAACGCGCTGAATGCGCAGGCCGGGCACGTCGTCGAAGCGGACATCGATCGTCTGCTGGAGCAGGTACAGATCGAAGCGATTGACTGATTCCAAGTTTTGGAACTATTCCTTTTTATATGCCAAGGCCGGTCGATGACCGGCTTCTTTTGTATGGAATTGCGCCGAAAGTCCCTTAAAAAAACTTTTTCTCTAAAGGAAAGCATGTTAATATGGAATATAGCGCGAGAAAATGGACAAAGCTGAACGAAACAGGGGGGATTTGCTTTTGTTGAAGAGAACGTTGATAGGTCTTATCCGCAGTCACGAAGTAACGGGCGACAAAGCAAGAGATCCGGCGCTCAAGACGAGGTACTACAAGCTTTCCAAGGACAAGCTTTGGGAGGAAGTGACATCGCTTCTTAAAAAGCTGCCGAAATATACCCTTCTGCACGAAGTGAAAAATGTCGGAGAAATTGTCGTCACGAAACGGACGATGACAGGCCGGACTCAAGATATAACGATCACCTTGTTCTCGATCAACCCGATAAAATCCGCAGTCGATATTTACTCGGCATCCCGCGGTTCGCTCGGCGATCTCGGATCGAATTACCGAACGATCATGGAATTGTTCAAACTGCTCGATCAGAGGCTGTCTACCTATAAATCGGACAATTAAAATGAAAAAGCGGCGGGAATCGGATTCCCGGCCGCTTTCTTCTTATGTATCGAAACTTATGCCAGCGCTTTGACAGCGTTAAGGGCAGCTTCGTAATTCGGATGCTCGGTCATTTCGCCGAGGTATTCGACATATTGCACAGTGTCGTTTGCGTCGATGACGAAGATCGAACGCATGAGCAATTGGAACTCCTCGATCAGAACGCCATATGCTTGTCCGAACGACTTGGCTTTGTAGTCGGACAATGTTTCCACTTTGTCCACGCCGGCAGCGCCGCACCAGCGGGCTTGAGCGAACGGCAGATCGACGCTGATCGTCAGAATGGCGACGTTGTCGCCAAGGCTTGCAGCCTCTTCGTTGAAACGGCGCGTTTGTTGATCGCATACGCCCGTGTCGAGAGAAGGCACGACGCTAATCAGCTTGATTTTGCCTGCATAGTCGGCGAGCGTTACATCGGTCAGCAAGTTTTTGCTTACCGTGAAGTTTGGAGCTTTGTCGCCCACGTTAACTTGCGTGCCGACCAGTGTGATCGGATTGCCTTTAAATGTTGCCATGTAATTTCATCCTCCTACCGAATGAGAGAGTTAACATCGTCACCGCCTCTAATTATATCGGAAGGTTGTTGCGGTTGTCCAATAAATCGCCTTTTTCAAATGGGTAAAATCGTATATGTATGCAACCGCCCCGCAGGGCGATTGTTTGGCTGCGAAAACGCCTTGACCGGTATTTGCGTTTAGACTTCGTCGCGAGCCCGGCCGCGTCCGAACAATCCGGCAAGTCCGATCAAGCCGAGAAGGCCCAACCAGCTCCAGTTTGTCGTATTGGCGTTGTTTGCATAAGCGCGATAGTTCTTCACCGTATAGCCGTCTGTTCCTGTGCGGTAATTGTCGGTCGTGTGAGCTCTCGTGGTCGTACCAGTAGTTGTACCAGTTGTACCGGTCGTACTGGTAGTGCCGGTTGTACCAGTAGTTGTACCAGTTGTACCTGTCATACCGGTAGTGCCGGTCGTACCCGTCATATCGGTCGTGCTTCGGTTGCCGAGAGGGTAGACGCTAGTATCCGTGGTGCCGATCGGATTTGTCATGCTGTTCGACGTCGTGTTGTGCATAGAGCCATACACGCCCGGCGTCGTTGCCGAGTTCGGCGTCGTTGTGGTGGACGGTGTCGTCGCTGTCGAATCCATAGCCAAAACCGGAACTGCGGATAACGTCAATGCTGCGGCAAGAGCGAGAGAAGCTGCTGCTTTTTTCAAGTCGTCAACTCCTGTTCGGTAAGGTGTAATTACAACGTTATATTCTGTAGACGACCGCTTATCTATGTGTGCCTGTTGCTGCAAACAGCGGGACAACTTACCGTCTTCCCATTTCTGTTTCCCGTTCGTTGCCAGTAGTGTCGTCGCTTGTTCCGATCGCATACATGTCGTTTAATTGTTCGTGCGTGATCGCAATACCTTGAGCCGTTTCGGAGGAACTTTCGTAATCGGAAACGTTGAAATGATGCGTTGCAACTTCTGCCGCATGTTCGTTTAAGCTTTTTTTCGCTTCGTCTGTCATAGGTTATAAACTCCTTTCGCTTATAGCTTCCCACCGGATTCGGTCATTATTCCGCCGCCTGCAAAGCGTATTTGGCTTACGGCGGATGCATGTTGTATGATAGGGGAGATACAATCGAACCTGCGGGTTTTACGGGGGATAGGTTATGCTTTTTTTAAGATACGAAAATTTTAAACAGTATACGCGCTGGTATCCGATTACAACTGCCGTATTGGCGATACAGCTGATCATGTACGTATGGATGGAATTCGCAGGCGGTACGAAAAATATCGAGACGCTTGTCCGCTTCGGGGCGCTTGTGAACGATTCCCCTTATTCGGGAGAGTATTGGCGGTATTTAGCGTCGATGTTTCTGCACAGCGGCTTCGATCATCTGCTGTTTAACAGCTTCTCGTTGTTTGTGTTCGCGCCTCCGCTGGAGCGCATGCTCGGCAAGTGGAAATATATGCTATTTTATTTGGGCAGCGGGTTTATCGCCAATCTGGCGACGATCCTGTTCTACAAAGGACCGGATACGATCGTATCCGTTGGCGCGTCCGGGGCCATCTACGGAGTTTTTGCGGCGTATTTGTTCATCTTCCTGTTCTTCCGCAAAGCGCTCGACAAGCAGTCGTCCTCGACGATCATAACGATCGTCGTCGTCGGATTCATTTATACGTTTCTCATCCCCCAAGTCAATTATTATGCGCATATCGGCGGCTTCATTGGAGGGTTTCTGCTGTTTACGCCACTGCTGCGCAGGCGGTAGGCGTCTTCTGACCGGGAAACAGAGCGAACGAAGAGATGGGCTGGAGGAGAACCGCAGTGGAGCTAAGGCAATTGCAATATTTCGTAAAAGTGGCGCGCAAGCAGCATGTGACGCAAGCGGCGGAGGAGCTTCATGTCGCGCAGTCGGCGGTTAGCCGGCAAATCCATCAGCTCGAGGAGGAACTCGGTCTTCAGCTGTTCGTGCAGAAGGGGAGAAACTTGCAGCTTACGCCGGTCGGCAAGCTGTTTCTCGGCCGGGTGGAGGAACTGCTGACCGGGCTGGAGAAGGCAGTCGGCGAAATCAAGGAATTTCTCGATCCGGAGCTTGGCGAAATCTGTCTCGGCTTTCCGCATTCGCTCGGGATCAGTCTTGTACCTTCCGTCGTAGCCGATTTTCGCAGGGACCATCCGAACGTCAAATTCAGACTGAAAATGGGGACGTTCTCAAGTCTGATTCGCGATGTGATCCGGGGCGATGTGGATATGGCGTTTATTTCCCCTTATCCGGAAAATAACGATCAAGTTGTCGGCGAAGTGGTGCTGACGGAGGAACTGTACGCCATACTGCCGAGCAGTCATGTGCTGGCCGACTATTCCTCGATCCGGCTCGAACAGCTCAAATACGACTCGTTCGTGCTGTTCAGCGAAAACTACTCGCTTCGCACGATCGTTTGGGAAGCATGCCGCAAGGCGGGTTTTACGCCGATTATCGGCTTCGAGGGCGAGGAGACGGATACGATCCGCGGGCTCGTTGCCGCCGGCATGGGGGTCAGCTTGCTGCCGGAAATGGCGCTTACGCAGATCAGCCCGCTCATGCCCGTCAAAGTGAAGGTGACGGAGCCGCATGTGACGCGTACGATCGGGCTCATCCGCAAGTCGGGGCATAAGCTGCCGATCGTAGCCGAAATGTTTCAGCAGTTTTTGTTCGACTATTTCCGGCTTCGTTAAGTTTCCGGAACAAAAAAGAAGCTCCTGTGCGAGAGGCGATTGCCTTACGCGCGGGAGCTCTCTTCGTATACGCGAGCAGCCGTTATTATTCGCGGCGGTTTGTGAAAATCATAATGTACTTCAGCAGCTCGAGCAGCGAGATCAGGGCTGCGGCTACATAAGTCAGAGCGGCCGCATTCAGCACTTTGGCGACGCCGCGTTCTTCCTCGTTGGATATAAAGCCTTCCGACACCATCAGTTCGCGCGCGCGATTGCTCGCATTAAACTCGACGGGCAGCGTAATGAGCTGGAAAGCGACGGCTGCGGAAAAAAATACGATCCCGAGCAGCAGCAGTCCGGACATTTGGAAGAAAAATCCGGCCAGCAGCAGCAGCGGCGCAATGCCCGAAGTAATATTGACGAGCGGGAACATGCGGTGCCGTGCGACCAGCATCGGGTAGTTCACCGAATGCTGAATGGCGTGGCCGACTTCGTGACAAGCAACCGAAACGGCGGAAATCGATCTTTCGTAATAAACGGGCTCGGACAGCCGGACAACGCGGTGAATCGGATCGTAGTGGTCCGACAACACGCCAGGCACCGCTTCAATCGGAACATCGTGCAGGCCGTTCCGGTCAAGCATTTTGCGGGCCGCATCATATCCGGTCATACCACTGCTGTTCGCAACCTGCGCCCAATGGTTGAATGTGCTCTTGACGCGAAATTGTGCCCAGATCGAAACGACGAAGGCGATGATAATGAGGAAATCCATTGGGTGAAAAAACATATTTGCTTCCTCCTTTACATAAATGGCCCCTTGCCCAGCAGAAGAAGAAGCGCATCGATACAGGCGGCGCTCTGGGCCGCGATCGTATTGAAAGCGTACTTTGCCTGCCGCGGCTTCATTTCGGCCAAAAGCGGGCTCAGCTCCTTTACTTCACGCTCCAGCTGTCGCAGGTGCAGGCCAAGTGATGTGAGTTTTTCTGTCACAGCCTCATCCTGACTTACTTTATTCCACGCATCCAGGCTGGCTTTGATTTCTTCTAATGAGTATTTTTCCTGCTTCATCGTTTCTATACGTTTCAAACGAGCCAAGGTTTCATCTGTGTACAGCCGATAATTCGTTTTTGATCGTTTTTCCGGATAAATGAGACCGAGCTTCGTATAGTAGTCGATCGTCCGCGAACTAATTTGCGCGAGACGCGCCAGCTCCCCAATCCGATAATGCTTCATAACCCCATCCGATTCACCTCTTCTGGCAGACCGTCTTACAACGTAAAACGGGCCGCATTTTCCTCTAGCCTCATCATAAACCATAGCAAACCGTACAGTCAAACGTCATGCTTTTGGCAGCGGGTGACCAGGATCTCGGAAGATCGCGGCAAAGTACTAAAAGATAATAAACCTTACATATCTGAATGAAAACCGAACAATCCTATGAATAACCTGGGCTAATGTATGGATATTTAACATTTATTTTAAAAATATTATTGTCTTTTCATGAGCTCGCGCGTATAATGGCACTAAAGCATTCGTAGTATGTTATTAAAACTAACACAAAAGGTGGAATTCGCAATGAAGAAGGTTCTGTTACTGTGCCTGACAATGCTATTCGCTTTTCCGGTGATGGCTTTTGCGGAAGGTGAGCCGTCTGCCGGGCAGCTCCATCTCGCTGTAGACTCCGTATGGGTCATGCTGGCGGCGATCCTGGTTATCTTCATGCAAGCCGGCTTCGCTCTGCTGGAAGCGGGTTCGACTCGAATGAAAAACGCCGGTCACGTCGCCGGCAAAACGATTCTTACGTTCGGCATCGCCGGTCTCGCCTTCTGGGCATTCGGCTTCGGTCTCGCGTTCGGAGACGGGGGCGGTCTAAACAAGCTGATCGGATTCGGCGGATTTTTCTTTGACGGCACAGAGGAGCAAACGACAACTTATTTCGCTTCGTTATCCGCTTCGCTCGTACCTGGCGCCATCAAATTTCTGTTCCAGCTCGCTTTCGTAGGTGTAGCGCTTGCCATCGCCTGGGGCGGCTTCGCGGAGCGGGCGAAACTGTCGGTTTACTTCGTCTTCGGTATTTTGTTTACGGTCGTCATCTACCCGTTCGTGGCGCACTGGATTTGGGGCGGAGGCTGGCTCGCCGAGCACGGCAAGCAGGATTTCGCCGGTTCGACGGTCGTTCACCTGCAGGGCGCAACTGCTGCGCTGGCGGCAACGCTGCTGCTGAAACCTCGTCTCGGCAAATATAATAAAGACGGCAAGCCGAATCTGATTCCCGGCCACAACCAGGTGCTTTCCGTTCTCGGCGTTATTATCTTATGGATCGGCTGGTTCGGCTTTAACCCAGGCAGTACGCTTACGGCAGTTAACGACGGCTTCTTCGGCTTTATCGCGATGAATACGAATCTGGCGGCTGCGGCCGGCGGCGTGGCGGCTTTGCTCGTATCCTGGCTTTACTTCGGCAAGGCGGATATCCCGAGTATGCTGAACGGCGTGCTTGCGGCGCTGGTTGCCATCACGGCTTCGTGCGCCTTTGTCGAAACGTGGGCAGCGGTCGTTATCGGTCTCGTGGCGGGAACGCTCACCTTTTTCACGGCGCAATGGTTCGAGAAGGCGGGCATCGACGATCCGGTCTACGCCTTTTCGGTTCACGGCATTGCAGGTATTTGGGGCTCTTTGTCCACCGGCTTTTTCGCCTCGCCGCGTCTTGTTGAAATTGTGGGCGTAGGCCGGGAAGGACTTTTCTATGGCGGCGGATTGCACCAGCTTGGCATTCAGGCGCTGGGCGTAGCGGTATCGTTCCTCTTCGTGTTCGTGCTTTCCTATGCGATCCTGTGGGTCATGAAGAAAACGATGGGGCTTCGCGTCACCGAGGAAGAAGAGATTATGGGGCTGGACATCAGCGAGCACGGCACGTACGGCTATCCGGAGCAAATGAAAAAATCAGGCAGCGGCACCGAAACGCTGGTTGTGTAAGCGATCATGGCGCGTTTGTCGGGGGTGAAACCGGGCGATATGGAGTTTTCTTGGATGGAACGGTTTGACGTATCGATCTATAACGCGGTGAGCACCGAACAGCTGCGCGGACTGAGGGACCGGATGTTCTTCGAGCTCCGGCCCTCCTTGTTTGACGACGTAACGGATTGGAACCGGTGCATGAACGAAGCTCACGACCGGCTTATTGCCGGGACGATCGCGCTTGCCGAGCAGACGCTTCGTCTGGAAGGGTACGGCACGCCGCCCGTTCCGTATGCGTTCCTCGCAGTTGGCAGTGCGGGGCGGATGGAGCAGACGCTTTGGAGCGATCAGGATAATGCGATCGTATTCGCCGAGCCGCCGCCGGATCAGCGAGGCGAGGCTGAGACGTATTTTCGCCAATTGGCGGAACGCGTGTTTGAGTGGCTTCAAGCTGCGGGGTACCCGCCGTGTCCCGGCAACGTGCTGTGCACGAATCCGCAGTGGCGCAAAACGAAAGCTGAGTGGGGCGACATGCTTAAGGAATGGATCTCCGATCCGGAGTGGGAGAGCGTACGTTACTTACTGATGATTGCCGATATGCGCTGCTTGTACGGTGACCGGCAGCTCGCAGACGAACTTCGCGGCGAGTATAGGAGCCTTACGACGGATAACCCGGCGCTGTTCGAGCATATGCTGCAAAACACGCTTCATCACAAAATTACGCTCGGGGTACTTGGCAACATCATTACCGAGCGGTACGGACAAGATGCAGGCTCCTTCGATGTCAAATACGGAGCTTATATTCCGCTAGTAAACGGAATCCGGCTGCTTGCCCTTGTAAACGGGATAACGGCTTCGTCGACGCTGGAGAGACTGGATGCCCTGGAGTCCAATAACGCTTATCCGGCTGAGCTTATCGAGCGCTGGCGTGAGGCGTTCGTTATCGCTCTTGAGCTGCGTTCTATGGCACAACACGAAAAAAACGGCGATATTTACTCCTCGCGCGGCATGCTCGATCCTGAGACGCTTACGAAGACGAACAAACGCCGCTTGAAGCGGTGCTTGCGTGCAGGAAGCGGGCTGCAGCAGGCGGTCGGCAGAACCGTCCAAAAAATAATCGAAGCCGTGCCAAAGAAACGGGGCGGTTCGGCATGAGCAGTATGTCCAAGTTTTGGCGATTGTACAAAATGGGCGGCATTACGCCTGCCGTTACGTCGATGTTTAATCCGCAAAGCGCGCAGCAAATGGCCTTTATCCGCTCCGTTATGAAGGAGCAGCGCAAAAACAGCATGTACGATATTCCGCTGCAAAAGCTGGAAACAGTTGTTTTCGATCTGGAAACGACCGGATTTTCCCCTTATAACGGCGATGAGATCATATCGGTCGGAGCGGTGGCGATGGTCGGCGACGATGTGCGGGAATCGGAGATCTACTACAGCCTCGTGAAGCCGGAAAAAACGATACCCGATACCGTCGTTCGGCTAACCGGGATAGGAAACGAGGAAGCTGCTGGCGCTCCGGAGCTGATCGTAGTGCTGAAGCAGTTTCTGGAGTTCGTCAGCCACCGCGTGCTGGTCGTTCACGGAAGCGGACACGACAAGCATTTTTTGAACTCAGCGCTGTGGAAAACATCGAAGGTCAACTTGTCCCATCGTTTCATCGACTGCCTGATTTTGGCTCAAAGGCTTGAGCCGAAGCGGGGCAGCTACGATCTGGATACGCTGCTAGGCGATTATGGCATTGAGGTGAACGGCCGCCACCATGCGCTTAGCGACGCGGAGATGACAGCGCAGCTGTGGAGATGTTTGCTTGGCGAGACGATTAGGCGGGATGTGCGGACGCTTGGAGAATTGTACGACTTTTTAAGCCGCTAAAAAAGCTTATAGGGGCAAGGGACGATTCGATTCGTCGCAGAATTCAGCCAGTAGGCCCGAACATTTGGGGAGTCCGGAGAGTACGGCGGGGCATAGGAAATGATCCAATAGCTCATCCGATCCCACGCAGTTCCGGTAATATCGTCTTCGGATGGATACGCCTCCGTTTGCGGATGCGAATGAAACAGGCCGAGTACGCTCAGACTGTCCCGTTCGGCGGCATACAAGGCGGCGATCCACTCCGCCTCGTCGAACCGGAACGACGCAAGCGGATTAATCGCACGGTTCGCGATCGGTGTCCATGCCGTGATGACGGCGGGATTCGCCGAATGGGTTTGGCTGGAGCCGAGTAACACTCCGCAGCCTTCGCGCGGTAGTTCCCTCCGGCAGTGCCAGGCAATCGCTTGCAGCACGCTTCGTTCGATATGTTGCACCGGACAGCGCTCCTTCCGATTTTTCCTTTTCATTATAAGGAGTTAGGGCGGACGGTGCAAAGTATGCTGTAACCTAAAGAGCTTTAAAAAATCGCCTGCTCCGTCAAGCCGGAACAGACGATTTTTTGTTGTGAAGATGGATTCAGTTCACCTGCTTGTCCGGTTTAATCATAAAAAAGACGAGACCTAACGCCAGCAGCGACAGAGCGGATACGGATATGAATACGATCCGGTCGGACACCCCCATCATCCAGCCAAACAGGGGAGGGCCGGCGGCTACGCCGAGAAAACGCAAGCTGCTGTAAAGCGAGGTAATCATGCCGCGTTCTTCCTTCGTGACCGATCCGGTTATCATCGTGTTCAGACAGGGGAGCAGAAGACCGGTGCCGATGCTGCTGACGGTCAGCAAGCCGATGAACAAATATAAGTTTTTGAAGAAGAAAATCGACGCTCCGAGCGATACGGTCATCAGGATCAAGCCGATATTCATCAGCCAGCGCATCAAAATGCCGTTTTTCTTAATGACGCTGCCCGTAATGTAGGACGTCGTAACCATGCCGAGAAGCGGGATGGCGAGAACGAGACCTTTTTTCACGCCATCTATATTGTAAGGATCTTTCTCGAGGACGTTGGACAAATAAAACAACACGCCGAACAAAATAAACAGCCCGAGCGATCCGGCGAAAAACGAGGTGATAAGCCAGCGGCCCTTTTGCTTAAATGTGGATTTGATCCCCTCGATATATTCCTTCAGCTTCTGAGGCTGTTTCTCCCGCTTCGGTTCCTTGATGAGAAAAATCATGGCGACGAGCGAAAGGGCACAAAATAACGGAAAGGCGAAAAAGGCGGCGTACCACACGATAAGGGCCAGCAGCGAGCCTAGTATCGGGCTTATTACCTTCCCCGCGCCGTTGGATGCCTCGGTTAGCCCCAGCGCTTTGCTTTCGGTTGCTCCCTTATACATATCGCCGACCAGCGCCATCGCGATCGGAGCCGTTCCCGCCGCCGCCAGCCCCTGAATGGCGCGCGCCGCGATAATGATGGTGTACGATTTCCAGACAGCTCCAAAGCCGGCCAGTATGCCTGCCGCGCCATAAACGATCAAGGAAGGAATAATAATCGCCTTGCGTCCGAAGCGATCGGACAAGTAGCCAAGAACCGGAATGAACAGGCCCGCCGCGAACGAAAATAAGGTGATGACGAGACTGCTCTGAAATTTGCTGATTCCGAGTATTTCCTGCATATCCGGCAATATTGGAACAAGCATGGAGTTGCCCAGCACAAGAACCATCGGAACGGTAGCGATAGCGAGAAATTCCAGCAGGCGCCCCTTCGAGCCGGATTCGTCCGGCTGCTTGTCCTTGGCTTCGGCATTCGTCTCCTGTTCGGTATCGGGAATGTCGCTTTGAAACGATATCGCAAGCCTGCGCGTTTTGGTTTTTTCCATGAGCGTCTCCCTCTTGAAGGCATTTGTACCGTTAATATGACCTCCGCCGAAAGCGGGCATTCGGTTTCTTTTTGCCAAAATATACGGATTACGACACCTGGGGAATGGAAATCGGCAAGCAAAGACGATAATATAGAGAGTAGGCTGGAATGTGCGGTCTACGGTTTGCGACAAGAACCTACAAGAAGGGGAACCAAGATGAAGCGTAACGTATTGATTCTAGTTGCCGTTGTGCTGTTGGCCGGTTTTGCCATTTATCAAAATATAGCCTCCAAGGATCGTCAAGCGTCCGCGAAGGAAGCTGCGCCAAAACCGAATTATTTGGCCCCGGGGTTCAAGCTGTCTTCGCTGGACGGCAACGTATACGAAGTCGGAGGCACGCGGGAGAAGCCGCTGCTCGTCAATTTTTGGGCTTCCTGGTGCGGACCTTGCGAGCTGGAAGCGCCGGATTTGAAGCAGCTATATGATAAATATAAAGATCAGATCGACTTTTACGCGGTAAACATGACCGCCAGCGACCGGATGGACAACATCAAGTCGTTTGTCAAGCATTTTGAGTTCAAATTTCCCGTGCTGCTCGATAGCGACGGCAAGGTAGGAGAACTATACCGGGTTAACGGGATCCCGATGACGTTTCTGGTCGACAAGAACGGGATTATTAAAGAAGGCTTCGGCGTTTTGCATCCGGATGAGCTGGAGAAACGAATCAAACGGCTGATCGAATCGTAAACCAATTGCAAGAACAGAAAAAGCTGCTTGAACGGATTATGTCCGTTTCAGCAGCTTTTATTTGTTAACTTGTATGCGGCGAACCCCTAGTGATTGACGATACCGAGTCTTTCGGCCGATGCTGTCTGGTTGTCGATCCTCGTTTTGCCGATTAAGGCGTAGCGGATACTGTCGACCAATGCTTCCCAGCTTGCTTCGATAACGTTCTCGGAAACGCCGACCGTGCTCCATGTATTGTCGAAGTCGGTCGACTCGATCAGAACGCGGACTTTGGCCGCCGTAGCATCTTTTTCGTTAATAACGCGCACTTTGTAGTCGGACAGATGCATTTGTTCGATATCCGGGTAATATTGAACGAGCGCCTTGCGCAGCGCGTTGTCCAGCGCATTGACCGGTCCGTTGCCCTCGGCCGCCATATAGACGGATTCGCCGTTCACTTGAAGCTTCACGATCGCTTCGGAGGAAATCGAGGCCCCGCCGTTTTTGCCTACGATCAGCTTGAACGAATCGACGGTGAACATGTCGGGGATATCGCCGAAAGCGCGGCGCAGGAGCAGCTCCAGGGAAGCGTCCGCCCCTTCGAACGAGTAGCCTTGATGCTCGAGCTCCTTGATTTTCTCGATAATTTGCTTTGTCTGGGTCGTCTCGTTGTTCATATCGAGATTCATCTCTTGCGCTTTGGCGAGAACGTTGCTTTGGCCCGCCAGCTCGGATACGAGGATGCGCTGCTTGTTGCCGACCAGTTCCGGGACGATATGCTCGTACGTTTTCGCGTGGCGCATAATCGCGGAGACGTGAATGCCGCCCTTGTGCGCGAATGCGGCTGCTCCTACGTAAGGCTGGTTCACCGGCATGTTCATGTTGGCGATCTCGCTGACGTAACGGGCAACCGAGGTCAGGCTTTGCAATTGCTCGTCGGAAATGCAGCTGTAGTTCAGTTTGAGCTGCAAGTTCGGAATGACCGAGCACAGATTGGCATTGCCGCACCGTTCTCCGAGACCATTAAGCGTTCCTTGCACTTGACGGGCTCCGGCTTGTACCGCCGCAAGGCTGTTCGCTACGCCGAGTTCGCAGTCATTGTGGGCGTGAATGCCGACGCGCGTCTTCAGCGTGCTGCAGACGAGACCGACGATCTCGGTCACTTCACCAGGCAGGGAGCCGCCGTTCGTATCGCACAGGACGATCCAGTCCGCTCCGGCTTCTTCCGCTTTTTTAATGGTGGACAGGGCGTACTCGGGATTGTTTTTGTAACCGTCAAAAAAATGCTCGGCGTCATAAATGACTTCCAGTCCACGGCTTTTCAAATAACGGACCGAATCGTAAATCATGTTCAAGTTCTCGTCCAGCGTCGTCTGGATCGCCGTATGAACGTGAAAATCCCACGATTTTCCGAAGATCGTGGCGACGGATACGCCCGATTCGATCAAACGGTTCAAGTTTGGATCGGTTTCCGCGTTTGAGTCTTTGCGCCGGGTGCTGCCGAAGGCGGTAATTTTCGCTTGGGACAAGTTCAGTTCCTTCGAGCGGTGGAAAAATTCAATATCTTTGCCGTTGCTTCCCGGCCAGCCACCTTCAATATAATGAACGCCCAGATGGTCGAGCTTTTGGGCGATTTTCAACTTGTCCTCGACGGAAAGGCTGATTCCTTCTCCTTGCGTCCCGTCCCGCAAGGTCGTGTCGAAAATGGTTACAGGGGTTGCCATCGTACGTCCTCCTTCACATTCATGAAGCGTAAAGCCGCGCTGCATTCCTTTCATTATAGCACTTTTACGTCTCGAAGTTGAAGTGTTTTCCTAAAAGTCGTATGCTTGGAATAACGTCTTTTACGAAAGCGCGGATATTCGCGCTCAAAGCGGTGGAGGTTGGCAAAGATGTCCGAGCAAACGAATCGGGACGGCTCTTATCCTCGAAACGGCCGGGTCATTTTGCATATCGACATGAACGCGTTTTACTGCTCGGTTCACGAGGCGGTAGAGCCGGACTTATATAAAGGAAAGCCTTTGGCGGTGGGCGGCAATATCGAGCTGCGCAAAGGCATTATCGTCACCTCTTCGTACCCGGCCAGGGCGAAGGGGGTCAAGACGGGCATGCATATTCGTCAGGCGCTGCGAATCTGTCCCGAGCTGATCGTGCTTCAGCCGGATTTTGACTTGTACCGGCAATTTTCGCGGCGCTTTATGCAGATCGTCTACAGTTATTCGCCGCTTGTCGAGGCGATGTCCATCGACGAATGTTTTATCGATATTACCGGCTCCAAACAGTTCGGCACACCGATCGAGATCGCTGCGCTTATCCAGAATCGCATCCGCGACGAGCTGCATCTGCCGTGTTCGATCGGCATCGCCCCGAACAAGCTGCTCGCGAAGATGGCGTCGGATATGAAGAAGCCGAACGGGTTATCGGTGCTGCGCAAGCGGGATGTGGAGAAGCTGCTATGGGATAAGCCGTGCTCTTACATGTACGGCATCGGCTCGCGGATGGGCGATAGGCTGCGCAAGCTGAATATTCGCACCATCGGCGAACTGGCGGCGGCGGGTGAATCGTTTCTGGTGAAACACTTCGGCGTATACGGCTCTTGGCTGAAACGGGCCGCGAACGGAATCGACGATTCCCCGGTTAATCCGGAGCGGGAGCAGAGCAAATCGATCGGCCATACGACGACTTTGCCGAAAAATGTCACCGAGCTGGCCGACATTTCCCGCGTTTTTCTCAACTTGTCCGATCAGGTCGCGCGAAGAATGCGGCGGCAAAAGCTCGTCGCCGGCACGGTGCAGATTACGATCCGCGATCCGGATATGAAGACGATCACGAGGGCGCAGACGATCCAGGTGCCGACGGAAAACGCCGACGATATTCACCGCATAGCCGTCAAGCTGTTCGCGGCCCACTGGGATGTCGGCAAGCCGGTGCGACTTCTCGGCGTAACGCTGCAAAGCTTGCAGCCGAAGCAAAATACGGTCATTCAGCTCGATTTGTTCGAATACGAGAAGCAGCCGAAGAAGGAGCAGCTTAACGAAGCGATGGACCGCATTCGCGACAAGTACGGAGAGGACGCGATCCTGACCGCCGGCATGGTCGGGAACGATCCCTCCGCCTGGATTCGCAATCACAAGCGAAGGGGCACTTCGCTGCAAATGGATCATCTTCGCGAGCGCGGATTGGACGAGTGAACATCCGCTAAAACGCGGTCGAACAACCCTGCATATTCATCGATCCATGTTTCTCTGTTCGTTAAAGAAAGCTTAACTTCGCTGGCAATATTTAGAGCGAAGTGGGGCTTTCTTTACCCAGAGAAACATCCGCTAAAACGCGGTCGAGTAACCCTGCATATTCATCGATCCATGTTTCTCTGATAACCATTTTCAATTACAAGTTTCGTGAACTTTCCTTACAGGAGAAGGCATAATTAGGATGACTTTACGTTTGAACTTTACAACGTTTTGTATTATAGTGGACAATAGAGTTATAAACTGAGGAGGAATCATTCATGGCGAAGTATACATTCGTAGATAAAGATACATGCATCGCATGCGGCGCGTGCGGGGCAACGGCCCCTGACATTTATGACTACGATGACGAAGGTCTTGCGGAAGTCATTTTTGACGGCGACAACAACCTGGGCATAACGGAAATCCCGGAAGATCTGTACGACGATCTGCAAGACGCCTCCGATGGCTGTCCTACCGATTCCATCAAAATTGCCGACACACCGTTTAACTAAGAAGCGCAGCCAAAACCTTTTCCTGAGGAAAAGGTTTTTTTGTGATTGTTAAAGAAAATTTAAGTTCGGTAAAGCGTTAAAGCGACACGAAATACGAATTTCTTTACCAATAATAACTTCCGCTAATCGCTCATCCTTGAAATGCGTCGATAGACGTTTTCTTATTGTGGAAGGCGGAAGTTCGCTAAAAGGTAAATCGGTATTTTCGACAATCGCTTCCGCTCGCCTGCCTCCAGGTAAGGGGAGCGCTGCAAACGGCACAGCCCCAGCGGAACTGCGAGTTCCGTTATCGTGATTTACGGGCCGTCTACATTGGTATAAAGGAAGCGATATTTCCTTTATGGCCCCAAATTCAGGTTCCGCGCGGGCAAACAGATGGCGATAGCGGAACTTTTGCTTCCCCTATTGCTCCGGATCGGGGCACTCCGTCGTCCATAGCGGAACTTTTGCTTCCGCTAATTGAGACCGGGGAAAGTGGCCATTAGCCGGACAACGTTTCCGAGCTTGACGGAGCCTGCCCTTTTTATCGTTTGCTTGGACGGCACTTTCAGAATTCGCCTATTTTCGACATGTTGCTAGACATAAAGACCCAAAAATTGATAAATAAAGTCGGTATTCCGCAATCGGGCGTTGCTATAAAATGTCATCGGTTTTACAATAGATTAGGGTAGGAGAGTGGTGAATAGTCCCTATCGACATACGCCTGCACGCCAAACGAGGAGGAATCGGATGAGTCGAAAGAACTGGAAAACGATGGTCGTTGCGATGACGGCTATTTTTTTGTTCGCCGCTCTGACTTATACAACCGGAACGGGAGGTTCGTTCCACTATATCGAGAATCCGCTGCGCGATGCGCTCAGCTCGAAGGTTGTTATGCAGCGCGAGCCGGACACGCGCATTAAAATTATTAAAATCGACTCCAAATCGCTGGATACGATCGGTCAGTTTCCGTGGGACCGCTCCGTATACGCCAGATTAATCGAAAAGCTGGAGCAAGGCAAGGCCAAGGCGATCGGGCTTGACGTCATGATCCCGGAGCCGAGCAAGGACCCGAAACAGGACGAGGCGCTAGCGGCCGTTATGGCCAAATATAATAATGTAGTGCTGCCGGTTAATTTCAATTTCCCCGCTAAACAGAAGGCTGACCATTTGCTCGAGTACGACCGCATCGAAGTTCCTACTGCCGCCATTCGCGCGCCGCGAAGCCAATTGGCCCACGTTAACGTATTCCCGGACAATGACGATAAGGTTCGAAGGCTTATTATAGGACTTCCCGAGAAAAGCGGCGAGCTTGTAGAAGCGTTCAGCGTGAAGCTGGCCAATTTTGCGCTGGATGAGAAGGAGCGGGTGAGATGGGATTCAGGTGAAGGGAAATGGTATCGCGGCTCGCAGGTGATCCCGGCGAATGCCCGAAACCAGATTATTACTCAGTACTACACGTCTCCGCGACAGGAGAAAGACTTGAGAACCGGCTACGATTCGTTCTCGTTCAGCGATGTTTTGAACGATAAGGTGGATGCCAGATCGTTTGAGAACGATATCGTGCTGATCGGACCGTATACGACGGGCATGCAGGACGAATTTATGACACCGATGAGCAGTTCGATCAAAATGTTCGGGGTTGAAATTCACGCCAACATGGTCCAGTCGATACTGGAAAACAAGTTTTGGCACGAAGCAAGCAAGCCGGTCGGGATTGGTGTTATCGCTCTGATCGTTTTGCTAGGAACGTTTCTGTTTCATAGATTCAGAGGAAAAGCGGCATTCTTTTTATTCCTCGGATTGTTTATAGGCTACATGTTCGTTTTTGTCATAGTGAATGAAGTCATGCATTTATACATACCGATCTTTTATCCGCTTTTTGCCATAATGCTGTTGTACGTCTGGTCGATAGTCAGCCATTATTTGGAGGAGCGCCGCGAACGCAATCGGGTAACGGGCATTTTCGGCCGCTTTGTGCCGAAGGCGGTCGTCGACCAAATGCTGACAAGCGGAAGAGAAGTGAAGCTGGGCGGCGAACGGATGGATATATCATTAATATTCGTAGACATCCGCGGATTTACGACGCTTTCGGAAAAACTCGAGCCCGAGCAGGTCATCCAGTTTTTGAATGAGTACTTGGATGTTTGCACGAAAGCGGTGTTCAAATATAACGGAACACTCGACAAGTTTATCGGCGATGGGGTCATGGCGATGTTCGGGGCGCCGGTCCGGTATGACAATCATGCCGAGATGGCCGTAAGAGCTGCTCTTGAAATGAAGAAGCAAACGGCGATGCTGGAGGAGAGGCTCATGGCGAAGCTGGGCTTTACGGTCCGCTTCGGCATCGGCATCAACTGCGGTCCGGCTATCGTCGGCAATATCGGCTCCGAAGATCTCCGCCTTGACTATACGGCCATCGGAGATACGGTCAATCTGGCGGCCCGTTTGGAATCGAACGCCAAGCCGGGACAAATTTTGATCAGCGATCATGTTTATGAGCGCGTCAAGCATTTGTTCGATATCGAAAGCATGGGAGAAATCAAGGTGAAAGGGAAGGAATTGCCGATAACGATCTATCAGGTGCTCGCAGACAAATCGGCGGCTGCCGAATAGAGGTGCGAGTTTACTCCTGCAAGGAAAGGGATGGAACCAGTGAAAATAAGTAAAATGCTGCCGATCACGCTATGCCTTACGCTGCTGCTCGGTATGCTGTCCGGTTTGTTCTCCGGGGCTGCTATGGCGAAGGAGAGCCGGGCCGCGATCGTATCCAGCGTTAAGGGCACTGTTATGGTGACGAAAGCAGGCGGCTCGACCGAGTATCGGGCTTTTGACGATATGAGCCTGAATCAGGGCGATCATATTCGTACGGAAGAGGGCTCCAGCATTGTGCTGAAAGTCGTAGACATGGACGAAGAGGTCACAATCGGGCCGAATACGGAGCTGTACATATCGTCCTTGGTCGAAGACGCCCAAGGCGGAAAAAAATCGAAGCTGAGCGTATGGGCGGGCTCGCTTTGGTTTAAAGTGAAAAAGCTCGTCAATGCGGACGACGAGTTTGAAGTGTCGACGCCGACAGCGGTCATGAGCGTACGCGGTTCGAACGGTTATATCGAAATGAGAATGGGACAGCTGAACGCACTTATGCTGTCTGGCATTTTGGAGACAGCTTCGCCGAATGCAGGGACATCCGGCTCTGGTCCCGCCTTCATTTATCCGGGTCAGCAAATATTACAATCCCTCGGAAATGCTGACGACTATAATGAAAATGTAGCACCGCTCGACATCAGCGATTTCGTTGCGAATGCGTCGCCGGAAATCATTCGCGCGCTGCTTTCGACGATTCAGCAAATTCGGGAAGAAAACAGCCAGTTCGTGAATGATTTGCAGAACGGGACAAAGCAAATTGATCTGAATAATGGCCTTGTTTTGGACAACCCAGACGATCTACAAAATTTCGGCGGTAACTTGACGAGCTTGATTGCAGGTATTGCGAACGAAGCTATTCAGTCCAGCAAGCTTCCTCGGAATGAAGTTCAGGAACTGATCAAAAAGGCGAATGAAAGCTTGCAAAATGACCCGATCGATCTGGAACATGCGAAACCGTTCGATCCGTCCTTAGGTTTAAAGCCGGAGCTGCTCAAGCAGAAACAGCAGCGGATGGAAGATTTGAAGCGTCAACTCGAGCAGCGGCGGAATGAGCAGCAGCAAAATCTGCAGAAAAACAAAGAGCTGCTGGAACGTTTGATGGCCGAACGGGAGCGTCAGCAGCAGGGAAATGCGGCTGAACAGCAGCGCATCTCGCAAAGCTTGCCGGGCAATGCCGGCGGTGGAAGCGGCAGTCCAGGAACCGGTGGAAGCGGTAGCGGAAGTACCACAGCGCCCGGCGATAATGGCGAAGGAAGCGGAGACGGTACGGGCGGAGAAACGCCTGTTGATCGAATGCCGCCTGATTTGAGCGTAATCCACCCGGGCGATGGCGTACATGCGGTAAACAGTATTGCCCAGGAAATTTCCGTTTATGCCGAGCAAGGCTCGACCGTACAGATTTTTAAGGATGGTACGACTTCACCGCTCGATACGAAAACCGGACTTGGACCGAATGTGAAAGTAAGCTTTGCGGTGAGCTTGAGCGAAGGACTTAACACATTCACAGTAACAGCAAAAGACGTGGCAGGTAATGTTACGTCGAAGACGGTAAAGTACGAGCTGATTACCACAGTGCCCGAGCTTTCGGTACAGCCGGACAGCGAAGCAATAGTTGGCTCGAATCAGCAAACGATTAAGGTCAGAACGGCGCAGGGCAATCAAATCAGCCTGTATAAAGGCGAAACCTTACTGGAAACGAAGCCGGGAGCCGGAATGACGACCGATGTGGAGTTCACTGTCGCAGGTCTGACTGAAGGACTTAATACGTTCACAGTAAAGGCAAAGGATGCGGTTGGCAATATTGCGACGAAGACGGTGCAGTTTAAGCTGGTAACGACGGAGCCCGAGCTATTGATACAGCCAAACGGTGAAGCAATAGTTGGCTCGACTCAGCAGACGATTAAGGCCAGAGCGGAGCAAGGCAATCAAATCAGCCTGTATAAAGGCGAAGGGCCGAATGCAACATTACTGGAAACGAAGCCGGGAGCCGGAATGACGACTGACGTGGAGTTTATCGTCACAGGTCTGACAGAAGGGTTCAACACGTTCACAGTAAAGGCAAAGGATGCAGGCGGCAATATTGCGACGAAGACGGTAAAGTTCAAGCTGGTAACGACGGAGCCTGAGCTTTTGGTACAACCAAACGGTGAAGCAGTAGTTGGCTCGAATCAGCAGACGATTAAGGCCAGAACGGCGCAGGGCAATCAAATTAGCCTGTATAAAGGCGAAGGGCCGAATGCAACATTACTGGAAACGAAGCCGGGTGCCGGAATGACGACCGATGTGGAGTTTACCGTCACGAATCTGGTGGAAGGGCCCAACAGGTTCACGGTAACGGCGATGGACACGACAGGGAAGATAACATCCAAGACGGTGCAGTTCAAAGTAGACACCATTAGACCCGATGCGCCGAAGGTGGATGAAAATCAACCTCGGGTGTTCACTTCCGGTATTCCGCTTGTGCTCAGGGCTAAAGGGGAAGATGGGGCTAAGATCGAATTACGGAATGGACAGACACTGCTCGGCTCGGCAACGGGAAAAGGGACCACGGAAGCGGATTACGTCGAAATTCCGTTCAGCCTGAATGACGGTTCGTACACGCTGCAGCTTGTGGCAATCGATAAGGCCGGTAACGAGAGCGATCCGAGGTCTGTACCCGGTGTTGAGATTCAGCGGAACGCACCGGCATCGCAGCGGAACATAGGCTTGAAGGTAGTGCCGAACCAGCAGGTCAGCTTTGTGGCAGGAGAGCCGCTACAGCTCAGAAGCAATGATTGGTTCGATTTGGGTGTGGTTATGAGCGATTTCCCGTATGCGGCAGACGGCTTCTATGCGATCGAGCTGCACTTGAGATTGGGCGAAGGAATAAAATGGGTTGGAGAATCTAACGAAGTTGGAATGACGGAGTATTACGATAAGGAAACTGACTACGTATTCTCGACTGTCAACAGCGCTAGCACAATGGGCGTAAGGCCGGATAATGACAACCCAGAAAGCGAGTATACGTCCGAAATCATATACGTCGTTACGGCGTACGCCTCGGCTGCTTCCGATCCAGGCAATATAAGCGGAATTACTGGCGAGAAGGTGCTGGTCCGCATACCATTGTACGCGATCGACATGTACATTGAAGACCCGGAAATCCATGACGCCATTACGATCCAGAAAGTAATTATTATGAACAAAAACGGAACCAAGCTTGAGGGCCTACACTATCAGCCGGCTTCGCTCGAATATTGGATCGAGCCGAGAATGGGAATGGGGGTATAGCTTTGATTCATCGACTAGAGACTCATTCGAAAGTGTTATCCTTCGTCCTTATATTGACGCTGACCTTGGGGATGCTCCCCTTGCTCGGCTTGCTTGGCGCAAAAGAAGCTAGTGCTTTTGAGCAGCCGACTATCAATTGCAGCAGTGTAGCGAATCAGGTTTATATTTCGGTATATTCCAATACTGCACCCAACCCGAAATGCTATAATACAAGTACGGTCCTTTTGGACGGTGTAGGCAATTACATCGTGACTCTGCATATTACGGAAGACTATAATCCCGAATCGACCGTAATGTCTAAAGTTCAAAACGGTGTTAGTCAAGAGATTGAGCCAATCACTAGGACAGGAAGCCAGATTGTGTTCGAAGTGGAGGGTTTTCTCGGTGCCGAGCTTCATTTTGCCGTATTGCCTTATTGGATGAATACACCAGGGATTTACTACAAGGAGAAGAACTCTTTTACATTTTGGGACACCAGGTTGTATCAGTGGATTTATCCGACAACTCCTCCGAGCCAATTCGATATTTATTTATCGCAAATGCAGGAGTACAGCGCAGCCCGTATTGTGGGTTCGACTGGAACACTGCTTGGGGAAGCGAATCTCGTAAACGGTCGCGCATTCATCCCGAACATATCGATTGAACAAGGGAATCGGATCTATGGTCTCCTCTTGAACAACAATCTGATCGAAGATTCATTCTTTGTAGGATATCGGCCTCCCGGTATGGAGTATTCATCCGTATACAAAACGGTAGCCAAAGGATTTGATCCGACGGCTAATCTGTACTACCATACTAATGTTGACTCCTTGAATGGTTACCCGGATGAGGACTCTGTGACCGAACAACCGGCAAATCAGGTATTGTATTATTATGCGAAGTATGGGGAAAATCCAATCCTTCGCCTACAGAACGGGAACGACGTACGGTTTATAACGATTACGGAGGAAGAGACCATCTTCTCGCCGTCCGATCTGTACACGGTGACGCTCACTAAGACTTTACCGGAATCGAACGTACAATTGAACGGCCAGATTGTTTACTCGAAAGAACATATTGAGGGAAATTACTATATCGACACTCCCCACCTCTCGGATAGTCTGGGGCGGGTTACGTTCGTACACTTCATGCCGAATAAAGTATCGACAATACCGAATTATTTTTACTATGAAAACGAAATGGGTCTCCCTTTTACACTCGTGCCGACAAGCGTAGTCGATCCGGTGCAGGGCGGGGAGGCGAATCTTTCGGTCGTATCCGTTACCCGCCCCGGTTCGCCCGATCCTTCGAAGTTCGATCTGGCGGATCTGGTCTGGTTCGCCAAAAACGCATATCGCTTTGACATCGACCAAAATGGTGTCCACGACGGAAACGATTTAACCGATTTGATGCATTTACTAGCGCCCGGTTACTAGACTAAACGAGCAAAGGAGAAACCGATGAAAAAATCGTTGAAGCTTATAGCGGCGCCGCTGCTTGCCGCAGCCTTGCTTCTCGGGGGAACGACGGCCTTTGGTGCCGGCATCGACCAAGCTTTGGTCGGCGGAGAAGGGCAACTGCTCGCCGGAGTTTCCACATTTGCCGGAAAAGGCGACTTGGGTGAAGCGAACGGCAAAACGGCGGAGTCGACGTTCCGCGCTCCGTGGAGCGTGCTGCCGCTGAAGGACGGAACGATTCTCGTAGCCGATGCCCGCAGTAATTTGATCCGTAGAATCGCCGGGGATGAGGTGACCACTTTCGCCGGTATCACGATCAGCAAGGATGCCTATAACTATCCGATCGGTGCTCTGCTCGACGGCAAGTCGGCGGCAGCCGTTTTCCAGCAGCCGAAGGGACTCGCCGCAGACAGCAAAGGCAACATTTATGTGGCCGATGAGAAAAATCATGCCATCCGCAAAATCGAAACGAATGGCGATGTCACAACGCTGGCCGGAAACGGAGTACTCGGCAGCAAAGACGGTAAAGGCAAGGAGGCGGCGTTTTATTCGCCCCAGGATATCGCCGTTGCCGCAGACAGCACCTTATACGTAGCCGATACGCTCAACCATGCGATTCGCAAAATCACGCCTGACGGCACGGTGTCTACCTTGAACTCCAAATCCACCCGCTCTGTCGAGGTGGCGCCGGGGCAGTACGTACCGGCCGGCGACTTTGCAGATGGCGCCCTTTCGTCGGCGAAGTTTAATGAACCGACCGGACTGGCCTTCGATGCGAAAGGCAACTTGTTCGTAAGCGACTCCGGCAACCAAGTAATCCGTTACATCGATTTGGCCACCAATACGGTATCGACCGTTGCCGGCAGCACGGCTGTCAAATATGGCGCATCGGAACTGTATGTAACGGGAGAATTTGCCGACGGCAAGGCGGCAGGGGCAAAGTTCAATTTCCCGAGAGGGCTGGCCGTCACGAAAGATGGCGGACTGCTTATTGCGGACAGTCTCAATCACGCGATTCGTTATTTGAAGGACGGGATTGTGCGTACGGTTGCCGGGGACGATCAAGCCGGTAGCAGCGACGGTACGGAACGGAACGCAGAACTGCACCATCCTTCGGACGTAGCGGTGACGTCGGACGGCAGCTTGCTTGTGGCCGACGCCTACAATAACAAGATCCGAAAAGTCGCTTTCTACGAGCTGCCGGCGGGGGTTAAGGCGGACGGAACGATCAAGGTGGTCTACAACACGCGGCTGATCGAATTCGACGCGCAGCCGGAACTATCGAACGGCCGTACGATGGTGCCGGTCCGGGTTATTGCCGAAGGGCTCGGCTTCGACGTTAAATTTGCGGAGCAGGCGGAAACCGGAGCACGCAGCGTAAGTTTAAGCAAGGGCGGCACAACGATCGGGCTGACGATTGACAAGTCCGAGCTTGTGAAAACGGTGAATGGCGGAAGCCGGCTTACGAAAGAGATCGACGCTGCGCCATACATCAAGGATGACCGGACATTTGTGCCAGTGCGCTTTTTTGCCGAAGAGCTTGGCCTGGACGTAGAGTGGAATGAATCGACCCGCACGGTTATTTTGCGGGACAAGACGGACGGCCAATAAGCCGGATCTGTTTATGTTTTCGATAGAAGTCTGTCCTTTCGACAGGCTTCTTCTTTTTTTGGGCGAAACGGTCCCTTCAAAACGGCATCAGCCTGACCGATAATACTGGTAGAGTTACTTGCGTTTGTTTGAGTACAGCGCCGGCAGCTTCTATATATAGTAGAAACGGGATGGCGGACGACCCGCGCATACAGGAGGGATGAACCCGGAATGGAAACGCCGCCGGAAGATAAAGTATATTTGAAAGATTACATCAAAGAGCATCCGAACAATAAAATGGCCTGGTATTTGCTGGGCCGTCAATATATGGCCAAAGGCGAGGTAGGGAAAGCGAATTATTGCTTCCAGCAAGCGGGAGAAGTATTCAGCGCGTTCGAGAATAAATTACCGCACTGCTCCAAGGAGGATCAAGCAGCCGATGCGAACGGCGCCGGGGAGACGGCGGCAACCGGACGCAAACGAGCCGGGTGGAAAACGGCCGTCGTCGCCCTGTTGCTTCTGCTCGGAAGTTATATTCCGGTTCAGTCCGATCCGCTTTCCGGAACATCCGCAGTTTCGGAAGCGAGCGGGGTGCTGGAGGCCGGACTTGAAGCAAATCAGGCGCTGCTCGCCCATATGGGAGGCGAAGCATTCGACGTCGTCTATACGGTAGGAGACAGTCCTGGAGCAAGCCGGACGGGGCAGATCGGGGAACTGTTAACCCGTTTTCAGGATAAAGCGAAAACAAAAGCGGAGTCGCTGCTGCTCGCCGATCCCGACTGGAACGGGGGGCGCAAATGGCTCCTGTGGCCGTCGCCGGTTCGTCCGGTCGTCCTGGCAGAGCGCTCGGATACGGCAGCCGGCACGCGCCTGACCTATTACGATGCCAAGACATGCCAGTGCGAGCCGGCTGCTGGGGCATTGGCCGCGATCCGATACAAAGAATGGCAAAGCGCCCAGCTCCAGCAGTTGATCGTCCGTTCCGCTGTAGCCGGTTATGAAGCGGTGAACGGCAAAACGCCGGATTCGATTGAGCAGCTAGCCCGGAGTTATCCGGATAACTGGCTGTCCGGTTATACGCCGGCGATGAAAACCTATTTCGATCGGTGGAAGGGACAGCGGCAAGAAGGGCCGGCTACAGGCGGCAAGCGAGACGGAGGAGCGGCGAGCGCAGGTTCGGGCGGACAAGCCGGACAAGCCGGACAAACGGGGCAACCGTCGTCGCCCGCCGCATCGCCGCTGCTGACGTCGGATGAGGCGCTGAAGGAACCGATGCGCATTCTGATCGATAGAACGACCCATACGCTTGCCCTTGTTAGCGGAAGCGTTGTCGTTCGCAGCTATCAGGTCGGCTTGGGGGGCGACCGGACGCCGGTAGGAGAGTTTACGATTACCGAGAAGGTGCGCAATCCGAACGGCCGCGACAACGGAACATTCGGAAGCAGGGGCATGACGCTTTCGGATACGCTGTATGCTATACACGGGACGAACCAGCCTTCCAGCATCGGCAAGGACAAGTCGCTCGGCTGCATACGCATGCTGACGCCCGACGTCGAAGAGCTGTTCGACCTCGTGCCGAAAGGAACGAAGGTTGTAATCGGCGACAAGCTGGATATTCCCTCTGGGGCGAATCGCGCCGAAGCGGCTCTGCGGCTGCCGCCGGCCGCGGACGAGACGAATCCTAACAAAACGTACAAATGGCTGGACTGACAGCAGATTGCCGGACTTTACAGTTTCCTAAAGCGCAATAACCCCTTTCCCTGTACCTGCCGTAACACGATAGACGAGGCTTGGTCAGGGAAAGGGGGCGCAGGGAGTTTTTCGCTTGCCACCTCGCGGCTGTCACGGATTCCAGATGAGCAGCACGATCATGAGCAGCACGATCGCGCCGATAACGGAGGCGACCCAGACGATCGCCTTTTTGTTCATTTCATTTTTAGGTTTGCGCTGCATGTAGTTCGGTTTCCGGTTCGCCATTCGCGGATCAACCTTTCCTCTTCCTTTTCAGAATAGTATAACAAATCGGAATTCGCAATGAAAGGGTTTGCACGAGCGTTGGAGGCGTTCTTCAGTGCTGCTTCCCGAAACGTTGGACTTTCTTTTTGCCGCGGAAACGGATAAACTGATCGATAGAGTCTACAATAAGGTGGAGTGTACTGCATGATTTACCGCAATTTGGCAAAACCCATTTTATTTCAAATAGACGCCGAGAAAGCGCATCATTTGACTGTGGACGGGCTGGGAGCCGTTAGCCGGGTGCCCGGCATGTCCTCGCTCATCCATACGTTTTGCGGCGTGAAGAGCGATCCGGCTACGACCGTATCGCTGTGCGGAATCACGTTTCCGAATCCGGTCGGGCTTGCGGCCGGGCTCGACAAAAATGCCGCGGCGGTACGCGGCTTCGCTTCTCTCGGCTTCGGTTTCATGGAAGTCGGCACGGTTACCCCCAGACCGCAGCAAGGTAACGATAAGCCGCGTCTGTTCCGGCTGCCTGCGGATGACGCGCTTGTGAACCGGATGGGCTTTAATAACGTAGGCGCGGAGACGATGGCCGCTCACTTGAAGCAGGCCGGCCGGGTCCGTATTCCGGTTGCGGTCAATATCGGCAAAAATAAAGATACGCCGAACGAGCAGGCTGAGGACGATTATCGCAAATGCGTGCGGACGCTGTATCCGTACGGCGATTTCTTTGTCGTTAATATCAGCTCCCCCAATACGCCCGGCTTGCGCAATTTGCAGCATGGAGCCGAGCTGCAAAGCCTCGTTCGCGCCGTCAAGGACGAGATGGACAAGGCGAGCAAAACGTACAAGCTGCCGCTGAAGCCCGTTTTTGTAAAAATCGCGCCGGACGTAACGGAAACCGAGCTGGAGTATATGGTAGAGTCGCTTGTGTCGAGCGGCGTCTCCGGCGTTATTGCCACGAATACGACGATTGGCCGGGAAGGGCTGCGCCACCCGAATGCGAAAGAAACCGGGGGCCTGAGCGGCAAGCCGCTAACCGAGCGTTCGACGGATATCGTGCGCCGCGTATACCGGCAGACCGGCGGCAAGCTGCCGATTATCGGCTCGGGGGGCATTTTCACAGCGTCAGACGCATATGAAAAAATACGTGCCGGAGCAAGTCTCGTGGAGGTGTACACAGCTCTTATTTACAAAGGGCCCGGCCTTCTGCGCGAATTGAACGAAGGCTTGCGCGGCTTGCTTGAGCGGGACGGATTCCGGCATGTTTCCGAAGCGGTCGGATCCGGTGTAAAAGCATGACAACGGGTTCAGGAGGCGGTCGTATGGACAGCAGGGATTGGAAAAAGTTTTTGATTCCATACGAGCAGGCGGTCGAGGAGCTGAAGGTGAAATTCAAGACGCTCCGCACGGAAATGAAAGCCCGCGAAGAATACTCGCAGATTGAATTCGTGACGGGGCGAGTAAAGCGTATTTCAAGCATTATGGAAAAGGCGAAGCGGCTTCAAGTTCCGATGGACCGGCTGGAGCAGGGAATCGAGGATATAGCGGGCATCCGCATCATGTGCCAGTTCATCCAGGATATCCAAAGCTTGTCGGAGCTCATTCGGCAGCGTAAAGATATGTCCGTCGTCTACGAAAAAGATTATATTACGAATTATAAGGAAAGCGGCTATCGCAGCTACCATATTATTATCGAATATCCGATCCAAACATCGCTCGGTCAAAAAACGGTGCTGGCGGAAATCCAAATGCGTACGCTAGCGATGAATTTTTGGGCGACGATCGAGCATTCGCTGAGCTACAAGCATCGCGAGAGGCTGCCCGAGGACGTCAAGCACCGGCTGCAAAAGGCGGCGGAAGCGGCTTACGCGCTCGATCAGGAAATGTCGCATATCCGCGACGAAATTATGGATGCCCAGCGGCTGTTCGAGGACAATTCGAACCTGGTTTCGAAGCTGCTGAACCAGATTCAGGATTTGTATTATTACCATCGCGTGCGGGAGGCTGCGGGCTTCCAGCTGAAATTCAACGAGCTGTGGGAAACGGAAGATATAATGGGCATGCGGGCTTTGGCGGTGCAGGTAGAGGAAGCGGCGCTGCGCGCTAAAAAGTCGGATACGATCTGAGTACCCGCACACGCTTGGAAGCAGAGGCACAGAAGCCCCCTTTTCGGACGTTAGCCGGAAAGTGAGGGCTTCGCTTCCATTTCACACGTCGAAGGAGGCCGGAGATGAACGGGTTTGATCTGCTGTTTGTCGATTTTATATACTATTTCAACGTCGAACGGGACTATTTCGAGTGCCACGAGGTGATGGAGGAGCTGTGGCTGGAGGAAGGGCGCAATCCGCTGTACCAGGGGCTTCTGCAAGTGGCGGTCGCGCTGTATCACCACCGGAACGGCAATGTCGGAGGCGCCATCAAGCTGTTCTCGCAAGGGATCGAGAAGCTGAGCTTTTATCCGCGGCAGACGATGGGGATCGATCTCGGCAAGCTGGTCGCCGATGCGGAAGCGTATTTGGACAAGCTGCTGAACATCGATGAGGAGCCGTGCGAGTTTTACGATCTGGATATTGCGATTGTGCATTCCGAACTAGCGGCGATGGTCGAGGAGCTTAAAGCGTTTCCGCCCGCGAAACAACAAGAACCGTAAACGGAACCCCGGTTTACATACAAAAAAGCGGCAATCCCCGAAAGGAATTGGCCGCTTGTTGGCATGTCACTTTTTCTTCGCTTCCTCGAAAAACTTTTTGAAATCGTCGGCGGAATAACCGGGTTGTCCGTCATGGCTGATGCCGCCTTCCATGCGAAGCACTTCCTTGCCGCCTTTGTAATAAATAATCGTCGGCGTTGCCTTGATGTTGAACTCGTTCCAGCCCGCCTCGTATTCCCACAGATTGAACTGCTTCAGATCGACGCCCGCCGTTTTGGCGATCGGATTCAGTATCGGCGTAGTGGCGATGCAGTGTGGGCAGGTCGTTTGGAAATAGTAGACGAACATATCTTTTTTGGCGCTTAGATCGCTCTTGAGATCGGCCGTTTTAATAATGTTCTGGTAGTTCGCATCGCCGAGCTGAGCGAGCGTCTCCGGTCTGAGCTTGACGGCTTCCACACCGTAAAGCTGTTTCGATTTGTCGTTCATGGCCGGATCGATTTGGCTGACGCGGGCTTGCTCCTTTGTCTTTTCGCTTTGATGATTTACAATGAAAAGTAGGACGAATAGTCCGACGATAATGCCTAAATAAATGAGCAGCTTTTTCACGTGATCCCCCCGGAACGGATACAGTATTTTTTGCAGACAGAAATATAAAATTCTACTTGCTCCCCTCTGTTTCCTTCCGGGTACAACACTAAAATTATGATCATTTTTTGAACGCTAAGCTCGAAATACATGTTCATGCGAGGCCAGAGAGGGGATTACAGGTGGGGAAAAAACAACGGCTTGACAAAATTTTGGCGCATATGGGGTACGGCACGCGAAGCGAAATACGCCGCATCGTCAAACAAGGAGCGGTGAAAATCGGCGATGTATCGGTCAAAGACAGCGGTTTGCAGGTCGATCCCGAGCTGGATATGATCCTGGTGGATGGCGAGCGGGTCGTGTACCGTGAATTCATTTATTTGATGCTTAACAAGCCGCAAGGGGTCGTATCGGCGACGGAAGATAGCCGGGACAGGACCGTCCTCGATCTGCTGGCGGACGAATACGGCCACTTCGAGCCGTTTCCGGTCGGCCGTCTCGATAAAGATACGGAAGGTTTGCTGCTGCTTACGAATGACGGCAAGCTGGCGCACAATTTGCTGTCGCCGCGGAAGCATGTGCCCAAAACGTATTTCGCCGAGGTGGAGGGGGCTGTCGGCGCAGCCGACATAGCGGCGTTCGAGGAAGGCGTCGTACTCGACGACGGCTACCGGACGATGCCGGCCAAGCTGGTCGTTTTGAAGGAAGGCGATCCCATGGCCCGGACCGTTGCCAAAATCGAACTGACGATAATGGAAGGGAAGTTTCATCAAGTGAAGCGGATGTTTCAGGCGGTCGGCAAAAAAGTCGTTTATTTGAAGCGCATCTCGATGGGACCGCTGCTGCTCGACGAGCATCTGGCGGAAGGACAATACCGGGAGCTGACGGAGGACGAGCTCGAGCTGCTTAAGAATCATTCCGGTTAAAGGGCTGGCGTTTGAAGCTAGGGAGGATAGCCCGTACGTACAGAGAGAGGGAGAGGAAGGAATGAAGTATCGCTTGATTGCGCTCGATGTGGACGGCACGCTGCTGAACGACCGTTACGAGCTGACGGAAAGGACGATTCGCGCGGTTCGAGACGTTGCGGATAGAGGGGCGACGATCGTGCTGTGCACCGGCCGCTCTCCGGTGAACACGCTGCCGATCCTTGAGCGGCTCGGCCTCGAAGGAACGATTATTACGCACAACGGGGCGGCTACGGTCCGCTCGCAGGACCGGCATATCGTTCACAACTATACGTTCGATATCGGTGAACTGGACGCGGTCTTCGCTTATTGCCGCGACAACGGATTGCATTATGACGTTTGCACGCCGTTCCAACTGTACGTGGACGAAGAACTCAGCGAAGAAGTAGCCGGTATGTATGACAAATATATGCTCCAGCCGACCCGGATCGCCGCTATGTCCGAATTGCCGGAGCGGCCGGTCAAATTTACCGTGTTCGGCGATAAACAGGCCATCGACCGGGCCGAGCACGACTGGGCGGAGCTGGGGCTGCCGCTTACCGTGCTCCGCAGCGGCGACTACTTCATCGATCTGATGCACCCGGACGCTACGAAGGGAAGCGCTTTGCGAGAATTGGCGCTATCCCTCGGCATCGACCGGACCGAGGTTGCGGCTATCGGCAATTATTACAACGATATCGAGATGATCCGGTATGCCGGGCTCGGCATCGCAATGGATAACTCGCCGGAGGATGTGAAGCGGGCAGCCGATGCGGTTACGGTCTCGAACAACGAAGAGGGCGTTTATGTCGCTCTGAACCGGTACGTTTTCTGATGATATAGAAGAAGGGGCTGTACGCCAGGCTTGAAGCCCGGCGTACAGCCCCTTTATTTTTCCCGCGATATTAGTACAAGAACCCGCGGGATACGATTACGAGCAAAATGAACAGTACGAGAATGACACCAGTGGACGTGAATGCTCCTCCTACTCCGGACATAGGATAACCTCCTTATAAAATCGATTTGATTGGAGAACTAGGTTCCGTTATTAGTACAAAAACCCGCGGGATACGATTACGAGCAGGATGAACAGTACAAGTATAACGGCGGTTGTCGTACCGAAGCCAATACCAGACACCTGCAATTCCTCCCCATATGAAGGTATTTTCCGAATGCGGACCGATAAGGTTATCTTTGGGCTACCTGGATAGCCGGTTTCCGCATTCGGCATACTCCATCATATTGTGAAGCCTCCTTTTTAGATACGGACAGCTGCCCGGACGCATAGAAAATGGGCCAATTCCGCATATTATGCAGCAACAACCTCGAGAGGAGAATGGAGTCATGACGAATATCGCGCTCAGGCCTGCTCTGAAGACGGCCGGCGGGGAGGTTACCGAACTGCTCTTGGACGGGCGTTTCGTTGGGATGATGACGCTGGTATACCGGGAGAACGGGCGTTTGGCCGGCTCCGTCCAGCTCGAGCGGGAATCGCTTGCAGGCAAATGGAAAATGGAAGCGGTACAAGCGGCGCAAAACTATATCCGGCATTTGACGGAGGCGCTTGGTGCCAAAGACTGTGAAGTGATCGTGACCTGGAGCTCCTACGAGCTTATGATATCATTCGGGGATCAAACGGATGGGGATGAGCTGTTGGACGACCGGGCTTTGTTCGAGGACGACGACGATACATGGCTCGGAGATGTCGAGCCGGACGAGATCGATACGATGCTGATGAACGATGACGATGAAGAGGAGCTATACTCCGGGGAGCTTGTCGTCGTAGGTGAAAGCCGCAATCGGATCGAGTACCATTTCTATGGCGGGGATGGGGAATGGCTGGCGGAGGCGTTCGCTCTGCTAAGCGGGACCGATGTGACGGCCGAGGTCGACTGGAAGATCGGCCCGTCGGAGGAAGAAGCCGAGTCGCTCATCGAACAGCTTGTTGCCGATTTTGATCCTGACGAGGTGGATTCGTTTTATATCGAGATGCTGGCGGACGGTGTCGTGGTCGAAACGCTGGAGCTGACACACGAGGATCTGTTGAGCGAGGACGAGCCGGGCCTAAGCGAGTACACAGCGGAACAGCCTGGCACAGGCGCCCTTGACTACTCGGTCATTCTGACCCGGGACGACGGCGATACGCTTACTTACGATCTGTACAAGCAGTCTCATGGAGGCTTGCCGATTGCGCAGGCGACCATCGACGTGAGCCGCCGCGAGCTGACGGGATTTATCGATTTTCACGATCCGGAAAGTCTGGACAAACGCGAATGGATCGGAGCCCTGCTCATGCGGGAGCTGGATAAGGAAAAAGATTACGACACTCTAAATTTATCGATGCTTCTAGCGAATAAACTGGTCGACGACATCTGGTATGAGACGGAGACGTATCACTAAAGCCAGTCGGTGGGTCCAATATATAACAGGCCAAACAGGGGGGATTTTATCCCCCCTGTTTGCGCAGCCCTTTCGGGAAATGATTTTTCAGCTGTCCTCCGCTTGCCTTGCCCCACCCCAGCGGATAACCTTCCACCGTTACGAGCGTCCAGCCTGACACTTCACCGCCCGCGACAATCGTTTCCCCTCTAAGATACGCTTCCGTTTCGGGTGCGTTCACGTCCAGCCGCATCACGCTCCGGCATTGGTCCGCCCGCACCGCCATAGCCAGTGAATGCGACGGCTCCGCCCGCCCTTTGCGCAGCAAAGCGAGATGAAGGCCGGGACGCAGTATTTTGAGGCCGTCCAGATGAGCTGGCCGAAGCGGACAACCGGGCGCTGCCGAAAGCCAGTAAAGCTGCTCGCCGAACAGCACCGGCTCGCCCGGCGGCAGCGTAAAGCCGGGCACGATGTCCTCGAGCAAGCCGCTGGCGAGCGTCATCGCTTCCCGCACTGTTTTGTCGGCGGCGCCGGACGATTTACCGCCCCGCTCCTTCTTCGGGTTAGCCGCCGCATAATCGTTTTCCCGGCTAGTTTCCAGATTCCCTTTTTTGCTCAGCAGGGCGACAAAATGGCCTTCTCCACGCACCAGATGCGGCCACAGCCGTTCGGTGCGAACGAGGCGGAAGTCCGGATGTCCGGCGAGAAACGAGTCGATCGCGTTTTCGTTTTCTTCGCAGTTAAATGTGCAAGTCGAATAGGCGAGTTGTCCGCCAGGCTTCAGCATAACGGCTGCGCTGTTCAATATATCCAGTTGCCGGGCTGCGCACATCGTCACGTGATCAGGCGACCATTCGCTCACCGCTTCCGCGTCTTTGCGGAACATGCCTTCCCCCGAGCACGGCGCATCGAGCATGATTTTATCGAACATGCCGGCAAATTTGCGGGCGAGCGCATCGGGGGCGGCGCACACGACAACCGCGTTTGCGATTCCCATCCGTTCCACGTTTTCCGACAATATTTTGGCGCGCGCCGGGTGAATCTCGTTCGTGACGAGCAAGCCCCGGCCTTTCATCATTGCCGCGATTTGCGTCGTTTTCCCGCCCGGGGCTGCGGCCAGGTCGAGCACGATATCGCCGGGCTGCGGAGCGAGCAGCTCTGCGGAGGACATCGCCGACGGCTCCTGAATATAATATAAGCCGGCCTGATGAAACGGATGCTTGCCGGGCCGTGCGGTTTCGTCGTAATAATAACCTTCCTCGCACCACGGAACCGGCGATAGCCGGAATAGCGCGTTCAGCCGTTCGCGAATCGGCTCGTCCCCGGCGTGGTTGTCCAGCTTGAGCGGGTTCAGCCGCAATCCGTAAGTACGTGCTTCGTCATAGCTATGAAGAAAAGCTTCGGCTTCTTCGCCGAGCTGGTCGCGTATTCGTCCGATAAAAGCTTGCGGCAGCTCTGTCATGGTAGTCTCCTCTGTAATAGTTTCGGGATCGATTAGGGTGCTATCGGTTAAAACCGGCGTGTGGATGCTCCGATTGCCGCTGGCAGGACCGGCGCGTCTGTTATTTGGCCGCATTGCCGAGGCTTACCGTGAATTTGACGACTTTATTTTTCCCGGTCGTCTTCGCTTTGTACATCGCCTGATCCGCTTGGGCAATAAGCTGCTCCGCGGATACGTCGTCCTCCCGCGATTTGGTTTTGCTGTATCCGATGCTTACGGTGACTCCGGTCTCGGCTTCGATGCGGCCGCGCACCTTCTCGCTGAATTTGCCCATATCGATGGACGGATCCGTAACGAGCACGACCATCTCCTCGCCGCCAAAGCGCCCGGCGAAGCCGATCTCCTCACTCTCCTCCATCATAATCCGGGCAACCGCCTTGAGCGCCTCGTCGCCAGCATGATGGCCTTTAGTATCGTTCAGCTTCTTGAAGTTGTCGATGTCGCTGAACAACACGCTTACCGGATACCCAAGGCGGATATATTGGTTGGTCTTACTAAGCATATAGCGCCGATTGTACAGGCCGGTCAAACCGTCCGTAATCGCGGAATGCATGCTGGCCTGCATCAATTCGACAATCCGTTCAAAAAAAAGCATGAACAGAATAAAGTAATAAAGCAGCGGTGCATACAGCTCTACGAACGTAAGGACGGGCGACGGCGTCTCCAGCATATACCGGTTGATTAAATACGAGAGATGGATGGAGAAAAAAACGAGCAGTCCGAATTGATACCTTCTCATCTGCCCGATCTGCGCCGGAATGAAGATAAAGCAGATGAACACGAGCAGCAGCAAATAAACGTCCGGTCCGATGCGCCCGAGCTCGGCGAGCTGCTCCGGGGCCCCTTCGAACAAGGAAGGAACGAATATCCGGAACAAGGCGAGCAGCAGCGTGAGCAGCAAGGATGCATAAAAATAAAGGTGATGGCGTTTTTGTGTTGAATTATACAGTTGGTAGATCGCCCGGTTCATCATAATGAAAGCGACGACATGGATCGTCTGCGCCGCCAGGTCGAGCCGCGCTTCGTCCTGCGCTCCGAACAGCGAACCTGCGATCATGACGACGTAGTAAACAAGGAAGACAAGCACGGAAGCCGTAAGCGACAAATACGCTTTGCGGCGGCGGCTTGTAAACAGACGGACCGACATAACCAGTATCATGGTCAGCATGACCAGACTGCCGGCATAACCATACAACCGGGCGTATGGCCCGAATAACAGCTCTGATACGTTCAAGGTTGCCTCCACGAATGTTCGAGTCGATTCGACTTTTGCCATTCATTATACCATCAGATCGTCAGATCAGCGACGCTCATTCTCGCGGCGTTGCTCCGGAAAGCATGAAAGCTTAACGGGAGCGAAAACGGAGCTGGCCGGCAATTACACAATATGGGAGACGAACAAGATGAACATCCTGCAAGCGCTGTTTTTTCCTCCGGAGCAGCCCGGAGGCGTATCGTCCATGGTGCCTTACATTCAAGAAGCTTTTGCGGGCAAAGGCTGGGAGATGGAGCTGTTCTCGCTGCCGAAGCGGGTGCGGCTCAAAGGAACGGAGGAGGTTCGTTTCGAAACGTTCGATTGGACCGCTTTCGCCGGAGCGCCGATCGTCGATAAATATGTGCAGACGTACAAAGATTACGTCTGGTGGACGCGGCTCAGATTGCGCAAAACGTACGATCTGATCCATGCCCACCATCCGATAGCGGGTCTTGCGATGAAGCAGCTGTTCCCGGATACTCCGGTGCTCATCACGCTTCATTCCAGCTTCGAGCGGGAGCTGGCGCTGAACGGCAAAATAAGCCCGGGGGGGCCGGAGGAGCGATTTCTGACGTCACTGTACGGCGAGCTGGAGCATCGGCTGGACGGGATCGTTACCGTGTCGCAGTCGTTCAAAACGTATTTGTCTTCCTTCGTGCGTAACCCGGAGGCAATAAGCGTCATTCCGAACGGATTCGACGAGCGCAGATTCAAGCCGGTTCCGCATGAGAATGTTGTGCCGCAGCTGATCACCGTTTGCCGTCTCGTACCGGCCAAAGGCATCGACACGCTGCTTGCGGCGTGCTCCGAGCTGAAGAAGCGCGGATATCCGTTCGTCCTCCATCTGATCGGAGACGGACCGATCCGCGAAGAGCTGGAGCAAATGGCGGTTTCGCTAAACATTTATGAGGAAACGATCTTTTACGGCTACATGCTGCATCCGGAAGAGTTTATGCCGTTCTTCGATATTTTCGTGCTTCCGTCGCGGGCCGAGTCGTTCGGCTCCGTGTTCGCCGAAGCGGCCCTATGCTGCCTTGCGCTGGTCGGCACCGATGTCGGCGGCGTAGCCGAACAGATCGACAACGACGAGAACGGTCTGCTTGTCCCGGTGGGCGATCCGGAGGCGCTGGCGAATGCGCTGGAGAAAGTGATGCTCGATCCGTCCTATCGCTACAATCTGGCGCGTTCCGCTTGGCTCAAGGCCAAAAGTGCCTATTCGCTGCAGCGTGTCATCGGCCAGCTCCAGATGCTGTACGGCTCGCTGGGCGCAGGCGGCAAGTAAGGTAAGCGGATGCCGGTTATTCGGTGCGCGGCTGGAAGGCTGCCTTAGCAAAAGTCCTCTTCTCCCGTCAGTGGTTGGCTCCTCTTTGCCGCAACCTTTTTCTTTCAACAGGTTGCCGGACAGGAGGGAGCGCTGGCTGTCGGGCGGAGGGGCTTTTTTGGCGATTGCTCCGGTTTTTGGAAGGGAACGCTTGTACGTATGGCGGATCGTTTGTACAATAAGAAAAACGTCTATAAAAGCAAATGAACGGAGGGATGCCATGAAAGCTTTCCGGTTTATCCACGCGGCCGATCTTCATCTGGACAGCCCGTTCAAGGGCGTGTCCGCGCTGCCGCCTGTGATCCGCGATACGCTGCGGGAATCGACGTTTCGGGCGCTCGAAACGTTAGTCCATACGGCCATATCGGAGCGGGCCGATTTCGTTCTGCTCGCAGGGGACGTTTACGATACCGCAGACCGGTCGCTCCGGGCGCAGCTTCGGTTTCAAAGGGCGATGGAGACGCTCGCCGAACGCGGCATTCCGGTTTACGCCGTTCACGGCAATCACGATCCGCTGGACGGGCGCCGGGCGGAACTGCGCTGGCCGGATTCGGTCAAGTTTTTTCCGGCACACGAAGCGGAATGCGTCGCCGCGACCCATCCCTTGCGCGGCGATCTGGCCTTCGTCCACGGCTGGTCGTTCGGGACGGCGGCGGTGATGGAGAGCCCGCTGCCGCTGTTCGGGAGCCCGCGCAGCGGCGTATACAATATCGGCTTGCTTCATGCGAATGCCGATGGCGATCCCGAACACGACAATTATGCGCCCTGCTCGGTCCGGGAGCTGGTCCGGCGGGGAATGGATTATTGGGCGCTCGGTCATATTCATTCGCGGCGCGTGCTGCACGACCATCCGTATATTGTCTACCCCGGCAATGTGCAGGGAAGAAGCGTTAGGGAGACGGGGGCGAAGGGCTGCTATATCGTCGACGTGACCGAGTCGGGGAGGTCCGTGTTAACGTTTCGCCCCACCGACTGCGTGCGCTGGTTCGTCCAGGACGTGCCGATTGACGATATGCGCGGAGAGCAGGAGCTTCGGGATCGGCTGGAGGAACGTATGCGGCAATGCGAGGACGAGGCGGACGGCCGACCCTCGATCGTAAGGTTTCGCCTTACGGGCCGCGGGCCGCTTCATCGGGCGTTAGGCCGGGCGGTAACGATCCGCGAGCTGGCGGACGAGCTTCGGGAGTGGCAGCTGCGGCGAACGGAAACAGAAGAAGGGGCGGCCTTCGTCTGGATCGAGTCCATTCAAGTGCGGACCGAGCCGGAGTTGAATATGCGGCTCGCGGCCGAGCGCAACGTTTTTCTCGGCGATCTGCTGGAGCTGTCGGCCTCTCTTGCCTCGGAACAAGGCCGATCACTCGAGTCGTTTTGCGAGGAGGCGCTATCCCCGCTGCTTGCCCATCCGAAGGCTGGAGCTATACTGGCCCGGCTGCTGGCGGAGGAGCGGGACGACTGGCTGAAGGCGGCGGAAACAACTGCGGCCGCCTTAGTCGCCGAGGAGGAGGGCTGGGACGAATGAACATCCGGGATATCCGCATAGACGCCTTCGGCCAGATGCAGGGCAGGCGTTTTGCGCCGGAGAGGGCGGTGACGCTTTTTTACGGACCGAACGAAGCCGGCAAAAGCACGCTTATGGCGTTCATCCGGGCGATTCTGTTCGGTATTCCGCCGCGCAGCGCCGCTGCGGACAGTGGCTATGAGCCTCTCTCCGGGGGGCCGTACGGCGGGGCGCTGACGCTGGAAACGGAAGACGGCGCTACGTACCGGGTGGAACGGGTTTTCGCCGGCAGCCTCGGTACAGGGGGCCGCGGCCGAAGCGGAGGAGGACGCCTTCGGGTGACCCGGCTGGGAGATGCTGCCGATCCGGCGGCGATTGCCGTGCCTGCGATAACGGCTGGAAAGCAGGCGGGCGGCAGCGCCGACGAAGCGCTTCTGAAGCAGCTTCTCGGAGGCGTACAGGGCGAGCTGTTCCGCAGTGTGTTCGCCTTCGGGCTCGGGGAGCTGCAGGAGCTGGGCACGCTGCAGACGGACGAGGTCGCCGGCTTTTTGTACAGCGCCGGCTGGGGCGCGCAAGGAGCCGCCATCGCCTCGGCGGAGCGAAGGCTTGCCCAGGAGATGGATCGAGGGTACCGACCCAGAGGCAAGACGCAGGAAATCGCGCTGCTGGTCAAGCGTTTGGAGGACGAGCAGTCGGCTTTGCGGCGCAGTAAAGAGAAGACAGCCCAGTATATGGCGTGGCAGGAGGAAGCCGGACGCCTGGAACGGGAAATTGCGGAGACGGCGGAAGCGCTTCGAGACGTTCGCGAGACGGCGGTTACGCTCGAGCGGCTGCGCCGGTCGAGGGAGTACGGGCTGCGGCTGCTGGCCGTGGACCGGCGGCTGGGGGAGCTTCCGGTTATCGGGAGCTTCCCGCCGGATGCGCTGGTTCGCTTCGAGTCCATGCTCGCGGAGCGGCAAAGCCTAGGCGTGGAGCTAAGCGAGCGGCAGGCGAAGCGCGAGGAGCTGGGGCGGCGGCTGGAGTCGCTCTCTATTAACGAGGAGCTGCTCGGATTGCGGCCAAGGCTGGATGCGCTTCTGGAACGCGCGGGGGCTTACAAGGACGCGCTGACGGCCATAGGCGCCATGCAGACGGAAGCCGAAGCAGACGGTCAGGCCGCAGCGATGTCGCTAGCGCGGTTAGGCGGCGGCTGGACCGCTGCCGAGCTGGCGGCGTACCCGCTGGCGGTGGCGGACCGCGAGCGGATGCGGGAGGCGAAGACGCGCCGGGACGAGCTGAAGCGGGCGGAGGAGCTGGCTCGCGCCGAGTCGGAGCGGGCGTCCGGCGAGCTGGAGCAGGCCGAGCGGATCGCCGCGGCGGCGCGTGCGAGGCTTGGCGAAGCCGCGCTCGCGCTGAGCGAAGCGGGCGGCGAGTGGGAGCCCGGCGCGGCGGCGATGCGGCGGAAGCTGGGGCAGCTCGGCTCCGACTATGCGGAGTGGAGCCGACTGCGCCAGGAGCTGAAGTTTCTGCGCCAGCGCGAGGACGACCTCCGGCTGCTGCGCGAGCCGCCGGCGGCAGCCGTTCGAAGCGGCGGCAGAGGGCGGAGGAGCCGTGCGGACGAAGGTCGCTGGCGGCAGTGGCTGCGCCTCGCGCTGCCGGTCGCGGCGGGAGCTGCAGTAGCGGCGCTGCTGTGGCGGCAGGGCGAAGCCGCGCTCGCTGCCGTCACGCTCGCCGCGTTCGCCGCGACCGCATGGTGGATGCGGCCCGGTGCGGCTAGGCCTCCTGCAGGCGGCGGAGAAGCCGGGACGGTGGATGCGTTTGCGGAGGAGCGGGCGACGCTTTCCGGCGAGCTGAAGCGTCTGGAGGCCGCGATTCGCGAGCGGGTGAAAGGCTGGGGCCAGCCGCCGCTTGCTCTGGCTCATGCCGTCGCAAGGGACGGCAACGGCGAGGCCGCGCTTGCGGAGAGCTGGTACGAGGAGACGCGTCAGGCGGCGGATTATTGGCTGGAGGCGCGAAGCGGGCTGGAGCGGCGCGAGGCGGAGGTTGCCGAAGCAGCCGAGACCGCCGCCGAATGCGGCCGACTGGCGGAGCGGGCGCTGGACAAGCTTCACGAGGCTGCGGGACGCTGTGCCGAGGCGGAAGCCGAGTGGCGGGACTGGCTGCGGGACAAAGGCATAAACTCGTCTTTAAGCCCGGACGGCGCGCTCGAATGGCAGCTGATTGCCGAGCAGGGCAAGCAGCAGCTGCAGCGGCGCGATACGCTGCTGGCGCGGCTTGCGGCGGCCGAGAAGGAGGCTGCGGCGTTCGAGCGGGATACGCTTGCCTTGTGCGGCCCCGCGGCGCAGTCAGATCCGATCTATGCGCTCAAGCGGCGCAGGGCGGAGGCGGAGACCGAAGAGGCCCGCAGCGCGGAACGGGAGCTGCTGCTCCGCAGCGAGGCCGAGCTGGCCGTTCAGGAGACGCTATCCTCCCGCAGGATGAACGATGTCGCGGAGCGGATCGCCGCCTTGTGGTGCGATGCGGAAGCGGACAGCGAAGACGTCTTCAGGGAACGCGAGCGTTATTATGCGGAGAGAAGCGCGCTGCTGCGGGAGCGGGAGGAGCTGGCCGCGGCGCTCGACTCGATTGTTGGCGCGGAGCTGCGCGAAGAGGTGCTTCAAGCGGCTCGGCGTCCGCCCGAGGAGCTGGACGCCGAGCTTGAGCGGCTGTCCGCCCGGCAAGCGGAGCTGGAGCGGGGGTTGGACGAGCGCAGGGATCGCCGCGGCAGGCTGCGGGGCGACATGGAGAAGCTGGAGGACGGCGAGGAGCATGCCGATAAGCTGCAGCGGGTGCAAGAAACGGTAGCCGAGCTGGAGCAGGCGGCCCGCCGCTGGGCGATCTCGGCGCTCGCGCTCGGTTTGTTCGGCAAGACGCGTTCGCTGTACGAAACGGAGCGGCAGCCCGCCGTCCTGCGGAGAGCGTCCGGTTATTTCGCGGCGATGACGGGAGGACGCTATTCGCGGATCGCCGCGCCCGTCGGCGAGAACCGGCTGCTGGCGGTTAATCCGGACGGGGAGCCGATCGATTCCGCGAAGCTTAGCCGCGGAGCGGCGGAGCAGCTGTACTTGGCGATGCGGTTCGCCTTGGCGGACGAAACGGCTCCGGCCGTTTGTTTGCCGCTCGTCATGGACGACATCTTCGTCAACTTCGACGGCGACCGGCTGCGCCGCTGCCTAGAGCTGCTGCCGCCGCTCGCCGAGCGCAGACAGCTGCTGCTTTTTACATGCCACGAACATATCATTCGCGCAGCGTCAGCGGCCGTGCCCGGACTGCATGTCGTCCGGCTGTGAGCCTACGAAACAAGCCCGCCGAAATCGGCGGGCTTGTCCATTTGCAGGTTCGTTCAACCGTACTATTCCAGCAGCCGCAGCCCGAGCACGCCGGCGAGCGCGCACGCGATGCCGATCATTTCCTTCGGCGACCAGCGCTCGTTCAGGAAGAGGCGGGCGTAGAGCAGGATCAGCAGCACATTGGTGGCGACAACAGCCGAGACGAGCCCCGTAATCCCGTGCTGGAATGCAGGTAAAATAAGCGCCATTCCGGTAATGTTGGTCAAGCCGACAAGGGCGCCCCAACGCAGCGTTCTCGGAATCGACCAAGCGGAGTCGGGAGACTTCGTTCCCGTATCGCCGGGAGCTGGCGATGGACCTTCCGTTTGCTCCGTCCCGGCTCCTCCTGCCGTGGCGACACTGGAAACGGCCACTTCGCGCTTGTAACCGGTACGTGAGGCTCGCGTTTGCAGCCGACCCGTCTGCCAAAGCGCAAAAAACAGCAGTGAGCCTGTGGCGTACATGATGAATAGCGTTGGCATTTTGTCCGCCTCCCACAGCATCGCTTGCTTCGATGCCAGGTCGGTAATGCCGAACGTAATCATTGCGAGCAGCGCCCACTGGACGCCCTGCAGGTTGCGCATCGACAAGTCGTTGGAATAACGGATGAAGACGACGCCGGCGATAATAAGCAAAAAGGCGGCTGCTTGCCAGCCGTTCAGCTTCTCGCCCCAGCGAAAATAAGAGACGACGGCGACGACGACCGGCGTGAGCGCCGTGAAAACGGCGACCAGCGACGCTTTGCCGACGGAAAAGCCTTTGTACATCGAGGCGTTGGAGATGAAGGAGAAAAAGCCCATAACCGCGCCTGTCCAGACGGCTGCGCTCCACGACTGGCCGAGCAGCAGCGCCGCGGTAAGCGAGATGGCTGCGCCTGACAAGTAGACGCCGAGCAGCATCAAATTCCGCTCGATCCGCCGCTGTGACGTCCACTGATACAAAATGCCCCTGAAGCCGAAGCTAACCGCGGCCAGCACGGCGTACACAAGCCACATGCGAAGGCTCCCTTCCCGGTCCAAAAGTTGCCCTCACTATATGATTTGAAAGCGATTGCAGTCAAACGTTTTTTTAAAGTGAAACCGCGGTCGTAACCTTATTCTTCCAGGGTCGAAGCTGTCTAGGGACAGGGAAGCGGAAGTGAAAGTTCCGTTAAAGCTGCCGATAGCTCAAATGGAGCCGGGCCTATGGTGCAATAAAGGAAGTGAGGCTTCCTTTATGCAGGTCTAATAGGCTCGAGAAGCGGAACTAGCGGAACTGGAGGTTCCGCTGAGATAGCGATAACGGAAGTCAAATTTCCGCTATATCTGGCGGAACGATGATGCCCCGGCGAAGAAGAAGGGAAACTGCCGCTATGAAGGTTACAGCGAAACGATTTAGACTTTTCGCCAAAGATTACTTCCGCCTAACCGCGGCAGCTTACCTCTATGGATTTTATAATCGGGGCCGAGGAAGACAGGCGGGGGGCGTCTATTGTACAATACTTGTAGAACGGACCGGACAACATCAATCGGACCAAGGAGGGACATCATGGGCGAGGAACGCCGGAAAAACGCCGGCAGCAGGGAATTGACATACCAGGTCGGCTGGAAAAAAGGAAAGCTGAAGGTCGGGGAAAACGGCCGGGTCACTTCCTCGGAGTCGGCTGTTTTCTTTATGGAGAAGAAGAGCTGGCAGCGGATGTTGGAGCGATATGCGTGGCGGGAGGCGCCGCTTGTGCCGGATAAGGCGCTTGGCGCCTTGCTGTGGGCTTCTCCGGCCATCCTGTTCGGCCTGACTTGGTGGGGCGTCTATCTGCTGTCCCGGTTTTGACGCGTAATGGCAGCTTGAAAAGGAGGGCCTCATAATGTATACGATATTGGCGATATTCGCCGGCCTCATCGGTTTGTTCGTGACGGGAGTCGCGGTATTCACGGCATGGGCCTATTATTCGACACGCGCCAGACTGAAGCAGGCAGGGCAGCAGCCGGATGGGGACGCTCCGGCCGGGGAACCTGACTTAAGTCCGTGGGGCTGGTTTCTCCGTTTTACGGTAGCCGACTATGCGGCGTTATTTTTATTCGGCTTCGGCGCGGTTTTTCTGATTACCGATCTCATCGGCGTGATGAAGGACCGGGACATGTTTCCGATGTATCATTTCGGCTATTTGCTGTGCGGCATCCTATTTTGTTTGATGGGTATGCTGTTCATGTTCGTTCGCCTGATGCTCGTGCTGCGTTTAACGGGCGGAGCGTCCGCGTCCGCCCATCATCCGCACGAACCAGATCAGCCCGAACAGGCCGAATAGCGGATACAGGGTGGAGAGCAGCTTGCTGAACCCGATCTGACCTACAAGGAATGTACCGACCAAAATGGCGATGATAACCGGTTTGCCGGACCAGCCCGTCCGCTGCCTTATTTGCAAGGTGAGCCCGTAAATATTCGCTACATAGGTCGTAAAAATTTCGCCGAAGATGACGCCGATAAACAGCAGCTGCACGCCGGAACCAAGCTTAGCGATCAGCCGGCTCATCGGAATTTCGAACTGTGTAATGCCCGGCATCTGCGAAGACATCGCGAAGTGTCCGGCGATCAGCATGGCTGTGATCAGAACGCCGCCGAGGATGCCTCCCCGGATGATCGTTTGTCTCTCTCGGATGGCGGAGCCGAGCGGTACCAACACTGCTTGAGCCGTTACGAGGTTATAGGAAACGTACAGCAGCGGGGCCGACCAGACGGATAGTGCAGAGTAATCGCTGCCGAGCGTAAGCCAGTTGTCTGCCTGAGGCGAACCGATCGTTGCAACGACGACCAGCGAGCAGAATAGCACCATAAGCGGGACGACGACCGAGTTGACTGCCACAATGGCGGTGAGGCCGCGGGAGACGACCAGATAAGCGAGAAGAAGCGTCACAAGCAGGCCGGTCTGGTAGGAAAGCCGAAAATGCTCGTTAAACAGCGAGCCGCCTCCCGCCAGCATTACGGTCGTAATGCCGAACAGCATGAACAAGGAGAACAGGTTGAACCAGTCCCCGATCTTCGGTCCGAACAGATGCCGGTTCAAGTCTTCATAGGAGTGGGCGCGTATCGCGCCTGCCAGCAGCATCATTCGGGTGCCGAGCCAGATGAACAGCAGACCGGCTATAAGGATCGTTAAGGTAGCCGCCGCGCCGTACCTTGTAAAAAAACGCATTATTTCCTGACCGGTGGCAAAGCCTGCGCCAACGATCGTTCCCGTATACGTAAACGCAATTTGTGCCGTTTTGCCCCAAGACCGCATCCGCTCGCCCCCTTGTCCGAACCGCGTACTGCATGTAGTACAAGTTTATGTGAGCCTGGGCTTCATCATGACAAAAAAGCCTAGGCCGGACAGGGGAAGCGGGCGGTTGGACAACAGCAAAAAGCCTTTCCCGGCCGTACCCGGGAAAGGCTTTGGATGTGCACTTGAGGCGGCAGCTTACGTTTTGACGGCAAAAAGCTTAATAGACTGGATCGTTTCGGTTTTCGGATCGACATCGAGCTTCAGCACAGTGCCGTTCGCCTTGTAATGAAGTGCATAATTCGTATTCGTATCCGGTTTGCCAAGCGCGGTTTCGGCATCCTTCACCTTTTGGCCGAGATACAGTCCGTTCAGTCCAGGGTTTATGTCCTTGGAGGTGACTTCGATAAATTCCACACCGTTCAGGCGGTTAAACCCAACGATAAAACCTTCATATTCATAAACAGTCAAAGGGTCTTTGTCGTCGTCCATCTCGTATTCGCTTGCAGGCGCTTCGAACTTTTGTTTTACCGTCGTTTTCGTATCCGACAGCCGAAGCCCCATCAGCGAAGGCTTTTTGGCGTCATAGGTGGACTCGCTTGTTTCGGATGGCTGCTTGCTTGTTTCAGAAGGAGTCGGATTGGACGAAGTTTGCACCTTTTTGTCCGTTGTTCCGGCGGCACCCGCTGGCGTGGACGGTGCAGGCATATCCGGCGTCAGATTGGCTTCGACAGGCTTGGCGGATTCCTGAGCATCTGCAGCGAGCTGCGACGGCTTGCCGGCTTCGAGCTTCTCGGGCTGCTGGACCGGCGGGGACGCCACCTGTCCGAAACGCGGAGCCGAAGTGGAGGTACCGGGCAACTGGTCCGCAGCAGGGCGCGCCGAATTGCACCCGGCACTAACGGCGACGAGCAGCAGAACGGCACCCCATTTGCAAATATTCGGACAATGGTTCATAGCGATCTTCCTTTCACGGTTCAAGAGCGAATCTTCTATATACTAAGACGCTTTCGGCGCCTAATTGGTTGCAGATTTTTAAAAATTAGAAGGAGTATTTCCAATTATCCGGCTGCTTCTATCGTTTTTCTTGAATGATGGGCGAACGTTGTGGTACCTTAGTTCCAAACCTTATGTTTTCGGAGGACGATCATGGACATCTTGAAGCAAACCATTACACAGCAAGGCGTCATTTTGTCGAACAAGACGCTTCAGCTTGACGCGATTCTTAATCATCAGGTAGACCCGCAGCTTATTATGGAGGTCGGCAAAGAATTTGCCCGCCGTTTCCGCGAAGCCGGCGTTACCAAAGTTATGACGATCGAATCGTCGGGGATTACGGTAGCTTTTGCCACCGCTCTGGAGCTTGGCGTTCCGCTCGTGTTCGCCCGGCGCAAAAAAACGCTCACGGACGGCGAAGTATGGGCTGAACGAGTGCCTTCCTTTACGAAAGGAATCGTTACGGATATCGTCGTATCCAAAAACGTGCTGAGCGGCAACGATACGGTCGTGCTGATCGACGATATTATTGCGAACGGCGATGCCGCCCGCGGTCTCATTCGCATTTTGGAGCGCGCAGGGGCACGGCTGGCCGGCGTCGGCGTAGTCGTGGAGAAAAGCTTCCAATCCGGGGCGAGTCTGATCCGGGAGCAGGGCATTCGGTTCGAATCGATCGTGCAGATCAAATCGCTCGAGAACGGGCACATCGAATTCGAGTAAGATGAGAGGAATTGGAGCCTTCCATCGCGGCCCTTTTTTCGATATAATGAATGAAGGCCGAAGGGAGGAGGATACAATATGGGGAAAGAGCAAATGACGACTGAGTTTTTGCTTGGCAAGTTATCGGAAGCCAAAGTACATTTCGAGCGTGCTCTCGACTGCAAACATACCGAGTTTGACGATCTATATCCCTATATGATCGAACATCCTCAGTTTTTCTGGTACAAACGCTACGTCGCCTGGTCCGAGCTGCTGACGATTGTGAAGCTGTGCAACGAGCTTGATATCGATTGGAAGCCGGTTTTCTCCGGACAGCAAACGGAATATATCGATCGACGCGTGATGTCGAGCAAAGTGCTCGACGAGTGGTACGAGAAGAACGATTCCAAGGAGCATGTCGGCGGATAATTTGCAATCGTTACTGTTATTAGCTTAAATAAGCGACCCGAATGTTTATTACAAGCATTTGGGTCTTTTTTTAGACTGAAGCGAAGCGCGATTTATTTTAGCGAAAAAAATGGGGTGAGCCTTATGTCTTTCATGACGGACGAATTATTGGACGCTTACCGGGTCGAGGGGATAAAAATTCGCGTTGTGCGCGATGCCGATCCGGCGAACGATGTAAGGGGCCATGTCGTGGCGTGGGACGACGAAAGCGTCATCGTTCGCAGACCGAACCGGAAGGTGGTCAAGCTGTCCCGAAGCTACTTTATTCAGCCGGCTGCCGAACAGCGACCCGACAGGAATCAGGGGGCGGAATAAAGGAAGTGGCGGCGACAGGGATACGTCAGTGCGCGGGGCCGTTCTCCGGCATACGGTATAAAACAGTTTCGGCGGAAGGCGGAGACTGTGTAACGATAACGTCCGACAGTCCTCTTCTGGCTTTGAACTCCTCGGTATGGGGAGGCGGATTCGGACGCGTACATACGCTGGTGAACCGGCAGGTGCCGAAGTCGTATATGTGCGACGATCCGGTGCAGGAGATGGAGCAATTCCTGCTCTCCTGCGGTTTGGATCCCGCAGCAACAGCGGCCATGATGACGGCGGCCTACGTCAAGGACGTCGGACAATGCCATATGGCGGACGGCGAACTACAGGTTTCGTCATGGGTGACCTCGGGTCTCGGCAATACGGTGCGGGCCGGTACGACGGAGGGCATCGACCAGCTCTATCCGGGCACGATCAATGCCATTGTCGTCGTAGACGGGAAGTTGACGGAAGCCGCTATGGCGAATGCGATCATTACTGTGACAGAGGCGAAAGCGGCAGCTCTGCAAGATTTGGGTATCCTTGCGAGAAATAGCGAGCAGACGGCGACCGGAACCTCGACGGATGCGGTTCTCGTGGCCGCAACGGGCCGTGGGGAGCCGATCCGTTATGCAGGGACGGCAACGACAGTTGGTTATATGATCGGCAAGACGGTGTACGAGGCGATGATGCACGCTTCTACGATTTATTTGAAACGCGGCGCATATTGAGGCTTGACAGCTTGTCCCGCAACTGGTATTATAAATTTCGTTGACGCTTTCCAGTGTTAACGAAATTATGCGGTCGTGGCGGAATTGGCAGACGCGCTAGATTCAGGTTCTAGTGGTGTAACAGCCGTGGAGGTTCGAGTCCTCTCGACCGCATCATGCTCTTAAAGCAAACTCTTCTAAAACTTAGAAGGGTTTTTATTTTTGTTAACTCAAACGAAGTGGGCATGGGTGGTAACAGCTTGCTGCCACTCGTTGGGATAGAGGCTACCGCATCATAGTCGCCTCGAAAATTCGCCGTCATTGTTGTTTTTCAGGGCATTCGAAGGATGATAAAATAAAGAAAAGGGTGCCAAGGAGTGGGGGGGCTATGTTATGGTCTGAAGTGAGGGATCTTTTCCCTAATCAATTTGTACTGGTAGAAGAATTGAAGTCCCATTACGAAGACAATAAGCTCCATGTGGAAGAAGTGGCGGTTATTAAGCCCATTCCGGATCCTAAAGCAGCTTGGAAGGAACTATTTTCCGCAAAAAATGAACGTTTTGTTTACCATACATCGAACGAAAACATCGTCGTGGAAGTTCGGGACAAGCCCATGATCAGGAGAGCGTCACAAAATAACGCATGGATTCGGCTGGCTGGCTTATAGCTGGGCGCATTCAAGCACGGCCTGCGGAACATCGCGGGCCGTGCTCTTTTTTACTACAACAATGAAGTTCCTATTCTGGCACCTTACAAATCGTACCCGTAAACCTCGTCGTCCATCACATACCCATTCCCAATATCCGCCACTTGCGTACGCAGCAGTCTCATGCCGAAGCGTTTGTACACCGCGATCGTATCCGTATTGTGGATATTGACGGTTAACCATATTTGCTTCAGGTTGTGCCTGTTGGCGATAGTTTTGATTTCCTCGAAAGCTTGTCTCGCGTAGCCTTTGCCGCGCTGGTCCTTAAGCAGGTACAGCTTCGATAAGTAAAGCGTGCCGTCTGCTTGCGGCTGAACGCCGAAATAGCCGACCGGCCGGCCGTTCTCCATGAACAGGTAATATTCGTACCCGTCGGCAAGCTGTTTGGTCATCGCTTCCGCCGATTGAAACTTTTCGAGCATATAATCGATCTGCCCCTGATCGATAATCGAAATGAAATGCTCGTTCCATATTGTGTGGGCGAGCCCAGCCACAACGGCTATTTGCTCGGGAGTGGTCGCTTTTTGAAAGGTTAGCATGGCGTTGTTCCTTTCCCTGAATCGTTACTTGGGTGCGGCAGTTTCATCATATCAAATATGGGTTTGCTCATGCACGTCCAAACCGTCCGTTCAGCCTCTCGGCCATCGATGAGAAGCTACGTGGCCAATCATGGACGTAAACAGACTTGCCCATTGCTCCAGCGACAACGAGGCGACTGGCTGCTCGCGGTCCGCCTTGGCGAGCTGCAACGAATGCTTTAGCTGCGCCGGCGTGAAAATCCCCCTAAGCCCGTTAGCCACCATAAGCCGGGGCTCACGAAGCAGATATGCCGCGAAGGCGGTGAAATGCTTACCTTTCCCGGCAGGGATTAGCGGGCGATCTCTGCGGACCATCCGCAAAATAGCGGCATCGACGCTCGGCGGCGGGGCAAAATGGGTGCGGGGAATGACCGTTTTCATATCGAGCCGGAAGTACATGCTCCATAGCAGCGGCTTAGGCTCGGGATTCGGGTTCCGGGTAAATCTTTGAGCCGCCCCTTTCTCAAGGATCAGAACCCCGCTTTGCAGCATGCTGCCTTCGGCTCCGAGCAGCTTTTCCAGAATGGCGGTTGTGATGGAAAAGGGGATATTGGCGACCACGCAAAAAGGTTCGGCAGGCAGCCGCATTCGTCTAATATCACCTTGAATGATGTGAATATGGGGAAAACTTGCGGCTTTGTCGCGCAGTGTTTGAACAAAGCCAGCATCGATCTCGACCGCGATCACTTTGCGGGTTAATTCCGCGATCGAAAACGTAAGGCTGCCTTTGCCCGCGCCGATTTCCAGCACGGTGTCGGCCGGCTGCAAGCGCGCCATGTCGATGAGTTTTCGGATGGTGCCCGGGTTGTGCAGCAGATGCTGCGCGGTGAAATTCGGCCCCGTAATGTGCTTTCTTACCGCTCTATGCTTCTTGTTTTGTTTGCGCATTCAGATAATCCTCCCGATTCGTTTTTTCCGCGATAACAAAAAAACGCAGACTTGTGCCTGCGGCGGAAAAACGGGAATGGGTATCTAAGGGGATGCGCATCCAAATAAACGTTTGTCGTAGCGTAGGTACAAACAAACGTTTGATCGGAGGTTCGGCTCTCGAACGATGGATAGGTCAAAGTCTCTCTTCACTCTGTACGAAGGAGACTTCGGGCTTGTATTTGTTTTTAGACACGCCAAAAAGAGACAGACGCGCTGTCCCTTGTTTTTTATCCATCCAAGCAGCAGGATGTCCTAAAATGGGCAGACCGATTCCGTTTTGCTCCGCACGCAGGCAGAGCCTTTGTTCCCTATGAAATTAGCGGGACAAAGCAACAAAACGCAATCTTCCGTGATTAACTGCACCCATCGTCAGGACAACCCTCCGTTCCTTAAAGTGAACCCATTGTAGCACAATTCGTTTGCGTGCACAATGGATGAGGAATGACGCCGACCCGTGATGAAGGGATAGTGCCCGATCAACTTCTATGCAAAATGCCTAAATATTCGCGCCACGGCCCGACATCCGCCCCGTATCGTTTGGCCATAACCCGGACGATTTGAGCGATATGCGTCAAATCATGAACGACCCATGCGGACAGCAGCTCTCTTACCTTGACTGTGCCGAAAGCGGGGTGCGAGCCCGTAAGCTCAAGCTGATCTTTGCCTTCCACAAGCTCTCGGAGCCGGGTTATATTTTGCGCTCGGATTGTCTTGAATTCGAGCAGCACCGGTCCGAGCTCCTCCGCCGATTTTTGTTTCAAATGAGCGTAACGATCGAAGGAAGGGAAGGGCTTGCTCTCGCCTTCAGCAAGTATGAACGCCAGACGCGGAATCCAGTTCGTTTTCTCGCCTTCGATCAGATGCTCGACCACTTCGCGGGCATTCCAAGTTCCCTCGCCTTCGCTGCACTCCAGCCAGCCCTCGGATAAACCGGTTAACAAAACTTCCAGTGTTTGCGGCGTACGCTCCAGGATCTGTATGGCTTCCGTCTGATCGAAGTTCATGAAGATGCTCCTCTCGCGAATAGGGATGGTAAGTCTGTCCCCCTATTATACCTAACAGACTGGTTTGGTTCACATCTTGCTTCCTCCCGAGCCAAGACAATCGCTTGCGAAAGGGAAGGCGGTTCCGTTAGCCCGGTATGTTGTTTATTTACTTTTACAAGGATTATGTTACTATTAACATATGATATCGATACACTAAACGGAGGCTCTCATGTCCATCCAACATGCCATACTCGGACTTCTTAGCTGGAAGCCCGCAACCGGTTACGAATTAAAAAAAATTTTCGAACAATCTCCAACGATGTATTGGTCCGGCAACAACAATCAAATTTACAAAACGCTGGTCAAGCTGCTGGACGAAGGGCTGGTCACCAACGAAATTCAGCATCAAACCAGCTCTCCGTCCAAAAAAATATACAGCATCACGGAGGAGGGGCGCGCCTGTTTGAAGGAATGGGTGGTGAGCGAGCCGGAGATTCCTGAGCTCCGGAATACGTTCCTCATTCAACTGGCATGGGCGGATCAACTGAACGACGAGGAATTGGACGAATTGCTGGAGCAATACGAGAACAAGATCGGCACGCAGCTGCTATACCAGCAGGAAAAACGGAGACGCGGAGCTCCCGCTCCGGGCAGAAGCGAGCGGGAGGCGTTTTTGTGGGATCAAATTTCCGAGAACGCGCTGCTCTTCTACCGAAACGAGCTTGTATGGGTTCAGCAAATTCGCAAACAGCTTGGTGAAAGAAAACAAAAGGAGGAGAAAGCGGCAATGCATTATACAATCGTGGATCATGGGGGTTCCAAATATATCGAGGTTTTATCCGCCGAGCCCCGTCTCGGCACCGAGCAGGACGCTGTGGATCTTGTTGCTTTGTGCATGGAGCATGAGTCGGGTTATATTTTGCTGCACAGCGAGGCTTTGTCGGAGGATTTCTTCAAGCTGAGAACGGGCGTCGCTGGGCATATGATGCAGAAATGGATCAATTATCGCGTGAAAGCGGCGGCCGTCGCCCCGAAAGCGCTGATCCAACAAGGGAGATTCAAAGAAATGGCGCTTGAGGCGAATAAAAGCCATCATTTCGGCGTGTTTGAATCCAGGGAAGATGCGGAGAAATGGCTGTTGAAGGAGTGAAGGCGGGGACGGGCAACCGGCTCGCTTACCTCCCGCCGCAACAGCGCGATCTCGTGCCGATACGGGGCTGTTTTGTATTTGACCGCGCCGATCGAAGGCGTCTCCAGCAGCTTCGGGAGCGCGGCGAGCTGCGGATGATGGACGATGTAGTCGAGCGCCTTGAGACCGATTCGTCCGTGCCCGATATTGTCGTGCCGGTCTTTCCGCGAGCCGCGCTCGTGCTTGGAGTCGTTAATGTGGAGCACCTTCAGCCGGTCGAGGCCGATGATGCGGTCGAACCGGTCCAGCACGCCGTCGAAGTCGTGCACGATATCGTAACCGGCGTCGTGCACATGGCACGTATCGAGACAGACCGACAGCGCCTCGTTATGCTGCACCCCGTCGATGATGGCGGCAAGCTCCTCGAAGAGGCGGCCGCATTCGCTTCCTTTGCCCGCCATCGTTTCCAGCGAGATTTGCACATCCGCTTCGCGCCGCTCACAGAGCACCCGGTTCAGCCCGCGGATGATGCTGGCGATGCCAGCCTCCGCTCCTGCGCCGATATGCGAGCCCGGATGCAGCACGAGCTGACGCGAGCCCAGCCGAGATGTCCGTTCTAGCTCGTCCAGCAGAAATTCGACGCTGAATTCGAACACCCGCTCGTTAATCGTATTGGCCAAATTAATAAGAAACGGAGCGTGCACGACGATATCGGATATGCCGTGCCGCTCCATATGGTCGTAAGCCGCCTCAATGTTGTACTGCTCGATCGGCTTGCGCTTGCTATTTTGCGGCGCGCCAGTATAGATCAGGAAAGTCGAGGCGCCGTAGGAGGCCGCTTCCTTGCTCGCTTGGAGCAGCATCTCGCGCCCGCCCATCGATACGTGCGACCCGATCAGCATGGTTTTCCCCCGTTCTTTTCTGCACAATGCAGTCTTCCTTCCAGTATCGGACATTCCGAGCTCCGCCGCCACCAGAGATGACTGGAAGCGCGAGAAATCTCTTCCTTATTCGGACCGGCAGGCTACCGAACGATTCCGATGGCGAAACCGTCGTAGCCCTTGGCGCCAACCGTCTGAATCGCGGTTGCATCGATGGCCGGATTACCGGCTAGCAAATCGAAAAACTTACGGACTCCCTGAACGCGAGGATCGGGGCTTGTTTCGTTTACGACTTCTCCGTCGCGAATGACGTTGTCCCCGATAATGACCGCCCCCGGACGCGCCAGCCGGAGCGCCCACCGGAGATAGGCAGGATTGTTCGGTTTATCCGCGTCGATGAACACAAGGTCAAAGGGCTCCGCCTGCTCGTTGCCGAGTCTCTCCAACTGGTCGAGGGCGTTCCCCAGCCTGATGTCGACTAACGCGGCGAGACCGGCCCGGCTGATATTGTTCGCGGCGGTCGCGGCGTGATGGGGATCGAGCTCCAGCGTCACGAGCTTTCCGCCGGGAGGAAGCGCCCTCGCCAGCCAAATGGTGCTGTACCCGCCCAATGTTCCGATCTCGAGTATTCTCGAGGCGTCTTGCATACGTGCGAGCAGGTGCAGCAACTTGCCTTGCGCGTGCGTTACGTCGATCGCGGGCAAGCCCGCTTTCCGGTTTGCGCCGATTGTTTCCTCAAGTACGGGATCGGACGGGATCAGCTTCTCCTCGATATAGCGGTCTACTTTAGTCCACGCAGGGTTTACATTCATTTCGTTTCAGCTCCTCTTTCGGTTGATGATTGTATTGTATTCGATTCTAATAAATAGATATAATATATAATTATTCGAAACTCATATATAATATATATGATTTACTTGAGGAGGCAGCGATGAATTTACACGCTTTGCGTTTATTCCATACCGTTGCTGTGACCGGGAGCGTTACGCGAGCCGCTGAAACGCTCAACATCAGCCAGCCTTCGATTACCGCGCAAATCAAAAAATTCGAGCAGGAACTGTCGCTCACGCTGCTGAAGCCGCAAGGACGCGGCATTGCAGTAACGGATAGCGGGCAGCGTATCGCGCAGCTAGCTCAGCGGCTGTTCGCGGTCGAGCGGCAAATCGAGCAGTTCGCGCAGGAATGCCGGGAAGGGACGAGCGGACATGTCCGGCTTGCCGCGACGTATTTGCCGTCCCATTTTTTGCTGCCGGCCTGGATCGCCCGGTTCAAACAACGCTACGACGCCGTCGAACTATCGATCGTTACGACGAATTCCAGTGAGGCTCTGCGGCTTTTGCTGAACGTGGACGTGGATATGGCCATATATGGCGGTCTGCCGGAGCAATATCCGGACGATGTGGAGATGGAGGAGCTGTTCCAGGACGAGCTGTGGTTCGTAGTCTCCTCGAAGCATCGCTTGGCCGGACGGCATATCGCTCTGGAGGAGATGATGCAGGAGCCCTTCGTTATGCGGGAGGAAGGAAGCTCGACGCGGGAGAGGCTGTTCGCTTTATGCCGGACGCACAGTGCGCCCGCGCCGAAAGTGGCGCTGCAATTCAACGGTTTGTATGAATCGGTCCGCGCAGTCGTATCCGGATACGGCGCCAGTTTCGTCTCGTCGCTGGTCGTGCGCGAATACGTGGAACGCGGAGAGCTAAGTCGCGTATTCGTCGAAGGCGTTCGACTTCGGAACACAATCGCCGTTTGTACCCGCAGAAACGAAGCTTTGTCCGCGGCGGCGGCGAATTTGATCGGTTTGATGCGCTCGTCTCCTTACCGCGTGGGCTAAAACGGATTAAGCTGCAAGCCCCCTCGAAAGCTTCCTTGATGTAAATTTCAACTCTTTTTGAAAGCAGCGCCTCCGCAGGTTCATGTACAATGTAGAGAAATCTTCGTACATGTTAGGTGTTACGATCCGTTTACATAAGAGGAGTTGCTTTCCGAGTGGAGGAAGTAAAGCCGTACGGGAATGAGCCGTCCGCGGAGCGAGCCGCGTTCATACAGGAAGCTGCCCAGACGATGGACGGTATCTGGCAGCGAATCCGGGCAACAAAGCAAATACCGCTTGCAGAGCTTCGCCAGCGCATCGTTCCGGTTATCCGGGAGTCGGTGGAGGAGCTGCAGCTGCTCGAGCTGCTGGCGCTGCTGCAAGCGAAGACCAACTATTGGAGCCGTCACAGCGTGGCCGTCGGGGTCCTCTCGCTGCTGATCGGCAAGTGGCTGCGGTTACCAGAGCCGGAACTGCTGCAAGTAACGACTGCCGCCATTTTGCACGATGTCGGCAAGTCGCAGATTCATACAGATTTGCTGGACAAGCCGGGACCGCTGACCCCGGACGAATTCGATACGATGAAGCGGCATACGCTGATCGGCTTCGACATGATCAAGAAGACGTTCGGGACGAGTCACCGGCAGGCGCTGGTGGCCCTCCAGCATCACGAGCGTATGGACGGCAGCGGTTACCCGCTAGGGCTGGGGGGCGACAAAATCGATCCGTTCAGCCGGATCGTCGCCGTTGCCGACGTTTTCCATGCGATGGCCTCCAAGACCGTGTATCGCAACCCTTCGCCGCTGTACGAGGTGCTGCTGCAGATGGAAGGCGGCGCTTACGGCGCTTTCGATCCCGAGATCGTGTCGCTGCTCATCAGCAAATTCATGCAGGCGCTGATCGGATACGAGGTCAGGCTGACGGACGGCACGTCTGCGAAGATCGTGCTGATTCACCCCCATGACAAAACGCGCCCGCTCGTGCAGGCGGAAGAGCGATTTATCGACCTGAGCAAAGACTACTCGCTGCAAATCGAGCAGGTATATGCCAGCCGCGAGGATACGGAGATGGAAACGCCTTTTTAAACGGGAAAAACTCAGGCTTCTTCGTCCCCTTTGCGCTCATCCGCAATATCCGGTAAGATGGAAGCAACTGGAGTGAAACGGGGGAGGTTTTCTGGAGCCGAAGAACATCCGGTCCATCTTATGGACACTTGCGGCGGCAAGCGCGGTTTGCGCCTGCATGGTCGGAGTGCGTATCGTATATATGAACAGCCTGAGCTTTTACTGGCTGATCGTGCCGAATCTGCTGCTGGCCTGGATACCGCTGCTCGCCTCGCTGTATGTGTGCCGGTCGCTTCGGGACGGACGCAGGCCGGGAATCGCGGCGGCGGCGCTTGCGGTCGTATGGCTCGCTTTTTACCCGAATGCTTCCTATATCGTGACCGACCTGAAGCATCTGAGCTATATTAGCACCGAACGGACGCTGTATTACGATCTGTCCGTCAATATGCTCGCAGCGGTGCTCGGCTGGCTGCTCGGGGCGTTGTCGCTCTACGGCATTCATGCGGAAGTGAAGCGACGCGCCGGAGCTGTCGCTGGCGGTTTGTTTGCCGGAGCTGTCACTGTGCTCGGAGCGATAGGCGTCTATCTCGGGCGGGTGCTGCGCTGGAACAGCTGGGATCTGCTGCGGAAGCCGGGCCGCATCATAACCGATGTGCTGCATATCGCCGCCGATCCGCAGGCGCTGCTGTTTATTGCCGCCTTCTCGGCGATGACGGGTACGCTTTACTTCATGTTGTACCAGCTTGCGGACAAGTCCGGGCTTTACTTCGCCAAACAGGTTCACTATAATGATAGGTAACTTTTCGGTTACGCGCGCATTCACCCCGCCATGGGGTGTTTTTGCTAATGACCGATTACTCGATTTGAAACGGTAGATGAAGGAGCAACATATTTATGATCGATTATAAATCCATATTGGCCGAGCTGGTCGCATCGGCAGCGGAAGGTCTGGAAGCGTCCGTCATCGCGGCGATGATCGAGGTGCCGCCGAATCCGGACATGGGCGATTTGTCACTGCCCTGCTTCAAGCTGAGCCGGACGATGCGCAAAGCACCGCAGCAAATCGCCGAGGAGCTGGCCGGCAAGCTGCCCCCGCATCCGGCATTTTCGCGCGCCACGGCTGCCGCCGGATATTTGAACGTATTCTACGACAAGCGCGCTTTCGCGGAATCGGTGCTGAGCGAGGTGCTGCAGGCGGGCGACCGGTACGGAAGCGGCACGATCGGCGCCGGGAAAACGATCGTTATCGACTTTTCCTCGCCGAATATCGCCAAGCCGTTCCATGTTGGCCATCTGCGCTCGACCGTAATCGGGAACGCGCTATACCGCATTCATAAGTTTCTCGGCTTCGACTGCGTCGGCATTAACCATCTCGGCGACTGGGGAACGCAGTTCGGCAAGCTGATTACGGCGTACAAGCTGTGGGGCGACGAGCGCGAGGTGCGGGAAGGCGGCATCGAGGAGCTGATGCGGCTGTACGTCCTGTTCCACGACGAGGCGGAGAAGAAGCCGGAGCTGGAGGACGAAGCCCGCTCCTGGTTCGTTAAGCTGGAACGCGGCGACGAGGAAGCGCTGGCGCTGTGGCGCTGGTTCAAGGAGATCAGCTACGAGGAGTTTAACCGCATCTACGGGCTGCTCGGCGTGACGTTCGACTCGGATGCGGGCGAAAGCTTCTACAACGACAAGATGGGTCCCGTTGTCGAGGAACTGAAGGAGAAAGGGCTGCTGGAGGAAGATCAGGGCGCGTACCTCGTCCGGCTGGACGAGTTCAATATGGCTCCGGCGCTCATTCTGAAGAAGGACGGCGCGACGCTGTACCATACGCGCGATATCGCCGCTGCGCTGTACCGCAACCGGACGTATGCGTTCGACAAGGCGATCTACGTAACCGATTATGCGCAGAATCTGCACTTCCAGCAGTGGTTCAAGGTAATCGATCTGATGGGGTACGAGTGGGCGGACCGGCTCGTTCACGTGGCGTTCGGCCGGGTGAATCTGGAGGGCGTCAAATTTTCCACGCGCAAAGGCAATGTCGTGCTGCTCGAAGAGCTGCTGCGGCAGGCGATCGAGAAAACGCGGGACATTATCGAGAACAAGAACCCTTCCCTGGACAACAAGGAAGAAGTGGCGAGACAAGTCGGCGTCGGTGCGATCATCTTCAACGACCTCAGCAACAACCGGATCAAGGACGTATCGTTCTCGTGGAAGGACGTGCTGAACTTCGAAGGCGAGTCGGGACCATACGTGCAGTATACGTATGCCCGCGCCCGGAGCGTGCTGCGCAAGGCAGGTTTGGCGGATGAGCAGGCAGCTGCGGCCGGATTCGATGCGGCGCTGCTGGAAAACGCGGAAGCGCAGCAGGTGCTTAAGGAGCTGCAATCGTTCCCGGATAAAGTGCGTCAGGCGATGGATAAGCTGGAGCCTTCGATTATCGGCCGCCATCTGATCGATATCGCGCAAAGCTTCAACCGGTTTTATCATGAATGCCCGATATTGGTTGACGACGCCGGTCTCAAGACGGCTCGTCTCGCTCTTGTCGCGTCGGTGTGCTCCGTCCTGCGGACGGGACTTGACCTGATCGGCCTTCAGGCACCTGAACGTATATAAATTGCGAAATAACTGGAAAAAGTGCAAGACGTTGATTATCCTAGAGATCAACGTCTTTTTCTTTGGCAAAATCCGTTTATTATCAATCATTCTTTCCCTTTCCATCTGGATGAAGACCCTTTATTATTGGTGTTATGCATGAAAATACTAATAGATTGTTACATGAGGAGCCGATGAAAACGTTACCTGCTGAAATGGAAACGGTATTGCGGCAAAACGGTATGGAGCGGGAGGAGCTCGTCGCCTGGATGATATGCGACCGGGGTACGGGCGGGAGTTTCGCGAACACGTATTTGCTGCTGAACCGGGATGCGCTCAGGATCGTAACGGGCGGTTCGCCGCCAGCGCATGAGAAAAATTACAAAGGGTATGTCGCGCACAAAAAGGAGATCAAGTCCATAGCGCCCGCTCCGGAAGGGCCGTGGTCAGTGGAGGAAATTCCGGTCGAAACGATCACGTCGGTGCATGTCGTCAACCTCGTCGCTTCCGGCATGATCGTTCTGAAGCTGAAGGAAGGGGATCGGGTTGTCGCCGCCTTTACGAACGGGCATATGGCGAGAGCGGCAAAGCTGGCCTCCTTGTTTACGAAGCTGAAGAAGGGCGAGGAGATCGAAGCGAAGGAGCTCGGGGACGATCAGGAGCAGGGTACATGTCCGAAGTGCGGTATGATTTACCCGGAGAAGGGCCGACAGGTTTGTCCGAAATGTTTGAAGAAGCACGCGGTTTTTCTCAGGCTGCTCTCGTTCGCCGGAGCGTATAAATCGTCGATCTTCTACATCGTTCTGTTCATGCTGCTCAATTCGGCGACGGGACTTGTCATTCCTTACTTGCAAGGGACGGTGCTGTTCGACCAGGCGCTAGGGGACTCGGGGCCGTTTGCCGGCAAAATCGGACTTGTCATTTTGCTTATTATTGCTTTCCGCACCTTATCGCTCGTATTCGGGGTGTTGTTCGGCACGATTATCGCAAAGCTGGCGGCGAACGTTTCGTTCGACTTGAAGACGACGGTGTTTTCCGCGATGCAGCGGTTATCGCTACACTTTTTTCAACGAAAGCAGACCGGGCAGCTGATGACCCGGGTGAACAACGACGCAACCGAACTGCAATTTTTTTTCGTAGACGGAATGTCCTACTTTATCGTTAACGCGATGAATATTATCGGGATCACGACGATTTTGCTTATCATGGATTGGAAAATGACGCTTATCTGCTTCCTGCCGCTGCCGCTCGTGTTTTTCATCGTCCGCAAAGTGTTTCCGCGGCTGTGGCGGCTGTCGTGGAGAAGGCACAGAAAAGTAAGCGCGCTGAACTCGATCATCAGCGACTCGATGCGCGGCACGCGCGTCGTCAAATCGTTCGGCAAGGAGCAGGAGGAAATCGCGCGGTTCCAAAAAGCGAATATGGCGTTCTCCGACTCGGAGCAGGTCGTGAACAAGCTTGGCGGCACCGTGTTTCCGGTGCTGAATCTGCTGACGCAAACGGGCGGCGTGCTCATCTGGGCTTTCGGCGGCTGGATGGTCATGAAAGGACAGTTTTCGTTCGGGCAAGTGATGACGTTTGTCGGTTATATGGGGATGCTGTACGGTCCGATCCAGTTCATGAACAATATCGTCAACTGGTGGTCGCGCTGCATGTCCGCCGCCCAGCGCATATTCGAAATTCAGGATGCGGTGCCGGATGTGGCCGAGAAACCGGACGCGATTCATCTGGAGCATCTGAAGGGCGATATCCGCGTCTCGAACGTCGTTTTCGGCTACGAGCCGAACAAGTCGATCTTGAAAGGGGTATCCCTCGAGGCAAGGCCGGGGCAAATGATCGGGGTTGTCGGTCATTCCGGCGCGGGCAAATCAACGCTGGTCAATCTGATCTCCCGCTTGTACGATGTAAATGAAGGCGAAATTTTGATCGACGGCGTCAACGTCAAAGATCTTACCACCGCCTCGCTGCGCGGGAATATCGGCATCGTTTCGCAGGACGTGTTCGTCTTTTCCGGTACGATCGCCGAAAACATCGCCTATGCGAAGCCGGACTGTACGATCGACGACATTATTCACGCCGCCAAAATCGCCAACGCCCACGATTATATCGAGAAGCTGCCGGACGGCTACGACACGGTAGTCGGCACGGGCGGGCACAATTTGTCCGGCGGGGAGAAACAGCGGCTGTCGATCGCGAGGGCGATTCTGTACAATCCGAAAATTCTCATTCTCGACGAAGCGACCGCCTCGCTCGATACGGAGACGGAGCTGCAAATTCAGGAGGCGCTCGACTCGCTCATTCAAGGGCGAACGACGATCGCGATCGCGCATCGGCTGTCGACGCTTCGGAATGCCGACTATCTGGTCGTCATGGACCAGGGCAAAGTTGTAGAGGCGGGAACGCACGACGAATTAATGAGCAAAGAAGGCGCTTACCATAAGCTCGTGAAAAAGCATGACGAAGCGCTGAAAATGAAAGAGGTGATCATCGCATGACAAGTGCGGGTGCGATAACGGAAGCCGAGGACGTTCCGAAGGAGCGGACGAAGGCGGAAAGCATGGAGAAAGAAAAGGAAAAGGATGGACGGACGGAGAACGATCTCGCCGAAGCGGCGAAAATCCGCTACTTGACGCCGGACAATACGACATTCCGCAGAACGGAAGGACAGATGCTGAACGTGACGGTGGACGGGGAAGAGTTCCAGGGCGTTTATGTACACTGCTCGTTCCCCCATACGAACAAGCGAATCTATTTGTCGATCCGGACGTTCGAAAATAAAGAAATCGGGATGATCCGCAAGCTCGAGGACTTCCCGGCGGATATCGCCGACTTGTTGGAAGAGCAGGTAAAAATCCGGTATTTCGCGCCGGAAATCATCCGGGTCGTCAAAATCCGGGAAGAATTCGGCTACTCCTACTGGGAGACGGAGACGACGGCGGGCGTTTGCCGGTTTACGGTGCGCAGCGGCGGAAGCAACGTCAAGCTGATCGGCGATAATCGGCTGCTCGTCCTCGATGTCGACGGCAACCGGTTTGTGATCCCCGATCTGGAGCAGATCAGCGACAAGGAATACCGTATGGTCGAAATGTGCATGTAGAGGCAATTTCCGAAATTACCGCCCGTGTTGCAAGTACCTGCTGCCGGGAAGGGCTTGATCGGCCATACAGCGGTACTCGGCCTGCCGATAGCGGCCTAAACAACGGGTGAAAGCGGAGGATTCGATGAACTTAAATTACACGCTCTCGGAACGCGACCAGCTCGCGGCGCAGCTTGCTGTGGGAGAGCATATCGATTACTGCGTTCCTGCGAATCTGTCCTTGGGCGGACGGCGAACGGATGCGTATTTCGTCATCGGGCATCACAAGTGGGCGTGCGTCGAGGACGGCGAGGTGCTGGATAGCGGCGTCATCGCCGAGGCGAGCGAATACAAGCTCGTACCGCTGATCGGCAACGCGGTTCTGGAAGCGGTGGAGCACGGCTCGAAGCGGATCATAACGCGGGTGACGATGCAGCATGCGGCGCGATTCGGCTATATCGCCAAAGTACTGAACGACATGGCGGCGAAGAGCAAGGTACGCATCTACAACAACGAGGAGGAAGCGGTCTGCTACAAATGCGGCGGACCGCTCATCAAAGGGACGCGGGTATGCCCGAAATGCATGAACAAGGCGGCTGCGCTGGGGCGGCTGCTCGGCGTATCGAAGGCGCACTGGAAATGGCTCGGCTTCGGGGCCTTTGTACTGATCGTCTCGGCCGGCATCGCCATGCTTGGGCCGTACTTCCAGAAGGTAATGGTCAACTCGGCGCTGAAGCCGCCGGAAGGGCAGACCGCCAGCGTGGAAATGTTCGCATACTCGCTCGCCGGCATGCTCGCCGTGCTGCTGTTCGGAGAGCTTCTTGGCATCGCAAGGGCGCGCATTATGGCCGGCGTCAGCTCGGCTATCGCCGCGGACCTGCGCCAGATGGTGTACGACAAGCTGCAGCATTTGTCGCTCGGCTTCCTGACGTCCCAGCGGGCCGGCGATATGATGAACCGGATCTCCTCGGATACGGACCGGATTCGTCAACTGATCCAGGAAATGTGCACGACGGCCATTTACCAACTGCTTGTGCTCGTTTCGGCGGCTTACCTGCTGTTCAACGCTGACTGGCGGCTCGCCTGCGTGGTGCTGCTTCCCGCCCCGATCGTCGCTTACCTGCATTACTACATATGGAAATATGTGCTGTGGAAGCTGTTCCATCTGCAGTGGCGGGTGTACGACAGAGCAAGTTCGTTTTTGCACGACGTACTCAGCGGAATACGCGTCGTGAAGGCGTTCGGGACCGAAGACCGGGAAATCGGCCGGTTTATGAAATACAACCGCAGCTTCGCCGACGCTTCGATCAAAAGCGAGAAGCTGTTCAGTATTTTGTCGCCGGTGACGAACTATTTGATCCAAATGGGGCAATACCTCGTGCTGATGATCGGCTGCAACATGATCCTCGGCAAAACGATGACGCTCGGCGAGCTCGTTCAGTTCACGATGTACGCCTCGATGATTTTCGGACCGATCGCCTGGCTGATGTTTATGCCGAGATGGGTGGCGAATGCCGTCATCTCGATCGACCGCATCTTCTCCGTTATCGACGAGCAGTCGGAGGTGCTGGATAAGGACCACTCCCGGAAGCACCAGATTCGCGGGGAAATCTCGTTCCGCGACGTCACGTTCGGCTATAAGTCGTATGAGCCGGTGCTGAAGCAGATTGAATTCGACGTCAAGCAGGGCGAGATGATCGGCCTCGTCGGCCATTCCGGCTCAGGCAAATCGACGCTGATCAACCTCGTGTCGCGGCTGTACGATGTGACCGAAGGCAGCATCCGCATCGACGGGATCGATATCCGCGACATCAAGCAGGAAGAGCTGCGCTCGCAGATTGGCGTCGTGCTGCAGGAGACGTTCCTGTTCAGCGGCACGATCGCGGAAAATATCGGCTATTCGAAGCCGGATGCGACGTTCGAGGAAATTATCGAGGCGGCCAAAATCGCCAACGCCCACGACTTCATCATCAAGCTCGCGGACGGCTACGATACGAAGCTGGAGGAGAACGGAAACAACATCTCCGGCGGAGAGCGTCAGCGGCTCGCGATCGCAAGGGCGGTGCTGAACAATCCGCGCATCCTTATCCTCGACGAAGCGACCGCTTCGCTCGATATCGAGACGGAGACGGCGATCCAGGAGGCGCTCAAGCGGGTGACGAAAAACCGCACGACGCTGGCGATCGCGCACCGGTTAACGACACTGCGGAACGCCGATCGGCTCATAGTGCTGGAGAAGGGGCGGCTCGCCGAAATCGGCAGCCATGCCGAGCTGATGGAGAAGCAGGGGATTTACTACAAGCTGGTGAATGCTCAGCGAGGAATGGCGAAGCCGAAGGTCGGGCAGGCGGATGGCGCCGTGTAAGGCCCGGGATGAAGAAGGGCGGATACGGGGAGAGAACTCTCCCCTATTCGCTGCTTCAGGTATATGTTGCAATATACTCTAGCTCTTAGTTAGCTTAAAGCTTCGATGCCGAAGCTTTTTTTAACGTTACAGACAAACATGCTGCTTTGCGGCACCACTGATGAATGAAAATATTGTCCATACTGGTACTGGGCTGGCGAAGGTAGGTCGTACTTTCTTGGTGTCACGAACCCGTGTTACAGACGGACCAC
>NZ_RBAH01000070.1 GCF_003626695.1 Paenibacillus ginsengarvi
GGGGCTGTTGACAAAATGGGTTGAGGACAACATCCTCAACCCATTTTGTCGGTTTTATAGAATTTGGCCTGATTTTGAAGGGACCTTTCATCCCTTATGCTATCGCTTTGATCATTCGTTTGATGTTCAGGGACAATGCTGAAAAGAGGCAGTGTTCCGTAGCGTTACGGATGCCTCGTTTATGAGTCCTGCTTAGATTATGAGATTGTTTCATAATCCCGAAAGTACCTTCACACCAAATGCTCCGAAGACGCATGAGGTTCCGATACTCGTCTGTCTTAGCTCGTTCCTTATTGCGTTCTGTGGCTTCATGGAAAAGGGCACGTCGAATGACTCGATAGTTCTTCGATTTACCAAAGCATTGTTCACGCAATGAGCATGCTTTGCAGTCCTTGGTTTTTGCCGCATACACTCTTCGATAAGGTTCCTTGATCCCGTCACCCTCTACGCTAGTAAACTTTAATGTCTTTCCTTCTGGACATAGGTACTTATCTGATTGCTCATCGTATTGAAACGGTTTATCCCCGATGGCCTCAATACTACTTTCTTTCATTACAGGGGATATATATCCTTCAATATTTTGCTTTTCAAGAACGTGATGAACCACAGCGCAGTCATATCCCTTGTCAGCGCAAGCCTTTTTGATGTCCAAGCCAAATTTTTCTTGCTGGATGGCTAAGCGTCCGCCGTACGGCTCATGATCATTCACATTGCCTGGAGTTACATAGATATCTGTGATGATTCCGTGAGCTGTGTCAATACTTGTGTGACCCAGATAATGAAAGCCTACTGGTTTTTTGGGACGATTCATAAGACCAGCCCCAGGGTCTGTCTGACTCTGAGTCACTTCTGTCTGGTTAACGGCATCTGGGCGATCCTGTTTCACTGGCCCGCATTTTTTCTTTCCTTCAGCTTCACGCTCTGCTTGTCGCTGCCTCTCAAGCCGCTGCGCTTCTTTCTCTAATTCCTGAAGGTACTCAGATGGCTTTTTATCCACCTTTACTTTCTCTGAATGGCTCAGTGATGCGCTGGCTTTGACGTGAGTGGAGTCGGTTACGATTACTTCTCCCGTCACAATACCCATCTCTATGCATTTTGCCACGATATGATCGAATATGTCTTGAAAGATGGAGCTATCTTTAAAACGACGGCGGCGATTTTGACTTAGAGTTGAATGATCCGGAACGGAGTCCGTGAGATCTAACCCCAAAAACCAACGATAAGCTAAATTCAAACTCACTTCTTCTTCCAATCTGCGTTCAGAAGGAATGCCATACAAATACCCTATGAGCATCATTTTCATGAGCAGTACGGGGTCAATGGATTTTCGACCTACAGAGGAGTACAGGTGCTTCACTTTATCGTAAATGAATGAGAAATCCACTTCTCGCTGAATCGCGCGCAACAAGTGACCTTTCGGCACATAATCCTCCAGATTGAAAAAAACGAACTGGTGTTGCTTATCTCCGTTAACCCCCATCATAGTGGAATCCCTCCAAAAGAAAAACTGCATAGAATTTAAATTCTACGCAGCTCTCCAAAAACCTTTGAACGTTCTGTTTGTCAACAGCCCC
>NZ_RBAH01000071.1 GCF_003626695.1 Paenibacillus ginsengarvi
GGTGAGGTAACCGCAAGGGGCCAGCCGCCGAAGGTGGGGTAGATGATTGGGGTGAAGTCGTAACAAGGTAGCCGTATCGGAAGGTGCGGCTGGATCACCTCCTTTCTATGGAGTACTTCGAACCTGTCACGGTTCGGTACAAGAAGCGCAAGCTTCACAACGTCCGCTTTCATTTGTTCAGTTTTGATGGAATTTTGTTTCCATCTACCTTCCTTATGAAGTAAGGTTGTATCGGGGTCCCCGAAAAGGTTTCGGAATCGACTTCGAAGCATCTCTTCACTTTTGGGGTGACTGAGGGGCCATAGCTCAGCTGGGAGAGCGCCTGCCTTGCAAGCAGGAGGTCAGGAGTTCGATCCTCCTTGGCTCCACCAAAACGTTTACTACAAATGCATAAACAAGCGAGAAAAAACTTCTTGCAAAGTGAGTTGCGGATGTGGTAATATAGCAAATGTCGCTTTTGAGGCTGCTGCCTAGAAAGCAACAAAAATTGTTCCTTGAAAACTGGATAGCGAAACGAATCGAGAACAAAGGTAATTCTAACGAATGCCTTAGAAGCAAATCGAGATTTGCGTATCTCTTACGAGATGCACAAACATGGATAAGCTAATAAGGGCGCACGGAGGATGCCTAGGCGCTAGGAGCCGATGAAGGACGTGGCGAACTACGAAAATGCCTCGGGGAGCCGTAAGCAGGCTTCGATCCGAGGATGTCCGAATGGGGAAACCCACGCAGAGTAATATCTGCGTACCCATTCCTGAATACATAGGGATTGTGGAGGCATACCCAGGGAACTGAAACATCTAAGTACCTGGAGGAAAAGAAAACAATTGTGATTCCGTCAGTAGCGGCGAGCGAATGCGGAACAGCCCAAACCGATCCCTTCGGGGATCGGGGTTGTAGGACGTCAACATGGCAAAAGCAGGTTAGGCGAAGCGGTCTGGAAAGGCCGGCCACAGAAGGTAAAAGCCCTGTAACCGAAAGCTTGCGTATGCCTAGACGGATCCTGAGTACGGCGGGGCACGGGAAACCCCGTCGG
>NZ_RBAH01000007.1 GCF_003626695.1 Paenibacillus ginsengarvi
GCATGGCAGTCTTCCAGCGTCAGGTCCGTCAGCCGCTTGTTCGCGATGATCCGCGACGCGATATGCTTCTTCACCGTCACCCGCTTCGCGCTGTCGCCCCATGTCGTGCCGCTGTTCGCAAACGACAACATCCCCGAGTTGTTAATGTACGTCAGGTCGTGCTCGAACTGCCCGTGCGTCACGAACGGACCGTACTCGTCTCCGTCTCCGTGGCAGTTCTCGACCAGGCAGTACGCCGCGCACGTAAAGTCGTTCAAGTGGCGCGCGTTGCTCGTGTTGCAGTCCTTGATATGCCCGTACAACACGTTGATCTGCTGCGTCAAATAACCCGTTCCGCCCCAGTCGCGCTCCTCCGGATTCATCAGCTGGCACCGCTCCGTCACATAGTGCGAGTTGTACCGCCGCATGACAACCGGCCAAAATACTTTCGTCGCCTTGATCCCGATCGCGTCGCATTCCACAGCGTATTCGTACGCCACCGGGTTCGAGCCGAGCATATCCCAGTCCGGCGTCGGACGCTGGCTCGTTCCGTTCGGCGGTACCGGGACACCGACGAAGTTCATATTTTTCACGACACAGCCGATCGCCGGATTGATTTTTTTGTATGTGATTTGCCGTCCCGCCGCCAGCTGCCAGCCGGATTTGTAGTTCAGCCGCACTCGCGTCGCATCGAACACTTCCGTCACTTTCACCAGGTAGTCCAGCTCGCGCTGCGCGCTGCCTCCGGAATTGTTCTTCACCTGCGCATGCCACCAGCTGCCGACCTCGAATACCGACGAATCCGCCACCTCGTAAATGTCCGCATACTCTTCCACGTTCGACGCCAACGTCACCGTTTGCGTCACACCCGTTTGCGTTCCTTGGAAAAACAACACCGCCCCGAACGGATTGTCGATCGTATTCAGTTCGATCCCTTCCGTCGTCACCGTATGATACAGAAAGTCGACCTCGATGTTGCTGCGATGATACACGTGGCGCTTCTTGAAATTGAGGTCGCTATGCGCTTCGATCCGGTGAATCGTCTCGTCGTTCACCATCGCGTCCAGCGCAGCGTCCGGCTCCTGTCCCGGACCGAACACGCCGAACCAGCGGAAGTCCGCTACACCGCTATGTACCGTCTCAAACCGGCCGCTTGAGCCGTTCGTCCCGTCCAGACTATGCACCGTTCCGCCGTTATGAGGCTTCGTGCTGTTCGCTGCCCAGCGGACAAGCTTGCCGCCTCCGTCGCCGCTTGTTTTGAATCCGCTTACAAGGATGTGCTGACCGTCTTTCAGCTTTCCCGGAGGTAAGGTAGACAGAGCCGCTACGTTTGCGACTTGAATTACTTTTTTGCCATCCAGAGCTTCGGCCGAAGGCTCACTGGCCGCCATCGCCATTTTCGATGCGAACGCGCTGCCGGCCAGCACCACTCCGCCAATGCCAAGCGTGCGGAGAACATTTCTTCTGCTGATCGATGGCAGCTCGCTGTCTGCCGCGATGTCCGTCTTCCCCTTGCTCTTGCTCTCATTCATTGACAACAGCTCCTTTGTACAAGGTCGGTTCGGTCGCTCACAATCTGACTCAACCCTGATTTGGAAAATAGATGAAATCAATCCTGTTTACTGCTTTAAATCATTTTCAGGTTTGATCCTGATTTGTTTTTATTATAGCTCGGTGATGAAAACGCCGTCAACGAGACATTTCAACTTTTTCGACAAAGAAGTTAAGCGGCAGTTTTTCTTCCTCATCGCCCGATCCGCGGCGTTCCGTCAGCCATAGCGGAACTCCCGCTTCCGCTCCCGCTGTCTCAGCGGAACTGTCAGTTCCGTTATTGCCGTTTCGTGAACCTCCCACACCTACATAAAGGAAGTCCCACTTCCTTTATGGCTCCATAACCCGGCTCCACTCGAGCTTTTGGCTGCTTTAACGGAACTTTTGCTTCCGTTATCATCCGACCCGCGCAACCCCGCCAGCTATAGCGGAACTTTCACTTCCGCTTCCCCGCTCGCCCCTCACCAGCTCCAATCCTGGCATGAAGGAAAAACTTCCAGGGCATGGCTTAGGAAGGTATTCCGTCCCAAAATCTCTATAACAACGTTTTCTCACCATACTTGGGCCTGCCACATTTTAACGCTTTACCGAACTTAAACTTTAACGTTAAAAAACAAAAAGCCTTAACCGGATAACCGGTTAAGGCTTTTTGCAAGGCTGCACGTATGCGGTTATCCCCGCAGCTGTCTGACGAATTCGCGAACTTGCACCAGACCGTCGGAACGCGACGACTCGGACAGTAGAAGCGGCGTCGCCTCTTCGATTTTGCGGACGATCGCGCTGCCGATCACAACGCCGTCGCAGGTTTGCGAGAAATGAACGAACTGCTCGCTCGACGAGATGCCGAAGCCGATCGCGATCGGCAGATCGGTCGAACGGCGTACCGAGGCAAGGAAGTCGTCGATTCCCGAGAAGAAGTCGGAACGAACGCCTGTAACGCCGAGCGACGATACGCAGTATATGAAACCCGAAGCCGTAGCGGTTATTTTGGCGATACGGTCGTCGGAAGTCGGGGCAACGAGCGGAATCAGATGAATGTTATAGCGATCGGATAAGGCCTTGACCGGGCCGTTCTCCTCGAACGGCAAATCCGGGATAATGATACCGCTGATGTCATGCTCCACGAGCAGCTCGAAAAACCGTTCCAGTCCTAGCTGCAGCACCGGATTGTAATACGTAAACAGAATAAACGGCAAATTGACGTTATGCTCGCGCGCCTGCTTGGCAATCCGGATGCAATCAAGGATCGTAATCCGATGCTTAAGCGCGCGTTCCGACGCTCGCTGGATGACCGGACCGTCTGCAAGCGGGTCCGAGTACGGAACGCCCAGCTCGACGATATCCGCTCCCGCCAGCTCCAGCTCCCGGAGCAAGGAAAGCGAAACTTCCGGGCTCGGGTCGCCCATCGTAATATAGGGGATAAGCGCCGTACGGCCCTGGCGCTTCAGCTCCGCAAACTTCTCGTCTATGCGATTCACTGTGCGCCACCTCCCAAATAACCCATAATCGACTCCACATCTTTGTCGCCGCGGCCCGAGAGGCTGACGACGATAACTTGATCCTTGCCCATCGTCGGAGCTACCTTGAGCGTATGCGCGATCGCGTGGGAGCTTTCCAGCGCGGCGATAATGCCCTCGGTCCGACTGAGCAGCTGGAGCGCGTCCAGCGCTTCCTTGTCCGTAACCGGCACATATTCGGCGCGGCCGCTGTCCTTCAAATAAGCGTGCTCCGGTCCGATACCGGGATAGTCGAGCCCGGCCGATATCGAATGCGCCGGCAGTACCTGACCGAATTCATCCTGCAGCACGTAGCTGAGCGAGCCCTGGAATACGCCCGGGCTTCCTTTTGTCATCGTAGCCGCATGCTCTTCCGTATCGACGCCGCGCCCCGCCGCTTCCACGCCGATCAGACGCACCGATTCGTCCCCGACAAACGGGTAAAACATGCCCATGGCGTTGCTGCCTCCGCCTACGCAGGCGATGACGGTATCCGGCAATCTGCCTTCCTTCTCCACGATTTGAGCGCGAGTCTCGTCGCCGATAATGCGCTGGAAGTCCCGTACCATCATCGGATACGGGTGAGGTCCCGTCACCGAGCCAAGAATGTAGAATGTGTCGTGCACGTTGCTGACCCAGTAACGGAGTGTTTCGTTACAGGCGTCCTTCAGCGTTCTCGTACCGGAGGTAACCGGCACGACTTCCGCGCCGAGCAGATTCATCCGGAATACGTTGAGCTGCTGCCGCTTCGTATCTTCCTCGCCCATGAACACTTTACATTCCAGACCGAGCAGAGCCGCGATCGTGGCCGAGGCAACCCCGTGCTGCCCGGCGCCGGTTTCGGCGATCACTTTTTTCTTGCCCATCCGTTTGGCGAGCACCGCCTGCCCGATCGTATTGTTGATTTTGTGGGCTCCGGTATGGTTCAAGTCTTCCCGCTTCAAATAAATCTTCGCTCCGCCCAAATGCTCGGTCAGCCGTTCAGCATAATACAGCCGGGACGGCCGCCCTGCATATTCGTTCAGAAGCTTCTGTACGTCCTTCATAAATTCCGGGTCTTGCGAATATTTGCGATACGCTTCCTCCAGCTCGATTAAAGCGTTCATTAACGTTTCCGGTACGTAACGGCCCCCGAAGGCACCGAAACGTCCCTGCTCGTCAGGCACTGGCATGCGGCTCATGAAGTTTCACCCTTTCGACGAAAGCTTGTATTTTCGTAATATCTTTAATTCCATCCGTTTCGACGCCGCTGGACACATCTACCCCGTCAGGCGAATACTCGGCAATTAGCTTCTCCACATTATCCGCCGACAGTCCGCCGGCGACGAGCAGAGGTAGCCCAGCCGATCTGGCCCAAGCGGCATATGCCGGGATCAGACTCCAGTCGAACTTCCGCCCCGTGCCGCCCCCGGCCGTATCGAGCAGCAGACCGTCGATGCTGCCCGCATAAGAAGCGAGCGAATCGGTGATCGCCTGCGCACGTTCGAGGCCGTCCGCGGAAGCGGCCGCTTCGGGAGCCGAAAACACCCGATACACACGTACGCCAAACCGCTCTCGCACGAGCTGGCAAAAGTCGGCCGACTCCGCTCCATGAAGCTGCACGATATCGAGCGGAGCGATCCGAAGCGTCTCCTCCAGCTGCTCCATGGACGGATTCACGAACACGCCGACGGTGAGCGGCACAGGCTGTCCGCTTGCACGGCGTTCCTTCACTAGACGGACAAGCTCTCCCGCTTCCCCCGGAGTCACCTGCCGCTTGCTTTTGGCGAATAAGAAGCCGATATGGTCGACCGGCAATTCCAGGACGGAAGCGAGCGTGTTTCTATCTTTCAACCCGCATATTTTGACCGTCGTCATTTACTTGGCCTCCCGGGCCGCCGCTTGTACCATCAGCTCCAGAACGGCATCCTCGATAACCGGCTTGCGCATGAAATGCTCGCCGACGAGCACTGCATTCGCGCCGATCGATTGCAGGTAGGTTATCTCGCCGGACTCAGAAATGCCGCTTTCGCTGACGATCGTTTTGCCGGCCGGTATATCGCGAATCAGCTCTTCCGTTGTCTTCAAATCGGTGACGAACGTCCGCAGGTTGCGGTTATTGATGCCGATCAGGGTGGCGTCGAGCGTCAGAACGCGCTCCAGCTCTTCGCGGTCGTGCACTTCCACCAGCACGTCGAGTCCAAGCTTGCGGGCAAGCGCCAAATAGTCGCGCATCTGCTCCGTCGTCAAGATAGCCGCGATCAGCAAAATCGCATCCGCGCCGATCAGCCTTGCCTCATAAATTTGCGTCTCGTCTATCGTGAAATCTTTGCGCAAGATCGGCACGTCGACCGCTTCCCGCACCGCCTGCAAATAGTCGTTCGAACCCTGGAAATAGTCCACGTCGGTCAGCACGGACAGGCAATCCGCACCTGCCGCTTCGTAGGAACGGGCGATCGATACCGGATCGAAGTCGGCGCGAATGAGCCCCTTCGATGGCGATGCCTTCTTGACCTCGGCGATTAGTCCCATGCTTCGATTCCGACCGATGAGCGCTTTCTCGAAGCCCAGGCAAGCCGGCATCGATGCGATACGACGCTCGGCGTCTGCTATCGACAACGCCGATTTGAGACGCTCGACCTCGATTTTTTTGGTAGCTACAATTTTATCAAGAAACATGTGTTTGTTCTCCCGTTACTTGGACTAGCTGCCCCAGCTTCTCCGTCGCTTTCCCGGAGTCGATGACCGCACCCGCTAATTTTACACCTTCCTGCAAAGTGGAGCAACGTCCGGTCACGTAGAAGCACGCTCCCGCGTTAGCCAGTATGATGTCGCGGCAAGCGCCCGGAGCGCCTCCGAACACGTCGCGAATAATTTCCGCGTTGCGCGCGGCATCGCCGCCGACGACGTCGCTCATCGGATAAGCGCGAAGTCCGAGATCGTCCGGGCTAATATCAAACGTACGAATGGCGCCGTCCTTCACTTCTGTCACCTTCGTCGCCGACGAAATGCTGATTTCGTCCAGCCCGTCATAGCTGGCGACAACGAGTCCGCGCTTGATGCCAAGCGTGTGCAGCACCTCGGCGATCAGCTCCGTCCGGTTGCGGTCGAAAATGCCGAGCAGCTGCCGGTCGGCCCCGGCCGGATTCGTAAGCGGACCGAGCAGATTAAAGACGGTGCGGATGCCGATCTCCCGGCGCGGTACGGCCGCATGTTTCATCGACGGATGATGCGCCTGCGCGAACATGAAGCAGATGCCGATGCGGTCCAGACAGCGGGCCGCCTCTTCCGCGTTCAGGCCGATGTTCACGCCGAGCGCCTCCAGCACGTCTGCGCTTCCGCTTTTGCTGGACATCGCCCGGTTGCCGTGTTTCGCTACGCGGATGCCTCCCGCGGCCGCCACGATTGCCGATGCCGTCGAGATGTTGAACGTATCCGCCCCGTCGCCGCCCGTGCCGCACGTATCGAGCAGATCGGACTGCTCCGAGCGAACCGCATTCGCCTTGCTGCGCATCGTTTCCGCGAAACCGCCGATCTCGTCGGCCGTTTCTCCTTTCATCCGAAGCGCTGTCAGCAAGCTTCCGATCTGCGATTGCGAGGCTTCACCGTCCATGATGACGTTCATCGCCGCCTTCGCCTCGTCTCGGGTCAGATGAGCGCCCCCGACTACCTTCGAGATTGCTTGCTGGATCGTTTTTCCGGTTGTCATCTTCCTTCCCCTCCCTGTCAATAATAGTCCTGATTCGTTACGACAGCCGCTTTCTCCGACTCGCCGAATATCGCTTCGGCCATCCGTACCGCCTTGAGCATCCCCATCGCTTTATTGACGGTTTCGTTATATTCCATCTCCGGTACGGAGTCCCATACGATCCCGGCCCCGGCTTGCATATAGGCTTTTCCGTTTTTGAAAATTAGCGTCCGGATCGTAATGCAGGTGTCCATATTGCCCGAAAAGCCGAGATAACCGATCGCGCCCGCGTACGCCCCTCGCGCTTCGCTCTCAAGATCGGCGATAATTTCCATCGCCCGCAGCTTCGGTGCGCCCGAGACCGTTCCCGCCGGCAGGCAGGAAATGAACGCATCGAAAAAGTTTTTATCTTCCCGCAGCTTGCCGGACACGTTCGAGACAATGTGCATGACGTGCGAGTACCGCTCGATCTCCATGAACATGTCGCACTTGACCGAGCCGAACTCGGATACGCGGCCGATATCGTTCCGTCCCAGATCGACGAGCATCAGATGCTCCGCCCGCTCCTTCTCGTCGGCGAGCAGCTCCTTCTCCAGCGCGATATCGTGCTCCGGCGTCTTCCCTCTCGGCCGGGTGCCCGCGATTGGCCGCGTCTCGACGCGATCGCCGTTTACCTTTACGAGCGCTTCCGGGGACGTTCCCACGATAACCTCGTCGTCCATTTTCAAATAATACATGTAAGGCGAAGGGTTCATCGTGCGCAGCACGCGGTATACGTACAGCGGATCGATTTCCGTCTCGATATGGAAGCGCTGGGACAGCACGACCTGGAAAATGTCTCCGGCACGGATGTACTCCTTCGCTTTCTCCACATTGCCTATATACTGCTCCTTCGTGAGATTCGAGTGAATCTCGCCTAGATCGATATCGGCAGGTATCGCATTTTGCTTCGTCGGCTGCGGCACGGGCTGCTGAAGTCTATCGATCGTCGCATCGATCTTGGCGCAAGTCCGTTTGTACGCTTCGGCAATTTGCGCGTCGGTCGCATGTTTCTCAATGTGCACGTTGCCGATCACTTTAATCTGCTGTTTGAAATGGTCGAATACGATGACCTGGTCGCAGAACATGAACTCGATATCGTTCATTGTCAAATCGTCGTGCCGGTGCGCCGGGAGCTTCTCGTAATATTGCAGCAGATCGTAGCCGAAAAATCCGATGGCGCCGCCGCTGAACGGAGGGAAGTCCGGCAGCTTCGGGCTGGAATACGTCCGCAGCAGCCCTTTCAGCATCTCGAGCGGCTTCTCGTCCACGACGCGGCGAACGCCGTTCAGCTCGACTTCCATGACGCCGTGTTTGCCCTTCACCATCAGGAACGGGTCCGTACCGATAAACGAATACCGCGCCCATTTTACGCCGCCCTCTACGCTTTCCAGCAAGAAAGCCCGATCGTCCTCGTAAAAATGCTGAAACACGCGAATCGGCGTCTCGGTGTCGGCCATCAAATGACGGACAACCGGAATCAAATTATAATCGTCTGCGAGACGAATTACTTCTTTCAACTCGGGAGTATACATCGTCTTCTCTCCTCTGCGGCTACGGCCGGTATAGATGCAAAAAAACCTCTACCTGAAGGTAGAGGTTTGTTGAAATCGATAGTTTCGTAGAATAGGGCTGTTTCAGAATGCAACGAAAGAGAGGATCGTCCGATAAACGCGGCTCGCTTATCCGGCACATCCATATCAAGCTCTTCTCCATGTAAGGTAACAAACGATAGACGGAACCCGTCCATCTCGCACCTTGCCATTCGCTGATCTGATCTCGAAGCGCCGGCCAACTGATGGCAACGCCGTCTTACCCTTACCTCGACTCTGCTCGACTCGCTCTCAAAACTCTAACTCCTCAACTCAGCTAAACCATTGCTTTTGTTCACTATACCGCAAGACCGGACTCCGGTCAATCCTTTTCGGGCAAAAACTTAATTCGCCGCTTTGGACAAATCCGGACGCAGCTTGATCGCATTGTTCAAGTAAACGTGACGAATCTCCTTCTGGGATTTGTCGGTATTCACCGTGACCATAAGCCGGATGCACTTTTCCAGGCCGCCCGGAACTGGAATTTCCAGCGCGCACATAAGCGGGACCAGCTCCCAGCCCTGCATTTCACGTATGACCTTGGCCGGAAAAGCCGCATTCAAGTCCTGCGTTACCGTCACGAGAACACTTGCGATATCCTCCGGCTTGATGGCGTTTTCGGCCACGATCTGCCCCAGCAGCTCGGCCGTCGCATATAGAATTTCCGCTTCCTCGTTGCGTTCCACCGTGATAGCCCCGCGTACTCCCCGTACATACATGTCGACTTAGTCCTCCCTTTTCAATCCCTCGACGACTTCCTTGACCCAAACGGACGAGACATTTTTGTTAATCTCAACGTCTCCGATAGCTTTGGGTATAATAAACACCATGTTGCCTTCCGAAAACTTCTTGTCGTGCATCATCGCGCTCATGATCGCGTCCGTATCCATATGCGCCGGAATACGCACGGGCAGGCCGAATTTGCGTAAAATCCGCTCCGTTTCCGCCGCAATCGTCTCCGGATTGCCAAGCTTCGCGGACAATCGGGCCGCGCCGACCATGCCGATCGCGATCGCTTCGCCGTGAAGCAGCTCGCCGTAGCCGGCTACAGCTTCAAGGGCATGGCCGATCGTATGGCCGAGGTTTAAGATGGCGCGAAGTCCGCCTTCCTTCTCGTCCTCGGACACGACCTTCGCCTTGACGCCGCAGCCGATATACAAAGCGTGCTGCAGCGCTTCCGAGTCCAGCGTCAGCAGCCGCTCCGCATTGGTGTCGCACCAGTACACGAACTCGCGGTCGAGGATAAACCCTTCCTTGACGAGCTCGGACAAGCCTGCGCGCGCGTCTCGCTCCGGGAGCGACTTCAGCGTGGCGATATCGTACAAGACGAACTCCGGCTGATGGAATGCCCCGATTACGTTTTTGGCGAGCCTGTGGTTCACCGCGACTTTGCCGCCGACGCTGCTGTCATGCGCCAAAATGGTCGTCGGGATCTGTACGAACCGGACGCCGCGCATATAGCTGGCTGCGACGAAGCCGGCCAAGTCCCCGACAACGCCCCCGCCGAGAGCGATCACCGCGGAATTGCGGTCCAGCCCGGCCTCCAGCGCTACCGTGATTACTTCCTCGAGCACGGCCAGCGACTTGGACTTTTCTCCTGCGGCCACAACCGCCGTAGCGATCCGGTAACCGCCCGCTTCGAGCAGGGACTGGACGCGTTCCAAATAATGCTCCGCCACATTCTCGTCAGTAACGATCAGATGAGGCGACTTCGTGCCGATCTGGTGCTTGCCGAGCGTGTCGGCCAAGTCGTTCAGCAGGCCTTCCCCGACATAGATCGGGTAGGAGCGTTCTCCGAGATCCACAGTCAGCTTTTTCATATTAATACCGCCCAACTTGAGCGAGGTAACTCTCATAGTTGGCGCGAATTTCCTCCATCGAGTCGCCGCCGAACTTCTCCATGAACGCCTTCGCCACTTCCCAGGCAATGACGCTTTCCATAATAACGCCGGCTGCCGGCACCGCGCACGTATCAGAACGCTCGACCTGCGCCGAGAACGGCTGTTTCGTATCGATGTCGACGCTGGCAAGCGGCTTGTACAGTGTAGAGATCGGCTTCATGACGCCGCGAACGACGATCGGCTCGCCGGTCGTCATCCCGCCCTCGAAGCCGCCAGCGCGGTTCGAGCCGCGACGGAACCCGTTTTCCTCGGTGTACAAAATTTCGTCATGCACCTTCGAGCCTCTACGCTCGGCTGCCTCGAAGCCGATGCCGAATTCGACGCCCTTGAACGCTTGAATCGAAACGACAGCCTGAGCGATGCGTCCGTCCAGCTTGCGGTCCCACTGCACATGACTGCCCAGTCCGACAGGCACGCCCTCGACGATGACTTCGACGATACCGCCGAGCGTGTCGCCTTCCGCCTTCGCCTGATCGATCGCGGCGATCATGAGCGCTTCAGCGTTTTTGTCGACGACGCGCACCGGGGATTCCTCGGTGATGCGGATCAATTCGTCGATCGCCAGCTCCTGGCGGTTCACTTCGATCTCGCCGATCCGGATGACTTGTCCGGCTACCTTAATGCCGAACTGCGCCAAAAACTGGCGTGCGATCGCGCCTACAGCTACGCGCACCGTCGTTTCCCGGGCGCTTGAGCGCTCCAAAATGTTGCGCAAATCTTTCTGATTATATTTCAGCCCGCCGTTCAGATCGGCATGTCCCGGGCGCGGACGGTTGACGCGGCGTTTGCCCTCGCTGCCCTCTTCCACGTCTTCGATGCTCATGACGGTCGTCCATGCTTTCCAATCTTTATTTTCTACGACCAGCGCAACCGGAGCTCCGGTCGTTTTGCCGTGGCGGACGCCTCCGACGAGCTGCGCCGTATCTTTCTCGATCTGCATCCGTTTGCCGCGCCCGTGTCCTTTTTGACGTCTAGCCAGTTGCTCGTTAATCGGTTCGCCGGTAAGCGGCAAATTGCTCGGCAACCCTTCCACGATCGCCGTTAGCTGCGGTCCGTGTGTTTCTCCTGCTGTCAAATATCTCATTGCCCTAGTCCCCTCTCATCCTGATCCGATACCGTACGCTTATAGGAAGAAAAGCATCGCATGCGAAGCCTTTTCGATCAAGCGAACATCGCCTTCGGAACGTTCTAAAAGCTTTAGCGCTTTTATGTACCGAAATTATCATGCTAATTATAGTATAGCGTCCGGTGTTTGACAAGAAAGAGGGGCTCGGCGCCGTCATTTTTTCGCCGCGAACTCGTCGTCGATCGCCTGCTGCACTCGTTTCTCCAGCGCGGCAAGTCCGTCTGCCGCCCGCTTCCGGTCATATATAACGTTTAGCAGCTCTTCGCTCGTCATCTCGATCACTTTCTGCGATAAGAGCTGCGGCCATACACTCTCAGTATCAAGTGTGCTTCCAAGCATATAAAAAGCTTCCAGCTTGCGACCTTCAACCATCAGAACGGAATCGCTGCGCGTCGACAGCTTGCGCGACTTCAGCTTGTCCAGCTCAACCGCCATTTCGCGTCCCATTAGCGTCTTCACAAAGGTCCATGCGGCCGTTTTGTTCGGCGAGTCCATAGCGATGGCGACCGGATCGTTTAACCGGATCGTTTACAACAATGCCGAATAACGGCTCGTTCGGCTTGTCCGCTTTGACAGGTCCGGTCACGACGTCCCACTTGATCGGAGCGATCCCTTGGGCTACGGCGTCATTCATCATTTCTATTAGTCCGGTATTATAGATGGACATCGCCGCTTCTCCGGCAATAAATTTGTTTTGGAGCAGGCTTTCCTTTTTATTTGTCGCCGGTACCTGCTTCTCGGGCGGCAAGTACACCGCGTTCGATTTGAATGCGTCAACCCCAACCGATATAGCGGACACATACGCGTCCGAGGCGTACATCGCTTTTCTTTTATCCGCACTCAAATAATCCGTGCCGACTCCCTTCGCATATGACTGGACGATGGAGAACGGCAAATAGTTCGTATAAATGCCGTAAAGCTGTTTCCCGTTTTCGGTTCGCGCCGCTTTTTTGGCCAGCTCGAGCAAACTTGGCCAGGTCATCCGGTTTGTCGGGTAAGGGATTCCGAGCCGGTCGAACATGTCCTTGTTATAATAAAGCCCCGTGGCATTAAACGTAGGCGAAAGGTTCGTCAGCCGCCCCCCTCCGATGGCCCTCGATTGCTCGACGGCCGCGCTCGTTAACTGGTTCAGATCGTAATTGTCCTGTTTGAGGAGCGGTGTCAGCTCCATTACCTTGCCGCTTTTGCTCAATTGTTGCACCGAGGCGAGTCCAAAGATCAAATCCGGTTTTTGTTTCATCAGCTCATCGGGATCGACCGGCACGCTGAATTTGTTTTCGATTTTGACCGAGGGGATCACTTCGAATTCGTAATCCGGCAGCAGCTTTTTGAGCGCATTCCCGTAGACCAGATTAAACTCCTGCTGGTTAAAATAGGCGACCTTCAATTTTTTCGAGCCCTGCTCCTCTGCCGGCTTTACAACAGGTTGATCCTGCTTCCCCGAACAGCTGGACAGCAGCACCATCACTGCAAGCATCGCTGCCGCCTTCACTCCGAAACCGCTTTCAATCCTTCCCTTCATCCGACAACCACCATTCTTTTAATTTGTATTTATACTAAAATATGGTATCAAATCCATTTCGTTGTTTCAGCTATTTTTACGTTTATTCTACGAATCTTCATACGCAACAAAAAGCACGCCCTTTGTTCAAAGGGCATGCTCTGCATCTAACATCATGTACAGTTAGCGCGCCGTGTACAACCGCGCCGAATCGGGCTGTTTCTGATCGTCGACCATTCCGACTACTTGCATCGAATCGATGCCGAGTATTTGCGCACATTCCTGAATCGTGATAAATCCGCGCCGGTACGCCGTAATGACCTTGCGTTTGTCCATAGCTGTAAAACCTCCTGATCGGTTTACGCTATTAGTATAGGAATATATGGAAGCGTTTATACATGGTCCGTCCGTTTGCGGTAAATAAACGTGTCGGCCGTTTCCATTCCGTATTGCCCCGGCGAAAAAATCTGTTCCGTGCTGCCTACAAACAGCAGGCCGCCCGGCTTCAAGGCGCGGCTGAACTTATGATACAGCTCGTGTTTGGCTTCTTCGGTAAAATAAATCATCACATTGCGGCATACGATCAGATCGAACTGGCTGTCGAACGGATCGTGAAGCAAATTTTGCTTGGCGAAGCGGACATGCTTTTTCAGCGAATCTGCGACTGAGAAGGTCATATCTCTTTGCGTAAAATATTTTTTGACGTAAGCCGGAGGCACGTCGCGTAGCGATCGGTCCGGATAAACGGCCCGCCGCGCTTTTTCCAGCGCCCCCTCGTCAATGTCCGTCGCATGCAGCTGCGACGTCTCCAGCACGCCGAGCTCGGCCATAATCATCGCCAGCGTATACGGCTCCTCGCCGGTCGAGCAGGCCGCGCTCCAGCATTTCAGCTTGCGCGAGCCGCGCGCCATATCCGGTATTACTTTTTTCTCGATAATCTCCCACCGGTTCGGATTGCGCCAAAACTCGGACACATTAATCGTCATCCGGTCCAGAAACTCGTAATACATCTCCTTGTTCTTAGCCATTGCATCGAAAAACGAAGCGAACGATGTAAACCCTTTTTTCGTATACAGCGTCGTCAGCCGCCGCTTCATCTGCGCTTCCTTGTACTGCGAAAGATCGATCGCCGAATAGTCCTTTACTTTTTTGATGAACAGGGCATAATCTTTGTCATCCATCTGCGTCACTCTCCCGAAAATAAGCCGTCTGCCTGAGGCCGAGGTCCTAAGCTATATGATTGTGCGGTTGTTTATAGGCACAAAAAAAACCCGTTAGCACATAATTCCATGCAGACGGGATTTTTTCCTTCTCGGGAAGGCGAAATATGTCGAAGTTTTGGCTCAAATCCAGGTTTGGATCGTCTTGTTGTAGCTCACAAGCTCGTGCGGCTCGAAAAAAATCGCCATTTCCCTTACGGCATTTTCAGGCGAATCGGACCCGTGGATCAAGTTGCGGTTCGTATGTACGGCGTAATCTCCGCGGATCGTACCCGGCTGCGCTTCCAGCGTATTCGTCTTGCCCATCATGATCCGGGACAACGCAATCACCTGATCGCCTTCCCACACCATCGCAAACACTGGGCCGGAGGTAATAAAGCTCATCAGATCATCGTAGTACGGTCTGCCGTGATGTTCGGCATAGTGCGCCTCCGCCTTTTCCTTCGGAACCATCATCAGCTTTGCAGCTACCAGCGTAAAACCTTTGCGCTCGAACCGATGTACGATTTCCCCGATCAGTCCGCGTTGTACGCCATCCGGTTTGACCATCAAAAACGTTCTTTCCATATACCTATCCCTCCGTCTCTCACAAAATGTATCCATCAGTGTTAACCGATAAATCGCCATTCATACTTAATAGGAACGGTCGCCGATAAAATGCGCGATGTCGACCAGATCCCGCTTCGCCCGATTGCTCGGGAGACCGGATAACGCTTCTATGGCGCGATCGATATAACGGGACGACAATTGGTCCGCTTGCTGCACATACGTGCCGGAACGGATCATCCGCAAAAAAGGTGTAACATCCGTCTGCCCGTCGACGAGGCGAATGCGCTCAATCTCGGCCAGCAGCTCGCCACGGATACTCGGGTCCGCTAGCGCGTACAGTACGGGCAGCGTAATATTGCCCTGGCGAATATCGCTGCCCGGCGGCTTGCCCAGCTCTTTCTCCGTACCGGTCAAATCGAGAATATCGTCCCGGATCTGGAACGCCATGCCGACGTTATAGCCGAACTGGTACAGCTTCTCGCTCACGTCCTCATCCGCCTCGGAAGCGACTGCCCCGAGCTGGCAGCTGATGGCAATAAGCAGCGCCGTTTTCCGCTTGATGCGCAGCAGGTAGTGACGCAGCGTCTGATCGGTGCGGAAAAAGTAACGGATTTGCTCGATTTCGCCAATCGTCAGCTCGACGATGGCCGAAGACAATATTTGGTGAATCCGCGGATTGCTTAGTTCGGTCGCTACCGTAAGCGCCTTGGCGAAAATATAATCGCCGGTATACATCGCGATCCGGTTGTCCCACTTCGAACGGACCGTTAGTTGGCCCCGTCTCGTATCCGCGTCGTCGATCACATCGTCGTGTACAAGCGTAGCCATATGAATCAATTCTAGCGGTACTGCGATATGCTTGATACGCTGTACGTCATAACGGCCGAATTGCGAGGAGAGCAGGACGAAAACCGGACGAATCCGTTTCCCGCCCGCCTTCAGCAAATGCAGCGAAGTTTCCTTCAGCATCGCGTGTTCGGTATATACGCTCCCCTCCAGCTCCCGCTCGACGTAAGCGATATCTTTCTTCATTCGGGCATAAATATCCATTAGTTTCATTGCGTCACCTGGTTACGGAGTTATCAGACCACATATGGATCGGAGCCGGCTCGGACAACAGCCCCAGCTCGGCGGCGTAGCGGTAATAGAGGCTCAGGCCTCTGCGCTGCTCCGGCCCGAAGTCATGACTCAAGTTGCGAAAATAGCCGCGCCAATAGTCCGCCGTGCCGCCGATTTCGGCTTGCGCCGCCGCTACGATCGACTCCGGGTCCTTTTGTCCGGCCGCCTTGCTCTGGAGAAACGCTTCATGTACGGCTGCGACCAACTCGGGCTCGCGAGCGATCGTTTCCTTGCGTACCGCCCATACCGCAAATGTCATCCATTCGCCGGTATAGTGCTGCCACAGGCCGCCCATATCGGATACGTGATACGGCGTGTCCTGCCAGCTGGCGCGGATGGCATCGTCGCCGATGAGCAGCGCGGCATCCGCATGTTTCATCATTGTATCCAAAGATGGGGCCGCGTACACGTAGGTAGGCGTCACCCCGATAAACCGGCTCAATACAATCTTGAGCAAATTGACCGTCGTAGCCGAGCTCGTCGGCAGCATGACCGTGCAGCCGTCCAGCTCCTCCAAAGGCTTTTTATGAAACAGCAGCAGCGAATTCACATTGCCCAGCGCGCTTACCGACAGCTCGGGAAACAGCTCGTAACGCTCGTGCGACTCCCCGTAGGCGAACGACGAGATCGCTCCCATGTCAACCTCGCCGGCGAGCATCGCCCGGTTCAGTCCGGTCGGCACCTGCCCGATCCATTGCAGCCTGGAGCCGAATCGCTCATGCGGAAAAAAATGATAGATCGGCCAAACGTTCGTGTAATTGATTTTCCCGATGCGTATTAGCGAATCTGGTTGCATGATTAAGCATCTCCCCATCGTCGAAACAATTCGTTGTCGATCCCTATATTGTCAAGCACCTTGCCGACCATGAAATCAACAAGCTCGTCCATCGATAACGGTTTATGGTAAAAAGCCGGCATCGCCGGGATGATGCCGACGCCGAGACGGGACAGCTTCAGCATATTTTCCAGATGGATCGCATGCAACGGCGTTTCCCGCGGCACGAGGATCAGCCTGCGTCCTTCCTTCAGCATGACGTCTGCCGCCCGCTCGAGCAAATTGCCTGACGCGCCATGAGCGATCCCCGACAACGTGCCCATGCTGCACGGCACGATCGCCATGCCGGCGGTGCGGAACGAGCCGCTCGCGATGCTGGCCCCGATATCGTTTATCGGATAATAGCGAGGCTTCAGCGCAAAGCGCTCAAACTTCGACTCTAGCGTGCGCTGGCGATGGGCGGCATCCCAGCCCAGTTCCTCGTGCAGCACCCGCCAGCCGGCATCCGTAATGACGAGATGTACCGGAATATCCAGCTCGAGCAGCGCTTCGCACAGGCGCACCCCGTAAACCGCGCCGCTCGCCCCGGTCAGACCGACTACCCAGCCAGCGCGGCTTTTGCTCTCTACCATATATACCGCACCACCACATCGATGAATGTGAAACAAAACACAACCACGCTCAAAACGCCGTTCATCGTGAAAAACGCCGTGTTCAGCTTGGATAAGTCGTTCGGCTTCACGATGTAATGCTCATAGAACAAAATCAGATACGATACGATAAGTCCGATCAAGTACCACCAGCTCAGCTCGGTCATTATGAACAAGCTGAGGAGACCGACGGCCGTAATGAGATGGAAGAAACGGGCAAGCAGCAGCGCCCGTCCGATGCCGAAGCGGCTCGGAATGGAATGTAGCCCTTCCTTCCGGTCGTAATCCGCATCCTGGCAAGCGTAAATGACATCAAAGCCGGCTGTCCAGAAAGAAACGCTGAGGTACAGCACGATCGCAGTCCAGTCGATGCTGTTCGTTACGGCCACCCATGCTCCGAGCGGCGCGAGGCCGATCGTCAGGCCGAGAATCAGATGGCATGTCCAGGTGAAGCGTTTCGTATACGAATAAATAACGGTCATGAAGACGGCAATCGGCAAAAGCTTCATGGCTAGCGGACTCAAGTTAGCCGCCGCCCAAAACAGCAAAATGAAGGAAACCGCTATAAAGATAAGCACTTCGCTCGCCGACAGCAATCCGGCCGGAATGGCCCGTTTCGCCGTGCGCGGATTTTTTTTGTCGATCACCCGGTCAATCAGACGGTTAAGTCCCATCGCCGCGCTTCGCGCGCCGACCATCGCGACGATGATCCAGCCGATCTGCGCCCAGGAGGGCATCGAATCGAACCGGATCATCGATCCGAGAACGGCTCCCATAAACGCGAACGGCAGCGCGAACAGCGTATGCTCGAACTTGATCATTTCGAGAAAAATTTTGATTTTATTCCACAATGCCGGCACCCTCCCGTTTCCCCTTTGCCCCGATATGGAGAGCGGCAATGCCGCTCATCAGCGGGTAAGCGTGAACGTCCTCGAGGCCGATCTCGCGAAAAATGGCCGCAAGCTGTTTATGATCCGGAAAATGGACCAGCGACTCGGGCAGCCACTTGTACTGCTCGTACCGTTTCGCGATCAGCTTGCCAATGAGCGGGAGTACGCGCTGGAAATAAAAATAATAAATCGCCTTGAACGGCTGCCAGGTCGGCTTCGACAGCTCGAGCGAAACGACGAGTCCCCCCGGCTTTACGACCCGCTGCATCTCCTCCAGCACCTTGCGGAGATCGGGCACGTTCCGCAGCGCGAAGCCGATCGTTGCATAATCGAACGTATTGTCCTCGAACGGCAGCGCCATCGCATTACCGTGCACCAGCTCGATCTGCTTCTCTCTTCCGAGCTTCTCCACCTTGTGTTCCCCGAAATCAAGCATATTGCGGCTGAAGTCCAGCCCTACGATCTTCCCCGTGCTGCTGGCTTCGGCCAGGCTGAGCGTCCAGTCGCACGTTCCGCAGCATACGTCGATTGCGGTTGCGCCGGGCTGGACGTTCATCCGTTTCATCGTGAACTTCCGCCATGCCTTGTGCCGGCGAAAGCTGAGCACGTCGTTCATCAAATCGTACTTATGAGCAATGCTCTCGAACACGGAGTGCACGAACTGCTCCTTGCTCGTCTTCATCTCCACCTTCGCTTCCACCTCACACTTCTTTAAGCGCCCGCGAAGCGGTCAGTGCGCGCACAAACGGCTCGCCGATCTGATACAGTTCGCCAGCCAGCTTCTCCGAGTCGAATCCGCGGATCTTGTCCGACAGCAGCTCGAATTGCGAATCGAGCATTTGCAGCAGCGTCGCCTTGACGTTGTACTTGTGCAGCAGCGTGCGCTGCTTGCCCGTATCGGCGCCTCCCTGCTGCAGCTGCTTGCGCTCTTCTTTGCTGCCTACTTGCAGCAAATGCCAAAAAGCCCAACCGGAACGGAGATCGTCCCCCCGCTCGATACGGCGCAGCTCGTCGAGCAAAACTTCGCACCTCGTAAACCCGTGCAGCATGTCGTGCCAGCTGCTCGGCTTCATCCATTCCAGCGCCCGGGAAAAGGCGAGGTACAGCTGCATCCTGATGCTGACCGCTTGCTGCATATATTCGTCAGCCGTCATTTTCCAGCTTTTCATCCGCGTGTACAAATTCATTTTGAGCCGGTTCACTTCGCAGATGGAAGCGGCCATTTGCCGGGTCATTTCGACTTGTCCGGCTTTCGCCAGAAGCTCGTAAAACCGGCTGCTGAAGTAATCCCCCGCCAGTACCTTCAATTGCCGCGCACGAGCTTCCTTTTTTTCTTTGCGGTCATTCGTTTCCGCCACAAGGTCATGCGTATCGAGTCCCATCTGGGCCAGCGACACGACGATCGCATACAGCTCGCTCTGCTGGGCAGAAGCCGGGCTTTTGTGCAGAAACGTATACAGAAGCTGCGAACGAATATTCGGGAGCTCCGGCAACTCCGTATGGTCCCGGATCATATCGTATTCGGTGTAAGGTTTCGTCGCATCCGCAATCGAGTAAGTGTTCATACATGCCTCCGTACCGCCGACAAGCGTTCAAAATTGCGTTCATCTGTGCATCCAAACCATTATATCACAACCGATTGTTCAGCGCACAATGTAGTTCTGTATACCGGACGGCGAGCCTTGATCCGTTATCAGTATACCTCTTTACCTTCGATGGCGGTCAAGCCACTTATGGGTGTAAGTAAGGCTAAAATGTGAACTTAAAAACTGCTCCTTTGTTCCCTTCCGCTGCAGGGCCGCCTCGGGGGTACCGCCCCCCAGATCGGAGCGCTTCGCGTCCATCGCCAGCAATAGCTGCGGCGCCCCGACGCCGGTTGCAGGCGGCTCCATGACACGGACGAGAATCTGCTTTACATTTTTCGTGCCGGCAAAACCCAGAGAAGCAATGTCGTACAGATCGTCATAGATCGGCTCCATCGCCGCATCGTCGGGCTTCGACCGCAGATCGACCGACAATATTGTATTGTTCCATTCTACACTTGCAATATCAAGATGAAGCGTCAGCTTCGCAACTATATCGACCAGGTTCCGGTCGGACAGGACAAGAGGAGAATCCGCGCGAAAGGCGGGCGTTTCCGTCTTGCCGAGTCCCGTTGCGGCATCCAGCTTCAGCACGATGGATAGCGCCGAAGCGACGCCGATACACAGTATCGACGCAATCAGCACCCGATATAACGTCTTCATTGGCGATTCCCCCCTTTTGGGACGTACCAGCCTCCCTTACCTCATTGTACAAAATAAAAAGGCAGGCTATGCCTGCCTTTTTCGTCTATGTCATTACTCGTCGGTGTCGACCGTTCCGAACCGGGTGATGACCGTTGCTTTTCCGCGAATTTTCACGGCGGAAGTGTGCTCCGTAAATTGCGCGATCATCACTTCCCCCTTGTCCAGCTTTTCCGTATGATGGAAACGCGTATCGTGACCGCGTGTCAGTCCGATGACGTGAACGCCGTTTTCCTTCGCCTTGATTACGAAATAATCACCGTGCACCGTTTCGCTGCTCATCGTCCTACTCATCCTCTCTTCTCGTCTCAGCTTGGGGCCGAACCTGTCCGGTTACGCCCACTTCCATCATGCGCAAAACGGATGGATATGTCAATTGTCCAAAACAAAAACCGCCTGACGTGCGCATAATTATACGCCGGTCAAGCGGTTTACGTCTGCTCCGCTGTGCCTTGCAAGTTAAAATCGGAGTAACACGATTTGAACGTGCGACCTCACCCACCCCAAGGGTGCGCGCTACCAGGCTGCGCTATACCCCGTGAACTTCGATAGCGGAACTATACGATATTATAATGGGTTTATTTTCTTTTGTAAAGAGAAAGTAAACTTCCCCGCAGAGCCGTGGCATCAGGATTTTTCACGATCAAACAGTCGCTTCTCCCGTTCGCCGTTACCGTTCGCGGGGAAATTCACAAGAGCGGATCAGTCGGCGTAACCGTCCGGATGCCGCTTATGCCAGTTCCAGGCGGTGCCGATTATCGTCGCCAAATCGTTGTATATCGGCTTCCAGCCGAGCACGCGCTTCGCTTTGTCCGACGAAGCGATCAGCACGGCGGGATCGCCCGCGCGGCGCGGCGAAACGGCGGCCGGAATCGGATGATCCGTGACGCCCCGTGCCAGCTCGACCACCTGTTTGACCGAAAAGCCGGTACCATTGCCCAGGTTGAACACGTCGCTCGGATGGCCGGCGCGCAAATACTGAAGGGCGAGCCAGTGGGCGTTGGCCAGATCCATCACATGGATATAGTCGCGGACGCAGGTGCCGTCATCCGTCGGATAGTCGTCGCCGAACATACCAATAAACTCTCTCTGGCCGAGCGGTACTTGCAAAATGATCGGGATCAGATGGCTTTCCGGCTTATGATCTTCGCCGATGAGGCCGTCCGGATGGGCGCCGCACGCGTTGAAATAACGCAGCGACACGAATTTCAAGCCATAAGCACGGTCGCACCAGCGAAACATATTTTCCATCGCCAGCTTCGTTTCGCCATACGGGCTTTCCGGATGCGTGGGGGCGCTTTCCTCAATCGGCACCTGCTCCGGTTCGCCGTACGTAGCCGCCGTCGAAGAAAAAACGATCCGGCGCACGCCAAAACGCTCCATCGCGCCGACGAGCGAATGCGTGCCGAACAGATTGTTATCGTAATACGCGAGCGGCTGCTTCACGCTTTCCCCGACAAGCGAGCTGGCGGCAAAATGAATGACCGCCTCGATATCGTTTTCGCCGAAGACGCGGTCCAGAAACGCCCGGTCGCGAATATCACCTTCATAAAACTTGGCGTCCGTAGCTACCGCCGATCGATGTCCGGTCGACAAATTGTCGACGACGACGACCTCTTCCCCTTGAGAAAGCAGCTCCACAACCGTATGGCTGCCGATATAGCCGGCACCGCCGGTGACAAGAATAGCCATAACGAACCTCCTTAAACAAAAGTAATAATACTACCGATTAAATGTCCAGTTCCTTCGCGCCGTCGCCGATATCGCATACGTAAAACGACGGAACGAGCCCCGTCTTCGCCGTATAACGTTCGGCCACCATACGCCGGAATTCGTCCACCGCTTCGTCACGAACGACGCTGACGTTGCAGCCGCCGAAGCCCGCACCCGTCATGCGAGTGCCGACGCAGCCTTCGATCGCGCTCGCTACCTCGTACAACGTATCCAGCTCGAAGCCGGTTACTTCGTACAAATCGCGCAGCGATTCGTGGGAGGCGTTCATCAGCTTGCCGAAAGCGGCGAGATCGCCTTGTTCGAGCCGATCCTTCGCTTCCAGCACACGCGCGTCCTCGGAGACAACATGCTCCACTCTGGCGCGGATAAGCTCATCCGGGATCGCGGAGCGAACTTCTTCCCACTGCGCAAGCGACAGCTCGCCGAGACTGCCGAGTTGCGGCAGTTTTTCCTTAATCCACTTTAACCCATCCTCGCATTGCTGTCTACGTTCGTTGTATTTGGAGTCGGCGAGCCCTCTGCGTTTATTCGTATTCGTAATAATCAGCTTGCAGCCTTCGATTCGAAACGGCACGTATTCATAATCGAGCGTATCGCACTTCAGCATGACGGCATGCTCCCGCTTGCCCATGCCGACGGCGAACTGGTCCATAATGCCGCAGTTCACGCCGACGAACCGGTTTTCCGCCCGCTGCGACAGCTTGACCAGCTCCAGCATCGGAATGTCCAGCCCCGCAATCGCCGTGAACGCCAGCGCCGTTGCCATCTCGATCGAGGCTGACGAAGACAAGCCCGCTCCGTTCGGCACGTTGCCGTAATACAACACATCGGCGCCCTGAAGCTTGGCGGCATAAGCGCCGTCCGCATAACTGAGCAGCTCCGACAGCACGCCCTTCGGATAATTCGCCCAATCGTCTTCTTTGCGGAACGTTACGTTTGCAGCCGGCGTATCCGCCTGGGCCTCGAATTGCATCGAACGAAAACGGTACAGGCCGTCGGTGCGCGGCTTTACAAGCGCATACGTGCCGAATGTGAGCGCAGCCGGAAAAACGAGCCCGCCGTTATAATCCGTATGCTCGCCGATCAGATTCACCCGCCCCGGCGCGAAAAAGAGGCGCACCCCTTCGGCGTCGCCGAACCGCTCGGCGAAAGCAGCGCGAAGCTGCCGAATGTCCAGATCCGAAACCGTTGTCATGATAGTCGCCCTTCCTTTCTCAAATAGCGCTCATACGCTTCTCTCATTTTCGGCGCCGTCTCTTCGACCGCCATCGGATTGGCTGCCGCCCATGCTCCCATTTCGGAGGAGGCGTACCACTTGATTTTATCCTTGTCCCGGAGCGGCGGATAAAACTCGATATGGAAATGGTAATAATCCTCTACGTTGTCGCCGTTTACCGGCCTTTGGTGCATGACCATCATATACGGGAACAGCCGGTCGAACAGTTGATCCATCGTGCCGGTCGTATCCTTGAGAATCTGTGCCAGCGACTGCTTCTCCTCCGGCGTAAAATCCGGAAGCGCCGTCATATGTCGTTTGCTGACGATAAACACCCCGTACGGATAATCGGTGAAAAACGGCAGATAACATAAAAAGTGGTCATTCTCGATAATGACCCGCTGCTTGAATTCAAGCTCGCTGCGATTCATATCGCAAAGCAGGCATGTTCCGTTCTCCTCGTGATGAAGCCGGCAGCTTTCCAGCTCGGTCTTCAGCTTGAGCGGCATATGCGAATATGCGTATATTTGCCCGTGCGGATGCGGCATCGTTACCCCGCACTCTTCGCCCCGATTTTCAAAAATCATCACATACTGGTGGTTCGGGTCCTTCTCCATCTCGACGAAACGTTCCGTCCACACGTCGATCAGCTTGCCGATATGCTCGACCGGCAGCTCGGGAAGCGTCTTCGTATGATCCGGCGAATACAAAATGACTTCGCACTTGCCGAACGATTTGGCCGTCTTGTACAGCGTCGTATCCACGGGGTCCGGCTCAGGCGGATTCGCAGAAAGCGCGGGAAAATCATTCTCGTAGACGTGAACGTCATAGTCGTCCGGCACTTTCCCGGAGCCCGGGCAAAACGGGCAGTACCCTTTCGGCATATGAGGCCGGTTTTGCCGGTTGGACGCGACCATGATCCAATCGCGAAGCAGCGGGTTATATCGCAATTCTGCCAAATGAGACAACCTCCATTGCTATCTTAGTAAAATAATTTAATAAAGTTCATTTGACTTCATCATAAACGCTCCTAGCCGAGAACACAATATATATTTGCAAAAAACTAGATAGTTCCTGTCCCAATGCCGCCTTCCGACTTCCGATTGCTTTTGATAACTTAATTAGTTATTCTAATAAAGATTACTGCAATTGACGACTAAGGCCACATTCAAACTTGTGTCTGCTTACATGGCCCTAAGGAGAGAAACCGCGTGACCAAGCCGCTTATTGGCAGCTTTCAGCTGATGAAATCGCTCAACCGCTCGATCGTGCTGACTACGATCCGCAGCCACGGGCCCATATCCAGAGCCGAGATCGCCAAACGAACTGCGCTCACGCCTCCAACCGTGACCAATATCGTGGGCGAGCTGATGAACGAGAATTTCGTTGTCGAAAGCGAAATCGGAGCCTCCAGCGGAGGACGCAAGCCGATTCTGCTCCGGCTCAACGCCTCGTTTTATTCGATTATCGGCATCGACGTGGGCGTCGGCACGATCAAATCGATCGTAACCGATCTGGACGCAAACGTGATCCACGAGTGCCGCAGAAGCTTGCCGCCTTATCCCGATGCCGATACGTTCATGGAGCAGTTGAACGGCTCGATCGCCGAATTGCTGGAAGCGGTAGGTCCTGACCGGCCCGTTATCGGCATCGGCGTCGGCATGCACGGCCTCGTTAATCCGGAGGAGGGCGTCTCGGTATTCGCCCCGAACTTGCGGCTGCGGAATATTCCAATCCGCGAGTCGCTGGAACGGGAGTTCGGTGTGCCCGTTTACGTGGAAAACGACGTGGTTGCGATGGCGCTTGGCGAATTGTGGTTCGGGGGCGGGCAGGATGTCGATCATTTCATATGCGTCAATATCGGGGAAGGCGTCGGCGCCGGAATCGTGCTGAACCGGCAAATATTTCGCGGCAGCAGCTTCGCCGCCGGTGAGATCGGTCACACGACGGTTGATCTGAACGGTCCCCGCTGCAGCTGCGGCAATTATGGCTGCTTGCAGACGCTCGTATCCGGACCGGCGATAGCGGAAGCGGTTCAGAATGAAATCGCGCTCGGCAGACGCAGCGAACGGCTCGAGTCGGCCGCGGCGGGCAGCCTGCGGACGATAACGGGAGAGTTTGTGTATAAGGCCGCGCTCGAAGGGGATGAGCTGGCTCGGGAAGTGTTTCGAAAAGCCGGACGGTTGCTCGGCATCGGCCTGACGAACATGATTCATACGCTTAATCCGCAAAAGGTGATTCTCGGGGGCGGCGTATCGGCGGCCGGTCCGTTCATTACGGAGCCGCTGGAGGAAACCGTAAAAGCACGTGCGCTGGAATCGTCGATCCGTCATTTGACGATCGAAACTTCGCGTCTCGGCAACAGGGCTACCGCTATCGGAGCGGTCACGATCGTGCTCGAAAGGCTGTTTGCTCCGGCACAGCTTGCCGAGTAACGAAATATATTGGCCGAATCGTTACTTGCTAAACGTAAAAACAGTGCCTGCTTCGTAACAGGCACTTGGGACTACACATAATGTTCGGGTTTGAAGATTGTTCAGACTATGGGCTTAGAGCCGTTATTGCGCGCATACGTCGCGAAGCTGCTTGCCCGGTTTAAATGCAGGCACCTTGCTGGCCGGGATATCGATCTCCTCGCCGGTTTGCGGATTGCGACCTTTACGAGCGGAACGTTCACGAACTTCAAAGTTTCCGAAGCCGACAAGCTGCACTTTGTCACCGCTTTGCAGTGCGCCGGTAATCGCCTCGAAAACGGCGTCTATCGCTTTAGTAATGTCTTTTTTGGACAAGTCGGTCGTTTCGGCCACTTTGGCGATCAACTCCGATTTATTCATGCCATTCACCTCCCCCCACGAACTATACCGTTTGGCGACTTTCCGTACTTAAGGTACCGCCGGGGAACCCGGGAAAGCGCCGTTACTCTCTGTGTTCACCGTTTTCCCGCAAAATATACGTAACTCACGCATAAAATATGGATTCGAGCGCATAAACAGCAAAAAAAAGCGTACAGCCTTTCTCTCCGGGAGAAAGGCTGTACTTTTTTGGGCATGCCGGGTCACAAAATAATCGCGATCAGTCCGCCCGAGCCTTCGTTAATAATCCGGCCCAGCGTTTCCTGCAGCTTGTAGCGCGCGTTGTCCGGCATCATCGCCAGCTTGCCCTGAATGCCCTCGCGCACGATCGAATTGAGCGAACGGCCGAATATATCGGAATCCCATATTTTAAGCGGGTTTTCCTCGAAATCCTGCATCAAGTACCGGACGAGCTCCTCGCTCTGCTTCTCCGTTCCGATGATCGGGGCGAACTCGGACTCGACATCGACGCGGATCATGTGTATCGACGGCGCTGTCGCCTTGAGTCTTACGCCGAAGCGGGAGCCTTGGCGGATGAGCTCCGGCTCGTCGAGCGACATATCCTCTAGGCTCGGCGGAGCAATGCCGTAACCGGTTGTCTTGACCATCTCGAGCGCCTCGGCAAACCGGTCGTATTCCCGTTTCGCGTGAGTGAACTCCTGCATGAGCTGGAGCAGATGATCTTTGCCGCGAATTTCGACGCCGACGACTTCCATCAATATTTTATCGTACAGCTCGTCGGGCGCGTACAGGTCGATTTCCGCCACGCCCTGCCCCATATCCATGCCGGCCAGCGCCGCCCGTTCGATAAAGTCGTACGTGTCGAACTGGGTGACGACACGGTCGACGTCCCGCAGACGGCGAATGTCCTTCACCGTATTGCGAACGGAGCTTTCGAAGTGGGAGCGGAGCCAGTGGTTCTCGCCGAGCACCATAACCCAGCTAGGCAGATTGACGTTAACCTCGTGTACCGGGAACTCGTAGAGCACCTCGCGCATCACTTGCAAAATATCGTCTTCCGTCATTGTAGCGACGCTTGTCGCCATGACGGGAATATCGTATTTGGCGGCCAATTCGTTGCGCAGCTCGATCGTTTCCGGCGCGGTCGGCTTGAGCGAGTTCACGATCAAAATAAACGGCTTGCCGACTTCCTTCAGTTCGTTGATGACCCGTTCCTCCGCCTCCACATAAGAGGCGCGCGGAATTTCTGCGATCGTGCCGTCGGTCGTGACGACCACCCCGAGCGTCGAATGCTCCTGAATCACTTTGCGCGTCCCGATCTCCGCCGCTTCCTGGAACGGAATCGGTTCGTCGAACCACGGCGTCGTAATCATCCGGGGACCGCTTTCGTCCTCGTATCCTTTGGCGCCCTGCACCGCGTAGCCGACGCAGTCGACGACCCGAACGTTAACGTTCAGCCCTTCCGCGACGTTTAGGCGTACTGCGTTGTTCGGCACAAATTTCGGCTCGGTCGTCATAATGGTCCGGCCAGCAGCGCTTTGCGGCAGCTCGTCGGTTGCCCGGACCCGTTCGGCTTCGTTTTGAATGTTCGGCAGTACGAGTGTTTCCATGAACCGTTTAATAAACGTAGATTTCCCTGTTCGGACCGCGCCGACGACTCCAAGGTAGATGTCCCCCCCGGTGCGCTCCGCAATGTCCTTAAAGATATCCACTTTCTCCAATGAGATCCCCTCCTAGGCAGGATAATGAACGAAGCTGGTGTCGCTGGCCGGATGGTGTGCGGCGGCGGCCGCCATTTTCACTCGAGAGTAGCGACGAAACTCGTACATGTTTTTGACTAGTAAAAATATATGTACTAGGTTTTGCGATTATGACAGAGTCCATTTTAAAAGTTTTGCCTTGTAAATCGATGGAATCTATCGATCTATGAGCAGGTCGGCTTCGCTGTTACCCATTCACCACTATATGTCGGCCGCTCCCCGTTTATTCCAGTTCATTCCGACTTCGTCCGGACATGCCCCCAGCATAGGCCGACTTCAAGATGGGAGAAAATTTCCTAATCTGATTCGTTTTGTGGAGAAAAATTTGGTGCTAATTTTATAGATTTCCTTTATAATGCAAGGTAACCTGCCTTTGCTCGGAAAGGAGGAACATCCCCTTGAGTGTGGATTTGAGTCTGATCAATCATCGCCCGGAGACGAATAACGTCGTGGAGCGGCATTTTCGCCGGTTTCCCGTGTTCTCGCGCAAGGAATCGTTAAAAGCCCACCCGTACAAGCTGCATGTGCAGCCGGGTATCGAAATCAACCTCAGCCTGGCCGGTTCGGCCATCTACGTGATCGGCGAGCGTTTGTATACGACGACCCCGGGTCAATTGCTCATTTTTCCCGGCCATATCCCGCATCAGGTTTTCGTAGACAAAAACGGCTGCTACCGCAGAGCGGTCGTCTGTATCGACTATCCCACGATTCATCGGGAGCAGGACTCGTATCCATTCCCGCTCTCTTCTCTCGACTGGTTCGACAACGTGTCGTGCTATCAATTTCAGCTGCAGGCGAAACCGTTTACAACGATAAAAAAAGCCGCCGCGCAAATGCACAGCGAGCTGCTGGAACAAAAAAAGGGCTGGCAGCGAATGATCATCGCGGAGCTGCTCAGCCTGACTGTTACGGTGGAACGAGTAGTGGACGAGCAGCTCGCAGCCGAGCACCGCTTATCGCAGCGGCATACATCGCGGGACCTGACGGCGCAGTGCTGCAGCTTTATCGAATCCCGTCTGTATGACGACTTATCGCTAACAAGCGTCGCCGAACGGTTTTACGTCTCGCCCGAGCATTTGACCCGGACGTTCAAACGCGATACGGGCGTCGCCTTTTACCAGTACGTGCTGCAGGAGCGCATTCAGGAAAGCAAACGGATCATGCGGACGAATCGCGACCTTTCGCTGACGGAAATCGCCTATTCGCTTGGGTTTGCCTCCTCGTCGCACTTCAGCCGCACGTTCAAAAGCATAACCGGTCTGACACCCCGAGAATACCGCCTGCAATCGCATTCCGAGCCATGACCGGATAAACCGCCTAATCAGCTGCCGCTTTCGGTTCGCCGTCCATCCAAAAGTAAGGGAATGATTTGGCCGGGACATACGGGGATTCGGAGACAAGCAAGCTGCGCAGATCGGTATGCGCATCCGCCGACTTCAGCCCTTTACGCTCCATCGCCTGCATAACCTCGGGCGCGTAATCGATGCCGACTCGTCCGTCCCGATCGATAATATAGCCCAAATATTGCCGCGAGTATACGCTCTGCACCTGCTCCGGCTTTTTGCCCATTTTGGCGAAATCAAGCCGGTATACGTCGCGGCCGGCCGGCTCGCCGAACGGCAGCTCGCCGTATTTCGCTTTCCGAAACTCGTCTACCTGCTTCTGGATATCTCCCGCTTTCTGGTAGGCGGCGAGATCCATCAGTTTCACTTCCGGCTTCTCGTCCGGATTCACCAGCACGAACAGGAACGATCCGCCCTTCTCAAACGCTACGGACGGCACTTGTCCCAAGTAAGGTCCGCTCGTCATCTTTTTCAAATCCAGCACATACTTCTCATAAATCGGCGTATTCGTATCCGAGTTTTTGATCGGCAGCACGCCGTTTTTTTGTTTATAAAGATCGACTGCATTTTGCACGACCAAAATACTTTCTTTGGCCGTCACCTGATTTTCCTTGCGCATTTCCTTCGGATACATGCAGCCGGACAGCAAAGGCAGCAGCGCGGTAAGCGCGACGATTCCCTTCCACCTTTGCCCGCCTCCGGCTTTCAAACGTCTTGCAAATGCAAACATCGGTCTTCCCCTTTCTCCGGACTTCTTACCACAAATCCTCATCTTCCCGCTTCGCCAGCTGGGCGCGTATGGCCGCCTTAAGCGGGTCTTCCGGCACGGCGACGGTACAGTCGCCATTCACCTTCGCTTGACAGGCAAGCCGGTAGCCATCCGCCAGCAAACCGCCCAGCTTGTGCCGCTCGTTGTCCCCCGGAGCGGACAATCCGGCTCCGCCATCCGCCGCGACGACTTTGCACATCAGGCAGGAAGCGTTGCCGCCGCAGCGGGTACGAATAGCCACGCGCGCTCTCCGCGAAGCGTCGAGAACGGAAGTCCCCCGTTTGACCTGAGCACTTTTGTTATCCGGCATAAACCGAATTTCAGGATTCACCCGTTCCCACCTCCAAGCGGGGAGGGCAAACCAAGAAGCTCCGCTATCCAGTCTGCGTATGCCGTTCCTATCCGATTGCCGCGCATCAGCTCGTCCATCAAAGGCAGATGGCGCTCGGGGGCCATACGCATCGTCTCCGCAAGAAACCAGTAACGGTCTTGGCGCTCCCGCAGCACATTAAACAGCAGCTCGTGACCAAGCGGCATGAGCGGGATCCTAATGCCGTCCGAAACCGCCGTATCCGCATAAACGCTTAATAGCGAGCGGACTCTCACCTCATAATCGGCCTCGTCCAGTCTCACCTTCAAGCTGCCGACAAGCTCCACCTGAACACCTTCTATCGAATAATGGCTGAGCAGCGAGCCGTACATGCCAGTTTCGCTGTAAACCTGCTCGTCCGTAGAGAAGTCGGCCAGCGCCGCATGAATCCCCGGAGCATCCTGCACATCCGCATACACATCCAGATCGCGAGGAGCCGCAGGAAGCGGGACGTTCTGAAGCAAAGCTCCGCAGCTTCCTCCTACGAGCCATTTGCTATCGCCATGTTCTAGCCGCCCGCCTATTACCCGCAGAGCGCGCAGCACGGCGTTCGGCACCAGTCCCTCGGCAGGCTCAAAAATACGGTTTGTTGTGTACGGTAATTTCTCCATCGCTTGTCACCTTCGTCTGGCACCCTAACCGGAATCCTTGCTCTACCGACTCGACCGTTTTGCGTTTCAAGCGCCCCTTCAGCTCGATCAATCTGCTTTCCCTCCGTCTTCCGTTAAATAATCGATAGCAGCATATACACGACGGATACAAGCAAAATAACAAAGGCCACGATCGAAACGACGCCTCGTACGGCGCCCTTCAACTTCACCCTGGCAAACGTAATGAGAAACGAGGCCAGCACCATCAGCCCCATTCCGATAAAAGAGGCCCACATCTTATCCATGCTGCTCAAAAGGAATCACCCTATTTATGATTTGTTCGCCAATGATTATAGCATTTTCAATACTCGTTTGGGAAATAGATCGAGCCCGTGGCTGCAAACGGGAGGGATATGGGGGGGCAAAACGCAAAAAAAAGAAGAGGCTGTCCAATAAGTCTCCAAAATAAAAAGGTTGGACGAGAAAACGTAAGGTTTCCGTCCAGCCTTTTTATCTGCTTTTGCGAGTAAAGTAAAGCTAATTTCGTTCGGTGGAGAGATAGGGGATGAAGGCACTACATCGTAACGAAAAAACTAACCGCCGATCTGATCTTTAATGTATTGATTCAGCTTCTCTTGCGCGTTCCGCAAAGACGTATTGACATCGACGCCCTTAGTAGCCGTTTCCTCCGCAGCCGCGTTTATGATACTCCTGGCCTTCTGGTCGTATTTCGTATGCTGGTGCAGCCCTTGCGGGAGCATAAACAACGCATCCGTATGCTTGCCTTTCAAGAAAGACAGATCCGTGCCGAAGTCTTTCCGGATTCCTTCCGATTCCCGTAATACCGGTACTTCGCCGCCTTTGTTTTGCAGCTTCTGGACTTCTTCTCCAACGAGATAAGAGATAACTTGAAAAGCCTGCTCTTTATGTTTGCTTGCCGAGGAAATCAGGAAGTTCTGCGATTCCACCTGCCATGCGTAACCTTTGCCCTTGTCAAAAGTCGGGACCGTCGCCATATCCCAATTAAACGTTTGCCCATTCGTCGCCATTTTTTTCAACTCGCCGAACATATCGGCGGACCAGTAGGCTGCCATCCCGTTTGTTTGTTGTTTTATAAACTTGTCGACAGTAGTCGGTACTTTGCCGTCCGTTATGTATCCGGGTAGCGAGTAAATCGCCTTATACTGATTGAACAACCTCTGCCATCCGTCTGTTCCCAGAGCAGCCTCGTTCGTTTGTTTATTCACATAAGGCAATACAAGTCCCATCGCCATCCGGTCCGCCCCTCCGACCAAGAGTCCGTAATATTGCACGTTGCTCTCTTTTCGGGTCAGTTTTCCGGCCAGGACGGTGGCTTCCTCCCAAGTCATGCCGTCTTGCGGATAAGGAATGCCGAAAGTATCGAAAACATCCTTGTTGTAAAATAAAGCGGGAACGTTCATTCGGAAAGGAAGCGCCAGCATATCTTCTTTATCGCTAAACGTCTTGATCGCGCCAATCGCATCCGGGTTGTACTTCGATAGGTCGGTCTTGAACTTTTTGATGTACGGACCAAGATCTTCAATTACTTTTAGATCTTGCAAAGCAGGAATTCCCGGCAAACCGGACATTAACAGATCCGGTGTTTCGCCTGCGGCAATCAAATCTTCCAACTTGCCGCCGACTCTCTCTACAGTGATATTCGGGTACTTCTTGGCGAGTTGATCGACGAAGTAGGCCTGGAAATTTTCATCGTTAAAAGCGCCATAACTTACCATAAATTTGAGCGTAACGGGATCGGAGCTGATCTGAACCGCTTCCGAATTTACTCCACCCTGATCTTTCCCGCCGCTTTCTTGGCCACCGCAGCCGTTCAGGAACAACAATAAACCTGCCGCTGCTGCGCAAATGGTTGTTTTTTTCACTTGGATACCGCCTTCCCCTTTGAATAGTTTTGTTCATGTTGGGAAATCGCTTTCACACTAATACGGTTTGTTTGGTTTGTGAAAGAGCCTCAATTCGACAGGTAATGGGTCACCTCCATCTAATTAACAAAAAAACTATCTTAATTGTATTTTGGTTAATATAATAGATTACCTTTTTTATTTTGTCAACGCATATATTGACTAGTTAACAATTTGGTTATATAATCAGATGAGTTAGGAGTGTGCCGCATGATAGTAGACGTGACAACGAAAAATATGAAAGTGCTGGAGTGCTTTTCTTCCGAAACGCGAGTTCGGATCATCGAATTGTTGAACGAGAAGCCTTACAATATCGGGGAACTCGCAGAGGCATTAGGTATGTCCTCAGCCATCATTACAAAGCATATCCAGAAGCTGGAGGAAGCCAGGATTGTTTTTACGGAGAACACGGTAGGCAAACGAGGTACGCAGAAACGCTGTTCCTTGAATGTGGAAAAGATGACGCTGGTGCTCCGAACGGCCGAAAATAAAAAACCGCAAAGCGGATTTACTGTCGACTTGCCGGTCGGGCAATACACTCAGTATAAGGTTCGGCCAACTTGCGGAATGGCGTCCTCCGTCAAACGTATCGGCATGATGGATGACCCTCGTTACTTCGACGACCCCGAGCGCACGATGGCAGAGCATCTCTGGTTTGCAAGCGGTTTCGTCGAATATCGGATTCCGAATTTTTTGGTCGGGCAAGAAACCGCGTCCTGCATAACCATTTCTTTGGAGATCTGCTCCGAGGCGCCTTACTATAACGATAATTGGCCTTCGGATATTACATTTTCCATCAATAACACGGTTGTCGCTACTTGGACTTGTCCGGGGGATTTCGGCAGCAAGCGTGGACAATATACACCTGAGTGGTGGGTAGATACCCAATACGGGCTTCTGAAGGTCCTCTCCGTTACCGATGAAGGTACATTTATCGATGGGGTCAGGTTTTCCGATGTTCATATTCAACAACTGCATATAAAAACAGGACAGGAGCTGCTCTTTCGAATCGCATGTCCGGAATCCGCTGCGAATTGCGGAGGTGTCAGTCTGTTTGGCAAAAACTTCGGCAACTATCCGCAAGATATTCGGGTAACGGTTTCGGTTTAGGCTCATTCCTGCAAATACAGATACACAAAAGGCTGGCCGGAAAACATTACGTTTTCTCGTCCAGCCTTTTTCTTCTAAGCGTATGACTGGAGCGCCGGCTTGCTAACGCCGGGTATAGGCGTTCACCTCAAAAGAAATGATGCTGTCGAACGTCACGTAATCTTTGCGCGAAGCGAACGGTCCCCGGTTGTTGTCGTGGCGGTCCAGTACGTACACAGCCGGTCCTTGCCCGCCGGATCGTTGTGTGTACCAGAGGACGAATGCGTTCGCTTCCGCCGCGGACAAATCGTATTCCTTCATCAGGCGATCCGTCATCGTCAGAACAAGCAGCGCCCGATCGGGTGCAGCAGCGACGGGAGTCGCGGTTACCGGTCCGCTCGGATAACTTTCGCCCGAGCCGTTAAGAGCGGAGACGATGTAGGAGTAGGTCCGGCCATTCTCCGCCGAGTTATCCGTGTAATAGCCATAGACGGTTTGCGCTACCGTCGTATACGTATTGCCGGGTTGCTCCGCACGTTTCACGTTGTAATAAACGGCGCCCGTCACCGTTTCCCACTGCAGCAGTACCTGGCTATCGCCGGCAACAGCCGTCAGATGGGTCGGTGTGACCGGGGGCGGCAGCATCGGATAAGTGTACACCTGAGCCGAAGGAGCGCTCTCGCCAAATTCATTGAAGGCGGATACGACATAAGAATAAGAATAACCGTTCATGACCGAGTGATCCTCGTATTTCGTCGCGCCATAAACCGTCTGGATAACCGAGTAGGGGCCTCCGTAAGTGGAACGTTTGACTTTGTAACCGGTAGCGTTAGGCTCCGCGTTCCACTCCAGCTTCACGTTCCTATCCCCGCCGACCGCCTTCAAGCCTGTAGGCGTATTCGGAATAATGTGGGACAACGAGCCGTAAATGTCCATCTCGTACACACGTACCGGTTGTCCGGGATTCGCGGCCGTTACCCGGACCGACTTCACCTTCGATACTTCGATCGGAAAAGGCGCGGTAGGCACGGTCGTCGAAGCGCCTGAGGCGGCAACGCCGACACCATAAACGTCGAACAAATACAATTGAGCGTCCGGCGAATCGGCATAAAACACAAATCCGTTCACGTCGACGGGCCGATCGAAGTTCCATACGATCGCATCGCCGCTCACGGTCGCATACGTCTGCCAGTTACCGTCGGTGACCGCATATTGGCTGCCGGTTGCGGTCTGCCCCGGAACCCAGCGCAGCAGTCCGGGCGCGATCGGACCCTCTGCCGCATAGGCGGGCAAGCTCCCGAACAAGAGGCCAAACATCATAAGCCACACTAACCAAGTCTTTCTCATGATCCACTCTCCCTATAATGATAAGATGATGTACGTTTGGGAACGTACGTTCTCATTATAGGAGCACAGGCTGTTTGGAACAACTTTACATTTTGGACAATTCGGCGTTGCGCGTATAGCTTATTGTCCTGCAAAAATAAACAAACCCGGCGCAACGGGCCGGGTTTTGTTCCCATTTTATGTTTTAGCGGCCTTTGTCGGATATACCAGACTTGTACCGCAATAGTCGCAAACCACCGTCGCTCCCGGCTGGACCACACTGCGCGAGCCGCAGCCGGGGCATTCCACATCTTTGGGCTGCAATCCGGCTGGTTTTGGCGGCGGCGTTACCGCGGCGGCCTTCGGTTCGAAGCTGCCGCTGTACACCTCCGAACGATAATCCGAACGATGCTCCTTACGGTGGTAAAGATCAACCTGATATTCGCTTACCCGGCCGTCGAAATATCCAAGCCAAATCATCCGTTTCAAATCGTTGACAACCATCTTGCGGCGTTGCCGGGATAGCTTTGCGATCTCCTCTATCTTGGTTACGTTTCGATCCACGATCAGATTGTAATAGAGGGAATAAAGATCATCCAGCCGCTTTAATCTCCGATTGCTCTGCCACAGCAGGATAATAGCTGGAACAAGGAAAAAAATGATCATTACGACGATAATGCTGACTGTCCCCTGCCATGTAATCTCTGGATCGGTTGAAGTAACGAGCGGGAGAATGATCACATAGATAACGAAAAAAACGAGTAAAATAGCGCCGCCCGCTTTCATATCTCCGCTTTTTTGAACCTTCAAGTTGTAGTGCAGGATAATCCGGATCAATAACAACAAAAGCCCGATCGGGAAAAACACAATGAGACCCGCGATCAGCCAGCCGTTGGAGATTATCGGTTTGTCACTCCATTCCAAAGCTACACCCTCTTCTCTATCTTAAATTCTCCTGCTTGCCTGTTCCTGCGAGCCAAATCCTCGGTAATGTCGACGATCAGTTGACGGGATAGCTCAATATTGCCCTTATCTTCCTTATTCTGCTCCAGCTTCCGCACACACTGCTCTAGAGCATCGATCTGCCAAAGCATGCTGTCTTCAGCAATCGGCATCGTACCGCGAGGAACGGAGGCGCTGTACGTCAGCTTCTCCAACAACTCCCTTAGTTCGCCCCTCAACCCTTCATGATCGGCCCAGTCGAGCCGATCGAGTGTCTGCTGGATCGACCTGAGTTTCGCTCGCATGCGATCGATCAGTTGCGTTTGTGCGGTAGTCCGCTTCGCCTGGTCGCCAACGTATTTCGAGTAGGCGAGCGAGAGACCCATTCCCGTCCCCCAAACGACCAGCGTTGCCAGATGAATAAGGATATACGCAAACAACGAAACGGACCAAACAAGCCAAAACAAAACGATATGCAGCACAACAGCAGCACCATACAGCGTGGTAACAGTCACGAACAGCAGGCGAGCCGGCAAAGATTTCCCCGCTGCACCGGCGGCGTTCGCATAAACGATCAGCCGCCAGCCCATCGTTTCCGCGAACAACAGCGCGAGTAGGGAAACGAACCGGACTCCCGCATCTGCTCCCCACTCACCGGCGGCCAAAAACAGGACAACCGTCAGCAGCAAAACGATGCCGTACAAACTGGCAAATAGACGATTGATGTTCATCTCGACTCGTTTCACCCGACCTTATTGCCGCATTCGAGACAAAATTTTTGGCCCGGTTGAAACGGTTTCTGGCATCGGCCGCATGTACGCGTCAAATTCGTTCCGCACTCCCGGCAATACAACGCCTCAGGCGCATTATCCGCTTTGCAAGCCGGGCACGGGTTGTACGCATTGCCGCAATTGGCGCAAAATTTCGAGCCTTCAGGCAGCAAATGGCCGCACTCGTTGCAGGGCACCGTATTAGGAGGAACCGGCTGCGCCTGAGCAAGCTCGCTTCCGCATTTGCCGCAAAACTTGGCTCCCGGCCCGTTAGGGGCCGAACATTGCGGACATGTCCGGGAATCCGAAACGGTTTCGGTATACGGCATCACGCGTGGTATCGTTTGGCCGGCCGCAGACCCAAACGCTTTTCCCAGCTCGAAACCGAGCCCCGCCCCCGCATATGCAGATGGAATCCCTTCGCTTTTGGCCGCTTGTTCGATCGCGTTGAACGTTCGTTCCTGTCCATACGAATAACCCAGGATGTCCATCTCCGCTTTTTTGGCCAGCGCTTCCTTTAAACGACTGATCGAGGGGTCGTTTTCCGGCATATTGATCGAATCGATATTGAAATGCACGAGGCGAAGGCCGTATTCCGCAAAACTGGCGGCAACCCGGTCATAAATGCCTTGCGAGATGTCCGTGAGATACGCATGAATATCCAAAATGCTGATTTTTTTAAGGATGAGGTAAGAAGAGATCAGCTCTTTAATATTCATCATCAAAATGCCCCGGAAATATTGGACCAGCGAAGCCTGATCGAATTGCGAAAGCGTCCCGACCAGCTTCGAGACAAACCGGCGAGTATCCTCGACTTGGACTGCCATTTGGCCGAAGGCACGAACCGACACGAACATTTGATATTTCGGCTCCTGCAGTTGGATCGGCGTTTGCGTCCCCCATTTCGCATCCATCCGGGTCGTTTTGCTTACAAACACGACTTCAGCAGCAAACGGGGATTTGCCACCAAACGGCAAATTGACTAGGGTGGACAAAATCGGAATATTTTGCGTCGACAACGTGTGCGTGCCCGGACCGAACAAGTCCAGCGCTTGTCCGCCTTTATAAAACAACGCCTCCTGGGATTCGTTGACGATCAGCTGGGTCCATGTGCCTAACTGTTGATTCGGGTGTTTCCATACCAGTACGTCCGACGGACCGTCGAAGCGTAAAACGTCTATTATTGCCATCGCCAACAATTCCTTTCGCTACATATCGCCATAATTTGCTAATCTTAACTATACTACGAAAAAATCCGTTTGAGGACTCATTTTAGATGAAAAATATGGGCAAAAAAGACGACCACCTCCCAAAACCGGAACGGTGATCGTCTATTCGTTTCGCGCCTATATAAATCGGTTCAAGCTACTTCTTCATCATCATCTTCATCAATTGCTCCATGTTGTTCGGGTTCATGCCGCTTTTCTGCACCGCGTTCACGATCTCGTTCACGGTCGACTCCGACACGGGAACCTTCACCATGCTGGACACTTGCTTGATCAGCTGCCGCAGCTGCTTCTCGCTCTGAATCGTCGACGGTTTGACGCCGCTCGCCAGTTTGTGTATATCTTTCTCGGAGACGTTTTTGCCGGCTTTCTTCTTGACCGCGTTCAGTACGTCCTTCGAAATATCTTTTCCGCTCATGCCTGACCTCCTCATACGATGACATACCGTATTGTATGAGTGTCGGACTTATTGCGTGCAGGCGCGCGTCCAGCATCAAAGCATCCATTTATCGCCGAACGAATCGGCAAGCTCTTCGATTTCGTGGGTGCGAAGGCGACCCATCAAATGGCCGACGGCTTGGCGAGGTTCCTTGCCCGCGAACAATACCTCGTGCAACTGCTCCGTAATCGGCATCGATACTTCATATTGCCGGGATAGGGCGAATGCCGTCTTCGTCGTTTTCACGCCTTCCACGACCATCCCCATCGTCTCCAGCACCTCTTCGAGCGGTTTCCCTTGTCCCAATAGGTAACCCGCCCGCCAATTGCGGCTGTGCTTGCTCGTACACGTCACGACGAGATCGCCGATACCCGCGAGTCCGGAGAACGTTAACGCATGTCCGCCCATCGCCACCCCGAGCCGGGCAATTTCCGTTAACCCCCGCGTAATGAGCGCCGCCTTCGCATTGTCGCCGAAGCCGAGCCCGTCGGAAAGCCCGGCCCCGAGCGCGATAATGTTCTTCAGCGCGCCGCCGACCTCAACCCCGGTCACATCGGGATTCGTATAAACGCGAAAATACGAATTGATCAAAGCATCCTGCGCCTCTTCCGCCGCATCGAGCCGTTCGGCGGCGACAACTACGGTCGTCGGACAGCGCTGAATCACTTCCTCGGCATGGCTCGGACCGGACAGCACGACTAATCGGCCGGCGTCGATCTGGGGCAATTCCTCGGCCAGTACGGCCGTCATCCGTTTCATCGTACCGGGCTCGAACCCTTTGGTCGCATGAATGACCGTCACGGCCGAGTCCAAAAAAGGCTTTGCCTGCCTCGCCACCTCGCGCATGGCGTGCGACGGCGACACGAACAGCACAAGGCTTGCCCCGGCGAGCGCTTCCTCCATCTTAGCCGTGGCCCGTATGCGTTCCGGCAGTTCATAGTCGCCCGTATATTTGCGGTTCAAGCGATCCCGATTGATTTCTTCCGCCTGCGTCTCCGATCGGGTCCAGAGCATGACATCGTATTCATTATCCGCCAGCACCGATGCCAGTCCCGTTCCCCAGCTTCCGGCGGTAACAACTGCCGCTTTGCGCATGCTCATCCCGCCTTCTCCTTTCCGCCCGGCGCTGCGTTCGCTTTTTGCCCGAGTTTACTTTCTTTCCCCTTCACCAGCTTGACGATGTTCGTACGATGGCGCACGATCGCGAACAGGCCGATCACAATGGTAGCCCAGAGGGTCGAAGACGGGTAATCCATGAAAGCAACGATAATAGGAATGAGTACGGCAAACACAAGCGAGCCAAGCGAAACGTAACGCGTAAGCGCGATAAGCAAAATGGCGACGGCGCCTGCAATAAGCGCCGGTATGAAGCAAAGCGTTGCAGCTACGCCGATCGTTGTGGCGATGCCCTTGCCGCCCTTGAAGCCGAAATAGACCGGCCAGTTATGACCCGCGATAGCAGCAAGTCCGGCCAACGCCGGAATATAGCTGGCGTCCGCGTTCGCGCTGAACCAGATCCCGATCCAAACGGCCAAAACGCCTTTTGCGGCGTCCAGCAGCAGCACGGCGATAGCCGGACCGACGCCGATGACCCGCAGCGTGTTCGTCGCTCCGGCATTGCCGCTGCCGTGCTTGCGAATATCGATCCCTTTGAAAATTTTGCCGTACAAAAAGCTGAAACTGATCGAGCCGATCAAATATGCGAGCAATACCGGAACGATTTGTAACACAAGCTACCTCTCCCTATTCGTCGTCTGATTTTTTGCGCGTAAACAAGCGGATCGGCGTTCCTTCGAAGCGGAAAGCCGCACGGATGCGGTTTTCCAAATACCGCTCGTAGGAGAAATGCATTAATTCCGGATCGTTGACGAACAACAGTATCGTCGGCGGTTTGACCGACACTTGCGTCGCATAATTGATTTTGAGCCGTTTTCCTTTGTCGGTAGGCGGCGGATTGAAGGCAACCGCATCGGAGACGACATCGTTCAGCAGATGCGTCTGAACCCGCATCGCATGCTGCTCGCTTACCTCTACGACGACCGGCAGCAGCTTGTGCAGCCGCTGCTTCGTCTTGGCCGAGACGAATACGACCGGCGCATACGTCATGAACAGGAAATGATCGCGAATTTTTTGCGTAAATTGCTGCATCGTTTTGTCGTCTTTGTCCACGATATCCCATTTGTTGACGACGAAGATCGACGCTTTGCCCGCTTCATGGGCGTAGCCGGCGATATGCTTGTCCTGCTCAATGATGCCTTCCTCGCCGTTAATGACGACAAGCACGACGTCTGCCCGCTCGATCGCATGCATGGCGCGCATGACACTGTACTTCTCGGTCGTCTCGTACACTTTGCCGCGCTTGCGCATGCCCGCCGTGTCGATGAGCACGAACTTCTGCCCGTCTTTCTCGAAGGGCGTATCGATCGCGTCGCGGGTCGTCCCCGCCTGATCGCTGACGATAACCCGCTCCTCGCCCAAGATGGCGTTCACGAGCGACGACTTGCCTACGTTCGGGCGTCCGATGAGCGCGACCCGGATCGTATCCTCCCCGTACTCCTCGTCTTCCTTCACCGGCAGCTTCTGGGCGACCGCCTCCAGCAGATCGCCGATGCCGATGCCGTGCGCGCCGGATATCCCGATCGGATCGCCGAAACCTAGCGAGTAAAACTCATAAATGTCGTCCTGCCGCTTTAAATTGTCCACTTTGTTAACGGCTAGAATAACCGGCTTTTGCGCCCGGTACAAAATTTGCGCCACTTCCGTATCCGAGCCGGTCATGCCGGCCTTGGCGTCGACCATGAAGACGATTGCATCCGCCTCTTCGATCGCCAGCTCCGCCTGCATCCGGATCGACCTTAGCATTTGATCCTGACCGTCTATCTCGATCCCGCCGGTGTCGATCACGCTGAAAGAAGTGCCCATCCATTCACCGACACCGTATATCCGATCACGCGTAATACCGGGTTTATCTTCTACTATTGCGAGCCGATCGCCGATTATTCGATTGAAAACCGTCGATTTCCCCACATTCGGGCGTCCTACGATCGCCACGATGGGACGTGCCATCCGATTCAACTCCTACTTTCAAATTCCCTCGGTTATCGATCCGAAGCTTTCAGTCCTGTGCTGGACGACGGTCGTCGCCCTAGAGCTATACGGCTCATAATAATCACGCCTTCCATCATAACAAATTCGCCCGACAAAGTGAAGAAGCGCCCTTCTCCTGTATTTCGCCTGTATCCGTCATTCCCTAAACGGCAGACCGACACGATTCGACCGGCCTCACCCCTTATGGTCGACCAGTATCATCGTGCCGTTCTTCAAATCGTGTGCGTTAGCGTCCAAAATCTTTTCCAGCAAAAACGCGACCTCTTGCTGCTCCTTCTCCGTTTCGACAAGAAATATCGGTGCCCCACCCCCGACTTTGTGCGGTATTGTCGAAACGACAGCTAAAATTTTTCCCACCTGCTAAGCTCCTCCCTTTTTCGGCTGAGCTGCCGATTCGGACGGCATACGCACCGCGCTTTCGAGCAGCGGCACGCGCAGCAGCACCTTCTGGGCTTTCTCGGCATCCGGCTCCTGAAGCGGAACGTAAAGCGCCAGCCTGCCGTCGTTCATATCGAGCTTGCCCATCGGGACGAGCGCCGGCTCTCCCGAATCCCGGTATACGCCGAGAGTCGTCGCAAGATCGTGCAAAATCGCCTGACGCTGCCCGAGATTCGCCAGCGACACCCGGAAATTGCAATTTTTCGGCTTCAGGATGAAGCCGAGCGCTTGCTTTCGGATCGTATCGCGGTCCGCAGACAACCCGACGTTCATCATATAAATATTGCCGACGTACAGATCGGGTCCGTCGATCCGCACCTCCGCGCTTTCCACGTCGGCAGCGTGGGCGATTGATTTGCCGGATTTGAATATTTGCGAGACGAGCACGGCGGCCGCGCCGCAGGCGATCCCCCAGTAAATGCCCCACAGCACGGTAAACAGCGATCCGACAAAAGCGGTGAAGATAACGAGGTAATTGCGTCCCTCGAATACCATCGCGATCCCTTCGATATACGTGCCGCCGCGGGGAACAAGTTCCATTTCGTCCAATTTGCTGAGCGTGTTTCGCTCCATATTGCGAACGTCCCGGAACTGCTGGGCGGCCACAGTCAGAAAGGTGATCGCCGTATAATTTTTATCGAAAAGCGCCGGGACCGCAACCGAGCCAAGCGCCGCGGCAATGACGCCGAGCGCAATATGAATAATTCGCCCGTGCGGGTACGTCGGGTATTGCCTGTAATCCGTACGCAGCATCGTCAGTCTGGCTACCAGGCCAAGCACGATGCCGACAATAATGCTGGCCGTATACCGGTGAGCGTATGCTTGTTCGATCATTTTTTAGTTCCTTTCCATTTTCCCATAATCGTGCGGGACGCTCCCCGCGCCATAACGATCGTCGTTTCGCCGGCCAGCGACAGCAGGCGTGCCGTGAACAGCGCGAGCCACCACTGGTCCTGAAACCGCAACCCGCCGAGCGATATGCCCGTCCGCTGTTTATGAAGCCTCATATACAGGACCGTTCCAAACAGCAGCGCCAGGCTGAGGACTGCAATCTGATCTTTCGGGTTACGTACGAGCATCGCAGCCGCCACGGCAACCAGAAGACCCGCCGGAGCCCAACTGCCGTGGGGCCAAAAAAACGGGTTCAGCTCGCCGAGACGGGTAAACAGGTAATAGACGGAGCCGAGGAACAGTCCTATCGAGAACAGATGAACCGCGTGCAGCGGGAAGCGGCCTCCCAGCGCTCCGAGCACCGTGACAGCCAGCAGCGCCGCGACAGCTCCGTCGATAACTGCGGCATCCGCATGTCCGATTCGCAGCAAGCCGACCACAAGCCATAGGCCGAACACCGCCGCAATCGCTCTGTCCGATATACCGCCCAGCAAAGTGAGCTTCCAGCCGCTTGCCAGTAATATGAGCGAGATGCAAATGAAAATAAACGAGGGAAATCCGGGATTCATGACTCATCCCCTTATGGCGTAATAACCCATAGTATTTGTGAAACCCGCCCTTTTTAAGCAATAAGACAAAATAACCCCACAAAGTGGAATCTGAATTTGATGATGGGGGCTCGCCCAAATACGAAAAAGACGGCTTCGCGAGGAAGCCGTCCGTAAGAATTTATCTTATTTGAATTTGCTGAGCTTGTCGCCAAAACGCTCGCCGAGCGTCATGTTGAGGCTCTCCCGCGGAGGGATCGGTTCGTTGTGGTTAGAGCCGCGCGAACCGCCGCGATCGTTTCTGCGCTCGCGCTCCGGTTTCGCCGGCGCTTCAGGCGCTTCTTCCGTTTCTTTGATGCTGAGCGACACGCGCTTTTCGGCCGGGTTGAAATCCAAAATTTTGACGCTGACTTCTTGCCCTTCCTTAAGCACTTCATGCGGAGTGCCGATATGGCGATGCGCGATTTGCGAAATATGAACAAGGCCTTCGACTCCAGGCGCGATTTCGACGAATGCGCCGAAATTGACCAGACGTTTCACTTCGCCCTTCACGATCTCGCCGATCTGGAAGCTGCCCGCTGCTTGCTGCCAAGGACCCGGCTGCGTAGCGCGAATGCTGAGGCTGATCCGGTCATGTTCCGGGTCGACCTTGAGCACTTGCACTTGCACCTTGTCGCCTTCCGCAACAACGTCAGACGGCTTCTCTACATGATGCCAAGCCATTTCGGAGATGTGCACGAGACCGTCGATGCCGCCGATATCCACGAAGGCGCCGAATTGCGTTAAACGCTGAACCGTGCCGTCAAGCTGCTGACCGACTGTCAGGTTGCTCATCACCTGCTTTTTGTTCGCTTCGAACTCTTCGTCCAGAACGTCCTTCTGCGACAGAACGACTTTGTTCTTCTCGCGGTCGAGCTCTTTCACTTTCAGACGAAGCGTGCGTCCTTTGTAATCCGAGAAATCTTCCACGAAATGGCGTTCCACCATGGAAGCCGGAACAAATCCGCGAAGTCCTACGTCAACGACGAGACCGCCCTTAACGACTTCCTTCACTTGCGCTTCGATGATCGTGCCCTGCTCGAGCTTCGCTTGCAGCTCGTTCCAGGACAACTCGTTATCAACAGCGCGTTTGGAGAGCAGGAGCTTCTCCTTGTTATCGTCCAGGCTAAGCACCTTCAATTCGACTTCTTGACCGACTTGAACCGCTTCGGCTGCATTGTCCACGCTTACGCTCGACAATTCTTTCAGCGGAATGATGCCATCGTATTTATAACCGATATCGACAATAGCTTGATTGTCTTCGATTTTGACAATTTTGCCCTTGACGATATCGCCTTTTTTGTAGGTGGCTACGCTGAGCAATTCTTGATTGGCCGCTTCTGCGGATTCTTGAACATTGATTTCTTCTGACATTTGATTAACCTCCTCGACTGACAAACCGAACTGCGCGTTTACTTTTTCGCTTAGTATAATTCCAAGATACCATTTCCATACGCTCGAAGCAACGTTTGGGCGAATCTGCGAGCAAATGCAACTTACGAATGCGCCTGCTTGAGACTTTTTATGGTTGACATAATATGCTCGGTGGCCTGTTCGAGCGAATCCGAGTTTGCCTGTTCGCTAAAAGAAGTTAAGTCTACGGGCTCGCCGTAAATGACCCTCATTTTGCGAAACGGCTTGTACTCCCCGATAATCGCCACCGGAATCACGGCTGCGCCGGAACGAAACGCAAGACTTGCCGCCCCTTTTTTACCCATGCCGCCGCCCCGCGTTCCTTCCGGAAAGATGCCCAGCACGCCATCGTCTCCGAGGAGCTGCAGCGCCGCACGGATCGACTCTTTGCTTACACCGCCGCGTTTTACCGGAAAAGCGCCCAAACCTTTAATCATCGATCCGAATACCGGGATTTTGAACAGCTCCGCCTTGGCCATGAAATGCACCTTGCGTGACAGCGCAATCCCGACAAGCGGCGGGTCCAGCGTGCTGATATGGTTCGAGCACAGGATGACCGGTCCTTTGTCCGGAATGTGATGAAGCCCGGTCGTCTCGTACCTGTAAACCGTTTTGTAAAAGACGCGGCATACGAATCTGCCGAATCGGTATAACGACATATTATCGGATCCCCTTGCCTGCTGCCGCTTGCGCCAGCTCCAGAATGCGCTCCGCGACCTGGGTAACGGTGAGGCCGCTCGTGTCGAGCAGGACCGCATCCGGCGCCTGAACAAGCGGCGACGCTTCGCGCTGCTCGTCCTTGCGATCCCTCTCGGCTATTTCTTGCTCCACCTGCTCGAGCGTGACGTCTTCGTGCTTCGCTTTCATCTCCAGGTAACGCCGCTCGGCCCGTTCCCTCACGCTGGCCGTCATGAATATTTTCAGCTCCGCGTCCGGTAAAACATGCGTGCCGATATCGCGCCCGTCCATCACTACGCCTTTGGAGCGCGCCATGTCCTGCTGCTTATCTACAAGCAGACGACGGATCTCCGGAATCGCCGCTATAGCGGATACGTTCTGGGTCACCGCTATAGAACGAATATAGTCGGTCACGTCTTCGCCGTCCAGCAGCACCTGCTGGGCTTGTTCGCCAGGATGCAGCTCGATGCGAAGCGCGGAAGCCATCTCGGTAAGCCGCTGCTTTTCCGCAGGCGAGATGCCCGCTTGAAGCGCTTTCCAGGTCACTGCACGGTACATGGCTCCGGTATCAACATAAACAAAGCCGAGCAGTTTGGCGACGATCCGCGCAACGGTGCTCTTGCCGGCAGCACCCGGTCCGTCGATCGCAATATTAAATTTGTCCAACGAAAAGCGTCCTCCCTTACGACTGTGCAGGTTGCTCCGATCGACTGAACTGGAAAAAAGCAGGCCATGCCTGCATTATCGTAAGAAATTATACCATACCCTCACTGTCGTTGCAAAACAATTACGGCCCGTCCTGAGAACGATAGCGCTGAAACGGGACGCCTTCCATCCGCTCTACCGGGACGATCCATGCCCTGATGACCGGGACGGATAGCAGCAGCTGCGCAGCGACTAGAAGTACCAGTCCCGTCCCTGCCGCCCGGCGCAAAAACGTCTCGAAACGGCTGGAAAAAGCGATAAAGGTGTCCTCGTAGCAGGCACGATTCGATACCGAATCCGTATGCTGTTGTCCGTCCGCTGCATTGGCAGCATTATCCGTATAGTCGTCAGGCATGCCCAGTTCCCACCGTTTTTGGTTCGATCGTAGCAGTATGCCCACGATCGCGGCTGGGCATTCGCTTCCAAAGGCTTGCCTTCCTGTTACTGCTTGCGGATGTCCAGCTGACGCTCGAAGCAGTACCGGATGACGCGCTGTCGCTCGATATCGGGAATGTCTGTGAACTGAACCATCACAATGTTTTTCCCGTTCTCGAGCGGCTTCACCCGAACGATTTCCCCTTTGAAATAAGCATGTTCGATCGTGCCGTTACGATACGGAATGAGCACCCAGCATTCGATCGCGGAGCGCTCTTTGACTGCAATCCGTTCGTCGCACTCCAGCGAAACGCCTCCGCCGCTTACGTCGTTCGTCAGAGCGGTAAACATCAGCTTGTCCGACGCCTTCACAGCTATCTCAAGCTCGGCCGGCACGCGCAAAAAATTGCGCCGCTGCACCTTCGTAATCTGATCCGGCTCCGGCGGTTTGATCAGGACTAGCCGGATCACTTCCTCTTTGAAGCCTAACACGACCGTATTGAAGTAATGTTTGACGCCGCCCTCCATCATAAAATAAACGCTGAGCTGGTCGCCGGAGTATAGCCGCTTCAAATGACCGGTCTTGTCGTGGATCGGAACCTCCATCGATATGTAACTCGAGTTGATATCGGCAATTCGCGCCTTAAACTCCTGACCCGCCTCTTCAGGATCGATCGAATTTACTTGCACGTATAAAATCTGGTTCACTTTTGGAAGCACGTCATGGTCCTCCCGACCCCTATGATACTTTAGTCCTACGAATTGTCAGGTAGTACAATTATACCACGGGCGGATGACATGCGAACATCAAATTTATGAATTCCCCCTACACAATACCCCAAAATCAGCGCAACGCGCAAAAAGCCGTCTTTTGACGGCTTTTGTCGATTGCTCTTCAAGATACGGCTTCGGCCTCGGCGTGACGCAGCTGCTCGACTTTCTCTTCAGCTCCCGTATCTCCATTAATATAGATCCGGTACGTCGAACCGTTTACGCCCCCAGTGAACTGATAGCAGAGCACTTCCTGGTCGATATCGTTTTTAATAAGCGCCAGCGACTGGTTGAGTGTGTTAAAGTTCGAATGCAGCGACTTTTTCGCCTCCTCCATCGTAAGCGCCGGCGTTTTTAGATCGCGCTTTTTATGCTCGAAAATGTAATCGGCGGCCTGAATGCCCATCACATCGCCATTATCGAGCGCCACCTTGACGGTCACCTTTTCCGGGAAAACAATCACGTCGTTTTGCTTCGCCGCGAACGTCAGGCTGGCGATATGATGACTAGCGTCATAGCTGATCGGCGTCATGTCGGGATAGTCGTGCGCGGCCAAATACGTGCCGGCGGCATCTCTCGCCTGCTCCGGGCTAATTCCGGTTGAGGCCACGTCGCGCGGGTTCATGAACCAGATTAACTGGCCGCCCTTTTTCGTAAAATCCATCGAAACGTCTCCGCCGCTTTCGTTTTTGCCGGATAAGCTGTACGAATGGTACTCGGTGCCGGCGCCGTTTTCTACGACACGAACGTCGGACAGCGGTTTGTCGTTCATGATTTTGGCCGCTTTTTGTCTGATTTCGTCCTCTGTGGCTTCTTGACCGGATAAAGCCGTGTACGTCCGCTTCTCGAACATGGCGGCCATCGAAGGACCCCAGTTCATTTCCTTATATTCGCTTACCTTTTTATCCACCGTCTGGAATCCGTCGATAATCGTATTGTCGAGCATTTTTTCTTCCGAGGCGAGCGCCACCTCGACATCCATCCAGCGCAAGCTGCTTGCAATTACTTTGGACTGCACGTCGCGCAGATCACTCGAGATTTGCTTCGAATGCTCGTACAGCGCCGTTAATGTTTTCATCTCGTCTTCGCTCAGCGGCTCCTTCGTCAAATCCCGGACCGAGGCGCGATACGAGAAATTGGCGATATTGCTGAGAAGTTCCTCCGTTTTGTTGAACGGAAGCAGCGTAAGCGGAAGCTGGTTGATTTCGTTTTGCGCTTCGCTCGTGATCCGCCATACGTTGATAAGCCCTTTGCGCTGTGAAGCGTAAGACTGCGAGTTCAGCGCAAGCGTATTGCCGAGCTCCGAATGAAGCTTGTCGACATGGTACGACAAATCGTGAAACGCCCGCTGGTACTGATTTTCCGCCTTGATCAAAATCGAGTTTTTCTCCTGGTTGACCTGATACCCCCACAACACCGCACCGACAAGCAGCACCGTCATGATCGGAAATAGGATGGCACTCAGCCTTTTGTACATGGTGTTTTCGCTCCCTTCCATTACCACATTTGAGATATAGTTTTCGTTATTGCCGAATGTTTATGCATGTCCGGCGCGCCTAAATATGCGTCCTGGAAAAAACAAAAAGAAGTCTTGCGTTATGCAAGACTTCCTTCGCTTGTTCGCCCAAAGTTATGGGGTCGGTTCAATCTCGAAGTCGACTTGATTGTTGCACAGACACATCTTGAATCCTGTTTCGATGCGTCCTTTTTCCTCCTTGCCGCGAAGCACGAACCGTTCTCCGCACCGCAAGCATCGGATCGATACTTTCACTCTCGTTCCTATCATATGTTTCCTCCGGTTTTCTCATTACCTTATACCGGAAGTATAACCGGATTTTTCATATTTCAATCTCTTCCTCCGGGCGTACGGAGCGAAAAGGCGATTTGGCATTCGCCCGGTTGACGTTGCCGATGCCGCGAACCCATAAATAAACCATGACCGGTACGATGAACCAGATCCAGTACGTTTTCGTTTGCAGCAAAATATAATCGAACGTCCCGTGCCAAAAGATCGGTACGGCGAGCGAAGCGAGCAGCAGCCTCGATTGGTGCTTCGGATTGCCGAACTTCGCTTTGCCCATATAATAGCCCATCATGACCGCAAACAAGGCGTGGCCGGATACAGGCAGAAAAGCGCGGAACAGCAAAGCAGAGAACGAAAATTGATTCAGCAGCGCATAGATGACGTTCTCCAGCGTAGCGAAACCGAGCGATACGGCGACCGCATACACAATCCCGTCATAAGGCTCGTCAAACACCGTATGCTTGTATATCGCATAATATAAAATAAACCATTTGAAAAATTCCTCGATCGTACCCGTTATGCCAAAAGCGAACACGGCCGGGTTATCGCCGAAGCCGAGCACGAGCGCTCGCTGCAGCACCATCGTAGGAAATACGAGCAGGACGCCATATAAGAAAAAGCGGGCGACCATATGGATCGGCTCGGAGTGGTACCGATCTTTCAAATAGAAATAGGATAGCAGTGCGATTCCGGGCGCTACAGCGGCTGTAACGACCGAGAGCCATTCCATCGATCATCCCTCCTAAAACTCCTTATTCCAAAACCTTTGCGGGGAGCCCCGGAACAGGAAAAAGCATCCGCAAAAACGTTCGTTTTCGAAGATGCTGCTCGTTATCCATTATGGCGATTTCCGAGTATCCGTTACTTATGGAAATGCTCGCATAGCGTTTGAATAGCCGCTCCATCGATAATTTTTTTGCCGTATTCGTCCAAAACCGCGGTTGTAACCGAGGTAGCGTCCCCGTATTCGGACAAGATGGCGATTAGGGCCTGATACAGAGGCTCCTCCATCTCTTCCGGGTCGATCTGCAAAATGTATTTATTTTTATAAGAATAAAGAACTCCTTCGGTAACGCCGATTCTGGACGCTACGTGAGAAGCCTTAAGCAAATATTCGAAGTCGTGAAAGGCATAGGAGATGACGTCGCTTTGCTCCAGGGTCACTTCCATTTCGTAAACTTCTTCCGCTTCTTCTTCGTCGACCGGGTCCGTCGGATTTTGAACTTTACCTCGAGTTACGATCACAACCATTCCTTGTGCCGGAAGCGCGAAAACTTCCACCGCAAGCGGTCCCGATGCGTCAAAGCCGAGCTCTGTATGTGCCTGCTCCATCATCTCGCTGAACAGTTCATGGACTTTCGGAATTTCGCGCCACATATCCTCTTTTTGGATGCCGCGCTCCGTCAGGTCGTCGAATGTCAGGAAAATCCTTATCTTATCTACACTCAGACGTTCAATTCTCATGACAGGACCTCCCTTCCACCTCTGTTGTAACAGAGTATGATGCTATTCAAAAAATGGTGAGTTGAAAACATGGGCATGTATAGTCCATGTTACCATGTTTTTTTTGCCGACGCTACTTAAAACTTAACTAAAAAAAAGCCCGCTTCCCCTGAAGGAAAACGGACTTTTTTTTAGACCCTCTATTTTACTGTGTATACGACCGACCCGATTGGCCGAGTATTTCATCAACCTCTTTTTTCACGTTCGGATCGCTCTTGATCATGTTCTCCATTTCCTTGAAATCCGCATCGTCGCGACCGGCGTTACGACCGTTATCGCGGCTCATATCCCGGGTATGAGAAGACGACGAGGAGGAGCGGAAATGCCGATTGTTTCTTTGATTCGCTTTGGCTCCGTTCATCGAAGTGCCGAACATATCCGACATTCCGGCAAACGACCAGGAGCCGCCCCGGTTCATATACATGACGGCAGCCGCGCCAACGATACCGCCAAGCAGAAAGGCGCCCATTTTCATCGCTTGTACCTCCTTGATGTGTTTAAGGTTCAAGTGTAGGTTGTCCCTCGGCCGCTGCGTCATACGTGAAAAAAATAGGAACCCGATCCGTTTATTCCTCCTGTACTCAGGCCAAAATAGTCCCGAATCTCATCTCAGACGTCGGGAGTCGAATACAATGATCCCCTATTTGCGGCACGGCAGCCCCCTTGCCCTTGCTCTCTTCGCCTTAAGCTTCCTGCTTGCAGGGTGTCACGCCAACCAACCGCCGGCTGCCGCCGCCGAAGCGTCACTTCAGCAATCGGCGCCGGAGGAGCACAGCGGAAGCCTTGAAAAACTCAACCTAGTCGGTGCCGCCGCTGCGGCTAAAACGTACATCATGAACAGCAATTACGATATTGTTCCGATAGATCCAAGCGGCGACAAGAAGGTCGTGCTGCTCACGTTTGATGACGGGCCGAATGACCGCACTCTTCTCGAGCAGATGACGTCCGCTTTGGCCAAACACCGGGCAAAAGCAATCTTTTTCGTAAATGGCTATCGCGTGCAAAAACATCCCGAGCTGCTCCTGCTTCTCCATGAGCGAGGCCATACGATCGGCAATCATTCGTGGGACCATATCGATTTGAAGCGGGAGCCGGAAGAGCAGGTGATCCGGCAGATCCGGAGCGTTCAGCAGCTCGTAAAAGAGACGATCGGAGCGGCTCCGACGTTTTTCCGGCCTCCTTTCGGTTCGAGCGGGGCGCTCGTCAAAAAGAAGGCGAAGGAAGAACATCTGCTGTTCATGACGTGGTCGAACGGCTCGGAGGACTGGCTCGTTCAAAACCAAAAACCGGAACGTGTCATCGAACGGGTTTTGCAGCAGCTGCATCCGGGAAGCAATATTTTAATGCACGAGCTGCCCTGGACAGCCGCAGCGCTCGACGATCTGCTAACAAAGCTCGAAGAGAAAGGCTACTCCTTCGTCGACCCTGCATCGATTGACACGGCTAACTCCTACTCCCCGTACATCTGATACCAGAAAATGATTCCCATTGTTAACAGGATGAGCAGTACGACGAGACTTGCGTGAAAAATGCGGGTCGCTTTCGTATTATCGGTTGCGTGGATGACCCTTCTTGGCGGAAGGCGCATTTCATCTTCGCCTGGCATTTGCTGTTTACCCTGCTGTGTACGGCTCTTGCTGTCAGCCTTCCCCATCTTGTTCATCCTTTCCGTAACGAATCAGGCAGCCCATCACAAAATCGATGGCAAAGTGAGCGGCGATCGGCGTCCACAGCGAGCCGGTCAACAGGTACATTTTGCCCAGGCCGTAGCTGATCGCAAATACCATCCCCGTCATCAGCCAATGGCGCAAATAACGAACGTGAATCGCGGCAAAAAGGATGCTCGTCCAATACGGGCCCAGCGCATGCTGGATCGCGCCGCGAAACAGCAGTTCCTCGCAGACTGCGACGACGAACGACAGGACCGCAATATGCCATAACGGGCGCAGCCGGAACAGTTTCTTGTTGATTCCGCCGTCGTCCGTTACTTCCTCGGGCACCCAGCGGGCGATCAGAAAATCCAGCAGCAGCACGGCCGCCGTAAACAGAAGCGCCCATCCCCATGCCGACAGCCGATCTGGAAGCCGCAGCAGATCAATCAGCGATTGGGACTGAAATAATACGATGATGATGCCGATAATAAAAGTAATGGCTTGCGTCATGTACAAATTGATCAGCAGCAGCCGGTCGTCCAACTCGCTCGGATCGATTTTGCGGATGCGGAAACGTTTGAAGTTTATTTTTTTCATGGTCCCTCCGGGGCACACGGTTCACATTTTAGGTAGAATAGCCTATACTAAAAAACATTCTGGACAAGGGGTCATATTATGGAATCGCGTCTTACCCGCACGGACTACATTTTTTCGCTTATTCTCGTATTTATGCTCGTCTGTGTAGCCGGGGCCTTTTTCTTTGGCTTTCAGATCGGTCAAAACCGCGCGGAAGCCGAATTTTTGGCGAAAACAACACCGAAGGAAGAAGCCGCCGCGAGGCCGGGAGCTTACGATCAGCAGTATCTCGTTTCCTTTTATCATACGATCTACGCGCCTTATCGCGAATTTACGAACCGCTGGTTCGACAAAATGAAAGAGCTTGAGCTGCAAAACGGAGTCGATGCCTCCGCGGTTATGAAGGAATTGTCCAAAAGCGCCGACGAGAAGTATTCCGCTCTGGCAAACGCCGCTACGTCCGACACGTCTCCGCTGCTTGGAGAAGCGCATCAAAATTTGGTTAAGAGCATGAAGCTGTTTGCACAAACAACGAAACAATATCAATCGAAGGCCAATGCGATGAAACCGGGCGCTCTGATTGACGAGATCGACGGCGATTCCTATACGCGCGAAGCAAAGAAACTGGCGCTGCAGGCCCAGCAGCAGTATTATGCCGCCATCGTCAAATGGAACGAAACGATCGAAGCCGAGGTGAAAGGCGTCAAACTGCTCGGTTTACCGAATTTGACAGCCAAAGACTGGAGCCAGATGAATTTGAACGTCAAAAATGCAGCCGTATCCTCGATTATGCTGAAGGATCAACGTTTCGGGCCGCAATACCCGCAGGATTTGACGGTCCGGGTGGACGAGATGTTATCGAACGGGCAAGCCAAAAAAATGAACCTGAACGATATCGAGTCGATCGTGAACGTGCTGATCGATACGAACGCAGCCCGTAAAGGCGATTATCTTTCGAGCAAGGAGAAATGGTATTCGGGCGAAACGATCCCGCAGCTGCCTTTCTTTTACGAAAATAAGTAGCTCCAGGTTACAAGGACCATCGCCTCTCATATTTAGAAGATAGCGAAAAAGACTGGCAAGTTCAAGTTTGCCTGCCATACAAACCGCATTCCGGTTACCGGCGGCTCGAATTGTGTCCATTTTTCGAAGAACCCGTCCTCTCTGTTTCGTGGTGTCATAAATGTGTCTTAAATTCATTGACACGCCTGCGTCAGCGTGGTAAAGTATAAAAAAGCTTCTGATCGAAGTTCTTCGTAAAGATTAGCAGCTGATCAAACAACGAAATCTTGTAAATGACAATGACGGAGAATAGTAGGAAGGAAGCCTACAGAAAGCCGGTGGTTGCTGCGAACCGGTGGCGAACGTCTTACGATCCACTCCCGAGTCGATGCGCGAAACCGTACGCCAAGCGCAGCCGGCTGAGCCCGTTAACGCTCTGGTCCGCCGACAGGCCGGACCGACTAAGGCGGTACATGCGAATGTATCGCGAATTAGGGTGGCATCGCGAACCAGACTCTCGTCCCTATATGCGGATACATATCTGCATGGGAACGGGAGTTTTTTGCTTTTGTATAACACATACTGACAGAAGACTTAAGGAGGAGTATTCACAAATGTTTAAAGTATTGGTATCGGACCCGATTAGCGATCTGGGCTTGCAGCAGCTTACGGAAGCAAGCGATATCGAAATCGTCAAACAAACGGGGCTCGGCGAGGATGAGCTCGTTAAAATCATTGGCGGCTTCGACGCTCTGCTCGTTCGTTCGCAAACCAAAGTGACGCGCCGGATCATGGAAGCCGGAACGAATCTGAAAGTCATCGGCCGTGCGGGCGTCGGCGTAGACAACATCGATCTGGAAGCCGCCACAAGCCTCGGCATCGTCGTCATCAACGCGCCGGACGGCAACACGATCACAACCTGCGAGCATACGTTCGCCATGATGATGGCGCTCGCCCGTCACATTCCGCAAGCGTACATGAAGACGGTAAACGGCGATTGGGACCGCAAGTCGTTCGTCGGCGTCGAACTGCGGAACAAAACGCTCGGCGTGCTCGGACTTGGCCGCATCGGTGCCGAAGTAGCGAAACGCGCGATCGCGTTCGGCATGTCCGTGCTTGGCTACGATCCGTTCATGACGGAAGATCGCGCCGAGAAGCTCGGCATCAAGCTTGCAACCGTTGACGAAATCGTGCGGAACGCGGATTTTATGACCGTGCATACCCCGCTTACGAACGAAACGCGGCATATGATCAGCAGACCGCAGTTCGAAGTGATGAAGAAAGGCATGCGTATTGTGAACTGCGCGCGCGGCGGCATTATCGACGAGATGGCGCTCGTGGAAGCTGTGGACGAAGGCATCGTGCACGGGGCGGCTTTCGACGTATTCGAGCATGAGCCTCCGGCTGCCGATCATCCGTTCCTGAAGCATCCGAAAATTATCGTGACGCCGCATCTCGGCGCCTCGACAATAGAAGCTCAAGAAAACGTCGCGATCGACGTAGCCGAGCAAGTGATTCACATCCTGCGGAACGAGCCGTTCAAAAACGCGGTGAACATGCCGCCGATTCCGGCCGAGCTGCTGAACAAAATCCAGCCTTACTTCAAGCTATGCGAAAAACTCGGCAATTCGCTGGCGCAAATGACCGATGGCGCCGTTCGCGAAATTACGATCAACTACTCCGGCGAGCTTGCCGATCTCGATACGAATCCGCTCAGCCGTTACGTGCTGAAAGGGATTTTGTCCCACCACCTGGGCGCCGAGCAGGTCAATGCCGTCAACTCGATGCATTTAGCCAAGCAGCGGGACATCAATATCGTGATCCAGAAATCGCTCTCGTCGCAAGGTTTCTCGAACCGGATTACGCTTTCGCTGAAAACGAAAACGGAGGAGCGCTGGTTGTCGGGTTCGCTCTTGTCCGGCTTCGGCGAACGGATCGTGCAAATCGGGCCATACCCGGTGGATATCGCAACGGAAGGTCATCTGCTGCTGATCTCGCATATGGATAAGCCAGGGATTATCGGCCGTGTGGGCACCCTGCTCGGCAACAACGATGTCAATATCGCTACGATGCAGGTCGGACGTACTGATGTAGGCGGCTCGGCGATTATGGTGCTGACGATCGACAGACAAGCGACGAAGACGGTGCTGGACCAGTTGTCCGCCCTGCCTGAAATCAAGCGTGTTCGCGAAATTACGCTCGACTAATGCCACTTGAGGCCGTTTAAGGGGAATGTTTCACGAACAACAAGATTTGTCGCGCTTGTTCAACAATTTATAGCCTTCTATCGACTTCCGATTTGACGCTTTCCGTCATGCGGCCGTCGAATCACCGGGAAGTAAGGAACTGAAGAAATCGAAACGGCGGTGAAGCTTAGCTTCGCCGCCGTTTTTTGGTACGTTCTTAACCTATACCGATCTCGCCCGATTCGGGAGCTGGATCGTGAAGGTGGTGCCTTGACCTAGCTCGCTCTGCGCCCCAATTGTCGCCTGATGCGCGTCGACAATATTTTTGACGATCGCAAGGCCGAGACCGGTGCCGCCGGAAGAACCTCTTGTTCTTGCCTTATCCGCTTTGTAAAATCGCTCGAAAATAAACGGCAGATCCTCCGGCGGAATTCCCCGGCCACCGTCCGCGATTTCGATGACGACCGTCTCGCCCTGCTGCTCCATTTGCGTGTTCACCCGGATTTCGACCCACGCCCCCTCCGGCGTATGCCGGATCGCATTGTCGAGCAGATTCGTCAGCACCTGTTCCAGCCGGTCCTCATCGGCATGGCGCATCGTGATGTCGATCGGATGCACGTTCAGCTTCAGGCTGATGCCGCGCTCCTTGCAAAGCGCGCCGAACTTGCGATGGACGCGCTGGAGAAGCGGCTCCAGCTCGAATTCGCGGAAGCTCATCTCCATATGTCCCGCTTCCATACGGGCCAGATCGAGCAAATCTTTGACGAGACGTCCCATACGAAGCGACTCGTCATGAATGACCTGAGCCAACTCGCGCCGTTCCTCGGGAGTCGCGGCAATATCGTCAAGCAGCGCTTCGCTATAGCCCTGCAGCATCGACAGCGGCGTACGCAGCTCGTGCGAGACGTTGGCGACGAAATCTTTGCGCAATTTATCGAGCCGATGCTCCTCCGTCACGTCCCGCAACACGGCGACCGTCCCGCGCAAACCTTCTATGGAATATAGCGGCGCCATAACAACCGAGTAAACGCTGCTGCGAACGCGAATCGTCGAAGCGATATCCCGATTGCTTTTGACGACGTCCTCGAACAGCGGCTGCAAAGGGTCCGGGGCGCGCATTTTGCCGGAATGATCTCCACTTGAATCTTCCCAGCCGATTTCATGCCATTCCTTGACCAGCTTCTCTCCTTGCGGATTCGTCAGCACGACACAGCCGTCCGCATCCAGCGTGATGACCGCGTCGGTCATGCTGCGCAGCACGCTCGACAGATGCTCCTTCTCCTGATTGAGCGCATTGATCGTATGATCGAGCCGTTCCGTCATCTGGTTGATCGCCACCGCGAGCTGCCCGATTTCATCCGACGACGTTACGGGAACACGGGTCTTGTATTCGCCGAGCGTAATGAAATCTGCCGCCTTTTTCATTTGCAGCAGCGGCTGCGTAATCCGGCTCGACAGGAAGAAAGCGAACAGTGTCGTTAACAAAAAGCCGATAATACCGGCGATAACAAACAAATTCTGAAAATACGCCTGCGTATAGTCGAGCGCGATCTGCGCCTGGTACAAAATAACGACGCCGATCGCCCTGCTTTTGTCTGCCTCGTATTGGGGAACCGCGACGGCCAAAAAGCGCCTGCCCGACTGCCCATCGAAATAGATCGAAGGTCGTGTGCTCCCTCCGAGCACCTGCCTGAGCTGATCCGGCTCAAACAAGCTCAGCGCATTCAGCTTCGGAATTTGCGTCACCTTCGAGGCCGGAATCATCTCGTCCAGCTTGTCGTTCAACACAATCATGGCCGCATCCTGCGCATCCAGCAGCTCCGCCACCGCATTCACATATAAAAATTCATCGCGATGCAGCGTCAGATCCGCAGACACCTTAGACGCCAGCTTTTGCAAGCTGCGTTCCTGGTCTTTGGAATTGGCAAAATTCGTATCGAGAAATTGCCCCATAAAGATGCCGTTGATCACAAGAACAACGGCAACCAGTCCGATAATCGTCATCCATAACTTGCCGACAACGCTTTTCCATGTCCACAGCTTCACTTATTTAGGCACCTCGAGTTTGTAGCCGACTCCCCATACGGTCGTAATCATCGCAGCGGCATCCGGCGAAACTTTGTTGAGCTTCTCGCGGAGCCGCTTCACATGCGTGTCGACCGTGCGCAAATCGCCGAAAAACTCGTAGTTCCATACGTCCTTCAGCAGGTCTTCGCGCGAAAAAACTTTATCCGGCGAGGTAGCCAAATAATGAAGCAGCTCGTATTCCTTCGGCGTCAGCGCCACCTCTTGTCCGCCAGCCGTCACCCGGTGGGCGTCGTGCTCGATGACGAGATGCGGGAATACGATATTGTTGCTCGCATGAATGGCATCCTTAGCCAAGTATGCGGTCGCGGACGAACGGCGCAAAATCGCCTTCACGCGGTAAATCACCTCGCGCGGACTGAACGGCTTGACGACATAATCGTCTGCGCCGACTTCAAAGCCTTGTACCCGATTCGCTTCCTCGCCCTTCGCCGTCAGCATAATAATCGGCGTCGCCTTCACTTGTCTCAGTCTGGCGCATACTTCCGTTCCGTCGATCCCCGGCAGCATCACGTCCAGCAAGATTAAGTCGTAATGGCCCTCGAGCCCTTTGGCGAGCGCCGTCTCTCCATCCTCGGCTTCGTCAATGACGAAGCCTTCTTTCTCCAGGTACATGCGAAGCAAACGGCGAATGCGCTCCTCGTCGTCCACAACGAGAATATTAGCTTTCAAATCCACCATATTCGCTCAACTCCTTCAGCAACTTGGAATCAGGATATCCTATTTCGATTACATCTTTTGAGGGGCTCCCCGCAAAGTAATTGGAATATGCTTCGAAGCCTGGGCTGCACTTTGCGGGGATATTTATACCCCCGCGTACGAGTGAAGCCCGGCAATAATCAGGTTGACGCCCACATTCGTAAACATGACGACAACGAAGCCGATAACGGCCATCCAGGCCGACTTGCGGCCCTGCCAGCCGCGGGACAAGCGGAAGTGCAAGTAAGCGGTATAGTACAGCCAAGTAATAAGCGCCCACGTTTCTTTCGGGTCCCAGCCCCAGAAGCGTCCCCACGCCTCGTGAGCCCATATCATCGCGAAGATGAGCGCGCCCAGCGTAAACAGCGGAAACCCGATTGCAATCGCGCGGTAGCTAATTTCATCCAAATCCTCCGCGTCCATGCCCGACATCGCCGGCTGGATCGCCGCACCGATCTGCTTGCGCAAGGCGAGACGAATGAGCACATACAGGATGGCGCCGGCGATCAGCGACCATATAAACGTATTCAGCTTGCGCCCTGCATTGATACCGTTCATCCAAGACGGAGCCGTCATCAGAGGCTCGTCCATGCCGAGGAACGGCTGCATCGATACGACCGTGCTGCTGAACGGCTGGACGATCGGCGGGAGCACGTAGTCTACGATGCTCGTTTCGACCGTTTCTTGACCGGTTTGACTGATCTTCGTAATTTCCTGCTTAAACTGCGCCTCATAACCGATTCCTTTAAAAATAAACACGGTGATGACGAACGCCAGCGTAGTGATGACGACAAAAATAACGACTTCCACGCCGCGCCGCTCTTTGATGTCCGCTTTGGACGTACCCTTGAAATTAACGACACGCAGCAGGTACATCAGACCGGCCGCAAAACCAACGGCGTAGAACGCTTCCGAGAAGGCGGCCATCGTGACGTGAATTTTGAGCCAGTAGCTTTGCAGCGCCGGGATCAGCGGCTGAATATCCGGCGGGAATACAAGCGCATAGGCGAGGATCAGTATGCATACCGGCATCGCGAACAGGCCAAGCACGGCAGTCCGGTATATGGCATACACAATAATGAAGGCAAGCGCGATCATCATCGACAAAAACGTTAAAAATTCGAACATATTGCTGACAGGAATATGCCCTGCCGCAATCCAGCGGGTAATGAAATACCCGAACTGGAAGAGAAGACCGAAAACGGTAAGCACCAGTCCCAGTCTGCCCCACCGCTTCACATGCTTCTCCGGGTCTCGCTCGCTCCATTTTTTCCCCGTCACCGCAATGCCGAAAATGATGAACGACAACGTATACAGGATAAAAGCGATCAATAGAAACGTTCCGCTAAGCGACTCTGTCGTCAAGATTTGTTCACCTCGTTAGCCAACTGTTTCGGAGTAACGGCGATGCCTGTTTTATTCAGCACAGCTGCCACTTCGTTTCTCAGTCCGTACCAGTTTTTATTCGTGTGCGCTCCAAGCGTCAGCTTATCTCCGTCGTCAAAGCGGAGCCAGATGCGCCGGTGCTGCCAGTATAACCCCATCACAACCCCGATAAGGAAAATCATGCCGCCGGTGAAAATGTACGGCAGCGCCGTATCGCGCCGGATGTTCAAATAACTCGTAAAGTTGGCGATTTCGACATCGTTCATCGAGTTCACGGAGATATCCCATACGCTGCTGAACGCTCCGTTAATCTGATCCTGACTATATTTCACCTTGTCGATCTCGCGCGGGAAGTACAAATAGGACTGCCCTTCCTTCGGCATATCCGGTCCCGTAATGAGGAAGACGAAAGCCGGTGCGTTCGGTTCGTTCGACACCGTAATCGGAACTCCCTTATCATTAATCGAGAAGTCGGGGAAATACTCCTTCAGCTCAAGCTTGTACGGACCGGCGGTGTAGGAGGACTCCGGATTTTTCATTCGGATCGTTAGCGGGCCGTACGACTGTCCGGTCGTTTTGTTTTTCAGCAGCGGCCTTACCGATAGCAGCTTCGGCGTTTGCGAGTAATCGAACTGATAGGCTAACAAGCCCTTGTACTTCAGCGGATGGTTGACGGTGATCGTCTGGCGGGTAACCTCCTTCAGCTGAGGCTGCTTGTCCGGGTTGTCGCAATCGGCGACGCATTCGTACAAAACGGCCTTCGTCTCATACAACTTTGCTACCGTTTGCCCCTTCTCGCGGAAGGCTTCCGTCATCTCATTCTCGTTGTAAAACTCAACATTAAACTGGTCGTTCTCGAGATAATACCGCGTGTCCGGAATTTTCGTCGGCTCCCCTTCGAGAAAGCCGATATACTGGTCCATCTGCCAGCCGGGAAGCGTTCGCAACAAAATCGTCAGCAAAACGATAATGAGGCCGATATGGTTGACGTACGGCCCCCATCGGCTGAAGCGGTGCTTCTCCGCGAGCAGCGCCGCGCCGTCCGTATGTACCCGATATCCTTTTTTGCGCAGCTTGGCGGCGGTATCCTGCACCCATGCTTCAGGCTCCGCTATGGTAGAGCCGGAGGAGGCCAGCGTGCCAGTGTACACGACATTTTGACGCATCAAGAAGCTCATATGCTTGCGGATCTGCTGCTTGCTAAGCGCACGATATAGCGGAAGTACCCGGTCCAGACTGCATATGACGAGCGAGGTCCCGATGCATACAAGCAGTCCGATAAACCACCACGAGCTGTATGTGTCGGACAAGCCGAGCTTGTAATACAGATCGCCGGTCCAGCCATACGTTTCCTTATAATACTTGGCCGGATCCACATTCAGAAACGTATTTTCCTGCGGATAAATCGATCCGAGCGTAGAGCCGACGAGCGTGGCCAAAATCAGATAAACCGCTACCTTCACGGATGAGAAAAAATTCCACAATCGATCGAGCACAGACGGGTTCGTTTTTTGCGATCGTCTGGCTACGCCGTCGTATCTCATCTCGAGCGGAGCTTCGCCCTTGTCGTCGAAAAGCGGTTTCCCGCATGACTCGCATAAGACGGTACCCACATGATTTTGGTGTCCGCACTCGCATTTCGTATTCGCAATCACGGAGTGTATCGCTCCTTTACTGTTTCAGCAGCGGCTGGATCGTCTGCTCGATATAAGCGTCGTCCATTTCCAGAACCGCAATTTTGACGATTTTCCCTTGCGGATCGATAAAAAACGTCGTCGGATAATAACGAACCGCATAGCGGTCCCGCATCCGCAGCTCCTTGTCGAACAACACGGGAAACGTAACGCCGGTTTGCTGAACAAAGCTTTGCACGGTCACCCTGCTTTCGTCGAGATTTAGTCCGAGCACAACAAGCCCTTTGTCCTTCCACTTCTCGTACTGGCGCTGAATGGCCGGCATCTCGCGAATGCACGGCTCGCACCAGGAGCCCCAGAAGTTGACGATGACCGGCTTCCCGCGGTAATCGGACAAAGATACTTTGCTGCCGTCCAGCCCCGTTAACGAAAAATCAGGAGCAGTGCTCCCTTCCCGCGGAATGTCTTCCTTGGCGAACAAGCTGCTCCCTATCGTATATCCCCCGATCAGCAAAACCGCAGTTAAAATGATGCCTTGAATCCACTTATTACGTCCGCGCATCTCGGATCACCTTCGCTTCCTTTCATCCATGCGGCTACACTCATTATAGCGAAATCGCATCAGAAAAAACCGCGTCATTCCGAAGTTTTTTGAACATTATGTGACTGCACCGCACTTTGCCGGAGCTCCTCGACTTCCTGGGCTGTGAGCTTCCGATGCTTCCCTCTTTGAAGCCCTGCGAGCAGCAGCGACCCGAACTGTACGCGCTTCAGTCGGATAACCGGATACTTAATCGCCTCGAACATGCGGCGCACTTGCCGGTTGCGTCCCTCGTGAATCGTAATCGAAATGATCGTTTCGTTTTTCTCCGGGTCGATGTCGAGATATTCCAGCTCCGCCGGCGCGGTCATGCCGTCCTCCAGCTTGACTCCCGCTCGGAGCTTGTCCAGCAAATCGCCGTGCGGCACGCCTTCGACGGTTGCATGATACGTCTTCGGCACATGATGCCTCGGATGCGTGAGCAGGTTGGCCAGCTCCCCGTCGTTCGTGAGCAGCAGCAGTCCTTCGCTGTCATAGTCGAGACGCCCGACCGGATAAATTCTTTCTTTAATATCCTTCAAATAATCGTTCACGACGCTGCGCCCTTCCGGATCGGTCGTGCTTGTAATGACGCCTTTCGGCTTGTTGAACAAAATGTACTGATTCCGCTGCTTGTTAATCAGGCGTCCGTCCACTTTTATACTGTCTACGGCCGGGTCGACCTTCACCCCCAGCGTCGTAACGGTTTCATCGTTCACCTGCACCCTGCCTGCCGATATATACTCCTCGCATTTGCGCCTGGAAGCTACTCCGGCCTGGGCCAACACTTTTTGCAATCGCTCCACTAATCGTCACCTCAACCTAATGATAACCATCCTTAGGCGAAATCACAAGTTCCGACCACGGAAAGTGCTTCCCCGGACAACAGTCCGTATGCGAGATCAAGTTTCCCGCCTCAAAGCCGAACGTTTCCGCAAGCCGGAGCACCAGCTTCCGGACGATGTAAAATTGCTCTTCCCTGTAGCCGGACGCCGTTTCCTCGGGACGTGAAAAGTCGCCCTCCACGCAGATATGAATCCGCTCCGGATCGGTAGATTCGGCGGACGGAACAATATCTCCGTTTCTTGTAATGTAAAAATCGTATCCTTTGCCGTTGATCTCGGAGCAATACGATTGATGGATCGTGATGCCGATCGGCCGCATAGTCGCTTCACCCGTTCTTCGATCTGGCTACTATTATATGTAGGCATGCGAAAAAAGTGCGCGCGCCAAAAAAGCCCCGACCAACGTTCAGGGCCATGTTGTATCCTTTATATGAACATCAACCTTGGCACAGCTGTTTACCCGGTCAAGCCGAACACGAGCAAGCAGATGGCAACCGATGCCGCAAAGCCGACCAGATCGGAAAACAGCCCTACCTTAAGCGCATAACGCCCTTGCCGGATGCCGACCGCCCCAAAGTAAACGGTAAGCACATACAACGTCGTATCCGTGCTTCCCTGAATGGTCGAGGCCATTCGCCCGATCAGCGAATCGGGGCCGTATTGGCCGATGAGATCGGCGGTATAGGCGAGCGAGCCGGACCCCGTTATCGGGCGAAGTATCGCGAGCGGCAGCACCTCGCTCGGCACCCCGGCATAAGCGAGCAGCGGCTTCAGCCAGCCGATCATCAGGTCCATCGCTCCCGAAGCGCGAAACACGCTGATCGCCACCATCATGCCGACCAGATGCGGAATGATTTTTACAGCCGTATCGAAGCCGTCTTTGGCGCCTTCGACAAAGGACTCGTAAACAGGCACCTTCCTCGACATTCCGTATAAAGGGATAAGGGCGATTAGTACTGGAATCGCCCAGGCGGATAAAATGGAGACGAGCGAGTACAACCGCGATCACCCTTTCGGCACTGTTTTGGCCAGCAGCCTTCTTCGGCAATACCGGTCGGCCGCAATGGCGGCAAGCGTAGCAACGGCGGTGGCGAGAAGCGTCGTGCCGACGATTTCCGCCGGATTCGCCGAATTGTAGTTCATCCGGATCGCAATAAGCGTAGTCGGAATAAGCGTAATGCTGGCCGTATTCAAGGCAAGCAGCGTACACATGGCCGGGCTAGCCGTGCTTTTGTCCGGATTCAGCGTCTGCAGCTCCTGCATCGCTTTGATACCCATCGGCGTCGCGGCATTGCCGAGCCCGAGCAGATTGGCGCTCATATTCGACATGATGTACCCGACGGCCGGATGATCCTTCGGAACGTCGGGAAACAGCAGGCGCACGAGGGGCCGCAAGCCTTTCGCCACTTTACGCAGCAGTCCGGAATCCTCGGCGATCCGCATCATGCCGAGCCAGAAGACGAGAATGCTGATGAGTCCGAAGCTGATCGTCACGCCGTTTTTGGCGCCGTCGAACACCGCCTTCGTAACCGCGTCAATATTGCCCTGGGCGGCGGCGACGGCAAATCCGCATACGATAAAGAACAGCCAGATCCAGTTTACGATAGCCCTCTCCCCCTTTCTCCCGGCTTATTCCTGCAAGATGAAAAGCCTGCGGACAACCTCCAGCAGCCGCAGCTGCCATAAGCGAAAGCCGGAAGCCTCGTACGTTTCGCTTTCCTGATAACCGAAAGCAGATTTCTCCTTGACCGCAAGCAGCGGGCTGTTCTCCGCATACAGCGGCACAGAGCCGATTCGGCTATTGCCGAGCAGGAACGTGAGCGTCCCCCGTTCTCCGAGCTGATAAGCCGAAGAAGATGGATCGAGCAGCTCAGCCTCCTTGCGAATCGTTCCCCGCTCTTCCTCAAGCAGCGGATAAACAAATGAACGCCCGATGGCAACCGGCATGTTCTCGATTTTGTCGCCCTTCTTCACAAGCTGTTCGGGCTTGTAATACTTGAAGCCATAATCGAGCAGCTTCGTATGATCGACCCAATCGTCCGGATCGTTCAGCGTTACGACGGCAAGCTGCTGCCCGTTCCGGGTCGCTGACGAGACAAGGCATCTTTTCGCCAGCTTCGTATAACCCGTTTTAACGCCGTCGGCCCCGTCATAAATGGAGAGCATTTTGTTTTTGTTGTTCCATCTATAATCCCAGCTCTCGTTCGGATTCGGCGCGCTTTTCGATTTCGTTTTGACAATGTCTCGAAAGACGGGATTGCGCATTGCATACGCGGTCAGCCGAGCCATATCGTTCGCGGTCGAATAGTGGCCTTCCTCGTCCAGTCCGCTCGGATTTTTGAATAACGAGTGCGACATGCCAATGTTCGCCGCCTTCTCGTTCATCAGATAGACGAACCCTTCGAGCGAGCCTCCAACATGCTCGGCGATCGCGGTGGCCGCATCGTTGCCGGAGCGCAGCATAAGTCCGTACAGCATATTTTCCAGGCTCATCTGTTCGCCGGCTCGCAAATAAATGGAGGACCCTTCCTTGCCGGCCGCCCTGCTGCTCACCTCGACCTGATCGGACAACGAGCCGTGCTCGATAGCGACGATGGCAGTCATAATTTTTGTCAAACTGGCGATTCGCATCGGCTTGTTGCCGTTTTTGCTTACGAGCAGCCTTCCGGAAGCGACGTCGATGAGCGCCGCTCCTTCCGCATTCGTCTGTATGCCCGGCGGCGCCGCATGGATAACATACGGCCACAGCAGCGCCCATACGAGCAGCACCGGAGTCAGCCGCAGCCTGTACCTCCCATACTTTTCCATCTTTCCTAGTTCACCCCGTTCGTGGCGAATACCGCCGATTGGTACAAGTATATGCGGACAAGATCGCGTTATGAACGGGAAATGGGACAACCGCAGGCGGTCAATCGCCCTGCATTCACACTAAGGCTCTACATACTATATACTGGAATACCCGCTAGACCGCATGCTTCATTTCGCTCGCTTCGTTTGATTACGGACATTATTCGGCGCCTCTGTGCGAATGGTATACCGATGAATGCGCTGTCGCCCGCGTTTTCACCGGGCCAAATAGAAGCGCGCGAACTTGGGGAGAAAAATTAATTCCTTCGGTTCCTTGTACTTATTGACTTTACGGCCCAAACATGAATAAATAGTAAAAGTGACGACTTTACCGGAAAGTGGGAAACTGCGTTGAATATCATTCGCCTCGAACGATCAGGGCCTCTGCACGGCTCGGTTAAAATACAAGGCTCCAAAAACAGTTCTTTATCCCTCATGGCTGCCTGCTGCTTATGCGAAGACCCGGTTACGCTGTCTGGCGTACCGGATATTTACGATATCCGGGTTATCGAAGAGATCGCTTCCGATATCGGAATGACCGCCCAGCGCCAGGAAAACGGCGATATGATACTGGACCCGAGATCGATCCACAGCGCCAACATCGACAAAGCGAAATCTTCCTCCTACCGCGCATCCTACTATTTTATCGGAGCGCTGCTGGCGAGGTTCGGCAAAGTGTCGATCGGGTTTCCCGGCGGCGACAACTTCGTGTCGAGGCCGATCGACCAGCATTTGAAAGGGCTCAAAGCGATGGGGGCGACGTTTACGTTCCATGAGGACTATTATGTCGTGGAAGCGAAAAAGCTGACCGGGGCCGACATTTACTTCGATACGATTACATCGGGCGCCACGATCAACTGTATGCTAGCCGCGGTGCTGGCGGAAGGCAGAACGGTTCTGCGGGGGGCGGCGAAAGATCCCGAGGTCGTCGACACGGCGATCATGCTGAACGAGTTCGGAGCGAACATTTCCGGTGCGGGCACCGATACGATTCGAATAACCGGAGTCAAGCATATTGAGGGGGGACATCATACCGTCATTCCCGACCGGCTTATCGCCGGCTCGTTCCTGATGTCCGCTGGCGTTGCCGGCGGCTCGGTAACCGTAACCGACGTGATTCCCGACCATCTCGGCTCATGCATCGCCAAGCTGACGGAAATCGGCCTGCATATCGAATACGGCGATCAGAGCATTACGGCAAGCTCCACTGGCAAACTGAAGGCGACGAGAGTCCGGACGGCCATGTATCCGGGCTTCGCTACCGATTTGCAGCAGCCGCTGACCGCCTTGCTCACCCAGGCGCGAGGAAGAAGCATTATTAATGAAAAAATATATCCGCATCGTTTCCAGCATGTCGCCCAGCTTCGGCGTATGGGGGCCGACATCGAAATGCGGGGAAGCGCGGCGTTCATCCGCGGCGGCGCACCCTTGAAAGGAAGCTGGGTGCACGCTTCCGATATTCGCGCTGGCACATGCCTTATTCTGGCGGGAATGGCGGCCGAAGGCATTACGACAATTACCGGCGTGGAGCATATTGAACGCGGTTATGAAGATGCGATTCGTGCGTTCCGCTCCATCGGAGCCACGATCCGGCTCGAGCAGGTCGATGCGGCGCAAGCGGAGGAAAAGCTTCGAATCAGCTCCATCCAGCAGTAAATTCCCACTTTAGAGCGAAAAGAAAAGACGGCGCCCGTTCGTACCCGAACGATAGCGCCGTTTTTGTTTCGGGGCTCCCCGCAAAGTATTTGAAAAAGCCTCGAAGCCTAGGCTCCACTTTGTGGGGTTATTTACGGATTACGCACGGACGTGTCAAAACCGGCAATAGCTTCACGCAGCACATTTTCAACCTTAAGCAGATGCGAGCTCATCGCTTCGAACGCCTTCCGCTCGTCCTGCTGCCGAATCGCGTCATAGATATCGGTATGCTCACGCAGCAGCCGCCTCGCTTCGGCGCGCTCGCCGTAGAACCAGAGCCTTCTCGACTCGCGCATGCTGTCGTGAAGCCGTTCCGACAGCGATTCCATCATCGGAATAAGCAAGGAATTATGCGTCGCAGCCGCCAGCTTCAGATGAAACCGGACGTCCGCCTCTTCCCCCTTCGCTTCGTCATGCAGCGAAGCTTCCATAAGCGCAAGCTCTTCCCCGATCGAGCGCAGATCGTCTTCGGTGCGATTGCGGGCGGCCATCGACGCGCAGCCCGTTTCGAGGATGATCCGCACCTCGAGAAGCTCGCGGATGGACTGTGCATTGGCGAACAAGGACTGGCTTTCCGCCGGTTCCTCCTTCGATTCCGCACTTACGTAGGTGCCTCCGCCCTGACGAATTTCGACGAGCCCGATCGCTTTGAGCGCGCTTAGCGCCTCGCGGATCGTCGACCGTCCGACGCCGAAACCGGCCGCCAGATCCACGACGGAAGACAGCTTCGTGCCGGGCGCAAACTCTCCCGACGATATTCTCGCTTTGAGCTGCTCCATGACAAGCTCGGAGCTTTTGGGCGGCTTGACCGGATTAAATGTCATCCTGACTCGGCTCTCCTCTTCCTATGTTCACTTGTACGGATTTATGGTGTACATACATTCTATAGTAAGCTATAATGAGTGAAAAGTCATCTGATGACCTGATTAATTTTGTTATTGATGAGGGGGACAACACCATGCTTGATCCGTCCATTCGCTCCAAACTGTTCGGCATTGTCGGCGAATCGTGGTTTAAAGACGATATGGAAGCTTTGGTCAGCTATTCTTACGACGCCACGCCGATGCAGCAGGCATTGCCGGACGGCGTCATTTTCCCGTCCACGACCGAGCAAGTATCGGACATTCTGAAGGTCGCGAACGAGCATCGGATTCCGATTATCGGACGCGGAGCGGGCAGTAATCTTTGCGGCGGCACGGTTCCGCTGGAAGGCGGGCTCGTCGTCGTGATGAACCGGATGAACAAGCTGATCGAGATCGATACCGATAACTTGACGGCGACGTTCCAAACCGGACTGAATACGAAGCAGTTCCATCTGGCCGTAGAAAATCTCGGGCTGTTTTATCCCCCCGATCCGAGCAGCATGGTCATTTCTACGCTCGGCGGCAACATTATGGAATGCGCCGGAGGCTTGCGCGGGCTCAAGTACGGCACGACCAAAGATTACGTGCTCGGACTCGAAGCCGTACTGCCTAATGGGGATATTATCCGCACAGGCGGCAAGTTGTACAAGGACGTAGCGGGCTACGATCTGACGAAGCTGCTGGTCGGCTCCGAAGGAACGCTCGCAATCGTGACCGAGGCAACCGTCAAGCTGATCCCCGCCCCCAAATACAAAAAAACGATGGTTGCCCATTACAAGGATCTCGGCGCCGCCGCCCGTTCCGTCTCTGCCATTGTCGGCAACCGGATCATTCCGGCAACGCTCGAATTTTTGGACAACGCTACGATTCGCGTCGTGGAGGGCTTCAATAAAATCGGACTGCCGATCGATATGGAAGCGATCCTGCTGATCGAGCAGGACGGTATGGACGAAGCCGTCGTTGAAAAGGATATCGTTGAAATCGTACGGATCTGCAAGGAGCAAGGCGCTGTCGAGGTGAGGATGGCCGCCGACGCGGCCGAGGCCGAGAAGCTGATGCTTGCCCGGCGGAGTGCGCTGTCCACATGCGCGCGCATTCGGCCGACGACGATTTTGGAGGATGCTACGGTTCCCCGTTCCAAGATTGCCGAAATGGTCGTGGCTATCAACGAAATCGCCAAAAAATATAAGGTGCAAATATGTACGTTCGGCCATGCCGGAGATGGTAACCTCCATCCTACCTGCACAACCGATGCGCGGGACGCCGACGAGATTCATCGCGTGGAGATGGCGTTCGAGGAAATTTTCGAGGCGGCGATCAGCCTCGGCGGCACGATTACCGGCGAGCACGGCGTAGGCGTCATGAAAGCTCCATACCTCGAATGGAAAATCGGTGCGGCCGGCATCGAATTGATGAAGGGGCTCAAAAAAGCGTTCGATCCGAACAATATTATGAACCCCGGCAAAATTTTCGCCAAACAAACGCGGAAAAGAGTGGTGATCGATCATGGCAGCCGTTAACGATACAACGCACACCGAACCGCATACACCGTGGGGATCGTCGCCGGAGAAAAAGCCACTTAATCCGCTTGCCCAGACGATGAAGCTTCAACTGAACTATGACGAGCTGACCAACTGTATGCGCTGCGGATTTTGTCAGGCGGCTTGTCCGACCTTCCTGGAAACGGGACTGGAGGCTGCCTCTCCACGCGGGCGAATAGCGCTCATGAAAGCGGTCGTCGACGGCGTGATGGAGCCGGATCAGAAGTTCCGCGAACAAATGGACCTTTGTCTCGGCTGCCGGGCTTGCGAGCCCGTATGTCCGGCCGATGTCAAATACGGTCATCTGCTCGAAGAAACGCGAGACTCGCTGGAGCAGCACGAAGAACATCGCTGGTTCATCAAGGCCGCACGCAAAGTCGCGTTCAAGGAAATGTTTCCAAAGCCGAAGCGGATGAAGCTGGTCGGCAAGCTGCTGCGCACGTACCAGAAGTCCGGCCTGCAAAAGATAGCCCGCGGAACGGGCATTATGAACCTGTTCCCGAAAAATATGCGGGATATGGAAAAAATATTGCCGGAAGCTTCCGGTCGCGGCATCGTCGAAACGCTCGGTACGAGAGTTGCTGCGAAAGGGAATAAAATCGGCACGGTCGGCATGTTCCGCGGCTGCCTCATGGACGTCATGTTTACGCAGACGAACCTGAAAACCGTACAGCTCCTTAGCGAAGCCGGCTTCGAGGTGTTAATTCCGGATACGCAGAACTGCTGCGGCGCGCTTCACGCCCATTCCGGCGAGATCGATGCGGCCAAATCGCTCGCCAGACAAAATGTCCGCGCCTTCCGCGAAGCGGGCGTCGATTACATCGCCTCCAATGCGGGCGGCTGCGGCGCGCTGCTCGTCGAATACGACCATCTGCTGCACGACGAGCCGGAGTATGCCGATGATGCCAAATGGTTCGCTTCCCGCGTTAAGGATGTCAGCCAGCTTTTGCTGGAAAAAGGCCGCCTGCCCGATTTCGCCCAACCGGCGAACAGAGCATCGGACGGACAGCCGTTTACGATCACGTATCAGGACTCCTGCCATTTGCGCAACGTCATGCGCTCGTCTAACGCTCCGCGCAACTTGATGAAGCGTGTAGCCAACGTCAAGTTTGTCGAGCTGCAGGGCGCAGACCGCTGCTGCGGCTCGGCGGGCATCTACAATATTGTGCAAACCGAGATGGCCAACCAAATCCTCGAGCACAAGATGGAGCATGTCAAGGAAACGAACGCCCACGTTCTCATTACGAGCAACCCGGGCTGCTTGCTGCAAATGAAGCTCGGCATCGAGCGCGAGCATATGTCGGATAAAATGGAAGCCGTTCATATCGTGGACTTTTTGTACGATCGCCTCGCAAACGAACCGTCTGCTCGCAAATCATAAGAGCACAAAAAACCAAACCCAAAAAGCGACCCGCAGAACGCAAACGTTCTGGCGAGTCGCTTTTCGTTTAGTCCATCATACTCGAACCTGCATACGTGTTTGACGACGTCATGTCCGCCATATTGCCGGTTACGGGCGTATTCCGGGTCGTACGGAACATGCTCTGAATTTTGTCGACCATTTGCGGCGCCTGATCGATAATCCGCTCGTACAGATGCGTCTGGTTGTCGAGCGGCACCACCTTGACCCCTTCCTTCCCGACAACGAGGAAGGCGATCGGAGTGATCGAGACGCCTCCGCCGCTGCCTCCGCCGAAAGGCAAAGCGCCACCCTGGGCGTTATGGGCATCGTGGGTGTCGTTTACGCGGTTGTGGCCCATTCCGGAATCCGAATCGGACTCCATCGAAAATTCGCTGCCGCCTGCGGCAAAGCCGAAGCCAACTTTGGAGATCGGCATAATGACGCTGCCGTCCGGCGTTTCCACCGGATCGCCGACGATCGTATTAACGTCGACCATTTCCTTAATATTTTCCATTGCGGTTTTCATCAAACCTTGAATGGGATGATCAGCCACATTGATTCCTCCTCTAAAGTAGCTCATTCGCTGAATCGAAATAAAGATTTCGCATACAGCCATAGCATTGCCCTTAGGGGGAGGAGTTATGTACTTGCCCCGTCGTCCATTATACGGAGAGGGATAAATTCGACAGCTCCGACATCATGCTGCCCAGCAAAAGGACAAATACGACGACATAGAGGACGATACCGATTGCCATCCAGATGAGAGTGGCCTTGGCGTAGTTAGCCTTGCTTGGATTGGTGCTGCCGCCGAAAGCCCAAATACACAACAAAATGATGTTGACGACCGGGATGATCATCAGCAAAATGGTAATCATCCAGTCCTTCAAAGTAACAACCTGCGAAGTCTGGGTATTTGCAGCAAAGGTATGCTGCGTTTGGTTCAATTGTGGTTCCATGAAAACGCTCCCTTTTTATGCGAATGAAAAACAGGCGGGACTTTCACGTTATAAACGCAATAGCCCGATGACCAAAAGTCCCGCCTGCGCATGATATTTCAAATAATAGTCGATTTTTGGAAAATAATCAAGAAGGAATTCATAAAAATAACCACCGCAGTCAGCCCATGTAAACTATTTTTCGGCTTACCGAATTTCTGACGCCGTTAAGAAGGACGGAACAACAACTTTTGCCAAAAGCGGAAGCCGCCCTTCACTTTCAAAATACGGTGTATCAGCACGATGCCCGCATACAAGGCGTACACCGTCTTGATCTTGAAAAGGACGTTCGCCTCCGTTACGAACTTGAGAGAATTGAAATGAGGCTGTACGCTTAACTGAGGCATCGTTTCCGGGCGAACATGACGGAACAAATAGCTGACGACTGACGTTTTGACGCCCCATACGATCCCGGTCGTAACCGCCGTATCCGCCGCATCTCCGAGCCCGATATGCGTCGTCCAGCGCAGATCCTTGCAGACGACGCGCGCCAGCACCTTCCTCATCCACTCGGTGAGCTGGACGGTATGCGCGAGCAGCTCCTTGGCCATGTGGAAATACTCCTCGATCTTCTCTCGCGTAATCGTCACTTTCTGATCGTTCATCGTTCGTTTTGAGTTGCTGTTCACCGTTTTTGTTTTTACATGCAGTCCGTTTTCGTTCCAGATCAGCTTGGGCACGGAATAACGAAACCGGATCAGGCCGTAACAGCCTTTCACATCGATCGTAATCTCGTCGTTCCACGCCTGCCGGGACACCCGCAGCCTGACCGCAATGCTGCTGCAAACAAACAAGAGCATTCCCGTAAGGAGAATGCCCGCGATTAACCATGCCCATATCATGCGCCTGATCCTCCGGTCATCCCTAAACTTGAGACCCTATAACCAGTCTGTATCCAAGCTTAGTATGACCTTCGGGACAAGACCTATGCGTTCTAGCTTCATTCCGCGTCGTCGATCGTCAGCTGATGGCCTTCGAGCTTCTCGAACAGCATTCGCGTTTCTTCCTCAAGATCGTCGGGGTTTTGCAAAAATGCCGCCTCCGGAAGCTCGTGCAGGCCGGCAAGCCCGAAATAATCGAGAAACGACTTCGTCGTACCGTACAAAATCGGCCTGCCGATTTGCTCCGCCCGCCCCACTTCCAAAATCAAGTTTTTGGCGGTTAGCGTCTGCAAAGCCCGATCCGCCTTGACGCCGCGAATTTGCTCGATATCGACTCGCGTAATCGGCTGCTTGTATGCGATGATGGCGAGCGTCTCCAGCGCCGCCTGCGACAGACTGGACCGTGTCGGCGACTGGGCCAGACGCTCGAAATAGGGTGCGTGTGCGGGCAGCGTCGTCAGTTGAAACGCGCCGGCGATCTCCATAATCTGGATGCCGCGTTCCTCCTGCTTGTACGCCTCCGTCATCTGCTTCAGCAGGCCGGTAACTTCGTGGGTTTGCATCTCGAGCACATCCGCGATTTGCTTCGCATCAAGCCCTTCGTCGCCGGCTGCAAACAGCAATCCCTCAATCACCGATTGGATCTGACGGTAATTCACCCTGAACCCCCCCTTCTTTCCGCTGAATGACGATGTCGTCGAACAGCCGCTGCTGGTAGCAGGCGATGTGCTTCGTCTTCATCAGCTCAAGCAGCGCCATAAACGTCACTACAATTTCTTCGCGGGACATCTCGTAATCGAACAGCTTGGAGAACAGCAACCTGCCTCCCCGCTCGGATAACAGCGTCAGCACTTCGCCCATGCGCTCCTTGACCGAAATTTCGTCGCGGCGAATTTTGGCGACCGTATTGCGGCTCATCGCCTTGCGCAGCGCCCGCTGGAACGCAATGACCAGATCGGAGACGTCAAGCCCTTCTACCGGATTCACCTCGACCTCGCGCACATAAGGTGTCAAGTCTTCGGGTTCCCGCGTAAAGATGAGACTGCGCGCCAATTCCTTGTCCCGCAGTTCCTCCGCAGCCGCCTTGTACTTCCGGTATTCGAGCAGCTTCTGAACGAGCTCGGCGCGGGGGTCGAAATTTTCGTCTTCATAGAACATGTCATCCAGTTCAACCGGAGGCGGCTTCGGCAGGAGCAGCTGGCTTTTGATGGCGAGCAAGGTGGCCGCCATGACCAAAAACTCGCTCGTCACTTCCAGCTCCAGCTCCTGCATGGCGGCCAGTACTTCCATGTATTGCTCGGTGATTTCACTGATCGGGATGTTGTATATGTCGATTTCTGCCTTGTCGATCAAATGAAGCAGCAGATCGAGAGGACCTTCGAACGTTTCCAATTTGTAATGCGGCTTCAATCCGGTCCACCTCTACACTAGCGATTCCAAATTTACAGATGTGCCCTTTCGTTTGGTACGTCAGTCTCCAGCGTCAGCCTTTGAGCTGCTGCGTCAAATTTGCCATTTCGATCGCAGTGGTCGCCGCTTCCCAGCCCTTATTACCCGCTTTCGTTCCGGCCCGCTCGATCGCTTGCTCGATCGAATCCGTCGTCAGGACGCCGAAGACGGTCGGCACGCCAGTTTTCAGCCCAATTGCGGCAACGCCCTTGGCCGCTTCGTTGCATACGTAGTCAAAATGCGGCGTCGAGCCCCGGATAACCGCTCCGAGCGTAACGACGGCGTCATATTTGCCGCTCTCCGCCATTTTCTGCGCGATGAGGGGGATTTCAAACGCTCCCGGTACCCAGGCGATATCGATCTCTTCCTCTTTCGCTCCGTGGCGCTTGAAAGCATCGAGCGCGCCGCCCAGCAGCTTGGACGTAATGAACTCGTTAAACCGGCCGACTACGATCCCGTATCTATATCCTGCGGAAATTAAATTACCTTCGAAATGTGCCATTATGATATGCTCCTTCGTTGTTTTCTATAGTTGTGTTTATGCGTTTTCGCCGGCTTCGCTGCCGCGATCCATATTCAGCATATGCCCAAGCTTAACCTGCTTCGTGCGCAAATAGGTGCGGTTATCGTCATTCGCTTCCATCTGGATCGGCACTCGTTCCACTATTTGCATGCCGTATCCTTCAAGGCCGCGGATTTTGCGCGGATTGTTCGTTAACAGCCGGATTTTGCGGACGCCGAGATCTTTCAATATTTGCGCGCCGATGCCGTAATCGCGCAGGTCGGGGGCGAATCCTAATTTAATATTCGCGTCCACCGTGTCAAATCCCTGCTCCTGCAGCACATAAGCTTTCAATTTGTTGATCAGCCCGATGCCCCGGCCTTCCTGACGCAAATAAACGAGCACGCCGCTGCCTTCCTGTTCGATCTGCTCGAGCGCAGCCGCGAGCTGCGGACCGCAGTCGCACCGGTGGGAATGAAAGACGTCGCCGGTCAAGCATTCCGAGTGCATACGGACGAGAATCGGCTGATTCGGGTCGATCGTTCCTTTGACGAGCGCCACATGCTCCTGGGCGTTCACTTCGTTCGTATAGGCAATCGCCTTGAACATCCCGAAGTCGGTAGGAAGCTTAATCTCCACCTCGCGTTTCACGAGCTTTTCTTTTTCATTGCGGTAGTGGATCAGATCTTTGATCGTAATCATCTTGATGTTGAGCTTCCCGGCAATCTCCATCAGATCCGGGACGCGGGCCATCGTGCCATCCTCCTTGATAACCTCGCATATGACCGCTGCCGGATAGGAGCCGCACATGGTAGCCAGATCGACGGCCGCTTCCGTATGACCGGCCCGCCGCAGCACGCCGCCCTTTTTGGCGATTAGCGGAAAAATATGCCCCGGACGCCGCAAATCGTGCGGCTTCGTCGCCCCGTCGATCAGCGCTTGGATCGTCCGGGCTCGCTCATGGGCGGATATGCCGGTGGACGTTTCGCTATAATCGACCGATACGGTAAATGCCGTGCCGTGGTAGTCCGTATTTTTCTGCACCATCGGCGGCAGATCGAGCTCCTGCGCCCGCTCCTCGGTAATCGGCACGCAGACGAGTCCGCGGCCTTCCTTGATCATGAAATTAATCACTTCGGGCGTCGCCTTCTCGGCCAAGGCGATAAAGTCCCCTTCGTTCTCGCGGTCTTCGTCATCTACGACAATGATCACTTTGCCCAGCATCAGATCGTAGATCGCTTCTTCGATCGTGTTCATTTGGACGGGTTGTTGCATGGTACCTCACCTCTCCGTTTCCGTCTGTCTATAGTCTGATGAATCTAAAAGTCAAACGAAGCCGTTATTTGCCAAAAACTCCATCGTCAAGCCGCCTCCGGCCCGCCCGCTTTCCCCTTCGCCTCGAAAGTTCAGAAGCCGGTCGATATACTTGCCGAGCAAGTCGTATTCGATATTAACTGAATCGCCAGGATGTTTATGCTGAAGAATCGTTTGCGCGAGCGTATGCGGAATAATCGAAACCGTAAAAGAGCGCTCGCTTGCGCTCACGACTGTGAGACTGATGCCGTCTATCGTAATGGAGCCGTGAGGCAGGACATACTTCATCTCCGACGGATCAAGCGGCTCGACGCAAAAGACGACTGCATTTTCATCCGGCTGACGCGACACGATCCGTCCCGGCGTATCGACATGCCCTTGCACGATATGACCGCCGAAGCGACCGTTTGCCTGCATCGCCCGCTCCAGATTAACCGGTGCGCCCGGCTTCAGATCCTTCAGTGTCGTCTTACGGAATGTTTCAGGCATGACGTCAACCGTAAATGCCGTTTCGTCGAACTGCACGACGGTTAAACAAACGCCGCATACCGAGATGCTGTCGCCGAGATGAACGTCCTCCAGCACCTTGTTCGCCTCGACGGTTAAAATCATCGCCTGCCCCTGCTTGCCGACACGGCGGATACGGCCGATCTCTTCTATGATTCCGGTGAACACGTTTCCTCTTCTCCCCTTTCCAAACGCGGATAACCCGTCAAGCAGCAATCATCCCCGAAACGCTCCATCGTCATCCGCTCCAGCACGATCGCATCGGCCATTCGTTCAAAGCCTTCAAACATGAAGGCGCCGGGGCTATTCGCTCCTCCGACGATTTTGGGAGCGAGGAACAGCATGATTTTGTCGACCAGCCCTGCCTCCAGCATCGCGCCGTTCAGCCTGCCGCCGCCTTCCAGCAAAATCGAGCCGATCTCGCGTTGAGCCAAAATCGATAGCGCCTTACGCAAGTCGACGCGGGGACCGTCGCCGCACTTAATCACCTCGACGCCAAGCGCATTAAGCCGCAGGATTTGCTCGATAGACGCTTGGTTCGTCGACAGGACGATCGTTTTGGTCGTGCGGTCTTTGACGACCTGCGCTTCGAGCGGAATACGCAGCTTCGAATCGACGACAAGCCTTACAGGCTGAAGAGAGGTTACTTCCAAACGCGCGGTAAGAAGCGGATCGTCCGCGATAACCGTCTCTACCCCGACCATGATGCCTTGATGACGGTGACGCAGCATATGCACGCGGGAGCGGGACAACTCGCCGCTGATCCATTTGCTGTCGCCCGTTCTGGAGGCGATTTTGCCGTCGAGCGTCGTTGCCGACTTCAGCGTGACGAAGGGCAGCTTGGTCGCAATAAATTTGTTGTACATTTCATTCAGCGCCCGCGCTTCGTCCTCAAGCACGCCGACATCGACCTGGATGCCGTGGCTGCGCAGCTTCTCGATGCCGCTGCCGGCCACCTTCGGGTTCGGGTCCGTGCAAGCGACGACGACGCGTTTAACCTTTTCCGCAACGAGCCTATCCGCGCAGGGCGGCGTCCGCCCGTAGTGGCTGCAGGGCTCGAGCGTGACATAGGCGGTCGCTCCTTCCGCTTCCTTGCCCGCCATTTGCAGCGCATGCACTTCGGCATGATGGCTGCCTCTTTGCAGATGCGTGCCGATGCCGACGATGCGCCCGTCCTTTACCAAGACGCATCCGACGACCGGATTGATTCCGGTTTGTCCGAGCGATTTCTCTGCGAGCTGGAGCGCGAAGCGCATGTAGTACTCGTCACTAAGCAATTCCAACCGTTCTCACCGCCTGTCGCTTATTTAAGGCCAACCTGCCGACAAAAAATACAAAAACCCCTTTACCGGTCGTAAAGGGGCGGGATAGCGGAACAGCGGCTGTACCTACAAGCCGATGCATCCGTCTGCATGCGCAAACAGACGTCGCCAACCGGGCCGAATCGAGCCCGCTGCATACGTGTCTGACACATGGACATGCAAACTAGAGCCGGCAAGCATGTGAAAAAATACACATACTAAACACAGCAAATGATGCAAAGCCGTCAGCGCGACTCCTTCTCCCATCCAGACTATACTGTCGGTCCCGGATTTGCACCAGGTCCACCGGCCGGGCTATTTGCTCGGCACGGGTCACGGACTAATTCGGCGCGGCAACGGCAATTCGCCGCCGCTACTCACCGAAATCACCGCCGGTTGGGAATCTCACCCTGCCCCGAAGGATCGCAGCTTTATTCAATTGTTGACGAGGGTTTCATCTCGTTCCGCCATGCCTTAGTGCGAACTGTCGGCACAGTCGGAAAATTCAGGACGACACCTGACGTTGTATTGAATAGTACCATATGCAAATTAAAAAAAGCAACATTCCGCTTTGAAAAATTTGCTTGTATGCAAGAATTACTAGTAAGATGAACGATTGAATCTAGTCTCTTGGATAATCCAATTGCATAATATCCATGAATGGAACCTTTACGAGCTCACTTGGTTTTTGAACATGCACTTTTCCTGTTCGAGAATCCAAATGTACAATCTGCCCCCTTAACTGCTGCTCCCAACCCCAAACCGTCAATAACACTTCTGACTTCTCATGATAAGCCTCTGTAATTTGATTCCCTAGTTCCTCTAATACAAACTCATCGCGTGTCGGTCGCTTTGGTACTTTTGCTTTAGCCATGTTTACTCCCCCCTAATTGTTCTATTTCTATTAATATCTTACCTGATTTCTACTGATCTGTACTTTTATATTTCTATGAGTAAACATTCATATATGGCCCAAGCAATGGGTAGGATTACTTCATACAATAACAGAATATTGTACTTTCCCTTGTAGGTGATAATGAAATGATTAATGTATATTTGGACGATCTTCGGCCTTGTCCAAAAGGATATAAGTATGTGCAAACAGCTGATGAATGTATAAAGCTTATCTCAAAAAATAGCGTCAACGTACTTTCCTTAGATCACGATCTTGGCTTTGGCAAGCCTTCCGGTTACGAAGTGGTCAAATACATGGTACAGAACAGAACATATCCCAAAAAGATTGTGATTCACTCAGCTAACCCATTCGGAAGGTTTAGAATGCTCAGACTCTTGATCAAACATAAACCAAGAAAAGTTATCCTATTGGTTAGACCTGAGCCGTTATATATTTAGCTTAACGTTGGTTTAGTTTGCCAGCAAAGCGGAATATGTGAAAGCAAAAAAATTCCCCAAATGATTGAGGAATTTTCAAAAGTATTACTCGTCCCAAACCTTTACTTCCTTCATCTTGTCATTCGGTCTAATGGCGTCCACAAACTCCATGCCTTTAGAAACCTTGCCGAACACGGTATGGCCCCCATCCAAATGCGGTTGAGGTTGATAACAGATGAAAAACTGGCTTCCACCTGTGTTTGGTCCTGCATGAGCCATAGACAGTGTCCCTCGCTCATGTTTGCTTGTATTGGTTTTGGTTTCACATTTGATGGTGTAGCCGGGGCCGCCAGTTCCGGTTCCATTCGGGCAACCACCTTGGGCGACGAAGCCTTGAATAACACGATGGAACGTCAGGCCGTTATAAAATCCGCTGTTTGCCAGCTTTTCGAAGTTGGCAACCGTATTGGGCGCTTCCTCCGGGAAAAAATCGATTTGTACTTTCTCGCCGTTTTCCAGCTCGATGCTGCCTTTTTTTGCCATTTTTATTCTCTTCCCTTCGAAATTAATGATAAAATCTTACCATAATCACCAATTGATTAGCAAATTTAATACCGTTTTTGTCGACATTTTTCTCAGCTTCCTTCCCCATCCGAGGCCCCTCTTACCGCCCTCCGGCTTTGCAGGCGAATCGTCACGGCCGTAATGAGAAGCAGCAGCCCGTTCAGAACGAACACGACCGGGATCGAGATCCAGCCGCCGAGCGCCCCGCCCGCAATCGGCCCCGCCATATTGCCGAGCTGATTGGCCGACTGATTGAGGCTGAATGCCCGACCGCGGAAATTGGCCGTCGTCGCCTTCACGATCAGAGCGTTCAAGGACGGGTAAACGGCGGCGAAAAACAGCCCGTACACGAAGCGAAGCACCCCGAAGCTTACGATATTGTGAAAAAACACTTGCAGCAGATTGCCGATCCCGCCGCCCATCAAGCCGATGATAAGCGTATTGCGGTAGCCGATCCGCTGGCCGATTTTCCCCCATTGCGGGGCAGCAAGTATCGTCGCGATGCCGACGGCGGAGAAGATGATGCCCGAGCTAAGCGAAGCGTCCGAGTGGGAAACGCCCATTTTCAGCACATAAATCGTAAGCAGCGGCTCCAGCACCATGACCGAGCTTGACACGACGAGGGCGATCATTAGCTGCCTCATCAGAGGCGGATTGGCCGCCGCTTCCTTCAAATCGTCGAGTACGTGCGAACGCGGACGGCTGCGGTCGAAGCTTTCTTCCTTGACGAAAAATACGGCGACCAGCGCCGAAACAAGCACAACGGCACCGGATAACAGAAACGCCTCGCGGTACCCGACGAATTTGCTCATCATCCCTCCGACCATCGGCCCGATGATGCTGCCGGCGGCGGATGCGGTCGACATAATGCCAAGCGCATAGCCGACCTTCTTCTCGGGCGTATTCGTGCCCACAAGCGCTATCGCGGACGGCACATAACCGGCAAGCAGCCCGGACAAGATGCGGACGGCGATCAGCTCGTACGGATTCCGCACAAGCGCGGTCAGCACGTACACGGCGCACAACGAGAAGCCCGATCGGATCAGCATCGGCCTGCGCCCGTACTTGTCCGAAAGCGAGCCCCAGAACGGGGAAATCAGCGCTCCGGCAAGAAACGTAATGCCGAAGGCGAAGCCGGACCACAGCTCCAAATGCGACTCGATCCCCAGATCGTTGCTAATATATAAAGATAAAAACGGGACAACCATCGAAAAAGCCATTCCGCAAAAAAAGACGCCGATCCAGAGTACGATTAAGTTTCGTTTCCAATAGGTTTCCAAGCAGAAGTTCTCCTCGTTGGTCTTAGTTAGCTATAAACGGAATAAACTCGGCGGCAATGACGAAAAAAGAACAACGCCTCAGCTTCTCCGGGAGCTGTGTAGCTCCCGGGGCGCCGGCGCCGTCCTTTTTCCTTTTCACCAAAATGCTCAGCTTTTTGCAACCGCCTGCTTACGCAAACGTTCCGGCAGCGTATCCTTGCCTGCCACGTCCTCGTACGTTTCGCGTCTGACGACCAGATCCGCCTCGCCGTCCTTGACGAAGACGACGGCCGGACGCCGCAGCCGGTTGTAGTTGCTGGACATCGAATAGTTATATGCGCCCGTACACGACACCGCCAAAGTGTCACCAGGCTTTGTTGTAGGCAGTTCCAAATCCCAAATGAGCATATCTCCGGTTTCACAGCATTTCCCTGCAATCGAAACGGTCTCATCGTTCGGATCGTTCGCGCGGTTCGCCAGCATCGCCTCGTACTTGGCTTCGTACAGCGCTGGACGCGGGTTATCCGTCATGCCGCCATCGACCGATACGTATTTGCGCACGCCCGGTATCGTCTTCGACGAGCCGATCGTATACAGCGTCGTTCCGGCGTCCCCGACGATACTGCGGCCCGGCTCGATCCATATTTCCGGCAGCGGATAGTCGTACCGGTTGAAAAGCGTCTTGATCGAATCCGTAATCGCCTGCACGTACTGCGCGAGCGGCAGCGGGCTATCTCCCTCGATATAACGGATGCCGAAGCCGCCCCCGAGATTGATAACCGGGAACGTCACGCCCAGCTCCTGGCGAACCGTCTGGGCAAATTCTGCCACGCGCTCGGCCGCCATCGCGAAGCCGTCCACCTCGAAAATTTGCGAGCCAATGTGCGAGTGCACCCCGAGAATGCTCACATGCGGCAGCTCCATCGCTTCGCGAATCGCCTGGAACGCGGAGCCGTTGCCGATATCGAAGCCGAACTTCGTATCCGTCTGGCCGGTCGAAATGAATTCGTGCGTATGCGCTTCTACGCCCGGGGTTACACGGAACAGCACCTTCATGACCGTTCCTTTTTCCTTTGCCGATTCGTTCAGCAGATGAAGCTCGTTGAAGTTGTCGACGACGACGCAGCCGATTTTGGCGTCCAGCGCCATCTCGATTTCTTCGAGCGTTTTGTTGTTGCCGTGAAAATGGATGCGTTGCGGCGGAAATCCGGCGCGAAGCGCTGTGTATAGCTCCCCGTCCGAGACAACGTCGAGCGACATCCCTTCTTCTTCGGCGATCCGGCACATGGCCATGACGCAGAACGCTTTACTCGCATAGGCGACCTCGAACTTCATGCCTGTGGCGCGGAACGCCTCCACGAACTCGCGGCAGCGGCGGCGAATCAGTTCTTCGTCATAAACGTATAGCGGTGTTCCGAATGTTTCTGCGAGCTCAGCCGTATCGCAGCCGCCGATTTCCAGCCTGCCGGCCTCGTTGATTTTACTTGTGCCATGCAAATACATGTTCCGGTTCCTCTTTCCCTGGATCAGATTAAGATGTGTCGAAAGGCTTTCTTCTAAATTACCACAGCACCGCCGCGAAGACAATCCAAAACGCCCATAATCGCGGCTTGACCGCCGAAAAAGAGCGGGCAAAAATTTCAGAAATCGCCAAGAAGCCCGTGACAGCCACGGGCTTCGCTACTTTTCGGCGCCGCCCTATTCGGCGGGCTGCCGACTCTTGTCTATCGCATTTGTAATACTCGGCCTAGTCGTCTGAGACAGAACCGGCCGCCGGACAAGAATGGCCATGAACGCCTTGAAGTTGAACGGCAGAAAAGGCCACATGTACGGCGTGTTGTACGTACGGTTGATGGACAAGTAAATAATCCAGGCAGTGATCCCGATGACCAATCCCGGAATTTTGAATACGGCGACCAGTACGAGCAGCAGCAGCCGGACGAGACGGTTGGCAAGCCCGAGTTCATAGCTGGGTGTCGCAAACATCCCGACCGCCGCGAAAGCCATATACATAATGACTTCGTTGATAAACAGTCCTGTCTTGACGGCGATGTCGCCGACAAGAATCGCCGCTACGAGACCCATCGCCACCGTCAGCGGCGATGGCGTATGGACGGCGGCAAGCCGCATCAGATCGACGCCGATCTCGACGAGAAGAAACTGAATCAGCAGCGGCAGTTCTCCTGTTTTTTGCGGCCCGAGGAAGTCGAGACCGGGAGGTTTCAGTTCCGGATTGCTTACCATCAAGAACCAAAGCGGCAGCAGAAAAAGCGAAGCGAATATGCCGATAAACCGGACCCATCTCAAATAACTGCCCACGATCGGAGTTTGGCGGTATTCCTCCACATGCTGAACGAGATGAAAAAACGTGGTCGGCAGTATCATGACGCTCGGCGACGTATCCGCGAAAATGATAACATGCCCTTCAAGCAAATGAGCCGCTACGACGTCGGGCCGCTCCGAATAGCGGACGGTCGGATACGGGTTCCACCCTTTGCCGATGATCGCTTCCTCAAGCTGCTTGTCGCCTAGCGGAATACCGTCGATTTTCACTTTGCCCACCTTGTCGCGCAATGATTCGACCAGCTTCGGATCGGCGATATCGCCGATGTAGCCGATACATACATCCGTTCGGGAACGGATGCCTACCGTCATCAGCTCCAGCTTGAGCTTCGGATCGCGAATGCGCCGGCGGATCAGCGTCACATTTGTCAGCAGCGTCTCCACGAATCCGTCCCGTGCACCCCGGACGACTCGCTCCAGGTCCGGTTCCTCAATCGAACGGACCGGATACATCTTGGCATCGATGCCGAGCGCGCTCTCCTCCCCCTCGATGAAGAGCACTGTGGCACCTATCAGCATGAAATGGACCGCTTTCTCGAACTCGTCGATCTTCTGCACCTGAATATGCGCCACGTACTTCTCCATGAAATCGGTAAGCGTATCGGGCACGATCTGATCTCGCTGCAAGTAGCTCAGCCTCGTAATGATGTCGGTCAGCACCGTATCCTTGGCAAAGCCGTTGGCGTAGAAAAACGCCGTCTTTTTCGTCGCGAACTCCATTTCGCGAAACACCAGATCGAAGCTTGTATCCAGCCCGACCTTTTCCTGGAGCGTTTGCTTCACTTCCTCCAGATTGCGGGGAATGCCGTGTTCGTCGGTAAGCCCCATCTCTTCGTCTGTAAGCAGCTCACGCGCATCGATTTTCAAATCGTCGATTTTTTTCGGACGTTTCATCTGTTTCTCGGGCGATTTTTTGTCCGTATCGGTAGACATGTCGATCTCCTCCTGCCGCTATTGATATAGGTTAGGTCAAGCGCGAAACACAATCCATTCAAACAGCGACCCGGCCACTTTGCCTAGCACCATCGCCATTAGCAGCCATACGATAAAAGCCCCCAGCCCAAGCCGCTTCGCCATAATGGGCAGCACGTTCAGTACTTCGGTCAATGCGCCTGCAAGCATACCGTTGAAACAGCCGACCAGCAGGCCGACCACAACCGTTACGAGTGGGGAAAGCGCAACGTGCCAATTCAGAAAATCCGCAAACGTCCAGAACAGCACCCCCGTCACCATAGCTCCCTCGAAAAAATGAACCCGGTGAAAAGCTCTTGTGATTTGGGCCAGCCGAGGTACGATATCCAGCACGATCAGGAAGGCGACCATACCTCCGCCTACGGCCAGGCCGCCCGAGACGCCAACGATAACAACGGCTATCAGGCTCAGCACCGTCATCATGCTTCAGTCGCCTCCATCGGGGCGCTCCGTCCCGGCAGACGGCTTTGCAGCGTTTCCGGATCGCGGCGCTTCCAGCATTTTCTGGTATTCCTCGGTAATGACGTAATGGTTCAAGCTTTCCTGGTACGAGAACATTTCCACTTCCAGCGGGCTTGGCTCTTCGGTGAACCGCTTTTTGAACAACTGGTTGAAGAACAGCACCATCCCCGCGCCCAGTCCGAACGAATACGGAATTTGCAGCCAATACGGATGTTCGACCCGGCTGCCCGTAATCATCTCATAGATGCGCTGATGCACCTCCAGCATACTTACGTCTTCATGGAAGTTCATAATGGCGAGGCCCGAGCCGAGAAACAACAACAGCCAGACTACTATAAGTGCCAACCGGTTCGGAGGCCGGGACTTCAGATCGATATCGATGAGCGTATGCGGCTCGCCAAAATACTCGATTTTCATATCCGGATAGGCGGTGCGGATCGTCCTAACGATCAGCATCATATCGACGAGAACAATGTTGCCGTCCTTTTTCGTCGGTTTCACGAGCGGCAGCTCCATCAGCTCCCGTTCCATTTCCGGCTCGGTCAGCAGCCGGGCGATGCGCCCGAGCGTAACCGTTTCACCGACGGCGATCGAAATTCGTTTGCGAAGGCGTATGTATACGGTTGGAGTGAACGTCCGTTCCACCTGAATCGCTCCCTCTCCTTTTTTCGGCTTTGTACTAGTATGCGAAAGCAGGTTCAGGATAAACCCTCTATATTTTGGCAAGGCCGCAGCATTCCGACAAAAATGAAAAAACCGTTCCCGGCCCTTTCGGGCCGAAAACGGCGACGCCTTTGTTTGCGGTGCGATTATTGCGCGATTTGCTCGCGTATGGACTGCAAAATCTTTTTCTCCAGCCTGGATACTTGAACTTGCGAAATACCGAGCCGGCTGGCTACCTCCGACTGCGTCTGGTCGCGGAAGTACCGCAGATACACGATCAGCCGCTCCCTTTCCGTCAGCGCATTGATCGCTTCGCTGAGCGCCAGCTTGTCGAACCATTTCTCCTGGTTCTCGTCCGCGATTTGATCCATCAGCGTGATCGGGTCGCCATCGTTTTCGAACACCGTCTCGTGGATCGAGGACGGCGGCTTGTTGGCCTCCTGCGCGAACACGACATCCTCCGGCGTAATGCCGAGATCTTCGGCGACCTCTTTGATCGTCGGCATCCGGCCGAGCCGCTTGGACAGCTCATCCTTCTTCTTGCGCACCTTGTTGGCCAGCTCCTTGAGCGAACGGCTCACCTTGACCGTACCGTCGTCGCGCAAAAACCGCTGGATTTCCCCGATAATCATCGGTACCGCATAGGTGGAAAACTTGACGTCGTACGATAGATCGAATTTGTCCACGGACTTGAGCAAGCCGATGCAGCCGATCTGAAACAAATCTTCCGGCTCATAGCCTCGGTTCAAAAATCGCTGCACGACGGACCAAACGAGACGAATATTGCAATTCACGAGCGTTTCCCGAGCCAGCGAATCCCCGGACTGACTGAGAGCGATCAGCCGCTTGACCTCGCTATCGTCCAAGTACGTATGAGAGGCATGTTTCAAATCGACGTCCATATCGCATAACCCCTAGTTAAAAAGCGCTTTTTTTGATTCGATTCGCTTAACCATAACGATTTTCGTGCCTTTGCCGGGCTCGGAGTAAACGTCCATTTCGTCCATGAAATTTTCGATAATTGTGAACCCCATGCCGGATCGCTCCAGTTCGGGCTTGGACGTGTACAGCGGCTGGCGCGCCAGTTCCAAATCTTCGATACCCTTGCCCTTGTCCTCGACCGTCAAGTAGAAACGGTCATCCTCGATTGTCGCCGTAATTTCGATTTCCTCATCGGGCGAGCTGTCGTAGCCGTGAATGATCGCATTCGTTACGGCTTCGGACACAACCGTTTTGATATCAGTCAGCTCTTCCATTGTCGGGTCGAGCTGCGAAACGAAAGCGGCTACCGTTACCCTTGCAAAAGACTCGTTCTCGGATATGCTGGCAAAGCGCAGCTGCATACGATTGTTTCGGCTCATGACACCACCTCCAGGCTGGATAAGGCGAGTCTTTCATTCTCTTGGATTGACAATATTTTGAACAGGCCGGACATTTCGAACAGCCGGTGCACCGCCGGATTGACGTCGCATACGACCATTTTGCCGCCTCTTGCCGTGATCAGCTTGTAGCGGCCCAAAATGACCCCGAGCCCCGAGCTGTCCATAAAGCTTAGTTCCTTCATGCTGAGGACGACATGATTCACATCGCCTCTCAAAATCGCCTCTTCCATTTTGACCTTAACGGATTCCGCGGTATGATGATCCAGCTCCCCGCTCAGCCGAACGATCAACGTTCTGCGATGATGCTCCATGTCGATGTGTAAACTCAAGGCAGGCTCACTTCCTTTCGTTCTTGATGACTATGATTTCTACGAAATGGACGAAAACTCCTGCATGGTGACAAAACTAGAAGAAAAACGCTAAAAATAGTAGATGGACGCCAAATTTCATCAATTAATGCCCGAATTCGCGAGATTCCGCCAAAATGGATAGACGTCCCCGGACACCGCATGCGGCATCCGGGAACGCGCTAATGGCTCAGTCGGCCATGAACAGCTTCATCGACGTTCGTTTGAACAGCTTCCACCAGCCGGCTTTATTGACCTCGGCAGGGGATTCGATCGGAAATTCGCTGATTCGCTGGTCGCCCTTGTACACGATGATCTTGCCGATCGGCTGTCCGTGAGCGACCGGCGCCTTCAGCGGCATTAGCTCAAGCTCGTGGCGAATGTCCGCCGCCCCGTCTCCTTTGCGAAGCAGCACGCTGTACTGGTGCTTGGCCTTCAACTGCAGCTCGCTTTGCTCGCCCTTCTCGACCCGCACGGTTCCCATCGTATCGCCGGTTTTGAATATCGGATGCGACATGTACTGGGAGAACGCGTAGTCGAACATTTGTGTCACTTCGGCGTTGCGCGTTTTCGTGTTAGGCTCGCCGAGCACGACGGCGATCACGCGCAAATTGTCGCGCCTAGCGGTAGCCGACAGGCAAAACTTCGCTTCGCTCGTATAACCCGTTTTCAAACCGTCCGCGCCGGTATAAAACCGCACAAGCTTGTTCGTATTGACGAGCCAAAACGGCTTCTCCGAATCTTTGCGCAAATAATCCTGATACAAGCCGGTATATTTCGTAATCTCCTCGTATTTCAGCAGCTCTCGGGACATGAGCGCGATGTCGTAGGAGGATGTATAGTGATTTTCGGCAGGCAGTCCGTTTACGTTGACGAAATGGCTGTTGTTCATGCCAAGCTGCTTCGCTCTTTCGTTCATCATTTTGACGAAGCCTTCTTCGGTGCCGCCGATTTTCTCGGCCATCGCCACCGATGCATCGTTGCCGGATGCCATCGCGATGCCTTTCAGCATATCGTGAACGGTCATTTCCTCGCCCGGCTCCAAAAAGATTTGCGAGCCGCCCATCGAAGCCGCGTATTCGCTCGTCCGCACTTTATCGTCCAGCTTGATTCTTCCTTGATCCAGCGCTTCCATGATTAGCAGCATCGTCATAATTTTCGTAATGCTGGCCGGAGGCAGTTTCTGATCCCGGTTTTTCTCGTACATGATCGTACCCGTGTCAGCGTCGAGGAGCACGGCGGAGCTTGCATTCGGCGCCAAATCCACCTGCGGGCCGGACTCTTTCGCTTTTCCCGTCTTCTCCTCCGCATAGGCGGCAGGCATAACAAGCGCCGTTGCCAGTAAAGCGCAGGCAAACCAGGCAAATCCTCGTTTGAACATTAGATAAAACCCCTCCTGATCCTTGGTCGATTCATGTTCCATTCGTGCTTACTGGCACATGGATGGACTATCTTCTATCCAGTTTTGACAATCCGGAGGAAAAATAAACAACAAAAAGACGTATTTCCCGGCCAAATCGATAAACGATTATGAACCGGAAATACGTCTATACATAAAGCGCCGCCTGTCGAAGAAGGAGACAGTTTCGCTAGTTTCGTGAAACAAGCCGGGACGTACCGCGAAGCTCAGCGAGTTTACCCGCCCCAATGCCGAACATGGCCGCGCGGAGCTCGAACTCGATTCGCTCCAGCCGGGCGGCCGCCTCCTCGGCGGACTTGACCCCGGCGCCAAGCAGCGAGCGTCCGAAGCCGGCGATGTCCGCCCCCAGCGCGATCGATTTCGCCGCGTCGACTCCTGTAGCGAGGCCTCCGCTGGCGATCAGCGGTAGGTTCGGGGCAACCGCTCTCGCTTCGGTGACGCAGACGGCGGTCGGAATGCCCCAGTCGGCAAACGCTTCTGCCGCCATTTTCCGGCTCGGGTCGCCCGTCCGGTATTTTTCGACCTGGCTCCACGACGTGCCGCCCGCGCCCGCGACGTCGAGGAACGATACGCCGGCATCGGCCAAACGTTTAGCCGTTTCCCCGTCGATTCCCCAGCCAACCTCTTTGACGCCGATCGGAATCGAAAGCTGCGCACATAACGCTTCGATTTGATGCAGCAAGCCTTTAAAATTCGTATTGCCTTCGGGCTGGAACAGCTCCTGCATACCATTCAGGTGCAGCACGAGCGCGTCAGCCTCGGCAAGCTCCGCTGCCCGCCTGCACTCCGCCGCGCCATAGCCGTAATTGAGCTGTACAGCGCCTAAATTCGCTACAATCGGGATCGAAGGGGCGACATCGCGGACGCGGAATGTTCGGACCAGCTCCGGACGCTCGATCGCGGCACGGACGGAACCGATCCCCATCGCCCAACCCCTGCTCTCCGCCGCCTCCGCCAAATTCCGGTTAATCGCCCACGCCTCTTCCGTGCCGCCCGTCATCGAGCTGATCAGCAGCGGAGCCCGCATCGATCGGCCGAGCCAGCGCAGCGAGGTGTCGATTTCGGCGAAGTCGATTTCCGGCAGCGCGTTGTGGCGAAACCGGTAGCTGTCGAAGCCAGCACCTCCCGTCCTGCTGCCCACATCCTCTTCCAGGCATATTCGTATATGCTCCAGTTTTCGTTTCTCCGTACTCATCATCGTCCCCCTATGGTCCTGCTTTCTCTGTATCGGAGTCTCTCCATTTTCTCTATTAGGTTCGACGAGGCCCCCGCTTTTTTCCTGCAATAGTTCGAAATGTCCAAAAAAGGCTTCCCCTATCAGTCGTAAGGAAAGCCTTATGTCAATGCCATAGCTCACTCAATCACTTCGTACACGACGGGAACGAGTTCGGGCTTATCCGCACCGATCGCATATGCGTGAAGCAGCCGTTCCATACTATCCTGATTTTGCTCGCGATTGCTGTGAATCACCGCGAGCACATCGCCGAATGCGACGGCGTCGCCCACTTTTTTGCGCAGCGAGATGCCGACTGCATAGTCGATCGGGTCCTCCTTCGTCGCCCGCCCGGCTCCGAGCAGCATCGCCGAGACGCCGACCGCTTCTGCATCGATCGCCTGCACGTAACCTTCCTGTTCCGCCCGCACCTTGACCTGATAAGCCGCCTGCGGCAGCTGACCCGGGTCATCGACTATCGCCGGATCGCCGCCCTGCGCCTCCACGAATTTGCGGAATGTGGCGAGCGCTTGTCCCGAGTCCAGCAGCTCCTTTAGTCCTAGCTTGGCGGCGGCGAAATTCGGATAGGCGCCCCCCGCTAACGCCATGTAAGCAGCCAGCGTCAAACAAATTTCGGTCAGCCGGGCGTCGCCGTGCCCCCGCAGCACCTCGATCGCCTCCGCCACCTCGGTTGCGTTACCTACTTCCGTGCCGAGCGGCTCGCTCATATCCGACAGCACGGCGATCGTTCTGCGGTTCAAGCTTTTGCCGATCGAGACCATCGCGGACGCGAGCGTCTTCGCCTCTTCGAGCGACTTCATGAACGCCCCGGAACCGACTTTTACATCAAGAATGATGGCATCCGCCCCCGACGCGATTTTTTTGCTCATGATCGACGAGGCGATCAGCGGGATCGAGTTTACCGTAGCCGTTACATCCCGCAGCGCGTATAGCTTCTTATCCGCCGGAGCCAAATTTCCGCTTTGGCCGACGAGCGCCATTTTGTTCTCGTTTACGTTCCGGATGAACTGCTCCTTGGGCAGCTCGATGCGGAATCCGCGGATCGATTCCAGCTTGTCCACGGTTCCCCCGGTATGCCCGAGCCCACGGCCGGACATTTTGGCGACGGGAACTCCAGCCGCAGCGACAAGCGGCACGACGATCAGGCTCGTCTTGTCTCCGACTCCGCCCGTCGAATGTTTGTCAACCTTCGTTCCGTGAATGCCGGACAAGTCGACAACATCCCCCGAGCTTGCCATCGCAAGCGTCAGATCGGCGATCTCCTCCTCGTCCATACCACGGAAGTAGACGGCCATCGCGAAGGCGGACATTTGGTAATCCGGAATGTCTCCCCGCGTAAATCCGCGGACGATATCGTAAAGCTGCTCCCGCGACAAACGTCCGCCATCCCGTTTTTGCTGTATGAGATCGACCATTCTCATGACCGTTTCCTCCTTGATCCGATTGCGCCGCGTAATCCGGATGAATCGTTACACGTTTACTTCGCGAACGAACGATTTGACGAGCGCGGCGAATTTCGGCTTCGTCCGGTTCGCCACCTCCATCACCTGCTCATGGGTCAGCGGTTCCAGCTCTTCGCCGATCGCCATATCCGTTATGCACGAAATGCCCAGAACGTTCATGCCGCAGTGACGCGCGGCGATTACCTCGGCCACCGTGGACATCCCGACGGCGTCTCCTCCAAGTATGGCGAGCATCTTCAGTTCCGCCGGCGTCATGTAGGACGGGCCGCTGATGCCGCAATAAACGCCTTCCTGAAGCTCCAGCGAGTCGCCTTCGTCGCTGCGAATCTGACTCGACAACCGGTGCGCGAGCTCGCGGAATGATTTGTTGTAGGCTTCCGACATATCCGGAAAGCGCGGTCCCAGCGTCGCCTCGTTCGGACCGATCAGCGGATGATCGCCGGTCATATTGATATGATCGCAGATCAGCATCAAATCGCCCGGGCGGAAAGCTCGGTTCATCCCGCCCGCCGCGTTCGTGATGACGACGGCGCGAATGCCGAGCTTTTGCATCACATAAATAGGCGCAACGACTTTGCGCATCGCATAGCCTTCATAATAATGAAACCGGCCTTGCATGACGAGTACGGTTTTGCCTTCCAAAGTCCCTATAACGAAACGGCCGGCGTGTCCTTCAACCGTAGATACCGGAAAATGAGGCACATCCGCGAAAGGTATGATATCCGCCTGCTCGACCTGCTCCGCCAAGTCGCCGAGACCCGAACCGAGCACAAGACCGAGTACGGGAAGCTTCCCGCCGATCCGGGCGCGTATATAAGCTGCCGCCTGATTGATTTGTTCCACATAGGACAGTTCCATGATGATTGAATAACCTCCCCAAGACGTAGTAAAAAAACGTCTATCGACGTAAATCAAGGATGAGCAGCCGCTAATGAACCCCACAAAGTAAAGATAAGCTTAAAGGGAAGCGCTTATGTAAAAGGACGGTCGCGGCCAGTCTTCCCTGAAATAAGCCCGACAGCCGTTACAGCTGCGGAATAATCGCGGAAACAAGGGCGAGGAAACGTTCCTTGACCCGATTCGCCGTCTCCATCACTTCTTCGTGGGACAGCGATTGTTCGAGCATACCGGCGGCCATATTTGTAATGCATGAAATGCCCAGCACCTCGATCCCCGCATGACGGGCCGCAATCACCTCGGGGACGGTGGACATGCCGACCGCATCCGCGCCGAGAGTGCGCAGCATACGAATTTCCGCAGGCGTTTCATAGCTGGGACCGAGCAGCCCGGCATATACGCCCTCCTGAAGCTGCAAGCCCATGCCCTCCGCCGTTTGGCGCGCCAAAGCCCGCAGCTTCGCGCTGTACGCCTCAGACATATCAGGAAAGCGGACGCCGAGCGCGTTCTCGTTGCGACCTATAAGCGGGTTGCGGAACATGAAGTTGATATGGTCGCTTATCAGCATGAGCTGCCCCGGTTCATACGAGGCGTTGATGCCTCCCGCCGCATTCGTGACCAGCAGGGAGCGCACCCCAAGCGCCTTCATCACACGCACGGGAAACGAAACTTTCGTTACGTCGTAGCCTTCGTACAGATGAAAGCGTCCTTTCATCAGCAGCGTTTTCTTGCCGCGCACCGTGCCAACGAGCAGCTCGCTCGCATGGCCTTCGACGGTGGAAACCGGAAAATGCGGAATTTCTTCGTAATGGATTACGGTGACGTCCTCCATCGCATCGGCAAGCACGCCGAGACCGGAGCCGAGTATGAGTCCGACCTCGGGCGAATAAGGAATCTCCTCTTCAATGAACCGGACAGCCTCCATAATGCGCTGCTCCATCGATTGGTCGCTCATCAAGCACCTCCAACTGTTATATAGGTTGAACCCACGTTTGCAAGTTTCGTTTCATTAAACCAGTTCAGACAAAAAGCTGATGCCGTGGTCCGGGGTCGGCAGGCCGAAGTTATCCGCCACGGTCGCTCCCAGATCGGCAAACGTTCCGCGAACGCCTAGCGATCCCGGCGACTTGAAGCGAGGACTCCATACAAGCAGCGGCACATACTCCCGGGTATGATCGGTTCCCGAATGGGTCGGGTCGTTGCCGTGATCAGCCGTCAGGATAAGCAGATCCTCCTCACCTAACTGCGCCATAATAGCCGGCAGTCTGGCGTCGAACTCCGCCAAGGCGCGAGCATATCCGTCCGGATCACGCCGATGGCCGTAAAGCGAATCGAAATCGACCAGATTTGTGAATGACATCCCGTGAAAAGGCTGCTTAAGCGCCTGAATCGTCTCCTCGATTCCATGCTCGTTGCTTTTCGTCGACATCGCCTGCGTTACGCCTTCACCGGAATATATATCGTTGATTTTGCCGATCGCGATGCAGTCGAGTCCGGCGTCCTTCAGCCTGTTCATCACCGTAGGCGCAGGCGGCTTGACCGCATAATCGTGCCGGTTCGGAGTCCGTTTGAAGCTTCCTGGCTGTCCGACATAAGGACGCGCGATCACGCGCCCCACCGCGTATTCGTCCAGCGTCATCTCCCTGGCGATATGGCAGGCGCGGTACAGCTCCTCGAGCGGGATTACATCCTCATGAGCCGCGATCTGAAAAACGCTGTCGGCCGACGTATATACGATCCACGAGCCGGTTCGCATCTGCTCTTCCCCGAGCTCATCCAAAATTTCCGTGCCCGACGCCGGCTTGTTGCCGATTACTTTGCGTCCTGTCGCCTCCTCGAACGCCCCGATGAGCGGCTCCGGGAACCCTGAAGGATACGTCTGGAACGGGATCGTTACTTTTAGGCCCATAAGCTCCCAATGTCCGGTCATCGTGTCTTTGCCGACGGAAACCTCCGTCATTTTGCCGTAATAGGCTGCCGGCGCCGCTGCCGGCGGTATGCCGTCCAGGGCGGCGATATTGCCGAGTCCCAGCTTTTGCAGCATCGGCAGCGAGAAGCCCGGAATGTGCCGGGCGATATGTCCGAGCGTATGCGAGCCGGCGTCGCCGAAGCGGGCCGCATCCGGCGCTTCCCCTATACCCACACTGTCGAGAACGATTAATGCGATGCGCTTGAAGGCCATAACGACTTCCCTCCATTTGGCGTACGAACCAAAGCCTAAAATTGTTTCACATATTATCTCACGACACCCGGGCGAATGCAAAAAAGCCCCGCAAAGCGGAGCCTTGGCTTCGATGCTTAGGTCAGATTCGCGCGAGGATGCGTCCGGTCGTATATTTCCTTCATTCTTGATTTTGTTACATGCGTATACACCTGAGTCGTTGAAATGTCGGCATGGCCGAGCATTTCTTGAACGGCCCGCAGATCGGCGCCATTTTCCAGCAGATGGGTCGCAAACGAATGACGCAGCGTATGCGGCGTAATTTCCTTCTCGATTCCCGCCTCCCGCGCGCACCGTTTAATAATTTTCCAGAAGCCTTGCCGTGTCAGCCGGGTGCCGAGGTGGTTGATGAACAGCGCCTCTTCTTCCGCGTTACCCGGACGGATCAGGCGGGGACGCACCGATTCCGTATAATGGCTCAAACAAGCGGCGGCAATGCGTCCGAGCGGGATGATCCGTTCCTTGGAACCTTTGCCCATACAATGTATAAAGCCCATATCGATACGGACATCCGCCACATTCAGCGCAATCAGCTCCGAGACGCGTATTCCCGTCGCGTAGAGCAGCTCCAGCATCGCCTTGTCGCGCATGCCGGCTACGCCGTCCGAGCCCCCCGCCTCCAGCAGTCTCTCGACCTCGCCGACCGACAACACCTTGGGCAGCCGCTTCTCCAGTTTCGGCGTTTCCATATGCACCGACGGGTCCGAGCCGATCAAGCCATCCTTGACAAGATATTGGTACAGCGCCCGAATGGACACGATGTTACGCGACACGGTAGCCGGAGCCCGGCCAAGCCGCTTCAGCTCCTGCAAATACTGCGCTATGTGCAGCTTGCTTGTTTCATTAAAAGACCGCACGCCTTGCCTGCTTACATACTCAATATATTGGTTCAAGTCGCGTTCGTACGACTCCAGTGTGTTATGGGCAAGCCCCCGCTCAACGGTGAGGTATTGAATAAAGCTTTGGAGATATCTCTTCATCGCTACAAATCGTTCCCCCAGTATGTCGTTGCTATCGTTAGGAGCTTAACGTAAACTGACGCCCTGACCGGCAACCGGAAACTTACGGGACTTCGGGCTCCAGTCATCGGCGGCAGGCTTTGTAAAGCTCCGTATTACGTAACTATTCCACACCCGGGACCTTTCTCCTGCTCAAAACGAACAAAAGATTGCTTTCGTCATTCCCCGTACTTGTAAAAAAAGAGAAGCCGATCCGCGATCGTTTTCGGTTCACCTGCGGACTCTTCCGCCCGGAACGCCTTGACGGCCTTCCCAACCGGCTCCCTGTAGCGGCCGACCGGCTCGAACCAGCCGCCGATCCAATGAAACAGCTCGTACAGTATGATCGAAACAAGGAGAAAAACCGCTATATATTTGGCGCGAATCCACCATTTCCGGAACTGGAATAGAAGCATGGCTCGTCCCCTCCTGACGCGCGAGCGAAATCGTGTTCCTGCCGTTCATAATTAAAAGTATGACCACAGGACGCAACTTATGCCCTCAGCCCGCCCAACGTAAGAAAAACGTCTATCGACGTATTTCAAGGATGAGCGACCGCGACTAAGCGGAAGTTTCTCTTGGTACAGAAAGTCGTACTTCGCTTTAACGCTTTAGCGAACTTAAACTTTCTGTAACGTTCAAAAATCCCCGGACTGGCGCACAAGGCGCTGCCGGGGATGAACGGGTGTAATTATTCGGTTTCGGGAGATTGGGCCTTGTCCTTGCATCTGTGGCATATGCCTTGAAAGTCTAGCCGGTGATCGAGCACTTTGAAATTGAACTCTTGCTCCAGCCGTTCTTCAAGGGGTGTCAGCCAATCTTCCATAATTTCGTCAACCGCTCCGCATTGTACGCAGATGAGGTGGTGATGATGGTGATGCGTACTGTCGCTGCGCAGATCGTATCTCGCAACGCCGTCGCCGAAATTCATCTTCTCCACAACATGCAGCTCGCTGAGCAGCTCGAGCGTCCGGTATACGGTCGCCAGTCCGATCTCGGGAGCTTTATCCTTCACTAACATGAAGACATCTTCCGCGCTCAAATGGTCCTCTTCGTTTTCGAGCAAAACACGCACGGTCGCTTCGCGCTGGGGTGTCAACTTGTAGCCTTTGGATTGAAGTTGCTGCTTGATTTTTTCGATTCGCGCTTCCATGTTTCTCCCCCTCTACCCAAGCGCATTCGCGTGTTGCGTACACAACCTATGATTTCCGGCTATCGCGGAAATCGCCGCCATTTTCATTATAGGGGGAGCGGCAAAACAAGTCAAACTTTTTAGAATGATTATAAGAAACGAATACGTTTCCTGATGAGATTATTTGTTGTTTTTGCTCTTGTACTCCTGGATCTTCTTGACCGCTTCCTCTTCCGCAGTGCGAAGCGCCGTGTTGACGTCCATTTTGTCCAGGGCGATATTGTTGCCGGCCGTTACATACAGGTTAACCAGGTCTGCATCGTAGCCCGCTTTCGCCGGAATCGGTGCGAACTTGTTGAAATAGACGGCGTTCCAGTTTTTATCTTTAAACGTCGACTCTTTGCCGATCTCCTTCTTGACCGCATCGCTGTTGAGTACCGGCATAATGCCTTTGCGCGCAAGCTCCGTCTGGAATTCGTCGGAAAGCATGTATTTCAGCACTTCCATCGACGCTTCTTTGTTGCGCACCATATTCGTGAGCCCGAAATAGACCGGATACGACTGCGAGCCGACACCCTTCTCGATCGTCGGGAACGAGGCCATATCCCAGTTGATCGATTTGAATTCTTGCTCCCATACGTAAATCAAGCTGGACAAATAGCCGAACATGCCGACGTTCTGGTCTTTAACGAACATGTTGATGTCCGGGATTTTGTTGATTTTTTTCATACCGTCCAGATAACCCGGCACGCGCATCGGTTCCAAATAAACGGTTTGGAAATATTTTTTCCAGCGGTCGTCTTTATTGATCGTCGGTGTATCGTTCGTTAAGTCGGCGTTCGGGATTGAGAGCGGGTTCAGCCGCAGCGTATGAACCGGCGAATGGGTAAAGCCGAAGTATTGCGTATTGCCGTCAAGACGGGTCAGCTTCTTCGACGTATCCACCATCTCGGCCCATGTTATACCGTCTTTAATGTACGGGACGCCGAACTTGTCGAACAGCGTTTTATTGTAATACGTTACGAAATTGTTCGTAAATATCGGAAGTCCGTACATTTTGCCGCCGGACGCCTGCTTGACCGCATCCACGACCGTCGGATCGAGACGGCTCAAATCCAGCTTTTGCGACTTGATGAGATCGGTCATATCGTATTGAATGCCTGCTGGAAACGCTTGCGCTTCAAAGTTGCCGATAGACTGGAAAAAAATATCGAACTTGGTGCCGCTAGCGATCAATTCATCCAAACTCGTACCGGCTCCGGCCCTTTGAATATATTTGATCGTCCAATTCGGAAACTTTTTGCGCAGCGAATTGCCGAAGCGATAATCGAAGCTTTCCACCGGGTCCCCGTTATTGGAGTAAATGACGACTTCGGCCGGCTCCTTCGTAATATCTTTCGTCGAAACGGCGTCTTTGCCGCTTTCGGAAGATTTGGCTCCGTCTCCGCCGTTCGAGCAGGCGGCCAGCGAGCTTGCGACTACAAGGCATGATACGAATAAAAGCATCCGTTTGTTGAACATATTGTTTCCCCCTCCATAACAATTAAATTAAGTAATCGATCTCTAACCATCGAAAAGACGTCGATTTGTGCCCACGAATCGGGGCTCCCTCCAGCATCCTTTACTCGCTCGTACCACCTCACCTTCCGAAATCTTCCATTCATTTCGGTTCCTGTACAAGAATCCCCCAAAACTTACATAGAAATCGCTTTCAAATAAAGTAACGAAAACAATTAATTTCACTATTATCATAAATCCGCAACAATAAAATGTAAAGTTGTATTTTTCGTAATTTATTATTATTTTTTTGCAATATTACATTTTACGCAACTTCTCATTTTATATGCACTCATGTTATGATAACAACTAGAAGAATTACAGCGATATGTTGCTTGAAGAGAGGAAGAACAAGGTGGTCACTTTAAAAGATATTGCCGACGCGGCGGGCGTAACGACTGCAACCGTGTCCAGGGCGTTAAACGACGGGCCGGGCGTCAAACCGGCGACCCGCGATAAAATTATGGCGATCGCTAGACAATTGAACTATTTCTCCGGATCGCCGGCCAAACGGGTTTCCGGCACCAAGCCGAACAGTATAGGCATCATCTGGAGCTATGCATACGGCTTGTTCTTCAATCACGTATGCCTTGAATTGCAGCGTCAGGCTGCGCTGCGCGGCTACTATTCGCTCGTCTCGTTCGCCCCTCCCGACGAAGCGCTGCTTCATATGAACGAGCACGGCATCGATAAAGTTTTTTTTTGGTGCGGGCCGGGCTGGAAGCCCAGCCTGGAGTTTTTGCAGGAAAAGCAGCGATTTCACGGAGAGATGCTTGTAGTCGGGGGCGGCAGCATCGAGGGGGCGCATCGCTTGTCCATAGATCGGGTCGGCGCGATAAAAAAGGCTATCCATCATTTGGCCGAGCTTGGGCATAAGCGAATCGCGTTTGTTGGCGCCTCCTCGGAAAAGCTTGTCGGTTATACGCTCGGTCTGCTCGAGAACCGTCTCGAATACGATCCGGAATTTTTTGTGCAGCCCCTTAATGGATCTATGCCAGAGCAGCAGATCGCCAAGCTGCTCGTCCATAACGACAAACCGCAGAGACCGACGGCGGTTATCGTCGACTCTCACGGCTATTTATTTCCGTTCCTCCAAACGATTCGCAAGCTGAAGCTTAGCGTACCGGAGCATTTTTCGCTCGTCGCCTACGAGCTCATTCCCGAATTGGAGAAGCTGCTGGAAGTCCCCATTACGGCTGTCGGCCCGCGTTACGAGCGATTGGCGGAGCGGTCGCTTGATCTGCTGCTCAGCGGCGCTGGCGGGCAGCCGGAAGGACACTGGCAGGATTTGATGCTGGAGACTGAACTGATCGTCCGGGAATCGACCGCTTCTCCGCAAGAGTAAGGCTTTAGCCCGCTTGCCCCGTCACCATCGGTGCGACCCATCCAATGACCGACGGAGACAAATAAGCTTCGAACAGCGCAACCAGAAACAGCAGCACGGCCATACCGATTGTCGTTGTCGTATATTTCATAAATGCGGGGTATAAGGCTCCCCGCTTCTGCATGAAACGGTTCCGCACCATATAGATCGAAAACGCGCAAGCGCCCACGCTGCACAGGACAAGCGCCGGGATTATAATCAGGTTTTGCGGCGCGATCGAGACGAAGGCGAGCAGCATGCCTTTCCACGACAGCTGTCCGACCAGATAACCAACGGAAAATCCGACCAGTACCCCTTTCAGAAAATCGAGCACAAAAATAAGCGGCAATCCGACGACCGATAAGCCCAGTATCCAGATCAGTCCGATCCACTTTAAATGAAGCGAAAAGGAGTCCCACAGCGTATTCGTCCCTCCGAATTCGCTGCCCTGATTCGCAATCTGGAGAAAGCTGTTCACATGCCGCGCCATCTCCTCTTTCTGTCCGGGCGACAGCGCATTCACCATAAGCGCCCCGAAGACGATTCCCATCACAAGCAGCACCGAGACGAACAAATAAAGCGGCAAATGCTCCCGCATGTAGAGGCGCATTTGATAGTTACGATTCATGCCGGTTTCCTCCCTTGTCCTACTGATCCCAGTATATGAACGCGGGGAGGAAACTATGACTTCGATTCTATCAAATCGGCTCTGATCGCTTCATGCAGGCGCGTAGTTAAGACTTGGAAACTTTCCCGTAGCGGCCGCCGCCTCCGGCCTCAAACGTGAGCGTTCCGTCGCGTGCGCTCCTAATGGAAGAGGCGATGTCGTCCCCCGCTACCTCCCGGATATCGGATTCTGAAGCGCGATGCAAAATGTTCATCTCCGTTCCGAACGCCGCCAGCAGCTTCTCCATCGTTTTTTTGCCTAGGCCGGGAATAAACTCTAGCGGCACCTGGAAATGGTACGGTGGGTGGTGTTCCGGGATGTGCGGATTCTCCCGGTCCGCGATCGCCCGAATGCGGTCCATAACCCCGCGTACGACTTTCTCGCTGCCGCAGTACAAGCAGCGCCGGGTCGTTGTCTCGGCTTCGTCCAGCACCGAATCGCAGGAATCGCAATACGTCCGGTGATATTTGCCGAGCCGCGGATTAAGTCCGTAATTGGCGGTTACGCCTCGCCCCGCTTCCCGGAAAAGCGCCAGCTTCAGCTCTTGGAAGGTAGGCGCGCCCAGCGCCATCCGGTTGTACTCCCTGCCGATTTTGCCGAGCGAATGGGCATCCGAGTTGGTCACGAACGTGTACCGGTCCAGCTCCGACAACCAGCTTGCCATTTCCGTGTCCGCCGACAGCCCGAGCTCCACGGCCGCCACCTGCTCCGGATCGAGCATAGCCGCAAGCCGGTCGGTTCCGCTGCCGTACAAGCTTTTGTACGGCGTGAAGATATGGGCGGGGATCATCAGCCCGCCGCGGGCGACGACTTCTTCCTGCAAAATGCGGGCTGGAACATAAAGCCGTTGGGAGCTGAGCGTCACGTTTTTCATATGCGGACGCATCCATTCCGTAAATTCCCGCATCGCTTCGAGCGTCGGCAAGTACGCCAGCAGATGAGCCGGTCCGAGACCCGGGTCCCGTACCTCAATCTCGCTTCCGAGCATAACGGTCGTCCGGTTGTACCGGATGCCGCCGCCTTCCTGCTCGACCATCTCCCCCTTGTCCAAATACCGCATGATTTCTTCCTGAACGGCCGGCGATTGGCAGTCGATAATGCCGATCACTTCGATTCCTTTCCGCTCCGAAGCTTCCTTGGCAATGTTGTAAAACGTCAAATCGCGACTGCCGCTTATTTTGACCGGTTCGCCCTTCTCCGTGCGCCCGATATGAATATGCAGGTCGACAAAATGCTGGTTCATAGCGTATACGAGCCGGTTAAACGGTAAAGCTGCCAAGCGTACACGGCCGCTATCGTTTTGGCGTCGCTAATCCTTCCTTCCGTTATATATTGTTTGGCTGTCTCCAGCGTAATCGCTTCGCAATCGAGAAACTCGTCCTCGTCGGGTCGTGCTTCGCCAGCCGTCAGACGGTCCGCCACATAGAGATGCAGAATTTCATCGGCAAATCCCGGCGATGTGTAAAAAGAATGAAGCAGCCGCACTTCCTCGCAGCTATAGCCGGTCTCTTCCTCCAATTCCCGGATGGCCGCCTGCGCCAAATCTTCGCCCGGCTCCAGCTTGCCCGCCGGAATTTCCACCTGGCAACGCCCAAGCGGTTTGCGGTATTGCTCGACAACGATCATCTTGTCGTCCGTTATCGCCAGCACCGCTACCGCGCCCGGATGCTTGACCACCTCGCGAGTAGCCGTCTCGCCGTTCGGCAGCTTTACGTGATCGATTTGCAGCGAGATGATTTTACCTTGAAAGATCGGCTCCGTTCGGAGCGTAATTTCTTCATATTTATTACGGTTATAATGTGTGGATCGATTATCAGTCATCTTGTTCTCTCCTTTGCTTGAAACGCCTGCCTGCCCCTACGCCGGTCATAGCTTGTCCGGGCGACGCATATGGTGATAGTATAACAAACTTTCATCCGGAATAAGAAGGCGGGATATTTGGTAATGAAAAGCTATATAACGGAAACGCAGCTTCGTTTGGTCGGCAAAGGCTGGGAAATTCGCCGGCAGCTTCGGGACATGAACGCCTTGGCGGAAGGCGGCCGGACCCCGCTGGCCGCCCTGCTGCCGGCGCTCATTCGCGCGGACGATGCCGCGACAGCGCCTGCTGCGCCGCCGCGCAAACCGAACAAAAAAACGCCGGATCGTCGCGTAGTCCCCTTCCCATCGTCGTAACCGGCTCCCTGTAGGCTGCCAGCCTTCTCTCCGCCTCGGCGGGCCCAGCCGCCGGCTCCCAAACGAGCTCGTGGCGCTCCGCGCACCCCGACGCTTCCCACTGGCGGCGCAATAGCGCCTCCTGCGGTTCGGGCAATCCGGCGGGCAGAGCCACCGTCGAACGCACGAGTGTCAGCTTGCCGAGCGTCTCCAAACTATGATGGCTGATGCCGATATGCCGCTCTCTCGTATCGGCGAAGCTGACTCTCGCGATCGCAATCGGCACGCCGCCTAGAGCCGCCGCGGCATGGATCAGCTCCGCCAGCTCCGTCCCCGTATGGCCAAACGGCGTTCCGGTGCCGACGATGCCCGGCCCCATCGCGGCAATGACGATATCCGCCCGCTGGATGTGCCTCGCCGCCAGCAGCGCCGTATACACGTTAACGGCTTCGAGTTCGCCCCCGTAAGCGTGTCCGCACGTGACCATGCCGTCCAGAAATCCTTCCCGCCGCAGCCGGGCGGCATGGCGGCTGTACGCCAGCGGCAGCGCGGCCCCATCCGTCATCACATAGGACAAGCGCAGCGGACGTTTCGTTTCCGCGCCGCGCAGCCAGGCCGCAGCAACCGGCAGCATGCTGTGCAGCTCGCCGATCAGCACCGGCATTCCGTCGAGCCCGCGCGGCTCGGCGAAAACGTCATGATGCGGGCTTGACTTCTCCTCCACCGACAGAACAGCCCGCTGTGCGGCAGTGAAGCGCAGCTTCACGATATGTCCCCGCTGGCCGCTGCTCACGGCGTATCCGCTCAGCCGTGTCCCGCCTGAGTCATCTTCCGTTTGAACGTCCGGTTCCTTGTCCGTCCCCCCGCTTGTCATCTGCAGCGCGTCGCTGGCCGGCAGCACATCGTGGACGAAACCGACACCCCCGTCAAGCCCCAGCTCTTCCGCCGTCACATTGAGAACTACGTGGTCTCCGAGACGCAGCGAAGGCCGAACGTCTGTATAGTGGATCGCTTTCCTTGTCCCGCTCCCGTCATCGGCCAGCACCTCGACCTCCTGGACGGAGCCGTTTTCCCCCGTAATTCCGACGACAGTTCCTCTGCTCCAGACGATCATGCTTCCCCTCCATCTTGCAGTTCGCATCGGCTCCCATTGGAAGCTTATGGGAAATTATGCCCATTTATGAGTGCGGTCGTTATAACGTACTTGCGCCCGTTTTTAAAAGAAAAAAGGCCCTGCCATATAGTGACACGGCAAGACCATTTGTTCTTCTTTTGTTTCGTATTCGTCAGCGATATCCTTTAATAAACTCGACAGCCTGACGAATATTCGCCTCCGGCTGATCGCCCGCTTCCCGCTCGATCGTCAAATATCCCGTGTAACCGATGTCCGCCAGCGCTTGAAAATAACGGTCGAAATCGACGTGTCCTTCGCCTAGCGGCGTCTCGGTATATACTTGCCGCGCCCGAACCAAGTCGCGGATTTTTCCGTTATCACCTGGGACGTAGTCGACAGAGCCATACACTTCGCGCGGGTCGACCGCCACGAAGCGAACCCCATCCTTCGCGTGGGTATGTACGATGTAGTCTTTCAGCGTATAAACGCCCCGCACCGGATCATCCCCGGTCACCATGACCATATTGGCCGGATCGTAATTAACGGCCACTCCTTTGCCGCCAAGCGTGTCCAAGAAGCTTTTCAAATGATGCGCGGTCGTCGGCCCGGTTTCGATCGCGAAATAGGCACCCATGCTTTCGGCGAACGCGCACAGTTCCCGGCAGGCGTTCTGCATGGCTGCGTATCGCTCGCTCTCCGGATCGTACGGAATGACGCCGATATGCGTCGTGACGATATCGGTGCCGAGCTCTTTGGCCAGCTCCATAATCTGCTTGGACTTTTCGATTTTGTCCCGATTGGCCGCCTCATCCTCGAACCCGAAACGGCCCAAATCGCCGCACAGCGCCGAAATGTCCAGCCCCAGCGAAGCGATGTAATCTTTTAACTCCCTGCGCTTCTGCGCCGTTAACGCAGACGGCTCCATCTCGCCTCTGACGGCGTAAAGCTGTACCCCTTCGGCTCCGACCTCCTTGGCCTTGGCAATGCCTTCGCGCAAGCCCAGGCGGAAGCTGTCGGTGATGACGCCGATTTTATTCGATACGTTCACGTCAGTCTGCTCCTTATCCTAATGTAATAGGGATTGATCTTATCGGCTACACATTGTCCTTGTCCTCAGGCAAATGCGGACAATAACCGGCCGCCTCATAGATCGATTCGGTCAGCCGCAGCACTTTCACCGCGTACGTGCCCGGCACCGACACTTCGCTATGCCCGAGAATAGCGGCGACAAAGCTTCGGTCGGGATCCGAAACCGCGACGGGAAGCTCGGGCTCGGCCGGTTCCGCTCCGTTTTGGCGCAGCGTGATTTTGCCGTTATCGTAAAAAATGCCGCCCTTCTCTCCGATGAAAGCATACGTCTCCAAAAAAAGCTTTTCCGGCGTCTTCCCGATAATATTCAGGCTGCCGACCGCTCCTTCCGCAAAACGGATCGAGGTAAACGTATCGACTTCCACCGGCGAGCCTTGGTTATGCAGCTGCGTCGTGACCGTCTCCGGCGTCAGGCCGGTCGTCCACAACAACACGTCGATAATATGGCTGCCGGAATCCATCAGCATGCCGCCCCCGGACAATTGCGGATTTTGCCGCCACGTCCCTTGCTGCGCGTCTTTCCAATCCTGATACAGCGTGGCGGTAACCGAGGTCAGCGGACCGATCGCCCCTTCCGCGATCGCCTGCCGAATATACATGAACGCCGGCAAGAAATGTCTCTGGAACGACACTTGAAGCACTTTCCCGGCTTTGTCGGCCTGCGCGATCAGCCGTTCCGCGGCAGCCGACGTGCAGGTGAGCGGCTTTTCAACCAACACATGCTTGCCCGCCGCCAGCGCATCGGAAGCGTGCCGGTAATGAAGCGTGTGCGGCGAACAGATGATGACCGCGTCCAGCTCGCTTTGCTCCAGCATATCGGCATAGTTTTCGAATTCGGCCGCCTGCTCGAGAGCGAATTTGTTTTTCAGCGCTTGACGGCTTGCTGCATTCGGATCGGATATGGCGGCGATAACCGCCGACGGCTCCTTTTTCAGCCTGTGGACATGCGTATGGGCGATATTGCCCGTACCGATCAAACCAATGCGAACTTGATCCATGTTTTAGCACCCCTTGCAAAAGTCCCGTAATTGCGATATGGTTTGCGCTTATGCGCCTAATCACAGTATACGAACGGCCGCTGCCGCTGTATTGGTCCATAACGGTCCAATAATTGTGCACTATCCGCTGCCGCTTTGCGGCGGAAGACAAAATAGCCCAAACAAAAAGCGGCAGCCGAATTATCACTATCGGCTTACCGCTAATTTCCACGATCCTGCACTACTCCCAGTTCAAACGATTGCGGTATACGACCCGCTTGTCCCCGTCCGTCACTTCGCCGATCGCATAAGACTCCATACCGTTTGCTCTAAGGTGCTCTATCGTCTGCTCCGCCGTATCCGGGCTGACCACCAGAACCATCCCGACGCCGAGATTAAAGGTGCGCAGCATCTCCCGCTCCTCAACTTGTCCCGCTTCGCGGAGCAGCTTGAACACCGGCAATACGCGAATGGCGGACAAATCGACCGAGGCGTCGAGTCCGTCCGGGATAACCCGGTTCAAATTGCCCACGATCCCGCCTCCCGTAATATGCGCCATCCCGTGCAGCCCGCGGCTTCCGAACAGTCCCCGCAGCGCCTTGTAGTAGCATAAGTGCGGCTTCATGATCGCATCCAGGAAGCTTTCTCCCACTACGGGCCGTTCCATAATGCCGGGGCTTTGGTCCATAATCGCACGGACCAGCGTATACCCATTCGTATGTACGCCGTTCGATGCAACGGCGATTATGACGTCGCCCTTGCAGATCGCCGAACCGTCTACAATGTTTGCTTTGTCGACAACCCCGACGATGCTGGAGGTAAGGATAAACGTTCCCGGTTCCAACACGCCGGGCTGAATCGACGTTTCGCCGCCGGTCAGCACGCAGTCCTGCTCCCTGCAAGCGGCAGCTACCGCGTCCACGATTTCGGCGATCGTTTCCTTCTCGACCGAGCCGCATATGATCGCGTCCTGAACGGCGAGCGGCTTCGCGCCCATGACGATAATATCGTTGATCAGGTGGTTGATCATATCGTAGCAAACCGAGCGTACGCGACCGTGCTGAACGGCCAGTTTTTGCTTCGATCCCGGCTCCTCCGTCTTCATGACGAGAATGGGATGCTCGTATTCCGGAAACTTGAAATCAAACAGCGAGGCAAAGGCGCCCAGCGAGTTCAGCACTCGTCCGTCGTTTGTTTCCAGACTTTTGGCCATCTTCTGCTTCACTTCGTCCGTATCGTCGATATTGATTCCCGCGCCGGCATACGTCAATCTGTTCTGCTCGCTCATCGTACCCTCCAAAAATGTAATATAGGCCTACACGTCCGTGCGGAAAAACCGGTAAGCTCCGGACCATTCCAGCGTATCGCCGGCCCGAAAATGCGGAACAGGTCCGTGAATCAGATTGAAGTACGATTTCCCGTACACTTTAGAGAAGGCGATCGGCAGCTCGCCGGACACGTACTTCGCCCGGCCCAATCCGGAGCTCCGGTCGAGGCAAGCTTCCAGCGCATGCAACCGGTCGGCGGAGACGACGCGAACCCGGTCCGTTTTCCTGGTATGCGCTCCCGTCCCCGAATCACTTTCGCCGTTCACCGGATAAGTTTCGCCATAAGCGATCCCCGCACTCCCGTATTGCACGCTGCCGTTCCAGAAACGGTTGACGGTTTGCAGTCCGTAATACCGGTGCATCGTAACGTCTTCGAGCATTTCGATCCGGTTATGAATCCGAACCGAATCCGCAACGAACGTATACGTTACCGTTTCCCTCAGTACGGCACGTCCCGATCCGTCTTCCAGCTTCGTGTTAAACCCTTGCACTTCATTGACGGTCCGCAGCGTTACCGTGTCAACGCTTATGGCTGTTCGCTCGGCAATGTCCGCTTCGTCGGCATAAACATCGCAGCGTGAAGTTACGGCCGTAGTCGTGCCGCCGGTATTGCCGTCGAAAGCATGATTGCCCCCGGTAAACGTTCTTCGGCAATCCGCCGAGCCCTCCGCCGCTTCCACGATATAGGGACCAATCCAATCGGACCCTTCCCCCTGGCATCCGATCGACGGTCGGCCAAAATCCGGGTCCGGCTCGGCTCCCGCGTTCGGAGCGAGCCGCCATTCGAGAAAACCGATCAGCCGATTCGAGCCGTAATGATCCATCACGATCCATAGATCGTTTGCGGAGTCGTATTTGCGGGAAACGATCAGCCGCGATCCGTCCTTGTACACCAGCAAATTTGAGATTTGCCGCTCTTCGTTCATGTCCGCCGCTCCCCCCATCGCCGAGCGGCGATCCCGGCGCATAAAGGCCGATTGTCGGTCCAATCGAGCACATCGTCCGTTTGGAGTGATTCCTGCATGACTGGCTCTTCCCCCTATGCTCCCGCCTATAATCCATTCCTATTGTTTCCATCCTTACTGTAACACAGGCTCCGGTGTATAGAAACCAGCGATCGAACCGTGAAGCTCAAATGAAAAAGAAAAAAGCCCCCAGCCGCCATATAAGCGGTCTTGGAGGCACTTTACTGAATCCATAGTCTAGAGATTGTGTTACTCGGCTGCATGGCTGAGCTGGCTCTTAGCGAATCGGGGTTATTACTCCTTTGCGGCCTCTTTGACGATGGCTACCACAAGCTCGGACACGGCTACCAGCTCCGAGATCGGCATTTGCTCCTCCGTCGTATGAATGTTCTCGTAGCCGACAGCGAGGTTTACGGTCGGAATGCCCATGCCGTTGAACATATTGGCGTCGCTGCCGCCGCCCGTATGGAACGTGGAGCCGGTGCGTCCGATCGACTCGATCGCCTTCATCGCCAGCTTCACGACCGGAGCCGTTTCGTCGTACTTGTAAGCGGGATAGATGATCTCGCTATGGAATTCCAGCTTCGCGCCCATCTCCTCGGTCGCCGATTCGCAAGCGCGCTTCATCGCCTCCAGTTGGCGATCCAGCTTCGCTTGCTCCAGGCTTCTCGCTTCGGCCGCGATATCAACCCGCTCGCATACGATATTCGTCGCCCCGCCGCCGGCAAAGCTGCCGATATTGGCGGTTGTCTCGAAATCGATCCGGCCAAGCGGCATGCGGGAAATGGCCTTGCTTGCCACCTGAATCGCGCTGATGCCGTCCTCCGGGTTGACCCCTGCATGAGCCGAGCGGCCTTTGATCGTAATCTGGATGCGGGCCTGTGTTGGCGCGGCTACGGCGATTTGTCCCACTTTGCCGTTGGAGTCGAGCGCATAGCCATACTTCGCCTGCAGCTCTTTCGGCGGATTTTGGGCCATCGCCCTGGAGCCGAGCAGACCCGATTCCTCGCCTGCGGTAATGACGAACAGCAGCTTGCCGTGCGGAATCGCTTCTTTCTTCAGCACTTGAATCGCCTCGATCATCGCTGCAATCCCGGCTTTATCGTCGCTGCCGAGGATCGTCGTGCCGTCGCTGCGTATGTAGCCGTCGTTATCCACTCGCGGCTTGATGCCTTTGCCCGGCGTTACCGTATCCATGTGGCAAGTAAACAGAAGCACCGGAACCAACTCTTGGCCCGGGGTCGCGTCCAGCGTAAAGATCAGATTGCCCGCCCCGTGACCGGTCACCGCCGCCGTATCGTCCTCGAACACGGACAGCCCGAGACCGCCGAACAGCGTTTTTAACACGCCCGAGATTTCCTGCTCATGCTTTGTTTCGCTGTCGATCTTCACCAACTGCAAAAATTGCTCGACTAACCGATTTTGCTCTATCATCATGCTTTCCTCCCGGACATGGATTCTTGCGCGATCAAAAAAATGATAGACCCGATATTTTTTTGATCGCGCTTAAGGTACAATACAGGTATGTCCTTATCGCTTGCGAAATAACCTGATTCGAGGAGTTGAGACCGTTGTTCAGCAAAACATTCGTCAAAGTCATGGTTTATCTAATGCTGTTCGCCATGCTTTCTTCCGTTATCCTGTACTCTGTTTCCGTTTTGTTCAGTTAAGGAGCTGCGAACAAACGGCCTGCCTCGCGGCTGTGTCGCCTTAATACAGCTTCGTTTCCGTACTGTAGCTTTCCAAATTTTGTTTGACCCGCTGCAAAAATCTTCCGCAGATGACCCCGTCCAGGATGCGATGGTCGAGCGACAGGCAGATGTTCGCCATCCACCGGACCGCGATCATGTCGTTGATGACGACCGGCCGTTTTACGATCTGCTCGAACGTCAGATTGACCGCCTGCGGATAGTTAATGATCGGATAAGATAAAATGGAGCCGAACGATCCTGTGTTGTTGACCGTAATCGTGCCGCCCTGCACATCGTCGAGCTTCAGCTTGCCCGTACGCGCCTTGCGCGACAATTCGTCGATCTCCCTCGCGAGACCGGCGATATTTTTTTGATCGGCTTTTTTGATCACCGGCGTAATGACCGAATCTTCCGTGCCGACCGACAACGAGATGTTAATGTCCCGCTTAATAATAATTTTGTCGACCGCCCATACCGAGTTCATAATCGGATAGTCTTTGATCGCATTCACGACCGCCTTCAGCATAAACGCGAGGTACGTCAGGTTGACGCCTTCCTTCTTCATGAACTCGTCCTTAATCTTGTTGCGAAGCAAGACGAGATTGGTTACGTCGACCTCGATCATCGTCCAGGCGTGCGGAATTTCCGCAACGCTTTGGCGCATCCGGGTGGCGATCGTATTGCGGATCGGCGTGACGTCGATGATCGTTTCCCCGCGTCCGTCGTCCTTGCCCGACTCCACCTCGATTTTCGGAATCGGCGGCTCCTCGGACAGATGAAGTCCGGTTGAACGCACCGGCACTTTAGGCACTTCGGGCGATACCGGAAGCGAACCCGGTTGTACCGCGATGTTAGCGGGAGCAGCCGCTTTCGGACTTGCGGACGCCCGCTCGTTTACTCCTTCTTCCAGCGCGCGCAGCACGTCCTTGCGCGTTACGCGTCCGCCAAGCCCCGTTCCGGCAATGGAACGGAGGTCGATGCCGTTATCCGCCGCGAGCTGCTGTACGGCGGGCGAATATCGGTTCCGCATGCCTTCGTCCGTAGATGCGGCGATGGCAGCCTTATCCGTATGGGCCTGAGCGGGTACGTCCGCCTGCTGGTCGGCGGGTGCGGCAGCGGTGCTTTCCGAGCCTGCTTCCAGGATGATCGCGACCGCTCCGCCAACCGGGATGGTGTCGCCCTCCTCGGCCAGCAGCTCGAGCAGCGTCCCCTCCACCGTCGAAGGAAGCTCCGCATTCACCTTTTCCGTAATCAGCTCGCATATAGGTTCGTATTGCTCCACGTAATCGCCCGGCTTTTTCAGCCATTTGCTGATCGTTGCCGAAACGAGCGATTCCGCGAGCTGGGGGATAATAATCTCGGTACCCTGCGCCTTCGTTCCTTTCATTTCCATATACCCTCCCGGAGAAAAGGGCTCGCAGCAATTATGCTTCGAGCCTGTGCCTGTTTATTTAAAAGAACGTCGAACGTTATCGCTGCACGTCTATGCTTTCATTTTAATACAGCGCGAGATCTCTCATCGCTTCTTTCACTTTATCCTTGTTCAGCATATAGTGCTTCTCGAGGACAGGGCTGATCGGCATCGCCGGAACGTCCGGACTGCACAGCCGTTTAATCGGCGCATCCAGGTCGTACAGCAGCTCCTCCGAGATGATCGCGGACACTTCCGCCCCGACGCCGCCCGTTTTGTTGTCCTCGTGGATGATGAGCACTTTGCCGGTTTTGGCTGCGGCTTCGAGAATCGCTTCCTTGTCCAGCGGCTGAATCGTGCGCAGGTCGAGCACGAGCGAGCTGATGTTTTCCTTTGCCAGCTCGGCGGCCGCCTCCAGCGCGAAATGCACCGGCAGCCCGTACGTGATGACGGTAATATCGTCCCCGTCTCGCTTCACATCGGCCTTGCCGATCGGTACGATGTAATCGTCATCCGGCACTTCGCCCTCGGCGAGCTGATATATTTTTTTGTGTTCGAAGTAAAGCACCGGATCGGCATCGCGAATCGACGCCTTGAGCAATCCCTTTGCATCGTACGGCGTAGACGGAAATACGATCTTGAGACCCGGCGTGCCGAAAAAAATCGCTTCCGTACACTGGGAATGGTACAAACCGCCTTTAATACCGCCGCCGATAGGCGAGCGTATGACAACAGGGCAGGTCCAGTCATTGTTGGAGCGGTAACGGATTTTCGCCGCTTCGCTGATAATCTGGTTCGTCGCCGGCAGCATAAAGTCCGCGTACTGCATCTCCGCAATCGGACGCATGCCGTACATCGCCGCTCCGATTGCCACGCCGGCAATCGCCGACTCCGCCAGCGGCGTGTCGAGAACGCGCTGCTCGCCGAACTGCTCGATCAGCCCTTGCGTGGCGGTGAACACGCCGCCCTTGTAGCCAACGTCTTCGCCGAGCACGAATACATTGTCGTCGCGCGCCATCTCTTCGCGCATCGCCTCGCGAATTGCGGTCAAATAATTGATGACAGCCATCGGTTATTGCCCCTCCTCTTCCGCATACACAAAACGATACAGATCCTGCTCATCCGGGAAAGGCGCTTTCTCCCCGAATTCGGTCGCTTCCTTGATCTCAGCAGCGAGCCGCTGGTGCAGCAGCACGTCTTCCTCTTCGTTCCAGATGCCGCTCGCGATCAAATACTCCTTGTAGCGCGGTATCGCATCCTTGCCGCGGTGCAGGTCGATCTCCTCTTTCGTCCGGTAAGCCAGATCGTTGTCCGACGTAGAGTGCGGGGACAGCCGGTACGTGACGGCCTCGATCAAGGTCGGACCTTCGCCGCGGATCGCCCGCTCGCGGGCTTCCTTGACGACGCGGAATACTTCCAGCACGTCGTTCCCGTCAACCTTGATGCCCGGGAAGCCGTAACCGATCGCCCGGTCGGCGATCGAGCCGGCCACTTGGCGGTGAATCGGAACCGATATGGCGTATTGGTTGTTTTCACACATCAGGATGACAGGCAACTTGTGTACTCCGGCAAAATTGCAGCCTTCGTGGAAGTCGCCTTGATTGCTCGAGCCGTCTCCGAACGTAACGAAGGTGGCTAACGATTCGCCTTTCATTTTGGCCGCCAGAGCGATGCCTACGGCATGCGGCACTTGGGTCGTTACGGGAGAGGAGCCGGTCACGATCCGCAGCTTGCGATGCGAAAAATGCCCAGGCATCTGCCGTCCGCCGCTGTTCGGATCGCTGGCTTTGGCGAATAGCGACAGCATCAGCTCTTTGGTCGTCATCCCGACCGACAAGACGAATCCGTAATCACGGTAATAAGGCAAATAATAATCACGTTCCCGGTCAAGCGCAAACGCCGCTCCGACTTGGGCCGCCTCCTGTCCGATGCCGGAAACGTGAAAGTTGATTTTGCCCGCACGCTGGAGCAGCAGTGCGCGCTCGTCATACTTCCGTGCCAGCAGCATAAACTTGTACATCTCGAGCGCTTGTTCGTCGTTAAGGCCAAGTTGCTTGTGCTTCGTCAATTGACCGATGGACATGGGCTCTAGCCTCCTTGTCGGCCTAGGTGGAGACGGCTTGCATCTCGCTGGCCGGATTTATCGAATGAGTTGCAGCTAATCGGAATACACTTCGAAGCTTCTCTTCACTTTATGGGGAAATCTTTAGTATCTGGTCTTAAGAGTTGACCTTATAACTTTATTATAATCGCTTTTGCGCGGGATTACAATTTGTTCGCATTCCGAATCGTTATACGCTGATCGACAGCCCGTCCACGGCAAGCATCGCCTCGCCGAGCGCTTCGGATAGCGTAGGGTGCGGATGGATCGAGCTGCCGACTTCCCACGGCGTCGCATCCAGCAGCTTCGCCAGCGCCGCCTCGGAGATCAGCTCCGTCGCATGCGGGCCGATAATAAACACGCCGAGCAGGTCGTTCGTATGCTTGTCCGCCACCACCTTGACGAAGCCGTCGTTCTCGCCGTAGACAAGAGCTTTGCCGAGCGGCTTAAACGGAAACTTGGCCGTCTTCGTTTCGTGCCCGAGCGCAGTTGCCTCGGATTCGGTCAAGCCGACGGACGCGACTTCCGGACGCGTGTAGACGCAGCGCGGTATGAGATGAACCGCATGAGGATGCGAAGCTTTGCCGCAGGCGTGTTCGGCAGCCGCAATGCCTTCATGGCCTGCGGCATGGGCGAGCATAAGTCCGCCGTTTACATCGCCGACAGCATAAATATGCGGCTCGGTCGTTTGCATATGCTCGTTGACCTTAATAACGCCCTTCTCGATGCGGATGTCCGTATTTTCCAGTCCGATCCCTTCGACATTCGCAATCCGCCCGACGGAAACGAGCATCGTTTCCGCCTCTAACGTTTCCTCGCCTTTGCCGGTTTCAACCGTCAAACGAACGCCGCTTTCGCTTTTCTCGACCGAATCCGTAATCAGCTTCGAGCCGGTCAGTACCCGGATGCCCCGTTTCTTGAACAGCCGCTCCAGCTCTCTCGACACGTCTTCATCCTCGGACGGCAGCAGCTTTTTCGCAGCCTCGACGATCGTCACTTGTACGCCGAACTCTTGAAGCATGGTCGCCCATTCCACGCCGATAACGCCTCCGCCGACGATGACGATAGAGTTAGGCAGCACTTCCATCTCAAGCGCATGATCGCTCGTCATGATGCGATGGCCGTCCGCCTCCAGCCCGGGCAGCATGCCGGGGCGCGAGCCCGTTGCGATGACAAGCTGCGACGGCACAAGCGTCTCGCCTTCCCCGTTGTCAAATTCAACGGAAACCGAACCGCTCCGCGGCGAAAAAATCGAAGGGCCGATGACGCGGCCTTCACCGCGATATACGTCGATCTCATGCTTTTTCATTAAAAATTGCAGCCCCTTATGGAGCTGCTCCACGATAGCCAGCTTGCGCGACTGCGCCTTTGCAAAATCGAACGAAACCTCGCCTGCGACAACGCCGAACTCGTCCGCGCGCTTCAAGGTTGCGTACACCTCGGCGCTGCGCAGAAGCGCCTTGCTCGGGATGCAGCCCTTGTGCAAGCACGTCCCTCCGAGCTTGTCCCGCTCGACCAGGGCTACCTTCTTGCCAAGCTGCGCCGCGCGGATCGCCGCCGAATAACCGCCTATACCTCCGCCGAGTACTACCAGATCATATGTAATGGACACTTTACCGTTCCTCCCCGCTAGTAGAAAACTTGCCGCTTGTCCCGCCTTAAAGCGATTGCCTTTATTGTACCAAAACGAAATTAGACATCAAATACAATTCGAGATAAGATTATAGAATGAAGATTTGGCAATTCTATTTAAGTTGAACGAATGTTTTGGAAGTCCGTTCCATTCCAAACTGGAATACCTCGCCGCTTCAAACATCTTGTTTGGAGTTCCTGGATTAATTGGCCTTCGGTCAGATAGAACTCCAAGCCAAAACTCACTGCGAGGCCATTCCATTTTTCCATTGCACTCAGCCTATTCCCTGAAGATGGTTCGTTCAACTTCAACAAGAGAGGGTCCGTCTATGAAAGAGAAGGTTCAAAGGTTTATTGCCATCCTGCTGCTCATCATTCCCGGCGGCGCCGCCACTTACGGTTTTTTGGCGATGAAGGACTCGTTCTTCGCCCAATTCGGACCGGAGGACGAAAATCCGCACATTCTGTGGGGCAAAATGATTTTCGGCTTCATCCTCTTCGCTGCCGGCATTACATTCATCGGCGGCTGGATCTTTTTCCGCGACCGCAAACGGAACTACGTCGCTCCGCGCTTCCGGGCAAAAAAAAAGCGGTCCTAGACGCGACCGAAACGGTCGAGCCATTGGACCCATTTGTGACGCTCGATCCAAGCCGAGATCGAGCTGCGTTCCGCCGTCCTGTGCATGGCTGCAAGCAAAGCAAAAGCAACCGCCTGCAGCCAGAAGGGCGCCGCGTATACGAGCGAGCAGCCCAGCATAAAGCCAAGTACGTTCGCTCCGCTGTCTCCCAGCATATGTTTTCCCCTCAGATCGCCCGCTAGCAAAGCGGTTCCTCCCGCAACCCCGGGCAGCAGCCACGTGTACAGAATAGCGGCCGGATTTGCCGCCGCGATGACCGCCGCTGCGCAATAAAAGCTTTTCCAGGCCCTTCCCGGCCTAACATCGAGCAAATTCAAAGCATTCGCCGCCAGCGCTATCGTAATCCAATCGAAAAGTGCCTCCGCCCAAAATTCGCTGCTAAACATCGCGACCCACAGCGCCGCCAGTATGATTCCGGCCGTTTTTATGATGCCCGTCGACGGCGTCCCCGTCTGCCTCCATCTTTTCCAATGACCGGAGATGCCTTTAACCGTCCTTTCTCCGACACAATCGTCCAGCAGGCCGACCGCATAGACAAGAAGGAGCCCCGGGATACTGCCCCGCAAAAAAGGATAGACCGACTCGTAGCCTAAATGACCCGTGCCGGACAGAAAGCTTACTGCCGTATAAAACAGCACGAGCGTAATCGCCACGACCGCACCGGACCCGACGGGAATCTCGTCGCCTGCATAATTTCTTCCGGTCATCCGGTGTTCGCGCAAAAAACGCAGCGTAACCGGAAGCGCGACCCTGGCTGCAGCCGCAAGCAGCAAAAACAATAAAATTGTTGCAATCATGGCGCGGACCTGCTCCATCGTCTCAGCATCGTTTGGGCGATAGCGACCATCTGTCCGCCGCGATGCCAAAAGCCGCTGAGCGACTTTCCCATCTCGCGGTGACAAAGCGGAAGCGGGACTTCGCAAATGCGGTATCCGAGACGGGCTGCATCGATCGTGAGCCCCACCTCGATGCCGAAGCCTACGGGCACATGCCTCATCTTCCTTAGCAGCTCGCTGCGCACCGCGCGTTGGCCGGATAGGGGGGCTTCAAACCTCAAACCCGTCATCCGGTAAATACCGTTCCCGGCAAAACGCTTCGCCAGTCCAAAGCCGCCGCGGGCGGACGGTTGCTCGAACCGGGCAACTGCCATATCCGCTTCACCCCGGCGTACCGGCTCCAGTAATCCCGCCAAATGTTCGGCCGAATGCTCCAGGTCAGCGTCGGCAAACAACACGATATCCCCCTTCGCCCGCATCCAGCCGGAGCGCATCGCCGCCCCTTTGCCAAGCCTGCGCTCATGCTCGATGACAACCGTCGCCCAGCGGGAGGCCCGCTCGGCCGTGAGATCGGTACTGCCGTCATCGACGACGATCAGTTCGCTCCAGAGCGGATGACTCGTTTTGCCGCGAATCCGGTGAAGCGCCTCCAGCGTGGCTCCTATCGTGTTCTCCTCGTTCCAGGCCGGAACGACTATCGATACGGACTCGTCCGCCATAACGCCCCTCCTTCCACGATCGCTGCAAACTTATGCAGTTGCGATTTTTTCGATCCCCATAAGCTGGCGCCTTTGGCGTCTATGAGCTTATGGCCGACCAGCATGCGAACAAGCAGCGTACTGGCCATCCCGGCCCGGCCTTTCTTCAAAAAATCGATAGGCTCACTGTGCGATCCGACGATGACGATTCTCGCCGCACCTTGTTCGTAGGAAAGACGCAGCGCCAGATCCTCGCTAGTGCCGGGGGCCGCCACAGTATCGGAGGCAAGACCGAGCTGCCGGATTCGCTCCAGCCCGGGCGCCCAGCCGTCCGGGTAAGCGTGAACGAGCAATTGAGCGCCGACGCGCAGCGTCTGATCCGATACGCTGTCCATATCGCCGATAATCAGATCCGGCACATACCCCTGCGAGACGAGTACGTCCGCTCCCCCGTCGACTCCGACAAGCACCGGCTTCGCGCTTCGGATATAATGCCGCAGCGCGGCCAAATCTTCCCTACAGCCGCTTCCCCTCGATACGACCAGCACATCGCGCGTTTCTAACGGATTGTTTAATTCCGGCAGTGTTAGAGGGCGAGTCAGTGAATTCAGCTCATTCGCCGCATAGTGCAGAGTGTTTTCGGCAAAGCCAAGCAGCGTCAGCGGATACATCCGCTCTCCCGTCCGCTTCAACCGCTCCCACTCCTCATACCCGAACGGATAACAGACGAGCTCGGCATGAAGGCCCGTCAACGTGCCGTCGCGAATCCGAATCCGCTCTCCGTCTTGCAGCAGTTCAAAGCTGCTTTCATCGATCTCATAAATCGGTATTCCTTCCCGCAGCAGCAGTAGCGGACCATCATGGGGAAAGGCGCTCGTCATCGTCCTGCCGCTATTGATCACCGCTTTGACCCCGGACCGAAGCAGCCCTTCGGCAGCCGGCTCGTCCAGATCATCATGGCAGATCAGGGCGATCTCCCCGCGGCGAATATGGCGAAGCAGCCGCTTCGTATTCCGGTCGGCTCTGACAACCCCTTCCATAACGGCTGCCGCACGCACATTATTAATACGCATGACCCGCCCCCTCCATGTGCGACTTAATATTGTATCGTTAACATGTAGTTTGATCCAAGAACGTCTTGCCCATGCACCAAAGGAAAAATGCACAACCTTGTAATTTTCGATTTAACGCCTTACCGAATTACATTTTTTAACGTAAAAAAACCTTCCGTAAGGCAACCGGAAGGTTGTAGCGCTATCCTCACTTGCACGTTATGGTTGTTTACACTCCTGCTGCATTTTAATGAATTGGACCAAAAACTCATCAAGCTGCTGACTCATCTTGAGGACGGTATTGTCCGCAAAAGTGCCTTTCTCCATGGCAAGCGCCACCAGGTCGCCGCGAAGCTGCTCGATCGCCTCGGATTCTTCCATTAACACCGCGTTCATGTTTTTTCAATCCTCTTTCGTAAATATTCTTTTTGTATCGTTTTACATCGTTTTCTTTTTCTACAGGCTTCATTATAATACGAACAGCTGGTCGGTGTTTGTCACTTCTTGTCAAGGGTCATTTTATATTTTGTGAACTTCGGACACGATCGTTCACGTTTCCGCCTAATCCGGCTAATCCCCCGGTCAGCATTCGAGTCCGCTCCCTCCCCCCCGACAACATCCCCGTTTTTCCGAACTATTCCTATCATTTTTACATTTTATACCAGAAAATAAAGCGTCAAACGCCTCGACATTTCCTGTAATCGCTTTTTTGAACCTGTCCGAATTGGAGCAAAACCCATACATACAAAAGCCGCGCCTTCGCTGGTTTGTACAAACCAACAAAAACACGGCTTTTCGTTCCAAAAAGATGTCGATCGTTGTTTATCTTAGTCGATAATCGGAACGATTATTTTTTCGCAGGCAAAAAAATTTCTTTCCCCGTTCGGGACGATTCGTAGATGGCAAGTACAATTTCCACCGCATCGCGCCCTTCCCGGCCGGTAATCATCGGCGGACGATTGAAACGCACCGCATCGATCATATCCTGAATCTGCTTGTCGGTCGTATCCGCTTGCAGCGCCGCTTTGGCTTCGGACAACTCGCCGAACCGTTTCCGCATATCGGCTTCTTCTTCAGCCATCTGGTCTCCGCGAATTTTCCAATCGGTGATCAGATTTTCCTTCATGGCGATTCCGCCGTCGGAGCCGAATAGCTCCAGCGACGAGCCGAAGCCCGGATACGCCGCCGTCGTGCCGACGATCGTTCCGACCGCTCCGCTAGCAAATTTGACGAGCGCCACTCCCAGATCCTCCGTTTCGATCTGATGCGCGCTCACCTTTGCATGGCCTACAACGGACTGAACCGGCCCCATCATCCACTGAAGCAGGTCGATCGTATGAACGGCCTGGTTCATCAGCGAACCGCCTCCGTCCCATGCCCAGGTGCCTCTCCAGCCGCCGTTTTGCTCGTAATACTCCTGGGTCCTGAACCATTTCACATGCGCATTGGCGAGCACGGGCGTACCTAGCCGTCCGGCATCGACAGCCTTCTTCATTTCCTGGATGGCGGGCATGAGCCTGATTTGGAAAATACACCCCAAATGCAAACCCCGGCTTGCAAAAGCTTCAATAGCACTGTCGATCCGCTCCAGCGTAATGTCGAGCGGCTTCTCGGTAATCGCATGTTTCCCCGCTTCGGCGATTTGCAGCAGCATCTCCGTATGAAGCCCGCTCGGGGTACATACGTGAACGAGATCGATATCGTCCCGTTTCAGCATTTCGCTTAAATCCGTATAGGCATCCGCGCCGAACTCCTCGGCAAACTTATCTGCCGCAGCCTGGTTTTTGTCGCATACTGCGATCAGCTCCGCTCCCTGGGCTTTCAGAATCGCCTTCACATGAGTACGTCCGCGCCCAAGACCGATGACGGCGGCTCCTACGCTCGATGGATCTTTTTTCTTGTTCATTCGCTTAGTTCTCCCTTTTTGAGAGCTGTTAAAGCTCCTTAGTGTTTGAAATCGAAACGGTTTCGTATAACCGCGCTCTCGTCCGCCTCAATAGTCGCCCTGCTGGCGGCGAGAATGTCTACATGCGTAAACAGCCCCTGCTTGCCGTCCACCCGATCTAGAAAATCGCTTACCGCCGATGCCGTTTCGGCGTCCGGCTTCAGGAACGTGCCATCCGGGTCGTCTCCGTCTCCTCGAGTGATGCGGGCGTAGGTTGCGTTTTTCCCTTGCTTGGCATCGTAAACGACGCCATACTCCGCATAACCTTCCGTTCCCGCGATCACGATTCGGCTGAAACGCCCGTCCTTGTTAGTAGCGGGAGTATGCCAGTCCGCATGAACCTGAGCCGTCGTGCCGTCGTCCATCATAACCTGAACGGCAGCCGTATCGTAAAAGTCCGGGTATTCGGGCAATATCGTTTTGGACATCACGCTCTGGGTCATCACGATTTCCTTGCCCGTCAGCCAGCGCAGCACATCCATATCGTGAATAAGCAGATCGATCAATACGCCGCCATTGCGTTTTTTGGAAAAATGCCACGCATCCCGTGTAGCCGGCAACAGCTTGTGCGGGCTTGTGATATAGAGATGGACGATGTCGCCGATCGCTCCTGCGTCGATTTCGCGTTTCAGCGCCGTCATCGTTCCCCAGAACCGCTTCGGAAGCATGAGACCTATCTGTATGCGGCCCCGCTCCATCACGGCTTCCAGCCGCCGAAGGCCATCCCCGTCCGTGACCGCAGGCTTATCCAGCACAATGTGCTGGCCTCCACGCTCGCACGCTTCGATGATATCGATTTTCTCATTGTTGACCGCCGACGATCCGATGATATGCACCGACGGCACAAGCAGTTCTTCCACGTGATCCACGAGCGGAACGTTATAGAGCTCCACACATTGCCGGGCCAGCTTCCAATCCTCGGCATCGTAAATGCCGGCGCAAGTATGGCCTTTGTCCAGCATTTCTTTGATAAAGCTCCGTATATGGCCGTGGCGACAGCCAATCACCGCAAACCGATAAGACATTTCTGTCTGCTCCTTTCAGTGCGTGAAAACTAATGATGCTTTCGTACTACAGCGTAACAAAAAGCGCCAAAACCGTATACGTAACCGCGATGACATTTTCATTGCTGTTCATAACCATTTATTCATCATTTCATGACGATTTTTAACCTATAGGCTATACCCACCCGAAAGCGTCCATGATATGATGGTAGCGAAAAGGAGATGGTACGATTGAACCGGCACATGAGCGGCTTTCCATTCCGGCTCGGTTTAGGCGGCTGGATGTGCGTGAGCCCGGTGAATCCTCATACGTTTCGGGTCCGCCTGAACGATACCGGCGTATTCCCCGAGCAGGCACTGATCCGTTATGGGATTGTACGACAGCCAGAAGAGCTGTGTCCGTTCAGCACCGAGCAGAATAACGCGATCATAGCGATTCGCACGGATCAGGCGGAGCTGCTGATCGATCGGCAGAACGGGCAGTTTCGCTGGAACGCCGGGAATGGCCGGGAAATCGTGCGTACGGCAACTGTACCCCGCTCCGACCGCTCCGGCGGATTCGGAATCTGCCTCGCTGCGATGTCCGGGGAGGCTTTGTACGGGCTCGGGGACGTTGCGCCGGATGGGATCGAACGAAGCGGACAAAAGGTGGAGATGTGGGTGGCGGGAACCCACTTTCATTCGCCGATTCCGTTCGTGATGAGCAGCCGGGGCTGGGCCATCATGATGAATACGACTTGGAAGCATTCCATTCATATAAACAGTGTTGGCGGCCGTGAAAGTGAAGATAACGGTCACATTGACATAGAGGGCCCGGAAGGCGAGCTGGATTTTTATTTGTTCCAAGGAAACGACTATGCCGAGCTGCTGAACCGGTATACGGCCATTGCCGGCAGACCTCGCCTGCTTCCGATCTGGGCGTACGGCCTCCACTACTTTTGCAGTGTCGAATCGGGCGGACGGCAAATTGTCGAAGATGCACTCAAATTTCGCCAGGAAGGCATTCCGTGCGATCTGATCGGCCTATCCGACGGCTGGATGGCAGAGGAGCCGGACGAAGCGGGCAACAGACAATGGGACTTCCGGCGGTTCGTCATTTCGTCCAGCCGTCAGGAGCCGACCGCCTTTATCGATACGTTGCACCGACACGGCTTCAAGCTCAGCTTGATGCTTTCCTGCGATTACGATCTGACCGCCCACGAGGAAACAAACGCAGGTTGCGAACCGCAGGACGCGGAAGCTGGAGCCGCCAAGGCGTGGTTCGATCAGCTTCGTACGTTCGTCGACGAAGGAGTCGACGCCTTCAAAATTCCGAGCGCCAATCAAACGGCCCCCCACCCGGAACGAAGCTGGGCGAACGGCATGACGGATAACGAGATGCACAACCTGTATCCGGTCGTACTCGGCAAACAAATGCAGGAAGGCTATGTCAGGCAGACCGGCAAACGGCCGATGATCCACACGGTGGTCGGGTATACGGGCATGCAGCAATATACGGCTACCGAATGCGGCAAATACGGCCAGCGGACGACCGCTGTCATCTCTGCGCTTAACTCGGGTCTCTCCGGCCATGCGCATACGGCGATTCATATGCATGTGGAGGAGCCGGAAGGCATCCATGCCAGCTTTCTGATGCCCTGGGCACAGAACAACTCGGGGAGACATTTCCGTCACCCCTGTTTTCTGGAAGAGAAACAGCGCGCTCTGTTTCGCCTGTATGCGCGTTTGCGCTACCGGCTGCTTCCCTACTTGTATTCCGCCGCCCACACAGCCGCGAATACGGGAATGCCGATCGCCCGGGCTATGCCGCTCTCGTTTCCGGACGACGAGCAGTGCAGGAATTTGTTCACTCAATATATGCTTGGCGACCATTTGCTTGTTGGCGTCTTTACCGAGAACGTTTACTTGCCGAAAGGGTGCTGGATCGATTATTGGACGGGAGATCGGTACGAAGGTCCGGCAACGATCGCTTACCGGGTTCCGGAGCAAGCGGGAGGGCCCTTGTTCGTTCGTGCCGGGGCGATCATCCCGATGCGGCCGGATATGGAATACATTGAACCGTCGGGTGCCGAACGGCTCATCCTGCACGTTTACCCCGACGGGCCCAGCGAATCCGCCATCTACGAAGACGACGGCATCACCTTTCGGTATGAGGAAGGAAGCATAGCGGAAACGCGCATTCGATGCGAGGCGGACGAGACCCGGATCGTTGTGCGCATTTGGCGGCGAAGAGGGACCTACGAGGGCATGACGGGACGTCGCAGCTACGAGGTCGTTGTGCATACGGAAAATAAGCCGGCCTTCCTTCGTCTGAACGGTCAACGCTATGCGGAGCAGACACCCGCCACCGCCCGAAGAAACCCCGAATCCGGCTGGAAATACGACAGGCTGGCAGGCACGATTCGGCTGTATGCGGAGGAAGCGGCGGAAGCGGACGAGCCGGTCTTGATCGAGCTGTCTCTCCGCTTTACCGAGCAAGATGAGCAGAAGCAGCATGGCGTTAAGCCGGACCCATCAGGTGCCTATTCGTCTCCTGATGCAGTCGCGCAAGAAACGCATCATGACTCGGCGGAGTGGCTGCATATCGCTCTCGACACCTGTGTTCAGGCAGAGGTCGAGGCCGCGCTGAACGTCTGGTGGAACAGCGGGAAACCTAACGGTTCGTCCGACGACAATTGGCGAGTCCGGTTGCTGGACGGCTGCCTGCTGCTTCTCCGCCACGCCGAACGGCGCGGCTGGAGCCTCGGGGACGCATTTGGCGCGGACCTGGCCAACCCGCTTTCACATACCGATACGCAAACGGCGGAACAAGCGCTGGCGCTGCTTACCAAGTTGGCAGGCGAAGTGCTCGCCGCCGCGAAAAAGTCGATCGAATCCGTCCGGCACCCGATCCTGCGCGAGATCGTCGCCCAAGTGAAAAAGGAGCTGCACAAAAAGCTGTCGCTCCAAGAGTTTGCAGACCGGACGGGCCTGCATCCCGTCTATTTAAGCAGACTGTTCAAGCGAGAAATCGGCCTCCCCTTCTCCGACTACGTGCTTCAGCAGCGCATGCTGCGCGCAAAAGCGCTGCTCGAGGCCGGTATGAGGGTATACGAAGCCGCCTCCTATAGCGGATTCCAGGACGCCAGTCATTTTTCGCGCGTCTACAGTCAGTATTGGGGATTGGCCCCGGTTCGGGTGCGGCGGAAGGAGACGTGACTAGGCCGCTGCACTCCGGTGGAGATGGCAGCTCGCTTATGGCACTACGCAGTTTGAACAATAGAAGTCCTTAGAGCCCCTTAATCCATCCGGGATTGGAGATACGGGGCTATAGCAGCCTTTTGCGCCTCTTATATTGGTGGAAAATTGTGCATCGAGAGGGATACACCGGATTTAACAGTTCCAAAAGCATTCTATTCTTATAAACTACGATTTTCTAGAAAAATAAGATACTCTAATGTAGAGTTTTTAGCTTTTCTAGCCTTTACTCCTTCCCCATTCACGACATCTTACCTCAATCCGCAGCTTATCCGCAGCCTTCCTCGTTATGGTCGGCCTTGACTTGCTGAATTTCAGTCATCACGTTTTGATTTCACTTTTACCGTGAATATACTAAGAACAATAGTAAGGATTACATAAGTCCAGAATCCATGAACTTCAAATCCGTTCAGGTATTTATCAAGCAGCCAAAGTTTAATCGGCGTCAATACTACTGAGGCGAGGATTAAAGCTGGTGTAGTTAGACAGCCAATCCCAACAGTTATAAGCATTACTGAAAATACCACGGCAAGACTAAATAAAAAACTTATAACGAACATTAGAATAGATGCAATGATCAGCGTCTTTGTGTCTGCAATTGCTATATACTGATTAAAGTACTGACTGCCTACCCAAAAGACTACTAATGTAACGATAAAATTTAATATATTCCTCATGAATACCTCCTCGTGAAATCGCCTTTTCATTGCATCGAGTTGATGATAATAGCCGGTCAATAAAAACACTCCTTTATCAGATTGTTTTTGCAACCCAATAAAGGAGTAGAATTTGTACTATGAACCGTACATATTGATCATAAAAACATACTTCAAACCCACTACTCCTTACCCTTTCAAGACACCTTATGCTCGATCCGCAGTTTATCCGCCACCATGGCGATAAATTCGCTATTTGTCGGCTTCGACTTCGAGATATTGATCGTGTAGCCGAACAGGTGGCTAATGCTGTCGATGTTGCCGCGCGTCCAGGCGACTTCGATCGCGTGGCGGATGGCGCGTTCGACGCGGGATGGTGTCGTTTTGTACTTTTCGGCAATAGCCGGGTACAGCGTCTTCGTAATCGCGCCGAGAATTTCGATGTTGTTGTACACCATTGTTATGGCTTCCCGCAAATACTGATACCCTTTAATATGCGCAGGAACGCCGATTTCATGTATGATGCTCGTAATGTTCGCATCGAGATTGCGGCCCTTGGAGATCGGAACGACGTTCGGCTTGGAGGTGATATGCGAGGTCATTGGGCTGCTGCTTCCATTCGATACGAGCTGACGAATCCGGTTCGTCAAAATTTCCATGTCAAACGGCTTGAGTATGTAATAGGATGCTCCCAGTTGGACCGCTTTTTGCGTAATGTTTTCTTGTCCGAACGCGGTGAGCATTATAATTTTCGGTTGTGGGTTCAGGTTTAACTCGCGCAGCTTTTCGAGTACGCCGAGGCCGTCGAGGTGCGGCATGATGATATCGAGAATGAGGACGTCCGGCGCTTTGTTGTTTTGTTCGATATAAGACAACACTTCGTTGCCGTTATATGCTACGCCTGCTACTACCATATCGTCTTGCTCGGAAATAAATTCCGAAAGAAGGTTTGTAAATTCTCGGTTGTCGTCAGCCAATAACACTTCGATCTTTTGCAACATCATTTCCTCCTCAATGGAACAAAAAGTGATGGGTTATCATTTCACTATTAGATATTTTCGACAATGAGAATGAATTTCCTTCTGTCGAAAAATTTTTTTCTTTTATTTTTTTTAGAAATCATCTATAATAAATATTTTTCCTTACTTTCTTGTACGTTTCGACAAAAACAGAAAAAATCTTAAGGCCCCTTAACCGGCCTTAAGATTTTGTTGTTCTTTCGGATTGATGATGACGCCGGCATCCTGCAGCATCCACTCGATGAAGCAGCCGTATCCGGATGTCGGATCGTTGACGAATACGTGGGTCACCGCACCGATCACTTTACCGTTCTGGATAATCGGGCTGCCGCTCATGCCCTGCACAATACCGCCTGTTTTCTCGAGAAGCCGCGGATCGGTAATTTTGATGACCATTCCCTTAGTTGCCGGAAAGTCCTGCTTCGAGACGTGTACGACCTCGATATCGAATTTCTCAACCTTTTGTCCGGAAACGACCGTGTAAATATGAGCCGGACCTTCCTTGACCTCCTCCGCGAAGGCGACCGGAATCGCCTCCTTCACCAGGCTGTGCTCCGGCGAATCGAACATTTTGCCGAATATGCCAAACGACGTGTTTTTGACGATATTGCCGAGCACTTTACTTTCGTTGAAAAAATTGGCGCGCTTCTCGCCGGGTTCGCCGTTTTGGCTTTTCGCAATCGAAGTAACCGTCGAATGGACGATTTGGCCTTCGCCTACGGAAATCGGGGTTTGCGTGTCCATATCGGTAATGACATGTCCCAGAGCGCCATAGACGCCTTGATCGGGAGCGTAAAAAGTCAACGTGCCTACGCCGGCGGCCGAATCGCGAATGTACAAGCCGAGCCGGTAAGTTTTGTCCACCGTATCGAATGCTGGGGTGATTTCGGTCTGAATTTGCTGCTCGTTGCGGCGAATTTTAAGCTTGATCGGCGTTTGCTGCTCGCCCGCTTTTTTGACAATACTGGCTACCTTCGTAACATCGTTAATGTACGTGCCGTCGAATTCCTGAATCAGATCGCCAACTTGAATTTTCGCTTCCTCGCCAGGAGACGACTTCTTGTTGTCAGCCACGCTCACCAGATGGTGGCCTACGACCATAATGCCGTCCGACTTGATTTTGACGCCGATCGTCTGACCGCCGGGAATCACTTTCAAATCCGGCATCACGCTCACTTTTACGGTTTTGAGCGGAATTTTGCCGAATAGCCGCAACTGCATCTCCGTTTTACCGCTATGCCCGGATTCGAGCGATATCGGGCGGTTCAGATCGACTTGAAACGAATGCGTGGCATTGCCGTTTACTTTGACAACCTCCGGGTTTACCGTTACCTCAGCATGTACTGGCATCGATAAGTTCAGCTGCCTGCCTTGGCCCGAAAACAAGCGAATTTCGCCCGGGAACGACGCGAAGCTTTGAAAAGGAGTGGAAAAACAGCCCAAACAAACGAAGAAGACGAGAATGAGTCCCATCAATCTTTTTCTTTTGCCGGAATTCAACCCTGGTCACGCTCCTTTACGCATAGCTGCCTGACTTTAGCGGTGATCGCCAATTGCGTACCTATAAGGTAACCGTGCCCCAGATCTTTTATAACTGAATAAAGATGCCACGGAATGCGGTTTGTTTCACACTTTGGCGTTCATTTTCTTTTCATGCGCCAATTGGATCATTTCCTTCGCATGACTCAGCGTCGTTTCCGTTACTTCCACCCCGCCCAGCATCCGGGCCAGCTCGCGTACGCGATCGGCATCGCGCACATCTTCGACGGAAGTAAACGTCCGGTCGCCCTGAACGCTTTTCTGGATCAAATAATGGGAATCCGCCATACAAGCCACCTGCGGCAAATGAGTGATCGAAAACACCTGGCAGTACCGCGACAGCTCCGACATTTTCTCCGCAATCGCTTGGGCGGCCCGTCCGCTGACACCGGTATCGACTTCGTCGAACACGAGAACCGGAATTTGATCGACGCGGGCAAAGATCGATTTCATCGCCAGCATAACCCGGGACATTTCGCCGCCCGAAGCGATTTTCGCCAGCGGACGAAGCGGCTCGCCGGGATTCGCCGAAATCAGAAACTCCACATCGTCCAAGCCGCTTCTCGAAAACGAGACGTCGCCAGCGAGACGTTCGCTTCCCGATCGGGTAAAGCTGACGTCGAAGCGGGTCCGTTCCATATGCAGCGCTTTAAGTTCCGCCTCAATGCCGCTCGATAACCGCTTGGCCGCATCACGCCGCAGCTCCGTCAGCTTGGAGCCGATCTTCATAAGCTCCTGCTGCTCGCGCTCAAGCGACTGCTCCAGCCGCTTAATCGTCTCGTCCTTGTTCTCGATCAGCGACAGCTCCTGCTCGATTCGCTGCCCGTACGCAATAATCTCCGCCAGATTATCCCCGTATTTGCGCCGCAGCGCCCCGATTACCGTCAGCCGGTCTTCGATTTCCTCCAGCCGCTGCGGATTAAATTCGATGGCGTCCCGATACGAGCGAAGCTGAAAAGCCGCGTCTTCCAATTGATAATATGCCGATTGCATTTGCTCCAGCAAAGGTCCGAGCGTCGCCGAATCCACAGCCGCGATATCCGAAACGCGCTGAACCGCTTTCGAAATCGTCGCAATGCCTTTGGAGCCGTACAAAGCGTCATACGAATCCGCCACGTTCTGATACAATTTCTCTGCATTAGCTAGCTTGCGCTTTTCTTCCAATAATGATTCATCCTCTCCGATTTTTAATCGGGCGGAGCCGATTTCTTCAATTTGAAACCGGTACAGGTCGGCCATTTGGAACGCTTGCTTGCTCGTCTCCTGCAAATGCTTCAATTCCTTCTTGAGCTGCGCGTATCGGTCATAGGCCAGCTCGAACTGATTCCTTACCGGCATTATACGATCGGCTTCGAACAGATCAAGCCATTGCAGATGGCTGTCCGCTTTCATCAAGGACTGATGCTCGTGCTGGCCGTGAATGTTGACGAGGCATTCGCCGACTTCACGCAGCATCGCCAGCGTAACGAGTTGGCCGTTGATCCGGCTCGTGCTTTTGCCGTGAGCAGTCATCTCGCGGCGGATAATGACCGGGTCGCCCTCGCAAGCTTCCACACCGATCCTCTCCAGTACGCGGGTTAAAGGGTGTCCGGGATGAATGTCGAACTGCGCCTCGATCTCCGCCTTCTCGCAGCCGTAGCGGACCAGCTCCGCAGATCCCCGGCCTCCGGCTATAAGTCCGAGTGCATCGATAATGATCGATTTACCGGCACCGGTTTCCCCGGTTAAAACCGAAAAACCGTTTCGAAACGAAACGGTTACCTGTTCGATTACAGCCAAATTGCGTATGGTCAGTTCCGTAATCACCTAATGTTCCTCCCCTGATTGCAAATTACCCGAGCATCTCGAGAAATTGCGCCATTACGTCCGCGCTTTGTTTTTTCGTGCGGCAAATGATCAGAATCGTATCGTCGCCGCAGATCGTTCCCATAATCTCACTCCATTCCAGGCTGTCGATCAGCGACCCGAGCGTGTTCGCCGTACCGGGCATACATTTCATCACGACGAAATTTTCCGTGTAGTCGATATGTACGAAGTGGTCGGCCATCGCCCGCTTCAGCCGGGGCAGCGGATTCATTTTTTGCTCGGGAGGCATCGAGTATTTGTACCGTCCGTCCTCAAGCGGCACCTTGATTAGATGCATTTCCTTAATATCGCGGGATATCGTTGCTTGCGTCACATGAAATCCGGCTTTGCGCATTTCTTCTACAAGAACGTCTTGCGTTTCGATGTCTTTGCCGGAAATAATTTCTCTAATTTTAAAATGACGCTGGGCTTTCATGCCAGTCCTCCCGTTTGGATGCTTAAGCGAAATGAACCACATTTCGTTAAACAGGTTAGTCGCGTTCGATCTCGAACGTAATTTTCTTGATGGAGCCGAGTGACGTATCGACATACAGCACTCCAGCCGCTTCCGGATACAGCAAATAGTAGACGAGCAGCCTCTCGCGAATGGCGCTCGCGCTCATCTCAAGCGGCCTGCGTTCGCGCGCCAGCTTGACTAGAAACAACTCGTCGTCCTTGACAACATACGCATCGATAAACAGACGGCTCTCCATCTCCTGACCGTCCAGCGTAATATATACCGGGAGCTTCGTCTTGCCCGCCGCGATCTCGTAGCCTTTCTGGTTAAGCAGCAGCACAGCCTCGTCCGACGGAACGTACAGCTCATCCTGGTGCGGAATCGCAAGCGACGCCCTAGGCTTGTTATACCATAGACGGCTTCTCACGTAAAACCAGACCAGGGCGGCAATGAGGAGCAGCAAAATAACAAACGTGTCGCCGGATCGCATCGCCAAATCCCTCCATGCTTCAAACATTCGAGATACAGGCAAAAAATCCTTTCGAAAACGGCAAAAAACCCATCGAACTTCGATGAGCCTGCCTAAAGCCCGTTAAAAGGCCTCATTCGCTGCGGCGACCGTTTCCTCGATCAGCCGCTCCGTTTCCGTTTCCGTCAGGGCCCCCGCCTCCGCACCATCAAGAGAAAGCAACGCCAAAAATTCGATGTTGCCTTCTCCACCGGTAATCGGGGAAAAGGTTAGCCCCTTGATGCCGTAACCGATACTTGAAGCAAAGCCGAGAACGCCGCTCAGCACTTCGCTATGTACGGACGAATCGCGTATGACGCCGGATTTGCCTACTTTCTCGCGTCCCGCTTCAAATTGCGGCTTGACGAGAGCCGCGACCAGACCGCCGGGAGCAAGCAGCGCCCTAAGCGGCGGCAGGATCAGCTTCAGCGAAATAAACGAAACGTCGATGGATGCAAACGTTGGTGCCGGACCCTGAAGATCGGACGGTTGTGTGTAGCGGAAGTTCGTCCGTTCCATGACGTTTACCCGCGAATCGCTGCGGAGGCTCCAGTCGAGCTGGTTGTAGCCGACATCGATCGCGTAGACGTAGGAGGCGCCGTTCTTCAGCGCACAATCGGTAAATCCGCCGGTCGAGGCGCCGATATCGATCAAAACAGCGCCGGTCAGGTCGAGCCCGAACGTCCGTATCGCCTTCTCCAGCTTGAGGCCGCCCCGGCTGACATACGGATGGACCGCGCCTTTCACCTGAATGGCCGCCTCGCGGGATACTTTCGTCCCCGCTTTATCGATCTTCTCGCCATCCACGATCACGAGCCCTGCCATGATGGCCGCCTTGGCCTTTTCTCTGCTTTCGTAATAGGCTTGTTCCACGAGAAGAACGTCCAGCCTTTCCTTGCTTGTAGACATGTGGATCAAGCTCCTACCCTGCTATTCATGCGCGCTGCCGCCGGCGGGGCAGCATCGACTTCAATTCGGTCACGATACGTTCCGGTGTCAATCCCACTTCCTGCCGCTGCTCTTTCGGGCTGCCATGCTCGACGAAGTAGTCGGGAATGCCGATTGGCTTAACCTTGACGCCATACAACCCGCGCTCGGCGTAAAATTCCAGAACGGCGCTTCCAAAGCCACCGCGAACGGCACCTTCCTCAAGCGTCAGCATATGGTAGCCGCCTTCATACAGCTCCATCAGCATGTTTTCATCCAGCGGTTTGAGAAAACGGGCGTTCACGATCCGCGGCTGAATCCCTTCCGTCTTTAATAGCTCAGCCGTTTGCTGAGCCAGCTCCAGCATCGGGGCGCCGGCTGCGAGTATGGCGAACTTCTCGCCTTCGCGAACCGTTTCCCAGGTGCCGATCGGGATCGGCTTCATCGTTTTATCCATCTTCACGCCAAGCCCGTTCAATCTCGGGTAACGAACGGCAATCGGTCCTTCGTTGTAATCGATCGCCGTCTTCATCATATTGCGCAGCTCGTTCTCATCCTTCGGCATCATCAGCACCATATTCGGGATGCTGCGCATAAAGGCGATGTCGTACACGCCCTGATGCGTTTCGCCGTCGGCTCCGACAAAGCCGGCCCGGTCGATCGCGAACACGACATTCGTATTTTGCCGGCATATGTCATGAACGATCTGGTCGTACGAGCGCTGCATGAAGGTCGAGTAAACGGCGAAGACGGGCTTCATGCCTTCCAGCGCAAGAGCGGCGCACAGCGTAGCCGCGTGCTGCTCGGCAATGCCGACGTCGATCATCCGTTTCGGAAACTTATCCGCAAACTTCAGCAATCCCGAGCCGCTCGGCATAGCCGGCGTTACCGCGACGATTCGTTCGTCCTTCTCCGCCAGCTCGATCAAAGCGTCGCCGAATATTTCGGTGTACATTTTTGGCCCGACGGCTTTCACGTACTCCCCCGATTCGATCTTGTAAGGCCCGCCACCATGCCATGCTTGGGAATCCTCCTCGGCGGGAGAATACCCTTTGCCCTTCACCGTAATGACGTGAATGAGCACCGGGCCGTTCACTTTTTCCGCCTGCCGGAACGTTTCGAGCAATTGACTGAGGTTATGACCGTCTACCGGACCGAAATAGGTGAAGCCGAGCTCCTCGAACCAGACGCCGGAAACAAACAAATATTTCAGGCTGTCCTTCAGCCGCTCCGCCGTTTTGGCCAGCGTGCCGCCGATCGCCGGAATGCGCTTCAGCAGGCCTTCCAGCTCTTCCTTTGCCTTATGATAGTGCTTGTCGGTGCGGATTTTGGATAAATAATTGTGCAGCGCGCCGACGTTCGGGGCGATCGACATCTCGTTGTCGTTTAAGACCACGGTCAAATTTTTGCGTTCGTGGCCGATATGGTTCATCGCCTCGAGCGCCATACCGCCCGTCAAAGCGCCGTCGCCGATAATCGCGACGATCTTGTTGTCCTCGCCCTTGAGATCCCGGGAAATAGCCATGCCCATCGCCGCGGACAGCGATGTGCTGCTGTGGCCCGCTTCCCATACGTCATGCTCGCTTTCGGACATTTTGACATAGCCGCATAACCCTTTATATTTGCGAAGCGTATCGAAACGCTCTTTGCGTCCGGTTAATATTTTATGGACATAGGATTGGTGGCCTACATCGAAAATAAACTTGTCTGTTGGACTGTCGAACATATAATGAAGCGCCAGCGTTAGCTCGACAACGCCAAGATTGGGAGCCAGATGTCCGCCCGTTCTCGACAGCTTCTCGATCAGAAAGCCCCGTATTTCGGCAGCCAGCGTCTCCATTTCGGATACCGTCAGCTTTTTCAGGTCGGCCGGGCTGTTAATTTGGTTTAGAAGCACATTTGTGCCCTCACTTTCAGTTCGACTTGTTCCTTACGCTCGCCTGATATTCAGGGCAAACGTCCCTCGGCTATGACACATTATAACATATTCCCGAATTATCGCTCAATGGAGTCGATAAAACTGTCAGTCGATTGTCGCAAAATGACGCCGACCGTATCAGTTTCGCGTCAGTGATCCGGCGCCTTCGAACATAACGGAACCCGAAGTTCCGCTTGCCGTTGCCTGCCGGACAGCAGAAAAACCAAGCAGCAAAAAAGGCGGAAACGCATTACGCGCACCGCCATTAATGATCCCGTTTCATCAAATAATCAGCCAACTGCAGCAGCATGTCCGGCTGTGGAAAATCCGCGTTCACGATCGCTTCCTTGCCCAGCTCGGTCAAGCTTGCCACCTTATCCCGCGAACGCTCCAGACCGATGAAGTAAGGATACGTCACCTTCTGCTGCTTCTCGTCGCTGCGTACCGCCTTGCCCAGCTTCTTCTCGTCGCCGACAATATCGAGGATGTCGTCCTGGATTTGAAAAGCGAGCCCGATATTCGTACCGAACAGCTCCAAAGCGTCCAGTTGACGCTCCGTCGCCCCGCCGATCCGCCCGCCCGCCTTCAGCGAGAAGACGATCAAGTCGCTCGTTTTGTGCGTGTGGATATAGTCCAGCTCCTCGAGCCGGGTTAGTCCCTGCTCGCCCTGCATATCCGCCACCTGGCCGCCGACCATGCCGCGCGGTCCCGCATAATAGGAAAGCTCCTCAATGATCGACAGCACCGTATCCGCGGCAATGCCGTGCTCCCGCGCGGATCTGGCGGCTGAATAAAACGCGTGGGTCAGCAAGGCGTCTCCGGCTAGAATGGCCGTCGCTTCTCCGAACACCTTATGGCTCGTCAGCCTGCCCCGGCGGTAATCGTCGTTATCCAGTGCAGGCAAGTCGTCATGAATCAGTGAATACGTGTGGATCATTTCCACGGCGCAGGCGACCGGAATGGCCGCCTCGGCGCTTCCGCCGCAAGCCTCCGCCGCAGCTATCGTCAAGATCGGCCGCATCCGCTTGCCGCCTGCCATCAGCGAGTACGCCATCGATTCCCGAAGCGGACCGGGCACGTCCCACCGCTCCGGCAGGCTCGAGGCCAGCTCCTTCTCGATCCGCAGCGTATGGCCTTTCAAATATTCCGTTAAGGACGGACCCGACATGACAATCAGTTCTCCCTTTCGTCCGTAACCGGTTGGAACGGCTTTTTCACGAAGCTGCCGTTTTCCTCCAGCAATGTTTCGATTTTACGCTCGACCTGCTCCAGCTTTTGTCCGCATAGATGCGACAGGCTCATTCCTTCCTGAAACAGCTCGATCGCCTTCTCAAGAGGGACGTCGCCGTTCTCGAGCTTGGCTACGATTTTCTCCAGCTTGTCCATCGCTTCTTCGAAGCTTACGCCGTTCTCCTTCTCCCCGCTGCTCATCCGTCGTTCTCCTCCATTCCCCATATGTGGCAATCCAGCTTGCCGTCGGTAAGCCGAATACGAACGATATCCCCGGGCTGTACCTGCTCGATCGACTTGATAATCTGCTTCTGCTGCTCGTCGTAAACGAGACTGTATCCGCGCTGCATTACCTTGAGCGGACTCAGCGCATCAAGCTGACGAAGCTGGGCCGTCCACCGGTGGCGCGTTTCCTTCGTCACGGCTTGCATCGACATATACAGCTGTCTGCGGACTACGTCGACCCGTTTTTTGGCAAAGTCGAGCTGCTGCTGCGGGTTGTGCGCCGACAACTTGCGCTCGAGCTTCATCGCCGCTTCCCTGGACTCCGAGAGCCGCTGCACGAGACGGAACCGGAGCTGCTCCCGCAGCCGGTCCAGCCGCTGCGCGGGCTCCTGAAGCTGCCGCTTCGGCTGCATAAGCGCCGGCGACCGGCTAAGCCGTCCGAGCCGTTCCCGTCTGACGCTCACTCCGGCCATCAAGCCTTTAAGCAGCCGCTGCGACAAATGCGCAATATGCTGCTTCAGCTCGAGATGGTGCGGCACAGCCAATTCGGCCGCCGCGGTAGGCGTAGCGGCACGCAGATCGGCGACGAAGTCGGCAATCGTAAAATCGGTTTCGTGGCCAACGGCCGAAATGACCGGAATAGTCGATGCGGCTATGCTTCGCGCAACCATCTCTTCGTTAAACGCCCACAGTTCCTCCAGCGACCCTCCGCCGCGTCCGACGATGATCACGTCCGCTTCGCCGTGCCGGTTCATCGCTTCGATCGCCCGCACGATGCTCGGAGCCGCCTGGGCGCCCTGAACAAGCACTGGCACGAGCAGGATCGGAACGGACGGGTAGCGGCGCTGCAGCGTCGTCATAATATCCCGTACGGCCGCTCCGGTCGGAGACGTAATGACGCCGACGGCGCGCGGAAACTTCGGAATCGCCCGCTTGCGTTCCGGTGCAAATAAGCCCTCGTCCCCCAGCTTTTTCTTAAGCTGCTCAAATGCGAGGTACAAGTTGCCGATGCCGTCTTGCTGCATCTGCGTCACATACATCTGATACTGCCCGTCGCGTTCGAAGACGGAAATATTTCCTCTGGCGACAACTTTCGAACCGTCGCGGGGAATAAAGCCGAGCCGCTGATTGTTCGACGCGAACATGATGCACTTGACCCGGCTGTCTTTATCCTTCAGCGTGAAATACATATGCCCGCTCGTATGATGGGTATAATTCGATATTTCGCCCCGCACCCACACGTCCTGCAGAACGGAGTCGGTCTCCAGCTTCATCTTGATGTATCTCGTCAAATCTTTGACGGATAGCACCTTTTGTTCGTTCTGAGTTTGCATCGGTCGCATCGCCCCATTTATGCGGCTGAACGACAGCCTTAGTATCCCGCTTCCTGCTTATGTACGCAGTTTTATGAACGCAGCGCTTTAGCCGCCTGTACCGTATTTTGCAGCAGCATCGTAATCGTCATCGGCCCTACGACGCCGGGTACCGGCGTAATCGGTCCGGAGATGCCGACAACGTCGTCGAAATCTACGTCTCCAGCAAGCTTGCCGTCTTCCAAACGGTTAATGCCGACATCGATGACAATCGCGCCCGGCTTCACGAATTCTTTCGTTACGAACTTCGGCTTGCCGATCGCAACGACGAGAATGTCCGCCTCGCGGCACAGTTCCTTCATATTTTCCGTACGCGAATGGCAGATCGTAACCGTTGCGCTCTCGCGCAGGAGCAGCATCGCAACCGGCTTGCCTACGATGTTGCTGCGGCCGATGACAACAGCCCGTTTCCCCGAGATCGATGTACCGGTTCGCTTAATAATTTCGATAATACCGGCCGGCGTGCAAGGCAGCAGGCTAGGCTTGCCGATCGACAGATTGCCCACGTTGATCGGGTGGAAGCCGTCAACGTCTTTCTCCACGGCGATGGCGTCGATCACCGCATCCTCGGAAATATGCTTCGGCAGCGGAAGCTGTACGAGAATGCCGTGAATGTTCGCTGCGGCGTTCAGCTTGTGTACAAGTTCAAGCAGCTCGGTTTGCGTCGTTTCCGCCGGTAGACGATGGACCTCGGAATAAATGCCTACCTGTTCGCATGCTTTCGCCTTGTTGCGGACATAAACGGCAGAAGCGGGATCTTCGCCCACGAGGATGACGGCGAGACCCGGCTGCAGCCCTTCGGCCGCCAGCCGTTCGACCTCTTCCTTCAATCTGCCGCGAACATCGCTTACCAGTTCTTTCCCGTTAATGATGTGATCAGCCAACGGATGTTCCTCCTGTCGTTTGTATCGATGATTACTTGGACGTCTCGTAACCTTCCTTAATACGATCCAGTTCTTTAATCAACTTCCCAAGAACGCCGTTGACGAATTTGCCCGACTCGTCGGAGCCGAACCGTTTCGCCAGTTCGATCGCCTCGTTAACGACGACCTTCGGGGGCACCTCGGTTCCGAACAGCATCTCGTATGCGGCCAACCGCAAAATTTGCCGGTCCACGCGCGACAGCCTGTCCACCTTCCAGCCTGTCAAATATACGCTTAACGTCTCGTCAATCCGATCTTTATAGCGAATCGTCCCTGTGACCAGATCGGTCAAATAGAGCGAACCGGCGAGCTGTCCGCTCCCCACTTCCAAATCCGCCTCATTGTCGCTGCGCGCTTCCTCCAGAACGGTCTCGATCGCCGTCTCCGGCGCCACTTCGTTCATATCGATCTGGTACAAGCTCTGCAACGCGATTTCTCTCGCCAATCTTCGCTTCATGTTCGCGAATCATCCTCCTGCTTTCATTCCGTAAGCGGCTATGCGTTAAATATACCATAATACCGCGCTCGCAAAAAAGAAGAAGGCCGTTTCCTTGTTGGAACGCCCTTCCGCCCGTTAGCGAAACCATTTCCATCGGTCCGCCAGTTTGCTCACTTTGTCCAGCCATTCGTCGGCGTTCAGCCTCAGCTTACCCGCGTCAAACCGGCTGCCTGCATACGCGCAAACCGCGATAATAAAAGCGACGATCAACATATCCCAAAATCCGCTGATCAAATAAACAATGCCCAAAAATAATCCGGAAGCGGCTCCGGTCATGAGGCCCCTATGACGTTCCCAAAGCTCGTTCCACATCGCGCCAGCCACCTGCCTCTATTCGACTCTGCTCTTAAACGTCTGGGTTTGAACGACGTTGGCTACGAATACGGACACATTCGCTACGGGAATCCCGGTAATGTCCTCGATATGATTTTTGACCGACCGCTGCATCTCTTCCGACAGCTCCGGAATCGACGTTTCGCCGTCCACGAAGGCGCGGATGACAATGTCGAGCCCGGCGTCGCTGACCGAAACTCTGGCCTTCATATCTTTAACGCCGCGGACGCGGCCCGCCGATTTGAGCGCCAAATTTTCCACCGTTTCAAGCGAAATGCGAATATCCCCGTAATCGGTCCGCTGATCGATGGAAGGAATATGAGCTTTGCCCCGGCGCACGGCCACAAAGAAAAACCGGCATGTCACGAGCAGCACGAACAGGCCGATCGCAATTGCCGGATAAGCCGTGGACTTCTCGTAATACAAGTTGCGCAAAAAATTGGCGGACGTTTCGATCGGTACCCATCCGAACGATGCGGTCAAAAAAAAGACGACGCTGATGCCGATGATCAGCGTATACAAGAAAAGCAGCAACCGGTCCAATACTTTGATCATGTAGTGCGTCCCCTTCCGCATAAACCGGGCAGATGAGGTTGTCCCCTAGCGCCTGTCCGCTTCCGGACAACCTCCGTCCCCCGGCGTGCGCGAACCGTTACTTGACTCGCTGCACCGCCGTTTCCTCATCTTGTGCCACTTGTTTCTCCGGCGCCTTGAATTGCACGTCGTGAATGTGTACGTTAACCTCGACTACCGAAAGACCCGTCATCGATTCGATCGCCTGCTTGACGCCCCGCTGGATCGCTCCGGCCACCTCGGGAATGCGATTGCCGAATTCCACGATGATCGATACGTCGACAGCCGCCTCGCGCTGACCCACTTCGACCTTCACGCCTTTGGACAAGTTTTTGCGGCCAAGCAGTTCGGCGATACCGCCGCCGAAGCCGCCGCTCATGCCCGCAACCCCCGGCACTTCAACCGTTGCAAGTCCGGCGATCACCTCGATCACTTCCGGGGCGATCTGGATCGTGCCGATATCCGTCTTATCGTAATCCGCAGCTGCAATATTCATGAAATACACCTCCCAGACCAGTTCGTCTATACTATCGATACGGAAAGTTTAACTTCGCTAAAGCCTTAAAGCGAAGTACGACTTTCTGTACCAAGAAAAACTTCTGATAAATCGTGGTCGCTCATCCCTGAAGTACATCAATAGACGTCTTTTCTTATTACTATACCATCTTGCCAAATTTATGACAAACCGATACGTCCTGGTTATGCCGTCAAATTACGAGTTAGGATCGTTCACATCATGTTCTTCGAGGAACTTGATATCAAACGTGCCGGCCTGGAACAGCTTGTGATCCATCAGCTTCAAATGGAACGGAATCGTCGTATGGATGCCTTCGACGGCGAATTCGGCAAGCGCTCTGCGCATGCGGGCGATCGCTTCATCCCGAGTCGGCGCCCATACGATCAGCTTCGCGATCATAGAATCGTAGTGAGGCGATATTGTATAGCCCTGATAGGCTCCGCTGTCTACGCGAACGCCCGGTCCTCCCGGCGGCAAATAAAACTGGATTTGCCCCGGCGAAGGCATAAAGTTGCGCTCCGGGTCTTCCGCATTGATGCGGCATTCGATCGACCAGCCGTTAATGACGACGTCCTCCTGCCGGAACGAGAGCGGCTGCCCTTGAGCGACGAGGATCATTTCTTTAATAATATCGATATTCGTAATCATCTCGGTCACGGGATGCTCGACCTGGATGCGCGTATTCATTTCCATAAAGTAAAACTTGCCGTCCGGTCCAAGCAAAAATTCAAGCGTGCCCGCACCCGAATAGTCGACGGCCAGCGCCGCCCTAACGGCAGCTTCCCCCATCGCTTCTCTCGTTTCCGGGGATAATACCGTACAAGGAGCTTCTTCCACGAGCTTTTGTCTGCGCCGCTGCACCGAGCAGTCGCGTTCGCCCAAATAAACGGCATTGCCGTGTTTATCGGCAATAATTTGAATTTCTACGTGCTTCATGCCCGTCAAATACTTTTCCAAGTATACGCCCGCATTGCCGAACGCCTTCTGAGCTTCCTGCTGAGCTGTCGTAATTTGCTGGATGAGCGACTCCTCGTTCTCGGCGATCCGGATGCCCTTCCCGCCGCCTCCCGCCGTCGCTTTGATGATGACCGGATACCCGATCTCGCGGGCTACGCGAACCGCTTCCCCGAGGTCCTCAACGAGTCCGTCGGAGCCCGGAATGACCGGCACGTTCGCATCCTTCATCGTTTGTTTCGCCACCGACTTATCGCCCATTTTGCTAATCGCTTGCGGGGACGGTCCGATGAACGTAATGTTGCACTGCTCGCATATTTCCGCAAAATCAGCGTTCTCCGCCAAAAAGCCGTAGCCCGGATGAACCGCATCGGATTCGGTAAGCGTAGCGACGCTCATCAAATTCGTGAAGTTCAAATAGCTGTCTTTGGACAACGTAGGACCGATGCAATAAGCTTCGTCGGCCAAACGAACGTGAAGCGAATCCCGGTCGGCTTCGGAGTATACGGCAACCGTATAAATGCCGAGCTCCCGGCAAGCGCGAATGATGCGCACCGCAATCTCGCCGCGGTTCGCCACCAATATTTTATGAAACTCCATGTGCGCATTTTCCTCCAATTATTCGGCTTTTACGAGGAACAACGTTTGCCCGTACTCGACAAGCTGTCCATTCTCGACGAGAATATCGACGATTTCCCCTTTTACTTCGGCTTCGATCGGATTCATCAGCTTCATGGCTTCCAAAATGCACACCGTCGTTTTCTCGCCGACACGATCGCCGATGCTGACGTATGGCGCTGCTCCTGGAGACGGCGCCGCATAATACGTGCCGACCATCGGGGACGTGATTTTGTGCAGGCCGGCAGTCGGATCGGCCGCTGGCTCTGATACTGCCGCCTCTGCCGAAGGAGCGGATGAGGACTGCGCAGGGATGGCGTATGTAGGAAATTGCTGCGCCTGCGCAGATACTAAAGGCGCCCCGGCGACTACTACGGATTCGGCTTTATTCGGTTTACGGATTAAAAGGCGCGAGCCTTCGTTCTCAATCTCCAACTCTTGTACGGAAGTCGTATCGACCAGCTTGATCAATTCTTTAATTTCGCTTAACTTAAACATCCATTTCACTCCTTAGGGCAATTGTGAAGCGCTTGGCTGCACACAGGCAATGCTTGTATTATATCACAACCGTCAACTCCACATAAACAAGATTATGACGAGCCGTTCGCATAACGGACGAAGACCCCCGGAATCAGAGGTCTTCGCCGTTCAAGCTTATTGGTCCGCGCGTTGCTAACACCGCTTATTGCACGTACTGCACCGACACTTTATCCGGAGTGACGTTCATCTCCTGCATGATCATGTCGACGATCGAGACGCCTTGGCTTTTTTCCAGCTTGGCCGTCTGGACGATCACCTTCCATTTGCCGCCGTCTTGCAGCACGATCGCGTTTTTGAAGTCTTTGCCGAGCAGATCCTCGACGTTCATGACCTTCTCGTCCATATCTTGCAGCCGCTCTACTTCTGCGATCGCCTTCTTGACTTCATCGTCCGACTTCTTGTTATCGACCGTAATCGCCAGCCACTTCTCGATCTCCTTGGATAAATCCTCGTTGCGCTTCGTGTGGAGCGACGCAAAGTAATCGTTTCCGGATGTCGCCTTGGCCGATGCCGTTACCTGCTTCAGCACCTCTTCGTCCGTTTTGCCGGTTTTGCCCGTTGCGGCGGATGGCGGTGTTTGTGTCGCCTGCGCCGTTTTATCCGTCGTCGCCGTTTTGCCTGCTGCCGATTTGTCTGCTGTGTCTTTCGCCGATGCCGCTTTGTCCGCGGCAGCCTTGTCTTGTGCCGCTTTGTCGCTAGCAGCTTTGTCGGCGGCAGCATTTGTCGTCGACGCCGGGGCTCCCGTCGTAATCGCATCCACCTTGATTTCCGTGCCGGCGGCCTGCTGCTTCGTGAGATCGAGGTCGTTAACGTCTTCGGTGAACAAATAGTAGGCGGAGAGCACCACCATCAAGCTGAGCATCGAGACGAGCCATACCGTTTGCCTTTTCGTATTCACTCTTCATTCCTCCCTGGAATTAGGTTCTCGGTTTCACTTGCTACGGGCTTAAGGTACTATTGCTTTCTCGGCAGTACGGAGATTCGGTGTGCCGGGACATCGAGTCCGCGTCCGACCGCTTCCGCGATCATTTGCTTGACCGTCAAATTTTCGGCGCCTTTGGCTACGACGACAACCCCCCTTATGCGCGGCTTTATTTTTTTTAACACGATCGGAGTTTGACCGCCTGAAGCTTCGTAGAGTACGACTTCTCCGGTTCGTGATATTTCGGTAATGTGCCGGGTTGAGCCGGACTGGTCTTTCTCGTTCGTAATTTGCTGCGTTTCTTTCGTATTGGAATGGACGATTGTCTCCTCCGTCGATTCAATCGTAACGAGCACCTCGACATCACCGACCGCCACGATTTTTTGCAAAATATCTTTGATGGCGCTTTCGTAAGCCTGCTCGTACTCGCGGAAGCCGTTCTTGTCGTTCGGGTCCTTGCTCATAAAAGCTTGCTGGGCGGGCGGCGAGGGTGATCCCCCTGAACCGTCTTCCTGGCCGACAGTTTTGATATGCAGGAACGAATTGAGAATCATGAGGGCAACCCCCAGCAGACCGAGCAGCAGCAGCCAGCGGAACGTATTGACGCGTTTCGTGCCTCCCGGCCCGCCTCCCACCCGCTCCTCCAGCCATTTCAGCCATTTCGCCATGAGTTCACCTCTCTTTCTCCAGCTCCGACTCGTACAGCAGCGTCACCTGGTCGCGGTTCAATTGCCATTGCCGTTTCAATTGATCGTATATGCGTCCCTTTGCCGCGATCTGTTCGCTTGTCAGCTTCGTTTCGTCTGACTTCGCTTCGGACCGCCCTACCCGAATATCGATCGTGACGGGTTCGACGGCGGCGATCGGCTTGCGTCCCGGAGGCTCAGCCGTTGCCGTTCCTTCCGGACTTTGTCTATGATCAAGGATCACCTGCATATGCTTCATGCTCGGCGTTCCGTTATTGTCGTAGCTGATTTGCAGCTTCACCTGCTTAACCGTCACATTCGCTTCGCCCCCGATGCTCGATTGAAGTTCGGCGGCAAGCTCCTTTTCCATCAGCCGCTGGGCGTCGCTGCGGTCGCTTTGCCTCCAGCGGTCGGCGTCCTGCATAATCGCTTGCATCGATCTCATTTGTCCGAACGTTTGGCCGCCGGTCCCGACATCCCCCAGCCGCTCGACGGAGGCGAGTATTTTTTGCGAATCCCACTTCATCTTGAATACGGACAGCAGCGGCGACAACAGCGAGAGCAGAATAAACAGTCCGAGCACGGTTCTGACATACCGCTGGTAGGCGTTGTTCGGCAGCAGCAGCTCGACGAAGGCTGCGAGCAGGACGATGACGATAATTTCTTTTAGCCAACCGCTGAGCCAGACCATACGTGTAACTCCTTTACCCGTTAAGATACCCCCACCTAGTCATCTCATCATGACCGATACGTTGCTTGCCGCAATGATGATCGTCACGGACAGGAAAAACATGAAACCGACGGCGGCCAGCGCGGCGAACACATAGATGAGACTTTTGCCGATTGTTTGCAGGCAGCCGATGATCGGATTCGAGCCGAGCGGCTGCAAAACGGCCGCGGAAACGTTATAGATGAGCGCCAGAGCCATAATTTTGAGCGCCGGGAACGCGCACAAAAAGACGAGAATAACGACGCCGGATAAACCTACCGCATTTTTCACCAGCAGCGATGCGCCGATGACGGTTTCCGACGCGTCGGAAAACAGTCGCCCGACGACCGGAACGAAGTTGCCGGTCAAATATTTGGCCGTGCGGATCGTGACTCCGTCCGCGACTGCGCTTGTTCCCCCTTCGATCGAGATGACGCCGAGGAAAACGGTCACGATAATGCCCAGAATGGCGAGAGCGATGTTCCGCAGCAATCCCGCGAGCTGCGTGACCTTGTACTTGTCGCTGATCGAGCTGACGATATTCAGCACCGCCGAGAAAAACAAAAGCGGGAATACGACGGTATAGATCAAGGTGCCGACGACGTGGATCATAAACACGATGAGCGGGTGCAGCACGGCCACTGACGTTACGTTGCCCATCGAACCGAGCAGCGTCAGCATGAGCGGAATCATTGCCATCATAAACTGGATCATGCTCGTTATAGCCGACTTGGCGTATCCGATCGCAAGGCTGAAGCTGCCTATCGCGATCAGCAGCAGCACCATGTACGTAATGGCGTATGCGACTTTGCTCACATTGCTTCGTTCGAAGGCGCTCTGCAGCGACTCCAGAATCATGCTGAAGACGGTCAGGATGACGATCGAAGCGAGCAGCTTGCCGCTTAGAAGTATTTCGTGGAGCAAATATTTGCCCGCCGCCTCCGCGATTGAGCGGATACCGAAGCCATTGCCGCCGGGTACGAGCATTTCCGTGAAGCTTGAGGGCTTATCCGGAAAATACCCGCCGTATTCGTTCATAATTTGCTTCCAGTACGTTTCCACTTGCCCTGTGGGAAGCCGCTCCGCCTGCTCCCGAATGATCGTATCCGCCGGAGAAGCGGCTTGGACGGCGGCGCCCGAGAAAACGATCCAAACGAGGAGCATGGCGGCTGCCATTTCACGCAATCGTATGCGGACCAACCCTTTCACCCCCCGTCTCTCGCCGGGCGAGAAAGCCTCAGGCAGGCAGCAGCTTGACCACCGTTTCAATAATGACCGTGATGATCGGAATCGCCATGACCATAATGAGCACTTTGCCGGCCAGTTCGATTTTCGATGCCACCGATTCGAGTCCCGAATCGCGGACGATTTGCGCTCCGAACTCGGCGATATACGCGATGCCGATGATTTTGAGAATCGTTTTGAGAAACATAACGTTAATGTTCGTAAGCGAGGACAACTGCTCGAGCACATCGAGGACCGCCGCTATTTTGCCGAGCAGAAACAGGAAAATGTAAATTCCGGTCACCGTCACAAGCAGAAAGGCGAACAGCGGTTTATGTTCCTTGAGCACGAGCGTCAGAATCGCCACAATGAGGCCGATACCGACAATTTGAATCATTTCCACCCGGATCACCTGCCCTGAGTCTCTTCGCGGAAGGAAGGCTGGGAGCCGCTACTGGAACAAAAAAATCGTCTTGATTTCCTTGAACAGGTCGTCAAGCAGACTGACGACCATAAACAGGACGACAACGAAGCCGATCACCGTCACCCAGTGTGCCATGTCTTCCTTGCCCATCTGCTTCAGGACGGTATGGATCATCGCGATGATGATGCCGATGCCGGCGATTTGGAAGATCGCATTCACATCCACGTTCATGTCCCGCACCCCTTCTAGTACATCAGAATGACGACGAAAGCTCCCGCCAGTACCCCCAGGCTTCTCCACATTTTCTCGTAGCGCCGTTTGTCCTCCCAGGCGGTCTGCTCTTCGGCCTGCAGCAAGCTGACCGCCAGGCGCAAATGCTTCGTTTGGTCTTCGCGGTCGCTGATGCCCAAAGTAAAGCTCATCTGGCTCAAGATTTCCCGTTCATTCGATGATAGGGCGGTTTGTTTCAGACAAGCATGAACCGCATCGCGGAAACTTTCTCCCGCTGTTTTGCCTTCTCCCGACAGCAGCGGCTCCGCGGCCATGCGGAACATCGCGGCAAGTTGGGGTTCGAGCTGGCTGCTGATGCGCTGAAGCGCCTCCGGCAGCGGCGTGTAGCCGTAGGCCATTTCCGTTTCGAGCCGCTGGAGCGCTTGAATGAGTCCGCGAATTTGTCTGGGCCGGCGGGCGTAAACGGATGCTTTCGCAAAGCCAATCATCGTTCCGGCGAAAAGGATGAGCATCGCTCCAAGCAGTTTCAGCATAAGCTCCTCCCGCCTGCCTGCGCGCCTGCCGGGGCCAGTTCCGCCAGCTTGCGGCCCGTCCCGTCGCGTATCGTAAACCGGGTGCCCGCATGTCCGGTCCGGGACAGCTCCACCAGCCGTGAAAACACGCCCTCCTCCAGCATGCGGCGCATGACCGGCCTGCCGCGTACGTCCGCCGCGTCGCGGCCGTGCGCAGTGGCGATGACGCGCACGCCCGCATGCAGCGCTTCCTGCAGCGCGGCCGCATCCTCTTGGCGACCGATTTCGTCTACGACCAGAACTTCCGGCGACATGGAGCGAATCATCATCATCATCCCTTCGGCTTTCGGGCAACCGTCCAGCACATCGGTCCGCGGTCCTACGTCGAAGGCGGGGACGCCTTTCACGCTGGCCGCGATTTCCGATCTTTCGTCTACGATGCCGACCCGAAGTCCCGCTTGCCGCAGGCGTCCTTCTCCCGCTCCGCTGCTGATCAGCCGGGCCAAATCTCTCAGCAGCGTCGTCTTCCCTTGCCGGGGCGGCGAAATGAGCAGCGTCTGATGCACATTCCCGGCGGACTCGTCCCAAATCTCGGGCAGCAGCGTCCGCGCAAGCCCGGGAATCGCCCTAGCAACGCGGATGTTGAAGCTGCCGATATCGCGGATGTGCCGGACCTCGCCGCGTTCGAGCACCGTTTTGCCGGCCAGTCCGACGCGGTGTCCGCCTGCGATCGTAATGTAGCCCCGGCGAAGCTCCTCCTCGAAGGTGTAGAGCGAATGACCGGTAAGCAGGTCGAGCAACTTAAGCCCGTCCTCCTTCGAGGGTCGGTACGCCCGATCGTAATCCGGAACCATCGTACCGTCCGCCCCGACAAACCGCGATTCGCCTTCTACGACCACCTCGAGCGGTCTTGCTTCGCGGATGCGGATTTCTTCGAGCCTCTCAGCCGCCTTGCCCGGCAGCCTCTCTAGTATTCCGCGAATCCGCGGCGGCAAAAAAGCTAGAATCGGATGCATGATGACGTCAAGCCTCCCCGGTTTGTCCGGGTCTACTCCCATCTATATGCCCGGACAAGCGCTTTATTCCTCTAAGCGGTGAATTTCGTTTCTACTTTTTCAATATCCCTATGAAAATGCAGGTAACGCCGACGCCGACCCAAAGCATTTTCGCAAAACTCAGCTTGTCGGCCAGCCCTACCAACCCGATCGTCGTCGTGGTTAGAAGAGTCAAAGGCCCGACGACGGCCAGCCCGGAGTTGACGAGCAGCGCCTTGTCGATCTGGTTAAACCTCAGCATGAGCAGCGCCGCGATGATTTCCAAACTTCCCGAAAAAAGCCGGAGCGACGCCATACTCATTACGATTTTGTTGATCACTTTTCATGTCCTCCTCCCGGATTCGGACGCATTAGGCCGGCTGAAGATGCGGCCACTCGTCCAACCCTTTTTTCCAAACTATATGCGGGCAAGTCCCTTTTTAGGCATACGGGCACCACGACCCGGGCGAATGCATATATTGCTGCGAGAATCATTCCACGCGCGATTAAAAATGGGTCAACTATTTTTTAAAAACGCGCCTCAATCCTTTTTGCAAAGAGGAGACATGACGATATGGACGTGACTTCACGGCTGGAGTGGCATCCGCGTTTGCTGGACCCGACACAAGGCCGGTCCGTCAAACCGCGCAAAAGCGGCCTGACGATGGTGATCGACAAAGGACTCGGGCTCCACGCTTTTGAGGATTTGCTGCAAACTTCGGCCCCCTATATCGATTTGCTCAAAATCGGCTTCGGGACATCCCCGCTGTATCCGAGCGACCTGCTGAAACAGAAAATCCAGATGGCACGCCAGCACAAAATCGACATTTTGCCGGGAGGCACGTTTCTCGAAGTCGCGATCGTCCAAAAAACGGTGCCGGAATTTTTCGAAATGGTGGGAAGGCTCGGCTTCACCTCCGTAGAAGTATCGGACGGAACGATCGAGATGGAGCGCGCGGCTCGAAACGAATACATTCGCAGGAGCCGGGAGCAAGGCCTGAACGTTTATACGGAATATGGAAAAAAACTGTGGGGTTCGACTATCGATGTCGATCAGCTGCTGGAGACGGTCATCCTGGATGTGCAGCAGGGAGCTTCCTTCGTTACAATCGAAGCGCGGGAATCAGGGGCCGGCGTCGGCATCTTCGACGCGAATGGCCAGTGTAAAGACGAGGAGCTTCATGCGATCGTCGGCCAGCTTCCCGACCGCAACCAGATAATATGGGAGGCGCCGCAAAAACAGCAGCAGGTGGATATGCTCCGCATGCTCGGGCTATCCGTCAATCTCGGCAATATCGCCCCGCAGGACATTTACTCCTTGGAGGCGCTACGCCGCGGGCTGCGCTCGGATACGTTCGTGCATCCGGAAAGCTGACCCGGCAACAGAACTTCACGAAGTTAGCGAGGGAAACGACATGCAGGTGGACGTCATTCCGACCGTCAATGAAACAAGAGCGGATGAGCTGAATCAGAAAACCGTCATCGTCATCGATGTGCTCCGGGCAACAAGCACGATCGTTACAGCGCTCCAGCACGGCTGCCCCGCGGTCGTTCCCGTGGAAACGGTTCAGCAGGCGAAACAGATTCAGCAGCCGGAAGATTTGCTCGGAGGAGAGCGGTATTGCAAAAAAATCGCCGGGTTTCACCTCGGCAACTCGCCTTCCGAATATACGCCGCCCGGGATTGCCGGCAGACGCGTCGTGCTTACCACGACGAACGGCACACGCGCCATTCAAAAAGCGCAGCGCGCCGGCTGCCTGCTCATCGGCTCTTTGCTGAACGCGGAAGCTTGCGCAAGAGCCGCTTTCTCGGTCAAACGCGATGTTGTCGTCGTTTGCTCCGGCACTCAGGACGAGTTTTGTCTGGAGGATGGCTTGTGCGCCGGACTTCTGCTGCGTGAGCTGTCCCGGCTTGATGGCCAGCCGCTGCCTACGAACGATCTCGGTCTGGCCATGATGCTTGCTTGGGATACGGCGAAGGATCGGCTAGAAGAGACGCTGCTGTCATGCGCCAGCGGCAAACGGCTGACAAAGCTCGGCCATCGCGACGATGTCGTGTACTGCGCGCAAACGAACCGGTTTGCGCTCGTGCCGGTCTGGAAGGAGCAATCGCTCGTCCGGTTCTAATCCGGAGAGGAACGTTCATACAATAACGAATAGGACAGGGTGATCCTCCCTGTCTTACACTCCAGAAGGACAAGGGGTATTCGTATGAACGGTATTAACGGCCTGAACGGCGAAATGCTCTTGCTTTTTTTGATCATTGTGGGAATGATCGGGCGTTCTCCGATTATTACGACAGCCGCCTGCGTCTTGCTTGTCATCAAGCTGATTCATCTGGAACGCTTTTTGCCAACGATCGAACGAAGAGGCCTCGAACTGGGCCTTTTGTTTTTGACGATGGGCGTACTTGTGCCTTTTGCGAGCGAGCGCATCTCGTCCAAAGACATACTCGCCGTCTTCACCTCCTGGCCCGGCATTATCGCGCTCGTCGGCGGCGCCATCGCCACGTACATGAACGGCAAAGGGCTCGATCTGCTGAAAATCGATCCGCAGTTGATCGTCGGCCTCGTCATCGGCTCGATCTTCGGCATTATCTTCATGCGAGGCATTCCGGTCGGTCCGCTCATGGCCGCGGGCATTACCGCCCTGCTGTTGAAAATCGCCACGTTTCTGTTCGGGAAAATTCACTAGCCCTTGTCAAATTTCGTTGAATCCAAAGGCACTCTTGTGGTAGTGTATCAGGAGAGTCTGTTTAGGAGGAGACATGAATGGCTTTAAAAGTTTGCAAGTTCGGCGGCACTTCGCTGGCTTCCGCCGAGCAGTTCCGCAAAGTGGCTCAAATCGCGCTGGCTGATTCGGACCGTAAAATCGTCGTTGTATCGGCACCCGGCAAACGAAACAAGCCGGATACGAAAGTGACGGATATGCTGATCGCCTATGCCGAAGCTTTTCTTGCCGGGCAAGGCGCGGAAGAGGTTCAAGCGTCGATTCTGGAACGCTTCGCCGGAATTATTGAAGGTTTGGAACTCCCTAAGGATGAGTACGATACGATCGCCCGAATCCTCACCGCTCGCGGCGCAGGCGACCGCAGCCATCGCGCCCGGTATATCGACTCGATCAAGGCGCTCGGCGAAGAATTCAGCGCGCGTCTGCTTGCCGCCTTTTTGCGCAAGGAAGGGCATGATTTTATATATGTCGACCCGAAGGAAGCGGGTCTCGTGCTCAGCGACGAGCCGGGCAACGCCCAAGTGCTTCCGGAATCGTACGATAACTTGCGGCCGCTTCGCGACAGCGAGCACCGCATCATTTTCCCGGGATTTTACGGGTATGCCGCCAGCGGCAATCTGGTCGCCTTCCCGCGCGGGGGCTCGGATATTACCGGCGCGATTCTCGCTGCCGCCGTTCAAGCCGACGTGTATGAAAATTTCACGGACGTGGACAACGTTTTCGCCGCCGACCCTCGTATCGTAGACGTTCCGGCAGCCATTCATGAAATGACCTATTCGGAAATGCGCGAGCTTTCGTACGCCGGCTTCTCCGTGCTTCACGACGAAGCGCTGCAGCCTGCGTTCAACGCCAAAATTCCGGTCCATATCCGCAATACGAACAATCCCGAATCGCGGGGAACGCTGATCTCGCTGGAGCGGAACAATGACGAGCTGCCTGTCGTCGGCGTAGCCGGCTCTTCGGACTTTTGCGCTATTTTCTTAAGCAAATATTTGATGAACCGCGAGAAAGGCTTCGGCCGCCGCCTGCTGCAAATTATCGAGGAAGCGGGCCTTTCCTACGAGCATACGCCGTCCGGCATCGATCATATTTCTGTCATCATCAAGCAGTCCACTTTGACGCCGGAGATCGAAACCCTCGTGCTGGAACGCATCCGCAGCGAGCTTCAGCCCGACAAGCTGATCGTCAGACGCGGCATCGCGCTCATCATGATCGTCGGCGACGGCATGACGAAGCAGATCGGCATCGCCAAGCGGGCCACGGGCGCGCTGGCCGACAGCCAGGTCAACCTCGAGATGATCAACCAAGGCGCATCCGAGAACAGCATCATGTTCGGTATCCAGAATGACGACATGAACAAAGCGATCGTAGCGCTGCACGGTGCATTTTTTAATAAGAAGTAGAGCGGAAAAGCTTTGCCGGATCTTTTCGGCAAAGCTTTTTTTTGCGATTGCGGCGGCGCGGGCCGGGGGCTGGGAGCTTTGGAGCGCCCTTAGTGCTCTTTCGCACACTACTCGCCGCGATCCCGCAACGTTAATGCTCCTTCGCACACTACACACCACGCTCATACCGGCAAGCTGCGGTTGTCACACACTCGGTAAGCGCGAACACGCTGCGTCCCCGGAACCGGGATAAGCCATTTTTTGCGAACCAGGCTCTCGATCAGCTTCAATCCCCTTTTCCTGCCCACACCGAGATAGGCAAACAGCTCTCCCGGCTTAACGAGGCCATTCTGCCCGAACGCCAAACGGACCGCTTCTCTCTCCAGAACCGTCAAACCGTCCTCCGGCTTCGCCGCCGTTCCATAATGCTTGCCAATGAGCTGCTGCAGCATTTGTTGGCATTGGCGGGGCTTCTCTTTCTCATCGTCGTACGAGAAACGGATGACGAGCCAGCCGTCAATCACCAGATGATTTTGCCGATTCAGCTCTTCGGAAAATGGTTTGCGGTTCAGGTCGCGCCGATGCGGCCCGTAGCCGTCTATCTCGATACATACCCGCAGCATTCCTCTAATGTAAGCGAAGTCGAGATAACGCAAGCCGTCTCGGAAGTCCTGCACCTCGTACTCCGGATGCAAATATTCAAAACTTTCAAAGGCCGGCCACCACACTGCTTCGGCAAACCATTTTTCCACATGGCCCAAACCTTCCAGCAGCCGCCGCTGCCTTTCCTCGCTCCTTCGGCCTATATGCTCTGCCATCCATTCCTCGTACGCCTTCCTTAGATGCACCCTCCATCCACCCCTTCACAAAAATTGAAAAAAACAAAAAAGCACCCATCTCCAAAATTGGAAAAGGATGCTTTCCTACCCGCAGCTATATTAAGCGCGGGAAATGTACTTGCCATCGGAAGTGCCGATCAGCAAAGTGTCGTTTTCGTTAATGAACAGCGGCACTTGAACGTTAAGACCAGTTTCGACCTTGGCGTTTTTCGAAGCGCCCGTTGCCGTGTTCCCTTTGATGCCCGGCTCGGTTTCGACGACTTTCAGCTCCACGCTGTTCGGCAGGTTGATGCCAAGAATTTCGCCATGGTAGCTGACGATGTTGATCGTCATGTTTTCTTTCAGGAAGTTAAGCTCCCACTCCAGCTGCGAAGCAGGCAGCGTAATTTGATCGTAGGTTTCGTTGTCCATGAACGTGTGCTCTTGGCCGCTCGCGTACAAATATTGCATAGCGCGGTTTTCTACATGAGCCCGTCCTACGTCCTCGCCTGCGCGGAACGTGCGTTCCACCGTGTTGCCGTTACGCAGGTTTTTCAGCTTCGAGCGAACGAATGCGGCGCCTTTACCCGGTTTAACGTGTTGGAAATCAAGTACGGTGAAAATATCGTTGTCTACTTCGATCGTAAGGCCGGTCCGGAAATCGTTAACAGAAATCACTTGTAAGTTCCTCCCAATGGATTCGAATCTGGGAGCTTGAACGGATAACGTACCTCTCCGCTGACGAAAGCTCCATAGTCCAAAAAAAAGTTTCCTAATCGATGATAATAAAGTCTTTTGTCGATTGTGTCAATCTTGTCATACCCGTATCAGTAATAACGATATCGTCTTCGATACGAACGCCGCCGAAACCGGGCAAATAAATGCCGGGCTCGACGGTAACGGTCATGCCGGGCATGAGCACCGTCGCGCTTTGCGACGACAACCGCGGAGCCTCATGCACTTCCATACCGAGTCCGTGTCCGGTGCTGTGGCCAAACTGCTCGCCGTATCCATACCGCGTAATGATATCGCGAGCCAGGGCATCCGCCTCTTTGCCGGTCATGCCGGGACGAATATGCTCTAGCGTATGCAGCTGCGCTTCCAAAACGATGTCGTAAATCTCACGATGCCGGTCGGTCGGCTTCCCGAGTACGACGGTGCGCGTAATATCGGAGCAGTACCCTTTGTAGTATGCGCCAAAATCGAATTTCACGAACTCCCCGGAGCGCAAAATCCGGTCGCTCGCTTTGCCGTGCGGCAGCGCCGAACGTTCGCCGGAAGCTACGATCGTTTCGAAGGAAACCGACGTAGCGCCGTGCTGGCGCATGAATGTCTCGAGCGTCAGCGCCACCTCGTTCTCGGATAAACCCGGCTTCAGCGTCGTGAGCAGATGTACAAACGTCCGGTCGGCGAGTTCAGCCGCTTCCCGCATGATCGCCAGCTCCGACTCGTCCTTGATCATCCGCAGCTCTTCTACGAGCAGATCCGCGGGAACGAGCTTGATGCCGGCCAGATCGGACGCATACGCGCTATAGGCGGCAAACGTAACATGATGCTGTTCGAACCCGAGCTCCCGAATTCCGTTCCGATTCAGCAGTTCCTTGAGAGTTGTCGTCATTTTCGGGGTGTGCTCGATCACCTCGAAAAATTTGGCCTGCTCCGGCGCCTGCGACATATAGCGGAAGTCGGTAAGCAAATACGCTTTGTCTGCGGTAATGAGCAAATACCCCGACGAGCCGGTAAATCCGGACAAATACCGCCGGTTATGGTTGCTCGCTACGAGCAGCGCCTCCAGCTTGCGCTCCCGCATAAGTGTCCGCAGCCGGGACAGTCTCGCCTGTTCCATCATCCATTCTCCTTCTCCACAAGATGCCGGTGCAGCGCCAGCAGCCCCAGCTCATAGCTCTGCGCGCCAAATCCGGCGATTTGCCCGACTGCAACCGGTGCAATGACCGAAACGTGCCGAAACGCTTCCCTTTTGTGAATATTCGACAAATGAACTTCCACGACCGGCACATTAACGGTAGAAAACGCATCGCGCAGCGCATAGCTGTAGTGCGTAAAAGCGCCGGGATTAATCAAAATCCCGTCCTTCGTACCGAAAGCTTCGTGAATGCGGTCGATCAGAACTCCTTCGTGATTCGACTGCGCAAATTCGAGCGTTACCCCGATCGTTCCGGCGAGAGCGGTCAGCTTTTGCTCGATCGCTTCCAAAGAGACCGTCCCGTAAATGCCCGGCTCCCGAACCCCGAGCATGTTCAGGTTGGGGCCGTTCAGAACCAGTATGTTGTACACGTCAAGCACCACCCGTTCGCGGAGAATTGAACAGAAGCCATTTTACCATAACTTTCCCCGCTTTGAGAACTTTTTTTTGAACCGCCGCCCGGACGAACGCTTTAGAAATCGTCTCTTCACATGCATCCGCTGCGGGAAATGGACCGCTCCGTTCCGTTCCGCTAGCTCTTGCCATTTAGAGCGCGCTCTCCGGCTCCCGGTGCCGGTCGTCGGTAAATTCGAACGAAATGGAGAACCCGATGAATAAACCCCACAGCAAATAAAGACAGGCTTCGGTCAAAATCGTGTTCCAATCGGTACGGTCGATCCACTTCATCATGCCGGTCGACGGTCCGACAAGCAGCGTCATTAGCGCCCACCAAACCGCTCCGTAAACGAGCCCCGCCCAGTACCCTTTGACGCGCCGGAACAAAGCGGCATAAAGCAGGGCAGCAAAGATAGAGAACACGATATAAAACAGCCAGCCCATCCAAAAGCCCGCCGTCGTATTGATGATGTTTGGCGCGAGGAACGGTTTTGCCAGGAAGCTCACCGGTACTTTTGAAAACTTGAAATAAAAGGCGGCTATTTTCACCGCTCCCCATATGACACCGGCAAACAGGCCGATCTGCAAAGCAACCGACCAAACTTGCGACTGCCGTTGCTTGTTCTTCTTCCCGTCTTCCTTGTCTTTCACAGGTATACGTCCTTTCCGCCTTGTTTTTCCTATTATGTGTAAACCGGTAGCAAACTAAACGAGTGGCGTTCGGGCCGATAATTCGATACAATAAAGAAGAAGAAACGAAGGAAGGTGACAATCGGGTGTCGCAAAGTCAACCAGCCCCCATTTACGGCGGGCAAGCGGTCATGGAAGGCGTCATGATGGCCGGCAAAACCGTCAACGTAACAGCGGTACGGCGCAAAAACAATGCTATCGAATTTTTCGAGGTGCCTCGCAAAGAGATCGCCTGGGTGAACAAACTCAAAAAAATACCGCTGCTCCGGGGTATCGTCGCGATTATCGAATCCAGCGCCAAAGGCGCGCAGCACCTGAACTTCTCGGCGGAAAAATATGCGGAGGACGAAACCGGCGAAGAGGAACAAAAGGCGTCCGCCAAAAAAGGCTCCTTCGGCAACCTCTCGATGCTGCTCGGCGTCGCGGTTGTAGGCGTTTTGTCGTTTTTGTTCGGCAAGTTCGTGTTTACGCTCGTTCCCGCTTTTATCGAACAGCTTTTATTTCAACATGTATTCTCAAATCAAGTTTTGCACAATCTGCTTGAGGGCGTTATCAAAATCGTTCTGCTGCTCGGGTATATCTACTTCATCTCGCTGACGCCGCTGATCAAACGGCTGTTCCAATACCACGGAGCCGAGCATAAGGTAATAAGCGCCTATGAAGCCGGCAAAGAGCTGACTGTCGAGAACGTGCAGAAGTTCAATACGCTTCATTACCGGTGCGGCAGCAGCTTTATGGTTTTTACCGTTATCGTCGGCGTTATCATTTACTCGTTCTTCAAATATGATGGATTATGGGATCGTTTGCTGATTCGTATCGTGCTGCTGCCGATCGTTATCGGGCTATCCTACGAAGTGCTCCGGCTCACCAATTCCGTTCGCGATACGCCGGTGCTTCGTTATCTGGGCTACCCGGGACTGTGGCTGCAAAAGCTGACGACCAAAGAGCCGGACGATTCGCAGGTGGAAGTATCGATCGCCTCGTTCCAAAGAATGCTTGAGCTTGAGCGCGAACTGCTCGAAAGCGGCGGGCAGCGCAAGCCGGGACAAGCGGTTTCTTAAATAAAGCACACGATCCATCGCATGAAGACGAAAGGAGGAACGATCCATGAATCGGCGTTTTCACCCGTTTTTCATCGTGATACTCGTCTTGATGGCGATCGGCATCATCTTCCGGATGATGACCACCCCGTTCGAGCTCATTGTGGCGATCGTCATTTTCGGGGGCGTGTTCTTGCTGTGGAAATACCCGCCCTCTCGTTTCCGCAAAGCGAACGGGCGCAAGCCATCTTCCTCCGCCAAACGAACGAAAGAAAGACGAAAAAACGTTCCGTTCCGAGTCATTCAAGGCAACAAAAGGGATGACGACGGCCCGCCGGAAAAACCGCATACGTACCACTGAAAACATACGAATGCCCGGAGACGCGAATCTCCGGGCATCTTTATGTTCGCTGCCTTACGCCGGCTTGCCATTTTTACCGTTGCGCACAATCTGATTGAAGCTGCTGATATAGTCCTGAGGCGTCCATTTTTGAAAATAAGCTTTGGCGGCATCGTATCCGGATTTGTACAGTTCGAAGCTTTTTTCCGGCTTGATATCGAAGTCGGTGACGCGAACGCCAAGCGTCGGCACCTTGATCGTCCGAAACCGGTTTTTCTCTTCGATGTACCGCTCGTCGTGGGCGCCCATCATCGTCGCGAACAAAGCCTGAAACATCGAAAGCGGCCCTACAATCGAACGCGGTTCGGCCGAAGGCTTGCCGACCATCTGGAAGCCGAGCGTCGGAATCTGCTCCTTCTCCGGAATTTTGCTGTTCTCCTCGTCGTAAATCCATAACGGAAAGTTGCTGAGCAGTCCGCCGTCGACGATATAAATGAACTGATCGGTAAACGATTCTCCCTTTTTGCGCGCCTTCGCCGGTTTGCGCAAAACGACCGGATCGAAAAAATACGGGATGCTCGTGCTCATTCGCACGGCGCGAGCGACCGAGAAATTTTCCGGATTGATTCCATACTGGACAATGTCGTCCGGCAGAACGAGCAGCTTTCCCTGCGAAATATCCGAGGCGATGATCCGCAGCTTACCGCGCGGCAAGTCGGCGAACGTACGCACGCCTTTTGCGGCCAGCTTCTCCTCGATCCATTTCTCGAGCTTTTGCCCGGAATACAGTCCTTTCTTCACGAACAAGCGAACGGCCGGACCCACGATCGGCAATTCATGCAGCCACGACTTGGCGAGAAAATCGGTAAACGGCGTCTCCATAATAATCTGTTTCAGCTCATCCGCCGTATACCCTGCAGCCAGCAGCGACGCGACGATCGCGCCTGAGGACGTGCCCGCTACCTGCTTAAACTTTACGCCCCGCTCCTCCGCCGCTTTGACGGCCCCGACAAGAGCGAGCGCCTTTACGCCTCCTCCTTCGAATACTCCGTTGACGAGCATATCCGTCACCCTTCCGCTGCAAATAAGCGATAGTACGCCTACGAACAACGTATGCCGCGCAGGTTTGTTCGTATGTCACGCGGCAGAGTGAAAAGCAAAAACGCCCCGATCGTTTGCTCTGCGCAAACGACGGAAGCGTCTTATCGTCAGGAATAGCTTATTCGGTTTCCAGTTCGCTGCGGATGTTCAGCAGCTCGGTGACCCGCTCCGGATTTCGCCGAAACGACTCGACCAGCACCTCGATACAAGTGATCGAATCCCAGCTCAGGTGATGCTCGATCCCTTCGACATCCTTATAAATGTTTTCCTCCTGTACGCCGATCACCTGGAGGAAGCTCTCGAGCAGATGATGACGTTCCACGAGCCGTTTGCCCATCTTTTTACCTTTGGTCGTCAGTACAAGTCCGCGGTAACGCTCATATATCAAATAATTATCTTTATCCAGCTTTTGGATCATCTTCGTTACAGACGAGGGATGCACCTGAAGCCCTTCGGCGATGTCGGCCACTCGCGCATATCCTTTTTCGTCGATCAGCTTATAAATTTTCTCCAAATAATCTTCCATGCTCGGTGTCGCTGCCATAAGACACCTCCTCTGTTCCGGTATGTAGCCTCAACCTTATTAATGATACACCCTTGGTCCGGACAACGCAAGTTTTCGAAAGTAATAGCTGTAAAAAGTAGCAGGTGTCGCTGTCGCTCAGCCGGGGAAACCTACAATCGTGAAAACCAACCTAACGAGGCCGTAGAGGAGTTGATCCCTTGTCCACGGAGCTGCTAACCCCTCCGCGTAAAGTGCGAAATACGCTTCAATTTGTCCCGGAGCTGGTCTACTTCGAACCGGATGCACTCGACTATCCGAAAGGCAGACGAATCCATGAATGGGCCGAATCGCTCGGCCTGCCGATCCGAATAACCGGCTCGCACAACCGAATTACCGGACTTCCGGGCGAGAGCGAGCTGGAGAAGTACAAAATCGCCAAGCGGACGCTCGTTGTCGGCATTCGCAAAACGCTAAAGTTCGATACGTCCAAGCCTTCGGCCGAATACGCCATTCCGATCGCGACGGGCTGTATGGGCCATTGCCACTATTGTTATTTGCAAACAACGCTTGGAGCCAAGCCGTATATTCGCATCTATGTGAACACCGAAGACATCTTGAATGCGGCCCGAGGTTATATCGAGGAGCGAGCACCGGAAATTACGCGCTTCGAGGCGGCTTGTACGTCCGATCCGGTCGGAATCGAGCATATTAGCGGCTCGCTTCGGGAGCTGATCGAATTTATGGCGGAGCAGCCGCTCGGACGGCTTCGTTTCGTTACGAAGTTTCATCATGTCGATTCGCTTCTGGATGCGAAGCATAACGGCCATACGCGTTTCCGGTTCAGCGTGAATGCAGACTATGTAATCTGGCATTTCGAGCCGTCGACCTCCACATTCGCCGAACGGATCGAGGCGGCAGGCAAAGTAGCGCGAGCCGGTTACCCGCTTGGCTTCATTATTGCGCCGATAATATGGTTCGACGGCTGGGAGGACGGTTATGCGGATCTGCTCGCCAAGCTTGGAGCATCAGTACCGAAGGAGACGCCGGATTTAACGTTTGAACTGATTCAGCATCGGTTCACCAAAACCGCGAAAAACGTCATTCAGCAGCGTTACCCGAAAACAAAGCTGGAAATGGACGAGGCGAAGCGCAAGTACAAGTGGGGCCGCTGGGGACAAGGCAAGTATGTATATCCGGACGAGCAGGCAACGCTGCTTCGCGAAACGATTACGGAGCGCATTTTCGAACAATTTCCGGAGGCGCGAATCGAATATTTCACTTAAACCATAACCCCACAAAGTGGAGCTTATGCTTCGATGCTTATTCCAAATACTTTGCGGGGAGCCCCGAAACTTAGAAAAACCCGCCGGAACCGATCACCGATCCGAGCGGGTTGTTTGCAGGTTTAAAACTTCAGCCAATCCGGCGTTCTCTCCTGAAGCCAGATCGTAATCAGAATCATTTTATCGAAGTAGAGCAGAAGCGCCATAAGCACCATAAGGCCTCCGCCGATCTTCATCATGAGCGACGAATATTTCAGAATCCATTTCGTGGAGCCGATGAAAAACGCCAAAATGAAAAACGGAATCGCGAAGCCGACCGAATAAGCCGTCGTCAATTGAAACCACGTCCCTGGCTCCGTCGCCGCAAGCAGTAAAATCGAAGACAAAATCGGACCTACGCAAGGCGACCAGCCGGCGGCAAAACCCATGCCGACGACCAGCGAGCCGAGAAAGCCGGCTGGCTTCGACTTTACCTGCAGCTTGCGCTCGCGCATCAGCCATTGCGGCTGGAAAATGCCGAGCAGGAACAAACCCATGATGAAAATCAGAATCGCCGAAAGCTGGCGGATCAGATCACGGTAATCGTTGAACCAATCGGCAACCAAACCGACCCCAAAGCCAAGCGAATAAAAAATGATCGAAAATCCCAGGATGAAAAATAAAGTATGCAGCGTCGTCGCGAGGCGCACTTCTTTCTTCGACCGGTCTTCCCTCAGCTTCTGCACCGAAATGCCCGTTATGTACGACAAATAAGAAGGATAAAGCGGCAAGCAGCAGGGTGATATAAAGGAAGCGAATCCCGCCCAGAGCGCAATCCAAATATTAACTTGAGACAAACCTCCCACTCCGTTTCCTGTTGGCAATACCCCCATTATACGCTCGTTCTTCGTCCTCGTACAAGTAAAGTGAGCATGAGCAGCGCAATCAGCATCAGCACGACTGTCGCCCCCGGCGCCCAGTTCCATACCCCTGCCGCTACGAGGCCGCCGACAACGGCAATCTCCGAATACAGCAGCGCGATCCATACGGAGTGCCGGAAGCTTTTCGCAACCGCAAGACTGCAAGCTACCGGAACGGTAAGAAGCGCGGAAACGAGCAAAGCCCCGACTATTTTGATCGCGACGCCGATAACAAGCGCCGTCAGGACGGTAAGCAGCAGGTTAAGCGCACGCAGCGGAATCCCGCTCACCGCAGCCGCATCCTCGTCAAACATGATCAGAAACATTTCCTTGAAAAAAATAAGCATCATCGCCAGCACAACGACGGTTACGGCAAGTACGAGCCACAGATCGGTCCAGCTTAGTGTATAGATGCTGCCGAACAAGTAGCTGGTCACGTCCATATTGAACCCTCTGCCGAGCGTAAAAAGAAAGGTGGCTAACGCTACTCCGCCAGACATGATGATGGCGATCGACAGCTCCGCATACGTCCGGTACGCCCGGCGCAGCCGTTCGATTGCAAAGGCGGCGAGTATGGAGAACAGCAGGCCGATTGCAAGCGGATATACGCCGATCAGAAATCCGAGCGCCACACCCGCAATCGAAACATGCGCCAGCGTATCGCCGATCATCGACAGTCTGCGCAGCACCAGAAAGATGCCGAGCAGCGGCGCCATTCCGCCGATCAAGATGCCGCCGATCAAAGCGCGCTGAAAAAAATATTCCGCAAATATATCCATAAGTCCGTATACTCTCTCCTATCGCGCCGCCGCCGGCTCGGGCCCGCCCAGACGAAGATCGCGCAAGCTGTGAACGAGGTTCGTTTCCGCGCAGTTTTCCAGCTCGTGCGTGTGCTTCACATAAAATTTCAGCTTGCCGTTCGTATGCGCCGGCTCATAGCCCAAGTAAGCATGCATCATTTCGATATCGTGCGAAACCATCAGAAACGTAATATTGTGACGCTGATGCATATGGCGGATCATATGGAAGAAGCTCTCCTGCGTCTCCGAGTCGATGCCGACCGTCGGCTCGTCAAGAATAAGCAGTTCGGGATTGTTGACGAGTGCTCGGGCGAGAAAAACCCGCTGCTGCTGTCCGCCGGACAGCTGGCCGATGCGTCGATCCGCAAGTTCTTCGATCCGCATCGCGTGAAGCGCGTCCTCGCATTTTTTCAAATCCGGCTGCCCGATCCGTCTGAACAGCTTTTTCCTGCCGTACAAGCCGGATAATACCACTTCCCGCACCGTAGCGGGAAACAGCGGATTAAACGCATTTTTTTGCGGCACATAGCCGATCCGCTCCCAGTCGCGGAACTGCGTAAGCGGCGTTCCGAACAGGCGGATCTCCCCGCCGGTCGGCTTCAGAAGCCCGACGATCATACGCAGCAGCGTCGTTTTGCCTGCCCCGTTCGAGCCGATCAAGCCGACAAAGTCGCGCTGCAAAACTTGAAAGTTCAACTTCTCGATGACGCTGCGCTGCTCGTATAAGAACGATACGTTTTCCATAGATACGACCGGCTGATGACACCGGACGTCAACCGGATCGGTCGATTGCTGCATGGAGGTTTCTCCGTTCGTGATTAGTTGTGTTCCAGATCTTCGAAATCTGTACAACTTATTGTAATGCTTTCAATAAATTTTGCAAATTGCGCTCCATTACCGTGACGTAGTTGTCGCCCGCTTTCGCCTGCTCCGGCGTCAGCCCCTCGAGCGGATTCAGCACCAGCGTTTCGATGCCCAAATCTTTGGCGAGCGTTTTCGCCATTTTATCGGATACGAGCTCCTCGAAGAAAATATATTTGACTCCTTGATCTTTGACGAACTTATTGATCGCCTTCAAATCTTGAGCCGTCGGTTCCGAATCGGGAGACAAACCCATGATCGGCATTTGCGTCAATCCGTAATCGCGGGCCAAGTAACCGAACGCCTGATGCGAGACGACGATTTGTTTCCGCGGAGCTTTGGCGATCGATTGGGCGAATTTGCCGTCCAGATCGGCAAGCTGCTTGCGGAGCGTCTCGTAATTCGCTTCGTAGTACGCTTTATTCGCGGCGTCTGCCTGAACGAAGCCGTTTTTCACATTTTCCGCCATCTTCAGCGCCGATTTCGGGCTGACCCAGACGTGCGGATCGACATCGGTATCGTGCTCGTGGTCGTGATCGGAGGATGCGGAGCTTCCCGATTTCTTCTTGTCGCCGTGGTCGTCGTCATGCTCCACTCCATGCAACAGCTCGATGCCGTCGCTTGCCGTTACAACCTTGAGGCCGGAGTCCTTGTTCAAGCTTTCGAGAAAATCGTGCGCCCAGCCCTCGAAGCCGGCACCGTTGTATACGAACAGCTGCGCCTTGCCCATATTTTTCAAATCGCGGCTCTTGGGCGACCAGTCGTGCGGCTCGACCCCTGCCGGCACCAGATTGATCACGTTCGCCTTATCGCCGCCGATGCGGGTCGCAAAATCGTATAACGTATAAAAGGTCGTAATGACATTGACTTTTCCTTCGGAAAGATTTACATTCGATGAGTTGCCGCATCCGGTCATGATCACGGCCAGCAGCAGCATACCTATAACTGATGCCGCAAGTCTGCTTCTCCTCGTTCTTCCGCTCCAATTACTCATTCTTCTACCATCCCTTCCTCTTACGATGCCTCTTTCCTGTAAATCGTAACTTTTTCTATTTACATATTGGATTATAAAATCGTTCTCTCTCGCTTGTCAACCGAAACTTTTCCGCTCGTATGCAGCCAAAAGCCTTCGCTTGCCTGTAAACACAGGCGCGAAGGCTTCTCTGTAGCTGTTAGCTTCGTTATTTCACAATCGCTCCTACCGGAATATCTTCCGCCACGGAAGCGAGCGTCAGGCTGTCGCCTTCCGAAGCGGCGAGAATCATCCCCTGCGACAGCTCGCCGCGCAGCTTGACCGGCTTCAGGTTCGCCACGACGATCACCTTGCGGCCGATCAGTTCATCCGGCTTGTAATACTTGGCGATGCCGGAGACGACCTGGCGCTTCTCGTAGCCGAGATCGAGCTGCAGCTTAAGCAGCTTGTCGGCGCCCTTCACCGGCTCGGCGGCGAGCACCTGGGCGACGCGCAGCTCTACCTTGAGGAAATCGTCGATCCCGATTTCCTCAAGCGCCTCAGTCGCAGGAGAAGCGGCCGGGGCTGCTTGGGCGGCCTGCTCTTTCCCGCCGCCCTTCGCCTGTTCCGCCTGCGCCGCAGGAGCCGCCGCGCCGCCCATCGATTCGATCAGATAGGCGATCTCGGGAGCGACCTCGAGACGCGGGAACAGCGTATCGCCTTTGTTCACCTTCGTACCGGCCGGCAGCAGTCCGAACGTCCGCACACTATCCCATTCGGTCAGACGTCCGTCGCCGGCGATGCCAAGCTGCTCCCATATTCTCTGCGGCGTGCGCGTCATGAACGGCTGCAGCAGGACGGAGATGATGCGGATCGATTCGGCCAGATGGTACAGCACCGAACCGAGCTGCGGATGGGTCGCCTCGTCTTTGGCCAGCGCCCACGGCTGCGTTTCGTCGATGTATTTGTTCGTACGGCCGATCAACTGCCAGATGGATGCGAGCGCGATGGAAAACTCCAGCTTCTCCATCCCTTCCTCCATCTTCTGGACGGCCTGAGCCGCCGTTTCGCGCAGCGAAGCGTCGAAGGCGGTCGCTCCCGGTACGCTAGGCTGAATGTCGCCGCCGAAATATTTGTCGATCATGACTACGGTCCGGTTGAGCAGATTGCCCAGGTCGTTCGCTAGGTCAAAGTTGACCCGCTCGATAAATCCTTCCGGCGTGAATACTCCATCCTGCCCAAACGGAACGTCGCGTAGCAGGAAGTAACGAAGCGCGTCGAGTCCGTAGCGCTCGATAAGCAGCACCGGATCGATGACGTTGCCCTTCGACTTCGACATTTTCCCTTCCTTCGTAAGGAACCAGCCGTGAGCGAACACCTTCTTCGGCAGCGGCAGGTCGAGCGCCATCAGCATAACCGGCCAGTAAATCGTATGGAAGCGGATGATGTCCTTACCGACCAGATGAACGTCCGCCGGCCAGTAAGAACGGAACTTCACATCGTCCGTCGTGTAGCCGAGCGCCGTAATATAGTTGGACAACGCGTCGATCCAGACATAGATGACATGCTCCGGCTGCCCCGGCACCTTGATTCCCCAATCGAACGTGTTGCGGGAAACGGCGAGATCTTCGAGCCCTTGCTTGACGAAGCTGATCATCTCGTTGCGCCGCGTTTCCGGCTGGATGAAGTCCGGGTTTTCTTCATAATATTGCAGCAGCCGGTCGGCGTATTTGCTCAGGCGCAAAAAGTAGTTTTGCTCCTTCACCTTCTCGACGGGACGGCCGCAGTCCGGACAATTGCCGTCTACGAGCTGCCGTTCCAGCACGTAAGATTCGCAAGGCGTACAATACCAGCCTTCGTATTCGCCGAGATAAATGTCGCCCTGATCCAGCAGCCGCTGAAAAATGCGCTGCACGACATCTTTATGGCGCGGCTCCGTCGTTCGGATAAAGTCATCGTACGAGATGTCCAGCTTGCTCCAAAGCGACTTGATGCCGGTCACGATGCCGTCTACGAACGTTTGCGGCGAGACGCCCTTCTCGGCCGCCTTGCGCTCGATTTTTTGCCCGTGCTCGTCCGTTCCGGTCAAATACATGACGTCGTAGCCTCTCAGCCGCTTGTAACGGGCCATTGCATCACCCGCTACGGTCGTGTACGCGTGGCCGATATGAAGCTTATCGCTAGGATAGTAGATCGGTGTCGTCAAATAAAATGTCTTTTTGTTATCGCTCATGTTCCTTGCCCCTTTGCTCTTATTGAAATTGACGGTATTCCTTAGAAAAATGCAAAAAACTCCCGTCCACATGGGACGAGAGTTGTTACTCACGCGGTACCACCCAAATTCCCCCGCTGAGCTTGCGACAGCAGGGCTTTCGTACAAGTCTGTTCCAGACTTGCCCCCGTAACGCTGGTTTGCGTCGCGGCCTAAAGGGCTTCTTGCCCGCTCGACGGCGATTCCTCCCGGACCATCTTCCGAAACGCTTCTACGCCGGTTTTCACCATTTCCGGCTCTCTGGGTTAGAAACGGGCTTCGTACTTTTCCGTTCAACGGATTCCAATATGAGGTTACCCCTATTCTATGCAAACGCGGCGCGCCATGTCAAGTCGCCTCCCGCTCAGTCCTCTCGTCCGGGTGTGGAGGTACCGGATCGAAGCCGCCGGGATGAAACGGATGGCATTTGCATAAACGCTTGACGGCCATCCAGCTCCCTTTGGCCGGGCCGTACACCTCGATCGCCTCGAGCGCATACGCCGAGCAGCTCGGATAAAACCGGCATGTCGGCGGCTTCAGCGGCGATATCCATTTGCGGTAAAACCGGATCGGGAGCTGCAGCGCCGATTTTGCAGCGCGTCCTTTTCCCGGCTCTTGAGTCGGCTGACCCGTCATCGCGAACACTTCCCGTAAGTATAACGTTTCCCAGTATCATAGCACAAAACCGTTCTCGATGCGCTGTCAGCCTATGCACCCGTTCGATCGCCGCAACAAAAAAACGGCCTGCGAGCGCTCGCAGCCGTTTCCTGCCGTTCATCAAGGCTTAACTTCAAATACCCGGTACAAATCGTCGATCAAAAGGTTGGCCGCCTTCACGCCGCCCGCCGTATTCCAGACCGTATCGCTTACTTTGAACGCCTTTTTGTTTTTGACTACGTTCAGGTTGTTCCACAGCGGGTCCTTCACCCAGTCCTCTTCCATCTTGGACGCTTTGCCGTCGCCGGTTTCATAGGTGAAGTAGAACAGCAGGTCGCCTTCCATATCCGGAATGCGTTCCTTCGTCACATCGTCCGCGAACGTTTCCTTGTTTTGCTTGTCCGGACGGGCGATGCCCGCTTGCTTGAAAATAACGCCGGCGAACGTATCGTTGTAATAAATCCGCGCGGTGGCCGGCATAAAGCGGACCAGCGATACTTTCTGCTTCAGCTTATCTCCCGCCTTCGTTTTGAAGTCGGCAAGACGCTTGTCGAAGTCCGCCATTATTTTCTCGCCTTCCGCCTTCTTGCCTACCGCTTCGGCATACAGCTTGAAGTTGATTTTCCAGTCGCCGCGAAGTTCGGTCGAGTAAACGGTCGGCGCAATTTTGGACAGCTGGTCATACACTTTCTCGATCCGCATTTTGTTGCCGATAATCAGATCCGGCTTCAGCGCCGCAATGTCCTCGATATTCGGCTGGCTTTCGGTTCCGACGTTTTTGACGCCTTGCATATCCGCTTTAATATGATCGTACCACGGATCGCCGACCCACGACTTGACCGCGCCGACAGGCTTGATGCCAAGCGCAAGAAGCGCCTCGGTGCCTTCATTGGTCAGGATGACGACACGCTGCGGCGGTTTCGGAATCGGCGTTTCGCCCATAGCGTGCTTAACCGTATAGCTCTGGTTCGCTCCCGACGAACCGTTTGTCGGTGCAGGCTCCGCCGCTTTTTTGTCCGAGCATCCGGCTAGTATAACGCCGGCTCCGAACACGGCTGTAAGCACAACCGATCCGAGCCGGTTCCATTTCTTCAACATGTCTAAAACTCCCCCTCAAGATGTGTACACGTAGCTGGTCCCATCATTCACGGTTTAAATTTCTGAGAATGATTATCAATTCCAGAACAAATCTTACACATTCTCTTTTGCAAAGTCAATACTTTTTCATTCATGTTCATGCCGTTTTCATATTTACCTTTTAATGAGAATGAATATCAAGATCATTGACAGACTCGGCTCAATCCCCTACACTAAATGAAGCAGAAATACATCTCATCCACGCTCCTATATAGAAAGAGGATTTTTATGCAACCGGTTTTGCGACATGCGGGCGGGAAGCTGGCGGGCCTGACGATCGCTGTCCTGCTGCTCGTTTGCGCCCTATACGCCAGCATCGTTTACGGCGTCATTGGAACGAGCTGGAAAACGGCCATCGACGCCTACCTTCATTTTGACGGCTCCAACGAACATATTGCGATCAAGCAGCTCCGGGTTCCGCGCGCGCTCATCGCCGCGGCCGTCGGGGCGAGTCTCGGCATCGCCGGAACGATCCTTCAGGCGCTGACCAAAAATCCGCTCGCCGATCTCGGACTGATGGGGATCAACTCGGGAGCAGGTCTCGCCATCGTCTGCGCCGTCAGCTTTTTCTCGGTTAGCTCGCTAGCCGACTATACATGGATCGCCTTTATCGGCGCTGTTGGAAGCGGCATCGTCGTTTACATACTCGGCTCCGCCGGCAGGGACGGCTTATCCCCGCTCAAGGTAACGCTGGCGGGAGCGGCCGTAACCGCGCTGGCCTCCTCCATGATTCACGCGCTGCTGCTGGTCGACAAGCGGGGCATGGAAGAAGTGCTGTACTGGCTTGCCGGCTCCGTACAAGGCCGCAGCCTGACGCTGCTCGGGGATGTATTTCCGTTTATGGCCGCAGCCTGGATCGGCGCGATCGCCATATCCGCTCCGATGAACACGCTGCTTCTTGGCGACGACGTCGCCAAAGGGCTCGGCCAGCGCACGCTGCTCGTGAAGGCCGTCGCGGGCGCCATCGTGATGACGCTGTGCGCCACTTCCGTAGCGGTTGCCGGACCGATCGCCTTCATCGGACTCGTCACGCCGCATATATGCCGCTATCTGGTCGGCGGCGACATTCGCTGGATGACTCCGTTCTCCGCTCTCGTCGGCGCGATACTGCTCATCGCCGCCGATATAGCCGGCCGGTTCGTCGCCATGCCCGGAGAGATGCCGATCGGCGTCATGACCGCTCTGATCGGAACGCCTTTCTTCATTTACGCGGCGCGTAAGGGGTGGTCCGGCAAATGAGCAAATACATGTCAATACGGCTGAAGAGGCTTCGCCTTTCGGGGCTGATCGATAAACGTTCTCTGCTCGTAGCCGCGATACTCGCCGCCATCCTGATCGCGGTCGTGATCGCCAGCGCGGCGATCGGCTCGATGCGAATCAGCCCGTTATCCGTCCTTCAAATATTGTTCGGCGGAGGCGACGAAGGCGAGGCGACGGTCGTGCTACAGTTCCGCATGCCGCGCATCGTCGTCGCTCTGCTCGTCGGCATGCTGCTCGCCGCATCCGGCGCCATTTTGCAAGGCATGATCCGCAACCCGCTCGCTTCGCCGGACATCATGGGCATTACCGGCGGGGCATCGGCTGCAGCCGTCGCCTTCATCACATTCATGCCGCTCGCGAGCATCGCCTACTTGCCTCTCGCCGCCATGCTGGGCGCCATTGTTGCAACGGCCGTTATCTACGTGCTCGCCTGGAAAAAAGGAGTCTCTCCCATGAGGCTCGTTCTGATCGGCATCGGCATTGAGGCGACGATGAAGGCCGCAACGACGCTGATGATCGTCAGAAGCCAGTTTTACTCGGCGAGCAAGGCGCTTACGTGGCTGACCGGCACCGTTTACGGCTCCAGTTGGTCGAATGTGCTTACGCTGCTGCCGTGGACGCTTGTGCTCCTGCCGCTAGCCTTCTTTATGGGCCGGACGCTGAACGTGCTTCAGCTCGGCGACGATACGGCCGCCGGCGCGGGAAGCCGGGTCGACCGGGACCGGCTGCTGCTGCTGCTCTTGTGCGTCGGCACGGCCGGGGCAGCCGTAGCGGTCGGGGGCGCAATCGGCTTCGTCGCGCTGCTCGCTCCTCATGCGGCCCGCAAGCTGGTCGGCTCCTCGTTCGGCGGACTGATCGTAGCCTCGATGCTGCTCGGAGGCATTATCGTCACGGCTGCCGATCTGATCGCAAGAACCGCCTTCGCGCCGCTGGACTTGCCCGTCGGCATTTTCACATCGCTTATCGGAGCGCCGTTCTTCTTATACCTGCTGTACAAAAACCGCAACGCCTGATCGGCGTCACCATACCATTTCAGGGAGAGATGATCCATGAAAGCGATCGAGACGAAATCGCTCACGCTGTCGTACGGCGAGCTGCCCATTATCGAAAATCTAGACCTCGTCATACCGAAAGGGCAAGTGACCGTTCTGATCGGCGGCAACGGCTCGGGCAAATCGACGCTGCTCCGCTCGATGGCCCGCCTGCTGAAGCCGGATGGAGGCTCGGTCGTACTAGATGGGTCGCCGATCGCCAAAATGTCCACGAAGGAAGTCGCCAGGCAGCTTGCCATCTTGCCGCAAGGGCCTACGGCGCCGGAAGGCTTGACCGTCCTTCAGCTCGTCAAGCAGGGCCGTTACCCGCATCAAAACTGGCTCAAGCAATGGTCGGAGGAAGACGAGCGGATGGTAACGCGCGCGCTTCAGGCAACCGGGATGGACAGCTTCGCGGAACGTCCCGTAGACTCGCTTTCGGGCGGCCAGCGGCAGCGGGCGTGGATCGCCATGACGCTGGCGCAAGGGACGAAGACGATCCTGCTCGACGAGCCGACGACTTATCTCGACTTGACGCATCAAATCGAGGTGCTGGATCTGTTGTTCGAGCTGAACGAACACGAGAACCGGACGATCGTCATGGTGCTGCACGATATTAACCTGGCTTGTCGGTACGCCCACCATATCGTCGCCGTCAAGGACAAGACGGTGTATGCCAGCGGAGATCCGGAAACGATCGTGAACGAGCAATTGATCCGCCACGTCTTCGACATGGAATGCCGGATCGTGCCGGACCCGATATTCGGTACGCCGATGTGCGTGCCTCTCGGTAAAGGACGCAGCGCCGCAGCGCGCTCGAAGGTCGTCGTATCTGCCTAAGCTCGGCCACAGCGCCTGTAGACGACGCAACGCCAAAACGCTCCGATCCCTGACGGGAACCGGAGCGTTTTCTTTATTATGAAAAATAAAGTTCTTTGCCTTGCTCGGCGGACTCGTAAATGCCGCACAGCATCTTCATCATCTCGACGCCGTCGTCGACGGAGCTGATCGGCGTTTTGCCGCTGAGGCAGCAGTCGACGAAATGGTCGATCTGGTTCTGGAACGCTTCCTTGACGTTGAGGCCGAGCGAATTGACCTGCGGCGTCACGTTCAGGATCGTATCGTATTTCTCGGTAATGATCGCCAGCTCCGGCTCGATTTCGCAGCCGCCCTTCGTTCCGTACAGCTTCGCCGATATTTCGTTCTTCTGCGCATGGAGCGTGAAGCTGACATCCACCATGAGCGAGGCGCCGTTTTCAAAGCGGATGACGGCGTTCGCCAAATCTTCTACCGTGTTTTTCGAAGCGTCGTAATCGGCCGCCTTGTAGAAGTTCAGATGCTTCACGTTAGCCCGGTTGCCCAGACGGTTGTACGCGTTGCCGCTGATCGACTTCACCTTCGGGCGGCCCATCAAATACCAGCACACATCGATCATATGAACGCCGAGATCGATCAGCGGGCCACCGCCGGAGCGGGACTTGTCCGCAAACCAGCCGCCCGGGTTGCCAAGCCTGCGCAAGCAGGACGCTTTCGCGTAATAAATTTCGCCCAAGTCGCCGCTGTCGATAAACTGCTTCAAAAGCTGCGTATTGGATGCGTACCGGCGAACAAAGCCGACCTGGACGAGCTTGCCCGTCCGGCGAACAGCCTCCTGTACCCGCAGCGCTTCTTCAACAGTTGTGCTGAGCGGCTTCTCCACGAGAACGTGCTTGCCCGCATTCAGCGCCTGAACGGCGAGATCGGCGTGCGTGTTGTTCCAGGTGCATATGCTTACCGCTTCCAGTCCGGGATCGGCCAGCAATTCGGCGATGCTCGTGTACACCTTGGCAAAGCCATATTTCTCGGCCAAATTTTTGGCCCGCTGCTCGTTCAAATCGCATACCGCATACATCTCGACATTCGGGTTGTTTTGATAGGAGCCCATATGCAGCTCGGATATCGATCCGGCCCCGATGACCCCTACTTTCAGCTTGCTCATCTCTCGCATTCCTCCGATTATGGCGGTTTCTGAATCCATGGGAGCCTGTAAACTCCCTATATAGAATACCCGGAGTTTGGCCGCAGAGACAAGCTTATTCGGACAGAAAATTCGCAGCTTCGGACGTTTTTATACAGCTCTCTTACAAATAACCGAGGATGATGCCCGCCGTCTCCTCGATCGCCTTGTCCGTCACGTCGATGACCGGACAGCCGATCCGTTTCATAATATCGTGAGCATATTCCAGCTCCTCGGAAATGCGCTGCAGCGTCGCGTATTTCGCCCCGTACGGAAGCCCGACGGCACGCAGCCGTTCCGTGCGAATTTTGAGCAGCTGGTCGGCCTCCATCGTCAGCCCGACGACCCGATTGCCGGGAAGCTGAAGCAGCTGCTGCGGAGCTTTTACCTCCGGGACGAGCGGAAAGTTGCCGACCTTGTAACCTTTATGCGCCAAAAAAATGCTGAGAGGCGTCTTCGATGTCCGCGAAACCCCGATCAGCACGATATTCGCCTGCAGCAGCAGGTTCGAGTCGCGGCCGTCGTCGCACTTGACCGCATATTCGATCGCTTCGACCCGCCGGAAGTAAGCGTCGTCCATTTCGTGCAGCAAGCCGGGCTTGCGCTTCGGCGAATCGTTAAACGTGTCGATGAACGCCTGCATCATCGGCCCCATAATGTCCACGGCGCGAACGGCGAGACGGACCGCTTCCTCCTTCATCATCTCCCGCAGCTCCGGCTGGACCAGTGTAAACGCGACAAATCCGCCGCTTTTCGCCGCTTCTTCCACGACCGCTCTGACTTCGTCCTCGCTTTTCATATGACTGATCCGTTTGATCTTCACCTGATGCGCGTCGAACTGGCGAATCGTCGCCTTCACGACCGCCTCCGCCGTCTCGCCGACGGCGTCCGAGCAAATGTATATGAACTGCTGTCGTTCCTCGCTCATTTCCGCTCCCCCTGGTTATACGTCTACGACTCCGCTACCTCCGACAAGCAGCTTCGTCATCGTGGTCTTCGTAATGCGTCCGACAACTTCCCACCTCTCGGGATCGTCCGGATGGCGAACGACCACGGGCAAACCGTCCACCTGATGATGAATCATTTTCCGCCCGGCATCCAGCACCGTATCGTCGGGAGATGCGGTCACTACATTCGGATGGCGCGTCATGACGAGGCTTACCGGCATCGCCGAAGCCGCAGGATTGCCTAGTGTGACCTTCAGCAAATCTTTGCGAGAGATAACGCCTACAAGCGCTCCCGATTCGTCCGTGACGATAAGGCTTCCGACGTTTTCCATAAACAAGGTGACGACCGCATCGTTCACTGTCGCCGATTCGCGAATATTAACCGGCAGCGATAATACGTCCTTCACCTTCATGGACGTAATGACCGCGGCGGTCCGTTCCTGTTCGGCGGAAACTTGTCCCGGAAAATAACCGACCTTCGGCTTCGCGTCCAAATGCCCGAGCATGACAAGCAGCGCCAGGTCGGATCGAATCGTGGGACGGCTGAGCTGAAACATTTCCGCAATTTGTTCGCCGGTAATCGGCGCGTGCAGCTTGACGAGCCGGACGATTTCCAACTGACGTGGCGATAACTGCATGACATCCCCCTTCTCTCGAACGGAAGCCGAAAGCATCGTTTGCTTTCGGCTCGTTCGACATCGATATTATAATGTTAGCGCGAATTCGGCGCAATTGCCACTACAAAACAGCGTTTTTTGCCTTCGGGGTCCCCGCAAAGTAACTTACGCGTTCCGACCCGCAAGCTCGGGCTCCCGCTGCGCCGTCTCTGCTCCGGGGGCGGCGCCAAGCGCGATTCTCGCCTGTGCCGCCGCGATCCGGGCGAGAGGAATGCGGTACGGCGAGCAGCTCACATAGTCGAGACCGGCCGCATGGCAGAAAAAGATCGACTGCGGATCGCCGCCATGCTCGCCGCAAACGCCGGTTTTCAGATCGCTGCGGGTCGCTTTCCCCTGGCGCAGCGCCCATTCGATCAACTGTCCGACCCCTTCGCGGTCCAGCGTCTGGAACGGATTGTGCGGCAGCAGCTTGTGATCGACATAATGGCTCAAAAACTTGCCTTCGGCATCGTCGCGGCTGCAGCCGTACGTCATCTGCGTCAAATCGTTCGTGCCGAAGGAGAAAAAGTCGGCGCATTCGGCGATTTGTCCGGCTGTCAGCGCGGCGCGCGGCACTTCGATCATCGTGCCGACCTTATAGGAGCAGCGGCTCGCCTGATCGCCCAGCACCCGCTCCGCCATGCGCTCGATCCGCTCCCGCAAAAAGCGCAGCTCGTTCACATGCCCGACAAGCGGAATCATGACTTCCGGAACGACGGCGACACCCTCGTTCAAGCATATAAGCGCCGCGCGGAACACCGCCTCCGCCTGCATATCGTAAATTTCCGGGAACAACACCCCGAGCCGGCAGCCGCGCTGGCCGAGCATCGGATTGGCCTCGTGAAGGGAGCGCACTTTGCGCAGCATCGTTTCCAGATCCTGAAGCTGGGCTTTGCGCTCTTTCGAAGCGTCTGCGCCGCTCGCGATGCCGGCCGACAGATCGGCTACCCGCTGGCGAAGCTCCTCGGCATTCGGCAAAAACTCGTGCAGCGGCGGGTCGAGCAGCCGGATCGTCACCGGCAGCCCGTCCATCGCCCGGAACAACCCTTCGAAATCGCCCTGCTGCATCGGCAGCAGCTTCATTAGCGCCAGCTCCCGCTCCGCCGTCGTCTCCGCCAGGATCATCTCGCGGACCGCCGGAAGCCGGTCCGGCGCAAGAAACATATGCTCCGTACGGCACAGTCCGATGCCTTCCGCGCCGAACTCCCGCGCTTTGGCGGCATCGAGCGGATTGTCGGCATTGGCGGCAACGCGCAGCGTCCGGATGGAATCCGCCCAATCGAGCAGCTTCCGCAGCTCGTCAGACATATCTCCCGCACGCAGCGGAACTTCGCCGCGGATGACGCGCCCCGTCGAGCCGTCGATCGACACGGCGTCCCCTTCGCGGATAACCGCCCCGCCGGCGCGGAACTCGCGAGCTTCCACATCGATACGCGCTTCCTCGCAGCCGCATACGCAAGGCTTGCCCATTCCGCGGGCGACGACCGCCGCATGGCTCGTCATGCCGCCGCGGCTTGTAAGAACACCTTCGGCGGCGAGTACGCCGTGAATGTCCTCCGGCGTCGTTTCCGAACGGATCAGAATGACGCGGCGTCCGGCTCGCGCCCATTCTTCGGCCTTGTCGGCGTCGAACACCGCTTCGCCCGTCGCCGCTCCCGGCGATGCCGGAAGCCCCGTTGCCACGACGTCGAGAACGGCATCGGCCGGTATCGCCGGATGCAGCAGTTGATCCAGATGGCCGATCTCAATGCGCGCTATCGCCTCTTCTCGGGTCAGCAGCCCTTCCTCCACCAGATCGGCGTTAATTTTCATCGCCGCCTGGGCGGAACGTTTGCCGGCTCGGGTCTGAAGCAAGTACAGCTTGCCATGCTCGACTGTAAACTCAATGTCTTGCATATCGCGGTAGTGACGCTCAAGCAGCTCGGCCGTTTGCTTCAGGCTGGCGTAAACGCCCGGCATCTCCCGCTCGAGCGTAGCGATCGGCAGCGGAGTACGGACGCCGGCTACGACATCCTCGCCCTGGGCGTTCGTCAAATATTCGCCGAACAACGCCTTCTCGCCGGTTGACGGATTACGCGTAAATACGACTCCGGTGCCGCAATCGTCGCCCTTGTTGCCGAACACCATCGCCTGGATGTTAACCGCCGTTCCCTGCTCGTCGGGGATGCGGTTTACTTTGCGGTATACTTTCGCCCGATGATTGTTCCACGAGCGGAATACGGCCTCGACGGCCAGCTTCAATTGCTCGCTTACGGACTGAGGGAACGGCTTGCCGCTTGTTTTAACGATCAATTCCTTATACAGCTCGACCAGCCGTTCCCAGCCTTCCCCGCTCACATCGCGGTCTTGCTCCGCGCCTTCTGCCGACTTCAGCTCGTGAAGCAGCTTTTCGAAGCGAATCGGCTCGATGCCGAACACAACGTTGCCGAACATCTGAATCAGCCTGCGGTAGCAGTCGTAAGCGAACCGGCTGTTCCCCGACAAGGCCGCCACGCCGCGCACCGTTTCGTCGTTCAGCCCGACGTTTAATATCGTATCCATCATACCCGGCATGGAGGTGACCGAACCGGAGCGGACGGAAACAAGCAGCGGTTTCGAGGCATCGCCGAACGTTTTCTGCTGCACAGCCTCCAGCTGGCGGAGCGCCGCGTCCACTTCTTCCATCAGTCCGTCCGGCAGCTTGGCGCCGCACGCATAATAGGCGCGGCACGCTTCCGTCGTAATCGTGAAGCCCGGGGGAACCGGGAGCCCGGCATTGATCATTTCGGCCAAATTCGCGCCTTTGCCGCCAAGCTCCGCTTTCATCCCCGCGTTTCCTTGCTCGAACGATTTCACCCAGCCGGCGCCGGCGTTCGTTTCGCGTTCCCCCGTTTGATCCTTGCTTCGATCCGTTCCGCTTTGCTTGCCGTCATTCATTCTCCGTCTCTCCTTGTCGGGTTCCTCTCCGGCATGAATCGTTCGTGCAGCAGCCGTACAGGACGGTCACCTTCTCCGTTTCGACTTCATCAATGTGACGGCCGCAGTGCCCACATACGATAAGACCCAACTTCACGCTTTGATCGATCGATTTCATGCCGGATCGCCTCCATATTTGAATAGGATGTACTGAATCAGTAACACCTTACAAAAACCTTATATAATACATACCATATAAATAATTATGACGCAATATATATTTGCACATTTTCCATCCGCCAGTTACACCAAACTATACGCTCCCTAAGCGAAAATCAGAACTTTCGAGCAAAAAAATACCGGTCGGCTGCTGCCTCCGGCGATGCTCCGTTTTCGTTTATGACGTCATAATGCTTAGCAGCTTCCAGCCGCTTACCTGCACGAACCCTCCGGGACAATAGCACATACAATTAGGATAAGACCACTATATAGGGAGAGATGCTGTTATGGAAACTCAGCGCTCGCGGAACGCTCCGCCGAATGAGGAGCGCGGCTTCGATTGGGGGCAATTCGAAAAGCTGTTCGACGATCTTTTTCCGAACGCGATACCGGGGATGAAGGGCGATTCGATATCGCGCATCGGGCAGTTCGTTCGCGGCATCATGGACCGTTCGGTTGCTCCGAATCAGTCGGCTCCCTCCTCATCGAGAGCGGATAGAGAGGCCCGTTCCGGATTATTCCAGGCGGATGTGAGCGAAACGCTCAAATTCGTGAAGATTCGGGTGCCGATCCCCGAATACGTCGACCCGCGCAAGCTGCAATTGTTCGTAAACGGTATGACCTTCAAAATCGAAGGGCCGCTCGGTAACATGCAGACGTTCCCGCTGCCCGCCGCGGTCGGGCTCAAATCGATGCAAGCCGAATACCGGGATCAGGCGTTGTACATCAAATTGCACAAAAAAAACGGTCCGGGTTATAAGGAACTGTTCGTCCGTTATCCCTGACCGCATCATGTTCGGTTCCGGCGAGGCGCCTATCCGCCCCATCTATCCCGCTAAATTTCCCAGTTGTGCCATTCCCGCTTGCGCTTCTCGTTGTACGTCAGCCACTCCAGCGTTCTGTCGTAAAGCTCCCGCTTGCTCCCGCCGGTCGTGTACGTATGATCCGCCTGAAAGATCAGCTCCATGTCGCATTGCCCGTAAGAGCGCATCCAGAACAGCTTCTGGTACAGCGAGCAATAGTCGGTTGGGATAACGCTATCCGACGTTCCGTGGGCGAGAAAAACGTCTCCGGTAAATTTGCGGATTTGCGCAAACGGCTGGTGCTCCGACAGCGATTCGAAGAAGGATGGACGCAGGGAATACCCCATATAATCGGCAGAACCGTATTGAACCGCATGATCGTACGTCGATTGCCCGACGATGCGCAATATATCGTTGAACGGGTGGGCAACCGCCGACCACAGCAGCAGCGTTTTCACTCGCCGGTCCTGAGCGGCGGTCAGCAGCGCCACCGCACCGCCCAGACTATGCCCGAGCAGCGATACCCGGTTTGGATCGACATAGTCGATTTCCAGCGCATAATCGAGCACAACCCGGGTCTGCTCGATCATCGCATTCAGTCCGCCTTCGCCGTAATCGCCCGTGCTTTCGCCGCATCCGGCATAATCGAAGCGGAGCACCATGTAGCCGGCGGCGGCGAATTGGCGGGCGGCGTTGACGAACAAGCGGTCCACGCCGATCCGGCTGCCGATGAAGCCGTGGCAGATTACGATGAGCGGACAATGTCCCCCCTGGTTCCCCTTGACATCCTTCCCCTCCCCCGTTTGGATCGGGTAGTGCAACGATGCCTTCAGCTCGGTCGAACCGTACATAATCGTAATCGCTCGCTCCATCGTTCATGTCCTCCTTCGCAGCCGCCTCATATGACGGCCTCTCCGCATTCAATTTATTATAATTCCTATGTGTTTACTATGATTTTATACTTTATCATCTCCCTCACACCCTGTCAATGCTCATTCGCGGACGATTTCGCCAATCCTGGCGCGTATCGTCTCTTCAATGCTCTCCTCGAACGTGCTCGGCATATGGAAATAATAGGTCGACAGTACGGGCTCGTAGCCGCCGTATCCGATCTGCTTCTTGGTCGGCACGTACCCGATCATCCCGTTCGAATACGGTACCGGCAGTATTTGGCCGCCCGATCGCTCTTTGAGGAACAGACCGTATTCAACAACAACTTCCGCATTCATGACGAGTAGAGACAGCCCCTCCGCAATGTCCAGCCGGTTCATTTCCAGTACAAGCTGCTGCGGCCTTTCCTCCAGCATGGCCAGCATCGCGACCGCCCATTCGTCGTACGGCGATTCTCCCTTAGCCGCCATCTGCTCCAGCTGCTCTCTGCCGGGCAAACGTTTCAGCGGCAGCGGCTGCTCGCATGCTGTCCCCTTCAAGACGGCAGGCTCAAGCCGCCGCATCTCGGCATCAAGCACGCCGCTTACGGTATCCGCCAGCCGGCTGCCGAAGTAGTCGATGATCGCATATTCGTCCGTTAGTTCCGCGGGTGCGCTGGATTTGAAAATATTGATGTCGCCGCAAGCTCCTTGCAGGAACAGGCACACCGTCTGCCCGCCCAACCTCGTCTCCAGCTTATCCATAGCCGCGCCTGTAAATTCGGACGATACGCGGTTCACATTCGTCGTCACCGGATGGCAAGTGTAATGAACGATAACCGCCTTGGTCGTCCCCCTTTCGGTTCGCGCCCGGATAACGGTGACCTCCGGATCGGCCGGCCCGTCAGGGTTATATCCTCCCGCTACCTTCCCGTTCTTGTACAGACGGCGCTGGATGCCGATGTCGGACGAAGCGACTCCCTTCTCCAGCGCAACCGGCTCCGCACTACGCTCCGCTTGCCCGATCGCCTCGTACAGCCTGTTCTCCAAAAAGTCCACATATCCGGCGTCCGCCTGCCCGAGCAGCCGATGAAAGACGAAGCTCGTTTGCGGCCCGGAATGACTGTGCGTGCCATTCAGCACGATGGCGGCCGGCTCCAGGCCCCACCGTTCATGCAGCTTTTGGCGAATAATCGGGACGCGGTCCGATCCCCACCACAGCAGATCGGCGGAGACGATAACGGCATTGCTTACGGTTCCGTCCTCCTTGCGCTCCCGCAAATATAGCGCCCTGAGGTACAGGCGGCTGTGAACGTCCTCGAAGGGCTTGTTTTGTCTGACGGCGAAGCCGGCTAACGGCACCGCTTGTTCCGGTGTAATATCCACTTTGGCCGATCCGATTTCCAGGCTCATGGAGATTCCTCCTTTGGCTTTATGCTCCATCGTATATGCATACGGGTTTATCATACCGCCTCGGAGGGGGCGGGCATGTGTCAAAATCGAGCCTAACTCCGGACATTTTCGCGGATCAGTCGGCGCTGAACGTAACCTTCCGCCCCAGCGCATTCGTAATTTGCTGCGCATACGTATCGAAGATCGCCCTTCCCTTGTGTTTGCCGAGCAGTTCGTCCAAATACGCCGGCCAATTCGCGGAATCTTTGTCCTCGAACAGCGTTTTCGCCTGAAGGGCGCGCATCTCTTTGCGGTACGTTCCGATATCGACTCCCGGCGGCGGCGCCACATTCGTGCCGAGCTCATACAGCTTGAGCGTTTGGAACAGCCGCAGTATGGATCGGTCGTGTTCCGTTTCGCGCGGGTCGAAAATCGTCAGGCCGATCGCCGCCGGGTCCTTCACCTTGTAGCCGAAGACGCTTCCCCATATTTCCGTAAAATTGCCGTTTGCGCCTATTTCCTTCTGAATCGCGTCGGGAATAAGCGTAATTTTGCTGCCGTAGCGCTTGTAATGCACGTTTTCTTTGCCGATATGGGTCAGCAGCCAGCCTTCCGGACTTGCGAGATAATCCAGTATTTCCACCGTGCGGCGGGCCTTTGCCTCAGTCGTCTTGGCGCCGAGCATGAACGGAATGCCCGGAATCGGCGCGTACGTTACCGGAATATTGCCTGCAATATGAAACGCCTCGAAGGTGGCGTTTTCGTTGCCCGTCATTTCGCGCGTCTTTTTTTGCACGCTGTTCGGGGAATGATCGAAGGCGATATCGCGCACATTGCTGAAAAAAATGCCGGCCTTCCCCTGCTGCACCCGGCTCATATTTTCGCCGGCCTTGTTCTTGAACCAGTCCGGGTCGATAATCTTCATCTCCATCATCGCGCGAATATCGTCCAGCACGAGAGCCGTCCGCGTATTCGTTCCGCTATCGATCAATCGGCCCCCCTCGTCGATATAAAAACCGGGGGTCAAGCCGTACTTGAACCACTGCGGCATATCGTTCGGAATCGCCATGCCCGAGCCGGTGGACGTATAACCGTACGTGTCGTTTTTGCCGTTGCCATCCGGGTCCTCGAAGGTGAAAGCTTTCATGACGGCGATCATTTCGTCATAATTCGTTGGCACCTTGAGCTGCAAGGACGGATTTTTATTGTTCAGCGCATCGATCCAGTCTTTGCGCACGTAATAAGCCCCATAGTAATTTTTGGAAAAAGGCACCGGCGCTCTGCGGAACGTTTGCCCCGCCTGGTATCGCTTCACTTCGTCCGGCGTCACCCATTTGAAGTAATTCGGCATCGCCAGCGGGGTGACGTACGGCGTCAAATCCGCCGCCGCCCCTTCCCTGATATAACCGTACGATTTGGCGCCGTCCGCCTGGAACATGTCGGGCGGATTATCTCCGGCCAGCAGAGCGTTCAGCTTACTCGTATACATATCGCCCATCGGCAAATATTCCAGCCGCAGATCGACTTTGAACTTATCCTCGATCGTTTTCTTTATAAAATCTTTGCCTGCCCCGGGCAAGCTCGGCCCGCTCTCCGGAATCGCGATCATCCAAAACAGGCTCAGCTTGTCGTCCTTTTGTTCCGGCACGGGTTTCGTTCCTTCCGGGACGGCTGCCGGCGGCGCGGGCGGGGCTGCGGTTTGCCCGCAAGAGGCGAGCAAAAGCGCGGAAGCGGCTACGATCGTTATTACAAGCTGCGGCAGCTTGGTCACAGCGTCCCTCCTCTTAAACGTATGCTATGGCCAGAAGTACCATGATGCATGTTTCGACAACCGTTCGGGTTCTCCTGCCTGCCCGTGCTCTATCGCTTAGTTTTGGCCTTATTTGCTCCCCTTCAAACGCCCGGAGCACAGCAAAAGAGCGTGCATCGCCGCACGCTCTTCCCTATTGCCTATCGGCCGATCAGTTTTCCGCTTTGAACTTCACAGTTTGCTTCAGAGCCGTTCCTACCTGCTCGGCATAACCTTCGAACAAACCTTTGCCTTGATATTTCGACATCAGCTCTTCGCGGTATTTCGGCCAGTTCGAAGCATCCTTCTCTTCGAACAAAATTTTGTTCTGGTACGAGTACAGCTGCTTGCGGAACGCGGACAGGTCCATGCCCGGAATCGGCGCCAGATTCGTGCCGAGCAGCGTATATTTATAAGCTTTTACCGTGTTGGCGATTTGACGGTCGCGATCCGTTTCGTTCGGGTTGACGTACTCGAGACCGAGCTTGGACGGCATGATCGCCGGGCTGCTGAACACCGAGCCCCAAATGTCGAGGAAGCTGCCGTTATCTGTAATGTCTTTCTTGAACGCCGCCGGGTCAACGACGATTTTATTGCCGTCCTTCTTGTAATGAACGCCGGCTTGACCGTAGTGCGTAAGCAGGAAGCCTTCCTCGCCGGCAAGCCAGTCGAGAATTTCGATCGAACGCTGCGCCTTCGCGTCCGACGCTTTCGAGCTGATCATCCATGCGTTGCCGGGAAGAGCCTCGTAGCTGATCGGATTGTTCGGCGCGATATTAAACGGAACGAACTCGGCCGGCTGGCCGGTTACGTCTCTTGTTTTCTTCTGAACGCTGTTCGGCGTATTTTCGAATACAGCGTCGCGAGCCGTGCTGAAGAAGATGCCCGCCCGGCCTTGCTGTACTTTCTCCAGATTTTGGCCCGGCTTGTTGAGGAACCAGTCCGGATCGACGACCTTCAGGTTGATCAGCGATTTCAGATCGGTCAGCACGCTGCTCAGACGAATGTCGCTGGCCGTATCGATAAATTGGCCGTTGTCGATTATAAAGCCGGGAGCCATATTGTTTTTGATCCATTCCGGGAAATCGCGCGGAATCGCGTTGCCGTTTGCAGCCGCCGTAATTCCGTACGTATCGTTTTTGCCGTTGCCGTCCGGATCGTTAAATGTGAACGCTTTAACTACAGCGAGATATTCGTCATAATTGGTCGGGACTTTCAGCTTGAGGCTCGGATCTTTTTTGTTCAAGGCATCGATCCAGTCTTTGCGCACATAATGCGTGAAAAATTGCTCGCGGTTGAACGGGATCGGAGCGCGCATAAAAACGTTCTGGATTTGGTAACGCTGCATTTCGGTGTCGTTAATCCAATATTTGAAGTAATTCGGCATTTTGGCCGCGGTAACCCACTTCGTCATATCGGCGGGAATTTTATCGAGAATGAACTTGTTCGAGGCGGTGCCGTCGATCTGGAACATATCCGGAATATCGCCGCCGGCAACCCGGGTATTCAGCTTGGAAACGTAGTCGGTTCCCGGAGCCATATATTCCAGCTTGAGCGAAACGTTAAATTTGTCCTCGATCGTTTTCAGCACGAAGTCTTTGGACTTGTCGGATGGAAGCTGGGCGGTTGTATTGCTGGCCATGACGAGCCAGTTAAGCGCTAGCTTTTCCTTGCCATTGTCGGTTTTGCCGTTACCTGCATCTGCAGCAGGTTTATCATCTTTTGTACCGCAAGCGGACAATACTAAGGTGGATGCGATCGAAAGCGCTGCCAATTGCTTTAGTCTTTTCACGAGTGTGACCTCCCTGAGCTGAAAGCTAGATGGAATCTTAGTGGAGCGGTATATGCAAGCGATTGCAAGTAAGAGACTTCGAAGTTTGATGGCGTTTGCATAACAAACAGCCGATACTCATGTTCACCTCCAATTTGGAGTAAATAGCAAAGTTTAACTGTATAATACATGTATATAAACCTGTATACAACAGTTATACCACGAGTCGTTTAATTAATCTACCCTTTATTTTGAATTTCGATTAAAAAACAGGTTACATACAACTATTCGTTGTACTTTTCCGGTTTTGCCGTTCCCTTGGGCATAAATCCACCTTCCTCAAGGGGCAGGATTGCGCCTTACCCCTTGTTTTCCCGGCCCTACATTTCGCTTGACCCATACCTTCATACTACCGGAATCGGTCCGTCTCGAATAGACCTTATAAATTCCAACTGGACGTCCGCTTACGCAAGAACAGATCGAGCAGCATGATCTGCCTCCTCGAAGGCGCGTTCCACCATCAGGGCCGTATCGATTACCCGGCAGGCATAGCCCCATTCGTTGTCGTACCAGGCGAGCAGCTTCAACTGATTGTCAGCCGCGGCAATCGACAACCCGTCAATAACGGCCGATTTATCCGAGCCGATATAATCGGACGATACGAGGGGTTCCTCGCTCCATTCCACATACGAAGCGAACAGCTCGCTGGCGGCCGCGCGTTTCAGAACTTCGGCTGCCGACTGTTTGCAAACCGGGCTTTTCACCTCTATCGTCATATCCGCGATGGACACATCCGGCACCGGAACGCGCAGGGACACGCCTTCCACGACCGGAGCCAGATGAGGAAGCACACCGGACAAAGCTTTGCCGATTCCGGTTGTCGTAGGAATGATCGACTGCCCGCACGCACGCGCCCGGCGCAAGTCTTTATGCGGATTGTCAAGGTGGTTCTGATCGTTCGTATAAGCGTGAACGGTCGTCACCCACGCTCTGCGAATGCCGAAAATATCGTCCACCATGCGCAGCACCGGAGCCACGCAGTTGGTCGTGCACGACGCCGCCGACAGCAGCCTATGGCGCAGCGGATCGTATTTCCTGTCGTTCGCGCCCATCACGACGGTTAAGTCGAGATCTTTGCCAGGCGCCGTGACGATTACCCATTCGGCCCCTCCGACCTTATGTTTCTCCGCTCCGGCGCGATCGGTAAATTTGCCCGTTGCGTCCAGAACGAGGCGTACGTCGCACGATTTCCAGTCTATCGCTTCCGGATTGCGTTCAGAGATTACTTTGACCCGCTTGCCGTTAATGATAAGATCCCCGCCGTCTATGGAAATATCCGCATTCCACCGTCCATGCACCGAATCGTATTTCAGAAGATGCGCGATCGATTCCGCCGAATGCGATGTATTAATCGCCCGTATATCCATCCGACCTTCGCCGAACCCCCGACGAATCAACAAGCGCCCGATTCTCCCCAGCCCATTAATGCCAACCCCGATTGTCATATGCATATTCCTCCCCATTTCGATTCACATTCCGGAATGTTTATTTTTATAATACACACTATATCACATATTAGTATGTTTTAAATAGGGATTAATGAATTTAAAATGTGTCATATTTAGATCAAACGAAATCTTCTACTCATGCTGCTTCATGTCAACGGAAGCTTCTGCCTCCAATCGGATTTGACCAAGTTGACAATCCGCCACGATCATTGTAAGGTGAGAGGGAACCGAATCGAACGAATCACTAGGGGAGCCCGTGTATCGGGCTGAGATGAAGGAGCGACCTTCGAACTCTTCGAACCTGATCTGGAGTGAGTGCCAGCGTAGGGAAGTGGCGATATGCACAGCGATCTTGACGTTAACCTAGGTCGAGCATCGAAGCGAAACCGCCCTTGCCGGCGGTTTTTTTGTATGTTCATACGCAGGAATGGAGGCACCGGGGGCGTTATGCAAACGGACGAAACGAAAAGCCGGTATTCCCGGCAAATGCTGTTCAAGCCGATCGGACCGGACGGTCAGACGAGACTCGGCGAACGTGCCGTACTGATTGTCGGCATGGGCGCCCTTGGCACCGTGCTGGCGAATCATATGGTTCGCGCCGGCGTCGGCATAGTCCGGTTCGTCGATCGGGACTACGTGGAAGCGAGCAATTTGCAAAGGCAGATGCTGTACGACGAGGATGACGCCGCAGCTTCGCTTCCCAAGGCAGTAGCGGCCCGCCAGCGGCTGTCCCGCATCAACTCCGGCGTCAGGCTGGAAGCGGTAGTAGCCGACGCGACCGTGGACAATATCGGCGAGCTGCTGGAGGGCATCGACCTCGTGCTCGACGGCACCGACAATTTTCAAACACGTTATTTGCTAAACGATGCTTGCTTCCGCTCCGGTATCCCGTTCGTGTACGGCGGCTCCGTCGCCTCGCGCGGGATGAGCGCTATCTTCGTGCCGGGCGAGACCGCCTGCCTTCGCTGTCTGATTCAGCCATCCGACGGCGCCGGCGAAACATGCGACACCATAGGGGTCATCGCCCCTGTTGTCGATATCGTCGCATCATACCAGGCAGCCGAGGCGCTCAAATATTTGGTCGGCGCGTCAGCCGCGAATCGCTGCAGCCTGGTTACGTTAGATATTTGGCACAATCATTATTATGAGATGAAGCTTCCTTCCCCCAGCTCCGAATGCCCGGTGTGCAGCGGCGGCCGTTACCCCGCCCTGGAGCGCGAGGAAGCCGCGGACAGCGCCACTTCGCTATGCGGCCGGGAGACGGTGCAGATCAAAGCGCGAAGCATGTTCGATCTGGACGAGTGGCGCGGCAGGCTGGAGAAAGTGGCTGTCGTCCGGGCCAATCCGTTTCTGCTGAAGGCCGAGCTTCCCGAAGGCGAACGGCTCGTTCTGTTCCCCGACGGACGGGCGCTTGTGCAAGGGACGGAAGACCCGATTCGGGCGAAGACGCTGTACGCCCGTTATATCGGCATGTAGACGACGAACAGGAGGACCGTACTTATGAAAGAGTTTAAGCTGTACGCCATTACCGGCGAACAATTCCATCCCGGACGGACGATGCTGGAAGTTATGGAGGAAGCGATCCGGGGCGGCTGCGACATCATTCAGCTGCGCGACAAAAAAAGCCCGAAACGCGATGTGTTGGCGAAGGCGAAGGCGCTGCGCGAGCTGACAAGCCGTTATGGCGTTACGTTTATCGTCAACGACCATATCGATATTGCCCTCGCCGTTGATGCCGATGGCATCCATCTCGGCCAAGACGATCTGCCGCTGGCCGAAGCGCGCAAAATCGTAGGGAGCAAAATCATCGGCATCTCTACGCACGCCATCGAAGAGGCGCGGCAGGCGGAGCGCGACGGCGCGGATTACATCGGCGTCGGCCCCATATTTGCAACGAAAAGCAAGGAAGACGTCGTCGATCCGGTGACGACAGATTATGTAAAGCAAGTCGCCGCGGAAATCCGCATTCCGTTCGTCGCCATCGGCGGCATCAAGCTGCATAACGTCAATCAAGTGCTGGATGCCGGAGCATCGCGCATATGTGCGATCAGCGAGATCGTCGGCAGCGACGACGTCGCAGGCACTTGCAAGGAGTTTCTCGCCAGAATCGATGCCGCCGCAGGCAGCGGCAGCACCGTTTGACGCGTTACCGATCTTTTTTACCCGGAGGCAACCTAACATGAATCTTATCGTAAACGGACAACCGGCCTCGTTCTCGTTCGAGTCGGGTACGGTACTCGACCTGCTGCACGCCTACAGCCTGGAGCAGAAGATGGTCGTTGTCGAAATCGACGGCTCGATTGTGCCGAAGCCGGACTGGGCGGCCACACAGTTGGAGAACGGTCAACGCATCGAGCTCGTTCATTTTGTCGGAGGTGGCTGAAGCGAATGACGACTGTAACGAACGATCAGCTTATGATCGGCGGAATTACCCTGACCTCCCGCTTTTTCCTCGGAACCGGCCGATATCCGAATCCGTTTGTGCAAAATGCGGCGATCGAAGCGTCGGGCGCTCAGGTGCTCACGTTCGCCATACGCCGCGTCAATCTGGATTCGCCGGAAGACGACGCGATTTTGCAGCATTTTGAAGGAAAATCGTTTACTTACTTGCCGAATACGTCCGGCGCCAGCACGGCCGACGAAGCGGTGCGAATCGCCCGGCTGGCGCGCGCCTCCGGCATCGGCAACTGGATCAAGGTCGAGATCAGCGCGAATGAGAAAACGCTGCTGCCCGACCCGATCGAAACGCTGAAAGCGACGGAACGGCTCGCTTCCGAAGGTTTTGTTGTGCTGCCATATACGTCGGACGACCCGATTTTGTGCAAAAGGCTCGAGGAAGCCGGCGCGGCTGCGGTTATGCCGGGCGGCGCCCCGATCGGCACCGGCCTCGGCATCCTCAATCCGTATAATATCGGGCTTATCGCGGAAGAAGCCGGGGTGCCGGTTATCGTCGACGCAGGCCTCGGCTCCGCTCAGGAAGTCGTGCAGGCGATGGAGCTTGGCGTGGACGGCATCCTGATGAATACGCCGGTGGCCAAGGCGAAAGATCCGGTCAAAATGGCGCTCGCCATGAAGCTTGCGATCGAGGCCGGACGCCTCTCTTACACGGCCGGACGCATTCCGAAGAAGCGGTACGCTTCCGCGAGCAGCGGACTGGAGCAGCTAGTCTCCAAGCCGGGCTTCTAATCGCCCTTTCGCTATCCTAACGAACAGAAAGCTGGTTGTTTCATGACAAAGCATATACTGGTGCTCGGCGGCGGCGTTATCGGCCTCTCTTGCGCTTTCGAACTGAAGCGCCGGGGCTTCGCCGTGACGCTGCTGGAGCCGAGAACATGCGGCGGGCAAGCCTCGGGAGCGGCAGCCGGCATGCTCGCCCCGTTTTCCGAAAACGTCGAGCAGCCCGATCCCTTTTTCAAGCTATGCTTGCGAAGCTTGCAGTTGTACCCGGAGTGGCAGCGAGCGGTCAAGGAAGTGTCCGGGTTCGACTTCGAGTACGCGGAAACGGGCAGTTTGTATACGATCTACCATGGAGCAGACATTCAGGCGATGGAGTCGCGCAAGCTGTGGCAAAATGAACATGGCGCCCGCTGCGAGCTGTTAAGCGCGCACGAGCTGCGCGAGCTGGAGCCGCGCATAACATCGGATGCGATAGGGGCGCTGCACTATCCGGGGGAATCGCATGTTTATGCCCCCGACTATGTCAAGGCGCTAGAAGCGGCCTGCAAACGCATCGGCGTCGTCATTCGCGACGGTCTGGAGCAGATCGACATCGTGCGTTGGAACGGCGGTGCGGAAGTTCGCTCGGCCGCGGGAGAGCGTTTCTGCGGCGACACACTGCTGGTCGCAAACGGCGCCTGGGCCGGGCTGCTCGAAGCGGAATTCGGCATGTCCATCCCCGTCTATCCGATTCGCGGACAAATATGCGCCTATGAAACGCCCGATAAGCCGGTTCGCCATATGGTGTTTTGCAGCCAAGGGTATGTGGTCGGCAAACGCAACGGCACTCTCGTCTGCGGCGCTTCCGAGGACGTGGCCGGGTTTCAAACTGCGGTGACGCGGCGCGGCATTGCCAGACTGGAAAGCTGGAACGGCAAGCTGTTCCCGTTCCTCGGGTCCATGCGGCCGTTCCATGAATGGGCCGGGCTTCGTCCCGCGTCGCAGGACGGCTTCCCTCTGCTCGGCAAGCCGAGCCGCTCGGACAGCCTGCTGATTGCAGCCGGCCATTATCGTAACGGCATTTTGCTCAGCCCGGTCACTGCACACGTCATTGCGGATATCGCGGAAGGGCGCAACCCGGGCGGATCGGCAGTCGCCGCGTTCGATCCCGAACGATTCAGTTAGATCAGGACAGCGGCTTAGAAGGTGGCATATACTTGTTCAGGAGGCGCCCGCATGACTGTATACAAAGCACTTACGATCGCCGGCTCGGATTCGGGCGGCGGCGCAGGCATTCAGGCCGACCTGAAAACGTTTCAGGAGCTCGGCGTATTCGGAACGAGCGCGATCACGGCGCTCACCTCGCAAAATACGCTCGGCGTGCAAGCGGTATTTCCGATTCCGCCGCAAACCGTCGGCAGCCAGATCGATTCGGTTCTATCCGATATCGGCGCGGACGCGATCAAAACCGGGATGCTGTTCTCGGCGGAAATTATAACGCTCGTAGCGGGAAAGCTCAGACAATACGGCCCGCTTCCCCTCGTGGTCGATCCCGTCATGATCGCGAAGGGCGGCGCGGCGCTTCTGCAAGCGGAAGCCGTAGAGGCGCTGCGACGGGAGCTTTTGCCGCTCGCGACCGTATTGACGCCTAACGTGCCGGAAGCAAGTGCGATCCTCGGCGAACCCGAGATACGCAGCGTCGAGGAAGCGGTGGAGGCAGCGAAGCGGCTTTTTGCCTATGGCCCCCGGTATATTTTTCTGAAGGGCGGTCATATGGACGGCGACGAGGCGGTCGACGTGCTCTATGACGGAACGGAAGTGCGGCTTTACCGCTCGCCGCGTTTTCGCACGAAGCATACGCACGGCACGGGCTGCACAACGGCTTCGGCGATCGCCGCCGGACTCGCAAAGCGGCTGCCGGTCCCCGAGGCCGTCGCGGAAGCGAAGCGGTTCATAACGGCCGCGATCGGCTCCGGCCTGGAGATCGGGGGCGGCATCGGCCCGACGAATCATGCCGCTTGGCGGGCGGAGCGCAGCTAGAACGCTGGCGTTTGGACCGGCAGCAGTACGGTGTGAGTGCAGTAGCTGGCGCATAGACCGTTACCCGCTCACGATACCGTTACAACAAAAACGCCTCAAACATCCGGCTACGGATATTGCGGCGTTTTTTGCGTTTCTTACTCGTACCATTCCACAACAATAACGTTTTGCTCTTCGTCGAACCATACGTAACCGCCAAGCTCCTCGGCGATAAACCGGCACGGAACATAGACCAGACCGTTATGCTTGCGGACGGTGCCGTCCATTTCGTACGACTCCCCGTCGATAATTGCATTCGAGCTGCCGATCGTAAGCTCGATCACAGAATCCCAGTATGTCGTTATCGTTGCCGTATCTCCATTGTAGGCGGCGTCGGCATCCATCTTGAGAGCGAGCATGTCAAGCGCGGCGTAAGCCGTGCCGTTCTCGATATAGGCCGTTTTTCCAAGCGCCGTACCCGCTTCGCCGACCGGAATCAAAATCGATTTCGTCTCGTAGGTGAATGGCGGCACCGATTGGCGCTTGATTTCATCTGCCAGCAGTTCCCCGAGCAGGGAGCTCGGCTCTATGGTTTTCATCCATTCGAGGAACGTGCCGTTTTTGCCGAGAATAAACGGTTTCGCTCCGGCTTCGACGACGTCGGCTTTGACCGGCTTGTTCAGTTCCCAGTATTCCGATGCTATCCGCAGCACGATCGCCGAAATACCGGATGTGTCTTCGGACTGCGGACCGACCGACAGCTCGATATCCGACTTGCGCAGAGCGAGATCGCGATCGAAGAACAGCTTCGCCTTCGCATACGTTTTGTCGCCCAGAATGTCCTTGATCGGATTGTTTTCCCCTCTGCCCATACTGTCGACGCCGATATAGGCTATGTACAACACCTGCTTCACGAGCGTATGCAGCATATCGACCGCCAATTCCTTGTCGGCGGCGACGTCCATGAGACTATCCCTGATGCCGCCGAACATCCCGAACGCCTCTACCGGCCCGAGTGCCTCTACCGATCCGAACGGGTCCGCACTTCCGGACATCGGCAACTCCAGAGCCCCTTGCTTGAGATAAGGCTCGACGACCGGCCACACTACATCGTACAGCTGCGAGACGAGTTGTCTCAGCATCTGATCGTCCTTCGTCAAGTTGCGGATAAACGTCTTGAGCAGCGGCAGAAGCTCGCTTCCGCCTATCGTCGTCTCCAGCTTATATCCGTTCACCTGCTCGTTATGTATCGTCTCCGTTCCCGAAGAAACGCCGATCGACTTCGGATTCGGCAGATTGTTCACGATCAGGGACGCGTACGTTTTATCGATTCCTTTTTCTTTATATTTCGCCATAATGCTCTGCAAAGCTTCGGAGAACATCAGGTCTCCGTCGGACATCGGCATTACGCCGCTGAGCCCGAACGGGAACACCATCGTTTCGGGAGCCCCGTCGATCTTCAGAACCATCCGATCGGGAGCGGCAAACAATTGGAACGGAATCGCGCCTTTCGCAAGCGTCAGCTGTCCGGCAATCGACATCCGCTCGCGGCTTTCCATCTTAAGCTGCTTCAGTTCCACCTTCATCCCGTTTAGCAGTTCGACCATCGCTTTCGTTTTGTCGTCCGGCTGCTTCTTCGGATCGAGCTTAAGCTCAAGCGATATGGTGGAGTTTCCCTGCATGGAGGTCGTATCGAACCCGGACAGCAGCGCTTTGTTCAAGTCCAGTCCTCCGAGCGAAGAACAGCCTACAACCGCAACCAATAACACCAGCACGAACCATTTGCCAAGCATCCCTATTTTGTTTTTGCGAATCACGTTCATCCCCTAACCGAATAAATTGGTGCCACATAGACGCACCTTCACATACATTCGCTGAACGGCTGGTTTTTCCTGCTAGATTTCCCTCCGAATTGTTGGATTCGGCGCAAGGATTCGACTTTTCGCAACAATCGGCGTAAAAAAGATGAAGGCCGCCGGGCAAAGGCGGCCTTCATTTTCGTGAGCGGCTTTTAGGAAATCGCGCGGTGCAAACGCAGCGAATTGCAAACTACGGAAACGGAGCTGAGCGTCATCGCCGTACCGGCCATCCAGGGCTCGAGTATGCCCGAGGCGGCGAACGGGATCGCAACGATATTGTAAATGAGCGCAAACAACAGGTTTTGGCGGATATTGCCGATCGTTTTGCGCCCGATGCGGATGGCTGTCGGCACCCCGGTCAAGCTGCGCTTCAGCAGCGTCACATCGGCGGCCTCAATCGCCATATCCGTCCCCGTGCCGACCGCAATGCCGATATCGGCCGCGCCGAGCGCAGCGGCGTCGTTCAAGCCGTCCCCGACCATCGCCACCTTCCGGCCGGACTGCTGAAGCTTGCGCACATGCGCCACCTTTTCCTCGGGCAGCACGTTGGCGTACACTTGGCGGATGCCAAGCTCGGAGGCGATCGCCTTCGCGGTTCTTTCATTGTCCCCCGTCATCATAATGACGTCCAGCCCCATCCGGCCGAGCTTCTTGACCGCTTCTCTCGATGCGGGCGGGATTGTATCCTGAAGCGCGAGAAATCCGGCATACTTGCCGTTCACAGCCACATACAGCACGGATGCCCGCTGCGCCTCCAGTCTGCCGATCCGCTCGGGATCCTCGAGCGGCGTAACCCCTTGCTGGAGCAGCAGTTGTCTCGTGCCCACGTATACCTCGCGATCGTCCACCATCGCGCCGATCCCGTATCCGGGTATCGCTTCGAATCGCGTCGTCCTCGGCACGTCCAGCCCTTCGCGAACGGCGCTCAGCACGATCGCCTGCGCCAGCGGATGTTCGGAGCTGAACTCGGCGGCCGCCGCCAGGCGCAGCAGCTCCTCCTTCGTACCGCCGCCGGACGCCGATATCTCGATCAGCTTCGGCTTTCCTTCCGTAATCGTCCCGGTTTTGTCGAGCACGACCGTATCGATCAGGTGCATCTGCTCCAGATGCCGGCCTTCCTTGAACAAAATGCCGAATTGGGCCGCTCGGCCGGTACCGACGAGAATCGAGGTCGGAGTCGCCAGACCGATCGCACAAGGGCAGGCGATGACAAGCACCGATATCGCTCGGATCATGGCGTTGCCGAGTTCCCCCGCTTCGGGCGCATACAGCCAGTAGGCGAACGTCGCGGCGGCCAGAGTGACGATGACGGGTACGAATACGGAGGCGATCCGGTCTGCGATACGCTGAATCGACGGCTTGGAGCTCTGCGCCTCTTCGAGCAGACGGACCATTTTGGCTACGGTCGACTGATCGCCCGCCGCCATGGCGAAGACGCGAAGCGCTCCCGTTTTGTTAATCGTCCCGGCCAAAACGCTGTCGCCGTCCCGCTTATCCGCCGGAGCGACTTCGCCCGTCACCGCCGATTCATCCACGGCGGAGCTGCCGGATAAGACCCGGCCGTCCACCGGAATTTTCTCGCCCGGCCGAATCAGCACCGTATCGCCCGCCTTCACCTGCTCGATCGGCACCTCCTCTTCGCCGGACCGCGTCAGCAGCGTCACCGTTCGCACCTGCAGCTCGTGCAGCCGGCGAATCGCCGTGAGCGTGCGCTTTTTTGCAAGCGACTCCAACCATTTGCCGAGATGCACGATCGTAATAATCATCGCGCTCGTCTCGTAATAAAGCGGTACATGTCCCTCGTGCATGCCGCCGTGCATCGTTCCGTGCGGCGAGGCGCCCGTGACAGTCAAATAGTGACTGTACAGAAACGCCGCAGAAGTGGAAAGCACGATCAGCACATCCATATTCGCCGTTCGGCCGCGCAAAGCCCGGTAAGCGCCGATGTAAAACTGGAGTCCGAACACGAACTGGACCGGCAGCGCCATCGCGAATTGAAACCATGGATCCATAAACAGCGCAGGCACCCATACGCCAGACGTAAACGACCAGTGACCGAACATCGTCCACAGCAGCGGCAGCGTAAACAGAGCCGACCAGAGGAACCGATTGCGAAGCCGTTTCCGTTCCTCGTCGCCGCTTACTTCTCCGCCTTCACCGTCCCGCGTGAGCGGCAGCATGCCGTAGCCGAGCTGGGTTACCTTTTCGCCGATCTGCGCAGCGCCGATCTTCCGCCCGTCAAAGGCGATGGACATCCGCTCCATCGCCAGATTAACGGCGACCTGATCGATGCCGTCCATTCGCGATAGCGATTTTTCGATTCTGGCGGCGCAGGCGGCGCAGGTCATGCCTGTTACTTTGAATGTAGAGCGCTCCAAATGAAACAACGGGGTAATGCTCATCGTTTTCACCTCGATAAACAAGCGTTACACCCCATGTATATGGATGCGCTGCCGGTTTCATGCTGGCCCGATCGGGCTAGTTTTGCGCGAGTAGCGGAAACTTCCGCATTCGCGAAAACGGCAGCAAAAAAGAGCCCGCTGCGTATAGCAGCAAGGCTCCATTTCACAAACACTCGCACTGTATCTTCTTTCAGCTTATCGCTTGAAAAGCGGCAAATAAGCGCCGTAGCCTTCTTCCTCGAGCTTGTTCACCGGCACGAACCGGAGCGCAGCCGAGTTGATGCAGTACCGCAGTCCCGTCGGCTGCGGACCGTCCTCGAACACATGCCCGAGATGCGAGTCCGCGTCCTTGCTGCGTACTTCCGTGCGGATCATGTTATGCGCAAGATCGATATGCTCCGTCACTTCCTCTTCGTCGACCGGCTTCGTAAACGAAGGCCAGCCGCAGCCCGAATCGAATTTGTCCAGCGAGCTGAACAGCGGCTTGCCGGAGACGATATCGACATACAACCCGTCTTCCTTATGATCCCAAAATTCGTTGCGAAACGGGGGTTCGGTGCCGCTATTTTGCGTCACTTCGAATTGCATCGGCGTCAGGCGCGCCTTGAGCTGCTCCGCCTGGGATTTGTCTTTCCAGGCATCCTTCAAAAACTTCGCCCGTCCGGACCCGACGTAGTACGCCTCGTAGCGGACCGGATTCGTCTTGTAATAGTCCTGGTGGTACCCTTCGGCCGGATAAAACGGCTGAGCCGGCAAAATCGGCGTGACGATCGGCTTCTGGAAGATGCCGCTTTGCGTTAGCCTAAGCTTCGACTGCTCCGCCGCGGCCCGCTGCTCCTCCGAATGGGTGAAAATCGCCGTCGTGTACGAGTGGCCGCGATCGTTGAACTGACCGCCCGGGTCGGTCGGATCGATCGTTTTCCAGAACAGATCGACAAGATCCTCGTATGGAAAAATGGCGGGATCGAACGTAATCTGTACCGCCTCGACATGCCCGGTCGCTCCCGAGCATACTTGTTCGTACGTCGGATTTTCCACATGACCGCCCGTATAACCGGAAACGACGCGTATGATTCCCGGCTGTTTATCGAACGGCTTCACCATGCACCAGAAACAGCCGCCGGCAAATGTCGCCACTTCATATTGTTGCTGCGTTTGATCGCTCATAGTCCCTATCTCCCTTCCTCCCGAAAAGCGAAACGGGGCTTACCTTCCGTTTGCACCGGACTTTTCGGAGCCGCCGACACGCATTATCTCCTTGTTACAATCGGGGCTTTGTACCATTATACCATGTCGGCGAACCAAAGAAAGTTCACCGACGCGAGCCCTCCGCATCGCAATCTATGATAAAATGATAGAGTCAATCTACATACAGGAGAGAGATACCGTGACCACCATTCTGAACAACGACTGGGCGCCGCTGCTCGAAAGCGAATTCGCCAAACCCTATTATCAAGAGCTTCGCAACTTTCTCGCCCAGGAATACCGCAGCCGGACGGTTTTTCCGGACATGTACGATATATACACCGCTCTGCATTTGACCGGCTACAAGGATACGAAGGTTGTCATTTTGGGACAAGATCCGTATCACGGCCCCGGACAAGCGCATGGCCTCAGCTTCTCGGTTAAGCCTGGCGTTCCTGCGCCGCCGTCGCTGCAAAACATTTTCAAGGAGCTTGTGGACGATCTGGGCTGCTACATCCCGAATAACGGCCATCTCGTCAAATGGGCCGAGCAGGGCGTGCTGCTGCTGAACACCGTGCTGACGGTACAGGCGCACACGGCCAATTCCCATCGCGGCAAAGGCTGGGAGTCGTTCACGGACCGCATCATCGCACTGCTGAACGAACGCGAGGAACCGGTTGTTTTCATGCTGTGGGGCAGTCCCGCGCAGCAAAAAATGCAGCTTATCGATACGTCGAAGCATTTTATTATTCGTTCGCCCCATCCGAGCCCCTTGTCTGCATACCGGGGATTTTTCGGAAGCAAGCCGTTTTCGCGGGCAAACGTTTTTTTGCGCGAGCGCGGCCTCGCGGAGATCGACTGGCAAATCCCGAATATCTGATTAAAACGATATAATCCGTACCATTCCCAGTCCCGGTATGCTATCGTGTTCGTACGCTGCGCCTTGCTCCCGACGCCCGTCCCCTCTTCGCCGCGATTCAAAATCGTGAGGCGGTCCCGTCGATCGACGGAGGCGGATGATTAGCTTGGCACGTCTTCGGCACTAGGAGGGACTTTCAATTGAACCGAATTGTCATTCTCGGGTGCGCCGGTTCCGGCAAATCCACCCTGTCGCAGCGGATCGGCGAACGGACCGGTCTGCCGGTTCACCATCTCGATTCCTACTTCTGGAAGTCCGGCTGGATCGCCGCCGAGCCTGAGGCATTTGATGCGGAAGTGGTCCGGCTGGCCGCCGGGGAACGGTGGATTATTGACGGCAACTACTCCCGTACGCTCGACCTCCGTTTGCAGCGGTCCGATACCGTTATTTTTTTCGACTATCCGCGTTACTTGTGTCTGTACCGGGTATGGAAGCGACGGTTTCAGTACGCCGGTCGCTCCCGCGCCGATATGGGCGAAGGCTGCCCGGAGAAGATCGACCTCTCCTTTCTGAAATGGATCTGGTTTTTCCGCAAACGCAATCGCCCGAAGCTGCTGAACAAGCTGCGTGAAGCTCAAAAACACCAGACCGTTTACATCTTCCGCCATCCGCGGGAAGCCAACGATTTTTTAAAACGGCTGGCTCACACTGGCGCTTTTGCCGAAGGAGGATCGCATTGAGACATTTCAAACGTTGTCTGCTTCTCTTGCTGCCTCAGGAACCGAAAAAAACCTCCCTATAATCCGCAACTATGATTAGGGAGGTTTCAAATGAAACAAGAAATACGAGCGCTGCTGGATGACAAGCTGCTGAATGAAGCCGCCGAACGATTCGGCCTTCGCAGAGACTCGCTCATCAACTTGCACGGTTTTCAAAACTTTGTATTCGGCGCAATGGACGACCGCCGACAGGCACGCATCCTAAGACTGACACACACTTCCCATCGGACTGCGTCTATGATTCAAGCGGAGCTGGATTGGATATGGGATTTGGCCGATCATGAAGTACCGGCCGCCAGGCCCATACGAACAAGAGACCATAAGCCGCTCGCCGAGATCGGCTCTGGAAACGCCAGCTTTATCGTCACGGCATTCGAAAAAGCTCCCGGCGCGAAACCGGATTACCGCACTTATGCCGAGGATGAACGGTTCATCCGGCAGCTCGGGCGTTTCACCGGGAAAATACACGCACGCACGAAGATGTATATCCCAAAACCATCTGCGCCTATAAGAAGCGATTGGTCGCAGAATCAATATTTGCGCGAATTCGCGAGCTACGTAACGGAAGCGTACAGCGAGGTCGTTGACAAAAAGGAACGGTTTATGGAGCAGTTGTCAGCGCTTCCGAAAGATCCGGACAGCTTCGGCCTCATTCATGGCGATATTCATCAGAACAACGTGCACGCAGACGGCGATCGGCTGACGCTGTTCGATTTCGACGAATGCGAATACGGCTGGTTTGCCGCCGACATCGCCAACTCGTTATTTTATGCAACTCCGCTGCCAAGTGACGGCAAGGATCGCCGGGAGCAAGCCGCCAGACGTTTTTATGACTCGTTTATGGAAGGGTATTGCCGGGAGAACAGCTTGTCCGCCGAGTGGCAGCGCCGCATTCCTCTTTTTTTGCGGCTTCGGGAGCTGTTGGTGTATGCGGGGGCGTTTCGCAGCTTGGACTTGAACCGTTTGCATCCTTGGAGCAAGGAAATGCTCGAGTTCACGACGAACAATATGCTGCACGATTTGCCGTTTCTCGATATCGATTTTGCATAACGAAAGAGATGCAAAGAAGGCCGCCAGCGATGGCAGCCTTTTTTGCGCTCTGTGTCGATTGATTATCCTTAAGCGTAAATATGCGGGTTTTGACGACGGCACTCTTCCATAACCGCCATTTGCTGACGCACTTGCTGAGGCGTAATTTCAAGCGGCGCCCCGGTTGTGAGCGAGTTGTGCAGCATGTTGTACAGCGACTTCGTGTTTTGGTCGAACATCGAAAACCCTTCGGCAGCTTCAAACTGCCAGTCGCCTTCGTACCAGGTGAGCTTTTCGCTGCAATAAGCAGGCTCTCCGTTCGCGTTAAACAGCGGCGTGCGGGTAAGCTCTTGAGCCGGCGCTTCCTCCGGCTTAAAATATTTCCATTGCAGCTTGTTCGTATTGCCGGTCAAGCCGCCGTTTGTGCCTTGCACCGTAAATTGCGGTCTCGAATAAACCGAGCAGGACGAAATTTCCAGGTCGATCGTCGGGCGTCCTTGTCCGCGCAAAATGATTTTGACATAATCTTCGGCGTCGCCAAACGTGTTGGCGCGGTCCATAATACAGGTGACTTGCGGCATAAGATCCGTTCCGAACAATTGCAGCGCCTGGTCGACCGGATGCGGTCCCGTGTTCAGCAGGTTGCCGCCGTTATTCGCTTGCAGCGTTTGCCAGTCCCAGCGGCGGGCAAAGCCGTTATTCGTGAAATCTACTTGCACAACGCGACCAAGCACGCCGGATTCGATAATTTCGCGAATTTTCAAAAAGGCCGGCATATAGCGCGACTGTTGGAATACGGCGAGCACTTTGCCGGATTTTTCCGAAGCGGCGATCAATTGATCGACTTCCGCCGGGGATTTGGCCAGCGGCTTTTCGCACAGCACGTTGAAGCCTTTATTAAGCAGGTCCAGCGAGATCGGGAAGTGCAGATCGCTCGGGGACGCGTTTACGACGAGATCGAGTTGTTCGTTCGCTACCATTTCCTCATAGGTGGCGTAAGCTTTGCAGCCGTACTCCTGCTCGGCGCGAACGCGGCGGTCTTCCAGGCCGTCGGCGACGGCTACGATTTTATACTTGTCCGCAAGCTTAACGAGCAAATTCCCGTGAATATTGCGGCCGCTGCGGCCTTGTCCGATAATACCGACCTTCAAAATACTCATAGTTTGTCTCGACTCCTTTGAGTTTGCAAGGTATGGCTCTTTCTATGGCATCCAAATACAAAAAAAAGCCCGTTACACGTAACTAACTATACCGTGTAACGGCTTTCGCCGCTTGCACTATTTTATTAATGGCATTGCTCTTTTTTTAGTTGTTGTTTCAAAACCATCCTTGCTAGTTTATGTTGAGCGCCGCCTTCTTGTATTCCGTCGGCGTCATGCCGGTCCGTTTCTTGAACGTGCGGATAAAATGGCTGAGATGGCGGAAGCCGACCTGGAAGCAAATTTGCGTCATCGTATGGACGCCGATCCGGATTAGCTCTTTCGCCCTTTCGATGCGCACCTCGTGCAAATATTCGACGAACGTTTGGCCGGTCGCCTTTTTGAACAGATGACTGAAATAGGCCGGGGTCATCCCTGCGATGTACGCGCCCTGCTCAAGCGGGATATCTTGCCCGTAGTTTTCCTGAATGTAGCGGATGACGTCCTGGAACACCTTGTGCTGCTTCTGGCACGCTGCCGACTGGCGCAGCCGCTCCGTCCGGCGAAACTCCCTGTCGATCAGAATGAGCAGCTTGACGACGTTGATCTGAATGGAAAACTCGTAACCTTCCTCGCGGTTCTCGACTTCCTCCTGAATGTCCTGAAGCAATTGCTCGACAAGCAGCTGCTTGTCCTGGGAAATATGCAGCCACGGCTGCAACCATTCGGATGTCGTTCCGGACTTGCCGCACTGGACTACATGCTGGAACAGCGATCTTGAAAACGGCTTCAGATGATCGCCAAGAAAGGTCGGCATAAAATCAAGCAGCACGAACTCGCATTCCTTGCCGTCGATCGTGTTGATGCTATGCGCCTGTCCTTGCGGAATAATGAACAGATCGCCCTTGCCGACCGTAAGCGTCTTGTCGTAAAAGTGGTGGTTTCCGACCCCGCCGACGACATAGGCGATCTGGATATAGTCATGCATATGGAGCCTTTGGCGGTGATTGCTCCCCCTGTGCCGGTTAAATTTGAACTGGAAATCGTCCGACAGTTGATCTTTAAACTGCATTAAAAGGGCGTTCATGACGTTCCTCCCGTGATCCGGCCGCCGCCGCGGTACCGAAGCGAGCCGTTTCTATCCCTAGTCTATTACAAATTGGCACACCAGACAACCGAAGCGATTAATGTATCATGTCTATAATTCGTCTCAAATAGGAAGGCTATTCGGCAGGCTTACAGCAGCCGCTCCGAATAGTGCGGCATCGCTCCGGAACGCAGCCAATCGGCTATGCATCCGTATAAAACGGGATAAATCGTCGGGTAGGTCAGTAACTCCGGAAGCTCCGCCACGAGGCGCGTTTCGGCCATTTCGAATGCCGGCAGCCTGCCGATCTCGCGGATGTCGGCGTAGAACAGCATACCGAAGCTTTCATCCTCCCCTTCTCGGCTGACGGAGTAAACGGCCACGGCGTGCAGCTCGCAGCTCCGTGTTCCCGTCTCTTCGTACAGCTCGCGTCTCGCCGCTTCTTCCGGGGTTTCGCCGGGCTCGATATGGCCCCCCGCAAACTCCCATGTGCGGCGTTCGGCATGCCGGCATACGAGCCATTTCCCATTCATTCGCGGCATAACAACTACGTAATGCAGTTGTTCGGCGCTTACATCTTTTAAATCGTATATCTTAGCCTGAACCTGCATGGAAAACCTCCACCCGGAGCGGATGACGCAAACCGCACGGCCCGCTCTTGATCCGATTACTAGAATTCACTTACAATAAGAAATGACTACGAAACGAAGGACGGTCTTATGGTAACGATATACGATATCGCCAAACGAGCGAACGTATCCGCAATGACCGTGTCGCGGGTCATTAACGATTCCGGACGGATCAGCGCCAAAACCCGGGAAAAAGTGAAACGGATCATGGACGAGCTGAACTATGTCCCGAACTCGACGGCGCGCAGTCTCGTCAAACAGGAAACGAAGATGCTTTCGCTGCTAATCACCGATATTACGAACCCGTTCTTCACCACGCTCGCCAGAGGCGCCGAGGACGCCGCGCTCGAGCTTGGCTACAAGCTGCTGTTCGGCAATAGCGACGAGAAGTTGGCGAAGGAGCGGGAGTATGTCGATATGGTGTTATCCACCCGCGTTGACGGGCTGCTATTCGCCCCCGCATCCGATGCTTCGATCGAGCATCTGAATATGCTGGATCGGCATCGCATCCCTTACGTCCTCGTGGACCGTGACGTGCCCGGCACGGAGGCGGACGTCGTGCTCGGCGAAAACCGGCTAGGCGCTGATCAGCTTACGGACTATTTGATCGGGCTCGGCCACCGGCGAATCGCGCTCGTCAACGGCTACGGCACCGTTTCGACCGCGCGGGAAAGATATGGCGGCTATTGCGACGCGCTTGCCCGTCACGGTATCCACTATGACGAGTCGCTCGTTGTGGAATACGGCTACAACCGATTCGACGACCCGGACAAGCTGGAAAGGCTGCTTGCGCTGCCCAACCCGCCAACGGCGCTGTTTGCGGCGAACAACGTGCTAGCCGTCAGCGTCATCTCTTTTTTGCGCGACAAGGGAATCGGAGTCCCCGAGCAAATATCCGTCGTGTGCTTCGAAGACGTCGGTCTCGCTTCAAAGCTCGACCCGTTCCTGACCGTGGCAGTTCAGCCGGCCTACGACTTCGGCTACAAGGGCATTCATCTGCTCGCCGAGCGAATCCGCCTGAAGGACGAGATGGAACGGCGCATCATCCGGCTGCCTTCGGCCATGATCGTCCGCAAGTCGGCCGCCGCGCCGCCGAAAACGTCAACCCCCGACTTCTGAAGGAGTGAAACTATGAATCTTGTCAACATTTCCGGCCTCTCGGCCAGCTTTTTTATTACCGTCGCCTTATTCATTTTGTTTATCCTTTCCATGTTCGGCATGGGCGTACTCCGCCTGTTCCAGCAAATGGCCCGCTCCGGCATCGGCTTCATCGTCGCCGGCGTCGTCGGCGTAATCGCTTTTGTCGTCGTGCTGAACGTCTGGTTCGTGTGAAAGGAGCCGCATCAGCCCTTAAGGCTGCTCGGCCACAGGACGAACGCGTCGCGGTCCGACTCCGCCCCGATACGCCGGAACAGCTCGGCCGCTTCGGTGCCGGGGACGGCGGCGCCGTTCCAGCTGTCGACCACGATTTTGCGCAGTCCCGACTGCCTCAGCATGACGCGTACCGCTTCGAGCACGACTTCCGCCTCCCCGCGTTCCGCCTTCAGCCATTCCGGATCGATCGTGACAAATCGTTTGCCGTTATTTTCGATCCAAAGCACCCAGCGTCCCCGCCGAAACACGAGAAAATTCCCTGGCTTGCGGGCAAAGGCGACCTTCTGCCGCTCCGGCCATTTGAGCAGCGCTCCGTACGGATTCGCCGGATCGACCGAAGACAGCACGACCGTTTGTCCCTCCGCCTGTACGTTTAGCTGCCGCAAACGCTCGACCGTATCGGGAGCGGCCACCTGCATGTACGGCAAGCCACGAATCCAAAATCCTCTCGCCAGCATGCCCCAATCCTCCAGCTTCCGGATCGTATCCTGCAGCCTGTCCGTCTCGCCCGGCACATGCTTCGCAATGACGTCGCGGGTGATGATGCCGAAGCTTTGCAGCAAGTGATGCACCCAGGCGACGACCATTTTCTCGGGCGAGATCTCCTCCGTCGCGGCAGCCGCGCTCCCAAACGCCGCCATCCCCGCTCCCGGTTCCGCGTCTGTAGCCGCCACCGCATACCATCTGCCCAAGCCGGACTGGAAGCCCTTGCGCGACGTTTTCGCGCCGGAGCCTGTCCCGTGCAGCCGGATCGGGGCGAACTGGTCGTTCGACACCCGTCCCTCCCAGACGAGCCGCATGAGCCGTTCCATCAGCTCGGACGGCGCGTATCCCGTATCCCGGCTGAGCCCGGTGAGAAAGCTCGCCCCCTTGCGCCCCAGCAGGTCGAGCAATTCCGGCTCGGACGACGGCCCGGCGACGCGTCCTTCAGCGGCCAGCAGCTCCTTCGACTCGGTCAAATAAAACGCGATCCGCCCATCCTTCTCTCCCTCCTCCTTGCGCCCGAACCAAACCGCTTCGCCCGAGGCGCACAGCAGGTCGAGCATATCTTTCTTGTAATCGGTCACGCGGGCGGGGAATACGAACGATTCCCAGTGCGAGATCGGCAAATACATCCCTTGCAGCCGCGCGATCGCTTGACGCAAGCCGTCCATGCCGCTCAGGCGGCTCTCCGGCAGCACATATTGGAGTGCGAGCAGCATTTGAAAATAACGGTCCGGCTCGACCGGCTCCGCGCGTTTGCGCATTTGCCCGACGCTGAAGCGCAGCAGCCGGGAGGAGGCGCTGCGGCTCGTCCATAGCGGCTCCTCGGGCGACTTCGCAAAAGGCGAGCGCTCGATCGTAGAATCGTCGATCCAATGCCGAATCCAACGCTCCGCCAGTTCGATCGAAAGTCCGAACCGCTCCGCCAGCTGTTCCGCCGTGAACGCAATTTGCCGGTCCGCGTAACGCCTGAGCACGAAGGAGGAGGAGGCTTCATCGGCCGGAAACGCGGCGTAAGTGTCCTTCTCGTCGGCGCATATCCATCTCCGCTCGCCAGCCATCGAGATTTCCGCGACCTGCCTGTTTCCCCGCAGCCCCGCAAGCGCTTCATCGGCTGAGACTCCTTCCCCCAGCCTACTGCGGATTTCGCCGAACGACAGATCGCCCTGCCGCTTCAGCAGCCGAAGCAGACGTTCGGCCGGAGGAATCCGGCTGAGCCATTCGCCGCCGCGGTCCTCCGTCTCTCCCGCTTCCTTCTCCGTTCCGCCGCTCACGGCAGCAGGGGAAAACCTCCCGTCGATCCACGCCTGCGCCTCCTCCGCATCCATCGCCTGCTGAAACGCCGCCGGCTCGAAAAATTGCCCGGCCAGCTGCTTGTTCACCGAGAGCAGCCGGTACTGGATATCCTCAGACACCGCGTCCGACTCGTACATGAGCGTATTGACATTTTCCCATACGAACTGGGCGGCGAACGGCGACGGGTAACCGACGTTCCGGACGTCGATAAGCACCCTGCCCTCCCCGATATCCCGGAACAGCTCCTTGACGCGCTCCGGGTCGAGCGATTCGTACATCGAGATGCGCATCGCCTCGCGAATGAACGGGAACCTTCCGGCGTACGGCAGCGATTCCTCGAGCAGCCTCTCGCTCCGCATCCGCTGCTTCCAGAGCGGGACGCGCGAGAACCCGCGTGCGAGCAGCAGCGACGTTCCGGCCAGATGGCGAAACGTTATGCCGAACAACGGCGAGGACGGAAGCGCCTCCGCAAGCAGCTCCTCCAGATTATACTCCTGGACGCTTCTCCACAAATCGGCGTATTCCGGGCTCCATTCCGGAAAAATGAACTCGATTCCGTTATCCCGCACGTAGGCGTACAGCTTGCCGGCAACTCTCGTCTCGTACAACCTTTGCAGGGCAAGCATCCACGTCCGATTCGTCCGCCGTCCGAATATCGTATGCAGCACGAGATGATGCCGCTTGACGTCGTCCAAGTAATGCTCGACGACGATGCGCCTGCGGTTCGGAACCGAGCTGGCTGCCTTCTGGGCGTCGACCAGTCCGACCAGGGAGCTGGCGGCATGCTCATCCAGCATATACGTCCTCTGAAGCCAGGTTACCGTGACCGACTCGGACTCCGTATCCGCCCGCTCGTCCAGTTCCTCAAGCAGCTCGCCCACTTTGCACGACAGCTCGTGCGAGCGTCCGGGCCCGTCGCCGCGCCAGAACGGGATTTCGCTATAAGCGTTCGCTTCCACCTCGGAGGCATAGATGCGGTCGCCCTTGATCGACACGATCCGGTAAGATGCCGTTCCGAGCTGGAACACATCTCCCGGCCTGCTCTCGTGGATGTACTCTTCGTCCAGTTCGCCGATATGAACGCGCGCATCGGCGAGATAAACCGGGTAAGCGGAGCTTTGCGGTATCGTTCCGGCCCCGGTCAGTACCGCCGCATTCGTATGGCGCATTCCCTGCAGCAAGCCGGCATCGCGATCCCAAGTAAGCAGCGGACGGCAGTGCGGGTAAAACCCTGCCAGCACGTTCAGCGCCTCCAGCAGCCGCTCCCGCGACACTTCATGGAAGCTGTCGCTTCGCCTGTACAGGGCGAGCAGATCGTCCAGCTTCCATTCGAACGAGGCGACCATGGCCGCCGTCTGCTGACAAAATACGTCGATGGAACCCTCGGGAATGCAGATTCGCTCAATTCTGCGATCCGTAATTTCCCTCGCCAGCACGGCGCACTCCGCAAGCTGCCCGCGATGTCTGGCCATAATGATGCCCCGGCTCACATCGCCGACGGAATGGCCGGCACGGCCGATCCGCTGAATGCCCGAAGCGGCCGATTGCGGCGAATCGATCTGGATGACGAGGTCGACATGCCCGACGTCGATGCCGAGCTCGAGCGACGAAGTCGCAACGAGACAGCGGAGCGAGCCGTCTTTCAGCGCTTTTTCGGTCATCAGCCGCTTCTCCCGGGAAACGCTGCCGTGGTGGGACCTTGCCATTTCATGCCCGGCCATCTCGTTCAGATGAAGCGTCACCCGCTCGCACAACCTCCGGTTATTGACGAACACGAGGACGGAACGGCAGCCTTCCATCAGCTCCGTCAGCCGGGCGGCGATGACCGTCCAGATCTCGGAGCGTTTTCCTTTCGATGCGCGGATTTCCGGCATCGTCACGGAAATGTCGAACGTTTTGTCCATAGCGCTTTGCACAATCGTAACCGGGCGTGCCTGCATGCGATCCTTCTCCTCGCCGCCGCTGGCTTCGTCATGCCCGGTCGCTTCCGTCCAGCCTCCGAGATAACGGGCGACCCGTTCCATCGGGTTAATCGTCGCCGAGACGCCGATGCGCTGCAGCGGGCGGCCGCACCAGCTCTCGAGCCGCTCGAGCGTTACCGACAAATGCATGCCGCGCTTATCCTCCGCCAAGTCGTGGATTTCGTCGACTATGACCTTCTCCACCGTTCGCAGCGTCTGGCGCGCCTTCTCGGATGCCAGCAAAATGTACAGCGATTCCGGCGTCGTCACGAGCACGTCCGGCGGATGGCGCAGCATGGATGCCCTCGTGCTCTGCGTCGTATCTCCGGTTCGGACGCCCGCCGTAATGCTCGTCCACGGATTTCCGGTTTGCTCCTCGTAAAGCCGCCCGTACGGCTCCAGCTCCTTGATGAAGCCGAGCAGATGGTCGTGGATGTCGTTATTGAGCGCCTTCAGCGGAGTGACGTAGATCAGGCGCACTCCCCGCTCCGTATAAGTGTTTCTCGCAGCGGCTATTCCGTTCAGGCACGGAAGCAGCGCCGCCAGCGTTTTGCCCGAGCCGGTAGGAGCAGCGAGCAGCACATGCCGCCCCGATACAATCGGCTCCCACGTTCTCGTCTGGATATCGGTCGGATTTCCGAACTTGTCGCGGAACCATGCCCCCAGTACGGGATGGCAGCCCGGTCCGGGTCCGCCGCCTTGCCAAGCCTCGTTGTCCATCCTTTGTTCGCCTCCTCGGGTCGGAACGAATATATGTTCGATCATATCACAAAACGGCGAAATAGTAAGTTTGCTTTTAATCGTTTACAAGGCAGAAATAGGCTCGTCTTCGCCAGTCATAGTACCAGTATGGACAATTTTCCCATTCGTCAATGTTGCTGCGTAGCGGTAGCTTGTTTCGGGTACAAGCCCTTAGGAGAATACGAACACCACTACTTCGGGCTACGGACCCGGAACAACGCTATGTTCTCGTCCGGAACCGGGTTCGCTTCCAACCGCCGTGCCGGCTTAACGGAACAAAAGCTTCCGTTATTAACTAAAGCTCCACCCTTACCTGTCACTTAGCGGAACCAAATCATCCGCTATGCCCTCGGCAAAAGCCGGATTCGGCCCCCTCCGCAGGACTTAACGGAAAAAATGCTTCCGTTATCGCTCGGTTCCACCCTTCCCGGTACGGTTAACGGAACAAATGCTTCCGCTATGCCATACCGCTGGTTGTTCCACCAAGATAGCTCCCTTCCTTCCGTTCGCCCATGTTCGTTCATCAATGGTGCCGCAAGGCGCAGAATGCCTCTGTCGCCAAAAATGAACGACAGAACAAATTTTGCGAATAATGGTACAAAGAAAACGGCCGCCCGGTTTGTTATGATGGGGCTGTAGTTCCACTTGAGAACGGAAAGGAGCGCTGCCGCTTGGACCGACGAACCAATCAGGATGCGGCGAAACGCCCATCCCCGGAATCGGGATTGTCCGGCAAACGTCTTACCCGGAGAACGCTGCTGGCTTCGCTCGGAGTAGCTGGCGCTGCCGCCATGCTAGGTACCGCCGGCGCGGCAATTCGGCATTCGACGATTCAAAGTGCCCCCGGCGGCTCCGCCTACTCCGGAAACGCATCTCTTGCTTCTCCCGCAGCGGCTGCGGGCCTGCAATCGGAAATGGCTACGGCGTACCCGCAGGTCGATTTCGTCCGTCTGCTTCGGGATCATAATGAAACCGCTTCCGATTTATATGCCAAGGTGACCGGCAATCGCTCGCTCGAGGTGCTCGTTCCATTTAAAGGCAAACGGTGCGCCCACTACGCCTTCGCCAAAGATCCGAACGACGATTTTATCAAAATGCTTGGCGGCTCCGTCTCCCTGGTGGAGCCCGTGTTCGAGCGCACCGTGGCTATCGATTACGCGGCGCAAACGGGCACTTGGGTGACCGGATTCCCGCCGAACGAATATACGACCGAGATCGGGGCTACTTTCTCTTTCACGTTTGACGGAACCGGCTTCGATTTCCGGCATTACACCGATAATCGCGGCGGCGTATGGGAATTCGGCGTGGACGGTCAGCCGCTCGCAACCGTCAGCACCCATATCGACGCCGTTCCCGCCGGGCAAGTGACGGCCGGTATAGCGACGAGGCCGGTCGCGCGCGGCCTCTCCGCCGGAACGCATACCGTGATCGCCACGTTCCGGGGCGCGGACCCGGACCACGCTCCTTCGGGCGGTACGGCGCGGGGCTGGGTGCGGAGCGCGGTTCATCAAACGGCCAAGGACGACATATACCGGACAGCCTACGTGTATGGAAGCGGCGTTTCGCTGAATCCGGTCAAGCTGTTCGACGTCCTGCACTCGTGGAGCAACAAGGAATTCGCGCTGAGCATAACTCCTGCGGGATCCTCGCTGCCGAGCCAATTTTTGCCCGAGCATAGCAATATCGGCACTGTATTCGCCGTAGCGCAGCGCATCTATTTCGATCAAACGGAAATTACGAGCTGGACGGCCGAGCCGTCGCTGCGGCCCGTCAAGTCCGTCACAATCGTGCAGCAGCTTGTAGGCAGGCATCCTGCCGATCCGGCGAACCCACTCGCGGACATCAGCTGCGTGCATACTATAACGGCCCGAGGCGTATCGGTCAAAGCGAAAATCACCTGGCTGCGCGATGTCCTCATCAGTACCGGCTACGGCATGATGTTCCCCGTCTTCGGTTCGTTTGCGCGCACGCTTGTGACCGGATGCGGCAATAGCTATAACGCTACCGCGACCGACGGAAGCACGACCGACCTGACGGAAGGCGATCAGGCGGAAAGCTATGCCTTCATTCCGCGGGACGGCGGAACGAACGGAGCGCCCGATACGGTCGTCGCCATGACGATTCACGATAGCGCCAGAACGCTGCGCATGGGGCAGCCGGGACGAAGGCGCTCCGGCTCGATCCTGTGGCTCCAGCACCGCGATACGGAGATGCAGAAGCTGTATCCCCATGTATTTGACAACTACACGGCGGCAGCGGGAGAAACGTACGAAGCCGGGGGAACGTTTTTTATCGGCGAGCTGCCGCTTGCGGGTCGTTTTTACGGATAAACCGGGCATTCCCCGCGATTTAGTATGGAATTTTTTGTCTGGCGGCGTTATGATGAAGACGAGGAGTGATGTTAACGTGAACAATTCACATACCGCCTCTTCGTCAACAAGTGGCGAAGTGCACATTCCGGACGTTTCCGGGCAAACGGATTACGTTCGGCTTCTGCGGGAACATAGCATCGATACGGAAACGCTGTATGCGAGAGTAGGCGGGGACCGCCTGATCGAGGTGCTGCTGCCGATCGACGGAGCGCGAACCGCCCATTACGTCTTCGGTAAAGATCAGCACGACGACTTCATCCTGTTTCGCGACGGGGCAGTATCGGAGTGGAGCCGGACGATTGGTCCGGATGGCGCAGAATCGGTGACCGCGAACAAGAAGTTCGACGTGCTGAAGCCGTGGAGCAACAAGGAGTACGCCCTGAGCGTCTCTCCGGCGGGCAGCGGCTTCAAGGCGCAGTGGCTGCCCGAGCATAACCGGACGGGGACGGTGTTCGCCGTATCCCAGCAGCTTTATATCGACGATGCGGAGAAAGCGGAATGGAGCGAGGAGCAGGCGTTCAAGCCGGTACGGACCGTAAGAATCGAACAGCGCATGCTCGGGATTCATCCGGACGAGCCGACGGCTCCCGTCGCAGAAATCGATTGCACACATCTCGTGGACCATAACGGGGTTCATGTCCGCTCCGTCGTCCGCTGGCTGCGCCCCGTAACGATCGGAGCCGGATACGGCGTAATGGTTCCAGTGGACGGCGCGTTCGCGGGCGAGCTATACACCGGCCTTGGGCATCGATACGACGCTACCGCCACTGACGGAAGCAGAACGAATCTGCGCGATAACGACGAGGCCGTCAGCTATGCGTTCGTATCTCGGCCGGAGAAAACTGGAGAGGCCGCAGACTTCGCCGCCGCGATGACCGTTCGCAACATCGCCGCCACATTCCGTTACGACCAGCCGGGACGGCGGACCGAAGAGTCCGTTGTTTGGCTGCAGCACCGCAATGCGGGGATTCAGAAGCTGTATCCCCATGTATTCGCCCATCACACGGCCGAAGCGGGCGACGTGTACGAGGCTTCGGGCACTTATTATGTCGGTATGTGGCCGGCCGGGGCCAGGACCTTAACGGAATAAACGGCCCCGATACGCACAAAGGGGCGGGATTCGCACCGTTTCATGCGGTGCCTCCCGCCCCTGCTTTATGCCTAAATTCCAGCCGTACGAGCCCGTTCCGTTCGGAAACCGTCGGCTTCGCGGCGATCTCCCTTTATTCCCTTCCCCGTTCAGCGAATTTCCCCGTTCGAAGCAAAGCGGACCGCACGGCTCACCAGCGGCGGCAGCACCGATACGTGACCTTCATCCGGAAACTCATGGAAACGGAGCTTCAGCCCTTTCCCCTCCAGCGGCGCGAGACGTTCGGCAAGCTCCCTGGCGTTATCGACCATCCGGCTCTTATGGCTGCCTTCCAGTCCCCCTACGCCTATAAACAGCGAAGCCTCCACTCCCTGCGCGTTACATCTGCGGACGAAATCGCGCTCCTCCTCGTCGAACAGACGCCTGCTCCAATGAATCGACGGACTGCCGGCGATATACGTCCGGAAAGCGGACGGCTTCGTAAACAGCGTGTGCAGCACGAAAAGCCCTCCGAGCGAATGGCCGAACAATGCCGTCTTCGACCGGTCTACCGGATATTCGCGCTCGATGACCGGCTTCAACTCCTGCTCGATAAACCGCAGAAACGCATCCGCTCCGCCGTGCTTCGGCCAAGGCGAGCCGTCCGGCCTCGCGGGCAGCTCGGACACGTCCGCCGGCAGCGTGTAATCATAATAGCGGCCCGGCGCAAAAGGCACCTCCGCGTTGTAGCCGATGCCGACAATCAGCATCGGGATGACCCCGCTTTTCTCCGGACGGTTCCCTTGCACCCGCACCGCTTCCGTCAGCGTACCGAATACGGAGTTCGGATCAAGCGTATACAGAACGGGGTAACCTCCCTCGGGCGGCGGCGACGCCGGCACCGACACGAATATCCGATACTCGCGTTTTTCCTCCTGCGACACCATATCCCACTGCGCGGTACGGGGAATCGTAACCCCGCGCTTGGACACGCCCCCGGCAGCTTGATGCCTATTTTCCTGATTCGTTAAACTCACCGTAGCTCATTCCTCCATTTCCGTACGGTTCGATTCGAACCGCTACCGTCAGCTTTTTCTTTTTTGCCGATACAACAAATAAATGAAATACGGAACGCCGAGAATGGCGACAACGATGCCGACCGGAATCTCCGAAGGAGCTACGAGCGTCCTGCCGATTAAGTCGGATACCATGACGAGCAAGGCACCCACGATGGCGCAAACCGGCAGCAAACGAAGGTGCGAATGCCCTACGAGACGCCTCGCGATATGGGGAGCCATCAGGCCGATGAAGCCGACGCCGCCGGAAACGGACACGCAGGCGCCGACAATGCCGATGCTGCTGACCAGAAGCCATGTTTTTTCTTTGCCGGAGCTTACGCCCACGCTTCTCGCGCTGTTCTCATCCAGCTGAAACAAGTCGAGGATATAGCTTTTTCGGATCATGACCGGGAGAAACATGACAAACCAGGGCAGCATCGACACGATGTATTTCCAGTTTGCGTTGTAGATGCTCCCGGATGTCCATACCGTGGCCATCTCGAAATCTTTCGCGTTCATCTTAAGCGTCAAGAACAGCGAAACGGCCCCGAGACCCGAACCGATGGCGATCCCCGTCAGCAGCAGCCGCTGCGAATCCAGCTTGCCATTTTTCCACGCGAACAAAAAAATGAGCAGCGCGGCGAGCAGGCCGCCCGTCAGCCCAAACAGCGGCATAGCGAGAACGGCCGCCCAGCCTTTCGCCTTAACACTGCCTTGAAAGAAAAACAAAAAGATGACCATAGCCGCGCCGGCTCCGGCGTTAATACCTAGGATGCCCGGATCGGCCAGCCCGTTGCGCGTCACGCCCTGGATAACCGCGCCCGCCATGCCGAGCCCGGCTCCGACGAGAATGGCGATCACGATACGCGGTAGGCGGAATTCGAATATGACCAGATCGAGATCCTTTTGCGGTGCGATACGAAGCAGGGTGCCGAACACGTCGCGAACAGACATGTCGAACGCGCCGTTTGACATGCTGATGTACAGTGTCGCAACAATCAGCCCGAGCCCGGCAAATAAAACGGTGTACAAACGCCTCCTCGACTTGTTAGGCATGTTTGCCGCCCCCTCTCGTCCTGATCAAATAAAGGAAGAAAGGAACGCCGAGAATCGCCGTCACGACTCCGACCGGCATTTCGTAAGGGTAGTTCAGGAAACGCGCCAGCACGTCGCACAGCGCCAGGAACAGTCCGCCGAGTACGCCGGCGAGCGGAATAATGCGGGTGTAATTGACTCCGGTCAAAAAACGCGCAATATGAGGAACGATCAGGCCGACAAAGCCGATTTTGCCCGCGAGAGCGACGGCGATGCCGGTAAGGATAACGACGCTCCCGGTCGCCGCGAATTTGATCATCGTCGTTTTTTGTCCCAGGCCGGTCGCCAATTCGTCGCCCAGCGACAAAATCGTAATCGACTTCGATAGCCAGATGGCGACGGCGATCCCCACTATCGCGAAAGGTATGGCCAGCTTGATGAGACCGGGGTCCATCTGATGCAGCCTGGCGTTATACCAGAAACTGATATTTTGCGATACCTGGAAATAAATCGAGATCGCCGAGGATATGCTGCTCAGGAACGTGCCGATAATGGTGCCTAGTATCGCCATCCTGACCGGCGACATTCCTCCCGGCAGCAGGCTCGCCATCGAGAGGACGAGCACGATGCTGAACGCCGAACCTACGAACGAATACAGGATCATTTCCAGCGAAGTAGAGTTCGGCAAAAACACCATGCACAGCGTAATCGCAAACGCCGACCCGTCGGAAACGCCCATAATGGAAGGGGACGCGAGATCGTTTCTCGTCATCCCCTGCATCAGCGCCCCCGATATGGCCAGGAACGCTCCGATCAGCAGCGCCCCCACGACCCGGGGCAATCTCGAATGCATAATGATCTGATGATTGACGTTGCCCGGATCGAAGTGCAGCAGCGCGTCGCGGACGACGCCCGCATCGATCTGCTTCGCCCCGTACAGGATCGACAGCAGCATCGTGAGGGCGATCAGAACCGGCGAGCACCACATCACCAGGGCGAAGAAGGAAACCTTGGATCGCATATCGCGTTAGCTCATTTCGTTGGAATGATATTGCTCTTCTTGACGCCTTCCAGGAATGCCGCTTTGCTGTACAAGGTGCCGCCTTGCGCCAGCGGATCGACGATATTTACATATACATGGTCGTTTTTGACGGCATTGATGCTTTTCCAGATCGGATTGTTCTTGAGATCGTCGAGCGCCTTCGGCGTATCCTTATTTTCGTCTTCGGCGAATTGAACGAACACGTAGTCCGGGTTCATCTCGGAAAACTTCTCGAGCGAAATAAGCTGCTGCGCTTTCGCCTGCTTTACTTCTTCCGGAACGGCAGCGCCCAATTCCTCATAAACCGACGGGTTGAAGAACACATCCGCCGGATAAATGTACAGGCTGCCCGTACGAATGCGGACGGTTACGACTTTTTTGTCCTTGAACACGGGGGCTACTTTCTCCCGCAGCGTTTTGACGTCACTGTTGTAGGCTTGCAGCGCCTGCTTCGCCTGCTCCTGCTTGCCCGTCAATTCCCCAAGCAAATTCAAGTTCGCCTGCCAGTCGGTCGATATATGCGACACCGGAATCGTAGTCGAAACCTTCTCGAGCTTTTCTCCCGTTTCCGCAGGAAACTTCGTGCTGCTTAGGATAACGTCCGGCTTCAGCTTCAAAATCGTCTCGATGCTGGGCTGCGTTTTTTCACCGATCCCTTGCGTGGTATCCGTAATTTTGGCGAACATGGCGGGAAATTTGCCGCCGACCGTAATTGCGCCGACTGGTTTGACGCCGAGTACAAGCGCGTCCTCCATCGATTCCAGCGCTCCCGTGATGACGATTTTGTCCGACTTGGCCGGAACTGTATATTCTTTACCCAGATAAGTTACTTTTTTCGTGGTTGCCGCTGTGGAACCGGTTATGGCTGCTGGGGCGGACGCTCCCGTTGTTTTGCCTGCATCTCCCGCAGCGCCTGCGTTTGTTTTCGTCTCTTCCTTGGCGCCGCATGCCGCGATTCCCAGCATCAGTACCGATGTTACCCCCAACAAGCTTATCTTCTTGAACAACATGAATGTTTCCCTCTCCCTATGTTTAGTTTCGAAACAGATGGTGCAGCGCCTCTGGAAACCGCTCCGTAAACGCCGATAAGTCATGATCCGCTCCTTGCCCGAAGGCGAACATCACGTCTTCCGGACGGAAGCCCTTCTCCAGCAGCAATTGAAACGCTTGCTCGTTTCGCCTAACCATGTCTTTCTGAATGTTCGTTTTCTTCGCGCCTTCTTCGCTTCCCACGTACAAATAGTACCGGCTGTCCGTCATCGGCAGCGGCGCCTTGCGCAAATAGTCGATGAAGTCCTCGTACCAGAACGAGCCCGAAATCGAGCCGATCCGGCCAAAAACGTCGGGACGCAAACCCGCTGCAAAGACCGATACGAGCCCTCCTAACGATGTGCCGATCATACCGGTATGTCCGCGATCCGCTTTCGTCCGGTACACCCGGTCGATGTACGGCTTTACCCGTTCGGCGACAAACGTGACATAAACCGCTCCGTTTCCCCCCGAAATCGGGGAAGCGCTCGGCCAGCCTGGCGGCCGGCCACGGCGTATATTCATGCCGCCGCTCCTTCGGCTCGATGCCGACGAGAATTAGCGGCTCCAATTCGCCTGCCGCGAACATGATCTCCAGCACGTTCAGAGCGTCGCCCTCCTGCGGATTAAAAAGCTCGGCTCCGTCCTGTACGTAAACGACAGGATAGCTACCGGACGCCGCTTCATAACCCGGCGGGGTATATACGGTGATCTCCCGATCCTCGAACGTTATGGAAGCAAGCGTTCCGTTCGCCGTCCACCGGCGAGGTTCATTTTGTATCTCCTCCGACATGCCATGCCCCCTTCCCGACTTCCCATTGCCCTTCAGCCCGTAATTGAATTGATAACGATTCTCATTATCGATTATAATCGACACTGCCCCCGGCGAACATGGACAATATCCGGAATCGATCTGGACGATTTCCTTAACCGAACTTGTTCACCATATCGTCCACCATCCGCTCGCATGCGCTCGCGGAGTACTCCCGCCAAGGATCGGAGGCGATCAGCGTAACGGCGCCGCTGCGGACGGCCTTTATCCCGAGCCATTCCGGCAATTGCTGCAGCCGCTCCCACTCAGCCAGCGATTCGGGCTCCTGACAAATGTTCAGCATAATCCGGTCCGCGTCGTATGCCGCCAGACCGTCCAGCGTGATCGCCTCTCCCTTTCGCCCCGGATCGATACCGGCCGGCGGGAGCAGCGCCAGATCGCCGTATAACACGTCGCGCATCCCCGCCGTCGGGGATAGGCGGATGGTTTGCTGAAACAGGCTCATGGCGACAACGCGCTGCCCGCCAAGCTGTCTTTCCAGCCGCCGCTTCGCTGCCGTTACCTTCGATTCGTAGCGCTGCATCCACATCTCGGCTTCCCGCGTCGCATCCACCGCTTCCGCCGTAATCCGCAGCTGTTCCCTCCAGCCGCGCTCCTTGTACGGGACGTATACGACGGGCGCTATCGTCTCGAGCTGATCCTTCTCTCCGCCGGTCAGCGTATCGCAGCCCAGAATCAGATCGGGAGCGGCGGCCGCGAGCTTCGCCAGATTCGATTCCCAGTGCATATTGTACCGGTAGGCGCTCAAGTGCAGCGGAATATCCGATTTGAATAATTTATAGTAGTGGGCCGTCCATTTCGGATGAAGCGGTGCTGCATAAGGGATGATGTCCAAAGCGAGAAGATGCCCGAGAATCGGCGACGAATAAACGGCGATTTTGCGGCGGCGGTTTTTCATATAAACGGTAGGCGATACGCCGGTCTCCTGCTTGAATTTGCGGCTAAAATAAAACTCGTCGCCGTAGCCGACCTGCTGGGCGATATTGCGGAGCAAGGCGCCCGATCGGGCCATAAGCCGTTTCGCGGCCGTCACCCTTACTTCGGTCAAATAATCGATCGCGCTCAGGCCGTACGTTCGTTTGAACAAATCTACATAATATTTCGAACTGATCTCCGCCATACGGGCGAGCTGGTCGATCGTGATGCTCTCGCCGTAATGGCTGTCTATGTACGCTTTCGTCCGATCGATCGCGGCTCGCGAGTCCGTCGTCCGGCGGCGCGTTTGCTTCGCGATCCAGTACAGCAGCTCTTGAAATGCCGATTGGCCGCGAAACCGCTCCAGGCTGTTATCGTGGCGGGACGAGCCATAAACTAACTCGCACAGCGCTCCGATCTGCTGCTCGGGATAGATCGGCACTTCGCCAGCGTATGGAAAAGCGTGATCCGCTTCCCCGTCTCGAAACACGTCGTATTGAAAGGCGAACAGCTCCGGACCATCCTTGTCGTGAACGGCCACACCGATCGTCTGACCCGGACAAATGAAATAGGCCGTATCCGGCCTCAGCGTATATTCGGTTACATCTATCGTCAAACGTCCGCCTCCGGTTCTCGAAAGCAGCAGCATGTGCGAGCTTACGAGCCGATGCTCCAGTTCCCCGCTCAGCAGATCGGTGCTGCGGAGCTTGATCCATATATCGTCCGGCATTGTATCTGCCTGCAAAATTTCTCGTTCTCGGTGCATAACCGATGCACCTCCATTTTTTGAAAATGAGAATCATTATCACAAATAGAGGGTAGCACAACGGTTCTTTTCCGGTCAATAGGATGGAAACAATTTCAGTGCGATGCTCCTGTCCGGTGCAAACACAAACAGACCGCTCCGTTCGCTGCCCGCGTCCGGTCGGTCTGTTTGTATAAGCTCACGAATTATGTGGCATCCCTCAAAGAATAGTACGTTCGATTGCTTTCTTCATGAATATAACGCAGCAGCTCGACCAGCTCCTTTACCCGTCTGGCCTCGGAATCGTAACAGCGGTCCGGCTTCCTTCTTCGGATCGCAAGCGCCTCCCGCACGAGTCCGTGGAAATGCTCCGGCAGCCGGTTCAAGCCGTATTCGCCAGCGCCCTGCTTGCTCGTCACGTCCCGCTCCCGAAGCGTGTACAGCTGCCGCAGCATGCCGAGCACGCACCATTCCACCGCGAAGTCGACAGTCTCGGCGGCAACGGCTCGTTCCTCGCGGTTCACTTCCCCGGACAAGCTCTCGAGCTTCGCCACCCAACCGGCCCAGTAGCCGTTCATATTGCCGATCACGTAGTCCAGCAGCGTCGAAACCGGCACCTCGAAATCGAACGGCACCTTCTCGCCGTAAACGCATATGCCGTGCTTTTTCAAGATCCACCAGGTGACCGGGTTCAGATCGGCGCCTTTGCCGTCCAAATGCAGCGCTCCGTTAAAATAAACCGGGACGGAGCCGATCTCGCCGTCGGGTTTGCCAAGCTGCTCCCGCAGCAGGTAAGCTCCCATAATATCGGTGCCGGGCAGCGTCTTTGCCAGCTCCTCGTGGGCGGCCTCGATGGCCAGCAGCTGGCCGGGGCCAGGCGGACGCCGAAAAACGGCGATAAAGTCGATGTCGCTAGCCCCTTCCACGTACGCGCCCAGCGCCGTAGAGCCATACAAGTAAACGGCCTCGATCAGCCCGGGACAGTTTATTTCCAGAGCGGCGCAAAGCCGGCTCATCGTTTTTCCTACAATTGCGGGTACCAATTACAACCCCTCCTCTGCCGATTCGGTCGAACGATTCCATTGTAAACCGTTTCGGGCCGGCGGAAAATGGGCGGAGCCTGATAGATCGGTCATCGAACCCCGATAAATGGCCGTGTCTTACTCCTGCAAATATGTATTCACTTTCGCCTGTACCGTCTTCGCGGTATCTTCGGCCGTTTTTTGCCCCGAGAAGAACGGGCCGCTCTCCTGCTCGATTATCGCTCTCACCTTCGGATCGATTTCGGCATACAGCTGAAGCCCCGACAGCGCGGCTTCGATCATGTCGATATCTTTCTGCTCGGGAGCGCGCGGCTTGAACTCCTTGCCGTCCTTGCCCATAATTCGGATCTGGTTTTTGCCGTCGCTCTGGCCGATCTCCTTGAGCTGCGCCTGACGCTCCAGACTTGCCTTCCGGTTAACGGCAAAGCCCGACATCTCCTTCATTTTCTGCATGTCCTCGGAGAGCAGCAGCTTCACGAACTCCCAAGCTTCCTTCTTATGGCCCGATTTCGCGTTGATCGACAGCAGCATGTCGGACGTAAACGAGAGACCTTTCGCTTCGTTAAACGAAGGCACTTTGTAAAAAGCTCCCTTGCCGTCGAACTGCATCTGGCTGAGCAGAATCATGTCCTCGTACTGGTTCGGATTGAAGCTTTGGAACATAGTATCCGCCCGCTCCGGCCGCTCCGGTGTAATCAGCTTGCTGTCCGCCATCGACTTGCTGAGCTTGAGCATGTTTGCAAACAGCTCGCTATCGAATTTTTTATTCGTGTAATCGACGAGTTTGGCGAAGCTGGAGTCGACCATTTTGGACAGCAGCTGCTCTCCGCTTGTCGCTATCATCGCATAACTCGACGTATTGCCGTTTTTCGCCGCCTCCCGCGTTATCGATTCGGCCGTCGCCTTGAAGTCGTCCCAAGTCCACTTGCCGTCGTCGAATTTGGCGCCGCCGAGCACCGCCTGGTTGCCTAGCAGCCAGTTGATCGAAAGCTTGGCGGGAAGCGCATAGATCGCTTTCTTATACAACATCGCGTCGAACACATTCGCATAGTAGTCGTCCCGCTTGAACGAGCCGTCGTTTTTCATCAGCTCGTTGATCGGCTCCAGCAGCTTTTTGTCGGCGTATTTCTTATAAGGAAAGCTTCCGTCGGTAATGATGATGTCCGACGCCTTGCCGCTCATCAGTTCGGTGTTGACCGTGCTTACGAACTTCTCCAAATCTTTCGGATCGGTTTTCGCTCCCATCGTGCGGATCACCGTTTTGCCGTCCGAAACCGGAGCGGCGATGCTTTCCTTAATTTCAACCTTTGCATTCGGATGGCTTTCCTCAAACTTCATCTTCGCCATTTCGAGGACGCGGTTTGAAGTCATCACCGATACCGTCAAAGTAAACGGCCCGGCTGTGCCCGCCTCCTTCCCCTTCTCTCCGGATGAGGCTGTACCGTCGGCTCCTCCTGCTTGCGAACCGGAAGTTCCTCCGCAAGCGGTAACCAGTGTCAGCGATAACAGGGCGCTTCCGGCAGCCCAAGTACGCAGCGATTTGTAAGTGTTCATGTGTATTCATTCCTTTCCCGAATTTGTTGGTGTTCACGGTGCGGCGCCAGTGCCGCAAGTATTGGCAAAACGACGAATACGAGCAGCTCCTGCGGACGAAGCGTATAGCCGGTCCCCGCCAAAGACGCAGCCGCTGCCGTTAAAGCGACCGCGACGCAGGTATAAATAGCAAGACGGGTCAGAATTCCGTCAAGCGCCCGTCCGGTTAGCGCCCAATAGCGCAAGCCGATACCGAGCAGGGGCAACCCGATCAGCATACCTGCAAACGTAAACCCACCAACCAGCTCATGCACCCGCTTGTACAAAAGCTCGGAAGCGGAAGCCACATATCCCATATCCGCCACCTGTCGCTGCCAGCCTTCGATCCACCGGTCCCGATAGAAGGTCCAGTCGATGAGGACATCGGGAATCAGCTTCGGCGGGATGTAGAACCGGTGGCGAATCGTGAGCCATAGTGCGACCATGCAGACGGACAAAACGAAGCATGCCGCCGTGCCCGCGGCTATCGGCCTGCGGTAGCGGCGCAGCACGTCCGCCCAATCCTCGGTCGCCAGCCCGCGGCGGAGCTGATTCGCCATATGCCTAATTCGAGCGGCCGCCAGCACAGCGCACAGGACGATGCCGAGCGATCCTGCCGCCCCGAGCAGCAGCTTCGGCATTTGGCCGATCCAGTTCCGCTCCGCGGCCAGGTTGACGATCTTGTATCGGGAAGGCGACTTGCCAATCGCCGCCAGCGCACGACTCGCATCGGCTTCGCCGGTTATGGATCCGCCCGGTCCCGCCGCCAGCTCGAGCGTCATAATCCGCAGCTGCGGGTTCAAGTCGGCAAGCGTCGTCATCGGCACGAGCAGATCCGGCCTGCCGTTATCGGTCATCCGGTGCAGCAGCGACGGGGCTTCCTCGTATACACCGACGATTTTGAACGTGATTCCCATCATTTGCAGCGGCATGCCCACGACATCGCGGGTACGATACAGCTTGTCGGCCAAGCTGGAGCTGATCAGCACGGCGGCGGCATGCTCTTCGACCGAGCGCAAGGTAAGCGGACTGCCCCGGTACATGGCAAACGTGATGAAGTCGTCATAACGGCCGCCGACCCCGAATACGTCCGCCTCCGTTTTGTTGTCGCCTCCCGATACGCTTGCGACCGTTCGGGCCGAATAATACCCCGATCGTCCCCACTTTTGCAGCAGCTTGTCGGCCTCTGGCAGCGTCAAGCCGGCACGGCCCGCCGGGTCGACGGACAAATCGACGTTTACGACAAGCTTGCCGAGCGACTCCGCGCCGCTTCTATCGCTCCACTCGGTCAAAAACGACTCGGACAAGCCGACGCCGGCGACAAGCAGCCATATACCGGCGAATACAAGCAACGAGGCTACGCGGGTTCGTTTCATAGCCCACCTCCTTACTCGGCCAGCATGACCCGATCGCCTTCGCGAATCGGCTTGCTGCCTGAGACGATAATTTGATCGAGCGGGCTTACGCCGCTTTCGATGGACGTTTTCTCGTCATCGGCATCGACGATCGTGACGGCGGAACGCTGTGCGTACGATTCGTTGCCGAGCGGCCCTTTCGTCTGCTTGAGCACGAGTACGTATTTGCCTGCGCTGTCTTCCCGAACCGCCGCGTTCGAGACGAGCATCCGGGATTGCGGCATTTTTTTGGAGGCCAGCAGTTCGCCCGACTCTCCGCCCTTCAGCCGGCTGTCCGTCAATTCGACAACCAGTTCCTTGCGGGAATCCGCTCCGGCTCCTGAACTGCCTGTCCCGGCGGCGGGATCCCGGATGACGGACAGCTTCCCCTTCAGTCTGGCGTTGCTCCATGCGGCAATCACCACTTCCACCGGATCGCCTTCGCTTATGTATTTCGCCTTGGACGAATCGACCGTCGTCTTGAACTGATATCCTTTCGACACATCGGTCACCCGTGCGATCGACCGTCCTCCCGTTGGCGCGAGCCCGGCCGTCGCATTCAGCTCGATAACCGTTCCCGTAACGGTGGAGACCAGCTTCGAGCCTTGATTCAACTGCTCTCGCAGCTGCCTGAGCTTGCGCTCCTGAATTTGCATATCGAGCTTTACGCTTTCGAGGTCGCGTTCGAGTGAACGCTCCTGCGCCGCATTGCCGCCTTTTTTCGCCTCGATGATGCTGAGCTGCAGCTTCTCCACGTTCAGCTTCTTCTGTTCGTAGCGCGCCTCCTCGTCCAGCAGCGTCCCCCGGGCGTCATCCGTCTTGAACGTGACGAGCGTTTGCCCGGCCGTAACGGGGTCGCCGACTTTGACCAGCACCTCCTCTACCGTCCAACGCGTATCGACGTTCAAGTCGACCGTCTCCATGACCTCAACCGTCCCCGTACCGCTGACGTCGTGCGACAGTGCGCCGGGCGCCGCTTTCTCCACCGTCACCTGGGGCAACGAAAATTGCAGCAGCGTGTTGGAAAATAAAGTGAGCGTAATCATTAGCAGAGCAAAAGCGATGATGAGGCTGCGAATCGTACGTTTGCGCGCGGATGCGCCGGTCTGCCGTTCGTACGGCTGCAGCGCCGTTTCCAGCGACTCCATGACGTCGTTCTCCTTTCGGTATTCGTTAATTTAGTCTATAGCGCCGCCTCGTGGCGAAAGGGGAGTACGCTCAGCCTTTGATGCCCGACAGCTGAATGCCTTCGATCAGATGCTGTTCGGCGTACAGCATCATAAGCAGCATCGGCGCCATATAGATGGCACAGGCGGCAAAGGCAAGCCCCCGCTCCCCTTCGCCGATCGCCGACAAATAAACCGACAGCGGCTGCTTGATCGCGTCGCGGAGAAAGATCAGCGGCTGCTCGACCATGTTCCAGTTGTCGACAAACGCCAGTATGGCGAGCGCTGCCAGTCCCGGCTTGCACATCGGCAGCACGATGCCGGTGAAAATGCGGAGATGTCCGGCTCCGTCCGCCCGCGCCGCTTCGATGTAGCTGTAAGGAATGACGAGCATGAACTGCCGCATCAGGAAGACGCCGAACGCCGAGAAAATGCCGGGCAAAATGATCGCCCAATACGAGTTCAGCAGGCCGAGCCGATCGGCCACGATAAAATTCGGCACAAGCGTCACCTGAAACGGCATCAGCATCGTGACGATGTACATGAAAAACAGCGGCTCCCGAAACCGGAACCGGAGCTGCGAGAAGGCGTACCCCGCCAGCGCGGAGACGACCAGTTGTCCGGCTATGATCGGAACGACCATAAGGACGGAGTTCCAGAACATGAACAAGAAAGGCTGCTTTTTAACGAGCACGTTGTAATATTGCCGCAGCGTCACCATCTGCGGAATCCACTTAAGCCGGATGTACGAATCCGCAAGCTTCGGATCGAGCTCCGATTTGTTCGCCGATATCGGCTTGAAGTTGTTCGTAATTTCACTTTCGGTCATCAGCGAATTCGTAAATGTGAGTACGATCGGAAAGACGAAACCGGCCGCGAGTCCTAGCAGCAGAGAGGTCAGGAGCGTCTTGCGCAGCCCGGCGAAGCGGCGTTTCCGGGTCCCCGGCTTCCGGACGGCGAAGATCCGCCCCCTCGCGGCTACGATGCCGCCCTCACTTTGTCGAGACATAGTCCCATCCTTTCTGGTCGGCGCTTATCCGAGTGTCTTGGCCATCCGGCGCTCGATCGCAAACAGGAGCAGCACAAGCGACACGATGACGACCGCCATCAGGAACGCCGCGCTGGTCAGCTTCTGGTAATCGAGCGACTTGAACATATTGTTCATGTAGTGCTGGAGCATGTAGATGCGCTCCTGCGGATATTCGCCGGCGATCATGTACGTTTCACGGAACACCTTGAACGAGTTGATGATCGACATGATGAAGACGAAGAATGATGTCGGCGTCAAGTAGACGAGCGTAATCGTCCTCCACTGGCGAAATTTGCCGGCGCCGTCGATCGAGGCGGCCTCGTAATAATCGGCCGGAATGTTCTGTAAGCCGGCGAGAAACAGCACCATGTTATAGCCGACGTTTTTCCATAAATACACGACGACGACGACCCAAAACGCCATCCCGCTCTCCATCCAGTCCTGCGGCTTTAGCCCCCACGACAGAAGCAGCCCGTTGATGCTGCCGTTCATATCGAACAGCGACTGCCACACGAGCACGACGGAAGCTACCGGGATCACGAGCGGCGCGAGAAAGCCGATCCGCAGCCAGACTCGTCCGTACACGCTCCGGTTCAGCAGCATCGCGAGCAGCAGCGACAGCCCCATCCCCAGCGGCACGCTGATCAGCGTAAACCGGAGGGTATTCGACGCCGCCCGGCGAAAAACGGGATTGCCTATCAGCTCCGCATAGTTATCCAGCCCGACAAACTTGCCGCCGATCGGCGTATCGATGAGCGAGTAGTAAAAGCCGACGCCGAACGGAAGGAGAAAAAACACCGCGAAGCCGGCGAGGCTCGGCGCCAGAAACAGGCTCGCCGTCCAGCCGTCGCTAAAGCGGAGGCGCTGTTGCAGCCTTTTCCAGCTTATTTTCATACGATGCATCTGCACCGCCTTTCGCTCCGAATTTGGCCTTAGAAGGGTACAAACGTATCGTAATCTGTCAATGTGACAACCGTGTGAACTGGTGCTACAATGGGGGCGGGAGCGTGGGGAATATGGGCAAAACGATTCTGATCGTCGAGGACGAGGCGAAAATGCGCAGGCTGCTTGCCGATTATTTGCGGCATGAGGGCTACATGACGATCGAGGCGGCGAACGGCCAAGAGGCGCTGGAGAGATTTGATCCGGAGCGCATCGATCTCGTCCTTCTCGATATTATGATGCCGTTCATGGACGGCTTCGCCGCCTGCAAAGCGATCCGCAGGCAGTCGGGCGTGCTGATCGTGCTGCTTACGGCCAAATCGGAGGAATATGACAAGCTGCAAGGCTACGATCTCGGCGCCGACGATTATGTGACCAAGCCGTTCAGCCCGAAAGTGCTGATCGCCAAAATCAGGGCGCTGTTCAAGCGGCTGGACGACAGCCGGGCAAGCGGCGGTGGCTCTGTCAAGGCGTCCAATTCGATTCAGGGGCTTGAGCTGGACCCAGACGCCCATGAGGTCCGCGTCGACGGCCGAGCGATTCCGTTCACCCGCAAAGAGTACGAACTGCTCCTGTACTTGTACCAAAATCCGAACATTACGCTGTCGCGCGATCAAATTTTGAATCAGGTATGGGGCTATGATTATGACGGGGATATGCGCACCGTCGATACGCATATTAAACGGCTGAGGCAGAAGCTGGAGCACAAGGCGGAACTGATCGCCACGATCAAAGGATACGGCTATAAATTCGAGGTGAAACGATGATCGGACGATTCCGCAAAATATCGACGAAGTTGTTCGTGCTGACGTCGCTCCTGCTTATTTTCTTTTTGACGCTGCTTGTGCTCGTGCAGTCGAGCTTTTTCGAATCGTATTATCGCAGCAAAAAAATTAACGAGCTGAAGCTCGCTCTGGATACGTTCCGCAGCACGTATTATAAGTCGCAGGACGATCTGTCCCGGCTTCCCGAGCAGTTTCCTGAGTTCGAGAAGCGCTACTCCGCGACGATGGCGATCGGGCAGATGAAGGACGGCTCGCTCATGCTGGGCAGCCAGCCGCGCGTTGCGATGGTGCGCGTCGTCGACAAGGACGGCAATGCGATACAGAGGGAGCAGCAGATTTTCCGCTCTCCCCTTCCCGATAACTCGCTGACAGCGGCGGTTACCGCCATGAACGGCTGGAAGGAAAACGCCTCGCTCGTCCGCCGGGTAATCAATCTGGGCGAGACGGTTACGTTCGCGAGCGGCAGCGGCGGCGTTAGCTCCGGCACGAGCACGATAGCCGCAGTCGCCCCGCTCAAAAGCGGCGACGTTACCGACAACGTGCTGCTGGCAGTCGCATCGCTTCAGCCTGTCGGCGAAGCGGCAGGCATCTTCCGCGACTTTTACGTTTACTTCCTGCTTCTCGCCATCGTGCTTATTGTGCTGCTTACGTACGTGTTCAGCCGAATGATCTCGAGACCGCTCGTTAAGCTGAACGAAGCGGCCGGACGAATGGCCGCACTCGATTTTTCAGCCAAATGCGACGACGGCTCGCGGGACGAAATCGGCAGCCTGGGCGGCACGCTGAACTTTTTGTCGCAAAACTTGAACGAGACGCTCGGCCAGCTTCATGCCGCCAACGAGCAGCTTAAGGCGGATATCGAAAACGAGAAACGGCTGGAGCGGCTGCGCCGGGAGTTCGTGGCCAGCGTATCCCACGAGCTGAAAACGCCGATCAGCCTGATCGGCGGTTATGCGGAGGGACTGAAGGACGGTATCGTGCAGGGAGAGGCTCGGGAGGAATATTTGGACGTCATCGTGCAGGAAACCGAGCGGATGGGCAATATCGTAAGCGACATGCTCGATTTGTCGCAGCTCGAAGCCGGCAAGTTCAGCCTGCGCAAGGAGCCGTTCCGCATCGGCACACTGGCCGAATCGCTGACGGACAACATGTTCGCGCTGCTGAACAAGAAGAAGATCGTCTGCGCCGTCGAGCTGGAGGATGCGAACGCGCTCGTTTTCGGCGACGAGTTCCGGATCGGCCAGGTTTTTACGAATTTGCTTGGCAACGCGATCCGGCATACGCCGGAATACGGTAAAATCCGGATCTCCGCCGTTGAAGGTCCCGGCTCCGGAGTGCCGGGGGCGGTCGGGACGATCGAGATTCAGCTGTTTAACGAAGGCGAGCCGATACCGGATGCCGACTTGCCGCATATTTGGGACACGTTCTACACGGTCGACAAATCGGGCAGCCGCGAGTTTGGCGGCTCCGGCATCGGTCTTGCCATCGTCCGGAACATCCTGACTTTGCACGGAAGCGCATATGGCGTCCGCAATGCGGCCAGCGGCGTCGTCTTTCATTTTACACTGCCGCTTGTCGACGAATCGTGAGGCGCCGAACGGACTGCGTATCGTTCGCATGTGCGTTTTAGCGTGAGTCATTTGGGGCAAGGACGTTTCGCTGTAACGTTTATAGCGGCAGTTTCACTTCCTCTTCGCCCGGTCAGCGGCGTTCCGTCAGCGATAACGGAACTTCCGCTTCCGTTCCCACTGTCTCAGCAGAGCCGCCAGTTCCGTTATCGCCGCTTGGCGAGCCTACTAGGCCTGCATAGCGGAAGCCGCACTTCCTTTATTGCCCCGTTTGCCCGGCTCCACTCGAGCTATTGGTGGCTTTAACGGAACTTTTGCTTCCGTTAAAGCCCGGTTCATCGGCGATCCGCCAACTATAGCGGAACTTTCACTTCCGCTTCCCTGCCCCTGGACAGCTCCGATCAGAGGTTATAAAAAAAGCTCGCCTTCATCAGGCAGGGAGCGGCAGCTATAGCAAATATAAGGTTCGGCAGCCTGAAGCATGTTACGGCTTACGAAGCCAGACCTCATTCAACATCATTTCAGAGCCGAAATGTTCGACTTGTCGCCATACTCTTCGCCTTATTGGAGTCACTGCCGCATATATATGTGTAGATGGTTAACTCCGAATTCCAAAGGAGGCACACTCATGAACCGACAATTCCCGATGCCGGGGCCGCAGCAGGGACCGCCGCTGGTGCTCAAAGCGAGAAGCTTCCTCGGCCTACCGGTCGGCATCTCGCTGAAGAGCGGCCAAGGCGTCGCCGGTATTTTGTGCCAAGTCCAGTCTGGTGAAATATTCGTACTGCAATATTTGTACCATGCGCAGTTTGCAACATTCCACTACCCGTTCCAGGACATTCAAGACATTCACGCTTTTCCAAAGTGCCGGCAAAGTCCGATGTATTAGGCGAAATGAGCGTCGTTAGATATGACAACCACAACTCGTTGACTTTATTATTGATAGCGGCAATTGGCGAGTTATAATGGATACAAGAACAGTCGTCGGAAGCTCTTTAATCGTTAATGATAGGTGAAAACGATCGCATCAGCCGTATTGTTATACTTGATCTGTGAAAAGGATGTCTGCTGATGAATACCACAATGTATAAAGAACTTATTGCGTATCAGGACAATATGCTCAACATAAACATTTTTCAGCAGATCAGGCATTTTCACACGCCGTTTCCGGAAACTAAGTATCACTACCATAAAGAGATTGAAATGTTGTACGTTCAAGAAGGCTGCCTGGAGATCGGCATACAAGACGAACTTCACCGACTTGAGCCCGGAGATGTAGTGCTGATCGGCACGTCCCAACCGCATCTTACCTATGCTGTACCTTCGGAAAAAGCGATTTACTTGACCTTGCATTTCGATCTTCAATCTTACTACGATCCCAGCATGTTGGTACATTACAGGTATTTCGCCGAAATAGATAACCCTTTAAGTCGCGTCAATGAATTGTTTCGACAAAATGCGAAATTGCGAAACGATATCGGACGAACTGTTCTGGACATTCATCAGGAGATGGAACGCCGTTCGAGTGGCTACAAAATGGCCGTCAGTCTCCTTGTGAAACAGATGCTTCTGGCTATTTTGCGGAGCGATCTGGATGAAGCGGCTCGTAGTCAGGAACAGATCCCCGCTTATCCGCTTCATTTGGTGTTTGAATATGTTGAACGCCACCTGGCGGATAAAATCGAAATGGAAACGATCAGCAAGATGATGAACTTGAGCTATTCTTATTTTTCCAAATACTTCAAAAGGGTTATGGGGCTTTCCTTTATCGAATATGTCAATATCCGGAGAATCAAACAAGCCGAGCGGCTCCTTCTGACCAAGGACGGCAGTATTGCCACCATAGCCGAGCAGGTCGGAATTACGAATATAGCTCACTTCTATGAATTGTTTAAACGTTACAATCGTTGTTCTCCGAAAGAATATGCTCTGAAGCTTGCAACATCGGGCTCTCCGGACAGCTGAGCGAACGGGAACTTTCCGTTCGGAAAGAAATTCCGCCTGGAGCCGAATTTCATTACACGAAAACGAACCTTCATTCCTTCATTGGCTAAGGAATCGGAGGTTCTTTTGCTTGATAGAGGCGATCAAATACAAGAAGTTAGTCGATCAAGGCAGACACGATAGAAAACAAAAATGGATAATAAGCGGACAAAAGCTGCAATATCCAAAACTAGCAAAACACTTTATGATGGCTATAACCGGTTTACGCAAGTGCAATGGGCGCCCTCGAGTGTAAGCGTTTCAACCATAACAAATGGGGAGAGATAATTAGATGGTCAAATTACGCATCGTTTCTTTTATGGCTGCCGTTTTAGTAGTGCCAAGCATACTGATCGCCTGCAGTCAAAACGGGGAAAACGGCAAGGAAAGCCAGAACGGGGACGGTCAACAGACTGTGCAAAAGACGGAATACAAAGGGGGCCCGGCCGAGCTTCTGGTACTCGATGTAAACTCCGGTACGACAGACGAACAATTCAAAAAATTTTTTGTCGACCCGGTTAAAGCCAAATATCCGCAAATCAATCTGGTTCAAACGCGCGAGCCGATAGACAAGCTTCTTGCGGCAGGTACGCCGCCCGATATGGTACTGGTCAGCAACCCTGCTTTGGCGACCATACTCGAGTACGATATCCCGGAAGATCTAACGTCGATGGTCAAATCATACGGCATCGATCTCAGCCGGATGGATCAGGCCGTCGTCCAACAAATGATGAAGCTTGGCGATCAGAAGGCGTTTTACGGGATGCCGTTTGCTATGAACTATGGAGCGACGGTTTATAATAAAGATATATTCGATAAGTTCGGGGCTCCTTATCCGAAAGACGTCATGACTTACGAAGAGATGCTGGAGATGGGAAAAAAACTGACTCGCTCCGACGGCGGTACGAATTATATCGGGGTCATGCCGCCCGACCTGAGACAGATGTACTGGCAATACGGCTTGCCCGTGTTCGATAAAGCGAAAGGGAAGGCGTCCATCACATCGGATAAGCACGTTCAGGTGTTTGATCAGCTCAAGCAGTTTTACTCCATTCCGGGCTATGTGCAGGATGGAAAATACAGACACTCGACCGACCTGTTCTTCAAGGAGCAGCGGATGGCCATTTACCCGAACTTGATTGCCGCCTTTAACATCTTTTTCACCAACGCGGGAACGAAGGATGCGTTCAAATGGGATTTGGCCGCCTACCCGACCTACAAAGATCGGCAAGGAATCGGGCTGGTCGTCGACTTTCATATGGCGGTCGTCAACAAATCGAGCAAAAACAAGGAGGCGGCATATCAAGTATTGCTCGGCCTGGTGAGCGAGAACGTGCAGACGATGCTCAGCAAAGCCGGACGGTTGTCCGTCCTGAACGACCCGGGCATCCGAAATGTATACGGGTCGGACAACGATTTGTTTAAAGGGAAAAATTTGCAGGCGATCTTTAAAGTAACCCCGTCGCTGCTGCCGGAAGCATCCAAGTACGATCCAAAAATCAACGGCTTGCTAAACGAGGAAGTAACGAGGAGCGTCGTTATTGACGGAATCGATATCAATACGGCATTGCGAAACGGCGAAGAGAAAGCAAACAAAGAAGTAGTGGATGTCCTCAAGTAGATCTACCCATCTTTTTTTCAGCCGTCGGTTATTCAGCCTTCGGCTTTTCTTTCCGTTGTCACGTGACATCCATATGTTGCAAGGGCAGCCCGGCAAAGCGGCCCCAAGTCCGTTTCAGGCCGGGCTGTTACTGCTGCTGCTCGGCGAGCGCGCGGGCTATGGCGTCTCCCATCTGCGACGTCCCGAGCAGCTTTTGCGGATCGTCGCCGCTGCGGAACAAATCCGCAGTCCGATACCCGGCATGCAGCGTAGTTGTTACAGCTTTTTCGATGTGCGCAGCTTCGGCGGCCAAGCCAAAGGAATAAGTAAACATCAAAGCGACGCAAAGTATTGCGCTGATAGGATTCGCAATATTTTTCCCTGCAATATTAGGTGCCGACCCGTGTATGGGCTCGAATAAGCCGAAGCTTGAATCCCCCAGACTAGCAGATGGAATCAGTCCGATGGAACCTGGCAGGACGGAAGCTTCGTCGGACAGAATATCGCCGAACATATTGCTTGTGAGCAGAACGTCGAATTGTCTCGGATTAAGGATAAGCTGCATGGCAGCGTTATCTACATGCATGTAGTCGTTTTCTACATCGGGATAAAAGCCGGCAACTTCATTCACGACCTCTCGCCATAAAACGCTGCTCTTTAGAACGTTGGATTTGGCCACCAGCGTTACTTTCTTTTTTCTTTTCTTTGCATATTCAAAAGCTTTGACGGCAATTTTTCGTATTTCCGATTCGGTGTACGCTTCAACGTCTGAAAACTGTCTTTCCCCGCCGCTCACGGTTTCCTTTTTCTCCCCGTAATACATGCCTGATGTCAGCTCGCGCACGATCAGCACATCGATATCACGGATTATATGCTCTTTGACCGGCGACAAATGGAATAAAGATTCGAAGCTTCTAATTCCCCTCAAATTCGTGTATAAACGAAAATGCTCTCGCAGCGGAAGGATCGCCTCCCGCTCCACGCTCGACCATTTGGGATCGTTCATCTGCTCGGGCGGCCCTCCGAACGGCCCTTTCAGCAAGGCGTCGCAGGTTTCGGCTTTGGCGAGCGTAGCTGGCGGCAGATGATGCCCGTATCGGTCGAAAGCTTTGCCGCTTGCCTCTAACGGCACGATTTCGAATTGATGATGGTGCCTCTTCTCGACTACGTGCAAAATCTTCAACGCTTCCTTCATGATCTCGGGACCGATATAATCTCCTTCCAATACGCCAATCACTTTCCTCATCATCGGTATGCCTCCCTTTGTCCGCAAATCTCACTTGTAACCCGATTTTAATGCGAAGTACCCTTATTCAGCAAATATATAAAACCAATATCTATAATAGCTATCACCTATAACTTTGGTAGTTGGAACAACGAAAAAGGTCCATACAATGCAAAAATCCCACCTTCAACAGGCGGGAGTAATGATTTTTGACATATATAAACACAAGTAGGATATCCTCGACATCCATATTATTAGTATAAACGACGGCTGATTATAAGTCTATACTTTTTCCGTTTTTTCCCGTAATTTCTTAGGGGTAATGCAAAAAACCTCCAGGAGGTTCTTCCATGCCCCAATCCCCGATCCGAAGCAAAACCGGCTTCGCCATCCACAGACTCACCCCGTTCAAAGGCCGTATCGCCCTGCTGTTTTTGCTGCTGCTCACCGGCATCGCCCTGCAAATTTACAGCCCCCGTTATGTGCAGTTGTTTATCGATCAGGCGAAACAAGGGAGCGAGCTGTCCGTACTGACGACCAGCGCCCTTCTCTTCTTGCTGCTTACGTCGATACGCCAAGTTGTTACGGTAGCCGTGCAGGCCATGACCGGAGAGCTGACCTGGAACGTGACGAACCGGCTTCGGCTCGAGCTGGCCGGGCTCTGTCTCGAACGCGATTCAAACTTTCACAGTCGCCATACGCCCGGCGAGCTGCTGGAAAGAATCGACGGAGACGCCAGCAAGCTGAACAACTTTTTGTCCGCTTTTATATTAAAAGTTATCGGCAACCATCTGCTGATCGTCGCCGCTGCAGCCGCCATCTGGTTCATTCACCCCGTCGTCGGCGCTGCCGTCACCGGATTGTCCGCGCTTGCGCTGTATGTGCTGCACCGGATGGGCAGCTACGGAACTTCGACGGTGCGCCGTTATTTGGCCGAATCGGCCGAACTGCTCGGCTACATGGAGGAACGAATCGCAGGGAGAGAAGATATTCGCGCCCTGAACGCAACCTCGCATGTGCTTGCCTCGTATTACGATCGTCTTCGCAGCTTGTACCGAACGCGCAAGCGGACAGGAGCCGTCCTCGGGATTACACTGAACGCCGGTGAAGTAACGCTCGCCGCCGTGCTTGCCGGGACGCTGCTTGCGCTTGGCCTTTTATCTTTGCACGGTGCGGACTTGACGATCGGCACGATATTTCTTGTGTACTACTACGTTACGATGCTGCTCGTTCCGCTGCGCAATATCGTAGCCGAAATGTCGGATTTGCAGCAGGCCGGAGCTGCGCTGCACCGCGTGGGCGAGCTGCTTGCCGAAGGACGTTCGGCGGAAGCGTCCCCCTCTTCCGAAAACTGCCGCTTGACCGGAGAAGGTTCATTATCCGTCCGTTTCGAGCAGGTGACGTTCGGGTATGAGGTGGCGAATCCGGTCATACGAGCTTTAAGCTTCGAGGTCCCGGCAGGTCGGACGATCGGTATCGTCGGCAGAACGGGCAGCGGCAAATCGACGATCGCCAAGCTGCTGTTCCGACTGTTCGAAACTCAGCAGGGAACGATTACAATCGGCGGCGACGATATCCGCAGCCTCGATCAGGACAGCCTCCGCTCACGGATCGCCTACATCCCGCAGTCCACCCAGCTGTTCGAAGGAACGCTGCGCGACAACATCACGATGTTCGATCCGTCCGTTTCAAACGACGAGCTGTATGAAACGATGCGAATACTGCACATGAACGTATGGCTAGAGCACTTCCCGCAATCACTCGATAAACTCGTCAGCCGGGACGGACAAAATTTGTCTGCCGGAGAGGCGCAGTTGATCGCATTTGCGCGAGCTTTTCTGAAGCGGCCGGGCATCGTCATCATGGACGAAGCTTCCTCGCGGATCGACCCTGCGACGGAGCGGACGATCGCAGAGGCCGTTGCCAGGCTGATGTCGGGCCGGACGGTGCTGGTCATCGCTCATAAGCTCGATACGGTGGCGAGTATGGACTATATGCTGGTTATGCAGAACGGCACGGCGGCCGAGTTCGGAGAGACGCGGCAGCTGGCGCAAGATCCGTCGAGCGTTTATGCATCCATGCTGCGGAAAGCGAGGGAAGCGTAATGCGCGACGTATGGGTCGTTCTAAAAGCGATGTTTCTGTACGCGCCGATCCGGTACGGCACAGTCGCATTCTTACGCATTGTCGGCTATGGCGGCTTGGGCGTCCTTACCGGCCTGCTTATAAAACGCTTCTTCGATGAGGCGTCCGCTTCAAGGCTGACGGCTTCTTCGGTGATTGGGCTGGCGGCGCTGCTGCTGATCGTTCCGCTCGTTCAAGCGTTCTCCTATTATCTCGATCTTTCGCTCAGCTACGGATGGACGGAAATTATTCGCGCCATTTTCCGCCGCAACCTGTTCCGATTCGCGCTCGAACATCCGGGTGCGTCGCCGCTGCCGGTCAGCCACGGGAAACTGATGAACATCATCCGCACCGACGCGGCCGTGCCGGAGTCGCTCATGTGGGATTTGCCGTATTTTCTCGCCTATACGCTGTTCTCCCTGTGCGGCTTGGCCGTGCTCGGCGCTATTGATGCGGTGACGACCGCCTCGCTGTTCGTTCCGATGCTCCTTGCCGTCATCGCCTCGCAAATGCTGAAGCGCCGTATCGGCTATCATTACGAGCGGCAGCAGAAAACGTCCGACCGTTTCCTCGGTTTGCTCTCGGACATACTCCGTCATCACGAGACGATTCGCATCAACAGCGCTTCCCCCGCCTTCTTGAACCGACTGGCCGCTGCGGCCGAAGAACGGGCGACTGCCGGGAAGAGAAACACCTTGTTTCAAGCGCTGCTCGGCTCCGTCTACGAATATATCGTAGGCGCAGGCATCGTGCTGCTATTGCTGCTCATCAGCGGAAACATGCGTACCGGCGGCGTCACGGTCGGCAGCTTCACGCTGTTTATTTTTTTCCTCGGTTATGTGTCGAACGCGATTCGGATGATGTCTACTGTAACTGCGGGCTTCAAAAAGGCGGAATCCGCGCTGTCCCGAATCGCGGAGCTGTTCGGCGAGGAGTCCGTCCGCAAGCTGACCCGGCACGATTCGCTTTATCTGGATGCGGCTCCTCCCCTAACTCCGGCACCGACGCGTTCCGGGCGTCTGGAACGAATGGAGCTTCGCCGTCTTGGCTACCGCTATCCGGGTACGGACCGAGGGATCGACGACATCGGCTTCTCGCTTCCTCGCGCCTCGATAACAGTCATTACCGGTCCGGTAGGCGCGGGCAAAACGACGCTGCTGCGTACGGTTCTCGGACTGCTCGAAGGCAGAACCGGAGATGTCGTCTGGCACGGCTCCGCTCTTCCCGATCCGGGCTATGCTCCGGTCCCTCCGCTGGCGGGTTACGTCCCGCAAATTCCGTCCTTGTACAGCGGAACGCTGCGAGATAATCTGCTGCTCGGTTATCCCGATGATTCGCTCGAGGAAGCGCTGCACGTGTCGATGCTGGAAGACGAAATGACTCTTTTTCCGGACGGTCTGGATACACGGGTCGGCCCGAACGGGGCGACCTTGTCCGGCGGACAGAGACAACGCCTCGCCATCGCAAGGATGATCGTCCGCAAGGCCGAGCTGTGGGTGCTCGACGACATTTCCAGCGCTTTGGATGCCGATACGGAAATCCGTCTATGGCAGCGGATCGACAAGGTTCGCAGGCGCGAAGGCATCACTTGCCTCGTAGTCAGCAACAAGCCGTACGTGACCGCCTATGCCGACCAGATGCTTACGCTCGAAGACGGCAAGATCGTCAGCTCAAAATCCCGTTCGGCCGATCGCCCTGCGTCACGGGCTTGAGCTTTACTTCCCTGTTATCCCGGCCCGAGGATAAACCTACCATTTCATGAAAATGTGGGGCGTATTGCCTTACATGTCAACATTTTGGCAATGAAATCCCTTCCCGACCAAGTTACAATATCTATCAGGAGGGATGACATGAAAAAGAAGATTATTAGTCTTGTTTCTATCGCCGCCATATCGCTGACCATCTCCACTAGCGCCTTCGCCTCGCCGGGAACGGTAGAACGATCGGTAAACTTCCGTTCGGCGCCTTCTACAGGCAGCTCGGTTTATCAACTGATCAAATCCGGTTCGTCTATCGATATTTTGGAGAAAGTAAACTCTTATTGGTACAAAGTTTCGTATAACGGAAAAGTAGGCTACGTGTCTACCGACTACGTGAAAGCCTCTGGCGGCAGCTCGTCAGGCGGATCTTCCGGAGGATCGCCGGGCAACCCTTCGTCCTCATCAAAGGTGGACCGCATCATCGCTCACGCCCAGGCGCTCAAAGGCATAGTCCATTATTCATACGGCGTCAACAAACCGACCTCGGTCATGGACTGCTCCGCTTTTACCAAATACGTATTCGGACTTGAAGGCATCTCGCTCAAATGGGGCACGCGTTACCAGAAGGACGCCGGCAGCTTCGTCTCCAAGAGCAATTTGCAGAAAGGCGATCTCGTCTTTTTCTCGACAAGCACAAAAGGCACGATCGGCCATGTCGGCATATACATAGGAAACGGACAAATGATACATAACAGCCCTTCGTTCGACGGAGTCGGCATCTCCTCGATCAATTCGGGCTACTGGGCCGACCGTTACGTGACGGCTCGCCGCGTGCTGTAGAGGTACATAACAAGCAAGGATGACGCTTCGATGCGCTTTATGCGCTTCGGGCGTCTTTTTTTCCGTTCATGACAGGTAGTTACACAACAGAGGAAACGAAATAATGGTATAATAGTGTTGATAAGGAATGGAGCTGATTCGGATGCACGACCTGCTTGACCCCAAGAATGATTTTGTCTTTAAGCGAATCTTTGGCAGCGAAGAACCGCAATTAGGCAAAGCGATGACGGCATTGGAATATTTGAGCCAAAGTGCGGAAGTGCGACGGCTGTACGAGATGAGGCAAAAGGCGCTGCATGACGAGGTTTCCATGCTCGAAAGGGCTCGCGAGGAAGGAGAACGCAGAGGTCGAGAGCAAGGCCGGGAGCAAGGCCGGGAACAAGGTCTGTATGAAAAATCCGCAGAAATCGCTCGAAAAATGCTTGCCAAAGGCAATGAGATCGATGAAATTGTGGAGTTGTCGGGATTAACCGCTGAGGAGATTGAGCGGTTGAAAGCTCATTAAGAGCCAAGCATCGCCCGCCCAAAATCATTACTTAATTCGGAGACTGCCACGCAAAAGAATGCACCATCCGGCACCGGAACCTGGCAACTGCCGAGCCAGGCTTGACCCGTGGCCTTTGACAGGTAGATGCGTATGCGATGAGCGAAGGGGCCTGAGGGCCCTTTTTCGCACCAGCTCCCCCTTTCCATTCCTCCGGCCGTCTATGCTACAATAGAATCTATTAGTCTGCCTGGAGGAACTGAAATGGAAGTTAGACGCATCGCAAACCGTAAAATATACGAGCAAATCGCCGAGCAGATTCAAGAGCAGATCGTAAGCGGCAGGCTGACGCCCGGCCAGAAGCTGCCCTCCACGCGGGAGCTGACCGAGCGTTATCAAGTCGGACGTTCGACGATGCGTGAAGCGCTCAGCATGCTCAAAGCAATGGGACTAATCGAAATCCGCCAGGGCGAAGGCTGCTTCGTCCGCAGCCCCCAAGAGGCGGAAGTGGAAGTGCCCCGGTTCGAGCATTTGTTCACAAGCATGGAGGCGGTTGTCGAGCTGCTAGAGGCACGCATCTCGCTCGAGGTGGCGAACGCCGGACTGGCCGCAGTGAAGCGTACCGACGACGACGTTGCCGCGCTTGAGGCCGTACTTGCGGATATGGACAACGAGCGGGCAACGGAAACGGTCGGCGAGAAGCAGGATATGCGCTTTCACCTGACGCTGGCGAGGGCGACGCACAATTCGATTATGGTAAAGCTGCTCGAGACGATCTCGGCGCAAGTCGAGCTGACTATCCGCGAAACCCGCCGGGTTAGGCTATATGCGAACAAAGAAATCGCCGGCCAGCTGTGGCGCGAGCACAAGGCGATTGCCGACGCGGTATCGGCGCGCGATCCGGAGCAAGCGCAGGCGGCGATGCGGCGGCATCTGATTCACGTGGAAGAAGAAATTATGAAGCATTGGCGGCGGCAAAGCGGCTCTCCCGCGCAGCCGTAGGCTTACGGAACATAACAGCCGCTACAAGGGGCTGTTATTTCCGCCGCGCGAATGGCCGTAGCGGAACACCGGCCCGGGCGAGCATATCCTGTTTTCGCAACATATCCGGGCAGCACCCTCTCCCCTTCCCAATACAAAGCGTTTCAAACGCCGGTGAAGGCGAAAAAATATCTTTTCTTTTCATTAGTTGTCTGATAACCTGATAATTAGATGACTTCGAATAACAAGTCCAGCCTACTCCAGAAAGAGGGGTTCCCATTTCCATGAAAGTATCGCTATTTATAACATGTCTGGCCGACATGATGTATCCGGAGGTTGGCGAAAGCGTCGTCCGGCTGCTGCATAAGTACGGCTGCGAGGTCGATTTCCCTGAGCTGCAAACATGCTGCGGACAACCCGCGTTCAACAGCGGCTACCAGGACGAGGCGCGTGTTGTGGCTCGGCAGTGGATTCGTGCGTTCGAGCACAGCGACTATATCGTCTCCCCTTCCGGCTCCTGCACCGGCATGATTCATCACTACTACCCGCAGCTGTTCGAGGGAGAGCCTGAATGGAAAGCAAAAGCGGAAGCATTGATCGCAAAAACGTACGAGTTCTCGCAATTTCTCGTTCAAGTGCTCGGCGTAACCGATGTCGGCGCTTCGTTCCCGCACAAGGCAACCTACCACCCTTCCTGCCACGCCATGCGGCTGCTCGGAGTGAAGACCGAGCCGGCGGAGCTGATGAGCCGCATTCACGGTTTGGAACTGGTCGAGCTGCCGCATAAGGAAGACTGCTGCGGATTCGGCGGAACGTTCGCGGTGAAGATGGCCGATATGTCGGAAGCGATGGTTTGCGAGAAGGCGAAGCATGTGCTGGAGACGAACGCGGACGTGCTCGTCGGCACGGACATGGGCTGCCTGATGAACATCGAAGGCAGGCTGAACAAGGAAGGAAAACCGATCCGCGTTATGCATTTGGCGCAATTGCTGGAACAAGGAGGAACTTCACGATGAGCGGAACGACCCACGATACGGATACGCAGGCGGAAGCGCTTGCCAAGATCGGCAGCGGGCTGAAGAAGCGGACGGAGATCGCTCTTGGCGACCATTTTTTGCGCGGCGCGGTCGCCTTTACGACCGATAAGCTGAAAACCGGCAAGCTGAAAGCGATGGACGACTTCGGCGACTGGGAGACGTGGCGCGAGCGAGGGCGCGCCATCCGCGAGCACGTCGTGTCGAACCTCGATTATTATTTGACTCAGTTTTCTGACAATGTGGCGAAGGCAGGCGGTCATGTCCATTTTTGCCAAAGTGGCGAGGATGCGGTGCGGACGTTTCTGGATATCGCCCGCCAGTCGCAGGCGAAGCTGGTAGCCAAAGGCAAATCGATGGTGTCGGAAGAAATTCATTTGAACCACCGGCTCGAGGAAATCGGCGTCGAAGCGATCGAAACGGATCTTGGCGAATATATTTTGCAGCTCGCGAAGGAAACGCCTTCGCATCTGATCATTCCGGCTATTCATAAAAACAAACAGCAGATCGCCGACTTGTTCTCGGAGCATTCTGGGGAAACATTCCCGCCGGAAACGCGGCAGCTCGCCGATTATGCCAGAAACCAGCTGCGGAACGTATTCCTTGAGGCGGATATCGGGCTGACCGGCTGCAACTTCGGCATTGCCGAGTCGGGCACAGTCACGCTCGTCTCGAACGAAGGCAACGCCCGGATGGTGTCGACGGTTCCGAAGGTGCATGTCGTTGTCATGGGCATGGAACGGCTCGTTCCGACGTTCGCCGACGTGGAAGTCATGCTGAACCTGCTCGCCCGCAGCGCGACCGGGCAAAAGCTGACGACGTATACGTCGTTCATTACAGGCCCGCGCCGCGAAGGCGATCTCGACGGACCGGAGGAGCTGCACGTGCTCGTGCTGGACAACGGCCGTTCCTCGCAGCTCGGCGACCCGCAGTTCCAGGAGGTGCTGCACTGCATCCGCTGTGCCGCCTGTTTGAACGTATGTCCGGTATACCGCCAGGTCGGAGGCCACACGTACGGCTCGGTGTACAGCGGACCGATCGGCGCCGTGCTAACGCCGCTGCTTCAGCAGGACTACAAGGAAGCGGGCCAGCTCGCCTACGCTTCCAGCTTATGTGGGGCTTGCTATGAAGCTTGTCCGGTAAAAATACCGCTCCACGACATGCTCGTGCAGCTCCGGCATCGCAAAGTCAAGCTTAAGCTGACTCCGGCCGCCGAGCGCATCGCTTTCAAGTCGTTCGCCACCGCTTTCGGCAACGTCACCTTGTACCGGATGGCCAGCAAAGCGGCCTATTACATGCAGAAGCCGCTGCTGCGCAGCGGTGCGATCCGGCGCGCGCCGGCGCCGCTCTCCGGTTGGACGCAATCGCGGTTTTTGCCGATGAAGCCGAAGCTGTCGTTCCGCGAGCGTTGGGAGAAGTTGCAGCACGAGCTGTCCGTCGGAAACACAAACGGAAGCGGTCACAGTAATGGACCAGGCAGCGAACCAAACAGCGGCAACGGAAAGGAGAACCGGCCATGAACGTAAACACTCACAGCGGCACCGTCTCGGGCCGCGACGCCTTTATCGCCCGCCTCGCGCAGCGGCTTGGGCGATCCTCGCCGCTGGCATCCGCCCCGGCACGCCCCTTCGCGGGCGTACCGGAAGCGTACGCCGCGCGGCGAACGACGGTGCAGGAGCGCATCGACCAGTTCGGAGCGAACTGGTCTGCGCTGACCGGCACCGTCTGGACCGCCCGCGCCGCAGACGCCGCGGACGCCGTGCCCGCGTATGCGCAGCGCATCTGCGCGGAGCGCGGCATCGATCGGGTGTCCCGCTGGGATCACCCCGATCTGGCCGCGCTGCCGCTGGATGCGGCGCTGGCCGCTGACGGCGTCGCCGTCGTGCCGTGGCGCGCAGACGGCGCAACGGACGAAGACGCGCCCGTTGGCGCTGACGGCAGCGTCTGGAGCGGCCGCAGCCCGCTGCTGCGGGCGACCGAGCGCAGCAGGCTCGGCATCGTCTGGGCCGACTACGCCATAGCCGGCACGGGGACGCTCGTTCTGCTCGCCCACGGGGGACGCGGACGGTCCGTCAGCCTTATGCCGGATACGCTGTTTGCCGTGATTCGCGCCGACCGGCTCGTCACGAGAATGGGCGAAGCGTTCGAGGCCGTGCGCTGCGATTATCCCGAAGCGGCCGCCATGCCGTCGTCCATCAATTTAATTACGGGACCGAGCCGCAGCGCCGACATTGAGAACGACCTCACCATCGGTATTCACGGACCGGGCAAAGTATATGCCCTCATCCTTGAATAAGCGCCGCACTCAAACATGCAGCAAAGCCGCAAAGCCCCGCTCCGCTCGACTGAGCAGCGGGCTTTGCGGCTTATTCACTTTTTTTACGCCAATCCCGATCTAAGTCGGTTTCGCTCCTGGCCGTTTTCGGCCCCGCGCCGTTTTCCATTTGTACAGCGTCAGAAGCACAAGAGGAAGAACAAAACCGAACAAGATGTCGACATCGATCCAATATTTCAACAGAACCGTGTTGTAGTACACAATAGTAGGCGAAAAAAGATAAGCCAGCCCGAACAGGATCATGCCAGCCGGGACGACGATGGACTTATAGTCGCGAAGGCCCAGCCACTGCGCCGTTCCCGACAAAAACACATAAAAGTACAGCACCGTTTTAATATACGTGGACAAAATCATATTAACGGCCAGCAGCGCCTCTAACCGCTCCAGGAAATGGCCGACGCTAATTTTTTGCGACAAGGCGTATGCCGGGTACAAGTAAAAAGCGGTCATCTCTCCCCCGAGAACGAGAAGCGAGAACAGGACGACCAGGAAGCTGCCGAGTCCGCCGATCACGACGGCCATGTAATAATCCCGCGACATATGCGGCCTTCGCGTGACATGCGGCAAAATCATCATCATGACGACCATTTCGCAAAACGGAAAAACAGCAGCCACGAGGCTCCCATAGGCAAATTGCGGCAGCGGCGTTCCGAGTAACGGCTTCAGCCGGACCAGATCGATCTCCGGAATTAACAGCAGCACCAGCGCCATATACAAAAAGATGAAGATCGGGAAAAAAATTTCACCGCTTCTGGCAATGGCTGTAAGGCCGTATTTCGCCCCGATCACAATCGTCATAATCATGATGAAATGGATCGCTCGAAGCGGCGTTTCCGGAAACAGCTGGGTCGTCAAAAAATCCGACGTCTCCCGGACCATCAGCGTACAGTTGACCATGAAAAAAAGGATAAACAGGAGCGTTACAACTCCCCCTGCCCATCGGCCCAGCAGCGTCCGGTTCAGGCCGACAAACCCCGACCGCTTCATGGAAATGCCGCAAGAATACTGCACGACCGCCAGAAGCAAGCCTGCGCCCAGCCCGATCAACGCCGCGATCCATGCATCCTGCCTCGCAGACGAGCTGATGATCGAAGGGAGCACGAGAATCATATCGCCGATAATGACAAAAATAAGCAGCACCGCGAGCTGCTTCGTCGTAATCCGTTCCTCGCCGGCCATCCGCTTCACCCTTTATCCGAATAATGACTCGATCCAAACATGAAGCGGCCGAAAAATGGGAACGAGCAGCAGAAGCGGGCTCGGCCAATCGACCGTGCGCATCGCCGCGATGCTCAGCACAGTACCAGCCGCAAGCATAACGGCATAAACGACCGCCTCTTTGATTGACCGCCTATACGCCCGAGGCAATTCAAGCGTTCCCGCCGCAGCGGCGAACGCGATAACGATTACGGTTTTCCACACGAAGATTACTCCTTCACTTTGCTGATTAACGCATCGTTTGTTTTGCCTATTTTACGAATGTGAACTTTCACGTCGTACACGATTTTCAAGTTGTCGAAATGCGATTCCCAATCCGGTTTGAGCCGCTTCCACGCCTTCGGATCGGAGCGGTAAATCGCCTGCCCGAAGCCGAAGATGTCGACATGATACTTTTCCTTCACGACGCGCACCGCTGCCTTCATCAACTCCATCTTTTTCAGCCGCTGCTCCTCTTCCAGCCCGCGAATAACCTCCATGTCATTCAGCTGGATATCGCAATTGGCTTCGGCGATATTGGACTCATCGAGCATCCGGATCTCAATGACGGGCTTTCCTTTTTCCATCCTGGCTTTAAGACTCGTATCCGTGCGGATCGTTTCCAGCGTCAGCATTCCACCGCCAGGACAGCTTACATAACCGGCGGTGCTGGTCACCTGATCGGTTATGTAGTTGTACCCTTTGCTCTCCTCCTCATTCAGCCAGCCGACGAGCTTGTCTTTGCGCATGACCGCAAGGCCGGTCAACCGCGCTTTCGCGCCAGGTTCACTGCGCTCCACGCTTTGTATCTCATCGCCCAGCTTCGGATCGCCGATCACTTGAACTCCCGTAAGGACCGGGTTGATTCCTTCCGTAATCAGCTTTTCAATAAGCTGGCCCAGCGTAACCCGGGTCGTCGGAGCCCACTCCTTCGCCGACGTGTCCAAAGCCTGAAACAGCTTGTTGGACGGATTTTTCTCAAGCGTCGTCAAAATGTTCAGGACGTTTTCCGCGGTAGAGCCTTTTGCAATCATCACATAAAAATCGGTTCGGACCTCCGAGTCGCGAGTAAGCAGGTCGATGACATCGGCGATGCCTTCCCTGGCGATCGCTTCGCTCAGCACGAGTACCCGTATGTGCGCCCCGTATATTTTTCTCGGACTCGTTTCCGTTAACTTGCGAAATGCCGTTAACAGCGTAGGAGCAGTCGCCGTGAACATCGTGACCGGAGTCGTTCTTCCCATTTCGCCGTGCTTCGCAAGCTCGCCCGGTACGACGATCTGCACCGAAAGCTTATATAAATCGCCGACTTTATCGATCGCCGTCCCCGTTAGAATACCAAGGTCGTTGAGCTCCCGTCTGTTCCAGCAGCCGGACAATACGGCCGTCAGCATGGCAGCCGTAACCAGCAATGTGATAGCCCGTTTCATCTCGGCTCCCTCCCGTTCCGCACCATTATTGTTTGGATCGCTTCTTTTGCCGGATGACGTCTTTTGTCTCGATCGACTTCGGTCTTCGGATCATGCTCGGCCAAGGAACCCGGAACAGCGTATCCTTAAGGTCTTCCCGCACATACGGACCAAACGGACTCATATACGGCACTCCGAAGGAGCTGAGGCTCGACAGGTGCAGCACCAGAATGATAAGGCCTACCAGAATACCGTAAAAGCCGATCGATGCGGCTAATCCCATCAACACGAAACGAATCATGCGGACGGAGATCGACATGCCGCTCGACGGAATGACATAGCTCGAAATCGCCGTAATCGAAACGATAATGACCATAACGGCCGAGACGATTCCGGCTTCCACCGCCGCTTGCCCGATAACCAGCGTCCCCACGATCGAAACAGCCTGTCCTACCGTCCTAGGCATCCTGACACCGGCTTCGCGCAATATTTCGTAAGTAATCTCCATGATAAGCGCTTCGATTAAAGCCGGGAAAGGTACGCCTTCCCGCTGAGCCGCCAAGCTGATTAGCAGACTGGTCGGAATCATTTCCTGATGATAGGTCGTAACGGCAATGTAAAACGACGGAGCCAGCAAGGCGATGAAAAAGGCGAGAAAGCGGATGATCCGCAGCAGTGTGCTAATATCCGCCCGCTGGTAATAATCTTCCGCCGCTTGAAAATACTGCACGAACAAGGCTGGAACGAGCAGGACGAACGGAGTGCCGTCGACGAGTATGGCCACCCGGCCCTCCAGCAACCCGGCTGCGATCGTGTCCGGCCTCTCGCTGTTGTATACGGTCTGAAACGGCGTTAACGTTTTGTCCTGAATGAATTCTTCAATGTACCCGCTCTCCAAAATGCCGTCGATGCAAATCCGATCCAGCCTGCGGCGAACCTCCTGCACGACATTGTCGTCCGCAAGCTGCTTCATATACATGATCGAAACATCCGTTTTTGTGATCGTTCCGATCTGCCTGGATTCGAGCCATAAACCCGGATCTTTGATGCGCCGCCGGATCAGGGCGGTGTTCGTACGGATTTGCTCGGTGAACGCATCCATCGGCCCGCGTACGACGGCTTGGGACGTCGGCTCGCCGACCGCTCTTGCCTTTGACCCGTCCGCTCCCACACGCAGTCCGACGCCGATCCCGTCGAGCAGAAGGATCGCATTGCCCGACAGCAAATGGAACAAGAGGCTGTGCAGCTCGTCCAATTCCTCCACATCACCTGCCGTAAGCGCGCCGACGAGGTCCCGGAGGTATTCCGGTCCTTCTCTCTCGAGCGTTTCCCGGCCGCGATCCAGCTTGATAAGCGGTTCCAGTACCGCGTCATGAATGAACTGCTTGTCCGTCAAACCTTCGATATACAGCAGGCACATCCGGCATCCGCCCGTTGAAGCAAACCGCTTGACGATCAAGTCCTGGCTATGTCCGAGCAGATCCAGAATCATCTGCATATTGGCCGTCAGGCTTCGATCCAGCGGCTGCGAGGCCGGCCGTGCGTTCGTTTGGGGATCGACTCTCATACGTAAAACCTCGGCGTCCGTATTTTTCTTTTCCTATCATATCCAGTCGGAGCCGATCTTATGTGGCGGCAGGCCTGACGGCCTTTCCTCTACGTTAACTATGCCCGCAACACAAAAAAAAGCAATCCGCTCGGGCCGTAGCCCATTAAGCGAACTGCTTCTTCTGTATATTCGTATAATTGCTGCTACGCTTGCACCGCAGCGGAAGCTCCCATCGCCTTCAGCCATGCTTTGGCGATGAGGGCATGTCCAGCCGGAGACGGATGTACGCCGTCCGGCGCCCAATAAGCGGAAGGCGCCAGCATGGAAGCTTGGGCGAACAAGCCGTCAAGCGGAACGAGCAGCGCCCCGAACTCTCTCGCCAGCTCGCGGACAACCGTAATTTTCGGGTCCAGATCCTCGCGCCACTTCTTGCGGTCTTCCGGCACAGGCAGCACGAACGGTTCGATCATGATGATGCCCGCACCGAGCGTTTCCTTCGTCCGCACGAGCAGCTCCCGATACTCGCGCTCGTACTGCTCTGCCGAAGTCGGATCGTTCCGGTCGAACTTTCTCCAGGTATCGTTGATGCCGATATAGATCGAAACCCAGTTCGGCTTCAGTTCCAAACAATCCGCGTCCCAGCGGCCGACCAAATCTTTGGCCCGGTTGCCGCTGATGCCTCGGTTCAAAAACTTAACTTGCAGCTCCGGATAGGCGGCCGAGAACAGCGCCGTTGTAAAGAGCGCATACCCTTTGCCCAGATCGTTCGGCTGCTCCTTATTTCTTCCCGCATCCGTGATGCTGTCGCCCTGAAACAGAACGACATCCCCTTGTTTGATACGCAAATCCACTTGCGTCGCCTCCACTCGTCTTGTACAGAATCGGGCAGCTTGTGTCGGTTCCTGATGTTTTCCCAAGCCCCATTCTATTCCATACGAAAAACGGTGTAAACCCTATATTTTGCTTCCCGGCTTACGCGTTTTTGCCGAAGACGACGCCGCCGTCGATGTACAGCGGCGAGCCCATCATAAATTTCGATTCGTCGGAAGCGAGGAACAATGCAGCCTTCGCCACATCGTCCGGGCGGCCGAGATCGCCGCTGAGCTGCCGTTTTTTCAGCGACTCGTACGCCTTCTCGGGATCGTCATACGACGTCTTCAAGTAATTCTCCACGAAAGGGGTCAGAATCGTGCCCGGCAGCAGCGCGTTGACGCGGATATTGTACGGCGCATAGTCGACCTGCATCGACTTTGTCAAGGCGAGCACCGCCCCTTTCGTAGCCGCGTAGGACGCGCGCAGCGCAAGTCCGATTTCGGCGATGCACGAAGACATGTTGATAATCGAGCCTGCCATGCGCTCCATCATATGCGGAATCGCATATTTCGACGGGAGATACACACCCTTGATGTTCACATTCATGACCCGGTCCCATACATCCGGCTCGATTTCGTGCAAACGGCCGACACCGCTGATGCCCGCGTTGTTGAACAGGACGTCGATTCTGCCGTAAAGCCGGATCGTCTCGTCGATAAGCGCCTTGGCCGATTCCGGATTCGTAACGTCGGCGTGGACGTACACGGCGCTGCCGCCTTCAGCGGTTATGAGCCGTACCGTCTCCTCCCCTTTCTCGCGGTCGATATCGCCGACGACGACGGTCGCTTTCTCACTCGCGAACAACAAGGCCGTGCTCTGTCCGATGCCGGACCCGGCTCCCGTAATGATGCATACTTTATCCAAAAGTCTCATCGTTTTATCCCCTTCCCGTGCTCGAGTCGCCCCCTGATGCCGAGGAAGCGCCCACAATTATCCAGACACTATAATGATATTCGCGTAAGGCGCGCAATCTCCTGTTCGGATCACGGCGCGGGATTCCGGACAAATGTGCTTAAACCGCACATGCGGCACCGCCATAAACGCAATATGCGGGTACGCCGCCTGCATGGATGCGAATCTTTCGGGACTCGCTTCCTTCATCTCCTCGGCCACGATGATCCGGTCGATGACAAATTCCTTATCGATCGCCGCCAGCACGTCGAGTACGGTCGGCACATTGTCGACCAGCGCCAGATCCAGCCGTTCCGGCCCGGACGGTACGGGGAACCCGCGATCGCATATCGTCAGCATGTCGGTATGGCCCGTTTCCGCCAAAATCCGGTTCAGCGACGGATTCAAAATGCCGCCTTTCTTCATTCGCCGCCTCCTCCTTCCGCCGCGTCCAGCACCATCTTGCGCTGATCCAGCGTAATCTGCTCGCGCAGCGAGGGCAGCGGACGTTTCAGATAGAAGCGCTCGCCGCCTTCCGCTGACGTGACCCCGACCAGCTCCCAGCCTTCCTCGCCCAGCTCGTTCAGCCTGCCCGGGTTATCCAGGATCGTATATTCCCACCGCGTCAACGCTCATCCCTCCGTACGGAATGCGACGACACGCGCCGGCGCGCCGCTCGAATCCCTGATTTTGATCGGCATCGCCATCACATGCCAGCTTCCTTCCAGAAGCGCAGGCTCGTTCAGTTGCAATCCTTCCGCAACCCAGACCGGGGCTCCGAGCAAAATGCGGTGCGTCTCCTCATTCTCGTCGCCGGTGCCGCCGATGCTGAAATGATCGATGCCTACGCCGCGAATGCCGCGCTGCACAAGCAGCCGCGCCGCCTCGTTCGATACGTACGGCGAGCCGTACACCCATTCCTTCGACCAGCCGCGTTTCTCGCCCCAGCCGGTGTACAGCAGCACGACCGTTTCGTCGTCCATCCGGTCTTCGTAAGGCCGCAGATCATCTGCCGTAATAGGCTCCCCGGCCTTTTTGTGCGAAAGGGGGATGTACAGCGCTTTGCCTTGAAACCGTTCAACCGGAATCCGGTCCAGCGTCAAGGCGTAGTCGCCCAGATGAGCGGGGGCATCCATGTGCGTTGCCGTATGCAGGTTCATCGTAATCCGCTCGAGCGTCCAGCCATCGCGCGCCCCTACGAGCACATACTCCATCTTCGGCGGCTCGAACTCCGGCAGGACCGGACAGTTATGATACAGCTCCTGGGACAAGTCGATCATGCTCACAATACGCATCCGCTTAGCCTCCTCTTATCGTTCCATATGATCGTCCGGCTGCGCCGCCTTCACGGTTAAGCCGCCGTCCACCATGAGCAGATGGCCGTTAACCTGCATCGCTTCATCGGAAGCGAGGAATACGACGGCGTCGCCGATTTGCCGGGCCGTGCCGAGACGTTTCATCGGATTCGCCTCGACTTCCTTGCGGCGAATGTCCGGGTCGGCCAAAAAGTCGGTGCACATATCGGTGTCGACGGTGCTCGGGCCGACCGCGTTGACGTTGATGTTATACTTCCCTAGCTCGATCGCCATCCCTTTCGTCAGCATATGCGCCGCCGCCTTGGACGACTGGTAATGCGGGATCACCGGGCTCGTTACCATCAGACTGGCGGTGGAGAGCACATTGACGATTTTGCCGTAACGTCTCTCCGTCATGCCTGCCGCCGCCCGCTGCGAGCACAAGAAGATCGATTTCACATTCGTATTGTAAGTGCGGTCCCAAGTTTCTTCCTTGATTTTGAGAAACGGCTCAAACGGAGCGATACCGGCGTTATTGACCAGGATGTCGACCGGACCCAGCTCCCGCTCCACCTGCTCGAACATCGCCTCGACCTGCGCCTTGCTGCCGACGTCGGCACGGACGACAATCGCCTTGACGCCGAGCTCCTCCGCCTGCCGCTTCACGTTCTCGGCCAGTTCCTTCGATTTCTCCGACGTATAGTTGACTGCAACATGCGCCCCTTCCTCCGCCAGCCTGACGACGATTGCTTCTCCGATCCCGCGGCTGCCTCCAGTCACAAGCGCTACCCGGTTTGCCAAACGTTTCATTGCTCTTCTCTCCTTTTAGGTTCGTATTAGTTTAATGTTACGCCCATCCTTGAATTACGTCGATAGACATTCTTCTTACAGGCTCGGACCGATCCGGTTGATGCTGAACTCGGTATGTCCCAAAACTTCCGCCTTCGTTTGCTTGCCGCCGCTCACATCGCGAATCTCGTCCCAGATGCGTTCTCCCGCATCATCCAGCGTAAGCGTACCGCTCAGCATGTCGCTGACGTCAACGTCCATGTTGTCGGTCATCCGCTCGTACATTTGTTTGTTGCCCGTTATTTTGATGACCGGGATGACCGCAGAACCTGTCGGCGTCCCCCGTCCGGTCGTGAAGCAGACAAGATGTGCGCCGCCGGCCGCCATCCCGGACACGCACTCGATGTCGTTACCGGGGGAATCCATGAAATAGAGGCCGCGGGACGGAATAGACTCGGCATATTCGATCACGCCTTCGATCGGCGCGGTGCCGCATTTCGAGATACAGCCGAGCGACTTTTCCTCGATCGTCGACAATCCGCCGGCGATGTTGCCCGGACTCGGATTGCCGCCGCGCATATCGGCGCCCATCCGCTCCACTTCCTTCTCGAAACGGTCGACGATATGGTACAGCTTGCCGGAGACGTCCGGCGTACGGCATCGTCCGGCGAGCACATGCTCGGCGCCGATAATTTCCGTCGTTTCGCCGATTACGACCGTACCGCCTTCGCGGATGAGGCTGTCGGCCGCTTCGCCGAGCGCAGGATTGGAGGCAAGACCCGACGTAGCGTCGGAACCGCCGCATTTGACGCCGATCTTCAGCTCGCTGAAAGGAATGTCCGTTTTCTCCATCATGTCCAGTTCGGCCCGCATCCGCCTTGCCAGCTCGGTGCCGTACTGGATCGCCTTAACCGACCCGCCGACGGTTTGAATATCGAACACTTCTACGAGTTTACCGGTAACTTTAATCGAATCTGCAAGCGCTTGCGGATCGATCACCTCGCAGCCGAGAGAAATAATAATGACGCCTCCGACATTCGGATTTTTGCCCGTGCCGGCGAGCACGTCAAACGTGCGCTGCTTGTCGGCGCCGATCTGGCTGCATCCATGCTGATGCGGGATCGCCACCGTTTCGGGAACGAGCTGCATAATGCGGCTGCACACTTGATTGGCGCAAATAACGGTTGGAATGACGAGCAGATGGTTGCGGATGCCGACGTCTCCGTTCGGTCTCCGGTAACCGGAAAAAGTAAGGCTCATGAAACGCTTTCCCCTTTCGCTTTATCTCCTCGCCCGCGAATGCCCTCCACATTGTGCACATGCACGTGATGGCCCGCTGCGATGCTCTGCACGGCTTGCCCGATGACTTCGCCGTACTTGCGCACCTTGCCGCCCTCCGGAATACCGGTAATGGCCACCTTATGACCGAACGGAATCGGCTCCGCCGCAGACAGCGACCCCCGTTTCCCTTGAACGACATACTCAATCGTTTCTCCCGCAGCGATGTCGCGGATCGCGGTGGCAACGTGATCGCTTGTGTCCATAACGAGCGCGTCCGCCCCGGCTTCGATAGCTCCTGCCATATGTCTCAACTTCCTTCCTGATATGAGTTTATCGATAACCTCAACATAACAGCGAATCGATTCCGTGTCAATCGTTTATTCATACGTAATTGCGGAGCAGCCACCGGCTGACCGATCTTCTCCGATTCCCAGTCAGGCCTCGTCTACTCTTGAGTTTACCGATAACCGATTGTTCGCGTTATGGCTTGCGGTCCGGCAGCCTATTCCTGTACAATAAAAAAAACGTCTACCGACGTAATTCAAGGATGAGCGACCGCGTTTTAGCGGAAGTTTTTCTTGGTAAAGAAAGTCGTATTTCGTTACGCTTTAACGCTTTACCGAACTTAAACTTTCTTTATCGTTAGGCAATAATTGCCCTGCAATTCTAGTACCGAAGGGGAGGCCTCCGTTGGTTACCATATATGATATCGCCAAGCAAGCGAACGTCTCCGCCATGACCGTCTCCAAGGTCATTAACAATACAGGCAAAATTAGCGAGAAAACGCGCGCGCGCATCAAAAAGATTATGGAAGAAATGAATTACGTGCCGAACTCGATGGCCCGCTCCCTCGTGCTGCAGGAAACGAAAATGCTGTCCCTGCTCATTCCGGACATTACGAATCCGTTCTTCACGACCGTTGCCCGCGGCGCGGAGGATGCCGCCATGCGGCTCGGCTACAAGCTGCTGTTCGGCAACAGCGACGAAAGTCTCACGAAAGAGAAAGAATACGTCGACATGGTCTTGTCCACGCGAGTGGACGGCGTCTTGTTCTCGGCCGCTTCCGACGAGTCGGCCCCGCACTTGCAGACGCTCCGCACCCATCGGATTCCGTTCGTGCTGCTCGACCGCGCCGTTCCCGGCATCGACTGCGATACCGTCAGCGGGGACAGCAGGGAAGGAGCCCGCAAGCTCGTAGAGCACCTCATCGGGCTCGGGCATCGCCGGATCGCTATGGTGAACGGATCGCTCGCCGTTTCCACCGCGCGCGAAAGGCTCGCCGGTTACCGGGAGGCTTTGAAGCTTAGCGATATACCGGAAGACGATTCGCTTGTGCTGGAGATGAACTACAAGCATTTTACCGACGAAACGGCGCTGCGGCGTTTGCTAACGATGCCTCAGCCGCCTACAGCCGTATTCGCAGGAAACAACTTTCTTGCCGTCGGCCTTATCCGCAAGCTGCTCGAATTCGGAGTGCGGGTGCCGGAGGAAATGTCTGTCGTTTGCTTCGACGATCTCGGCGCATCGGTTATCGATCCGTTCTTCACTGTCGTCTCCCAGCCCGCCTACCAATTCGGCGCAATGGGCATCCAACTGCTGATCGAGAGAATCAAAGGCGTAACGACGCCGGAATGGAAAAAAATCGTGCTGCCGTCCGAACTGATCGTCCGCGGCTCGTCAGGCAAGCCATCCGCGATTTGAACTGGCTGCCTGTTCGAGTTCGCGCCGCGAGAGATTGATACCTCCCGCTAGGCGAGGTGCCGCGTGCAGTTGAACAGATCGCACTCCCAGCGGCCGTGTTCCGTTCTGCGGACGAGCGTGACCGACGTATTTTGCAGATGCATCGACGTCTCGAAATGCGGCACGAGCTTTTTCATCGTGTTGCCGATCCAGCCGCCATGGCTGACAACGAGAATCCGTTTGCCCGGATGCCGGTCCGCGTAATCCGCAAGCGCCTGCACGCCGCGCAGCGCTACCGAATCGCGGGATTCCTGACCGAGATCAAGCTCCTTCCAGCGGGGCCCCCATCTGTTCAGACGCTCCTCTTCGGTCGTTCCCTCGACTTCGCCGAGATACACCTCTCGCAGCCTGACGTCGGTTGCGATAACCAGCCCGTGCTGTTCGACAGCTTTGCGGGCCGTTTCGAGCGCGCGTCCCAGATCGCTGCTGTATACGACATCCCACGTCTCTCCGCTCATCCGCTTGCCGAGCAGCTCCGCTTGCCGCCTCCCCGTTTCGTTCAGCGGTATATCCGTATGTCCTTGCGCCCTCATCTCGGTGTTCCAATCCGTAATTCCATGCCGAACGATACCAATCGTTGTAGTCACTTGTGTTCCATCTCCATTCTGTCAGATTCTAGTGAGTCGCAAAAAGCGGAATCACGATAAGCGCCGCGGCGAGCAGCACCACCCCGGCCAGCACGAGCCGGTTGCCGAGCACCTTATCCTTCAGCCGGCTGAGCAGCTTCTTGCGCATATCCGTTCCCCAGCCCTCGTACTTGCCTGCAAACGCACGCGCCAGCTCGTACAGCTCGCGGACGGAGTCGTTCACCGCCCCGATCGCCAGAGGGTGCATTTTACTGATGATCAGCGTATGCTGGTAGGTCGGTTTGCCCGTGTCGATATCCGAATTGACGACGCTGTATCCCAGCTTTTTGGCGTTATCCGCCGCTTGCCGCATCTCTTCCCGGCTGCAGAAGCGCAACCAGTGGTATACATGTCTGGCGGTACCGAGCCGGTCTCCCTTTTCCATCAGCGAGCGGAGCAAAATATGGTTGCGGGCGTACAGCTTCTCGATCTCGTTCGGCCGCAAAAAATGATAAAACGACCAGTCGGCGTCCTCGCGTTCCGTCGCCACCCAGCGGTATTTGGGTAAAGCGGTCATCGCCTGCTCCACCAGCTTTTGCAGCGGCGCATCGCCCGGATTTGCGTAGTAATAAAATTCCAGCCGGGTCTCCGTGTTGATTCTCCCGACATATACGGCTTGTCTATGCCCGGCCAGCGTTTGCTCCAGCCGCTGCTCCAAAACGCCGAGTTTCGCTTGAGCGCTTTCGCGTTCTTTCTTGTCGGCCGCTATGGCGTACAAGTTAATAACGACAGACAACAGACTCGTGAATCCGGACTTCGGCGCAGCGTCCGCATGGGCGGCATCGACAAGGACGCTCATGTGCTCCTTCTGATCGGTCGTACGATGAAAGTAATCCCACATCTTCCCCATTGTCGTTCATCCCCTGTTATGCCTTAAGCCCGAATCGGTTCCATACGGCGTACTTCCTCCATTCTACGCTCCGGCTTTCTTTCCTGTAAATAGCGGATGCCCCCGCAGCGGGCGAAAAAAACAAACAACCGGCATATGAATGCCGGTTGTTTGCCTTGCGGACGGGCGGAAACGGACAAAACAATCGTTCCTCGTGGTGTAATTTCCGCCGTCTTATCGCTATTCGGTTCACGTAAACGTGTCTCTACTCCACCCGGATCGCATCACGCTGGGCGATCAGACACAGCTCCGCCGCTTTGAACGCATGCGCCTGGGTCATTGCGATTTCGGTGCGGTTCATGCAGTCCAGAATCAGCTCGCCGAAGAACGGGAACCCGACTTTGCCGGACAGCTCGTAATGATACTCGCCTTCCTGATTCACGAGATACAGATGATTGCCGTCCTTCGTGCGGGCGACATCGATATATTTGCGCAGCTCGATATAGCCTTCCGTGCCCAATATGATCGTCCGGCCGTCGCCCCATACGCCGAGTCCGTTCGGAGTCAGCCAGTCGACGCGGAAATAGTTTGTCGCTCCGTTGTCGCCGACGAGCGTGGCGTCGCCGTAGTCTTCCAGCTCGGGGTACATTTTGTTATTGTAATTGGCGACTTTACTGTGCACTACCTTGGCGTCGCTGCATCCCGAGAAGTACAGAAACTGCTCGATCTGATGGCTGCCGATATCGCACAAAATGCCGCCGTATTGCGCTTTGCTGAAAAACCAGTCCGGCCGCGACGGAGCGTTCAGACGGTGCGGTCCGGTGCCGATCACCTGCACGACGCGACCGATCGCACCGTCCTTAACGAGACGCCCGGCATGGATCGCGCTTTCCACATGCAGCCGCTCGCTGTAGTACACCATATATTTCAGACCCGTGCGGCTCGTCATTTCTTTGGCCGCGGCGAGCTGCTCAAGGCTTGTAAACGGCGTTTTGTCGGTAAAATAATCTTTGCCGTGCTCCATCGCTCTCAGTCCGAGCGCTCCCCGCTCAGAAGGGATTGCCGCTGCGGCAATCAGGCGAACCTCAGGGTCTTGAAGCACCTGCTGCTCCGACTCGGCGGCTTTCACGTTCGGATATTTGGCGATAAAGGCGGCGACTTTGGCCGGGTCCGGATCGTACACCCATTTCAGGGTCGCTCCCGCTCCGATGAGGCCGTTACACATGCCGTAAATATGTCCGTGGTCCAGCGCGATAGCGGCAAACGTAAATTCGCCCGCTCTTACCACCGGTTGCGGTTTACCTTCCGGCGCATAATTCATGCCGTCGCTTTTTTGCATCGATAAGTCCCCCTTCGCGCTTTCGGTCCGAAAGCCCGTAATGATTCGATTGTCCCCTTCATGCTACCACGAAATGTAAGCCTTGTCTTCATCGTCATTGAACTATACGCCCATCCGGCTTAACTGTCATTGGCATTCGGGGGGATCGACGATTACGGCGCCTCTATAACCAGAAGCGCGTCGAAATGGATCCAATAGTCGCTGGAGGCCGGGTTTTTCTCGCCGGTGCGCTCGTATCTTATCGTATGCAGCCCTTCCGGCAGCACCCCCGTATCGAAAATAATCTGCTGCGCCTTCCAGCTTGCCAGGTAATTGTCCACCGTCGTCCGGTATTCGCCATCGATATAAATCGCCGCTTTGCCGTGCGCATTGTAGCGAACGCCGAGCAGCTGCGCTCTTTCGCCGTAAAACGGAATGTCGGCATAAGCCCCGTTGCTCATCGCCGTCACCGCGCTATTGCCGATATGCCGGCTATCATTGCTTGTGGTATACCACGTACCGCTATAGTAGACAACCGAACTAACGCTATCTACAAGCTTCTCGCCAGGGTCGATCACTGCAATCGGAGGAAGCGCTTCGGATAAGGCGCCGTTTGCGTCAATCGCATATACGTTGTACAAGCCCGGGGCAAATCCGCTCGTATCGAGCAGCCCGTACGTCGATGCCGTCACCGTCGCGCTGGAGCCGTTAGCGGACGCGCCTGCCGCTTCAATCGCGCTGCGGAACGCAGCCGTGCTTCGCGGAACCAGATACAGGGATGAGCTCTTGGAGCTGGTTGCCGTAACCGGCGTGCCGATCGCAACCGGTCCATTGCCGACAAGGCCTGCCGTAGGCGGCAGCAGCTCCGGCGTCATATTGCGCAGCGCGTCGAAATGAATCAAGTAATTGCTGGAGGCCGGATTTTTCTCGCCGGTCCGTTCATACCGGATGACGTGCGCCCCTTCCGTCAGCGGCCCCGTATCAAAAATAACCTGCTGCGCCTTCCAGTTCGCCAGGTAATTGTCCACCGTCGTCCGGTACTCGCCATCGATATAAATCGCCGCTTTCCCGTGCGTATTGAAACGAACGCCGATCAACTGCGCTCTGTCGCCGTAAAACGGAATGTCGACATAAGCGCCGTCCGCCGTTGCCGTCACGGCACTGCTGCCGATATGGCGGTCGTCCCCCTTCGTCGTCGCCCACGTTCCCGAATAACGGACGAGCGGATCTTCGTTGTCCACGATCGGCTGGCCCTTCGGCAGCAGCCATAGGGTCTTTCCTGCGGACACGCGCCCGCTGTTGTCCGCCGCGTACAGCATATACCGTCCCGCAGCGAAACCGGAAGTATCGAGGAAAGCCGGCGTATGTGCCGAGGCGGCCGTACGGGTGGCGTACACCGCTGTGTTGACGGTCGCCGCTTCCAACTGCGTCAGCACCGGAGGGACCGATTCCGGGACCAGATACAGCACGCCGTCGCGGGACGAGGTCGCCTGCACCTGCTCCCCGACCCCCGCGCCTACGGCAGGCGCCCCGGTTAACAGCGGGGGCGAGTCGTCGTCCAGCTCAAGCGTGACAACCGCGGTATGACCCGCCCCTACATAGACGGCATCGGACACGGTCGTGCGATAACCGTCCTTCTTCGCCGTTACCCGCTGCCAACCGCCGGGCGCTGGCGACAGCACGAAGCCGCCGTCCGGGCCGGTCACGGCCGACAAGTCCCCGTATCCGCTCACATTCACCTTCGCGCCGCCAAGCGGCGCAAGCTCGGGACCGTACACCGTTCCGCTTACCGTCCCCGGCGAAAGCGGAGGAAGCGGGGTAAACCCGCTTTCCTCCAGATTGGCAATATAAAGGGAAGGCGCACCGCTCCACTGCTTCATCGGAAAATACAACTGCCGGGCGCCGCCGTCCGGCTCAATTACGAAGCCGGGATCTTGTTCGCCCAGATCCAGCACCGTCTCGCTCCCCACAGACTGTACGCTGGCGATCCGGTAGCCGGCTGCCGATCCGTCCGCCTGGGTGACGATCGCGTAGCGGCCTGCTGCGGAGAACGGTACTGCCGCCCCTGTCACCAGCGCATTGCGCCCGCTGCCATCCTGCTTCCGCTCCGTGCGCACAACCGTGCCGTGAACCGCGCCTCCGGCCGTGACCACGGCCTCCCCCATACTCAGCCTCGTACCGTCAGCGAGCTGCATCTGCTCGATCTGGCCGTTCACCAGGCGAATAAAGCCCAGCTTGCCGTCGAGCCGCAAATTGCCGACGACCAGCGGCGTACCCGCATACTGCGGAGCGCTTAGCACAATGTCGCGCGTGCTGCCGTACGTGATCGCCACCGCCGCCGCTCCCGTCTGCTCGTCGCTGAGCAGCACCTCGACGTGTTCGATACGCGGCTGCTGCCCGGACGCAAACGGCTCCAGCACCGTAATGAAATTGCTGTTCAGCGCTGTTCCTTCCCGTCTGACAACAAGCTTCGGCATAAAATACTTATCCGCTTCCGTTTGCGTGTCATAATTCAGACCTTGCAGCCGGGTAGCCTGAAGCGACGGCGATTCGCCGATAAACATCTCGCTTGCCCCGGTTCCGGCAAATCCGGTAATACGCAAATTCGAACGTGCCGCCGTGCCGTCCGCCGTCCGCAGCGTAGCTTCGAAAAGTCCGTCCGTCAGCGCCGCCGTCCGCACATTGCGCACATGCATATAGCCGTGATACTGTCCGCCGTCGATCGTGCCGGTTTCATATTCGTTCGTTGGCTCGACCACGGCCGGATTGCCTTCCAGCAGGTAAGGACCGTAGGCGGCAAGCGCCGCATCCGTTTCAAAATAAGCCGTCCGGTTGGCGTCCCCGTTCAGCGTATACTCGTGCCGCGTGCCGCCCGTCACACGGAACAAATCCAGCACGTACGCTTCGTCCGGTCCGGCGCCGCCGAATCCGATCAGCCACGGCTCCCGTCCGTACGTCTCCGTCTGCGGGTAGGCGTTCGGCTGTTCCGCCCGCACCACCTGGGCGGCATCGCCCAGCTTGACCATATCGCGGATCGCTCCGCCGGACTTGGCCACTCCCGAGGTCACAGCATCGCGGCCGTCTACTACCACCGTATTGTGCGCCAGCGTAGACATGCTCCACTGCCGGTACTTCGTATGCGTGTACCCGATGTCGGGCAGCAATTCCTGACCTTTTGCAAACAAGGTCAAATTCAGCGGATCTTTATGATCGTGCCCGTTTTTCGGCGAAAAACCCATATACAGCATCGTCTGACCGCTTCCCTGGCCGCGAGCCAACTTGGCAATCCCCGCGCCGGGGAGTAGCATGGAACCGGTATCCTGGGGCTGAGGCGGCTTGTAGAAAGCCCAGGTGTCATTGATCGGCAGCACTCGTCCGTCCGGGTATGCCAGCTTTGCGGCAATCCCCTGCATCGCCGGAAGCTGCGGCAGCCGCTCCAGCAAATCCAATTGCTCGAAGCGATCTCCCGTCCGCGGCGATTCGTATCCGGGCGGATCGCTCCAGCCTGCCGCCTGCTGGATCGCCTGACTCAGCAGCAACACCGAATCCTTGTGATAGCTCACCGATACTTCCTTCCAGAATCCGTCCAGCATATACATATTGACCACGTACTGCTCCACCAGCTCGACCGCTTCGTGCATCAGATCAGGGTCGTTTAACGCTTTGGCAAGCGCGATCAAGCCGTTGTAATTCGACACCTCGACGTTGGCCTTGATGACCGGGAACGAATGAAAGTAATCCAGCGAAGGCCGGAACATGTCCTGAACGATCCGCTCGTCTACGTTTTCGCCGAGCTCCGCGCTTAACAGCTCGAAGGCGTTCGTCCGATTCACAATGGCGTAAGCGTCCGCCAACTGGCCGAGCGCGGCCATCTCGTTCTGCGACCAACGGGACCATAAGCCGCCATAATACGGATAGGGCGGTCCGCCCGACGGCACGACCGGATACTGCACGCCTTTGTCGTAGTCGTTCATCGGAACCCAGCCGGGGACCACCTGGGCGAAGCGGTACAGCAGACGCGCCGCTCCGAGCGGATCGGTCTGCGCCAGCTCCCGCGTCCGCGTGAGCAGGTATTGCCGCTGCATATACCACAGATGGGCGGACAGGAAATACCGCTTTCCGTTCGCATCCTCGTAATACGGGTATTCGACCGTTTGCCCGAGACGGTTGGTCACGGTTAACATCTTGTTCTCCGGATATTGCGGATTCGGATACTTGATCTTCCCGCTATCCGTCGAAGTCAGCACCCACGGATCGGCCACCGACCACGTATAATTGGTCGCCCGCTCCGATAGCTCCGGCGCGTGCGGCACGCCGGCGAAAAACATCCCGACCCGATCCGGCACCAGCGATAATAGCTTAGCCACTTCCAACGAGGGCGGCGCGGATGTTACCTGGTTCACCGATGCCGGCGGCGAAGTCGGAAACTTCTCGTTGCCCGCCGCGATCAGTCCGTCCCGATCAAACGAAAGCTCCAGTTGTTTCATCCGAAGCCCCCCGGACTCCTCGGCGATCACTTCGAGCCGGTAGGTCCCATTTTGCAGCGGCTCGGGATGGGAAAAGGAGACAACCTGGTCGCTTCCTTCGGTCGCAACAGAAGCCGGGAGCAGCGCAGTTTGTTCCCCGTACGGCGAAGTCCAGCTCATAGAAACCGACGAGGAAACCGCATCCCAATCGTCTTCCTTCAAAACCAGCCGCTTCTCCGTAAAGCTGTCGTACAACAAGCGCGCCGAAGCCGAAAGCGGCCATTCCGCGACAGGTTTGCCGGTGACAGGCTCATCCGGCCTTCCATCGAAATAAAGGCTGCCGAACCGCCCTTCGTTGGCCGTATACACGCTCAGCGTATAACCGCGATTCGGACCGGTATTGTCGCCGTCGATTACCGTCATTCGGCGCACCGGCACCCAGGAGCTGAGCGGACGCGAGGAAGCGATGCCAAAATAACGAATCGCATTCACCTGCCAGCGCTCTCCCGCCGCGATCCCTTGAACGCCAAGCGCGCTTAGCGGGATGCTGACCTCGGCGCTCCAGCCGTCGCTCCGCTTGCTTACCGCCTGCTGCGCCTGTCCGCCCTTCGTCAAATCGACAACTTGCTGCAGCGTCTCCCGCACATCGGCCGTCGTGAAATTGTTGTACCGAATCCCTATCGGATGCGGGCCAGCCGTAATCGAAACCGGCACGCTGTAAAACTTCATCCTGTCGTCGTCATGGCTCAGCAGCAGGAAAACCCGCTCTGCCTCCGGCGCATTCGCCCCAGTGTATCCGCTTTCATATTGGCCGTCGAGGGCGATATACAAATGGGTATCGTCATAGGCCAGCTTCATTTGCGTTTCCTGTTCCGCCGGTTCACCGAAGTAGGCGGTGGAAAAACCGCCGCTTCCAGCAGCCGACGCCCATACGCTTTCGTTCCACACGCCATCGGCCTGGACGGGGCTAGAGGCGCGCTGCGCCGTTAGCCATCGATCCGTGCGCACACTCACTTCCGGCGCCTCAGCCACGGGGGTTCCTCCTTCGTTTAGAACCATTTTCTGTGTGCCCGCTGCCGACGGCCAGACTGACGATACGAGCGCCACCATCAATAGGCCCGTAAGCAGCCGGCCTCGCCGCTGTTTCTTGTTTTCCCACATGCAAAGCTCCTCCTCCAAAGACTGCGGGCCTCGCCGCTGCCCGTTTCAGGATTTTGTTCAATCTGCTTCACCACTTTTTCGAGAATATCTCTCCACTTCTGTAAGCGATTTCATTATCGATAACGCCGATCGTTTTCTGAACCATTTCGCGGGCCAACTCCTGTCCTCCGTCCCTCCTCCGGATAGCAGGGAGCGATTGTCCAAGTCGAACCTTCCCGGCCTCCATTTCGCAACTTATTATGCAGAAATTATGTAGTAATTAAAATTACTGTTGGTATTCCGGTTTGTATTTTTAACTACATAGCATCTACATAATTTAGTATATGCATTTCTTTCTTGATGTCAATCAGCGAAATTCGATATGCTCGATTCCGTTTCTCTTCGTTTAGTCATGCATACCATCTACATCCTAGTAAACTTGTCTACCCCTGTCGAACAATCGTATGCGCCCGGCGTGTATGTTACAATAAGGAGATGTAACGTTTACTTCACAGGGAGGCACAGTCAGAATGGAAAAAGTCATTATCGTCGGCGCCGGCCCGTGCGGCCTGTCCGCAGCGCTGGAGCTGCAAAACGCAGGTATGGAACCGCTAGTCATCGAGAAGTATTCGATCGTGCACTCGATCTATTTATATCCCACCTATATGCAATTTTTCAGCACGGCCGAGCTGCTCGAGATCGGCGGCATCCCGTTCTCCACGCCGAACGACAAGCCGACCCGCGCAGAAGCGCTCCACTATTACCGGAATGTGGCGATGCGCCGAGCGATTCGCATTCGTTCCTACGAAGAAGTAACTTCCGTCGTCAAGCACGGCGATACGTTTACGGTCACGAGCGTTGACCGCGCCGGAAATGCGCAAACCTGCGAAGCCGAGAACGTCATCGTCGCTACCGGCTATTTCGATCATCCGAATATGATCGGCATTCTCGGCGAGCAGTTGCCGAAGGTGAGCCACTTTTTCCGCGAAGCGCATCCTTACACGGGCACGAAGGTTGTTATCATTGGGGGCAATAACTCCGCTGTCGATGCCGCGCTTGAGCTCATCCGGGTCGGTGCCGAGGTGACGATCGTATACCGGGGCGAATCGATATCGTCCAAAATCAAGCCGTGGGTGCGTCCGCAATTCGAAGCTTTGGTGAACAAGGGCCGGATCCGGCTGCTGTTCCGCTCGCGGGTCACCCGGATCGAGCAGACGAGTGTGACGATCGAACGCGAAGACGGCCCCGAGACGCTGGACAACGATTTCGTTCTCGCCTTGACCGGCTTCCGCCCGGACCGCGCTTTTTTGCAAACGGCCGGTATCGAGATGGAGGCCGAGTCAGGCAAGCCGCACTTCGATCCGGCAACGATGGAAACGAACGTCAAAGGGCTGTTCATCGCCGGTGTTATCGCCGCCGGCGCCGAGGCGAACGAGATATTTATCGAGACGGGACGTCATCACGGCGGACTGATCGCAAGCCATTTAACGCGTGCGGAGGAATAATCGTCTATACTGAAACGCTCCGACCTGACGGATCGATTCAAGTGATATAATGGCCTGGTTAATCGCAGCTTGCGGGAGGATGGCAAACGATGAGAAGAGTGGACGTTGCAAACACGCTGATTTACGATGAATCCCGGCAAAACATTGTCATGGTGCTCAACCAGAAAAGGGACTCTCGCTACTGGTCGATTCCGGGCGGGGCCGTAGAACCGGGCGAAACGCTGGAGCAAGCGGCCATCCGCGAAGCGAAGGAAGAGTCGGGCCTCGACATTACCCTTGGCGGGCTGCATTCGGTCCGGGAAGTGTTTTTTACGCAGGCAGGAGATCACGCCCTCATCTTCACCTTTTATGCGGTCGTTATCGGCGGGCAGTTGGAAATTCTCGACCCCGACGGCGATATTATCGAAGTGAAATGGATGAGCGTGCAGGAAGCGAATGAGGTCATGCAGTACCTGCCTTCGCCGATCTCGGTCGACGACTCGCACGTCGCGTCGTATTATTTTCAAGGAAATCGCTGATTCACGTAAAACGCGTCCATACCATTAACAAGCCCCCGTAATAACGATTACGGGGGCCATTGGTGCAAGTATGCGTTTAATCAGGCTGCAGCGATGCCGCATCAGTTTCCGCTCTATAACCAAACTTGAGACGCTCGGTCCAGGAAGTAAAGTTAATAAGCGCGTCATCGGCATGCGTCAGTTGATCGATCGCACCGACGTGGACCAGCTTGCGGATCGTTTCATCCGCAATCGCCTCTTTGCACGCCTGGACGTACTGGCCCGTATTCAAGACACGATACGGCCGAACGGCATTGTTAATCCCTACTTGAAAAGGTTCCGACCTGGGAAGAACCGGCCGGGTCAGTCCAAGCGCATTATGACGCCGGGCAACGATCTCCAGAGCCTCTGTCACCCCGTTTTCCCTCGATTGCTGGTCCGGACTTTGCAGGATACGGTCCAGAATAGGGCCGATTTGCGGCGCGATGAACAGCCGGGAAAAGGCGGTTCCGAACCATTTCATATAAGGCCAGTACCGTTTCTCCTGTAGAAAGCAAAGCTCCATAATGAGGCGGACTAGGCGGCAGGACACCAGAATAGACCCTCTCGTATCGCCCGCTTCCGCAGTTCTGCCTAGAAGAGGCTCGACATTGCCGATCAAATGCCACTGGGATGCCATCATCCACAGCCATACATCCGCGGGATACCAGGAAAACCTTTCGCGAATACGGGTCAATTCGCCCGAGTCGTCCCGAAAGACCGCTCCGGAAGTAAACTGAAGCAGATGCTGCTGGGGCATGGACAGCCAGACTTCCACAGTCGGCTCGGTAAACGAATCGATCCTGAGCTGAGCCGCAACCCACTCCTCGACCGTTGTAACTTCGACATGATGCCTGACTGTACCGGTTTGCAATGAGTGAAACTGCACAGGAAATCCTTTGAAAGTTGCCGGCAGTCGGTCCTCGATGGATAACCTCACCGCCTCGACTTGCGAAGAGCGGACAAAAAGCTGCATCCGCGGCCCCCAGCTATGATCGGTCGAACGGGGCTGATCGAAACCGAGGACTTCCGAACCTTCTCCGATCAAGGCGGCCGCATGCGGCTCGTTTACAAGCTTGGCCACAACCTCTTCGTAAAAGCAACGCGACAGCTCGATTCCGGGTATGAACGATTTCACTGTTGTAATCCCTCCTGAACAAGTTTCCGGGGGAATTACGTCTTTTTCACGGGCGGTTTATACGCATTCCCCGTTTTCGTTTTCCATGATTGCCCGTATTCGCTTATAGCTCTCCATACGCAGGCACCTCCATGCTCTTGATACAAGTAATGATACCATAATCTGCAATTCGTCACGAGCCGGTTATTTCTCGTGCGGCTCGGGCACTCGAACGCCCTTGCACTTTCGATCGTTGTTTCCCGGCGCAAAACGCTGCGCTCTGCTTTTTCCGCACCTTGTTACGCACCCTCTTTACAAACGTAACAATGTTATGTTACATTCAAATTCGTCAGGAGGTGCTGATGTGGATCAAGAGCTTATATCGAAAAAAGAGCTGCTCGAGCTGACGGGTATTTCGTACGGGCAGCTGTATCGATGGAAACGGAAAAATTTGATTCCCGAGGAATGGTTCGTACGCAAATCGACGTTTACCGGCCAGGAAACGTTTTTCCCGAAGCGAAATATGCTTGCCCGCATAAACAAAATTAAAAATATGAAGGACGACTTGTCGCTTGACGAGCTGGCCGACGTCTTCTCGCCGGCGGCGGACGACTTGTCGCTGCCCGAGCATGAGCTGGTGGATCGTAACATTGTTTCCCCTCCTTCGCTCGAGCTGTTCAAACGGACGTTCGGCTACTCACCCGTCCTCCCCTTTAACCGGATCTTGTTTCTGTACGCGCTCGACAAGCTGCTTCGGGCGGGAGATCTTAGTCTCGACGAAGGCGGCATGATGCTGAAGACGATCCAGGATCATGAGGCGGCGATTACAAACCAAAATTGGACCTTTCTGTTTATGCGGAAAATGGGCGTATCGTCGTTTCTGATGATGACTCAGCAAAATGAATGCATATTCGATGCAGGCAGCAAGGTCGTAGCCCGGCTGACCGCCGCTTCCGTCGCCGAAGAATTGAAGCTGAAACTGAATGGATGAGGAGAGAACAAACGATGGAGAGACGATATGACGTCAAAATCGTCGGCTCGGGCGGTTCCGGAGGCGGCCTGTTCAAAAACGTCAAAATTAACGGCGAAGCCCAGTTTAGCGGAGATGTCGACTGCCTCGCTTTTCGCTGCAACGGCACGTCCAAAGTATACGGCTCGCTGAAAGGAACGTCTTGCACCGTCAACGGAACGCTGGACATCACCGACGATTTCGATACGGGCGAAGCGAAAATTAATGGCAAAATGGAAATCGAAGGCAACTTGAAGGCGCGCTCGATCCGATCGTTCGGCGAAACCAACGTGCGCGGCAACGTCGCCGGCGAAGAAGTCGGCCTGCAAGGCACCTTCCATATTAAAGGGCATTGCGAAGCGGAGAAGCTGCGTATTCAAGGCATCTTCCGGATTGGCGGTCTCGTCAACGCCGGCGAAGTCGATATGGCTGTCAACAGCCGCTGCGAGGTCAAAGAAATCGGCGGCGAGTCGATCCGGATTCACCGCGCCGAAGGCAATATGCTGAAAAAGCTGATCGGAGCGTTTTTCCTTCCATCCGACTATTACGAGGGAACGTTAGCGGCCGGATCGATCGAAGGCGATCATATTTACGCCGAGCACACGACTGCGGATGTCATTCGCGGGGCGACGATCGTTCTCGGTCCCGGCTGCCGGATCGGACGGGTTGAATACACCGAGCGGTTCGAGTGCCACCCGAGTTCGGCCGTGCAGGAACAAGACCAACTACAGATCTAGATAGGAGATAAGTTATGAATAAAACGGAACGCAGAGATTTGAACATAAACGGCGTCCTAGGCGGATGCGGCGGCGGCCTCTTCAATAATGTGTCGATTAACGGCCACGGGGCGATCAACGGCGATCTGGACTGCACTCGTTTCGTTGCGAACGGCAAAGCTACGGTACGCGGTTCGATGAAAGCTCATAGCATCGAAGTGAACGGGTCGTCCTCCTTCGGCGCAGGCGTGGAGACAGACAAGTTGCGGGTAAACGGCAAATCCGATATCGAGGGCGCTCTAACCGGCGGCACTTGCCGCATAGACGGGCATACCCGAGTAGAAGGTCCTATCGCCGTCGAGGAACTAGAGATCAACGGATCGTTTACGGCCAAAAACAACTGCGATGCCGAACGATTCCGCTCGCGGGGCAGCTTCCGTATCGAAGGCTTGCTGAATGCGGGTGCTATCGAGATCGATCTATATGCCGAATGCCGGGCCAAAGAAATCGGCGGCGAAACGATTCTGGTTCGCAAGACCGGAGACAACGCGATCAGCAAGCTCGTCAAGGCGCTAATCTTCACCAGGGACGCACTGATCACCGACCTTATCGAGGGTGACGAGATCTACATCGAATCTACGAAAGCGGCCGTCGTCCGCGGCACGAATATATCGATCGGTCCCGGTTGCGATATCGGGCTGGTGGAATACAAAGGCGAGATGAAGCGCCACCCGGATGCCGTCATCGGCGAGATTCGGCAAGTTTAAAAAGAAAGGAACGATTCGTGATGAAATCTTCGAGGACAACGAGCAACCTGCCTCTCGTCGTCGCCGGTTTGCTGATCGGGATTCTGGTCTCGGCTATGGATAACACGATTGTGGCAACTGCGATGGGGTCGATCGTCGGGGATTTGGGCGGACTCGACAAGTTTGTCTGGGTCACATCCGCTTATATGGTGGCCGAGATGGCCGGTATGCCGATATTCGGCAAGTTGTCCGATATGTACGGCCGCAAACGTTTTTTCATTTTCGGTCTGCTCGTTTTTTTGCTCGGTTCGATTTTGTGCGGTACGGCGCAAAATATCGTGCAGCTTAGCATTTATCGGGCCATCCAAGGCATCGGCGGAGGTGCTCTCGTCCCGATCGCCTTCGCGATCATGTTTGACGTGATTCCTCCGCAGAAGCGCGGCGCTATGGGCGGCCTGTTCGGCGCCGTATTCGGTCTGTCGAGCATATTCGGCCCGCTGCTTGGCGCGTATGTGACGGATTATATCGATTGGCGCTGGGTATTTTATATTAACTTGCCCTTGGGCCTTATTGCTTTCGTATTCGTCGCTTTCTTCTACAAGGAGTCCATTCGTCATGCGAAACAGCGGATCGACTGGGCCGGAGCCGTCACTCTCGTGGCCGCGATCATCTGTCTCATGTTCGCTCTGGAGCTGGGCGGTCAAAAATACGATTGGAATTCGCCGGTTATTATTAGCCTGTTCGCTCTGTTTACAGTGCTGTTCGTTTCCTTCCTGCTTATCGAGAGAAAAGCGGCGGAGCCGATTATATCGTACGCGATGTTCAAAGTCCGGTTGTACGCCTCCAGCTCGCTCATCGGCATTTTTTCGGGAGCTGCCTTCATAGTCGCTACCGTATACATTCCGATCTATATCCAGGGCGTTCAAGGCGGAACCGCCACCAACTCCGGGCTGCTGCTGCTCCCGATGATGCTCGGCAGCGTTGTCGCGAGCCAGGTCGGCGCGCAATTCGCGATGCGAACGAGCTATCGCAATGTCATGTTCGTCTCCGGCCTCATACTGATTACGGGCATCGCTCTGCTTACAACGCTGACAGCGGACAGTTCAAGGCTTGCGGTCACTCTGTTCATGATTGTAGTAGGCCTTGGCATCGGCGCTTCGTTCTCGGTGCTCGGCATGGCGTCCATCCACCATTTTGACGAAACGAAGCGGGGCTCGGCCAATTCGACGCTCGCTTTCTTACGATCGCTCGGCATGACGATTGGCATTACGTTATTCGGTATGATCCAGCGCAATTCGTTCATGGACTCGCTGGGCTCGCTATTCGGTTCAACTGGCGGCGGATCGTCTCCCGCGGCACTTCCTTCAGCCGAATTGCTGAAAGATCCGAGGGCACTCCTGTCGCCGGAAGCGCGCGCCGGTATACCAGACAATATCTTGCGCAGCATTACCGATGCGCTGTCGTCCTCCATCGCCCAAACGTTCCTGTGGACGCTTATTCCGGCTGTGTTATCGCTGCTGTTCGTCTTTCTCATGTCAAACGAGAAGGTGCTCATGCATGGCAAGACGGGGCAGCCGGTCAAGCCGACTCCTGAAGTTTGACGCACCTCCATATCGTCATATCGCCATAAAACCGGATTCCGTTTTGTTACGGGTCCGGTTTTTTCGCCTGCCAAGGGAAACTGTCGATCTGGCCGCATATTTCATGCTGCCATTCCGTATCCCGCGTCATCGACGCCAGAAGCGAAGCGTTCTCGAGGCAAGCCATCTCCCAGCACAGTTTGGCGTTTACTTGCATGCACTGTTCGAGCTCGGTCTGTTCCTCGGGCGTCAAACGGCGATTGCGCGACAACGTCCACAGCGTCGCCATACGCCTGTGCGCCGGATGTATCGTCATAGTCATCTAGCGTCCCCCTCAAGTAGAAACGGTTTCCATCTACTCGCAGTGTAACCAATTTGGGGGCGTTTCATTGCTGGCAGAATAATACCCGCCAGATGGGCGGGTATCGGACTTTAGTTTGCAACCGGACTGATCGCTTCGGACCACGAAAGCGAACCGTCCGCCACCGCCTCGATCGCGTCGCCGAACAGGTCGCACATTTGCACGAACAGCTCGATGACAGACAACGTCTCGTCTTTATCAAACGTGGCCGAAGCGGGCAGCGAGTAGATGTACCGGTAGTGGATTTCATTCTGCTCATTAACGCCGAAATGTCCTAGCGGTAACCGTGTGTTGAAATCCAGCAGCAACTGCGCCATCTCCGCTCTGCGTTCCTGCGGGAGCTCGAACGGAAACGTAACATACAGCTGCAGCAGCTGCACGGCCGCTAGTTCATCGTCGTCAAGAGGCAAGAAAGAGAAATGGAGAAACCGGTCGCGGCCTTTTCCGTCCTGGCTAAAACCGGCCATCAAAATATGAATCGGCAGCAGTTCGGATTTCTCCAGCATGGTCGCCGGCAATCCGGCTTCTTCGACTATCGTCTGCAGAAAGCCGAGCTGGGCCAAATGTCTGGCATGGGCAAGTTCGTTCAGCATCGCTTTCGCTCCTTTCGTACGGAGCGATCATCGTTCGGCCATAGCCGCGATCATCGCTTCTTTCAATTTATCCGGGTCACTTTGTACTTTCTCCAGATGCGACCAGTTCATTCCCGTCGCTTCCACGAATTTTTTCACATGCTCGTATTGCCCTACGACACCGTTGTTACTTGGATCAAAGACAGGCAAGCTCGAGAACATCGCAATAATCAGGTCGGTGTCGGCCTCGCGTCTTAGTTTCTTCTTGTCGCTCGATTTGTTCTCGTCGAACATCCATTTCGTCAAGCTCGAAGCTCCCGTCTTGGATGCGCGATCCCGTCCGGCCTGCTTCAGCGTGCGAACCGCAGGCATCGCCGCGCCGAAACCGGTAGCGACAATTTTCAGCGGGGTGCCAACCTGCGCGCCGACGCCGGTCAAGGTGGCGATATCGCCGCCGATCTTGATCATTTCCGTTAATCCGATCAAGCTGCCCCGCGTGATCCGCTTTTTGTTAATATATTTCAATTCCTTTGCAAGCTTGTATTCGGTAGAGGCCTGCTCGAATTCGCTTAATCTCGTGTACTCCCTGATTTCCTTATCGAGACTCTCTTTATTGTTCGCGATGTCCGTTGCGAGACTCGTTTTCTTGGTCGTAAGCTTCTGGATTTCTCTGTTGATCGGCGCGAGAAGCGCTCTCTTCTCTGCTTGCGTCTTATTCGTAAGCGCCAGAACCGACTTCTTCTCATCCTGCTTGGCGGTCAGCTCATTGTCGACATCCGTCTGCTTGGCATCCAACTCAGTTTGCTTCGTCTCCAGCGCGTCTTTGCGAGTTTCCGATGCCGCAATCTTATTCGGCAGGTCGCGCTTAAAGTCCTCTAGCTTCTGTTTGTCAACGCCGGCGTTGCCGCCGAACCAGCTTTTCGGAATAATAAAATCCGCATCCGCATGTTTTTCTTTGAAGCTGCGTTTGACTAGCTGCATCGATTCTCTGCCGATATTGGCCTTGATAATTGCGGCGACCTGGAAGGCGATCTTCATGCCGCTTACCGCGATCGAGACGCCCGGAATGGCGGACGTTAGCGCGCCGGTTCCCGACTCCATCAGCTCCAGAACCGATTTCGCCACCTTCAGGGACGAAGAAGCGGCCTCGAGCGCGCCTTTGATCGTTTCGAGCGATCCTTTGGCCACGTCGGTTTTGGACAAGCCGCCTTCTTCCTTATGTTTGTTGTACATTTTGTAAATATTAACGACGGCTCCTACCGCTTCCTTCAGCGCGGTCAAACCTTCCCCGACCGTACCGGCATACTCGCTCACGGAGGAGGAGGAACCGACACCTTGCAGTTGTCCGTTCGCTTTGGCCGCGCTGTCCACGAGCTTGGTAGAGCCGCTTACCGCTTTACCGCCGCCCTCCAGCACTCCGGAAACTTGTTCGGCACCGTGAAAAGCCTGGTTGGCCGTCGATTTGCCGTCCTTGTTCTGGACTATTTTCACCGTCTCGCGAATCGAGCTCATCAGCTTGAAAACGCCGCCGAGCATATCCGCTGTTCCTCCAACCGTACCTATTCCGCCCGAAGTTTTCGCCATACCGGCGTCCTTGACATTATCGTCCTCGTCGTAGGCGACTTCCGCCAAATCGTCCGACGTGTCTCCGAAAGGCTGACTGAACGTATCGGTTACTTCGCCCGCCGTCTCGAGCCCTTCGCCGAGCTTGTCTTCATCGCCGGTTTGCTGGGCTTGTCCGCCGTTGGAGTTGGACGAGCTGCGTGAAAAAACGCCCTTTACCCTATCAAACAATCCGCGCTGAATGACGCCAGCGTTCATCGAACGGATATAAGCTCCCGTCGCTTGGTTGCCGTGCGTCCGCTGCAATTGCAGCAGCAGATTCGCGGACAGAGGGCCGGACTGCAGAGCAGCTGCCCCGTTCGCAGCGGCCGGTTTGCCGCTTTTGGCGCGAGCCGGAGCGGGACTTGCGTGCTGCCGGTTAAGGGATTGTTGATACCCCGTTTGAGAAGGCATCGGTTACACTCCTATCTGTGTGCAGAAGCTTTTGTCAAGTCGGAGTGCTACCGCCCCGCTGCTGAACGACGTGAGTCAATTCATGCCCGAGCAGTTCCTGTCCTTGTCTGCTTCCCGGATTGTATTGTCCTTGCCGGAAAAAAATATCGCTGCCGGTCGTAAACGCCGATGCCCCGATCGAACGGGCCATCCGATCCGCTTTGCCGTCGGTATGAATACCCACCTGATTAAACTTCGTCCCGAACGCCGATTCCATCTTGGCCTGAATATGGGCATCCATCGGCGAGCCGCCGCCCCGCTTTTGCTCGATATCCCGTTCCAGCGACGCATCGGCATCAAAGCCGTCCCCGGAACGCTTCATCTGCAGCTCTTCCGCTTCTTCTACCGCCGATTCGTCCTCATTCCGCTGGATGCCTTCCGGCGAACGCTTCATTTGCAGCTCTTCCGTTTCCTCTATCGCCGACTCGTCCTCGTCTCGCTGGATGCCTTCCGGCGAACGCTTCATCTGCAGTTCTTCCGCCTCTTCTATCGCCGACTCGTCCTCGTCCCGCTGGATGCCTTCCGGCGAACGCTTCATTTGCAGCTCTTCCGCTTCTTCTACCGCCGACTCGTCCTCATCCCGCTGGATGCCTTCCGGCGAGCGTTTCATCTGCAGCTCTTCCGCTTCTTCTATCGCCGATTCGTCCTCGTCCCGCTGCACTTGCTGAGCGCCTGCTGAGGGCCCGGAGATGAAATCGGCCACCTTCCGTCCGACTTGATCGGCCTCCTGCTCGTACGAGTCTCCGGCGGGGCCGACCGTCAGCTTCGTTTGTACGGCACCCGGTGCCGAAGCCGTCAATCCTCCTGTGCCAATCACGCTGCCAACGGCTTTGTTTCCTAACGAACGCTGCAACTGCATGACCGGATGATCGCTTGCGGCCTGAGACCGCTGAATGCCTTTCGATTTACGGGATAACTCCCCCTCCGGTCGTTTCTGGATGCTGGTATGGCGCTTCGTCATCGCTTACGACCTCCTTCGCCGCAACGTATCGTGTAAATTCCGCGTACTGTATCACGAACAATATACCACATTTTGCCTGAGCGCGTCGTGCCTTGTTCGTAACTACTTAGCAACTGCTTATGCATCTACTTCTTCTCGATCAGGAGAACAGCTATATCGTCGGACTGCATCGCCCCGTTCGCAAAACGGTCCACCTCATCCAATAACAGCCCTACCATCTGTTTGCTCGCATAGTCCCGCATTCCCTCAAGCGCAGCGAGCAGCCGCGACGTGCCGTACTGACGTTTCTCCGCATCCTCGGCCTCGGTTATGCCGTCCGAATACAACACCAGCCGGTCGCCCGGCAGCAGCACCTCCGCGTTATTCGCATATAACGTATCGTCCATCACGCCGAGCGGCAAACATTTTTGGGCTGCAAGCGGGTCAATCCCGCCGCCTTCCCGCAGCACATAGGGCGTACAATGGCCTCCGTCGCTGAATATCAGCTTGCCGGTCCGCATATCGAGCACGCCGCAGAAAATCGTCGCAAACATCGTAGAATCGTCCTTGTACAGCTCCCGGTTTACGGCGGTCAGCAGCTCTCCGGGACTAACTCCACTCGACATGCGCCCTTTGATGAGCGTAACGATCATGGCCATGTAAAGCGCAGCCGGAATGCCTTTGTCGGAGACGTCACCAAGCGCAAAAAACAGTTCGTTTTCTCCAAGCAAAAAATAATCGTAAAAATCGCCGCCCACTTCCCTCGCGGGACGCAGCGTCGCGTTCACCTCTGCGGGGTACGGGGCTTCGCGGCTACCGTCTTCACCGGCTCTCGCTACGGACCCGGCGTCCACGCCAGCCGCTTCCGATTCCTGCCACAGAAACGCAGCCGATTTGACCGGCAGAAGCTCCTTCGGCACGAAGCCGCTCTGGATACGTTGAGCGAGCATCAGCTCGCTCTCCATTCGCTCTTTCGCGGCCCTCGTCGTTTTCAGCGCCTCTATCGATTGCTGCAGCGCATCGTACAGCATCGCGTTGTCGAGCGAGACGGCAGTCGGGGAAGCGATCGATTCGAGCAGCCGCAAGTCACGGTCCGTAAAGGGCTTGCCGCCCTTCTTGTTGATGACTTGCAAAACGCCGATAACCGCGCCCTTGCTGTACACCGGGACGCAAAGCATATTCCGCGTCGCATAGTTGACCCGATTCGCCACCTTCGACGACCAGCGGGGATCTCCGGCGGCATCGTCGATTTTGACCGGCCTTCCGTTCGCGGCCACCCATCCGGCCACCCCTTCGCCCATTTTCAAACGCACCTCGCGCACTTCCTCGCCTTTGCTTCCGGTCGCCAGTTCGAAATACAATTCGCACTTGTCCGGATCGACGAGAATGATGGACGAGGCTTCCGCCTGCATGATCCGGGCGCTCGTGTCCATAATCCGCTGCAGCAAATCTTTTTTGTGAATCGTCGAGTTCATATCCAGACTTACTTCGAACAGCTGCATCGTCCGGCGAAGTTCCGCGCCAAGCCGGCGGCGCCTCCATTCGCTCCAAGCCCATCCGGCTATCGTCAGCGTCAGCAGCGCATACAGGAGCGCATTCATACGTTCATCCTTCCGTGGCCTTGCATCGTATGCGGGATCAGCCTACCGCTTCCAAGGCGTCCCGCTCCGTCGCGCAAATCGTGAAAATAGCGCTGAACCCGGACATATCGAAAACTTCCTTGACGTTCTGGTTCAAATGAGCGAGCGCGAGCTTGCCTTGGATCGTTTTGATTTTTTTGGCCGCAAGCAGAAAGCTGCGCAAGCCGGCGCTGCTTACATATTCGAGCTGCGACAGATCGAACACGAACCTCGCGGCCCCTTGCTCGACCAGCTGTAAAAATTGCGACTCCAGCGCCCCCGACGTATTGCCGTCCAAGCGGCCGCTCAAAGCAAGCACCGTCGCTCCGTCCTTAGCGCGTTGTTCGATATTCATTCCGCTACATCCTCCTTCTGCTGCTGCGTTCGCAGCGTCATCTCCAATCGGTTCCGCTCTTCCCGCCGCTCGTATGCGATCGTCTCCGCTAACGTGCGGGCAAAATGGATGCCGAGCCCGCCGATACGGCGTTCCTCGATACCTGCCTTTAGGTCCGGCTCCGGAAGAGTCAGCGGATTAAAAGGGACTCCGTTGTCGGTTAAACAAACCTCTGTGCAGCCCGGCCCTTGCGATAAACAAACCTCGATCTCGGCATGCTGCCGCGTTGCCCCGTCATACCCGTACGAAATGATGTTCGTGACGAGTTCCTCGCAAACAAGCTGGAGACGGTAACGCGCTCTTTCGTTAAGCTCGTAAACATCCGAGGCGCTGTCCACAAACAATCGCAGCTTCTCAAGCTGCCCCATGTCGCCGCACAGCGTCAAACGTTTGGTCGTCATAGCCGCCCTCCTCTCGCCGGTTAAGCCGCAAACATTCACGCCATCTTCATCAGCATATTTTCCAGCAACCGGACACGCGCGCTTGTGGCGTGCAGCAGCCCGATGCCGATTTCCGGATACAGCCGAATGAGCCGGGAGAGCTGTTCGCCATGCAGCGCCAGCACCTTCGCGTCGTCGAAGATGACCTGCGCCGTAACCGAGGAAGGCGCCCCGTCGAGAGCCGTGTTATCCCCGAACGACATTTTCGCGCCGAGCACTCCGATCGCCGCCCCTCCGCCGTCCTCCGTTTCATTGCTCAGCTCTATATGGCCTTCGATCAGCAAATACAAGTACGGCGACGTCTGTCCGCGTCGCAGGAGGACGGCGCCTTCCTGATGCAGCTCCTCCTGCGAGATGCCGGCCAAGTGGCCCAGTTCGTCTACGGACAAGTTCGAGAACAGCGAAACTTGCTTCAAAAAGATAACTTTGTCCAGCATCGACAGCATTTGCCGTTCTTCCTTCATGCCTGATCCCTCCTCCAGCGCGTAGCCGGCAATTCGGTTCAGCCATTCGTCGGGCCACGTCATCGCATCCTGGACGATCGCCTTCGGATGGCCGGAGCCGTGATCCGATTCGGTCCGCCTCAGCAGAGCCAGCAGCGCGGCGGACAGCTTCCGGTCGCCGATCCCTTCGACCAGCACCTCCATACCGTTCTCGCGCACTTCCTCGTTCTCGTCCTGAACGGTTTCCTTCAGCGAGTGGACGACCCGTTCGTCCGACAGCTGGGCCAGCACTTCCCACACGCCGCCTACCAGCGACTGCTGAATCTCGATAAAGCGGTGGGCCGCCAGCTCCGCGAGCTCCGGCTTGTTCAGCCGCCGAAGCGCTTCCGGCAGCGCGCCTTCCCGGCTCGATACGTTAATGCGCTGGACGCATAATTCGACCAGCTCCGCGCGAATCGCAGTCTCATCCATCAAGCGGGCCAGCACGGATACCGCCATATTCCAGATGAACGGATTGCCGTTCATAGCGCCCGCGTGCTCCTTTAGTATCGCCAGCGCCTTGTCGCCGATATCGATCAGAGCGTTGTGGATCGCTCGGGCAAGCTCCTTGTCGACGGACGGTACCATCGCGAGAATAATCGGTGCGGCTTCCTCCGCCTGCAGCTTGCCGAGCGCGTGAATGGCGGCGGCCTTAACCGCCGGCTTCGGATCTTCCAGCAGCGTCATCAGCCACGGCGCGTAGCTGGCAAGATGCAGATCGGCAACCGTGTGACAGCCGTAAATCGCCCACTCTCCGCCTTTGTCCAGCATCGTGATCAGCGTTTCTTCACAGGCGGAGTAGCTTTCCTCGCTTTCCAGCGCGTACAGCGCTTTAATGCCTTCGTAAACGACCCGCGGTCTCGGATCGAGCAGCTTGGCACGCAAAAAGTAATGCACCTGGCTCTTCATATGTTTCGCCTTAGCCATTTGCTTGACGCACTCCGCGCGCACCTCTTCGTGCTCGTCTTCCAGAAACGCCGCCACCTGAACGAGCTCCTGCACGGTCGCCGCCTGCAGATTCATGGCGCGCAGCGAGGCCACGCGAATACGGGCGCTCCGGTCGCCGATCAAACCGACCAGATGCGGGAAGTAAGAAGTATCCTTCACCTTGCCGATCAGCTCAAGCGCCAGTTCCCGCACATAATCGTTCGGATGCTTCAAATACTGCAGCACCGCCGACAGCGCCTTGGAATTGCGCATCGCCCCGAGAAACGATACGGCGCTGTCCGACAAGTCGGCGAACAGCGATTGCACGCTGCCTACAAGCTCCTTGACGTACAGATGGCGGCCATACCAGGCAACGGCGATCAAAACCGCGGCGAGCGCGATGCCGACCCAAGCCAGCGGTGCCAACCCGACCCATTTGGCCGAGTGGGTCAGCGACAGGGCCGATCCGAGCAGGATACCGCCTGATGCGGCTAAGCCCTGCGCAAAATAACGGAAGCCGTCCCTCTCGGATATCGGCAGCATTTTGAAAAACAGCTGGTAGCACGGCTCCGCAATATAATACAGCAGCACATACAGCACCGCATAGGAGCCCGATGTGACGCCGAGACCAACAGGGCTCCCCATAAACATTGAAACCACGCCGAAGCCTACGAGAAACGTTACCGATATCGCAAGCAGCATATTGCTCGCGCCGAGCTTATTCATCAGCTTGCCGGATACCGTTTGCAGCAGCAAACAAAACGTAAACTGAAGCGCCGTAATGAGCCCGTAATAAGACGTCAGCTCGCCCTGCGACGTAAATTTCGCTTCCGCCGCATTGAAATACTGGTATTCCATCATGAAATAAAGCGCAGGCATCAGCGTCATAAGCGTAATGGCCGTCAGCATGAACGGGCTGCGCAGCGTTTGGCGCAAATAATACAATCCGGGTCTCCTCACGCTCGCAGTGGCAGGCGAGTCATGCTTGCGCGACGCCTCCTTGATCATCAGCGGAGTCAAATACCGGGCCAGCGATTTGCGGAAATAGCGGTAACCGATGCCAAGCACGATCGGAGCCAGCGCATACACCGCCTCCGTCCCGAGCCACGCGCCTACAACATAAGCGATGATCCCCGCCGCAATGCCGCCGGTCGTAGTCGAGGCGATGAAAAGCGGCATCAGCCGTTTCGCCTGCTGCGTTGGGCACAGGTCAAACGCTGTGCTCCACAGCAGCAGCGTCAGCTGACGGACGACGAAGTTGGACGAAATGAACAAGAACGGATAATAAACGGCCGAGCCGATTCCGCCGAACAGAAATACGAGCAGCACAGCCGCGTTCAGAACCAGAATGCCCAGCATAATGAGATACAGCTGCCGCATAAACTTGTCTTTCGCCGCACTCCCGGCGAGCTTGGAGAGCAGCCAGCCTTCGATCGGCAGGATAGCCGCTTCCGCTATATACACATAAGGCAAATACTGCACGCCGAACCTGACGTTAAACAGCGACATGAACGCCGTATAATTGAGCGATTCGGCAATGCCCCCGCACAAAAATATCGGCAGCATGATCCACAGCTTGCGGGTGTCTTCGCCGCTAAGACCAAACCACCGAGTCATTGCAGACTGCATCTTCAATCAAGTCCTATCCGTTTGGTTTACGCCTTTTTCCGGTTATGGTCCGGGCTTTGCGGCGCTTTCGCCGGCACCCGGCAGTTTTTTGTAATAGGCCAGCCGGTCTTCCCCGTCGTAGTAAAAGTCCGGATACCGCCCGATCTGCCTGAAGCCGTTGCGGACGAACATATTCTGGATCGGCACGTACTCCGGCAAATCGCAAGTATAGGTAAGCAAATACCGGCCTCCGATCGAAATAACGTATTGCTCCAGCGCGCTGTACAGCTGCCGGGCTACTCCATACCGGCGGTACTCGCGATGCACGACCAGATAGTCCCACAAATAACCGTCCGTCTGATGCTCGTTCTCCTTGCAGCTCGTTACGCCGACAATGTCTCCGGCTCCGTTCTCCACATACCAATACATATGATGCCTCTGCTGCAGGCTGGCGAGCGGAGCATGGCGAAAATGGTCCAGCTCCCCGGGCGTATGCCGCGCATCGTCGAACGACCATTCGGACAGGAAAAAGGCGCTGATTCTCCGCGCCTCCTCCTCCGATTTCATCTGAACAACCCGTATATCGTTTTTCGATTGTTCCGCATAGCCGATACTCATACTTGTCCTCCCCTGTTCGAGCATGCCCGTTTACCGGCTGCGGCGGCCTCAGGAAACCGACAAAGTGCCGTTCCAGTCTTCGGTCGTGCCGTTCTGGTAATACTCGTCGCACAAATAGAAATACAACTGAGCGGCCTTGTCCTGCCGGTTCATCTTAATCACCATCAGAAAAGCTTCCCGCGCATCGTGAAAACGTCCGACCTGGTAGTAAGTGACTGCTTCCTCGAAACGCGCCTTCGTCCGTTCCTTGAGCGTCCGGATCGTATCCGGGTCTCCTTCGTACACGTCGTACAAATGGAGCGGCTCCTTGATGCCGCCGACCTGGATCATGCCCAGATTGCGGTACCCAAATCGGGACGCATCGCTTAGCGATTGCACGACGTTATCCGTAATTAGAATCGAAGCGCCTAGCGGTTCGGTCAGCTTCTCGAGGATGATCGAGATGTTAACGTTATCCGAGATGACGTTACTTTCGAGACGCTGCTCCTCGCCGATAATACCGAGCCTCAGCGGCCCTTTGTGCAGGCCGATGCCGATATCGACCGGACGGTACCCGGAATGGTTCCGATGGGTGTTGTACAGATCCAACTCCCGCCGCATTTCCACGGAAGCGCGGAGCGCCTCGTCCGCGGAGCCGGGGAACAGCGCCATAAAGCCGGCTCCCAAATATTTGTTGATCATCCCCTGATGATTGCGCACATACGGGCCGAACCGGTTCAGAAACGAGTTGACGAAATTGAAATTTTGTTCAGGCGTCAGCAGCTTCGACATCGTATAAAAGCTGCGGATGTTGCAAATCATCGTGCTCATGTTTTGCTCGACCTGATCGCCGAGCCGCACATCGAGAATCGAATGCTTGTTCAGGAAGCGCAAAAACTGCTGCGGAACGAAACGGTAGTAGGCTTCGCTGAACGCCTCAACCTTCATGATGTATTCGCGGATTCGCGCCGCCATCGTATTGACGCTTTCGCCGAGGTCGGCGATTTCGTCTCTCGTTCGGATTTTGACTTCCGTCTCCCAGTTCCCCCTGGCGATATCGCCGACGCTTTTGCGCAGCTTGCGCAGCGATGACAGCTGAATGAACGTCATCAGCAGCAGCACAAGCAGCAGACAGGCGGTGACGATGACGATATTGCGCACGATCGACTGCATGACGCTTCTGCGATGGATGAGCAGCGATTCCATATTTTTGCTCGTTTCGAACACGCCCACAATTTTTCCCGCGGAGTTCGTGATCGGGGCGATCCCATAGCTCCAGCTGCCCGTATCGTCCGTCCAGCCGCCGTTAGCCACTTTGCCCTGCTCGACCACCTGCCTGTTCTCGTCCGTCATCGGGAACGGGTTGAACATGTGCATCTCGTCGTCGTCTTCCACAATGCGGTAAATCAGCCCGTTTTCGACTTTATACACCGCTTTGTAAAACCCGCGGTTTTCGGAGCTCGAGCTGTTGTCGAAGACAGCGTCTATTTTTTTGCGGAATTCATTGTACGTCTCTCCCCGGTACTCAATCGGAGAATTAAGCGCCTCCAGCTTGTCGCCGTCAACCAGATTTTGTCCGTTCGCCGCAAGCAGTGAAAGCTCGCGATACGTTTCCTGTTCCATCTTCTCGACAAAGTTGTTGTAGATGAACATCGAGAGCACCACCATCGCGGCGACGACCGCCGGAACGAAAACGACGATCTGCTTGAACAAAAGCGACGTGCGACGCTTCAGCACATCGATGAGGAACAGCTTGACCGCTGCCAGCAATAGCAGCGCGCAAACGGCTGCGGTCGCCCATACGAGCCACCGGTACGCGACATAACGATCCGAATACAGAGCGTTATTGAGCGAAGGGGCGAACGTCCCGTTGGCGTAACGCCGGTCGAGCTGCTGATCGTCGACGATGATAATGTCGCCGTCCTGGCTCAGGCTGATTTCCGGCTTTTTGTACGGAATCCGGATGCCGCTCTCCTCTTCTATCGCTTCATTGACGAGCTCCTCGACAATGTATGGCTGAAGAGGGTCGAACCGGCTGATCGCCTTGGAGAAATAATCGATATACACGATTCGACCTTTGCCGTCCAGCCGGATGCTCTCGGGAAAATTGCGGCGTGTCCGGTCCAGCCCGGGCAGCGGGTAGATCATCTCCGACTTGCCGTCCAGCTTCACGCTGTACAATTCCCCGCTCCGAGTCGAATAATAAATGCTGCCGGGCTTCACGCCGTCGATATCGGCCAAATACTTGTTCGCCGGCATGTCGAACACGAACATCGGCTTCGCTTCGTCTTCCCCGGCCCGAAGCCGGTACTCGGTTACCTTCGTCACTTCGTCGTTATAGAAGATCAGGTCGCCTTGCTCCAGCTGCGGGCTTTTCAAGCTGCCGATCCGGTACCTTTTCATCTTGTCGTCGTAATCCTGGTTGAAAATGACGCGGTCGAACGAGCCGTCGGCTCCGAACCGGACGATCTGCTCCGACTTGACGGTCAGCCCGTACGGGTCAAGCAGCGTCCGCACCGTATACAGCCGGTTTTGCTCGTCGACGATCATGTCGTTAAACCGGAATTGCTCACCGTTTTTGCCGACTTCGCTATGGATCGAGAACAATAAAGTTCCGTCTTTCTCCAGCTTATGTATCGTTTTTTTGGAGTTGTCAATGACGTACAAATTATCGCTTGGATCGGCGATCGCCTTCGACAGGCTGACGAACGGAAGCTCGCGGTTCAACGGGTTTTGCTTCAGCAGGCGCCTTTCTTGGAACGCGTACGTTCCGGCTACGGCCGCCAGCAGCAGCACAAGCAGCAGAACCGCAACAGGCTTCTTCATGGGACGGTGTCTCCTCGTCTATTAACTTGGTAAGCTTACCGGTACAGCTCGATCGTGCTTGTTTCGCCGTTCCAGACGACTTCGATCCCGAGCGATTCAGCCAAAAAGCGGAGCGGCACGAACGTTCGGCCGGCCGTAAGCTCGGGCGCGGCTTCGAGCTGCACCAGTTCGCCGTTTACGTAAGCGATCCCGCTTCCTATCGTACACTGGATCGTCCCGTAGCTCGTGCTGACCGTCGCCGTTCTCGTATCCTCCGCCCAATCGACCGCGGCGCCGAACGATTCCGACACCGCGCGCAGTGGAATAAAGGTGTTTCCGGCGCGAATGTACGGCGGGATGTCCGTCTTCAGCGGAGCGGACGGCGACAGCAGATGCTCCGGCGGAAGCGGTGCCGCTTCGCCTTTCGTCTCGGCCGTTATCTGCTCGGCAAGCCGCTCCAGCTCCGCCGTTTGCTGCTCCCCGTACATGTCTTTCTGCTTCGCGATCAACCGGACGAGCGAGGCCGCTTCCTGTTCGTCCAGCCGCGCAGCTAGCTGCTCCCGCAGCACCGCCGCAGCTGTGCCCGGCTCCGGCGGAGGCTGTGCCGCAAGCTGTGCGGCAACCTCCCGGACCGCTTCCAACCCCGCAAACAATCGCTCCTTCTCGAGCTGCGCCTGCGAGGTTTGCACGGCGGACAACGTCGCCGCGAGCGCTTCGGCCTTCGCCTTGTCGCCCGCCTGCTCCGCCTTCGCGCGGTCGGCATTCAGCGTGCGCGCCGCCTCGGCGAGTACCGCCAGGCCGTCCGCGAAGCCGCCGGAAGCTTCCGCCGCCTTGCCTTTTGCGTCCAGCAAAGCATCCAGCGCCTTGATCGCGGTCGCCGCGTCGCCTGACAGGACGGCTCTGAGCAGTTCCTCCTGCCGGCTACCCGCCAGCGCTTCCAACTCGTCTTCTCCAAGCGTCTCCGCGCTGCCGGGCTCCGCTGCACCAGTTCCCGCTCCCGAACCTTGGCCCGTGCCGGGCGTTTCCCCTGCGCCGCTGCCCGAGCTTCCGCCGTTTTGCGCCTCGGCGAGCCCCGCGAGAAGCGCCTCGGGACTACCGACTAGCGCCATTTGCTTCATCGCCGCTTTTGAATCGCCAGCCTTGAGCGCTTCCAGCATCGCTTTCTGCGCCTTCGCCTCCTCGGCCCGGATCGCAATGGCGGCAAGCAAATCGCCTTTCCCGGCGTCCACAGCCGCCTTTTTGTCCGCTTCCAGCTTTTCCAGCTCGGCAGTTAGTCTGGCGATCTCGCCATCTAGCTCTGTAGGGCTTAGAAGCGAACGGACCGCGTCCTTCCCCTGCACATCGATCGTAATTTTGAGCGCCTGAAGCTGCTCGGAAGATAATGCGGCGGCGCCTTGCGGATCGTTCAGCGCCGAGGCGTCGGTAATCCGGTCGAGCGAGAACCAGGTCTTGCCATCCGGACTGTAGACGATGCCTTGTCCCGAAGTCTTCACGGTGGCTGCCGCTGCATCGTACACGGCTTCGCTCAGCGCCTCCAGCTTCACCTTCGTCGTCCCGATGATCACCTCCGCGCCGCTTGTGCCTGCCGCTGCTCCCGGCGCTGAGTCGCCGATCGAAGCGGCCGGACTGTCCGGCTGTGCGGGAGCGATCGTAAAGCTTCCCGATGTGCCTCCCCCGAGCGGCGCTTCGCCGATCAGTTCGTCGCCGCGGTACAGGGCGATTCGCATCTGCTCCGGCTTGGCCAAGACAACTGTCAAGGCGCGAACCGGTTTGCCCGCCTTCGTTTTGCCGCCGACGATGCGGCCGCCCTCTCCGATCAGCACATAGTCGGTCGCCTTCAGCCTTTTGTCCGGCACGGCTGTAAACTCGCTCAGGAGCTCACCGATGGCCGGCCGCAGCGTCCATTTGCCCGATGCGGGCTGAACCGGCGCCGGCTGAACGGGACTCAAGCCGTCGTCGATCCCTTTGTACGGCAGCAGTCCCGGCTTGTAGGTGCGCTCCAGCGCCCCGCCCGTATCCACGTTCAGCTTGCCGATCGCTCCCATGTAAGCGATCTGGGCGGACAATACTTGCGAATCGGCGGACTCGTACGCCTCCTCCGCCTGCTCCAGCTCCTCCGGCGGGGACAACCCGAGCTTCCGCTTGCTTTCGGCTTTGCCGAGCGCGCCGAATGCCGCCTCGCGGGCCCGCAGCGCCTGGGCGTATGCCTCCTCCGCCGTCTTCGCGTCCAAGTACGTTTGCCGGACGGCGGCAATGACAGCTTCGCGGCTTTCCTTTTCCTTCAGCGCCGCCTTGCCCTGCTCCATCGTCGCGAGCGGAAGTCCGTTTCGCAGATCGTCCAAATAGCGAAGTCCGTCGAATTCGCCCTGGAACAGCTTCTTAGGTATAGGGAAAATGATCCAGTAATACCCTTCCCAATCCTGGCGCACCTGCTCCAGCAGCGACTCGTAGCTCGCCGTGAACAAATCCATGTCGATATTGCCCGCATCGTACATCCGGTCGAACGCCTTCATCCGCCCGGCCCCGAACTTCGAGGCATACAGCTGGCGGGTAGCATTCAGCTTCTCGTCCGCAAGCCTTCGCGATTCGACATCGCGGATGAGCGCGGTATTCGCCGCAAGCGCTCCCGATATGTAGCCCGGCAGCGCCCGCTCGGACAAGTCGGCATATACCGGGTCGAAAGTCATGGCAACCGGCTGCTCCAGCGATGTTCCTATCTTGCCGCCGAGCGCCAGCCGGGCCCCCTTCGCGGCCAGCTGCGCCTGCTTGTAGGCGGAGGAGGCCCGCTCCAGCGCTTGCGCCGCCTTTTCTTTGTCCGCTTGCTTCGCCAGCCCGTACTTCAGCTTTTGCCCGGTCGCATCCGCTTCCCGCAGCGCCTCGTCCCGCTTGTTCCGGGCAGCCTGTTCCGCCAACATCGCCTGAAAGGCTGTCAAATACGACTGCTCCGCGTCGTTTTTGACCTGAATCGACGTTTGTCGCGCCTGCTCCAGCGCTACGGTCAATTGCATCTGCGCCTCCGGCACCTTCATCCCGGTTTGCAACTGCTGACTCAAATTGCGCGGTTTGGCGAACGGTCCCGCCGCCTTCTCCTCCTCGCTTTTCCGGGCATACCGCGCCTGCTCGAGCTCAGACTGCTTCTGTCTGATGCCTGTGCGGGCATCTCTCAGCTCGGGACTGTTCGCCAGCGCCCGGGACGCCGCCTCCTGCAAGGACAACGTTTTCAAATCGGCCCCCGCAGCAGGCACGGCGGCAGCCAAAGGCGCCGCAAAGACAAGCAGCGTAATAAAGCCGAGCTTTAATCGGCCTGCCGATCGATCCAAAGGAAGGCTCCCCCTTCGCAACTCCTTGCTGCTTATGTTCATAATGATGCGCTGGCCCCGGATACTGTCTCAGGACATATTGCCGCATCGATGTTTTTCTAGTACTATGAAACTAATTATACCATTTATTGCTTCAAAAATGATAATGAAGATTGGAAGAATGTCGAAATGGGCAATATTGTATGCGGCGGAGCGATGCTGCAATGCAGCTTTGGAGTCGCTCCAAGCTCGTTGATGGTTTTACCGGTCAATCAGGTGATGACGTCCATGCCGATTGCGAACATTATGGACAATAAGCCGATGGTTAATATTATGCCGTTCGGCATGTGTCAGTCGATGGCCAATCCGACCGTGGCCGCCGCTACGGCCGCCAAGTTTGGCACTCTCACGCCCATGCCCTGCATCCCGATGACGGCCGCTCCATGGGCCCCGGGCTCTCCGACCGTTCTGGTCGCGAATATGCCGGCGCTGAACAATACATCCAAGTGCATGTGCAACTGGGGCGGCGTCATCCAGGTCGTTCAGCCCGGCCAAGTTACGATACAAGTCCCTTAAGCCCCCACTTTGGCTCCCGCAACTTCGATCGGGCAGGGGGCTTTCCGGCGTTTTCCGTATTTATTTTACCGCGAGGGACGTGACAAGCTTGTCGTTCAATCCTGTGAAGACGCTTGAAACGGTTTTCAAGCCGATTCTGAATCCGATGATCTTTAAAATATTGAAGCCGATTCGGGAAGTAGGCAAGCTGCCCGGCATCGTGATCAAGAAATTCCAGGCGGTCGTGAACGGCTTCGTAAACCGCAAAGAGACCTCCCTCCGGAACTATGTGGGCATCGGCAGCTATTATGTGTCGAAACGGCTGCTGCTCATCGCCGCCCTAGCCGTAATGGCACTTGTCTATTTTTTGTTTATACAGCCTCCGGCGTTTGTGAACAAATGGTTTCACCGGGTTCCGGTCCTCGTGGAAAATACGCCGAAAGCCGTAGCCTATACCGGGAATGCCAAATTGGTCGACGAGGGCAAGCGGCCCCGCTACACTGGCGATCTGGTGGACGGCCAGTTTTCCGGCAAAGGCAAGCTTTATAACGAATACGGAACGCTTGTCTACGAAGGAGATTTCGATAAAGGGCTGAAATCCGGCTCCGGCTCGCTTTATGGCGACGGCAAACTGTTGTACAAAGGGGCTTTCGCGGCCGATCTGTACAGCGGCGAAGGCACCTTGTTCCGCGAGGACCGCAAAATCGTCTACACCGGCGCGTTCCAAAACGGCAAATACAGCGGCGCGGGCAAGCTGTACGACGAGAAGAGCACTCTGATCTACGACGGCGCGTTTCTGGAAGGAGCTTATCACGGCCCCGGCAAACAGTTCGCGGCCAGCGGCCAGCTCGTCTACGAAGGCGAATTTTCGGCAGGCGACTATAACGGCGCGGGCAAAAAGTATGACGAGTCAGGGAAGCCCGTCTACGAAGGAGCGTTCCTCAGCGGACGGTATGCGGGCGAAGGAACGGAATTCTATCCGAGCGGGCTCGTCAAATATAAAGGGCTGTTCGCTGCCGGAACGTATAACGGAGCGGGAGAGCTGTTCGACGATAAAGGCGTGCTCCGCTTCAAGGGAACGTTTCAGAACGGAACGCTGAGCGGTGCGGGTGAAGCGTATGACGAGGCGGGCAAGCTGGCGTACAAAGGCGAATTCGCAGGCGGCGTCTACGACGGAATCGGCATCCTGTATGATAAGGACGGCGCAGTCGTGGTGAAATCGTTTTTTGAAAAAGGCCGGATCAGCCTGCAAAAGTTCATCGGCCTGCCCAGCAAAAGGGTCGAAGAGCTGCTCGGCAAGCCGACCGAAACGGCGCTGCTCGATCAGCCGCTGCCGGATGCCGCAACATCTTCCGGCGAAGCTCCTGCGGAGCAAGGGAAAGCGGACACGGGTTCAGTCCCTGCAGCGCCAAATAAGAAGGACGATGCGACCAAAGGCGACTTGACAGGAACAACGACGAATGTGGCGACTTCATCGTCCTCCGCTGCGGCAGGAACAACGGCGGCGGCAACGAATGTGCCTTCGGCGACGGCCGCAGCGGCTGGGGCTGGAGCAGCAACAAACACAGTGCCCGGCGTCAAGTTTCAGATGAACTATGCCGATCTCCAGATTTCCTTCATCGTCGAACCGTCGAAGTCGAATCCGAAGGAAGCGGTCGTATCCGAGCTGCACGTCTGGGGCAGCAAGCCGCTTGCCGTGCTTCAGCCGCTCATCGCAGCGTTCAAGGATGGGGAGAAGACGAATGCGGAAGGTTTTTCCGTTCTGGAGCTGTTGTCCAGAGAGCCCGGAGGCATGACGGTCAGCCGCTATTACCGGGACGACTATTTATACTCCATGACGTTTGTCGCCGGCGAAAAAATGGCGCACGAACTGGAGATTGTCGGCGTCGAACGCGTCAAGCATTAGACGCACGCACTAAGAGGGATGCTCCGCCCGGGAGCATCCCTCTTTTTTCTGCAACAGCTTGATCCGCATTACCGCCATATGCAGGTGGTATAGAAATAGAAGTCCTTTGAGACTTTTATTTTTCTCGAAAATGGTGATTTTAGAAAAATAAAGTGCTATTGAGACTCTTATAGCCGGCATACTTGGCTCCATGTGCGATTTCGGCACGAAATAAGCGTCCCAAAAGACTGCTATGCCCACGTACTTCCAAGTAAAGTTAAGATAAGAGTCTTCAGAGGCACTAGCGTTGCAAAGACTCTATCACACTATGTCAGGTCGTGCTGAATTGAGGAAAAATTCATTTCATTACTTTATTTTACATTAACTTTTTCCGGGAATCCGCCAAAAAGGACAACTCCAACATAA
>NZ_RBAH01000008.1 GCF_003626695.1 Paenibacillus ginsengarvi
GGGATGAACTGTATAGCTCTCGGGATCCAAGTCCCACGGGCAGAAACGTTCGATCCCCGGCTACCGATATCTTACGACCATACAAAAATGAGGTCGACCAGAAAGATCTGGTGACCTCATAATACGATTGGGCAGGATAGTGGATTCTTTTTGCGCGAGTAGATAGGAGCACATGGTCTATTTTGATCGTTGTTCATCATACGTTTTTACGATGTGTTTAGAAGCAACTAGTCGCCAGGCGCGGACGAGGACGGAGCGAAAATCGTCCTTCCGTATGCGCTCCGTATTGACGATCATATAATGCAGCCGTTGAAAATTCGTAGGGACGCTATAAATTTCCGGTTCAAATGTGGTTAACGCTTCACGCTCTTCTCTTGTCGTTTTGACGGTAACTGATACACCATCCTTTTGAACCACGGCATAGATTTTTCCGTTGACCCGAAAGGATGGTTTGTCCCAATGTTCCACTTCATCCGTTTTCGGTAGGGAGAGTGCGATTTGGCGAACATCGTTAATCGTAATAGCCAAGCCCTTCACCTCTTTGAAAGGTTGCAATAAACCAACTGTTTCCGAATTCATCTTTAATACCGCCGTTTCTTTCTCCATACGGCATGTCCGCCGTTCATACAGAGAAACCGCTCCCGCCTCCAATGCTCGCCTGTAGCACTCATCCGTGTTGCGAACAAAAACATGCAAAGAAGTTTCACTAGCCGGCCAAGCCTCATTTGCATCCGATATTTCGACGATCCCATGTCCGATTCGCACCTCGGCATGCATAACCTTCCCCTTTTCATCTGTCGTGCGGTGAAGTACTTCCGCATCGAAAACGGCTTGCAAAAAATCCAACAATCGATCGGCATGCTCCGCACGAAGTGTTGGAACAACTGAAGAATAACTTTTTGGGGTCCACTCGTTTCCCATCCTAATGTCCTCCTCATGTTAAAGTATGAAAAGCATTCAGTGAAATGCTGGTGATCTTGTTTTGTGCTTATTCAAATATGAATGTTACAACAAACATCACAAGTTGTATTGTAAATAATTGACCCCATCCATCATATGTGAACATGATTGTAGTGCCTACCGGGAATCGTTACATAATCAGTCGGGTTCAATCCGGAAAAAGCGCGGAAGTCCTTTATAAAGTGAGACTGATCGTAATACCCGCAATCGAATGCGATATCTGACCAATCTGTAATTTTTTGTCGTTCATTCATTTTCCTTAGCACTCCTTGAAATCGTCGGATGCGGCTATAACGTTTTGGTGTATAACCGGTTTCCCTCTGGAACAGTTCGATAAATCGTCTGTGACTGATGCCAACTTGGTCAACAATGTGTCGAACGTGATCCGTCTGTGCGCTTTTCTTGCCTAAATGCTTAATCGCATATTGAACCCCCGGATGTATATCAAGTGGCTTAACCGCCAATTGCAGCAATCGATCGTTAAGTAGATGAAACATTTGTTCGGGAGTTGGCAATTCGAGCAGTTCCTCGCGTAGTTTTCCGGCTAAATGCCCCCAAAACGCATCCATCGAATGCATGACATTATGTAATTGATCGAGTGGATAACCAATAAGTGGATATGCGCCACCCGGTTTGAAATGGATTCCAATCACTCTCGTTACAAGCGAATTGCAGATTACGAAATGTCTAGAATGAGGTCCGCAGACAAATACATTGTTGAGTCGCAATGTCTCGTTCGACGCAGTTGCCATGAGGACTTTATCAGAAGTTAAATCAATAATGAGATCAACGGAGCCGTCCGGTAATGAAAGCTCATTTTGACATGCAGTATTTTGGTCTTCCATGTACCAAAAATAATCCACGAATGCCGATAATAGCCTAGGTGGTTTGTAAGTGTGCATGATCATGCCGAAACAACTCCTTTCGTAACTGCTATTTAACAGTCCTCAAAATTATATTAACAGTAAAATCTGGCATGGATCGTATAAAACGAACATTCGTCAGTGATCTCCAATGAGTTGTCGGCCGAATGTTGAAGGTTGATTTTAATTTATGTTTTTTATGCATATACCGTTCAGCGTTTGATTGAACGCGTTGAGATTGATTTGAATGGTGGAATTAGAAAATCGTTGGAAGTTTATTCGATGCTAGCAATTACGGATGTTCAATTCGAAAATAACGATGTAATAAATAAATTCCCAATTTAATCCATAGATTGTGGGGGTATCAACGACGCTGTACTCCAACGGGAGACATTAGTTCAACTATATGGAGGAGCTTTGCCGGTTTAGAGTAAACCATGCCCACCTTTCTTTTTTTCTGTGCGACATGAGAGTGATCATGGTACCGAAAAAAACCATTCCTATCGTTGCAATGCCAAGCACTCGCACCAATCCCACAGAATCGTTGCCGCGGTTTTGCCACCGATTCCAGGTATCGACTGGATAATTTTAAATCCTCAACTTCTTTCACAAGAGCATCGATCTTATTCTCAAGTTGGGATACATCAAAGGATCTTCCAATTGATATCCATTCTTTAAATAAATCAGAATTGAGAATTAATGTATGTGCTTCAGTTGTATTTAAACCATCGTTTAAATAGCTGAAAGCCATTATATCCAATTTAATTACGATTCAACGAAAGAAGAACAGTTTTTCACAGAACTAAGGGTGTTAAAGCAAACTTCTGGCGAAGCACTGGCTGTGCATTAAAACTCCCTCGGTACGATTTAGTTTTCTCACGAATGCTCGCTAATTCGCAGGACTCTCTTATGATTTAAACTTCATATGAAAGCGTCCTCCTGGAAGATGGGAATTTAAGGGCCATGACCTGTTTGGTTAGTTCGGCACACACGTACATATACTAGATGGATAATGCTTGCATTTGCCGCAAAAGGAGATGCTTTCTTACCCATGCATGAGTATATGGCTGTTTTCGTTCGCACGGTCGCTGCATTCCTTATGCTTATCGTCATTGCCCGTATATTGGGCAAGCAGCTTCTTTCGAATATGACGTTTCACGATTTCGCAACCGGGATTACGCTTGGGGCCATCGCCGCCAATCTCGCCTTCAATCCGAAATTAAGCTTCGGTCCCTTGCTTCTCTCGCTTGTTGTATTTACGGCAATCTCATTCGGCATCTCTACCCTATCGATACGCAGCAGAAAAGCAAGGAAGTGGATAACGGGCTCGCCGACCGTTCTGATCGAGGGAGGCAAAATACTAGAAGAAAACATGAAGCATGTCAAATATTCACTCGATTCGCTCATCCAAGCTTTGCGCGAAAGAGATATATTCGATCTGGGGGAAGTCGAATACGCGGTTTTAGAAAATAACGGGAAGGTGTCGGTGCTGAAGAAACCGCCTTTCCGGACGGTTACCCGGATGGATATGCATATGAAAAGGCCGTCGTCCTCCAGCTTCCCGGTCGAATTGATTATGGACGGTCAACTGATCGATAATAATTTGGACAATGACGGCGTATCCATAAGATGGTTAGAGTCGGAGCTGGAAAAGAGGGACAAGCGGATTGCGGACGTGTTTTATGCCGTAATAAGCACAAACGGAAAATTGATCCTGGACTTTTATAAGGATAACCTGAAGCAACCGGTGGACAAAGAACAATGAAGCTCAATCCGTAGGGGCATTTGCCGATTTCCTGAACCAGGGTGGAAAGAGAAAATGTCTCTTATTGCGTTCCAACGATATGACTTCGACTTACTCTCTACGGTTCACGGCGGTTGTGCGGCCGATTCTAAGTTCACCTTGAATGCGTATATGCTCGTAAGGAAGCGAAGAGTTCGCTATGCGCCAAAGCATCCGGTCGGCCGCTCGGGTCAGCTCCTTGGAGGTGGCAGCAATGTACATTGACAATACTGGACACCTCCTTGGCGGGACCGAGCCATCCGGAGAAACCAGGTCTCCAGGCAGTTCGGCTCGGGGGCGGGTTCGTAGAGAGTAAGGCAGATCCGGATGAACAGGAAGGAGCACAGTTAGCCGGCTTGTTCCCGGTCCGTTACGCAGGCGGTCAGAAATACGTTATCGTAACCGGCAAGGTACCCTAGCATTTGGAAGGAGTTCGCTTCTTAAGCCAATGCAAGTCCTTATAATCACGCATTCCCACATAAGAAGGCCCTCGATCCGAGATCGAAGGGCCTTCGCGTTCTTGCCGATACTCTATGCCTCTGCATAGATCGAGCCATGGAGATGTTAATGTAGGTTGACAGCTGCAGTCTACGTATCCATTGCTGTAAGCAATGCGGTACAACGTTAGATCGGGATGTGAATGCGGCGATCAACATCCTGGCGCGCGCGAAGCGGCAAGTCTCGTAAACGCACAAAGGTAGATTAGGCTCGGACGGAGCCTTCGGGGAGGGACAAGGTTACGAAGTCTCGTTGATTCGAGAAGCCCACGGCTTAAGCCATGAGGAGTCGTCACTAAGCTATAGGGAGTTTGTTTAATAGGCACTATAGGATACCGCGGCAATAACTCCTTTCCTTCATTGAAGTAACAGGCAGTTATATTCAATATTTGGGGGGGTGTCTTACAAGTGCGGAACGCTCAAGGAAAGAGATGTAAGTCTCAACTAAAAAATAATCATTAAATCATTTACTTTATAAATAAAATGGTTTAATATGAAGTCAACAAATAAAATTAAGTCACACTACGAAATCAAAACGAAGCTCACAGTCAAGACCGGTAATCAGGAAGGAGGGGAATGGAACAAGCTGTATGCCTAACGATATTTTTTCCGCATTGGCAGATCCAACGCGTCGCCGCATCCTGGAGATGCTTGCCGACAATGAAGAGTTCCCCGCATCTCAGATCCACGATCAATTCGAAGTCAGCCCGCAAGCGATCTCCCAACATTTGAAGATTTTACTTGAGGCGAAATTGATCCTTGTGGAAAAAAGGGCGCAGCAACGCATTTATCGCATCAACACGGATACAATGGTCGAATTCGAGGACTGGTCCAGGAACATGAGACGTCGATGGAGCCAGCGCTTGGATACATTCGAGGCCGTAATGAAAGCAGAAATTGCGAAAGCTGCTAAAACCCCAAACGATTCGGAGGAATCCCAATGAACCAAAATTCGAATACGCAAGAACTAGTGATCACTCGAATATTAGACCTTCCTATCGCGTGGGTCTGGAAAGGATGGACGGATCCTAAGCTGATAGCACTCTGGTGGGGGCCAGCTCATTACACCTCACCGCGATGCGAAATTGATTTTCGCGTTGGCGGCAAGTATTTATTCTGTATGCAGGCGCCGTTAGAGCAAGGGGGGCAAGTTTACTACAACACCGGTATTTATACGAAGATTGTGCCCGAGGAACGTCTTGAATTTACGCAGAGCTTGTCCGACGCGGAGGGTAACCCGATCGACCCGGTAGACGTGGGTATGCCCCCTGATTTTCCGAAAGAGGTTCAATTCATCATGGAATTTAATGCACTAAGCGATACCAAGACGGAACTGACGATAATCGAAAACAACTGGACGATGGGCCAAATGTCCAAATACGCCGTCATGGGCATGAATCAGTCACTCGACAAGTTCGCCTCAATCATCGGTTCACTTCATCGTTAAAAAACGAAAGAATTTAAAAGGTCAAATCTTTGGATAACTAAGGGGAGAAAACGTTCATGCAAAACAAAATTACACCTTTCTTGTGGTTCAATGATAACGCGGAGGAAGCCATCCATTTCTATAACTCGGTGTTCAAAAATGGAAGAACGTTGAACGTCACCCGTTATGGAGATGGAGCGCCGTTTCCAAAAGGGAGGTTGATGTCCGCAACTTTCGAGCTGGAGGGGCAACGGTTCATGGCGTTAAACGCCGGTCCACACTTCAAATTCAACGAGGCTATTTCGTTCTTCGTGAACTGCAAGACACAGGAGGAAGTCGATGAGCTGTGGGATAAACTCACGGCTGATGGAGGAGAACCCGGCCGGTGCGGATGGCTGAAGGACAAATTCGGCTTGTCGTGGCAGATCGTTCCCATGATCCTCAGCGAGTTGCTGGCAGACAAGGATGCCCGAAAAGCAAAAAACGTAACGGAAGCCATGATGCAAATGGATAAAATCGATATCCGGGCATTGAAGCAAGCTTACGAGAAATAAGCGGGGGGCTTGCCCGTTGGGTGAATCGCAGCAAGCTACGTAGTAAAGTTCAACTATTCACATTGAGAAGGTATTAAACTAACGGATAACGATAGCTTCATGATCAGGCTGCCAATTATATCGGCAGCCTATTGAGCTATTGGGCAGTTTAGTGGATAAAAAAGGAACCAACGAGGCGCGTGTCGAAGTAAAAAATATATCTTCTTCAGTATTGAAATTAAACAAAATGATAGGGTGAAGTTAATAATGCTAGTGAAGAAAGATACTCTTGGAATCATGCATTATGTCAAAGACTTAGAAGCAGCTAGCCAATGGTACCGCGATAACCTTGGATTTTCAATTGGGGATTATGATTTTAATGAATTTGTAGAATTGACCGTGGAAGGACAATACGTTATGCACTTATTTAAATCATTGGATTCACGTCCAGCTGAGAAAGCATATTTTGTTTTGGGCACGGATGATATTGAAAATACTTACCATACTCTAAGACAGAGAAAAGTGGATCTTCGTCCACTTCGCCATTACGGTGACCATGCAGGATTCACCTTAAAAGATTGTGACGGCAATGTATTGATGATATGCCAGTATTTTAATTAATGTTTACACTAACGGATACAATAGCTCTATCGTCACACGACGGCAGCCGGCCAAATGTTCGGCTGCCGTCGTTGTGCTAACAGGCAGATTAGTTTGATAATTGGTTGGTACCTCAGAACATTCGTCCCCTTAAAATAGTCTGTAAGTGACTGGTGGAATAACGACATATTGGTAATAATTAGTGCGTGGTTGTTGCTATATTTTGCATCAGACTCTCAAAAACAAGAGGTGTCCTATGGTTGAAGAATTAAAAAAAGAAATTATTAATGAATTAATACATTTATTCCGAAGTCAGTATCGGAGATTGATAAACCTAAAGATGATAAAGTATGCTTTATTGCCCTTTGTAGAGATGATTACAACCCATTAGTTAGCCTAATACAATTAGGATTGGTTAAGTATCGCCAAGAATGCCTTGAAAGTTCAGGGTTCTGTTTTAATTCAGGGGAACAGCCTGCGAAGTATCAGAATGACCTACCTGACCAGAAGTTAAAAGAAAAAGAAAAACTATTAGTTTCTGTGTCTAACCCAGATGATTATTACGGTGGGTGGTGGAAGCAAACGGAACAGATTATGTTTGAAGTATCTATGAGACTGAACGAATATGAATGGAATGAAATCTTAGATATAACGGATGATTTTATTGTCTTTGTAGATTGGGAAGCGTGGGAGGGAGACTTGTCAGTAAGCGTTCCAAATGAAAAAATTGAAAAACTCATTAAAAATGGTTTGTACGACGAAAAATTTATTAAGAAGAGTGATGAATAGATAGATTATCTATTGAGTCTGTAAAATACTTTGTGTAAACTCACAAACCTACTAAAATGTAAACATAGAGAGGTTGGGAGCACACATGGGATTATGGACGAAAGAGCAACTTCGGAGCTTCATTAAAGAGAATAACTTGGTCACCGCACAGGACGCACAGAATGCACTAAAGAACCTTTTTGCTGAAACGCTGCAGGAAATGCTGGAAGCGGAAATGGACACGCATCTGGGCTACGAGAAGCATGACGTGCAGAACAAAACGACGCCCAATAGCCGCAACGGCAAGAGCAAGAAAAAGGTCACGAGCGAATACGGCGATCAGGAAATTTCCGTTCCACGAGACCGACTGGGCGAGTTTGAGCCACTCGTCGTTAAGAAGAATCAATCCAATGTGACTGGCATCGAAGACCAGATTATCGCGCTCTACGCCAAGGGTGTCAGCACGCGGGAGATCCAGGACCACCTTCAGAATCTATATGGTCTGGAGGTCTCTCCAACCTTCATCTCTAACGTGACGAACAAGATTATTCCGCTCATCAAAGAGTGGCAGAATCGGCCGCTGCAGGGCGTCTACGCCGTCGTTTTCCTGGATGCGATCCACTTCAAGGTAAAGCACGACGGCGCCATCGTGAACAAGGCAGTCTATATGGTCATTGGCATCGACCTGGACGGCAACAAGGATGTGCTGGGCATGTGGATCGGCGAGAACGAGTCCGCGAAGTTCTGGCTGAGCGTCCTAAACGACCTCAAGAACCGTGGCGTTCAGGACATTCTCATCACCTGTGTCGATAACCTCACCGGCTTCTCCCAGGCGATCTCCGCCTGCTATCCGAAGACGGAGATCCAGAAATGCATCATCCATCAGATCCGCAACTCCACACGCTATGTCTCGTACAAGGATTTGAAAAAGGTAACAGCGGATCTTAAGCCCATCTACAAGGCCGCGACCGAGGAGATGGCGCTCTTGGAGCTGGATCGCTTCGAGGAGACGTGGGGTGCAAAATATCCGCTCATCATCCGCTCATGGCGCAGCAATTGGGACGAACTCGCCAGCTTCGCAAGGTCACCAAAGGCAAAAGCATCTTTCCGAGCGACGAAGCGCTGCTTAAGATGCTGTATCTCGTCACAATGGATGTCACACGCAAATGGACGGGCCGCGTCCAAAACTGGGGACAAATGCTTCTGCAACTCTCTGTCTTCTTTCCGGACCGGATCGGCCAACACTTACCTTGAGGGCCAATCTCCCCTCGTGGAGATTCCTATAAAAGAGTTTACACAAAATTATTGACAGACCCCTTACGAACAGACATCTTTCGTTTAAAAACACACACGAAGGGTTTGAAAAGTTAAAGCAGTGGATGGTGTCCCTGTAGCAGAAGATCAGATAAACATGCGGTTGGAATTGAAAACACTTACTTAGCGTCAAGGGTGGGAACTTATCTGGCAAATTTAGTGGTTAACGATATTGTCCAGAATGGCTATACCTGCTTATGGGAATGTTCTCTGAGCAATGAAGCCTCTAATAAATTAGCACGACGGCTGGGATTTAAGCAGATACACCAATATCAGTGCTTAGGTTTTTCACTATAGTTATTGCAACCTTTTTAAGTTTGCTATGGAGTAATACCAGTCATCTACTTTTTGGTTATATCAGGTTCCCTGTTTATTTACGAACCAGAATGTAAAAAGCTAGACTTTCAAACGGATTAATGTAATCTTATGGGAGTGAAGTTCCATTTGTTACTTTAGATATTTGCAATAAGGAGAACTCCTCTATGTATCGAAAAAGGATTATTATCTTGGTAGCCATCGCAGCAATGATGGCCATTATTGTATGGTATGCAAACAGCAAATTGCAGCCTGAGGGATTTACAACTCCGAAACTAGCAATAGATAGCTTCTTCAATGCCGTTGTACGTAAAGATGCAGTTACTGCTGTTAAAGCTTCGAACGATGCTTGTGGAAAGCCGAGGCAAGCCCGAATAGACGAGTTCCAAGAAGGTATGGTTACTGATCCTGTACTGAGCTATCAGATACTTTCTGTTACAGAAAATAGTTCGGACATAAGTATAGTCCGGGTTGAACTCATGTTAAGAAGTGGCGATCAAGCTGAATTTCCTTACCAAGTTAGACGTGGGAGTAAAGGATGGCGACTCCAGTTCGACCGCTTTTATCGGGATGGATCCGGGACTTTTACAGGTACATTGCCTTGTGAATCTGAAAATCTAACTTTTGTAGATAAGTTTGTTAATATGCTACGTTCACTATAAAATCAGTCCTTTTAAGTTACTGTACCCATTGCTTTGACTGTGAATTAGACATAGATGCTTATGCAATCGAAAACGATGCTTATTTTGGAAAAGGCTATCTAAAACTGAATACTATTCTTAAGTTAAATAACTTACCTAATGATAGCTGCCCCCGATGTAAGGGGAATTTGCGTAGACCTGGTACAGTGGAAGTTGTTCAAGTATACGATACAGCGTAGTTTGAAAGAATTCATCCTTTACGCTAACGAAGACGTTAGTTCCATCAATTTGCCGGGACGAGACTGCCGGCAAGATCGGTAACCTTATTAAGTTATTGGGGGATTAGTGAAAATGTATTGGGAGACATTACCTAATTGGGTTTGGGCAATTTTTTACTTGTTTTTATCAACCACATTAGGGACAGCTATTTGGAATGTGTATCGAAAGAAAATAGTCAGTTTATCTATCGCAGTGATTGTCATTACCATAACTATCCCGATAGTTGGAGTGTTTAACAGTGTTGGGCGACAAAAAGGAATGAATGAATTTGAACATCTGATAAGCGAGATGAAACAAGGCGCCATATGGACTTTTTATATAATCACTGCTTTATTGTATTTGCTATTTTATTGGGGCATATTCGTGTTCGAAAAAAAAACTAAAGTTTCTTATTGAGCTAACGGAGACGTTAGTTCACCCAACCAGAAGGAGATGTATAAAGATTAAGAATAGATTCGAATTTACTGCGGTTGTGTTAATAGGTAATGGCGAGTTAACAGATGATTTTACCATCGAAATCGCACAAATTGCTGACCGTTTAACCGAACAGCTGGAGATCGCGAAGAAAGCGCTGCAGACCATTGTGGAAAGTACTGAACATGGTAATGAGGCAGCCAAGACCATAGCCGCAGAAGCTTTGGAAGCAATTATTAAGCCTTAAAATAACTATGCACCATGTAATCTTCCCGTGCATTCACAATTCTCGAATAATGTTGAGATCTGAGACGAGAGTTCAAAGAGTTAGGAGGGGAATAATGTTCGAGTTTTATGGATGGATTGTATTAAGATACCATACACATGATACAAATGAATTCCTTCAAGACCAGGCATACAATAGGTTCATTAACTATTTGAAGGATATAGATACTGAAGAATTATCAAATATTAGACGGAGGAATGGGCAAGATTCCTGGACTATCTCCGGCTTACATAATCATTTCTCCAACTATGTTCTGGAAATATATAACTGGGTCTCTGGGAACTTACCAGGCTCATATGGATTATTATATACACATGACGACGAAGATGATGAAGATAATAACAAGTTTGTTGTCTGGAAACTAGCTCGTGGGAAATTAACTCGTGAGACAGACAGTTTCCTGTCACCATATATTCCAGTAGTCGAGGATGAATACGATCCGGATAGAAATGATTAAATTATGGTTTGTTGATTAAGCTAACGAAGACGATAGCTAAATAAGACATATGTTGGCAGCCGGATTTTACGATCGGCTGCCTTTTTAAACTACCGGGGAAGATTTGCGAAACAATTCAAAATTAAATCATCTGGTGGCTATATTACTTAAGCCCCGATCAGTCCGTCATCGGACCGCGCAGGCTCTGATAGATGCCTTCCTTATCGTACTTACACGAAAGGTTGCTGCTTCCGCCGTTTTCTTATACAATAACAGCAGACTGATGATGATAACTATTCTCATTACAATGAGGTGCCAAAGGCGGAGCTGCGGAATGAAAACCATTTTGCTGATCGAGGATGAGAGACATTTAACGAGGTTTATTGAGTTGGAGCTGCGACACGCTTCGTTCTCGGTGACGACTGCTTACGATGGGCCATCGGGATTGGAGCTCGCCTTGAGAGGGGACTGGGACGTCATCCTGCTCGATCTGATGCTGCCCGGAATGAGTGGTCTGGAAGTATGTCAGCGAATCCGCTCCGTCAAGAAAACGCCGATAATTATATTGACGGCACGAGATAGCGTCATGGACCGGGTATCGGGACTCGACAGCGGAGCGGATGACTATATTCCGAAGCCTTTTGCAATCGAGGAGTTGCTGGCTCGAATCCGGGTCGTCTTCCGCAGGCAGGAAGTCAGCGCCGAGGACAACAAGGCGATACTGTTGTTTCAGGAGCTGAGCGTCAATCTGGATTCCCGCGAGATACGCAAAGGCACCAAACAGATCGAGCTGACGAAGAGGGAATACGACCTGCTCGTTGCATTTTTGAGAAACTCGGGCCGGGTGCTGACGCGCGAAGCGCTGCTCGACATGGTGTGGGGATTTGAAGCGGCGGTCGATACGAATGTCGTGGACGTCTATGTCCGCTATTTGCGCAATAAAATCGATACTCCGGGAGAGCCGAGCTACATTCAGACGCTTCGAGGGACCGGCTACGTGATGCGAAGATGAGAAGAATAACGCATTCTTGGTTGCAACTCCCGATTAAGTGGAAGCTGACCTTATGGTCGTCCCTGTTGTTGTTTGTGCTCTTCGTGGCCTATAACGCGGTTCAGTATGTGTATGTGGAGCATTGGATGATTAAGCGGGAGAAGACCAGCGTTCAGCAGACGATGAGAGCGGCGCTCAACTATTTCTTGGAAAATGAATTTGCCTTCAAGGGGGCCGATTTAGCTCCGATTCGCAGCTTTCTCGAACGAATAAACGGACAGAATCAAGGGATTCGCGTATTCGACGGGAGCGGTAACGTTATTGTGTCTATCTCGAACGGATTAGGGGGCGGCTGGGGCGAGACGCCGGAACGGGGAATAGACAACGAGATCGCAGGGACTTGGCGGCAAAGCGATAATCTGCTCATGATGAAAAGCCCACTAACGATTTTTGAGTTTAACGGTACGATCGAGATTGTAAGAAATACGGAGGACTTTGCCGAATTAATCGCGGCTTTCTCCCGCGTTATGCTGCTGTGCGGGCTCGGAGCCCTAGTTTTAAGCGGGCTCGGGGGCTGGATGCTGGCCCGTCAAGTGCTGAAGCCACTGCAGTCGATGTCCGATACGATCCGCAATATTAAGCGGAAAGGGCTGCACGAGCGGGTACCGCTCAGCGGCAATCATGACGAAATATATACGCTGATGAGCATGTTTAACAATATGATGGATCAGGTGGAGAGTTCGTTTCTCCAGCAGAAGCAGTTTGTAGAGGACGCATCGCACGAGCTGAGGACGCCGGTCGCGATTATCGAAGGCCATCTGGCCATGTTGAGGCGATGGGGAAAGAACGACCCCGCCATCCTCGAAGAATCGCTGGACGCTTCCATTCATGAGCTGTTCCGGTTCAAGGGGCTAGTTCAAGAGCTGCTGGCTTTGTCGCGCGCGGAAGCAGCGCCGCCTGAAGACGATTGGCCGCCTGCCGATCCGGCCGAGACGATCTGGCAGATCGTCCGTAATAGCGCCGTCGTTCATCCTTCATTTCGGTTCGATGCCGAGACGGACGCACTAGCTGGTGTGGCGGTGGGCGTTCCGGAGCATCAGCTGGAGCAGATTTTGCATATTCTGATCGACAACTCGGTCAAATATTCGCGAGACTTGAAAGCGGTCCATGTGACGGGCACGGTCCAGGGCGATCAAGTGTGCATTCAAGTGGCGGACCAAGGCATGGGTATTCCCGCAAGCGAACTCCCTCGCGTCCTAGACCGGTTTTACAGGGTGGACAAGGCAAGAAGCGGGGAGCAGGGCGGCCACGGCCTGGGCCTGGCGATCGCCAAACGGCTAGTCGAGCGGTACGATGGCACCATTAAGATCGACAGTGTGGAGCATGGAGGCACGAGAGTGACTGTATTATTGTCGGCGGTACCTCGAATAAACGGCAAGTAAACGCGGGTAGGTAAGTTTCCGATGGAAGCTTATCTACTTTTTTTTATTTTCACATCGTTTTCTCATTTTCATCGGTTACAATGTGAATTGTTTGTTTCAACGGTAATGATATTCATTATCAATCGGAGTTAAAAAACGGATGGAGGGAAGTTATGATACATACAGCGCCGATAGGCGAAGACCACTCCGATAAAGGACAAGAAAACAGCGGCCGTTAGAAAGAAATTCCAGGAAGCATTCGGTTACGAAAATTGCAGGTCGCCATTTTTTTGTTTCTTCATTGAGAATGAATATTATCGTCAACGAACATGCTAACTATCATTCTCTTCATAACGAAAGTCTGGTAGCAGTTTTTAAACAATCATTTATACGAAAACAAATATAAGAATAGGGGTAATAACGATGAGAAAGAACAAACTTACCGGCGGCCTTGCGCTGCTGACGACGATGGCGATGATCGTGATAGCCGGCTGTGGCGGAGCCCAGACGGGCAGTGCGGCCGACCCGAATGCAGGCAAACAGGCGGACAATGCCGCCAAAGGCAAGGAACAGGTCGTCAACGTATTTACCGCCCGACACTATGATGTGGACAGCACTCTTTATGATGCTTTTACGAAGCAAACGGGCATTAAAGTTAATGAAGTTAAAGGTACGGCGGAGGAGCTTGTCGAGAGACTGAAACGCGAAGGAGCCAGCACGGAGGCGGACCTGTTCGTTACCGTAGACGGCGGCGTGCTCAATTATGCGAAGCAAAACGGCGTCCTGCAGCCGATGACATCACAAGCGATCGACAAGAACGTTCCAAAGCAATTCCGCGATAAAGACAATCAATGGGTCGGAGTAGCTACGCGCGCCCGCGTTATCGTATATGCAAAAGACCGCGTCAAGCCGGAGCAGCTATCCACTTATGAAGATTTGGCCAGCGATAAATGGAAGGGCAAGGTGCTCGTCCGATCCTCGTCGAGCTTGTACAACCAGTCGCTGGTCGCTTCCTTTATCGAGTTGAACGGCGAAGTGAAGGCGGAAGAATGGGCGAAGGGCATCGTGACAAACCTGGCCCGCAAGCCGGAAGGCGGAGACCGGGACCAGGCGAAGGCGATTGCGGCTAAAGTCGGAGACGTCGCGATTATGAATACGTACTACGTCGGTCAAATGCTGAATTCGAAGGACGCCGAAGAAGTGAAAGTCGCGCAAAACATCGGAGTGTTTTTCCCGAACCAAAGCACGACCGGCACTCATCTGAACATCAGCGGCATCGGGTTGACCAAACATGCCAAAAACAAAGATAATGCAATCAAGCTCGTCGAGTTTATTACCGGTAAGGAAGGTCAAACGATGCTAAGCCAAGGAAGTTTCGAGTTCCCGGTAAATGAGACGGCAGACAAGCCAGAGCTGCTAAAAGCGTGGGGAACGTTCAAAACGCAGCAGATCGACTTCGGCAAGCTCGGCGATCAAAACAAAAAAGCTACCGAATTGTTGAACAAGGTAGGCTGGAAGTAGGCTGGAACTTACAATGAAGGTCAACACGTTATGGCGTACTATAAAACGGAACAGCAACGCATGGGTTCTTTTAAGCATTACCGGGGCTCTTGGAGTTCTTCTTCCATCTCTATATATTCTGATCGGTCTCTTCCGGAAGCCGAACGAAGACTGGCAGCATATCCAGGAGTACTTGCTGCTCGATTACGCGTTCGAATCGCTTCGGCTCGTGCTCGGAACGGTTGGCTTCTCCGTACTAATCGGCGTTACGCTCGCTTGGTTCGTCGCCGCATACGAATTTCCGCTCAGGCGTTTTTTTGCCTGGGCTTTCGTGCTGCCTTTGGCGATACCGCCTTACATCGCTGCTTACACGTACGGAGACATGCTCAGCTATACTGGGAGTGTCCAACTCTTCTTTCGAAACGTGCTCGGCTGGACGCCGGATCAGAACTATTTCGACATCATGTCCATGAAGGGCGCTATCTTTATTTTTACTTTGTTTTTATTTCCTTACGTATACTTGATTACGAAAACTTTTCTCGAAAAGCAAAGCGCCGCCTATATCGAAAATGCGAGACTGCTCGGCAAAAATCCGGTTCATATTTTTTTTCGGATCGTGCTGCCGCTGTCGCAGGCGGCGATCGTCGGGGGCGCTAGCCTGGTTGCCTTCGAAGTGTTAAACGACTACGGGGTTACGAAGCATTACGGAATTCAGTCGTTTACGACCGCGATATTCAAGACGTGGTTCGGTATGTCCGACGTTGATTCCGCTCTCCGGCTCGCCGCACTGCTTATGTGCTTTATCATCGGCGTGTTCCTGATCGAGCGGCTGTTGCGTAGGCGCAGAAGATACTCCTTAACCAGTAGGACGAGGTCTCTGGCGAGAAGAAGGCTGAGAGGGGTTCCGGCTATGGCGGTATTGTTGTTCAGCTCGATTATCGTATCGTTCTCCTTTATTATTCCGGTCGTACAGCTGATCGTGTGGGCGTCTTGGACGTACAGGGACGTGCTGAACGCCAAATTTGCCGCATTGCTATGGAACACTCTGTTCATTTCCGTCGTATCGATCGTGCTGCTTATGCTGGTCGCCCTTATTGTTGCGAATGTCTGCCGCATGCACCGGACCGGATATACGCTGGTGTTGTCAAAATTGATCTCCATGGGGTATTCGATCCCCGGGGCCGTTCTCTCCATCGGGGTACTAGCCGTGTTCATCTCGCTCGACAACAAGCTTAGCGGCCTGTATGCCGGCCTCGGCTGGGGGGGCGGCAAGCTCGTGCTCAGCATGTCCCTGGTGATGCTCGTATTCGCCTATATCATCCGTTTTCTAGCGGTGGGGTTTAACTCGATAGAGTCTGGATTCGAGAAGATCGGCAACCGGTATTCGGAGGCGTCGCGTTTGCTCGGCATGGGTATGACACGGACGTTTTTCAAAGTCGATCTGCCGATGATCAAAGGCGCTCTATTTACCGGATGTATCCTGACGTTTTTGGAAATTGTCAAAGAGCTGCCGCTGACTTTGTTGTTACGGCCGTTTAACTTCGATACGCTGGCGACAAAAGCATATCAGTACGCAAGCGACGAGCAGATCCATCAAGCATCAGTGCCTTCGCTGCTCATTATTGCTGTCGGCATGCTGTCCGTCTATTTCTATCACTGGCTAGGAGAGAAGCGATCCCAATGACCTTTTTCGAAATGTCCAACATTACTTTTCAATACGATAAAGGAAACGAAAGCGTGCTGTACGGGTTCTCGATGCAATTAGAGCGGGGGGAGCTCGTAGGCGTGCTCGGACATAGCGGATGCGGAAAAAGTACGCTACTGCGGTTAATAGCCGGGCTAGAGGCACCACATTCGGGCCGTATCGTTATCGGCGGAACGACAATGGTCGATTCGAATGTATTCGTCGGCCCCGAGTCACGCGGCGTCGGGATGGTGTTTCAGGATTATGCGTTATTCCCGCATCTGACCGTCGAGAACAACATCTTGTTCGGTCTACACCGGTTATCGAAGAAAGATCGGGCGGCTAGGAAGGACGAGATGCTTGAGCTTGTGCAGCTGCACGAATATGCCAAGAGGTACCCTCACGAGCTTAGCGGGGGACAGCAACAACGCGTCGCGTTCGCCCGGGCTCTTGCTCCAAGGCCGTCCATTTTACTGATGGATGAGCCATTCAGCAACCTGGATAGCGGTCTGAAAGGTAAAATCCGCGGTGAATTGAAACAGCTGCTGCGTGCTGCTAATATCACCTCGATTCTCGTCACCCACGATAAGGAAGATGCGGATGCGATCTGCGATCGGATCGTCCTATTGGAACGCAAGGCTGTGCTATCATGTTAGACAGGTTTCGTGGTTATGAAGCGCAACAGCAGGAGCAATTTCAAGCTAATATGGACCTACAGAACGCGCTAGTGGAAACCATCGGCCTCATGCGTACCGTGAAGGCATTTGTAGCCGATGCTGAAAACCGTTGAATATGTTGGTATGTGAAGAAGTGAGCTTGTGAACAAGGCCGGTAGGACATCGTGCGAGAAGGTGATAGTTTACGTAACCAAAAAAAGCGGGAGCAAGCTGCGGTTTGCAGAGCAGGTGTAGAAGGCAGCCCTTCGGCAATTGGACCGAAGGGCTGCCTATTGTCTTTTTTCTACTGCGTATTCGCGTTATCCGAATGAACTTATAGTCCAAACCATTGAACTGGATGAACATTCCTTGTTTAGCGGTATTGATGCATAATAGAAATGCAAGTTATAAACGGAACTTAGTTCCGTATAGTAGAACATCGGAGGTTGTTGGCTTACAGGTGTTTACAGGGAATTATGCCGGGAACTATTCCTTGCGGCCATTGGCTCCGATTTCAGCTTGTGAATAATGAAAGTGGTTAAATGAACATTGCAACTAAAAGGGGGACTTCCGTACGAATCAGAACAATAACTATATCAAGCATGCTGTTTGCGAATGTGTTGCTTTTTACCGGCTGCGCGGGACAAGGTAATGGTACACCGGCTGGGAGGGGGAGTTCTCGTGCTTATGAAGAAGGCCGTTTCGACAAGCGCACTGCTTGCGCTTGCATTGCTTTTTACCGGGTTTGGAGAAAAACCAAATTCAACGTCGGAGACGAAAGAGAAAGCTCTGGACAAGCCGCCGGAACCGGTAACGCTAAAGTTTTACACCAAGTCGCCGATCGATGATTTCGAGAAATATATTAACCAACATGTCAAAAAGAAGTTTCCGCACGTCACTCTGCAAGTCGTCGAGAACAAAAAAGGCAGCGACAGCGGCGATACCGCCGGTACGGGGCAAATCTATATTGACACAAATACACCCACAATCAACTCATGATTGCGGGTGTATTTGTGTCAATAAATCGAATGGGGGTGTCGGGGCGGGTCCAAGCCCTTTCATTCCTTCGTTACACCATGAGGTGTAATTTAAAACAATACAAATTTATTGTTAAACGATAAATAATATGCTAAAATCATGTTGTCGTTGAATAAGTGAGGTGTATTAAATGATTGTTAAACGAGGTTCAACCACGTTCTTAAAGGTAATTATTTTTCTGGCTGGAATTGCAGTGCTTGCTTTGTGTATCTGGTTGCCTGAGATAGCCGTTAGAGATGCAAAGGTACATCCAGATACGGCCTACTTCCTAATCCCCTTTTTAGTATGTGCATACGGATTCTGTATTGCGTTTTCTGTTGCGCTGTATCAAGCATATAAACTATTAACCTACATTGAAAAGAACAATGCTTTCTCTGAATTATCGCTTAAATCTTTGAAGATTATAAAGAAATGTGCTTTTACAGTCATTTTCCTCATTTTGTTAGCAATCGTAAGCTTAAGGGTGCTTGCTAAAGTTACAGATAGTGATGATGCAGCGGGTCCTACATCATTATGTTTAATGGGTATTTTAGCAACAAGTATCATCGCAGCCATTGTGGACGCACTTCAAAAGCCATTAAAAAATGCCCCAGATATAAAAAATGAATGATTACAATTTTGGGAAAAAGGAAGGAAGTTATCTTGAACAGTAGGTGCGATCAACAAAAGCAATATTGCAATTAAACGCCGAATTCAGTATGATCAAAGGGACAACTTTCAAGGGTTGCGTGTGACTGGCGGAACATGGGGAACCATGAGGGAGCATGCAATGGTAACGGCCGTACGCCTGGGCAGAAGTAAGGATACAAGTGATCCTTGCTTCTTTTTATTTTTTGCAGGAGACTCGCATCCGAACACGATGAAATGAGGGACGAAATATGCTGAAGACGAAAAAAATGATGTTGCTAGGTTCCGGCGAATTGGGTAAAGAGGTGCTCATCGAAGCCCAGCGCTTAGGGATCGAAACGATCGCGGTCGACCGCTATCCCCATGCGCCTGCGATGCAGGTTGCCCACCGCAGTTATGTGATCGATATGCTAGACGCCAACCGGCTCCGTTATATAATCGAGCAGGAGCAGCCGGATCTGATCGTTCCCGAGATCGAAGCGCTCGCGACCTCGGAGCTCGTAAAGCTGGAGGACGAAGGCTTCCGCGTCATCCCGACGGCGAGAGCCGCGAGATTAACGATGGACCGTGAAGGCATACGCCGGCTCGCTGCCGAGAAGCTGGGACTCCGCACAGCCGGTTACCGGTTTGCCGATACGTACGAGCAGTTCGTTCAAGCCGTGAAGGAGACCGGCTTCCCTTGCGTCATCAAGCCGCTTATGAGCTCGTCCGGCAAAGGGCAAAGCGTATGCCGCGCCGAGAGCGACATCGAGAAGTGCTGGAATATCGCGATGGAGGGCGGCCGGGTCCAGAACGGCCGGGTCATCATTGAGGAGTTCATCCGGTTCCAATCGGAAATTACGCTGCTTACGGTTCGCTCGGTCAGCGGTACGAGCTTCTGCGCGCCGATCGGCCATATTCAGGAAAGCGGAGACTATATTGAGTCGTGGCAGCCCCATGCGATGACGCAGCAGCAGTTTGACGAAGCGAAGCATATCGCCAAAACGATCACGGACGAGCTCGGAGGCTACGGCTTGTTCGGAGTCGAGCTGTTTCTGACCGATGATGGCGTGTACTTCAGCGAAGTGTCGCCGCGACCTCACGATACGGGGCTGGTGACGCTAGTGACGCAAAATTTGTCCGAATTCGCGATTCACGTTCGCGCTATTCTGGGCTACCCGATTCCGGAGATCGTGCTCCTGACGTCGGGAGCGAGCCGTCCGCTGAAGGCGGAACGCGAGTACGAAGATTACAGCGTTAACGGAGTGGAGGAAGCGTTGTCCGTTCCGAACACGCAGGTGCGTATTTTTGGCAAACCGGTCACGAAAAAAGGCCGTCGCATGGCCGTAGCGTTGTCGACGGCCGCTTCCGCCGAAGAAGCGCGCGTTCGCGCGAAGCAAGCTTTGGACAGCTTGTACATCGAGGGAGAGTAAAGCTGCAGCATAATGCGTCCAGGCAAGGTCAGCCGCCCAGGCTGGCTTTGTTTGTTTTTGGCGGAGCGGATAGATTGGCTATAACCGGTTTTTCTCGCAAGCGCGAACGCTTCTCCTGATATAATCGAGAAAACACAAGAGGAGAGCCGGATCTAATTATGGAATCCTATTACAAATTGGATGAACAATTGGAACTGAAGCAGGCTGACTCCAGAGCATTTGCGATCCATTATACGGCGTACCGCGAGAACGTTTTTTTCAGACAGAGCTGGGACAGGCGAGTCGCTATATTTGGAGAAGAGCCATCTTGCTACTGGATTACGAGCTATGGGCGAAAGATCGGCGGAGTATGCTTGAAGCCGAATTCCATGTGGGCCTTGTTCCTGATCCCGCCGTTTACCGATCTGTTTCAAGTGTTAATTCCGCTGAAACGCCTTCTGCGGCAATGCGCGGATTTTCAGCAAGATATCCAAGTATACGGGATACTGCCCTATCAGAAAGAGAGCTTTTTGCGGCTCGGATTTCGGCCTACGGAAGCCAGGCGGGTCATGATCCGGCCTACCGAACTTTTCGCAGCGCCAAAGTGGGGAGAAGACGTGGTCGCCAAGCCGCCTGACGCGAGTCAACTGGAGCGGATCGCCGAGCTTTTCGTGGACTGCTACGGGGGAGACGACGGAATCGGCTATCCTGCGCCGAATACGTTAGCCGATCATTCCTCGGCACTCGAATATTACTTCAGCCACAATGATAAGCCGCTTCTGAGAGATGCGTCGACGATACTCTACGACAAACAGAGCGGTGAAATGATCGCAGCATGTCTGGTATCCGTGTGGGAGGACTTGCCCCTGTTTTCCGATATCGCGGTAAGACCGGCGTACCGGGGACAACACTGCGCAACGGGCATGTTGAAAAAAGCGATCACAGCGCTGCATTCACACTATGAGGTGGTACGGCTATTCGTAACAATCGGAAACCCGGCCGAATCGCTGTATTACGGTCTGGGCTTTTATCCCGGGCTGGAGCAGACGACCTTCCGTCTTCCCGTTCGAGCCTGAGTCACCGCGCGGACAAGCCCGCTGTTTATTTGCTGGACATTCCGTTTACATCTGATACAATGACGATATAGGCCTCCTACTTGCAGGAGGTCTCTATTTTCATACGGGGAGTGATTATGATGATCAGAGTTCATTGCGCAATCACATTCAACGGTCAACGGGAAGGAGGGGTGATCTTCCATGAACCCTAGTTTTCTGCAGACATCTAGAAGTCAATTGGTAAATCAGCTCGTCTTTTTTGACGAAGAGAAAACGAATTTCTTGAATCAATATTTTCCAAATATAAGCCCGGAGCGAAATAAAATCGACCGGATGCTGTCCGTATATACGACGACATTGGAGCAGATGTTTTCCGATTACAGCTATGAAACTCTTAATTCCATTGTGCTGATCGGCAGCGAGGTGAACCTGAAGTATATGGATGACGGTTCGGCGGAAACGTATACGATCGTGTTTCCGCATCAAGCGAACCTGAGTCAAAACCGGGTCTCCTTCTTGTCTCCCGTTGGGAGCCAGCTGCTGTTAACGCCCGTCAACGAGACGAGGCAGTTAGGAACCCCTGCGGGGGAAATTGAAGTGAAGCTGGAGCAAATTCGCTTTACGCTATCTGGCGAGGTCCAGTCGGCGCTTCATGAACTATGAAAATTGCGCAGCCTTTTCAATGCGAAAGGGCTGCTTTTTAAGTTACAAGCTTTGAATCTCGCTGAGAGTGCGTACGGTCCGGTAGGGAATGACAGATGTAGGAGGCTCGATGCCTTTGTGGTTGACCCAGATGCTGCGAATGCCTAGACTCTGCGGAGCGACTACTTCCCAGATGTAGTTGTCCCCGACCATCCATGCTTCCTCCTTCGTAACGGATAGCTGCTCCAGTGCATGTAAATAAACGCTCGGGTCCGGTTTGCCGGCGCCGAACTCGCCTTCGATCAAGATGCAGTCGAAGTAAGGAGCCAGCTGAAACCGCTCGATTTTGGCGCGCTGTGCGGCCGAGGCTCCGTTGGTCAGCAGGGCGAGCTTCGTACCGGCGCTGCGGAGATGGGCTATCGTTTCAATAGCGCCCGGAAAAGGGCAAACGGCTTTATTGCGGTCGATGTCGTAATCGACGGCGATGCGTTCGCTCAGCTTCGGGTCATGTACGTTAAAAGGTTCAAGGGCGACCGATATGATGTTCGCTCTGGCCCGATCAAGGTCCATACGGCCGATGCGATGCCGCTCCGGATCGCTCCAATACCATCGCGCCTGCTCCCGGATCGAGCGGATTACTTCTTCGATCCGGGTGTCGTCGTAGTCGGGAAGATGGGTGCGGCATGCTTTGGTCCAGGAGAGCTGAAGATCAATGCCTTGATCGTGGGAAATAATCGTGTCGTCGAGATCGAGCAGCATAGCTTTCGGTAACATGTATGCGCCCCCGTCCGGTCGGTTATTCGGTATGGCTTGAACGCCATATTACCGTTATATCATACCTCGCGGGGGAGCGGACCGGTTAGTGGGCCAGTGATTCGATTTTTTTGTTAATGCGCTCTTCGGCCGTCTTTAGGGCGGTATTGACGTCCTGCTGTCCCATAATATATTTACCGTGCTCTTCGAGCAGAATCGTCAACGAATCGTTGCGGTAAATGCTCATCGGATCGGGGATCGCGTTTTTGCTTTTGAAGATCGCTTGAACGTTTTTGCCTTTCAAAAAATCGAGCTCCGCCCCGAATTGCTCCTGCATCCGCTTATCGAGGAGCGGCGAAACGTAACCAAGCGCGCGGGAGGAGTACAACTGATTCTCGTCGGACGTAAACACCTCAAGAACCCGGAAAGCGTCGTCCTTATGCTTGCTTGTTTTGGAGACGCCGGCCATAAAGCTGTCGATAATGCCGCCGTAATTCGGCTTATCCGGGTAATAAGGCGACTGGGCTATATCCCAGTTGACATCCGCCTTCTGCAGGGTGGGAAACCGGTTTACGCCGAAATACATGGCGAGTGCCTTATCTTTGGCGAACAAATTGACCGGTCCTGCGTTAACATCCTTTTCGTCCTTGGCGCCGTTGCCGGGAATCGAGAAAAACTGCTGCGTCAATTGGAAGACTTTTTTGTACTTGTCGTTGTTCACGGAAGCTTTGTTCGTCTTCGGATCGACGGATGTAATACCTAGCGGATCGGCCATCCGCTGAGCCTGATCGGCCTTGAAGCCGAGATACGCTTTGCCGTCGTGGGTGGCGCTCACTTTTTTGGCAAGCTGGATCGTATCGTCCCATGTCATGCCGTCCTTCGGGTACGGAACGCCTAAAATGTCGAAGATGTCCTTGTTGTAGTAGAGGGTCGTAAACTGCAGATAAAAGGGGATGCCGAGCAGCTTTTTCCCGTCGGGGGATATGGCCCGGAGTGTTTGGATGACGTTCGGATCGAAACGGCTGAGGCTCATATTGTGCGTCTTCATCAAAGGCTCGATATCGTCAGCCAAGTCCAACTGAATGAAATTGCCCAAATCGACGTGGGCCATAATGTAGACGTCGATCGGAGTGCCTTCGGCGACTACTTTCGTGATATCGCCTTTGATCTGGTTGATCGTAATATGGGGGTACTTTTTTTTCAGCGGCTCCGTCAGCAGCTGATCCCAGTAGTTGCCGACCTCGGACGATCTTCCGTTGAATACATTCAGCGTTACCGGCTGCAAGTTCTCGGTAGGCTTGCTTGCCGTGCTTTTTGGTACTTCTGCGCTTGGAGGTCGGCTGCTCGCGGTGTCGCCGCTGCTGCATCCCGCAGCCGTTAACCCGCAGCTGATAGCGGTCGAAAGGAGGCCAAGCTTCGTCAGTCGTTTGTTCATCCCGATCATTCTCTCCCCATGTTTTGTTTTGATTTTTAAAGCGCTTACCTAAATAGGTAACGGCGACGGGCTGCCGCCTTTCCCTTCATTTCGTTTCACCTCTTCCATCTGTCAACATACTCCGCTGCCGTGATGATCTGTATTGTTATTGTATGAGATAACGGCGAAAAGGAACAGAACTATTTTCTTAGAGATTAAATAAATATTTTGCTGTCGTTTTTTGCTATAATGGAGCGACTAGCTCACGAGATTACGCTTGAGATTTATGGCGCTAATAATTAATGGCATTAAAAGTTGTTGTGTCGATAACGATTCGATTCGGCACAGCTATCACAGTTCCAATGGCAAGTCCCGTTTGCGCTGCGGGCGGTCATCGTGTACGATTCCGAGTATACATAACGACGAGAGGATGAGTCTGTAACATGGAAAATATGGAAAACATAAAGCTGACATCGTTATCAAGCAAAGGCGGCTGCGGCTGCAAAATCGGTCCGGCCGATCTGGCGCAGGTACTTCGGCATTTGCCTCCGGCGCCCAGCAATCCGGATCTGCTGGTCGGATTGGATACGAGTGACGATGCCGGCGTATACCGGCTCAACGACGAGCTTGCGCTCGTACAAACCGTCGATTTTTTTACGCCGATCGTGGACAACCCTTACGACTTCGGACAGATTGCAGCTGCGAACGCGATCAGCGATATATATGCGATGGGCGGAAAGCCTTTAACGGTATTAAATATTGTTGCTTTTCCGATATCGACGCTGGATAAGCGCATTTTGTCCGAAATTTTGCGCGGCGCGGCCGATAAAGTGCAGGAAGCCGGAGCCACGCTCGTCGGGGGACATTCCATCGATGACAAGGAGCCGAAGTTCGGTCTCGCCGTTACCGGACTCGTTCACCCGGACCGCGTACGCACGAATGCAGGCGCTTTGCCGGGCGACAGGCTCATTTTAACGAAACCGATCGGCGTAGGCATTATGACTACTTCGATAAAAAAAGACCAGCTGTCGCCGGAAGAAGTGAAGCGCGTAACCGGGGTCATGACAACCTTGAACAAAACGTCCGCGGAAATCATGAGCCGTTTTACGGTACACGCATGTACGGACGTCACTGGTTTCGGTCTGCTCGGCCATTCGCTGGAAATGGCGAAAGGAAGCGGCACCGGGCTCGTTATCGAGAACGACGCGGTACCGGTATTGCCGCGGGCGCGCGAGCTGGCCGAGCTTGGATTCGTCCCGGGCGGTACGAAAAATAACTTCGCTCACGTACAGGACGAGGTTACGTTCCCCGACGGGCTGGATCAGGTTGGCAGGTGGATCTTGTGCGATGCGGTTACTTCGGGTGGCTTGCTCATAGCCGTAGCGGAGGAGCAGGCGGAGCAGCTCGAGCGCGAGCTGACGGAGGCCGGCGTCGAAGCCAGTCTGATCGGATATGTAACGGATGAACATCCTGGACGCATCGTCGTCCAATAACTGTGAAGGGAAACGACGTTCCATGCTGCAAGATATTACTCTTCCCGAACTGATCGACAAGCGTCGCGACAAGCAGCTCGTGCTCATCGACGTAAGATCGCCATCGGAATACAAACTTTCTACGATACCGGGGAGCCTGAACATTCCGCTTTTCGACGACAACGAGCGGGCGGAGATCGGAACGATCTACAAGCAGGTTAGCATTCAGGCGGCCAAGGAGCGGGGGCTGGAAATCGTCTCGGCCAAGCTGCCCGCGTTCATTAGGACTTTCGCCGAAATTCCCGGCCCGAAGGCGGTGTTTTGCTGGAGAGGCGGTATGCGGAGCAAAACGTCGGCGACGCTGCTCTCGCTCATGGGCATCCGCGCCTATCGGGTGACCGGCGGATACCGGGCTTACCGGAAGTGGGTCGTCGAGCAGATGGACGCCGCCATCGAGGCGTTTACGCCCGTTCCATATATGATTAACGGGTATACCGGCAGCGGAAAGTCAAGCATATTGCGGGATATGAAAAACCGCGGACATGCCGTGCTAGATTTCGAGGCGATGGCCGGGCACCGGGGATCGATTTTCGGCCATATCGGCCTAACGGCGTCCAACCAAAGAACGTTCGACTCGCTGCTGATCGATGAATTGCTGGAGCTTCGTTCGGCCCCTTATGTATTGTTCGAAGCGGAGAGCAGACGGATCGGTAACATCGTTTTGCCGGAGGCCATGCTGGGTAAAAAAGATCAAGCCCATCAAATATGGCTGGATATTCCGCTCGAAGCGCGCGTCAAACATATTTTGGAAGACTACAAGCCGTGGGAGCATGCCGGAGAATGCTACAACTCGTTTCTGCGCATCAAGTCCCGCATTCATACGCCGGTCGCGGCGGAAATCGATAAGCTGCTTCGAGATGGCAGTTTCGGGAAGGCGGTCGAACTGCTGCTCATTCATTATTACGATCCGCGTTACGATTATTCGACCGCCGAATACGGGGACGCTCCCGGCATCGTCATTCAAGCGGACTCGGTGGCGGAAGCGACCGCGAAGATTGAGGAGTATGTGCATCAGACCCAAGCGAAACATGCGCTTCAGACGTGATTGTGTAATCGGGCTCTTAACCGGAGTCCGATTTTTTTGTGCTGGCCTCGATCCGCGTCAAACAACGGCAAACTGTGCTAAAATCGAATCGAGGTGGATAAAAATGGATGATTGCGCTTACGGAGGCATTGTGTTTCGCGAAGACGGCCATGTCCTGATGCGCAGCCCGAGCGGGCATTGGGGCGGCTATGTATGGACGTTTGCCAAAGGGGGGCGGGAGCCGGGCGATTCCTCGTCCGAGTGTACGGCACTCCGGGAAGTTCAGGAGGAGACTGGGTATACGTGCGAGGTCGTGGCGCATATACCGGGAGCGTTCGAATCGGATACATGCGTCACCAAGTACTATTTGATGAAGCCGACCGGAGCCGTACACCAATTTGACCGCGAGACGAGCGAGGTCCAATGGGTCAGCACGGCCCAAGCGTTCAAGCTGATAAGCTTAACGACGACGGAAAAAGGGCGAAAGCGAGATACCGATGCGCTGCGTTGCGCCATCGAAGTTCGGAAGCGGATGAACGAGGAAATGCCGGACCGCCTCGATTTCAAAAAATGATGGGCCGAATAATATAGATTTTTCGTGGAAGTGGCATCTACCTATTGGAATGCGATACAAAGGAGGCTCATCATTTGAACAGGTTAAGAGACGGACTGCTCGGGGAGTATTTGTTTGACGGCTGCGCCGCAGATTCCAGCGGGAACGGAAATGACGGCAGGGTGGAAGGGGCCGCACTTACGGCTAATCGATTCGGCGAAGCGGATCGGGCGTTAGCCTTCACCGGACGGGGGGAATGCATTGTTCTGGACCCGCCGCCGGCGCTGCGGGAAGACGCGTTTGCGCTATCGCTGTGGGTGAAGTACGACGAGAACGCTGTAATGGAATGGTGGAACAATGCGCTAGTTTCGCAGGACGATCACGGCTTAGCTTCAGATCAGACGCGACGAGTCTTCCAACTGAGCACGATGGGCGAGCACATTACGTGGCACCGGATGATGAAGTCGGCGGACTTGAAATCGAAGCAGCCGGTCAGACGGGGCGTATGGGTTCACGTTGCAGCGGTTTACGGCGATGGTCTGCACCGGCTGTATGTGAATGGCGAGCTTCACGATTCGCAAGCGGGCGCATTTGCGCCGAACCTGGAAGAGCCAATCTATATCGGCAAAAAAAATTCGCCTGAGCCGCGTTTCTTTTTTCACGGCGCTTTGGACGACATTCGGATCTACAACAGGACGCTGTCGCCCGAAGAAGTTTGCGAGCTGTTCACGGAGCACGGATACACGGGGGAGCTTTCCCTTGATCCTGGACAAGCTTGTGAACCCGTTTCGATTCCCGCTCTGCCGAATGTTACTTCCGCTCATCCGTTTCCCGTCAAGAAAACGCTTTTGCGCCAGAGCTTCAATTGGAATGACTGCTACAACTCGTTAGCGCTCGCTATCCATGGAGCGATCCAGTATTCGAGCAGGCCGGTCGGCTTGGCCCAAACGCTGGTATACACCGGCCAAGCATTCGTCATGAATACGGATACAACTGCAGGGCCGATGGATGTGTACGGAGACGGCCGATTATTGCAGGAAGGGCTGGAGAATCTGGGCTTCGACATGGAAGTGCTGGAGGCGGGCATTTACGGGGGCTCGTGGGAAGAGGATACGATCCAGAAAACGCTCGAAATGATCCGCGAAAGTATAAACCGGGGAATCGCCGTCGTCGGCTGGAATTTGGACAATTACGAGCACGGGCTGATTTACGGCTACGACGATGAGCGTCAGATGTTGAACATTCACGACATTAACGCACGTCAAGGGGGAGAGTTATCCTACGGTGACTTCGGGCGGCGTTCCCGCAACGGTACGGCGGTCGAACCGGAGCTGTTTGTGCTCGTTCTCCGCGAGCGGGAGCGGAAGCCGCATATAAATGCGACGCGTTATACGGCGGAGGACGATGCGAGTTACAAGCAATCGCTGCGCGCCGCGCTCTCGCTTGCCGTCCGTCATATGGAGGATGACAGCGTGACCGTGGAAGGGCGCCGATGCGGAATTGCCGCCTTCGAAGCTTGGATCGCCGCGTTTGAGGCGGGAAGCGCTCACCCGTTTTTTACCAGCTACAACCTGCTATGGATCACTTCTACGCGGCAGTATGTAGTTCCGTTCTTTGCGCAATCGGCCATCACGCATTGCATGAGCTTGCAGGACCATAAGCTGCAGCGGTATATGCTGGACTTGGCAGGGTTCGTCATGGCCGGCTACCAGGCATGGGTGAAGCTGCGAGAACTGTTTCCGTTTCCGAAAAGCGCCGACACGACCGAACCGCTGCTGAAAGCGAAGGCGATTCGACTGCTTCAAGAAGCGCGAGAAGCGGAAATCGCGACGCTAGAGCTCCTGCGGGAGACGGTGAAGCATTTGTCCGCAGAAGCTGAACCGTTGACGTTAACAGGCAAGTAGGCCCGGCCAGCCAAAAAAACGCAATCCGGTAGCCCCGAAGTCGTGCCACATCGCTTCGGGGCTTCTGCCGTTACCGCAACAAGATAGGGACTTCAATCCTTGTCGAACCAGCACACCTTGTTCGGGCCAACGAGCGGGAGCGGTTCCCGATTGAGCCGCAGCTCGACGAGCGTCGTCGTAAACGGATAAAAAAACTTCACCTGGGCATCGGTCAGAAGGCCGGACAAATCGATGACGGCATGCCAGGTTCCTTCGACATCGTACACTTGAAGCTCGTCGCCGGACTCGTCATCGAATCCGTGATAAGCGACAAGGGGCGACCCGGATGAGGCGATCAGACGCAGCGACAAGCTTTCCAGCGTATCCGGCTCGATGACGCTCAGATCGACATGAAAATTGCGCAGGCTCGGGTCGCTGCTGTAAGGATGCACATCGACGTCGAACTGCTGAATTTCCTCTATGGAGCCGCCGCTTCGTTTGCCTTCGAGCTGAATGTAGTAATCGGTGATGGCGTCGCCTCGCTCGTCCGTAACCCGGATCACAAATTGCTGCCACGGAGCAAGCCGTTCCTTGACGGTTTCGGTTTTCCGGGCGGCCTCCTCATACCACAACGCAAGCTCTGGCCCGCTTTCGACGCTTAACGCGGCATGAACGAGAGAAACAAGCTCGGCGGACGGATTTTGCAGAATCGACCCGTGATCTGCGCCGTCGACCGGTATGAGCGGAATATCGACATTGCTCCAGCCGGTAATCGCAATCCGTTCTTGATCCTCCCTGAACTTCGTCAAGTCCATGACGATTTTCCGAGTGTTCAGCGCGCAGCCGGCCCAGCGGACCGTCCCGTCCGTTCCCGGCTCGTTGATTAGCTTTTTGATGCCGCCGTACGCCTGCGTGCCGCAAAACGTAAAGACATAGGGCGTATCCTTATCCGCTCCGTAGAAAGGCGCCTCTCCAAGCAAATCTTTGTGCGCCAGATCCCACGTAAACCGGCTGCCGAGCTCCAGACCGTCCAGGACGAGATCTCCCGCTTCGAGAAAATCGGGGCCGAACTGCTTCCGGCCTTTGAAAATCCCGCCGAGCCAGCTTCGCCCTTTATGGGCGAGCGGAGAACCGAAGCTGGCCGGAGCGAGACCGATCAGATGCTTCAGCCGCTTTTGCCTTCGCGCAAAGACGGTTAACCAGGAACGGATCACCAGCATGCCGGTCGAATGCACGATAGCGTCGAACTCCTCATCACCGTTTAGCCCGATCCTTTCGCGAAGCGCCCGGTCGAACCCTTCGGCGATATCTGCGATCGTGACCTCGTTCGTCAATGTTTCGTAGGAACAGACATGAATCCTCGTCGCATCATAGCCGAGCTGACTTAATCGGTCCACCCATGTGTGAAACGACTTCCCTTGATCCGAATAGCCGTGAATCATAATGATCGGTCGGCGCGCCATACGTTCCTCGTTCCTCCTTCGATTCCGTGAGATGATGCCGGAGCCGTAAACCTCGTCTCTGTCATTCCGGCTTTTACCATACTCACTATAAGCCCGAAGGCGATCCGGGAAGAAGTGCAGGAAACCCTATACGGACACAAGGGCGGGCAGGAAAAAAGAACCAATTCGGGTCGAATGATCGGCTGGTTTGACGAAAGTAAACTCTCTTATCCGCTTTTTCCATCAAGAAAGGTCCAGCCCAAAGGCCAGACCTCCAAAAATATGCAAGACGATATTTGGTTCCTCTATAAATCAGCCTCGCGGATCGCTTGTCCCGGCGTCAGCCGCAGGCTTTTGGCGGCAGGCGCGGCGTTGAGCAGCAGTGTTACGGCAAGTAAGCCTAGGAACAATAGCGAGATGGGGAAGAACGGGTATTGGAACGGGATATGCGGATCCATCGGCGCTTTTTGCGATTCCACTAAACCGAATAGCAGATAAGCGCCTGTCGAGCCGAACAATAAACCGTTCGTCAAGCCGATCCACCCGATCGCCGAGCCTTCGAGCATAAACAGCTGAGCGATATGCTTGCGGCCCAAGCCGATGCAGCGGAGCATCGCCATTTGCTTCGCTCTTTCGTGAACCGCCCGGTACTGCACGATCGCCAGGCCGCATAGGCCGATTAAGACGGATAGCAGCATAAACGCCACGAATATAAGCACCGTTTGCCGCATCGAAAGAAGCTCTCCCGTCTTTTGGCGGAACGGAATGTGCAAGCCGTCCTGGCGATTTAGCGCGAACGTGTCCAATATCGTTTCCGTCGTCTCCGCATTCCCTTCGTCGAAGTCGAAAAATACGTATCCCTTTTCGGGGTGATTGGGCCATTTAAAGCCTTCGGAGCGGAATGTTTCATAGAAGGACGGACTTGCGACCAGCAAGCTGTAAAACTCCGTTCTCATCTTTCCTTTGACAAAGCCGGCGATCTCTACTTCTTTCTGCGCGATCACTTTCGGGGCCATGCCGAAATTAGGCGTATTCGGCTCTGGGGATTTCTCGTAGATGGATAATACGATTTTGTCTCCGGCGCGAAGCGGCCGCTGCGGAAGTCTGCTTTTGCCGTATATATCCGACCATAAGTCCGCCTCGTAGCGGTACTTTTCATCCAATATAACCGCGTTTTCCTGCTGCAGCAGCGAATTCCAAGCTGCTTCATCGCTGGCAAAGCGTGGTGAGCGCTCGATAAGCTCAAGGCGGCTGCCGAGAAAAAAGGAGGCATCGTAAGCTACCACGCTAAACGCACTCATCTCCTGCAAGACGCCTTCGGCGCTTAGATTAAGCCGGTAGGGAGAGACCTCGCTCGTTCGGCGGATCAGACCGTATACTTGCGGGTCCGTTTCGGCGATACGGATAAGCATATCACGCTGTGCATCGTCCGAATAAGCGGCGTATGCCGGGTAACCCATTACCGAATCCTCGACTCGGCTGCCTTCCGGCGTGTACAGCATCTGGTAGCTGATCGCAGCAGTAGTCGTCAGCATCATGAATACGATGCTGAATATGGCCGACACGAGGAAGGCGCGGCTTTTCTTTTTGAGCGGATAGCGGAATGCGAGTTTAACGGACGCCTGGTTGACGCCGATTTTCCCGAACAGAGGAGCGGCTGCTTTTTGCAGCAGCGGCAGCGTCTGCAAAATGACATAAACCGATGCCACGGAGCCAACCAGCCAGAAGCCGAGGACGGATAAGCTTTTGGCGGAAACATGTACCCCCATTGTAGCGAGCCAATCTTGACCGAGCGGCGTAAAGGTCTGAATCAGATGGAACCCGGATATGGCCGCACAAACGGCGAGCAGCAGGTACCGGCCGGCGGACGTTTGCCGCATGCCTGTCGCCGGACCAGCGCCTTCGCCTCGCAGCGTTTGCACGATCGACGGCTTCGTCAGCGCTCGCGAAGCGATAACGGTAATCGCCATCTGAACGGCAGCGATCGCACCCGCGGTGATCAGCACCGTATTTACCGGTAAATGCGGAAGCAGCGGTATCGAAAATCCTTCGTAGCGCAACACGGTATCGGCAAGCTGCCGCCGGAAAAAGCCGATGAGCCCATAGCCGATCGCGGAGCCGAGCAGCGTGCCGGCCGCAACGCTAAACAGATTCAGCAGAGCGGCTTCCACGCCGAAAATGACGCGGATCTGCCGTTTGTTCATCCCTAGCGCGCGCAGTACACCGAGCTGTTCCTTGCGCATATCGGCCAGCATCAGCAGCACCTGCAGAAGCAGCAGGGCCCCGGCGCAGGAGGCGGCAACACTGGCAAGAAGGAACGTAATCCCGTATCGCGCCTGCAGCGACTTGACCTTCGCGATAGCCGACTCCTTCTGCTCCTCCACCTCAAATAGCGGCATCGGAACCGGAAAATGAGGAGGGGAGTCGGCTTGAAGTCCGGTCGTAACGAGCATTGAATGATAACGCCCTTCTTCCAGCCCGGTGAGGCTTCGGGCGGTTTCCGGCCTGAGGAAAATTGCGCCAGAAGCGTTCTCGCTGCCTCGGTATCCGGTTATCCCGCGTTCTTCCGCAATAAGCTTCGCCTTGAGCAGCCGCAGCTCGCCCGACTGCGCGTAAACGCCGAACAGATCGCCTGGCGCAAGGCTAAGCTGAGCGGCGACAGGAGCGGAGACGATGGCCTCGTCCTCCGTAAGCGGGGTGCCCGACAGCGTCTGCGTTTCATCATCGAAAGGCTTCGCCGCAGCGAAATCGAAGCCGAGTATAAGTGTGCCTGCGGCCGCTTTTTCCGGTTTCCGATCGCTATCGAGTTTTACCGCTGTGCCGATCGTCCTTACTAGGGGCAGCACGGTCAGACGGGAAGTGGCAAGCCAGTCTGCGATTTGAACATTTTCTTCCGGCGTGAAGGACGTGTTGGGGCGAACGGGCTTAATCTCCCAGTCGATCGCCCCGAAATGGGCTTCCATCCATCGTTTGCCGCTGATCTCGAAGGAATGGTGGAACACAAGCGCGGCAATAATCAGCATGGCTCCGATACAGCCGCCAGCAATCGATATAACGGTCATCTTCGGGGCGTTTTTCAAGTGCTGCCAGGCCATTTTCCAAATGATTTTGGATTTAAGCACGGTTGGAGACGCCTCCTCCCGGATGCTCGGAGACGATTCGGCCGTTTTCCATCCGTACGATTCGATCGGTCTGGCCGGCAATTTGCGGGTCATGCGTTACGATGACGATCGTCGTCCGCCGCTGTTCGTTCATTTTGCGCAAAAGCCCGAGCACCTGCTCCGCCGTATGGCTATCGAGCGCCCCAGTCGGCTCGTCCGCCCAGACAACTTTAGGATCGCCAACAAGAGCCCGCGCGATCGCAACGCGCTGGTTTTGGCCGCCGGAAAGCTCCGAAGGGTACCGTTTGGCTTTGTCGGCCAAGCCTACCTGCTCCAGCGCTTCCAGAGCCCGAGCTTTCGCTTCCTTGTCGGCGAGCCCTCTGCCGATAAGCGGCAGGGCGACGTTATCCAACGCATGGAGCACGGGAATGAGATGATACGTTTGAAAAACAAAGCCCATATACGCCAGCCTAAAAGCGGAAAGCTGCACATCGTTCATGCGCTGAAGCGGCTTTCCGTCGATCAGGGCTTCGCCTTCGTCGGCTTTTTCAATGCCGGCAAGCACATGCAGCAGCGTCGTTTTGCCGCATCCGGACGGACCCATAATGCTGATCATTTCGCCGCTGCGGATGCTCAGGCTTACTTGTCTCAGCGCGCGGGTCGCCGATTCGCCCTTGCCGAACGTTTTGCTGATTTGCCTGGCTTCAATTAAGGGGAAGACTTCGTTTCCATGTAAATGTGTTCCGATCATTCGGTATGCGCCACCTTTGCAGTTCGTAATCCTACATTTGCAATGTAGCACGGCGGTTTGCAGCCGGAATGGAGAACTTATGCAGATTTTGTGCAGAAATGAAGCCGTTCATTGGGCGGGGGATTGTGAACGTCTCCGGCATACAGACTCTAGTCTCAGTCTTCGGCAAAGACGGGAAGCGTTATGGCAAATGTCGTGCCGCGGCCCCAAACGCTGCTAACGGATACGCTGCCCCGATGCGCTTCCACATATTCCTTCACAATCGCGAGACCGAGACCGAGACCCGCCGCCCCGCCAGTTGCGTCCGGCTTGCGGGAGCCGCGGTAAAACCGTTCGAAGACGTGGGGCAGCTCCTCTTCCTCGATACCCGTTCCGTCGTCGGTGATGAGAATAACACTTTGCCGTTCGCCGCTTTCCACCGCGAGATGAACGCTTGATTTCGCATGCCGAACGGCGTTGCCGATAATGTTTACCAGCACCTGCTGGATTCTCGCTTCGTCGCCGTATGTGCGCGCTTCGTCCGGACAAACGACGGAAATCCGGCAGCCGCTTTCTTCGGCCGTAAGGTCCAGCGCCTCGGCGACTGAGCCGGTTAGCTCGCGGAGCGAAAACCAGCGTTTCTCCAGCGCAAGATGGCCGGATTCCGCCAATGCGAGCTGCTGGAGATCGTGTACGAGCTTCGTGATCCGGTACACCTCGTCATGCAGCAGCACCAGACTTTCAGGCGGAAGCGGGGTTTGGCGGACCAGGGCGTTGTCGAGCTGGGCCCGCATTACGGCAAGTGGTGTTCGGAGTTCGTGGGCGATATCTGCAACCATCGTTTTGCGCACTTTCTCGAGCTTGCGGATGCGCATGTCCAGCCGATCGAGCAAATGCTCGATATCCGGGTCAAGCAAGCCCGCTTCGCGGTCGGTACGTTTGTCCGTTCGAGGGGAGTCTTCGCAAGCGCTGCCGCGAATATCGGCAGGGCCGTTCAGCAATCGCGAGAGCCTGCCGCGAAAACGAGCTCGTTCGTAAGCTTGTCCGTTTTTCGCGAATTGGGACAGTGTCAGAAACAAGCCGATCCCGGCGGCGGCCGCAGCGAAAAGCACGGCGAACGGCTTCCAATCGGCAAGGAACGGGCGAAGCGGAGAAGCTGCCTCAAAGTAACCGACAATGGCTCCCCGATAAAGGATAGGTCGTAATTCGCGGCCGGCGGGAGGCGAACCGGCGCTCACGTCCGATTCATCCGCTCTGAAAACGGGCCGCCGCTCCGCGTCCCATACCCGTACACGTCCGATGTCGGCGCGGGAAGTTTTGTCCGTTTTCAATACATCCGTAACTCCGGGCCAAGAACCGTGCAAACCGTAGAGAGTCGTCAAATAGGAGTCCCAATAATAATTGTTTCGCAGCTTTTCCTGCCGGTCGTGGGCTGCCGCAATCCACCAGACGATTGCTGCTGCCGCTACAGTCAGAAGCAGCGTGATGCCGATACCCCGGATGGCAACGGCTGCAGATAAGGACAAAGGCGTTTTCCGGCTTTGATCGGCTCCGGAAGCTTTCCCGGTCCCGCGCGTCCTCATAGGCCTTCTCCGAACTTATAACCGATCCCGAAAACCGTCAGCACGTATTGCGGTTCTACCGGATTGTCTTCGATTTTTTTGCGCAGGTTGCGGATATGCGAATCGATCGTGCGTTCGAAGCCGATATAAGTGTCGCCCAGCGCTTCGTCCATTAACTGCAGACGACTGTACACCCGTCCGGGATGTTTGGCGAGCTGAAGGAGCAGGGCAAATTCGGTGCGTGTCAGCGGAATCTGATCGCCCTTCTTGGTGACGGTATACTTATGTTCATCGATACGCAGATCACCTCTTGCCCATTCATGGGGGGAGGGAGCCGCATCCGGCTCGCTCCACTTCTTCATGCGTCTCAGAACCGCCTTGATCCGCGCCAGCAGCTCGCGCATGCCGAACGGCTTCGTGAGATAGTCGTCCGCGCCGATCTCCAGCGCCAGCACCTTGTCGAATTCGTCCGTTTTGGCGGTTAGCATCATCACAGGCGTCTTCCAGCGGGTTTGAATTTGCTTGCACAACTCGATCCCGGAGCCGTCGGGAAGCATCCAGTCCAGCAAAATAAAGTCGAACATCTGACCGTTCAGATAAGCCTCGGCCTCGCGGACCGTCCCGGCGCATGTCACCGAGAAGCCCTCTGCTTGCAAGAAAGATTGCCCTTCCGTCAGCAATCGCTGCTCATCTTCAATCCAAAGCAGACGGATCATGGTGCTTAACCCCCTATTTCAGCCGGGCCCGGTGCTCTCTGGGAGCGATACCCCGGAACATCTTGAACTGTTTATTGAAATAACTCAGCGAGCGAAAGCCGCATTCGAAGGCGATTTCCGTTATCGACTTGTCGGTATGATCCAAATAATAAAGGGCCGCTTGCAGACGAAGCCGGCTTATAAATTCGTTGGGCGACAAGCTCGTAAGCTCTTTAAACTGCTTGAAAAACATCGTTTTCCGCATATTGGCCATATGAATGAGCTGTTCGGTATCGATGTCTTCCGCAAAATGCGACAGAACGAACTCGATGACGCGAATCATGCCTTCGGCCGGTTTTTGCTCAGGGGTCGAGGCCGCGTCCATCTGCTCCAGGTAGTGGCGGTAGATCGAAACGAGGATATCGATAAAGGCAAGATACTGTTTGGCCTGCCAGCCGGGCAGCTTCCGTTCTTCCTCGTCCACGGCAAGCCTGGCCGCCCTGTGAATCAGTTCCGCGTAAGGGGAGGAGGCCGGAATTAAGGGGGAGAAGCGGCCCGCTGCCGTATAGAACGGTTGGAGCAGCTTGCTGCCCTCCGGAATGAGCCGTACGATGGAAGGGGAGAAGAGCAGCATGATCCATTTTACCGGCTTGTCGCGTGTTTGGGCGAGATTGTAGTGCGGCTCGAAGGGGCGGAACACGAATACGTCTCCGGGCTTGCCGTAATAATCGCGGTCGATGACCCGATACTTGGCGTCGTTTTCCAGCAGTATGCTGACCTCGAGGGCGTCGTGAACGTGCATGGCATGCTCGGTTAACGTGCCGAGCTTATTTACAAAATTCCATTCTTTCTCCAACCGAATATCGTCGTAAAACATAGGTTCCTCCGTGAGTTGTCCTATCCGGTTATAGGATCGATCGCCATGCCTAGCAGTATCGTATATCGTTATGAACAAAAATACAATTTTTTGTGTGCTTTCGAGCAGTTTTTAACTCCGTGTTCCCTTACACTTACGTCATAACGAACTAAAAGGCCAGTGAATAACTGAGCGGAAGGTTTTGAATGATGCCGGAGAAACGGCAGCGGTCGCCTTTGTTCCCGAATTTTCACCTTAGCAGGGCCTATTCAATCAGAAAATTTGGGACCAAGAGCGATCGGAGGCATCTTCATAAACCTGTAGTGTAGTTAATCACCGGACCTCCAAGGAGGAGAACACATTGACACATACGATTTCGAATTTTGTACTGACTGAGGATATGATCGAACAATTTTACCGCGAGGGTTTCTTCTACGCACCCGGCTTTATTACGAAGGAAACCGTGGATCGCATCAACGCGGAGCAAGCGGAGTTTGCCAACAAGGCGGAGGGCGGCGAATGGAAATCGAACGCATTTGTTCATTTCGACAAAAGCGCGGCGCAATTTCCTGAAACGGCAAGCATGCTTTCCTCCTCTACCCTAATCGATGTGTACGAGCGTGTACTTGGCGATCAGGTTAGGCTCTGGATGGGCATGTACGCCGTAGTGCCGCCGCACGGGGAAGGGCTCGCCTGGCACCAGGATAATATGTACACGCACATTCTCGGCCATATGCTGAACGGATTTATCGCGCTCGACACGATTACCCAAGAAAATGCGGGCTTGTGGCTGGCTCCGCGTTCGCATCGCCTCGGACGGCAAGCGGATCTGAACGAATCCGGTTCCAAGCACCGCCGGGCTGCCGATCCCGAGAACGGGATGCCGTGCAATCCGATGGCTCCCGGCGACGCGGTTATTTTCCACCGGGAGACGCTGCATCACAGCAAAACGAACCATACGGACAAGCCAAGAAGAGCTTATGCGTTCCAAGTGTCTTCGGCTGTCTGCCGCTATGCGGAAACCGGCAAGCTTCTGACCGACCGGGAGCTGCTGTCCGCGCTTAAAAAATAATCCGATTGCGAAAAGCCGTGTGTGGGTCACGGCTTTTTTGTTTTTGGCTATGTTAACTTTGTTGTTGATAATTGATGGTTACGAACGAATGTTCTATAATAAGTTTATTTGGAACAATTTGATAAATGAACGGAAGTGACCAATGAACATTCGTTTGTTGAATGACTCTGATGCCCAAGTGTACAAGGAAGTAAGGTTGCGTGCATTGAAAAATGATCCCGATGCATTTGGATCAACGTATGAGCAAGAAGAAACTAAACCTCTGGGGCACATTATAGAAAGGATACAGCATACAAAAAATCAATTTGCATTGGGATGTTTTGACGACAATAACACATTAGTCGGCATTGTCAATTTTTCACGTGAAAACAGGCTTAAGACGGCGCATAAAGGAAATATTTACGGCATGTACGTAGAGCCTAAATTTCGAGGACGGGGGTTAGGTAAAGCCCTTCTAGTAGCCTTGATTGAAAGAGCAACAAAAGAATGTGAAGGATTGGAACAGATTCATTTGACGGTTGTGTCTAATAACAAATCAGCAAAAAGCTTATATGTCTCGCTTGGGTTTGAAGTTTATGGTGTAGAACCACATGCATTAAAGTTTGATGAACAGTATTTCGATGAAGACTTAATGATTTTAAGATTGCGCGACTTTAAATTAAAGGGCACGATAGCTCAATGAACCGCCTTTTCAGCAAGGCGGTTTTCTTATGGTTTATTATCAGCATTAGAATTCGACATAGCCTTGTTTTTCAAGGAGTTTGAATAGGCTCAACTATTTACTTTCCTGATCTTGGATGTTATTGTTCCATATAGCAGGCTTGTAGCAAATATTCTCAATTATTAATAAAAAGAGAAACAATATTTTTTAGAGGTGAACCCGATGACCATCGATCGGACGGCGGCTGCGAAGTCTCCTGTTAGTATTGAAGATTTTGAACAGCTGGAGCGGATCGGGGTTCGTTCCGTCCAGGCGAACCAGGTGAGCATCGATTCGGAGCGGCGGTCCGATTATGTTCGCTTCGGTTCGCAGTCGCTGCGTTTGGAGTACGATTTTACCGGTACGATCGGTACGTCTTGCGCCTATGTGCTGTTTCATGACTCGCCCGAACGTCCACACCGGACGCTGGAAGGGTATCCGAGACGAATCGGTGTTTGGCTGTACGGCAATACCGGCGGTCATTGGCTGAGGGGACTGCTCATCGACGCCGATCACGAGAAGAAGCCGATCGATTTTACCGCCAAGGGAGAGCTGCGCTGGGAAGGGTGGAAGTACGTAAGCGCTAATGTACCCGAAGGCTTGAAGCAACCGATCAAGCTCGTTCATCTGTATGTGGTCGAGACGGAGAACGATAACAAGGATAGCGGCGTTTGTTATATGGACGGGCTTGTTGCGGAGTATGAGGAGGTCGGAGAAGACTGGAGCGGCCCGGAGTTCAGCGATATGCGGCCCCGGCCGCGTCAAACGGTGCACAATGCCGAGCCGATTGTAAGCGCTATTGTTCGGGATAGCCAGTCGGGAGTCGATGAGAGTACGCTGCTTATAACAGTGGACGGCATAAGCGTTTCTTTCTCGTACGATGCGGACAGCGGGCGAATCGTCTATACGCCGGTGCTGCCACTGAACGACGGCGAACATGAGGTAGTAATCGAGGCCAGTGACCGCGCCGGAAATCCCGCCGTTCCGAAGGCTCACTGGTCGTTCGTGATCGATACATCTCCCGACCGGACGCCGCCCGTCGTTCGCATTATTAGTCCGCTGCCGGGAACGGCGGTAAATACGGATCATCCGCGAATCGCCGCGGCAATCGAGGACGATCATGCCGGGGTAGACTTTACACAACTGCGCGTATGGCTGGACGGACAGCCCCAGCAGGTTGGACATAGCGGCGAGACCGTATTTTTCACTTGCCGTGAGAAGCTAACTCCGTTGACGGAGTATCAGGTGCGTATCGTGGCGGCGGACAACGCCGGTAACCGCTGCGAATGCAGCTGGTCGTTCCGGGTAGGCGCTTTGCCGGGGCAGCCCCGAATCGCCGATCGATTCAGCATGACTGTCATCGGGGACGGCGGGTATTATACGGCTAGCAGCCGTACCCAGGCTACGGCCGCCGATCTGCTGCTCACGGAGCAGATGTCCCGTATCCGGCGCGAACCTTCCGAACTGATCGGGTATACCGGAGATATTGTCGACAACGATACAACGGCAGGTTATGCCGAAGCGATTAAGCGGATGAGCGGGTTCGGGAAGCCTTACCTGCTTGCGATCGGCAACCATGAAGTTTCCGGCACGGGATCGCGCCGCCATTTTCAGGACCATTTTGGCGATCCGACCTACGCTTATGTGTACGGCAATACGCTTATGATCGTGCTGGACTCCGCTTCCGGTCATCTGACGCGCTCGGACGCCTCACAGTGGTTATGGCTCGAAAACGAATTAAGGGAGGCCGCTTTACCGAACGTATTCATCTTCATGCACGTTCCTCCGGATCAGCTCAGCCCTTCGGGTGAAGATTACAATACCAGACACGGCTTTATGGACAAGCTGGAGGCGCAGCGATTTTACGACTTGCTCGGCAGCTTCAAGCAGGGACGGCCCGAAACGAATGTTTTCGTATTTTCCGGCGACTTCCACGTATACCAGCACAAGCTGGTGCAAGGAGTCCATTACATCATATCCGGCGGAGGGGGCAAGCAGGCGCATATAGCGCCCGAGAAAGGAGGTTATTATCATTATTTGAACGTGCATGTGGAGGGTGCGACTGTGACGTGGGATGTTATTCCCCTGCTTGAATCGATCGATTGGCCGGACGGCGGGCCGGTTAAAGCTAGGGTCGGGGACAGATGGAAGTTGAATGCGGCGGGCACGTTTTTGACGTCAACCAATACCCCGATCACACTTCCGATCGGCTACCCGTTCAAGGCGGAGTGGAGCAGCGAGCAGGCGGATCTTGCAGCGGTCGATCAGGAGGGCAACGTAACCGCTCTCGCTGTGGGCGAAACGTTCATTACGGTTAAGTGCGGATGGAGAGAGGGGCGCATCGCGATAAAGGTCGCCGTTATCTGACGTTTACGAACGTGACTTGCGAGCAGCCTGCGAAGAGAGCAATCAGGAAGAAATCCGGATTCCATTTCATGTTATTATAGGTGTACATGAATGGAAAAGGAGTTAGATATACATGGCAAAGGACATTTGGATCAATCTGCCAGTGAAGGATGTCAACCGGTCCAGAACCTTTTTCACCGAGCTTGGTTTTACGCTCAACCCTCATCATGGCAACGGAGACGATTCCGCCAGCTTTATCGTTGGCGAGAAGAGCGTGGTCGTGATGCTGTTTGCCGAGTCCGCTTTCAAGCGGTTTACGGGCAGCGAAGTCACCGACGCCAGGAAGGCGTCCGAAATATTGCTATCGATCGGTGCAGAGAGCAGGGAAGAAGTGGATGAATGGGCGGTTAAGGCGGAAAAGCTGGGCGGCACCGTATTCAGCAGACCGGACAGCCACGGCGGCTGGATGTACGGCTGCGGCTTTGCCGATCTGGACGGACACCGGTGGAACGTATTGTATATGGATATGAGCCAGATGCCGAAAGGACCTGACGCGTGAGCGTGAACAGGGACCAGGGCGAAGACGCCGTCGCCGCCTACATGAGCGACCTGCAGCATCCGATGAAAGAAGCGATTGAGGAAGTACGGGCCATCATTCTTAGCGTCGACGCTTCCATTACCGAGCGGATCAAATGGAATGCGCCCAGCTTCTGCTATTGCGGCGAGGACCGGATCACGTTCCAACTGCACGGCAGCGGGTTTTTCCGTCTCGTGTTTCATTGCGGGGCTAAAGTTAAGGGCGCTGCGCCCAAGGAGCCGCTCATCGCGGACTCGGCAGGGCTGCTGCAATGGGCCGCGAACGATCGGGCTATCGTCAAGTTCACCAGTACCGAAGATGTAAGGGCGAAGCGGGACAAGCTGCTCGAAGTCGTTGCGAAATGGCTGAAAGCTGCGAGTACGTAATAAGGTCAATAACGCTAGGATCATATCCAAGAATTCGGTACATCAAAAGAAAGCGGGTCGCCATTGAACGGCGGCCCGCGTTTTTGTTGTTCGGCCTATCGACTACTTGTCGTATTTGAACAAGTTCACGCCCGATGTGTAGTACAAATCTCCGTTATTGTCCTGGGCGAGCAAAGAGGCGCCGCTGGAGACAACCGTCTCCGTATTTTTCGTAGCCGGATCGATGCGGTACAGCTTACCGCCTACCGTTACATAAATATACCCGTCGCTGTTCAGCTCCATTTTGGCGTCCCGCCATACTTGATTGGCGCCGGCGTAGCTGACGGGGAACTTATTCGCGCTGTAAACCACCGTGCGCGTAGCCGGATTAAACACGAACAGCGTGCCTTCGGCCACTCCCCAAATGTTCCCGTCAGGGCCGGTCATTAACGACGTAATGGCGCGTTTGCCGGCAACCGGAACGGTTTCGAACACCTTCTGGTTCGTTGCCGTATCCCAGACGAACAGCTTCGCTTCCGTTGCCGACGGCGTTATGCCGAGTCCGCCCCAAACGGAAGTCCCTCCGAATACCTCGTTGTTTTTGTTAGCCAGCGCGATGACGCTCTGATCGGTTATGATGTTGCGGGTCACATTCAGGCTGCCGGTCGTCAGATCATAAACGGCGAACGCGCCTCCAAGCTTTCCATAGGCGGGTACCGTGCCGACGAACAGCCTATTCAATGCCGGAACGGCCAGCATGCCGAACGGACGGTCTTGTTCCCAGGAGTCCAAGTCGAACAGCGTCTTCGGATTTTTCGGCGTCCCGGTAGGCGCCCACGGCTGGGTTACGTCGTATTGCTGAATGATGGCGCCCGGATAAATACCGAAGTATAGCGAATTGCCCGCGACTGTTATGTTTTCCGCCTGCCCGACGTTTCTGTATTTGGTTTGGACTCCCGTCGCCGGATTGTACACGCCCATCCCGCCAACCAAATAACCGACGCTATAAATGTTGCCGTCCGGCCCTTGTTTGATCGACTGAATCGTGGTAGGAGATTCGGGCAGCGCGATCGGCGTCTTGGCCCAAGTACCGGTATCCAGGTTGTATTTTAGAATTTCGCCCGAACGGAGCGCGGCCAATAACGTATAGCCGGGATATCCGGTTTCATTCAGAGAGACGAAGGTGGAGCCGATGATCTTCGAGCCGACGTTTGCGAGCTGCGTTTCGGTTTTGGCGGACAAATCGTACGCGTACAAGCTGCCGCCCTTTGTGTAGTACACCTTGTTCGCCGCCGGCGAAAGCCGGGAAACGCCGATGGAGCCGGTGCCGCTGATTGTGGCGTCTACTTGCAGCGAAGTCTTGTCGATGACAAGGGTGACGTTCGTTGGACTCATTTTCGTGAAAATTTTCCCGTTTGCATAGTTCGTATAATAAGCAAACTCTTCTCCGGCATAGGCGGACGGCAAAATGTTCGTTTTGACGCCGGTATCGTTGTCATAACGGATCAGATGCGCATGTGAGCCGATCCCGATATAGAGTTGGTGATCGCTTTCGTCATAGGCGATGGAGCGGACATACTGCTCGCCGGGTTCGATCTGCCCGCCGAAAGCGGTAAATCCGCTTCCCGGTTCGTACTTGAACACTTTGCCGCCCGGATACGTACCACCGTAAATTTTCCCGTTAGTGCCGCTAGTTAGCTCCCAGATTGTCGTTTCGCCGGTAATCGCCTGGCCCAGGTCGGTGACGGAGGAGGCGTCGGGACTATACTGGAACAGCTTGCCCGAAGCGGTACCTACATACAGCTTGCCATCGGTCGCTACCGTCATCCCCCAAACGGCCGTCGCTCCGGGAAGATCGAAGGTGTGAAGCGTCGCACCCGTTTTCGCGTTATACACCGCGAGTTTGGATGGGTTGCCGTTCGATCCGAGATACAGCAGCTCATTGCCGCTGGAATCTTGCCCGAATGCGGCATAGGAGGCCGATGCATTCGTGATCTGCACCCCGAGATTGGTGATGAGCGGGCCGGATAAGGAGATGCTGTCAAAATAGGCGCTGGCTGTCCCCGCGAGCGTGCTGTACAGCAGAATGCTGAACTTCGTTGTACCGGCCGGCGCAACAGCCGAGACGTTCGCTATGCTCCACTGCGACAGAGGGCCGCTATACGTTTGCGTCGCCATCTGCAGCATATTGTTGCCGGCATCCCAAAACCGGATGTTGAGGCTGACCGTTCCGCTCTCCAAATACACCATCGATGTCGCGCTGATCGCTTGCCCGGCCGTAACGGACAGCTTATCGCTCTCGACGCCGATGGAGCCGGTCGTGCTGCCGTCGACAAGCTTCAGGCTCTTGCTGCCGGCATTTGCTCTGTCGGCGGAGACGGAGATGCCGGTCGAACCGAAGGTTTGCGCCCAGCCGGGAATGGTTGTCCCCACAGGTCCTTCCTCGAAGCCGGCATTGCGAATGATCCTCTCCAGGCTGACATTGTCGAAGTAAACGGAAGTGGTGCCGGATACGGAGCTATAGAGTAACACGGCAACTTGTGTAGTGTTGGCCGGAGCGATGGAGGTGACGGTTACGGAAGTCCATTGATTTGCAGGAGAGGATACCCACTCAGCGGCGCTGTCCAGCAGCGTGCCGGAGCTGTCGTAGAATCGTACGTAAATGGCGGCGGAGCTGCTGGTGACATAAGCTTTTGCGGTTGCGGCAACCGATTCTCCGGCGGCGATGCCGGATACTTTTGCGCTTTCAATGCCGAGGGAAGCGGTGGTCGAGGTGTCGGTGAGCTGCAAGCTTTTGGTGCCGCTGAACGCTTGAGCGGAGGAGACGGATATGCCGCCGGACCCAAACGTTTGCGTCCAGCCGGGGATCGAGCCCGCCGACAAAGGTTCTTCAAAAGACGGATTGACAAGCGTAATCGGAATTCCTCCTGCTTCCGCCCGCTGGAGCGGGACGATCGGGGTTATCGCGCCGAGTAACAGCAGCAGCGCGGCGATCCATAAGACGGCATACTGGGGCTTTCCGTGTTTCATCATACGATTCTCCCTTCCGGATGGTTTGTCGGTAGCAAGCTGTTTGACAAAACGAACCAAATCAAGAGACGGGCGACACCGTTCGTATGATTTTAACGAAACACTCCTTCGACCTTTGAATAACGATGGGCGACTGGTCAAGTTCATCGTAATCGCATCCAGATTTCCAGTCAATAGAAGCGAGAGCTTGACAATTCTGACATTTGGAGCCAAAACAAACGCCGCTGCCTACGATCCGTTTGCGGAAATTGATTAAAACCGGCAGGAAATCGGACGGAGCGGGCGAAGTAAATAGGCGCAGGTAAAAAGTAACAGGGGCAGGGCTCGATTGGTTTGAACAAGCCTCGAGTCTATGGGCAGCATGTTGTTGCCGGAGTGAGGAAGGAGAGCGAACGCTATGAACAAACCGGCAATCCGGATTGGCCGATTGAGCCAATGTACGTTCGAGCAGGCCTTGGAGCTGAGACAGAGAGGATTTGAAGGGTATCACGATTCGATGAGGCAATACTATCCCGATTTTCCCAAGCCCGGAACCCCGGCGCCGGATGCGCTGGACCGGCTGATGGACAGCTTCGGCTCGAGCGGCATACGGGCGGAGCAATCGATTGTTGGCTTCGTCGACGAGAAACCGGTCGGCTTCGTCTTTATCGCGATTAAAACCGTAAATGGGGTCAAGCTGGGCTGGAACGGGGGAACGGGCGTTTTCCCGGAATGCCGCGGACTCGGGCTGGCCAAGCTGATGATGCAGGAAGCGAGACAAGTGCTGATTCAGCAAGAGGTGGATATCGGCGTATTGGAGGTCGTCGCCAAGAACGCTCCGGCCATCGCCTCCTACGAGAAGGGGGGCTTTCGCATCGCCGATAAAATACTCGGCATGACCCGCGAAGAGCCGCTGAAGGAGCCGTTTTTGCCAGAAAGCAGGCGTCCCGGCGGGGTGCGGCTGGAATATGGCTTGAGCGCCAACGTCGCTGCGATTCCCTATTACCGCGAGCAGGCGGCATGGGGCTGCATGTGGCACAACTTGCCCCGGGGAGAATCGCTTGTCGTCTATGACGAGGAAAACAAGCCGGTTGCTTACGCGTTGTTCCAGCGCTCGCGCGATGCGGCCGGCAAGCTGAAGTCGGTTACGCTTCGTCAATGCGAAGTAAGTCCGGATCGCAGCGATCGGGAGCTTTTGTTCCGCTTGCTGTTGGCGGAGCTTTACGGCCCGTACGATGAGCCGTGCACCCGTAGAGTTAGCGACATGTCCGCAGCTAACCCGGAACTGAACGAGCTGCTTCACGAAGCAGGCTTCACGCTGAACTACGAGCAGTATATGATGCTGTGGGAGAGACAAAAGGTAGTTGAGGCGTAATTGGGCATAGATCGGACGAACACCGGCCAGTTTTAGGCACGGTGTTCTTTTTATGAATTGACAATCCATGAATCTATATATAACATTAGTTATATAACAAATGTTATTTTATGGACTAGAGGTGAGTTATGCCCCCAAAAGCGGAAATTACGAAAGAAAAGGTTTTGGATGCGGCGTTTGAGATTGTACGAAAGCAAGGGCTGGGTGCTCTTACGGCAAGAAGTGTGGCTCAGCACTTAAAATGCTCGACCCAACCGATCTATAGCGCTTACGGAAAAATGACGGACCTAAAGGATGATGTGTACAATCTTGCCGTCGATTACGCGCTGACGAGTATGAAGGAAGGCGTGAAGGATGCCGCTAACGCGCCTGCCTTAAACTTGGCTATCGGGGGATTGCATTTCGCCAAAAACGAGAAGCAGTTGTTCCGGACGGTTTATTTGTCCGGTCATAAAAAGTATGACTTGTCCAAAGAAAAGTTCATCGGCGAAGAAATGATGATCGCCCATCTGCGGCTGCGCGGGAGACTCAGTACGGTGGAGGAGGGCAGACTTAGGCAGGTATTGAAGAAACTTATGATTTACTTGATTGGATTAGGAACGATGATCAATACGAGCACAATGGAGCTAAGCATCGAGGAAGCAACCGATTTGATACGCGACATGTATGAAGCATTATTGCTTCAGGAAGGGATATCCAGGCCCTAAATCTAGTACGAGGGAATACAGGGAAGGAGAGAGGTGCGGTTGAATAGCGAGCTGGGCCCCAAAATCGGTGAAGGAAACGGCTCCGACGTCTATGCGTGGGGCAGCAATAAAGTCATCAAGCTGGCAAAGCCGAATACTAACCTGTACGCCATCCAGAGAGAATATGAAAACCACTGTCTTGTTTGGGAGAAAGGGCTGTCCGTTCCTCAGCCGTTTGAAATTAAGGAGATAGATGGCAGACTGGGTATCCTGTACGAACGCATCAAGGGCGAATCACTTTTGGGACGTTATGTCAATCAAGCAATGAGCGGCCCTGTTTCAGATGAAGAACGAATGCGAAACATCCGGACTAACGCTTGTATTACTGCAGAATGGTTATATGGCGTCCATCAACACTCCTGTCTTAAGCTGCCGTCTCAGAGGGAGATTATGAAGTTCGTAATCGGCAGAGCCGACTGTATAACTGTGCATGAGAAAGATGCTGTACTGGCTTTACTGGAGCGATTACCAGTCAAGCAACAGCTATGTCACGGCGATCCGAACCCGGGCAATATCATGATCCGGAACGGCCGTATATTTGCCATAGATTGGTTGAATGCGGCTATTGGCAATCCTGAAGCGGATATCGCCGAATATATTATTACAATGAAATACGCCGAATTACCTGCCTATTTGCCCGGCGAGTCCGCAAATTATATCAACGGCTTAAGAGAAGCTTCGGTCGAGCACTTTGTTCACGAGTATTCGTCGCTGTCTGGCATTACTTTTGAGGAAATAAATTCGTGGATCGCCCCGGTGGCGGCTTGCAAACTGTCGGCGGACATAGGCGCGGAAGAAAGAGCCCGGCTGCTCCATGACATACGAACAAGGCTCTAGAAGTAGTAGCCTGAAACAGATAGAAGGGGCTTCGCATTCACAAAGATGGCGCGGGCCCCTTCATTTTTTACAACGGAATCCAGCCTGCGAAAACAGCCCCGCCGGACGAGTCACGGTTCCGGACAGAAAGCTCTCCGTGATGTGCCCGCATGATCCGGCGTGCGATTGCAAGCCCAAGTCCGGCCCCTCCGTAAGCCGCATGTCTCGACGGCTCACCGCGATAAAACGGCTCGAAGACGAGCTGCTGTTCCGCCTCGGGGATCCCGGGTCCGCTGTCTTCGATTATGAATTCGAGGCGATCCCCGTACGCGCGCCAGCCCAAATCGATATGTCCCCCCGGCGGCGTATGCCGGACGGCATTGTCGAGCAGATTGCCGAGGGCACGGTGCAGCAAATGCGTATCTCCGGCAAAAGTAACTTCCGCCGCATGGATGTTCTCCTCATAGCGGAGTTCGATGACCTTCTCCTTCGCCACCGGGCGATATTGGTCGGCCAGCTCGGCGAACAGCCGCCCTGCTTCAACCGGCTCCGGCCGCAAGCTTTGCTCCATCGATTCGAGCTTCGCATAAGCGAACAGATCGGAAATAAGCCGTTCGAGCAAATCGGCCTTTTGGCAACAAACGGATAAGTAACGCGCGGTTTTCTCCGGGTTGCCATTCGCACGTCCTTGCTCCAGTCTCGATAAATACCCCCGCAGCGCAAACAACGGCGTCCGCAAGTCGTGTGCGATCGAACCGATCATGAAGCGGCGCTCTTCCTCCAGCTCCGACTGGCGGGTCAGCGACTCGCGCAGACCGCTCCCCATAACATGGAAAGCCGATCGCACCGTCGCCACTTCCCGCACGGAGGAATCGGGCAGATGAAAGTCCAGATCGCCTCCTGCGATCCGTCTGGCCGCCACGCTCATCGCCTCGAGCGGTTTGACTACAAAGCGGCCCATCTGCCAGCCTATAAACAAGATGGCCATGATCGCCACGATAACTGCACTGACGGCGGCGAAGCTGCTGCCGCGTTGAGCTGCATAAAATAACGCTTGTCCGCGAAGCTCCCCCTGCTCGAAAACGTCCAGCTGCCGAATGGCGTTTTCCTTCTGCCCGGCGGAAGTGGTATGCCATACGTCTTGCCCGGAGCGGTCCAGCAGCGCGATCCCGATATGAGCCGGTTCCGCGAAGCTTTGCAGCGAAGCCTGCCAGCCCGGATCGGCCCAACGTGAGGTATCCGCACCGCTCACGATGCCGATTGCCGTCTTCAAGTCGGCCTGCTGACGTTCGTGAATGAAGCGAGAAAAGACGTAGCGATCAAGCAGTTCCACGCCTTCAAATGCCGCTCTGGGAACAATCAGGATAATGAGCATTCCGATGATCATCCACTGGCGAATGCCCAGCCGCGCGCTCATCGCCGCGCCCCTTCAAACCGATAGCCGACGCCCCATACACTTACAATGATTTTCGGCTTCCGCGGGTCCTCTTCAATTTTTTCGCGAATTCTCCCGATATGCACTGTTACCGTATGTTTGTCGCCGATGCCGTCCCAGAAACGATCGAGCAGCTGCTCGTAAGTAAAAACTTGGCGCGGGTATTCGGCGAACAGGCACAACATGTCGAATTCCTTCGGCGTCAGCGGCAAAGGCCGCCCGTCCAGCACGGCTTCATGCGCCTTGACGTCAAGTACGAGCCGGCCGAACCGCCACTCCGATTTCGGCTCTTTTTCGCCTCGATCATATCGTCTAAGCACCGCCTTGATGCGCGCTACGACTTCTTCGGGCGTGGCGGATTTGACGATGTAGTCATCCCCGCCCAGACTGAGTCCGCGTATTTTGTCCATATCCTCTCCGCGCGCGCTCAGAAACAGAATCGGAAGGTCGCGCGTTTTGCGTATGTGGCGGCATAGGTCCAGGCCGCTTTGTCCCGGCATCATAACGTCGAGCAGGATGCAGTCGACCGGATCGGACTCCAGCCGGCTCATCGCCTCGGCGGCATCCCGTGCAATAACGGTGCCGAATTGTTCGTCCTCGAGATAATCCCGCATTAATTCCGCAATATGCGGGTCGTCGTCCACGATGAGGACCGTACGTTTGTTATCCAGGCTCAGGGCCGTTCACCTCGCAGCGAATCGATAAGAATGTGAGCTTATTGTAGCATAGATGGCGCTCTGTCCGGCTCTCTTGTAATGAATTGTAACGAAGTGGTGACCGGTTTGTGACTGTTTCGCTCAGCCTTTCGTGAGATGCTTCGTTTACGATGGAATCTGTTACGAACCGCGCAAGAAAGAAAGGAGGAGGAGGGCATGAACGCCGGTCGTTTCGCGTACCGCATATTGGCAAGGGTCTTTCTGGCCTGTATCGTGATACAAATTGTTTTGGCAGGGATGGCGCTTTTCGGCGAACCGAGCGGGTGGAAAACGCATGCATCGTTCGTCAACTGGTTCGCGTGGGTGCCGCTGGCGATGTTTCTGCTCACGTTTGCCGGGGGGATCAAGGGGCTGGACCGTTACCTTAGCCTTGCGCTGCTGCTGCTCGTCATCCTGCAATTTATGACGGTTCATCTGTTTGCATCCGTCATCGCGATTGCCGCGCTTCATCCGCTTCTGGCCGTGCTTCTGTTCTGGGGCTCCGTTACGGCCGTCAGGAAGCAGCAGCCGACAAGGGGCGCGAAGCGGGAAAGAGAGATTACGATCTAAGGAGGCTTGCGGACCTATGAATCGGCTGTTGCACGGACAATTGGCGCTTGTAACGGGAGGCAGCGGCGGGATTGGAGCGGCGATTGCGGAAAAGCTGGCGTCGTGCGGCGCTCTGGTGGCTGTCCACTACTGGCGCAATCGGGAGCGTGCCGAGGAAACGGTGCTGCGCATTCGGGAAGCGGGAGGGCAGGCGGCCGCATTCGGCGCCGATCTTGCCGAGGTCGCGCAGATTGAATCGCTTGTACGGGAGGCTCACACCGCATTCGGCTGCACCGTGGATATTCTGGTCAATAATGCGGGGCAGATGAACCGCAGAGCTTCGATCACGGAATTGTCGGAGGACGATTATACAGACATGCTGGGCATCAACTTCAAATCGTGCGTGTTTGCAAGCAAGGCGGTACTGCCGTTTATGCTCGAAAAAGGCAAGGGCAGCATCGTGAATATCGCTTCGCTTGCAGCCCATCATGGCGGCGGTGCAGGTGTAGCGATGTATGCGGCGGCCAAGAGCGCGATGCTCGCTTTTACGAAAAACGCGGCGAAGGAATTCGCCGGAAAAGGCGTTCGGATCAATGCGGTAGCTCCTGGCGTGATCGCAAACACGTCGAACGACCGGTTCAAAACCGAAAACATTCGCAAAGCGATCGTCGCCGGCATTCCGCTGGGCCGCGAAGGATTGCCGGAGGATGTGGCCGGTGCCGTACTTTTTCTGACTTCCGAACTTTCCGCGTTCCTAACCGGCGAAACGCTGGACGTGAACGGCGGCATGTACATGAGATGACGATATGAGGAGATAACAGTTATGGAACCTAATAACGCACCGTGGGTGAAGCTGGTGCAAACTCAACATCCGGCGAAACTGCTGCCCTTTGCGCGCCATATGAACGAACCGACGATCGCCGCCATATACGGCATCGATACGGAAACGTACCGGTCGATTCAGCGGCAGCTATCTGAGACGGTCCGAGATGCGGCTGCGGACATGCTGGAGCAGCCGGACTTTGCCGCAAAGGTGGATCGCCTTCCGTTTCGCCCGGGGCAGACGGTCGTAGCCATCGGCGAGAGTACAACGGACGACTTGTTGTCCTGGTTTGAGCTGCTCCGCCATCTGGTTCAGCTGAGAAGGCCGGAGGATGAAATCCGCTTTGTGAACGAAGGCGTATCGGGCTTTACGACTTCGCAAGTATTAGGCCGAATGAGCGGCATCGCCGCAAAGGAGCCGGACTGGCTATTCTGCATGATCGGCGGCAACGATGCGATGCGAATCGGACCGGATTCCGGCATCACGCAGGTTAGCCCGGGCGAGACGGCCCGCAATATGGCGGCTATCCGTCAGTTGGCCGCAGCGCGGACGAATGCCCGTCTGGTATGGCTCACGCCGTCGTCTATCGACGAGCAGCGCGCGGCAGATTACCCTCCTTTCAAGGCCGCCGGGCTCGCTTGGCGCAACGAGGATATACGCCGTGCGGGCGACATCATTCGCGAGCTGCCGGACCCGGTAGCGGATACGCAAGACGGCTTCCTGTCGCCAGGCGCCGATATACTTCTTGGTCCGGACGGCGTACATCCTACTCTGGAAGGGCATCGATACATCGTGACCGTACTTGTTGAGGAACTTGCGAAATGAAGCTGATCGTCTTTGGAGCTTCCGGCGGTACTGGAAGGCAGGCAGTCGTTCAAGCTTTGGAGCAAGGTCATGAAGTCACCGCCGTCGTCCGTAAGCCTGAAAATTTCGATGTTCGGCCCGGAGCGCTGGAGGTGATCCGGGGCGACGTTCTCCTACCGGCTACGTTCAGACAGGCGTTGCACGGAAAGGACGCGGTGTTATCCGCGCTTGGCGTTTCACACAAAAATCCGACAACGGTTTACTCGGAAGGAACTTCATCGATTATGGAAGCGATGCAGTCGGCAGGTGTACTTCGCCTCATCTGTCTCTCTTCGGCAGGACTGGACATTGCTTCGGATACGCCGCTGCTTCAGCGAATGGTGATCCGGCTCGTCATTCAGCGGATGTATAAACACGCCTATGCCGATATGGCGCGAATGGAGGCGGCAATCCGCACTTCCTCCGGCATCAACTGGACTGTCATACGCCCTCCGCGGCTGACGAACGGGCCGCGAACGAAGGCGTACCGAACGGCGATCGGCAAGCCTTTGCCCGGTGCCGAAGGGATATCGCGCGCCGACCTGGCGGATTACATGATACGATCGATTGCGGACCGGGCAGCTTACGGACAAATCGTGGAGATATCGAAGACGAACGACAAGCGGGCGAGAACGTATGAGTAAAAATCGGTATGTCCAGGTGATTTGGGGCGCGATCGCTGCGATTACGTCGGCTGCGGCCGTTTTTGCCGTCGCTCCGTATATAGCTGCCGACCCGGGGCTAAGCCGCATTGAGCCGAGAGAATCGTTCCCGCTCCACTTTCCGCTGCTGCTTGTTCATATATGGTCTTCCTTCCTCGCGCTGCTTATCGGCTGGGTGCAGTTTGTTCCCGGCCTGAGAAACCGTCGGCCGGATATCCACAGATGGGCGGGACGGGCATACTTGGGACTCGTTGCGATCGGGGGGATAACCGGTCTGACGGTTGGTATGTTGACAGAGAGCTATGTCAGGCAAATGGCTTTTCTTACGCTCGCTCTTCTGTGGCTGTTTACCGGCTGGAACGGCTATCGCAAGGCGAGGCTAGGACGATTCGTCGAGCACAAAAAATGGATGATCCGGAATTACGCCCTGACACTTGTCGCGGCAAGCGCACGTCTTCTTACCCCGCTATGCATTCTGATTTACTTGGCAGGACACGGGCTTCAGCCGGGCGGAGGCATTGCAGCGGTGCTGGAGCCTGTTCTCGAGATCAATATTTGGATTGGGCTGGTCGTGAATGTCGTGATTGCGGAATGGGTCCTACTAAGCCCGCATAACCGTTCATAGAGCAAAGACCTCGATTTCCAGCGGTACATGGAGATCGAGGCCTTTTTGCTTTGGCACCCGCCGACAAACGGCAGGCACATGAAATGCCTTACGACTCGGCTACGCTCTTCTCCGGCGAAACGGCCGGCCGCTGCGCGATAGAGAACTTCGGGAGCTTGAGCAGCAGCGCGATCACCAGCAGGGCGGCCCCGGTACAAACGAATACGACGGGGATCGGCACCTGCGTCGCGGCGAATCCACCGACCAGCGGTCCGAGCATCAGACCCATCTGATTCGACGACTGATTCAAGCCGAACGCCCGGCTGCGGAAGGCCGGGTCGGTCCGCTCCGCGATGAAGGCGTTCAGCGCGGGATACACCGCCGCAAAAAACAGCCCGTACCCGAAGCGCAGCGCGCCGAAGCCGATCAGGCTGTGGAAAAACAATTGCAGGATGTTGCCGATGCCGCCGCCGAGCAGACCGATGAACAGCACCTTTTCGTAGCCGAGCTTCGTTCCGCGCTTTCCCCACCATGGGGCAGCGATCAGCGTGGCGATGCCGACCGAGGAGAAGATCATGCCGGCATACAGCGAGTCGTTGGATGGGTCCGAACCGAGCTTCTTCACATAAATCGTCAGCAGCGGCTCCAGCACCATGACCGAGGACGTCGTTGCGAACACGACGCCGAAGGCGATCATCAGGCTGCGGTTGGAGGCGGCCACCTTCAAATCCTGCACGATTGACGAGCGTTTGGCCGACGTTTTGCGGAACGATGGTTCCTTGACCCAGAACAAACAGATGAGGAACGCGATAAATACCATGGTGCCCGCAAGAGCGAACGTATCGCGCGGGCCGACCAGATGACTGACGACTCCGCCGATGAGCGGTCCGATAATCGAAGCGGCGGCACTGGACGTGGAGATGACGCCGAGCGCATAGCCCATATGCTTCTCCGGAGTGTTCGTCGCGATCAGCGCGATCGCGGATGGAATATATCCGGCGAGCAGTCCTTCCAGAATACGGGCAGCGATCAGCTCGTACGGTCCGCTGACGATATAATACAAGAAGTAACAGGCGGATAAACAGATGCCGGCGCGAAGCATCATTGGCTTGCGTCCGTATTTGTCGGCCATCGAGCCCCAGAAAGGTGCGATCAGCGCTCCGGACAGGAACGTCAGCGCGAACACGACGCCTGTCCAGGCTTCCAGATGGCTGGTGACGCCCAGATCGTTCTCGAGGAAAATCGACATGAACGGGATCGAGACCGAATACGCCATACTGACGAGAAACGTTCCGATCCATAAGACGAATAAATTGCGTTTCCATGAAAATGAGGCCACATCATGCACTTCCTTGGCTGGTTAAGTTCCTTTCTATCATACCACCTGACGGCCTCGCATTCCGATAAACGATTGTTATGAGCTTGATAGAAACATTGAATAAGATGTGCAAAAAAAGAAGCGGTACCCGACCGCCTCCTCCAATGCAATATTTTACTTATTCATTCTGACTCTGAAATCGAAGTAGTCCGCGTTTTCGCCGGTGATCATCAGACCCATGCCCCAGTCGACATGCGTATCGACCGTCGGCGGGTCCAACGGATCGCGGTACTGAAACAATACGTTGCGCCTCGGACGCGGGCTTCGGTTTGCATTCGAACCGTGGACGGTCAAATAGTTGAAGAACAACACGTCGCCTTTTTCGGCACAGCATATGGTCGCCCTAGAGATCGGATATTCGCGATGATCCAGATAGTGCCTGCCGACATGGGGCAGCGGTCCGAGCTTGTGCGAGCCGGGAATGACGCCGATCGCGCCGTTTTCCTCGGTGGCGTCGTCCAAATAGACGCTTGCCGCCGTCATCGTATGGTTGGCGTGAGGGAAGTACGGATAGTCCTGATGCAGCGGGAAGGCGGCGCCTTTCTCCGGGGGCTTGACCAGCATCTTGGAGTGATGCAGCATGACGTTCGGACCGATCAGTCCGCGAACAATATCCGCCATGCGCGGGTGAATAGCCGCCCGTGTGAAGGCGGCATGATGATAATGCACGTCATGGAACCCTTTCAGCACGAGCTTGCGCACATCCTCGTCTCCGAGGTAGTCCCCCTGCCATACATGGTTTTTGTCGTATTTGGACCCGGCTGCCCGACGGATGATCGCATCGACCGCTTCGCGCATATCCTCCACTTCCGCTTCCGTAAATACCCCTTTTGCCAGCAAATAGCCGTTTTCCTTGTAAAAATCAATGTCCGACTGCGAAATCATCTTCGTTTCCTCCTTGTGAGAAGCAGCGCTATACACCATAATTATAGGAACGCTTCGAATTAGCGTCTTTATGGAAATCTGACATTCTTTTGTCTGATACAGACAACGTTTCGTGAGAGGGGAGGGAGCCGAATGGAGCAACTGGAAGCGGCAAGGTGGAAGGAAGCCGCCGCTGCGCTCAATGCGGCCGTTGTTCAGCCGTTATCCGGAGCGCAAGGAACGTACGAGATCAAATACTGGGGAGCGACGCCGGGGCTTAAGGCTAACCCGTACCATAAGCATTCCTTCTATGAAATATGCTTGTGCACGCGGGGCGGAGGAACATACCGGGAGAAGGACGAGCGGTTCCGAATCGAGCCCGGTATCGCCTTTTGCTCGCGGCCGGAGGTGTATCATCAGATCGTCCCGGATCCGGATCGCGAGCTGTACCTGCTTTATATCGCTTTCCAGGCGGAGCCGGACCGGTTGCCGCCGGAGGCGGGCGCCATGTTCGAACTGCTCCGGGAGGAAGGGCCTCCCTTGATTCGGCAAGCGGCGGGGACGCCGGCGGCGAACTTGTGGCTGGCTCTGCTCCAGCTTTCCTCGTCCGGGCTGCTCTGGGAAAAGTCGGCGGAGCTGCTGCAACAGGTCGCTTATTCGCTTCTGCTGACATTCCCTTCTCTGTTCGCCGCGGATCGGTTGCAGCGCGGGAGCGCGGACCCCGTCAAGCCGGTTTCGATCATGCTGGATCAGGCCCGGATGTATATGAAAGATAATTTGGCCGAGTCGCATCTTACAGGGCAAGTAGCACGTTACCTGCACATATCCGAACGCCATTTGTCCCGTGTATTCAGGCGCGAGCTGCAGATGACGATAGGGGAGTTCATCCGCCGGGAACGGATTCGGAGCGCATCCGAACTATTGCGGAAAAGCGGGCTGCCGATCAAGGACATCGCCGAGAAAACGGGCTTCGGTACCGTCCATTATTTCACGCGCATATTCCGGCAGGCGACGGGCTGGTCTCCGGCGGCCTACCGGAGGTCGATATCCGAACCGGACGCGCGGCTTCCGGCAGAAGAGCGGTACGGGAGCAGCCAAATGCTCATATAGAGGATTTACCTAGTTGTCGGTGCCGCTTTACCACAACAAAACGACGAGTCTAGCGAAATATGGTAAACTTAATACTATGAAATACATAAAGGAGAGGAAGCTAATGTCCGATCATGACGAGCTCGCGCAGCGGCGGCGCAAAAATATGAAGCTGATCCAGTTTAATAAAGACGATCAATCCCTGGTCGAGTCGGAAAAGCCCAAGGAAACGTTCGCCGATGTAGGCGGACTGGAGGACGTCAAGAAAAAGATAAGGCTGAACTTCATTCTTCCCCTGCAGCAGCCGGAGGTGTTCAAGGCGTACGGCAAAGAGGCGGGAGGCAGTCTGCTGCTCTTCGGGCCGCCGGGATGCGGCAAAACGTTTCTGGCGCGCGCGGTAGCGGGTGAGATCGACGCGAACTTCATGCATATCGAGCTGCAAGCCATTCTTTCGATGTATGTCGGGCAAAGCGAGCACAACCTGCACGACTTCTTCCAAAAGGCGCGGGATAACAAGCCGTGCGTCATCTTTATCGACGAGCTGGATGCGATGGGCGGCAGCCGTCACCAGATGCGGCAGCATCACGACCGGATGCTCGTGAATCAGCTGTTGCTGGAGCTGGACGGCCTGCAAGCCCAGAACGACAATGTGTTCGTCATCGGCGCGACCAATACGCCGTGGTATTTGGACTCCGCGCTGCGCAGGCCGGGGAGGTTTAATCATCTTGTGTTCGTGCCGCCTCCAGAGGAGGAAGAACGCCGCACGATTTTGGAATTAAAGCTGGCGGGCAAGCCGGCGGATTCGCTCCAGCTGACGAAAATCGCCGCGGAAACGAAGTTTTTTTCCGGCGCCGATCTCGGGCAAGTCGTGCAGGATGCGGTCGAATCGGCGATGGAGCGCACGTTCGAGACGGGCGAGATTCAGCCGATTACGCAGGACGATCTGAAGAAGGCGGTCAAAGCCAGAAAAGCGACGACGTTGGACTGGTTTGCTACGGCGAAAAATTATGCCACCTTCAGCGACGTAAACCGCGACTACCAGATTGTACTGGACTACACGAAGAAGCATGGGATCAAGTAGGGTAGCGGAAACGGAGGGAATCGCATTTGGAGCCAATGACGGTACAGTCCCCGTATGCCGCCATTCAGCAGCTCATCGAGTGGAAACGGTACAAGGAGGCTTTGACCGAGGCGCAGGAGCAGCTGCGCCGGGAGCCGGACGATCCGGCATTGTTTGCGCTGATCGCGCGGATCTATTCCTTGACGGACGATAACGAGAAGGCGCTGCATTGGGCAGGCGAAGCGCTTGCCCGCGATCCGGAGCAGGAGCTGGCCTGGTTTGTGCGGGTCGTCGCCCATTACGAGTCCGGAAATGAGAAGCTGTTCTACGAAGTGCTGCAGGAAGCGATGCGGATCGATCCGTACGAATCGTATTATTATTTTTTGAAGGCGAACAAGCTGAACCAGAAAGGGAAGTTCAAGGAATCGAGGGAGCAGCTGCAGTACGCGCTGGAGCTGAATCCGGAGGCGCCGCTTTATTTGGCGACGATGAGTTATGTCGAGGCGCTGCTCGGCCATATGGAGGAATCGGATCGGCTGGACCGCGAGGCCGTCCGGTACGATGCCGAGTCTCCGATGGTGCTGCTGTATTTGGCGTGGGCGGCCGGGCAGCGCGGCGATTACCCCAAAAAAGAGACGTATATGCGGGAGGCGGTAAGAGGCAATCCCGAAGACAAGCAGTTCCAGAACGAGTATCTGGAGGCGCTCCAGCAAAACCATCGCTTGTACCGCGTTTTTTTATGGCCTAACAAGCAGCTGCGCAGGATGAAGCCGTGGCAGGTTCTCGTTTCCTGGCTCGTCCTGTGGATTGTGTTCAAGCCGCTTCTGATCGTTTTTATCTTTTTATACATTACGGCGCATTGGGTAACGAAGGCGATCGTGCACGTGCGCGTGTTCGGCTGGAGACGAAGGCGGTGAGCCCCGAAATAAGAGCGGCGCTTACGGGAGCGGGGACATTGCTGCGTTAAGGAGGAAGAATGCTTGAAGTTATCGGAAGAACAACGGGACGAGATTTTAGGCTTGCTCGCCGAGGATCAAGTCCGTTATTTGAAGGAAGAGATGAAGCGAGGCAAGCGTACCGTATTTGCCAATGCGATCGCGAAACAAAAAGGCGAGCGCGTGCCGGAGACGGCGACGTTTGAGGATATCGAGCAATTGATCGATTCGTGGGTGCTCGTCGGTTATACGGATGCCGGCCATGTAACGCCCGAGCTGAAATGCGAATGCGGCAGAAGTTTGCGGCATCAATATCACGTCATCAATAAACAGACGGGGGCCGAGCACAAGTTCGGCATCGACCATCTGGAGCTGCATACCGGCATCGATGCGAAGACGGTAGCGGACATTCGCAGCGGTTTTTCCCAAATCGATCTGGAGCTGGACGAAATATTGCTCAAGATCGATGCCGGCTGGTCGATTCGGAAAGAGCCGCTGCCGCCGTTCGAGCATCTGACGCTGCCGGTCGACATTCAGCGCCACATCGATCTGGGGCTGCCGCTGCTGGAGCGGCAAATAGCCCGCATCAAAACGCTGCTGAACGATTACGCGAGAGTGCGGAGACAGACGTATATCGAATCCCGGCCGGTTGTGCCGAATGTGAAGCTGGTCCCGCAAGAGGAGCCGGATCTGTTTTCCTTCCTCGAGCCTGAACCGGAAATGGAACCGACTCCTGATCCAGCGGCTGTTTTCGGAGACGGGCTGTCGGAAGAAACGAAACGCGCCATTCTCGGTTATCTGCGAGACGGCGTACAAAGCTCGAAAATTATAGCCGAGCTGCTCATCAAACACGGGAAAACGAGCGACAGCCGGTTTATTACAGGTACACCGAAAATCGTTGTGGACGTATGCTGGTATATCGAATCGTTCATCCCAAGCGAGCAATGCAGATTGATCTCCGTCGAGCAAAACGACCGCCTTTACGAGTGGTGCGGCTCTGACAAGTAAAGCATCCATACGTGGGGCAGAAGCAGTAACAGCCGAGAGAGCATAGTAGGCCGACGAATTACTCGTCGGCCTGTTGCTCGTTTACACAGTTGCGTGGGTGGCATAATCTTTTGTAAAAAAGGCGATGCCGCTTTTGTTTTCCGCCAGCAGTCGCTGTTTGTAGGTGGAGCGGTCAGACGTTCAGTTCGACGGTTTTCGTAGCGATATGGTTGCAAAACTCGCTGTCGTGCTCCACGAACAGGATCGTCGGCGAGTGCTCCAGCAGCAGGTCCTCGAGCTGCATCCGGGAGATGACGTCGATGAAGTTGAGCGGCTCGTCCCATACGTGCAGATGCACCCGCTCGCACAAGCTTTTGGCAATCAGCACTTTCTTTTTCTGACCGCCGCTGAACGAAGCGATATCTTTCTCAAATTGCAGGCGCGAAAAATCCAGCTTTCGCAATATCGATTTGAACAGGCTTTCGTCGATTCCGCTGCTTCTGGCGAAGTCGGACAAATCCCCCTTCAAATGGGACGTATCTTGCGAAACGTATGAAATTTTCAGCTGGCTTCCGGCTCGAAGCGTGCCGGTATAAGCAATCGTTTCGCCGCAGATGAGCTTCAGCAGGCTGGACTTGCCGGAGCCGTTCGGCCCGGAAAGGGCGATGCGGTCCCCTTGCTCGATCGTAAAGCTGACATCGCGGCAAACCTGCTTATCGCCATAATGAATCGATATGCGATCCAGCTCGACCAATTGCTGCTTATGATAAGTCAGCTGCGATATTTTGAGACTTTCCGAGCTTTCGACGTTTTTGAGCAGTTGGGATTTTTCCTCCGCGGCGGATAGCTGCCGCTGTTCGATCGATTTCGATCGCTTCATCATTTTCGCGGCTTTGTGGCCGACATACCCTTTATCGACTTTGGAGCCGGAGTTGCGGGTGCCGTTTTTCGTCTTTTCCACTTCGTCCGACCAGTGGCTCGTACGGTTTGCCGCTTCGGACAGACGCTTGATGTCTTTCCTCAGCTTCTCGTTCTCGGCCAGCTCCAGATTGTCCTGCCGCTGCTTGTTCTCCCACCAGTCGGAAAAGTTGCCCTTCTGGATCTCGATATTCGTCCGGTTGATCGACAGGATGTGGTCGACACAGTTATCAAGAAACGCCCGGTCGTGCGACACCAGAATATAGCCGTTTTTGCTGCGCAAATAGTGGCTGACCAGCTTCCGGGCATGAAGGTCCAGATGGTTGGTAGGCTCGTCGATCAGCAGAAACATGTTTTCTTTCAAGAAGAGGGCGGCCAGCAGCACCTTCGTTTGCTCCCCGTTCGACATCGATTCGAAGGGACGGTAGAGCACGTCCTCGGACACCTTCAGCAGCGACAGCTCGCGCATTAGCTGCCAATGCTCGCAGTCCGGACAGATGTCCATGACCACGTCAAGCGTATTGTTCTCCTTGTTCTGAACAGGGAAAGGGAAGTATTCGAAGCCGACGCTGGCCGTGATCGTTCCGCTATACTCGTATTTGCCGAGCAGCAGGTTTAAGAACGTCGTTTTGCCGCGGCCGTTACGGCCCGTAAAGCCGAGCTTCCAGTCCGTATCGATTTGAAAGCTAACGTTCTCGAATATAGAGTCATAGCTATCGTCATAGGCGAAGGTAAGGTTCGTTACTTTGATGAGTGACATAGGGCATTCCTCCCGGGCGAATCATTTTTGGTAAAAAAAATAGAGCCGCAAGAAAGATTACCTTTCTCACAGCTCAAAAAAAATGACAAATCCAGCCCGATACAGGGGATGAATACACTAATTTTGAGTGAAAAGAATAAGGTAACTTTCTTGCCGATAAAGAATAAACCATCAACTGCTTATTCTTTAACCGTCCGCAAGAAATATTACATTATCCTCTTCATCCCCCATCACTAAGTATGAGCGAAATTCTACCACATACTTCTGATCATTGCAACCCCAAGCTTATTCCTCGTTATGGGAGGAACGGGAAGCGGCTTCGTTCTGTTCGAAAACTTCCGCCGCCTCTTCCGCGGAAAATTCGGTTTCGAACTCTCCCGGCACCGGCAGCTTGTTCAACTCGTAGGATTGAACTTCCGCTTTCGTTGCTTTGTTATTATTTTTGGCCATGATGGCACCTCCTTATTAATGGAACGACCCTATGTAGCCTTCCTCTCCTTGCCGAAATTATTCCTGAGTCTAAACCTAAGAACGGTTACATAGAGGTTCAACAACCTTTATAATGGGTATAAGAACGGAAGCGGGGAGGAGGAAGGCGAATGATATACGGGATATCGTCCGCCGCACTTTTGTTGCTGCTTTTTGCTGTCGCCGTTTACCGGCGGCGCGGGAAAAAACGGACGGTTCGGGGAAACGTAACGAGTATGGAGGAGCACCGCAAGCGGAAGCGTGCGGCAGCCGAGGCTCCGGAAACGAAGCAGCGCGCGGCAAAATGCAGCTACTGCCGCAAGACGGTAAAGCGGCTCACTTTTTATGCGGATGAGAACGGCTCCGTCATTGGCGTATGTCCTAGCTGCAAGGGAAGGGCGCTTGATCGGGACCTAATGCCTTTGTAGGGCGGCGTATTCGAATAGCTGTGAGATGGGCCGCTAACGATCGAAGTTGGCGGTCTATGTTATATGCGATTAAAATCATTTAGTTGACATTGAGAATCATTATCAATTAAACTGAATGTGTAAAGCTCTTTCGGTAAGCTGTCGGAAGAGATTACGAGTAAGCCATTTCTTCAAGTGACATACATAGGAGCAGGGAAACATAACACTCATTTCTTAAGGAGGCGGGATCGGTGGGTTTATTGTATCAGGTCGTTGAATCGCTTCAGAAGCAAGCGGAGGAAGCATCGAACGTTTTGGCGGATAGAAACGCGGCGGCTGCGAAGGCGGCTCCCGGGTCTCTGATCGAGCTTCTGCTTGAGCCGGTAGGGAGTACTCAAGGAGCGAAAGGCGTTACGACGAGAAGAGTCGTTGCGAGAAACAAGGCGCGAAGAGCGGAGCGTTAAACGAATAAAACTTGTCCAGCCGATGGTGAAGGAGCCGTCGGCTTTTCTGTTTTACCGTGGCGGTATCCGCAAGCGACCTCGTTCGTGCACACTGCCGTGCCGTCAGCGATATTTGTGTGGCATGTCACTACGATAGCATGTATAATATGGAAAATTATAGATGGGGGGCGATCAGGCGATGAAGCTGGTCATTATATTCGGGCCGCAAGCCGTCGGTAAAATGACGGTTGGTCAAGAGCTGGCCAAAATAACGGATTTGAAGCTGTTTCACAATCATATGACGATCGATCTCGTCTCTAACTTCTTTAGCTACGGTTCAGCTCCGGGCAAACGGCTGGTGGGCTTATTCCGTCAAGAAATATTCGAGGAGGTAGCCAAGAGCGACTTGGCAGGACTCATTTTTACTTTCGTGTGGGCGCTCGATCATCAAGGGGATTGGAGCTATATCGACAAGATCAGCCAAATATTCGAATCCAAAGGCGGAACGGTCGCTTTTGTGGAGTTGGAGTCAACGCTAGAGGAAAGGCTCGAGCGGAACAAGAGCCCTAATCGGCTCGAACATAAACCGACCAAGCGGAATATAGAGCACTCCGAGCAGGATCTGCTGAACACGATGCAGAAGCATCGGCTAAACTCGTTTCCGGGTGAATTTCAGAAAGAACATTACATCCGTATCGATAATACGGAGCTTTCTCCCGAGGCGGTTGCGCATTTGATCAAAGCTCGATTCCAGTTGTAGCAGATGGGGGCAAGATTGAGCCATGAAGCTGGTCATCCTATTCGGTCCGCAAGCCGTCGGAAAAATGACGGTCGGGCAAGAACTCGCAAAAATAACGGACCTGAAGCTGTTCCACAATCATATGACGATCGATCTCGTCTCTAACTTCTTCAGCTATGACTCAGCGCCCGGCAAACGGCTCGTCAGCTTGTTCCGTCAAGAAATATTCGAAGAAGTAGCCAAAAGCGACTTGGCGGGACTTATCTTTACCTATGTATGGGCGCTGGATTATCAAGGAAAATGGGATTTTATCGACAAGATCAGCCATATATTCGAATCCAAAGGTGGAACCGTCGCTTTTGTGGAGCTGGAGTCGACGCTGGAAGAAAGACTCGAGCGGAACAAAAGCCCGAACCGGCTCGAGCATAAGCCGAGCAAGCGGCATGTAGAACACTCCGAGAAGGATTTGCTGAACGCGATGCAGAAGCATCGGCTGAACTCGTTTCCCGGTGAAATTAAGAAGGAGCATTATATCCGCATCGACAATACGGAGCTTACTCCCGAAGCGGTTGCGCATTTGATCAAAGCTCGATTCCAGTTATAGGAGAAAGGGGGCGATTGAGCCATGAAGCTGGTCATTATATTCGGACCGCAAGCCGTCGGCAAAATGACGGTCGGTCAAGAACTCGCAAAAATAACAGACCTGAAGCTGTTTCACAATCATATGACGATCGATCTCGTATCACCTTTTTTTAGCTACGGCACTCCTGTCGGCAAACGGCTGGTGCGTTTGTTTCGGCAGCATATATTCGAAGAAGTGGCAAACAGCGATATGGCTGGCCTCATTTTTACGTATACATGGGCTTTCAATCAGCAGAGCGATTGGGATTATATCGATTCCGTCCGCCAAATATTCGAGTCGAAAGGCGCGGCGGTGATCTTTGTGGAGCTGGAGTCGACGCTGGAAGCAAGACTTGAGAGGAACAAAAGTCCAAACCGGCTCGAACATAAGCCGACCAAGCGAAATGTAGAGCGTTCCGAGCGGGACTTGCTGAATTCGGCCGAGAACAAGCGGCAAAACTCCAGGGAAGGGGAACTAGCCGCCGAGTTTTATATACGCATCGACAATACGCACATCGCGCCGGGGCAAGTTGCGGCCACGATCAAAGCCGCATTCGCTCTTTAAACGGGGGACCCGATCAAGTTTGTATAAAAAAACGACTGAGAATGTGTATTGAAGGAAGCAGACCCGGAAGGTACAATTCATTCTGGGCAATTGAGAATGAGAATCATTTTTGTGGTTCTTGTTCGCTGCCTCTTACATTGTTCTTAGGAGTGGATATAAAATGGCAGGGTCTTATCGCAAGTTGTTTATAGGGGCTATCGTTGCGCTGGCTGTCGTACTGAACTTAGCCGGCTGCAGTTCGCAGGAAGGACAAGCGGACAAGGCGCAAACGAACGCATCAGGCAAAGGAAATACTGCCGCGAACGGAAAAGAAAGCGAAGCGGCGAAAACGAGAAAGGTGAAGGACGAGTTCGGCGAGGTGGACATTCCGGCCAATCCGAAGCGGATTGCGGGCGTTTACGTGGAGGATTATCTGGTTGCGCTGGGCGTCACACCCATCGTTCAGTGGTATCATCCGAATTGGGGCAAACAAGACTACCTCGGCCTGAACGTGCCGAACTTCGATATTACCGGCAGTCTGGAAGCGCTCATTCAGGCGAATCCGGAGCTGATTATCGTCGACGGTTCGGTCGACAAGGCGAAGTATGAGCAGTATTCCAAAATTGCGCCTACGTACCGGCTGCCGGAAGCCATTTTGCAAAATCCCGAGGAAATTTTGAAAACGATCGCCGATGTTGTGAACCTGAAAAACAAAGGCGATGAAGTGATCGCGTTGTATGCGAAAAAAGTTGCCGATGTAAAAGAGAAGCTGACCCGTTCGGTCGTCGGACAAACCGTAGCCGTCTTAAGACTCAATATCGCAGACAAAACGCTCGCGTTATTCGGCATCGAGAACCGGTACACCGGAAACATTTACAAGGAAATGGGGCTTACTCCGCACCCGTTTGCAAGAGATATGAAGGAGTTTCAGGCGATCCTCTCGGAAGAGAAAATTCCCGAGCTTAACGCCGAGCATATTATTATTTTCCCATCGAGCGGCACATGGACGTCCAAAGAAAACCAGGAAGCGCTGAAGGTACTGGAAACTCCGCTGTGGAAATCGCTCCCCGCGGTCAAAAAGGGCAACGTATACGTGGCTGACCGGACGTACTGGCAGTCGGGAGCGATCACCGCCAATATGATGAAAATGGACGATCTCTTGAAGTGGTTTGTTAAATAAATCCGCGATTTTAGTCCATTTCGGCATAAAAGCTCTTCAGCTATAGTTGATGAGCTTTTTGCTTTTGTTTATAATAGGTAATGATAATGATAACTATTCTCACTAAAGGAAGATGGAGATGAACGAGATTTCGTCGGAGCAGACTCGTCCGATCCGGGTTTATGTGCTGAACCGTATAAATCATAGCCAACACTGCGCCTTTTGGCAGGACGAGTATGAACCGGATGGCCGCTACAAAATCGTGATCGTTACGGCCGGGAGCGGCAAGGTGGAGCTGGAGGCGGAGGGTTTCATCTCCCATCTGGAAAAAGGCAAAAGCGTCCTGCTTTCGCCGGAAGGGGCAGCCCGGATCATGTCCTGGCAGTCCGGTTTAAGCTATTATGAGCTGGCTTTTACGGTCTGGGGCGAGGAAGGCGCGGTTCGGGACCATTTCGCTACCGCGTTTGCCGGTACATATCAGTGTCCGCTGGAGTTGAACTGCCAGCCGTTCTCCCAGTGCATCGATTACGTCGAAGCGATTATGCGGCTCCATTCATCGCCCGACGAGATGGCGGCATTCGATGGCCATGTGTTTTTTCAGGAGCTGCTGCGTTTTCTGTTTCAGCAAAATCGCCCGGCGGAGGAAGGAGCGAGCACCCGTAAGGCCGTGGAGCAGTCGATCAAGCAGCTGCGCGACCGTTATCGGGAGGTGTGGACGGTTAATAGGCTTGCGGCGATGGCGAATATTACAAGAGGCCATTATACGCGGATGTTCAAAAATATTACCGGTCTCATTCCGCTCGACTACTTAAACGGAGTGCGTATGGACCGGGCCAAGCAGCTTTTGGAAAAAACGGATGACCGCCTGTTCGAGATCGCGCAGTATGTCGGCTTCAGCAACGAGTATTACTTCAGCCGCCGCTTTAAACAAACGGTCGGTATCTCGCCGGGACAATACCGGCGCAGCCACCGCGACGGCATCCGCGTGTTCGCTCCGTTTCTCGAGGATTTCCTCGTGGCGCTCGGGATTACGCCTGTGTCACAGTGCTTCCATACCGTATGGGGCAAACAGGATTACTTGGGACTTCAGCACGTCCCGGCGTTCGATATCGAAGCGGCGGATATCGAAGCGCTGTCCAGACTCCGGCCCGACTTCATCATTATGGACGGAGGCATAGAGCGATGGCTGGCTTCGGATAGCTGGAGAAGTCTCGCCCCTACGTACAACCTGCCGCATCCGGGAGAGGATTGGCGTTCCACACTGCGTATAGTGGCGGACCTGCTCGGAAAAGAAAGACAAGTGCCCGGTATTATCGAACGGTATGAAAGTAAGGCGGATGAAGCCCGCCGCGTTCTCGGCCGTTCTGTTCGCCGGGAAACCGTGGCCTGTCTGCGCGTTTCGGCGCTCGGCATCAGCCTTTATGCCGGTGCGGAACAGGGGTATACCGGTCCTGTACTGTACAAGGATCTGGGCCTTACTCCTCATCCGCTCATCCGGCAGCTGACCGGAGGCGCGAGAAAAGCGTACGTTAAGCTGGAAGGGCTCGCGAAGCTTGATGCCGATCACTTGTTTATCACCTTCGACAAGCGGCATTCCGCTTACGAGGAAGAAGAAAGAGGACTGTTCGCCTCTCCGGAGTGGCAGGCGCTGCCCGCCGCTCGGAACGGGCGTGTGTATGAAGTCGATTTTTTGACATGGATGAACTATGGAATTATGTCTCACAGCAAAAAAATCGACGATGTGCTTCGAGTGCTGGCCTAGGGCGCAGTTTCGCAGCAAAAAGAAAGAGAAGAACCTACCAAATTGCTCCCGAAGGAGAACGACTATGTCGGCTATACCGAAAGACGCAAATACGCTAGCAGCCCCGCCGCTGCCTAAACTGCGGACACGACCGCTTGCCGCTACGGGCATTTTATTCGGCGGCATCCTCCTGCTTTTTATCGCCATCGGGCTTTCCGTCTCGTTCGGCGCCGCGGATATCGCTTTTTCAACCGTGTGGGAGGCGATTTTTCGCTTTAATCCGGACCTGACCCAGCATCAGATTATTCAGGAGCTTCGGCTGCCACGGGTGCTCGGCGGCGCTATGGTCGGAGCCAGCTTTGCGGTAGCAGGCGCGCTGATGCAGGGGATGACCCGCAATCCGATGGCCGACTCGGGCCTGCTCGGCTTGAATGCCGGGGCCGGTTTCGTCATGGCTTTATGTTTTGCTTTTTTTCCCGGGCTTTCGTTTATGGCGCTCATTTTGTACTCCTTTGTCGGCGCCGGCCTGGGGGCCGGTCTTGTATTCGGTATCGGCTTGCTCGCCAAGGGAGGATTAACGCCGGTTCGGCTCGTGCTCGCCGGGGCCGCCGTCAGCGCTTTGTTATCCGCACTCAGCGAGGGGGTTGCGCTGTATTTTCGCATCGGACAAGATTTGGCGTTCTGGTATGCAGGCGGCACGGCAGGAATCAAGTGGCTGCAGATCAAGAGCATCTTTCCGTGGGTACTCGCCGCTTTAGCCGGAGCGATGATGCTTTCCCGTTCCGTCACCCTGCTTAGCCTTGGCGAAGATGTTGCGGCCGGTCTTGGCCAGCGTACTCGTCTGATCCGTCTGCTTGGCACCCTGCTTGTACTCATACTGGCTGGAGCCTCCGTTTCGGTTGTAGGGGCCGTAGGCTTCGTCGGGCTTATTATTCCACATGTAACCCGTTATTTGGTTGGAGTCGATTACCGCTGGATCATTCCTTGCTCGGCCATTCTGGGCAGTTTGCTCGTCGTTTTTGCCGATCTGGCGGCACGGATGATCAATCCGCCGTTCGAAACGCCGATCGGGGCGCTCATTTCTTTGATCGGGGTCCCGTTCTTCCTGTACTTGACCCGCAAGGAAAGGAGGTCGCTATAAGTGGAAGCAGCTCCTGTGTTAGCCGCCCTCCGGCGCAGAAGAAATCGCGGCATACTGGCTATGATTGTGCTAGTCGCGCTGATTGTTACAGCATTCATCATCAGTATGAATACAGGCTTTATCCGCATGTCCCCGATCGAGGTTATCCAAACGTTTTTCGGCATGGGGACGAGCAAGCAATCGCTTATTTTGTATCAATTCCGGCTGCCGCGTATTGTGATTTCGGTGCTCGTCGGCGCCGCGCTGGCCGTATCGGGATGCATTTTGCAGGGGATATCCCGCAACGCGCTGGCCGACCCGGGCATTCTCGGCATTAACGCCGGAGCGGGTCTGATGGTCATGCTCTTCATTTCCTTTTTCCCGACGACGGCTGCCGCTCCGGTATATGCGCTTCCGCTGCTTGCCTTGCTTGGAGCGGGACTAACGGCGATGCTCATCTATTCGCTCGCGAACAAACGGCATGAAGGCATACAGCCTACAAGACTGGTGCTCAGCGGGATTGCCGTGGCGGCCGGGATTAGCGCCGCAATGATCGTTCTCACCTTGCGGCTGGACCCGAACAAATACCAGTTTATGGCGACCTGGCTTGCGGGCAGCATATGGGGGGCGAACTGGAAGTTCGTGCTCGCCCTGCTTCCGTGGGTCGTTGTGCTGATCCCGTACGCCTGCTACAAAGCCAATGTGCTGAACGCTCTGAATCTTGGCGATCAGACGGCGACCGGTCTCGGCGCATCGGTAGGGAAGGATCGCTTTCTGCTGCTCGCCGTGGCGGTCGGTCTGGCCGGTCCGGCCGTGGCCGTCAGCGGTGGCATCGGCTTCGTAGGCTTGATCGGCCCGCATCTGGCCCGCCGTCTTGTCGGCACCAAGCACCAATTGCTGCTGCCCGCATCCGCTCTGACCGGCTCGTTTCTGTTGATAATAGCCGATACGATCGGCCGGTCCGTGCTTCAGCCGTCGGAAATTCCGACAGGTATCGTGGTGGCGGTTATCGGCGCCCCGTACTTTTTATATTTGCTGGCTCGCTCGAAAGCCTAACTCGTTGATAGAACCAAGCTCTTCCCTGTTCTCTGGGAGGAGCTCTCGGCATTTCCGGAGCAGCGAAAGGAAATGGTCGCGAAGCCGTTTAAATTGGTGTACGATTATAGGATGGATGGATGGACGGTACCGGTTCGGACTCCCGGCCGAACGCCGAAATACGATCGTATAGGAGGCGCAGATGAGCGACCGCGAGGAAGAGAAATTCGAGGAGGAGCGCGCGAGACGGGAGCAGCCGTGGGACGAGCAGGAGCCTCCCCTGTGGAGCGATGCGGATGAAGAGGAGGACCAAGCCTACTTCGAGAAAAAAGCGCGAGCGAGGAAAAGGCTGAAGAAAATACTGGCCGTTCTGCTTGCAGCCGTTTTACTGGCGAATGTACTCTCGTTTTGGCCGATGCTGTACAATATGCAGGCGATACGGTTTCTCTCCGTTTCCAGAGAGCTTTCGCGTAGCGACCAGGTTTCGGGGTACAAGCAGGCCGTAGCCGTCGTCGGATCGAAGGGCGGGAAGGGCACCGGTTTTGTCGTCTCTTCGGGCGGATATATCGTGACGAACTATCATGTGATCGAAGGAAAAAGCAGCCTGTTCGTCAGCTTTCCGAAAGGGAAAAGCTATCCGGCGGAAGTGGTGTCCAGCAATCCGTCCGCCGATCTGGCCTTGCTTCGCATCGATCCCGGCGATGCCGCGTTACATGCGCTTCCGCTGAACCGGGCAGGCAGCGCTCAGTCGGGAGACAGCGTATACATCATCGGCAATCCGCTGATGTTCGACCGAGTGGCGAACGCCGGGACAATTGTCGGAGAGATGCCGATAGACTCGATGGATATTCCTATTATCGCGATTGAAGCCCCAATCTATAAAGGGAACAGCGGAAGCCCTGTTATTAACGAGCAGGGAGAAGTAGTCGCCGTCGTGTTCGCCACCGCTTCCATCGAGCGATCGGGCGAAACGATGAAGGTGGGGCTTGCGATCCCGATCCGGTACCTTCTCTCTGATCTGGACAGGCTGGGGGTAAGCTTGGCACAGTAGATTGTCAGCCAATGCGGCTAGCGCATTGTACGGCTTTACATATGGATTACTAGCGGGAGCGGGGGAGACGAGTGATTTTTTTCGATCTGGACGGAACTTTGCTCGATCATGACGAAGCGGACAAGCAGGGCGTCCTGACGCTGCAGCATCATGCGGGCCTTGGCCATATTAGGGATGAGGCATTTTATGCGGTATACCAGAAGCTGATGGAGCATATTTACGAGCAGTATTTACGCGGCGAGCTTACGTTTGCAGGGCAAAGGACAAGGAGGATTACCGAGTTACTGGCGCATTACCAGATAACGGTTATGGGCACAGAGGCAGACCGGCTGTTCGCCCTATACTTGGAATCGTTCGAGCGGCATTGGCGCTGCTTTCCCGATGTGAACGATTGTTTGCTTCGCCTCGCAGATTTCGAAATGGGGATCATTACGAACGGCAACCGGGAGCAGCAGCTGCAAAAGCTGGAACGTCTCGGGCTCCGGCCTTATTTTTCGGTCATCACTATATCGGAGGAGCTGGGGATTGCCAAGCCGGATAAGCGGATTTTTGCCGAAGCTTGCCTAAAAGCCGGTAAACGAGCGGAACAATGTATGTATGTGGGCGATAGGCTGCATACGGATGCGCTGGCCGCCAAGCACGCAGGCATGCGCGGCATATGGCTGAACCGCGGCAACGAACCGTTTATGGAGCAGGCTGAGGTTGAGGTTATATCCAGTTTGAGTGAATTGCTGCCGGCTTGACCGCAGGGATGTATGGTTCCCTGCGGTTTTTTTGTATGTGTCAAGCCGCCCGGGATACAACGTATTATACGTTCGCCGTTTGCAGCACATATTCGACGGCTGCGCTGGAATGTAGGTAGGTCGTATCGAAAAGCGGCAGCGGACCGTCTCCGTCTTGAAGCAGCAGCGGAATTTCGGTACAGCCCAAAATGATGCCTTCCGCGCCGCGGGCGTGAAGACGATCGATGATTTGCAAATATTCGGCTTTGGAGGACGGCTTCAGCTCCCCGCGGCACAATTCGTGAAAAATAATTTCGTGCACACGCTTCCGGTCGGCCGCCTCCGGCACGATCGCTTCGATGCCGAGCTTCTCGAGCCGCTCCAAATAAAACGGCTGCTCCATCGTATACTGGGTGCCGAGCAGTCCCACTTTACGAAGCGACTTCCGTTTCACTTCGTCCGCCGTTACGTCGATAATGTGCAGCAGAGGAATGCGGATCGCACGCTGGACTTGTTCCGCGACCGTATGCATCGTGTTCGTACAGATGAGTATGACATCGCAGCCGCTCTGCTCAAGCTTAACGGCCGCTTCCGCCAAAAGCGCCGCAGCTTCCTGCCATCTTCCGGTCTGCTGCAGGTTTACGATCTCCGCAAAATCGAAGGAATATAGCAGGCATTTCGCCGAATGCAGTCCTCCGAGCCGATCTTTAACGCCTTCGTTGATATACTTATAATAATAAGCGGTCGATTCCCAGCTCAAGCCGCCGATCAAGCCGATTGTTTTCATGGTCGGTTTCACTCCCTTTTGATCCAAAGCATACCATGCTATACTGGTTGCTAGAAGTGCCAGAAATGAAGGAATTTTATAGTACCAGTTTAATTGGATGGATGAGTGATGGGGGAATATTCATGCTTTGGTTTGCAATAGATCGGAACATCTCGACCCCGCTGACGGCACAAGTGTACGAGCAGCTGCGTTCCCGTATACTTAGTCAAGAGCTGGCGGAGGGCGATCGTTTGCCGTCCAGCCGGGAGCTGGCGGGAAATATCGGCGTTTCGCGCAACGTCGTGCTGGAAGCGTACGAACGGCTGACTGCGGAGGGGTTTATTGAAGGGCGGCCACAGGCCGGCACCTTTGTCGCGGCGGGTTCCTCGTTCGAACGGATGAGGGAGGCGGAGCAGGAGCGGGGAGCGCCGTCTGCGGCACGACGCCGGACTGGCGATGGAGGGCGGGCGATCGATTTTCGGGCCGCTCATCCGGCTGCCGACTATTTTCCGCGCACGGTTTGGGGGCGTTTGGCCAAGGAGGTATGTCTGGACGCCCCGGAACGCGTCTTCGGCTATACGCAGGCCGAGGGGGTGCCGGAACTGCGCGGCGTACTGTCGCGCTACCTGCTTCAAGCGCGGGGGGTACGCTGTCATCCGGACCAGATCGTCATTACAACGGGAGCGACGCAGGCGCTGCACCTGATTACGGAGCTGTTGTCGGACCGGAGCGATCCATGCGTTGCCGTCGAGGACCCGGTGACGGATGAGATGCGCACGATTTTCACGTATGCCGGCTCCACCGTGCTGCCGATTCCGGTCGATGAGAAAGGGATCATTCCGGAAAAGCTGCCCGCCGGGGTGAAGCCGGACTTCGTCTTCGTCATCCCGTCCCACCAGTTTCCACTCGGAGGCACGCTGCCGATCCAGCGGCGCATTCAGCTGTTGGAATATGCGCGGCAGTACGACTGCTGTATCGTCGAGGACGATTACGACAGCGAATTCACCTATGAGGGAGCGGCCGTTCACTCGATGCAGGGGTTGGACCCGGAGCGGGTCATCTATGTAGGCACGTTCAGCAAAATATTGTCGCCTGCGCTGCGAATCGGCTACGCGGTGCTGCCCGAGCGGTTCGTAGCGGACTATCGCAGGCTGAAATGGTTTGCGGACCGGCATACTTCGGCGCTGGAGCAGCTTATTCTCGCTCGATTCATGGAGGAGGGCTACTTCGAGCGCCATATCCGGCGGATGAAAAAAATTTACCGCAAACGGCGCGAGGCGCTCGTAAGCAGTTTGCGACAAGAGCTGCCGCAAGCGGCCATATTGGGGCAGGCAGCCGGTATGCATCTCGTCGTGGAAGTGCCGGGCGTGCGATTTACCGAAGCGTTGCTTCGCCGCATTTATGCCGAAGGCGTGCAAGTATACGCGGTGGAGCATTATGCGATCTGCAAAGGCGGACACGAACATCAGATCGTGATGGGATACGGGGCGCTTCCGATCGAATCGATCCAGGAAGGAGTCGCGAGGCTGCGCCGGGCCATTGAAGACGAGCTGATAGTTAATGGCATTAAGTAGTAGAGGGGATGATATCCCCTCAATTCCGATCGTGCTATACTGGTATCGTAAGATCGGATCAGGAGTTTATTTGCAAAATACATAGGCCGAAGGAGGGGCACCCATGAAGGTGGACATAGCCGCTGCCATCGTGAACCGGGTACGGGAGAAGAAGCCGCTTGTATACAATATTACAAACGTAGTCGTCACCAATTTTACCGCCAACGGGCTGCTGGCTCTCGGCGCCTCGCCGGTGATGGCGTATGCGCGCGAGGAAGCGGCCGATATGGCGCGGATCGCGGGAGCGCTTGTGGCGAACATCGGCACGCTCGACGAATCGGTCATCGAAGCGATCCTGATCGCCGGGCGTTCCGCGAACGAGCATGGCGTGCCGGTTGTGCTCGATCCGGTCGGTGCCGGAGCGACACCGTACCGCACGGAGGCCGTTCAGCGCATATTGCGGGAGGTGCGAATTGCGGCGATCCGCGGCAATGCGGCCGAAATCGCGAACGTTATAGGCGAACGGGGCGATATCAAAGGCGTTGATGCCGGGGAATCAGCCGGTACCGACATGGCGGAGTTGGCCCGTAAGGCGGCAAGGCAGCTCGGAACGGTGGCGGTTGTAACCGGGGCTGACGATTACGCAAGCGACGGCGTGAGAACGTACCGCATCAGCAACGGAACGCCGATGCTTACCTTCGTTACCGGGACAGGATGTTTGCTGACGAGCATCCTCGGAGCTTTCCTATCCGTAGAGAACGATCCTGTGTCGGCAGCAGTGAGCGCTCTCGCTTTCTACGGCGTGGCGGCAGAGCTGGCTGTAGAAGACAGCGGGAACGATCGTCCGGGCTCGTTCCAGATCGCGCTGCTTAATCGGTTGCACACGACAGGCGCCGAAGAGCTTGGACAACGTGCAGTTATTCGGCAATTGGAATGAAAGCTTGATTCTGATGTTGCAAGAAAAGCCACCGCTAAACACGAATGCTCATCATCGAAAGGCTTCGATCAGAAGCTTTTCTTAACGGCATTAATGATTAATGACATAAATTGAATGATAGGCATAGTTTGCGGCGGCTTAGTTGGGCAAGAGGGATTTGACCGCTTGACGCAGAATGTTTTCTGTTAACGGAAACTGTTCAATTGAGAATACGGGAGGGACATCCAAATGCGGTATCGCCAATTAGGTACAAGCGGGCTGCAAGTATCGGTTCTCGGATTGGGAACCAATGCGTTCGGCGGGCGCGCCGACAAAGAAACGTCGATTCGCGTGCTCCATCATGCAGCGGCGAACGGCATCAACTTCATCGATACAGCGAACATTTATACGGGAACAAAGTCCGAGGAAATTATCGGCGAAGCATTCGAAGGGCGGCGTCACGAAGTCCTCCTTGCGACGAAGGCCGGCATGAAGCGCGGGCAAGGACCGAACGAAAGCGGCTCGTCGCGCTACCATCTCATTCGCGAGCTGGAAGGAAGCTTGCTCCGCTTGCGCACCGATTACGTCGATTTGTTCCAAATCCATGCCTTCGATCCGCACACGCCGCTGGAGGAAACGCTTCGCGCGCTTGACGATCTGGTTACAGCCGGCAAGGTGCGTTATATCGGGGCTTCCAACTATTCGGCGTGGCAGATGATGAAGGCGTTATCCATCAGCAAAATAAACGGTCTGAATGCGTACGTGACGGTGCAGCCCGGCTATTCGCTTGCCGATCGCGGCGTGGAGCGGGAGCTTGTCCCGTTTTGCAAAGATCAAGGAATCGGCATGATCCCTTATTTCCCGCTGGCGGGCGGCATTTTAACTGGCAAATATGCGGGCGGTTTGGTACCGAGCGGCTCGCAGCTGGATAAAAATCCGAACTTTGCCCAGCGCATGGATGACGCGCGGATGGAGCTTGGAGATAAGGTTGTGCAAATCGCCGCCGGACTGGGAACTACCGCTACGGCGCTGTCGCTGGCATGGCTCATGCACAATCCGGCCGTCTGCACAGTAATTGCCGGAGCGACCCGCGAGTCGCAAATCGACGACAATCTGAAGTCGGTCGAGCTTGCACTGTCTGCGGACGTTATGCAAGCGCTGGACGAAGCCAGCGAACCGTTTATATACGCAAGACCGTTCGGAAGCGGCGGACGCCGTTAATGGGCGATAACGTTTTACCGCATAAGAACAACAACGCGAGGCTGCCGGAAACGGCAGCTTTTTGCTTGCTCAGGATCGCTCGCGGTTGTATTGTGCGAATATCATATATTATATATAATATAACGTAGCGGAGACAAATCATTCATCCGTGATTGGAACTTGCGGAGGTGGGCGGGAATGAACAAAAGAGTAGCGGCCATTATTACGGAATATTGGGACATTAGTCATGCCGATGTTATTATTACGAAGATGCTGGACGGTTTCCGGCTGGACGGGAGAGAGTATCGTTCGACGATCGATATCGTAGCGATGTACGTGGATCAATTTCCGCCAAACGATATAAGCCGGGACATAGCAGCCAGGCACGGCATTCCGTTATACGGCTCGATCCGGGAGGCGCTGCTTGCCGGCGAAGCGGAATTTGAGCTGGACGGCGTGATCCTGATCGGCGAACACGGGGCATACCCCGATAACGAGCTTGGTCAGACGTTGTATCCGCGCCGCATTTTCTTCGAACAAGTCTTAAACGTCATGCTGGAATTTGATCGTATCGTGCCCGTGTATTCCGATAAAGGGTTTGCGGTCGTTTATGAGGACATTGTTTGGATGTACGAGCAGATCGTACGGCATCGCATTCCGTTCATGTCCAGCTCCGTCGTGCCTTACGCCCCGCAAAGGCCCGTCGAGGAGCCATTCCCGAACGGCGCACCGTTAGCCCGCATGTTCGGGTTCTGCTACGGACCCGTCGAGCGTTACGTCTATCATACGCTGGAGATGATGCAGTCTGTCGCGGAGAATCGGGCTCGAGGCGAATCCGGGATTCGTAAGGTGAAAGCTTACAAGGACGACGAAGCGATCGAACGGCTGCTGTCGGCGGACTGGCTGGAGCTGTACCGGACGCTTGGCGGGTTTATCAATCTTCGCGATCTGGCCGCGTTTCCGGCTGAAATCAAGGGTCCCGTGTTCGTAGAGCTGGATTATGCGGATGGCTTGAGGTCGGGCATTTTGCTCGCCAATCCGGAGATATCCACTTTTGTTTCCGCTTATCAGGCGGAGGCCGGAGAGCCGCCGGTATGCCGGGAATTTATGCTGCAGGGCGGAAAGCCGTACATCCATTTCGGCAGGCTTGTGCTCGAGATCGAGAAGTTTTTGCATACGGGCCGCCCACCGCATCCGGTGGAACGCTCCTTGTTGACAACGGGGGCCATCGATGCGTGTATGAGGTCGCTGCACAGCGGCGAGGCGATTGACACCCCGCATTTATTGGTTCGTTATTAAGCTGTGAAAGGCGGAGCTCCGTCAAGCGCTCGAGCAGGCATTGCACCAGCAGGGCCGCTAAAAGAAGTTCATGGTAGCCACACAAGAAAACGGGGCCGCAGAAGCGGTCCCGTTTTTCTCCGTGCTCGCTGGCGCCTTGATCAGGAAGCCAGCGTCTTGTTGCCCTTGCGGGAATTGCGGTTCCACGGCGTACCGAGGAACGGCAGCGCCCAACGATCCAGTCCGTACCAGCCAGCTACCTTCCAAGCCAGCACGATCCATGTCGCCAAAATGAACAGGAGCGGGTTGGTGCTAAGCGTTCCGGCAAACAAGAAGCTTGCGTTCATGAATGCTCCGAAAAATGCCGCGATTCCGGTCAACAAGCCGAGGATGAGACCGAGTCCGACAAGGAACTCGCCGAAGGCGACACAATACGAGAATACTTTCGCGTTCGGCAGCACCATGTTCTCAAGGAAGGTTGCGTACCAGCCCGTTACGTCTTTACCGTTCGCCGCTTTACCGAGTGCGCCTTTGATGAAGCCCGTTAGCCCGGCGCCCGCCTCGCTGCCGACCCATTTGCTATCCGTAATTTTGTGGAAGCCCGCATTGATCCACGCATAGCCCAGATACAGGCGAATCACCAACCAGATTAGTCCGGATCTCGTGTTGTTGAATAAAAAGTTGGACACCGGGTTGTCGGGAATTACGATATTTTTCCCTTTGATTTCATCTTGCATGGACACTTACATCAGCTCCCATTGTTAATATTATCCTACATCATAAGGGCACTATTGGAAAATGTAAAGTTAATAAATTTGAACTATTTCGTAAGTCCTAATATACCTGGAAGCGAGGAGTAAAGAATAGATTCCACTTAATTCTTCTGATGGGCAAAAGAGCAAATTACGCCCGCTCCGGCAAGTGCAAAGCTTTATATTGGCCGGGCGTCATGCCGTGGACGCGTTTGAAGGCGCGAATAAAGTAATTGGCTTCCATGCCCAGCGCGGACGCGATATCCTGGACGCTCATATCGAGCATGAGCAGCTGCAGCGATTTCTCGAAGCGTATCGTCTCCAAATATTGATGCATGGTGACACCGTACGCTTGCTTGAACAACCGGTTCAAATGCTGCACGGTATAGCCGAGACCGGCCGCGTACTCGGCCAGCAAAATCGGCTCGGCATAGTGCTCGCGAAGCAGCTTGGCCGCCGTTTTGACGGTGCTTGCGCTATTTTTGGCGACGGCGGACGATTCGAGCCGGCTGTCCGACTGCTTCAGCACCTCGAGCAGCAATTCGTACAGAAGCGCAGACATTTTCCAATCCTTGTCCGGAGAAGTTCCCCGCACCAGCTGAAACAACGATTCGAACAAACTCCAGATCGTATCCGTCGAGGCCAGCGGAATCGGTTCCATGATGGGAAGTCTCATCATCTCCAGCATATCGTCGATAGCGGGCCCGGTGATTGTCACGAAGCCGTGTTTCCATACGGTGTCGGGAAAAGGGAAGTAGGTATGGGGGACTCGCGCGGGCAAAAAGCAGGCCTCTTGGTCTGCGAGCGTCCAGGATTTCCCGTCGTGAAGCGTTTGGAACTGACCGCCGCCGGATTGATTGACAAATAAATGAAGAACCGGAAATCCATCGAGCCGGATTATTTTCTTCTGCTGAATGAGACCCATATTATACAGCCGCAGCGGCATGCTGCCCAGACTTGCGTCATGAACGATAAACTCGCGTTTTTGAAGCGCCATGTAGCGATCTTCCTCTCCAAATGTTCAATATATGCTATCGATCTTCAAAAAAGCAGATTGTTCCCCATTTCCGGGCGATGATAAGATAGGCGTGTACGGAACGACAGCGTTATAAACTGTTATGCGAGTGGGATCAGGGCAATCGTAGCGAATCTTGTTCCATTTGTCCAGTAGGAGTCTTGACGCAAGCGAAAATCGACCTATACGCGGCTTAAGGAGGAGACGGCTATTGAAGTATGCATTATGCGGAGGCGCTTACAAAGGTAAAAATGTAATCGAATTACTGGAAAAGGTGGCGGAGCACGGCTTTCACGGACTGGAATATTTGAACTGGAAATCGGTGCCGGATGTCGGCGAGCTACTCAAGGCTCAGGAACGCCTCGGCGTGGGCATCAGCGCCGTGTGCACGACGTTTTTCAATCTCGTTGACGGTTCGTTGCGGGAGCAGTATTTGGACGGCCTGAGGCAAACGCTCGATTTTTGCCGGATATCCGGTACCCGCAGCATCATAACGCAGACCGGTCCTGAAATGCCCGGCATCTCCCGCGAGAAGCATACGAGCGATATGGTGGAAACGCTGAAGCGCTGCGCTTCCCTGTGCGAAGAGGCAGGAGTCGTGCTCGAATTGGAGCCGCTGAACGGGCTTGTCAATCACCCCGGCCATTTCCTCCAATATTCGGGCGAATCGGCCGGGATCATCGACCGGGTCGACAGTCCGTTTATCAAGCTCGTATTCGACGTATATCATCAGCAGATCACCGAAGGCAACGTAATCCGCAACGCAGTGGCGTACATAGACCGCATCAATCACTTTCATATTGCCGACAATCCGGGGAGAAAGCAGCCGGGAACGGGCGAGCTGAATTATTTGAATATTTTGAAGGCGATCAAGGACACCGGTTATGACGGCTTTGTCGGTCTCGAATGCGGCTACACGATCGATACGGACGAAGCGCTTGACCAGTTCAAGCGGGACATTGTCCGCCAGGTGGAGCAGTAATTTAACGGATAAGGACAGGTGATTCGGATGACGATGAAGGTCGGCTTTATTGGAACGGGTGGCGTCGCCAGGGCGCATATTACGAATCTGGCGCAGATGGAAGGGGCTACGATCTCCGCATTTTGCGATCTGCAATTGGAGCGGGCCGAGACGGCTGCCAAGGAGTGGACGGATGCCAAAGCGTACTCGAACATCGCTGATATGCTGGACGACCGAAAGCTGGATGCGGCTTTCCTATGCCTGCCGCCTATGGCTCACGGCGAAGCGGAACGGGCGCTGATCGAGCGCGGCATCCCGTTTCTCGTGGAGAAGCCGCTAGGCGTCAACAACGAGCTGCCGCGGCAGCTGGCGGATCAGATTGCCGAGAAGGGGCTTATCACTTCGGTTGGATACCAGTGGCGCTATATTCAATCGCTGGACGAAGTGAAGGCGTTTCTCGCTTCCGGCTCTATCGGCATGGCGCTTGGTTACTGGCTGGGCGGGATGCCAAAGGTGCCTTGGTGGCGCGTTCAGCATTTATCCGGCGGACAGTTTGTTGAGCAAACGACCCACATTACGGATATGCTGCGTTACTTGTGCGGCGAAGTGGTCGAAGTGTATGCGGCATACGGGCACCGCATCCTGCATGAGCTTGAGGAAGGCGCAAACGTAGCCGACGTGGGTACGGTTACGATGAAGCTGGCTAACGGAGCCGTTGCTACGATATCGAACTCGTGTATGCTGCCTGCCGGACATAAGACGGGAATCAACGTCTACACCGAGCAAGGTGTGGCCGAGGTGCAGTCGAACGGCACGCGTATCGTCAGAACGAAAGAGGAGGCTTCCGCGCCGTTTTCGAATACGCCGAATCCGCGGGTATTCGAGGATCAGGCGTTTCTGGACGCGGTCCGTACGGGAGATCAGTCGCTCATCAAGTCGTCCTATGCGGATTCGCTGAAAACGCATGAAATCACGATTGCGGCCAATTTGTCCGCGGCGACGGGCAAGCCTGTCAAGCTTTCCTGAGGTACCGGGTAAGAGCACCCGCGCAGGGCCCATACGCATTTCCGAACCCGTGGCCCCCGCGGGTTTTTTCGCGTTTCCCTGACGTTTGCGGGAGCCGGCTTTATTCAAAATATTTTTGGAAAATAATCGGGAGCAATCTGATATAATAATCAATTAGGAATAAGGCCCTATACAATTTTGTCGAATCGGGATGGCATTTTGCCCTGCGACATAGTTCGAGACAACCGGGGCGAGAAGGGGAGCCTGCAATGATATCTATCCTGAAGAAGCATTTGGTTGTTCGTCTGCTCGTTGTCATTTCCGCCGTAATGATAGCGCTTGCTGCGGGCAATGTCGTAACGCAGTTCGTCGAAACCGAATCCGCTGTGGAACAGGCGGTCAGCAGCTATAATAAACGAATAGCCGAAAGTTATGCGGCGCAGCTCAAGGGCGAGCGGTATGCGGAGTTTATGAAGCAGCCGACGGAAGGCGATCTGTACTGGTCGCTTCGTGAAGAGCTCGACCGGTTTCGCGAGCAGATCGGGGCGTTGTATGTATACTTTGTCGTACTGGACGGCGATGTTCCGAAGCTGATGATCGACGGTCAGCCGCGGGATGCCAAGGACGCCTCGCCGATCGGCGAAGTAACCGATATGCCGCCGGAGGCGGTGAAAGCGATCCGGGCGGGACAGGCGGCCAGTACCCCGATTATAGTCAACCCGGAATACGGCACGTATTTGTCCGCCTACGCGCCGATGAAGCTGGAGAACGGCACATTGGTCGGAGCCGTTGGCATCGACACCGACGCCGCCGTGTTTCAGAAGATCAGCATGGGGATTATGAAGAGCAGCTTCCTTCTGTACGCGCTTATTCTGCTTGCCACGATTCTGGGCATCGTCATCGTCATCTGGTTTGTACGGCGGGCGCTGAGACCGCTTCCTGCATTGACCGCAGGGGCGGAGCTGATGGCGGAAGGCGACCTCTTTCAGGCGAACAAGCTGCTGCGCGCCACGACGGTACGCTCGGAGGACGAGATCGGCAGGGCGTACAAGTCGATGCTCACCATGTCCCGCCATCTGCATGAGCGGGTCCGGGGTCTGGTGCTTAATATGGAGGGAACGTCCGATCATCTGGTCGCTTCGTCCGAAACGTTCGCCGGACATGCCGATTCGATGCTCAATCTGAGCGAGACGATGAACGAGTCGGTACGGCAAATCGATCAGGGGGCGGAAGCCCAGAAAAAAAGCGCGGACGACAGCGCCGGGGCGATGGAGGAAATTACGCAAGGCATCGTACGAATCGCGGAATCCTCCTCCACCGTCTCGGATGCGGCCGTTCGCGCACTGGATATTGCCCGGGCCGGCGAGGATGCGATCGGCAGGACGAATGCGCAAATTCTGGATATTGCTGCGACGGCGGAGCAAACGCTGGACCATACGAAGCGGTTGCAGGCGTATACGAGTGAAATCGACGAAGTGCTCGGCGCTGTAAGGGAATTCGCGGAACAAACGAAGCTGCTCGCGCTTAACGCCTCGATCGAAGCTGCTCGGGCCGGCGAGCACGGTTTAGGGTTCACGGTCGTAGCGAACGAGGTGCGCAAGCTGGCCGAGGAATCTTCCTTGGCGGTGAAGCGGATCGCCGATCTGCTCGGCAATATCGTCAAAGCGTCGGGCGGCATCGGTGCGGAGATGGAAGGGGCCGCGCGCGATATCGCCGAGGGCGTCCGCCTCTCCGCCACGGCGGCGGAATCGCTGAAACATACGGTCGAGGCGTTCCGGCTAGTCAGCGAGCAGATTATCGACATATCGGCCACGACGGAGCAGCTTTCGGCCGGTTCCGAGGAAGTGGCTGCAACAGTAGGAAGCATCGCCGACATCGCCGGCCGCGTCTCCGAGCAGAGCCGCCAAATCCGCACGCTCAGCGCCCGTCAGCTTGATTTGATGAAGCAGGTGAGCGAAGCGTCGTCCGACATGAGCGAGCGGACACAGGAGATGCGGAGTGCCATCAAGCAAGTGAATGTGTAACGGTTTGGCAAAACGTAACAACATTCTCACAATTTTTTTTCAATTTGAGGTTTACCTGACAAAAGATATTTGATAATATATTCGCAACAATCCAAATGCGATGAAGAGACGAGTACATAAACGGATTTGTTTCCAGAGAGCTCCGGCCGGTGAAAAGGGGCAGCGAATCGTTTATCGAAAAAAGACTCCGAGCAGCATGCCGGAACCGTCCTGCGGGGGTGGCATGACAGGAGCTCCTGTTACAGAGCTAGAGTATAAGCACTGCAAGGCAGTGCCGTACTTGAAGAGGCTGATCTGGCGACATATCGGCGAATCTGGGGTGGTACCACGAGCGCGCAAATCTCGTCCCTAAGACTTTGTCTTGGGGGTGGGATTTTTTTAACGTTATAAAGCTTCGCAAAAGATTTGCTAAAACGATGTAACATTCAGTGGACCAAAACGATATGCTTGAGTAACAGACAAACAGGAAGGGAATGGATAAACATAATGAGTCAAAAATTGAAAGTCGGTATTGTCGGCGGGACGGGCATGGTTGGCCAGCGTTTCATTCAATTGCTGGACCAGCATCCGTGGTTTCAGGTAACGGCTATTGCGGCAAGCGCGGGCTCCGCGGGTAAAACGTACGAGGAATCGGTACAGGGCAGATGGAAGCTGGCGACTCCGATTCCGGACGATGTCAAATCGATTGTCGTACAGGACGCGTCCAAGGTGGAGCAGGTTGCGGCAAACGTTGATTTTATTTTTTGCGCGGTCGAAATGAATAAAACGGAAATCTTGGAGCTTGAGGAAGCATATGCCAAAACAGGCACGCCAGTCATCTCCAACAACTCGGCGCATCGCTGGACCCCCGACGTTCCGATGGTCATTCCGGAACTCAATCCGTCGCATTTGGAAGTAATCGCCGCCCAAAGAAAACGTTTAAACACATCGACCGGCTTCATCGCCGTAAAGCCCAACTGCTCGATTCAGAGCTATGTGCCGGCGCTGCACGTTTTGCTCGATCTGAAGCCGACTCAAGTGGTGGCCTCGACGTATCAGGCGATTTCCGGCGCAGGCAAAAACTTTACCGATTGGCCGGAAATGCTCGACAACGTCATCCCGTACATTGGCGGCGAAGAAGAAAAAAGCGAGCAGGAGCCGCTGCGCATCTGGGGCAGCGTCGCCGGCGGCGAAATTGTTAAGGCGAGCGCTCCGCTAATTACAACACAGTGCATTCGCGTTCCGGTAACGGACGGTCATTTGGCAACGGTGTTCGCTTCGTTTGAGAAAAAAATAACGAAGGAAGAAATTATCGCACGCTGGCAAAACTTCAAGGGACGCCCGCAGGAGCTCGGCTTGCCTAGCGCGCCCAAACAGTTCATCACGTACTTCGAGGAAGAGAACAGACCGCAGACGAAGCTCGACCGCGACATCGAGCGCGGAATGGGCGTCTCCGTAGGGCGCTTGCGCGAGGACACATTGTATGACTTCAAATTCGTAGGTTTGTCGCATAACACGCTGCGCGGAGCGGCAGGCGGAGCTGTTCTGATCGCCGAGCTGCTGAAAGCGGAAGGATATATTGTGGCCAAATAAACGAGACAAGATAATAAACGGCAAGCTTCTGACGCATTCGGAGGCTCTGCCGTTTTTTAGTTTGTGCGGCAAAGCGCAAAAAGACCAGTCCCGCAAACGATAACGGGCTGATCTTCTGGCCTTGTCCGGCGTGCCATTCATCCGGCTTGTATGTAGACTCAGACGACTTACGATTTATATACGACAAGAATCGTGCTTCTCTGATTGGCGGCACCCGAAGCGTTCGCTTTTATGATGGAACCGTAGCAAATATTGATAACTTGATCGTCCCGAAGAGTGGACAAAAACTCGTTCGCCTTTTTCTCGGCAAAGGATGTATCCGTATCGACGAACTCTTTTACTTGAATCATAATCCATCTTCACCTCCCGGCAAGGTCGCCTCATTGCTTTTGATCGCCTAAGGCCTTTCATTCCAACAGGCGAGTAACGCCTATTGTGTGTACACCATACCATTTATGGATTCGGGGTGTCAATGTCAGACCTGTGTAATGGATTTGTAAGAGGCTCTCACTACAATGGATACATACTTTGTGAAAAGAGGCGATCGTTTTGAAATCGATGTTGAACAAGCTCTGGATGCGGATAGGGCTTGGTGTCCTCGTCTTCGGGCTTATGCTCCAGCCTTACGCGATGACGAAACCGGCTGCGGCCGCTTCCGCGGTGTATTGGTCGACCCCCAAATCGGCTACGTATTCCCCTTTGTATGGCGGAGTTATGATGCGTAATAATGAGCTGTCGGCCGGGGGGATGAGCCTGGACACGCTTTCGATTACGACAAAGCAGGCGTCAGCCGATCTGATTATGAGCGAAACGACGATAGCGGCTCGCGATATCATCCGGGTGGACGAAACGCTCGAGGCCGTCACGGTCTCGCCGTCAGCCGGCTTTGGCAGCTGGAAGTGGCTGGAGGGGGATGCCGTTTATCTGATTACGCTTCATGACGGCACGTATGCGAAAATACGGATCGATCGGGTCGGGAGCTCGTCGATCAAATTTTCGTTTGTGACGGAAGCGCCGGCACCAAAAGCGGAAGCGCCAAGCAAAACTGCGGCGGAAAATAAAGCAACAGCTCCGGCGGCCAAGCCGGTTACGGAGAGTCCGGCCAAAGCGGCCGACAACAAACCAGCTGAAAACAAACCAGCCGAAAACAAAGCCGCAGACAGCAGTCAAGCCGGCGGTGATGAATCCCCGGCGCTCAAGTTTCTGACCGATCTGCTCACCGCTTCTCCTGATGCCAAGCCGATTAAAACGACCAAACCCAATATTCGTCTGCAATTGTATAGCAATATCATGTATGTAAACGATGTCCGTTTTACGCTGGAGAACAATCAAAGTCCTCGATTGGAGCAGGACACGACGATGGTGCCGCTGCGCGTCATCACGGAAGCGCTTGGCGCTAAAGTATACTGGGACGGTTCGGATCAGAAAATTACGATTGAGCTTGACGGCACGACGATTATTGTCAAAATAGATTCGAAATATGCTTCGATTAACGGAGTGGGCGCCTATATGGACGTGCCGCCGCAAAAATATGGGGACTTCTCGTTTGTTCCGGTAAGGTTCATCTCGGAAAACTTGAAACAAAAAGTGGACTTCGATCCGGCGACGTATACGGTTACGATAAATGGTTCTGAAACAACGGGAGTGGCGGTTTCGGGAGGCTCATCGGGGCAGCAAGCTGCGGGCGGTGCGGGAGGAGGACAACAGGCTTCGAATACCTCCGGCAGCGGAGCTTCGGAATCGTCTGCAAAAACGAAGACGGAAGCAGGCGATCCGACCGATTTTATCGGCGCTTACAACCTGTTCATTCCCGGCGGGTCGTATACATCGGACAATTATGCAACGGAAATTCGCACCGTCACCACATTTGCGGGATCGCCGGACGGAACGCTGGTCATCGGCAGCGACGGCACGTTCGCCTTTGATAAATCGACCTACAACTGGAATCCGCAAGCGAAAGAATACAACGCGGGAAACGGAACCTGGAGCCGATCGAACGATACCGAGTATCCGATCGTGTTAGTCGACAGGGCAGCGGGCAAAACGTACAAAGTCGGGAAATCGACCGCCAAGCTGGGCGGGGACATTCTCGTTTATGAAGAAGGAGTAACTTGGGAAGTCGGAACCCGCAAGTAATTAACAGGATTTATCCAGCGGATTCGTGTCATAAAAGAGAGGCGGGCTGTTGAAAATAGTAAAGGCCTCGAGGACAACTTCGAGGACTACTACGGCGTGGAGGACTACAAGTGCAAAATCAATCCTTTATGAACAATAGCTTTCAGCAGTCTTCGAATGGTTCGGGCAGCGCGCAAAACTCGTTTAACAAACAGGCGCCGAAATACCAGCCGGTTGGTTTCGTCACATCGATGTACGATCAAAGCCAAGGCCGGCAAAATTTCGGAGCCGCTCAAACGACGGGTAACCAGCAGCAAACGGCCCAAACGTTCCATACGTCCTCTTATCGCGGAAATCAACAAGGACACGATACGTATTTGCGCTCGGATTCCAAATCGCCGACCCAAAGCACCCAAAGCTTTAGCAGCCAGCCGTCGGCCGCCGGAACGAACTGGTCTTCGGGCCAGTCCGCACAGACGTTCCATACGGCGAACTATCGCGGCAGCCAGGCCGGACATGACAACTATTTGCGATCCGATTCGCAGTGGCCGAGCCAGACCCAAAGCCAAAGTCAGAGCCAGTTCATCGGCAGCGGCATAACGTCCTCCTACAAAACCGGCATTTCCGCTCAAGCCGGTCAAACGTATCAAAATCAAAACGCTCAATCGTTCCATACGGCGAATTATCGCGGCAACCAAGCAGGTCACGATCAATACCTGCGTTCCGATTCCGGCGCGCCTTCCTCCTATGGAGTTACAAGCTTTGGTAGCATGAAATAAGAAAGCAGTAAAGTTTGAAGCACATCAAATGGAACCCGCAAGGGACTTTGATGTGCTTCTTCTTTGTCACTGATAGTTGTTATTTTTCCTGCGAAACAAACGTACTACAAAAACGATAACAAGCAGCCAAAGCAGCATACTAACAATCGAAAGGAACGGAACTCCGAGCGAAAAGCCGGAAAACGGATTAAAAAGCGAGCCCAAAATCGTACCGAGAGCGAGCCCTCCGAACAAGCCGCCAAAGAAACCGCCAAAACCCGTTCGTGTCCCTGGCGTCGCTTTGGGGGCAGCCGGATTTCGCACCGTATTGTTCGGAGTGGCAGGGGTTGTGCGTGCCGGCGTTCCGATTCCGGGGTTGTAGCCTTGTCTCGGTGAACGGTAACTGCCGCCACGCTTGTAGGGTCTGACCGTATCGGCGTTTTCACTTGATGGCTCCTGCGCTTCGTACGATTGTTCCAAGGCGGCGGCTGGGGTGATGCCGGGCATGAGCAGTGGGATCAGCAGCAGGAACACGATCGTTTTATTCATCCGCTTATAAGCACCTCCACTTTGTAGCGTACCCATTCGTACCGGCCGCATACGGAGGCGGGCCTTTATTTCTTAGGAGGTAAAACTACGTCCAAGACGAGGTTTTTGTGATAAAATACACCAAATTGACGGGTACCTGAACCGCCGGTCTCCATGTATAATAAGAAGCATGAGGTACTTTCCTATAAAATTCGGTATCAGGAGGAATTCAGATGATTATACTCCCGCCCTCAATCAAGGATACTAAAAAGCGTCCGTTCGGAAAAATTGTTATCGCCAACGATGCCAAGAGAGCGCAAACGAATTAATGTCGTTTTTATTCAGACCGTGTAACTTCGAGATGGACTACGACGCTTACGTCAAGTTTTTGGTTAAGCATCAGGGGGAGCTGAATTTGCCGTATCCGTTTGCGGTCAAGTTTAGTTTTATAAGCAGTCCGTTACTATTCGGCAAAGGCCTGCTCGTCTTCTCGGAAGATCCGTACCAGATTGTCGGCGCCTTCGGATTCGTTTACGGCACCGGCGCTGGCGAATACGAGGACCGGCATATTTGTCAGGTGGAGACAGCTTTTCTGCTTCCTGCCTACCGCTCATCTTCGCTGTTTGCAAAGACGCTGCTTTTTCTTGTGAAGGAAATAAAAGCCGGCAACCCGGACGTGGAGACGATCCAGTTCTGGGCTGCTGCGGACTGCGGAGGTCTGGAAGGTATCATTTCCAGAATGCGCCATATCCCGAGTTCGAAGCAGTTGCCCGTTAACGATCTTGTCTGTCATCAGGCACCCTTTCGTGATGTGCACCTGTTTGCAGAGCGATTCGAGAACCGCTTTCGGGACGCTTTCGAATGAATGCCAAATAGACACCCTAATTCAGTAGGGTGTCCGGGATAATGGGATACCGGAGTCGCGAATCATCGCGGCTTTTTTGTCGTACGCTTTTCAGCGGAAACGTACCGCGTAAGGGTGACTCGGATGCCCGTGCGGATACGGGTTCATGCTGCTCGTCTCCCGGGGTTGCTGCTGCTTCTGCATATGGGCCGCTTGGATACACGCGTCGGTCGGCCCGATAATGATCGTTTCGTTATGAAGCGGCTCAAGCGTTCTTCTTACTAATTCGGGGTCGAGGCAGTACGTATGGCGAGCACCTCGACCGGGGTTTTCGTAAGGATGTCGGAGCCGAGTATGTATTCGGGATAAGGGGCGTCAAAAATAGCGAGCAGGTGTGTGCCGTCTTCCAAAGCGACTTCCCAATGCCACCAGCCTTGCGGGATATTGGCAACCTGTCCCGGAGTGATACGGACGCTCGTAACGATATTGTTGAACGGATTGATCAGGGAAACGGCGGCAGCTCCCGAGATGCAGTAGACAAGCTCGGCCGCATTTGGATGATAATGCGGTTCTACGACATGCCCTTTGCTTAAATAAATATCCAGAATCGAGACATCGCCCAATGTGTTGAGATTGTCCCGGCCAAGCCGGTTTATGAAATTATCGGCATTTCTCGTAAACAGACGATTTTGATTCAAATCGAAAAAGTATTGAATGTTCGGGTTTGTGTAATCCATATAGGATATAGTCATCTTCTTCACTCCCATCTGAGATGTTGGAAATACCATTAGAGAATATGCGCCGCCGCTGTTTTCATAACAATCGGCGGCGCGAAGAAGGTCCGTTAGCGTCGTTCGGGTTCGCTTCCCGTGTTCAAGCCGCTCCTGGTTCCAATGATCCATTCCCAATTAAGTGTTTATGCCTATATAAATTCACGAAACCACTGGATACAATTACATACTAGTATAAGAGCGAATAGGCATATAAGGAGCTTTAACGCAAGTACCGCCTAGTCTGACGACTATGACTTGTGTATCACAAGGGCTTATTCGTCGGAAGAAAGGTACAGGATTCTGTTAAAGCTCCTAGGGCTTTCGGCGGCAACTAAGGGAGGATCTGTAAGATGAGCAGCATTAGCGCAGGGGACGTGTACCGCGACCCGCTGGTTGCCAAGCTGGCGGAGGCAGCGGCAGCGGGCGACAGGGCGGGGATAAACACGCTTGTCCGGCTGGGAGCCGATGTGAATGCGCGCGGCGATGGCGGTGTCAGTCTGCTCCACTGGGCGCTTTTGCACCGCAATACGAATGGACTGATCGCGATTTTGTCGGCGGGGGCGAACCCCGCGCTGGTCGACGATCGCGGCAGAACGATTATGCACGATGCTGCTGAGCACGAAGATCCGGATCCGCTTATTGCTCTATTGATCGCCGGGGTGAATCCGGATCTGCGCCATGGATCGACCGGGCAAACGCCGCTGTTTACCGCGATTATGTACGGCAACGAGCGGCAGTTTCGCGCACTGCTGTCGGCTGGAGCGGATGTGAATGCAGTAGATATGAACGGAAACCGTCCGCTTCATCATGCGGCGAAGGTGAATGATGCGGCTCGCGCCCTTGTGCTGCTGGAGCTGGGAGCCGATCCTCGCGCCTTGAACGGACAAGGGGTGACGTTTCAGCGATATATGAATATGATGGACGACAAGCTGCGTACGCAGGCAGCCCGCGAAGCGAAGATGAGGCTGGATATGTGGCTGTACCACCATGGTATACCGCTGGAGCCGCGCTACTGACTTTGAGGAATTATTATATGAATAAGTTCGTCTCCGACAGCAAACCCTTACGTTGATCACCAATTTTTCGATGCAACGGGGGGTTATCATGAAACGATTGATTATGATTGCGGCCATATTGGCAGTGACAGGCTGTTCGAGTCAAAATATGCAAAGTAAGAAAGTTACTCCGAAGCAAGCGAAGGTGGAAGCTCCGTCCCGCAGCAGCAGCAATGCAAGCTTGACGCAAGCGTCATCCATCTCGACCGGCGGATCGGGAAGCCATATCATGCAGACGCCGGATGGAGCATCGAACTGGCTGGACTGGTACAATAATAATTTTCCGGCAGGCACTGGGAATCAGGCTTATCCATATCCGAATCAGGCAGCTAATCCCAATCCTTATCCGAGTCAACCGGCTAATCCGAACCAGAACGCAACTCCGAATCCGTACGCGGGCCAGCAGCCGTCTGCCGATGCGTCCCAGTTTGCTCAGCAGGTGTTCGAGTTGGTCAATAAGGAACGATCGAATGCAGGCCTAAGCCCGCTTACGATGAACAGCGGCCTCTCGAATGTGGCTATGGCCAAAGCGCAGGATATGTACAACAACAATTACTTCGATCATCAGTCCCCGACCTACGGGTCTCCGTTCGACATGATGAAGCAGTTCGGGATCACCTATAATTCGGCCGGTGAGAATATAGCCAAGGGGCAGACAAGCGCCACGGAAGTAATGAATCAGTGGATGAACAGCCCCGGACATCGCGCCAACATTCTGAACGCCAGCTTCACTCAGATCGGGGTAGCCTACTATAACAGTGAGTGGGTTCAAGAATTTACGGGGTAAGCGGCAAACCGGAATTTCGTAAATGTACGGAAAAGGACCTCGCCTTCGCTTCACCCGCAGGCGGGGTCCTGATTTGCGTTCGCTCAGGTTTCAACTGTAACCGAAGAGGGGGAATACCCCCGGAATCGTTTGAATTGCTTGGAAAACGAATACGGATCGGGGTATCCTACTATCGCCGACATTTCCTTCACTTTATAGGTCGAATGCTTCAGCAGATATTCGGCATACTCCATTGTTTTCCTCATCTGATATTCCTTCACCGGCATTCCGACGGATTGATGAAACAATTTGGAGCAGTAACTGGGAGACAATCCGGCCAAATCCGCCAGTTCCTTAAGTATAGTCCGTTCCGCCGGATGGTCATCGATGTACTTCTTCACCTTCATGATGCCCGGATGGACCGGGCTGCCGCTCCTGCTGCCTTTATAGTCTGCATATATAGCCGCAAGCGCTCTGCATAGGGCGGCGTGAACGAACAGATCCTTGGTGACGGAGCTTTCGAGTTGGCTGTACGTATAAACCGATTCAAACAGCTGCTGAATCGAAACGCCGTTTCGCGGCGAAAAGTAAAAGTGGAAGGGCTCTACACGCGATGGAACAAAGGTATCCGCAGCCGGATGATACAACCTGAAGCGCATCGGAAAAAAACGCAGCGTCGTTTTCTTCCTGCGGTATGCCTGGTGCTTCACACCGTTCATCAGAAACAGCAGACGATTCGGAACGAGTTCGATCGGCACATCCTCCACAACGTAAGTTCCTTCACCAGAAACGACATACAGCATGTGAATATCGTCCAGCACCCTCTCCGGAATGAGCCACTTCGAGTTGGGGCCGAGGCTAGCGTTGTACGACGCCTTGAGCCGGAACAAGTAAGGCTCCAGCATAACTTCTTTCATTAATAGCTCTAGCGATTGGAGAACGATAGCGCCGTTTTTTGACATGAGATAGCCCTGCCTTTGCGATCGATGCTTTTATACTACTGACGGATTCACGGCGTGTCAACCAAGAGGTGGGCTATTTAGGTCGTCCTCATTTGTGTGCGTTTTTTGACATGCTATTCGCTAGTTGTGACATTGGCCCTCGTTGCTCGTTCCGATAGACTAGGGATGCTTGACGAATTCATGAAGCATCCTGGATAGAACCAATAATGCTTGAAAGCGAGGCTAACCGATGAAGGAACAACCACAAGCGAATGTCGTCTTTATTATAGCGGACGATCATCGCGGCGATGCGATAGGCGCTTTCGGCAGCGAAACGGTGCAGACGCCGGTATTGGACAGGCTGGCGGCAGAAGGAACCGCTTTTCGCAATATGCATATATTCGGCGGTTTGACCGGGGCGCTGTGCGCTCCGAGCAGGGCATGCGTCCATACGGGGAAGTCGATTTTCCGGGCGATGATCGCCAAGGACGGGAGCGGCTGGGTTCATTCGAATACGATTCGACCGGATGTCTGCCTGATGCCGCAGCGGTTGCGCGAAGCCGGGTACCGGACCCATGCGGTCGGCAAATGGCATAACGATAAAGCGAGCTTCGCCCGCAGCTTCGAAGGCGGAGACAAGCTGTTCTTTTACGGCATGAGCGATCATAACAAGGTTCCGGTGCAAGATTTCGACCCGTCGGGAGCTTACCCTCAGGAGCGCGAATATATCGCGTCCGGGTTTTCGACAGAGCTGTTCACCGATGCTGCCGTCGGCTTCATCGAGAACTACAGCGAAGAACGTCCGTTTTTCCTCCATCTTGCCTATACGGCGCCGCATGATCCGTGGATCGCTCCCGAGCCATATGCCAGCATGTACAACAAGTCGGACATTTCGCTTCCGGCGAATTTTCAGTCCAGGCATCCGTTCGATAACGGCGATCTGACCGTAAGGGATGAGAAGCTGGCGGCGATACCGAGAGACGAGGACGAAATCCGCGGGCATATGGCCGCCTACTATGCGATGATTAGCCATATGGACGCACATATCGGCAAAGTGATCGACGCGCTGAAGGCCAAGGGTATATACGAAAATACGATTATCGTATATACGGCCGATCACGGGCTGGCCGTAGGTCAACACGGACTGATGGGTAAGCAGAACGTTTACGAACACAGCGTCCGCATTCCGTTTATCCTTCGCGGGCCGGGTATGGCGAGGGGGCGCCAGCAGGTTGAGATCGCCAGCAACATCGACATTTTCCCGACCGTAGCCGGATTATGCGGTGTAGAGATGCCTGCGGAAACGGACGGTGTTAGCCTGCTGCCGGTTGTTGCCGGGGAAAAGAGGGGCGTTCGCGATATCGTTTGTTCGGCGTACCGCGATGTACAGCGAATGGCGACGGACGGGCGCTGGAAGCTGATCCGTTATTACCGCTCGCGGGTAACGAACACCGGTACGGACACTTTGCAATTGTTCGATCTGCACCGCGACCCGTGGGAAACCGAAGATTTGTCGGCCGACCCTGCTTGCAGGGGGGAAATCGAACGTCTGGCCGAGCGGCTGTCCGGATGGATGAAGGCTTATGATGATATTATGGCTGGCGTGCCGGTTTTCCCGATTGCCGCAACAGAAGGTGCGCTCTAGGGCGATCGAGGCTATTGCGAACATAGGAGCGCAAAGGCGGGGATGGTTTGATGTCGCCCGCCAGCCTGGCCTGGCATAGCGGAAGCGCTAGTTCCGTTATCGCTCGTAAGCGCCGCTGACAGAGGCGATAAAGGAAGCAAAAGTTCCGTTATGCCGGGAAATCGAGCCGAATCCGGCTCATTCCGTGAGCTTAGCGGAACTTCTTGTTCCGTTATAGGGAATTTGCCAATTGGAATGCAGCGATAGCGGAAGTTTCGGTTCCGTTAAGCTCAAGCCAAACTAGGCTAAGCGATCAGTTTCCGCATTGACCCGATACCCTCCGCTAAAATACGAAGCTTTTTTACATAGACCATACACAAGCTTACATGACGTTAACATATACCCGGTATACTAAGGATGTATCGACACGCAATCATTACATCCAGATACAGGGAGATGAGTTATGGGCATTCACACTTATTTCAGATCGTTAACGGAACTGGAACGCATTATTCGTTGTCCGGGCAAGTTCAAGTTCGAGGAGCATAGCGTCGCGGCCCATTCATGGAAAGTGGTCCAATATGCGAAAACACTGGCGGATATCGAGGAAACACACGGGGTGACGATTAATTGGAAGAAGCTGTACCAGATTACGAGCAGCCACGATTACGGCGAAATTTTTATCGGGGATATCAAAACACCGGTCAAGCACGCTTCGCCGGAGCTCCGCTCATTAATTCAGCAAGTGGAGGAGGGCATGGTGTACAAGTTCATCGAGGAGCAAATTCCCGAAGCGTACAAGCCTATTTTTCACGACCAGCTGCGTGAAGGCAAGGACGATTCCGTTGAAGGCTTGATTCTCGAAGTGGCGGACAAAATGGATCAGGTGTACGAAGCGTTCGCCGAGCTGCAGAGGGGGAACACCGAGAAGGAATTCGTCGTCATGTACCGGAACGCTTTAATCAAAATCAAAAACATCGATTTGCACTGTGTCCGCTATTTCCTCGATTACATTCTCCCGGATATGGTAGGCGAACAGATTCTTTCCTCCGTCGATATTAAAAGGATTACGGAAGAAGCTTTGGCGATTACCGTCGCCGACTGATCCTCGTTTTGCCAAAATCGTTTTATTCTCCCGTTTCTTATGGAACTTCCACTTCAAAACAATCCCGGAAACAGCACGAAAGCCCGCCGGATTCGACGGACTTTTTTTGCCGTTGGCCTGCTTCGTAAACCGCCCCGTCAGGACGTCTCCTGTCCGGCTTCCTTCAGCTTGTTGTACAGCGTTCCCCGCGAAATGCCGAGCTGCTTCGCCGCCGCGCTTTTATTTCCGGCCGTCTTCGCCAGCGCTTCCCGTATCGCATGGATATCGATGTCCGCGTCGGTGTAGCTGTCGTCATCCGCCGGGACATCCGGCAGCGTCTGCCGGTCGTTATGAAGACTTGCAGGCAGGTGATCCGGCGTGACGATTTCGCCATCGCTCAAAATGACGCAGCGTTCGATAACGTTGCTGAGCTCGTGCATGTTCCCCGGCCATTTGTAGCGGGAAAAGGCGATAAACACTTCGGGGGAGAGTGCCGGCACCGGTTTGCGGTACCGCTCCGCATATCGCGCCAGAAGCATCCGCGACAAGGCTGGGATGTCCTCCGTACGTTCCCGCAAGGGCGGGATGCGGATCGACATCGCCTGCAGCATGTAATACAAGTCGGACCGGAATTCTCCCTGTTCCGCCAAGACTTCCAAATTCGCCGTTGTAGCGAGAAGCAGTCTAGCGCGCACGGGAATCGGTTCGAAGCCGCCCTGCCGGACGACCGTGTATTGCTTAAGCGTATGATATAGCTTCGCTTGCAGCTCCGGCGATAAACGCTCGATTTCGCTGATGAACAGCGTGCCGTCGTTCGCTTCCTCCAGCTTGCCCGGCTGACCGCTAACGGTCCCCGTAAACGTTCCTCCCTGATAGCCGAACAGCTCGGCTTCGAGCAGCCCCGCAGGCGTGATTCCGCAGTGGACGGCAAGAAACGGCTCGCTGGACCGAGGACCCGCTTGATGAATCCATTTGGCGAGCTGCTGCTTGCCGACGCCGGATTCCCCGACGAGAAGCACGGGAACATCGCTGCCGGCCACCTTTTCCGCCATATCCATAACGTTCGCGATTGCCGAGCCCTTGGCCTTCAGCGACGCAAACAGCTCATCCGCACCAGAGGGGGCATTGTCCGGGGAGGTCAGCTGATCGTTGAGGCGGACGAGCTGCGAGATGTCCTGCTCCGCCGCGATTCCCCCGATGATCCTACCGCTCGCGTCGCGAACCGGCGACACGTTAATGAGCACATGTTTATCGTCGCGCGAACGATGGTAGGCTCCGCGGACGACGCGGCCTTCGTCAAGAATGCCAAGCACCATCAGGTTTTCTTTCTTGAACAAACTCCCGATGTCCTGTCCCTCTACATCCGACCGGGGCAGGCTGTACATCGATTCCGCAGCCGTATTCCAGAGCATGACTTTCCCTTGCTGATCGACGATAGTGACCGCATCCGTCACGGTTTCGGCAAGTGCGGCAAAATAGGCGGCTCCGCGCTGCTGCTCCATAGCGGCGTACTCGAGCAGATCGGTCAGGGTAGTATAACCGATGAAACTTCCTTCGCCGTTCCGGAACAGAATCGGCCGGCTGCGGACTTCTCTCAGACGGGGCAGCAGCGTACCAAGTGAGAGCGTTTCATCATAAAGTAAAACAAGCGAAGCAAGATGCCGGTTTGTCCGCTGCCACGCGTCCAAAGCGTCTTCGGACGGAAACGTCTGAAGCAGGGGCAAGTCGTCGCTTGTAAATAGGCAGACGTCGCTATCTACTACGGACAAAGCCGGTTCTCCCGAACGCAAACAAGAAGCGAGCTCGCCAATCGTGGAACCTGTGCGAACGGGGAGAAACCGGGTATGGAACGGGATCGACTCGTATTTGACCATAACGTACCTCTCGAGCGGTTGATCATTTTAGTCAAGTTTACCATGAAAACGGTATGTGTTCAAAATTGACATTGCACTATACACATGTATTTGAACAATGTTGTACAAATTAAAGAAAATAATTAAACATATATGTACAAATAGAACGCGTTAGTTGTATAATTCCATTATCAGTTAGACAGTATCCTACAAAGGATGTGCACCATATGGAAACGATGCTGAGAAATCTATTTCAAGCGCTCGGCAAAAGTCACTCCGCTAACCGGATGGCGAAAAAGTACGGACTTCGCTTCGGCGCGGCTCGTTTTGTCGCCGGCGAGTCGATCCGGCAGGCGATCGAGGCCGTTCGTAAGCTGAACGAGGACGGGCGGATGGCGACGCTGGACCATTTGGGCGAGTTCGTATACAGCGAGGAGGAAGCACTGCAATCCGCCGACATGTGCGTGCAAACGCTGGATGCGATTGCGCAGGCGGGCGTTGTTTCGAATTTGTCGCTCAAAATGACTTCGCTTGGTCTCGATAGCAGCCGGGAGCTTTGTATGCGGAATATGCGCCGGATTTTGGACCGCGCCCGCGAGCACGGCAATTTCGTCCGGATCGATATGGAGGACTATGCACATTGCCAGACGTCGCTGGATATATACCGCGAGCTGCGGCGGGATTACGACAATGTAGGGATCGTGCTTCAGGCGTATTTGTTCCGGACCCGGCAGGATATTCAGGATATGAACGGGCTTCGCGCCAATCTGCGGCTCGTTAAGGGAGCGTATAAGGAATCGATCGAGGTCGCTTATGCAAGCAAAAAGGATGTCGACGAAAACTACAAGGCGATGATCCGGGAGCATATGGAAAACGGGAATTACGCGGCTGTCGCCAGTCACGACGAGGCGGTCGTCTCGTTCACGAAGCAATTTGCCGCCGAACGCGGGATCGCCTCTGACCGGTTCGAGTTCCAGATGCTGTACGGGATATGCGAGGAGATGCAGAAGCGGCTCGTTCAGGAAGGCTACCGGGTGCGCGTCTATGTGCCTTATGGCATCGACTGGTTCGGTTATTTCATGAGGCGTCTGGCCGAGAGACCGGCCAATGTTTGGTTCGTGCTTAAAAATTTATTCAAATAATCCGTATATCGAGAGGAGTTTTACTTATGAATGCATTACCTGGCATCGTTCCGTATGTTAATGAGCCTTTTACCGATTTCTCGCAGCCGGAGAACATCCGGGCGATGGAGGCGGCCCTATCCAAAGTCAAAGCAGAGCTCGGCCGCGAATATCCGCTTTATATCGGGCCAAACACGATCGTCACCGACGCGAAGATTACATCGATCAATCCGGGAAACGTCAGCGAAGTGATCGGCTATGTCAGTAAAGCGGATCAGGCGTTGGCCGAACAGGCGATGCAGGCTGCGCTGCAAACATTCGAGACCTGGAAGCGGGTACCCGCCCATGAGAGGGCCGGTTATTTATTTAAGGCTGCTGCGCTTATGCGTGAGCGTAAACACGAGTTTTCCGCGCTCATGATTCTGGAGGCGGGCAAAAACTACGTCGAGGCGGATGTCGATACGGCGGAAGCGATCGATTTTATGGAATTTTACGCCCGCGAGATGATTCGATTAAGCGAAACGAACGAACGCCAGCCGCTAGTAAAAATTCCGGGCGAGGACAACAAGCTGACTTATATCCCGCTTGGCGTCGGCATCGTTATCCCGCCATGGAACTTTCCGCTCGCCATCTGCGTCGGCATGACGACGGCGGCGATCGTATCGGGCAATACGGTGCTGCTGAAGCCCGCTTCGACAACACCGGTTATTGCTCATAAGTTCGTTGCGCTGATGAGGGAGGTCGGGCTGCCGGACGGCGTCATTAATTTCGTGCCGGGAAGCGGAGCAGAGGTCGGCGATTATTTGACGACACATCCGAAAACGCGGTTTATCAGCTTTACCGGCTCGAAGGAGGTAGGTCTGCGCATTAACAGGCTGGCAGCGGAAACGGCGCCGGGTCAAATCTGGATCAAACGCGTAGTGGCGGAGATGGGCGGCAAGGACGGCGTCATTGTCGACGAAACGGCCGATCTGGATGCGGCGGCCGCGGCCATCGTAGCTTCGGCTTTCGGCTTCCAGGGTCAAAAATGCTCGGCGGGTTCGAGAGCGATCGTGGTCGAGCAGGTTTACGAGCAGGTGGTCGAAAAGGTGCTCGCCTTGACCGCAGCGCTTCGGGTCGGGCTGCCGGAGCAGAACGGGCAGGTCGGTCCGGTGATCGACGAAACGTCGTACAATCGGATACTCGCCTATATCGAGATCGGCAAGCAGGAAGGAACTCTGCTCGCGGGCGGTGGGAAGGTGGATGGAAACGGCTACTACATCCAGCCTACCGTTTTCGGCGATGTAAGCGGCAAGGCCCGGATCATGCAGGAGGAAATTTTCGGACCCGTTCTCACTATTGCCAAAGCGAAAGATTGGCAGGAAGCGATCGCGATCTATAACGATACGGAGTTCGGCTTGACCGGCTCGTATTTCTCGACGAGCGAGGAGCGGATCGCAGCGGCTCTGGAGCTTGTACATTGCGGCAATCTGTACATCAACCGCAAGTGCACCGGCGCGCTTGTCGGCGTTCATCCGTTCGGCGGCTTTAATATGTCCGGCACCGATTCCAAAGCGGGCGGTTACGACTACCTGCTGCTGTTCACGCAGGCTAAACTGACTTCGCGCAAAAGCTGAACGAGGCCAATGTGCCTTATTGCCGCCTCCATCCGTCCGTTATCGGTCGTTTGGAGGCGGTTTGTATGTAATCGCGGTGAAAAGGGACAAGGGCGCATTCACGCCCCGATTACGAAATCGCCTGCGCCGAAGTTTCGGCCTCAGTCGCTTGAACCCGGCGCGTCCGCCCGCTCGCATACAAGCTGAGCAGGACGAGCGCCACGCAAAACGTCATGGCGATGGTGATCCCGCCTTCCAGCGACCTGCCGGCCGTTTGGCTGATCGCAATGATGGCCCCGCCGATGCCTACGGCTACGCCGGGCGTGAACGAGTCGGCGAATTGCAGGCTGCCCGATACTTGCCCGGACTGGCCTCCCTTGACAAGTGTAAAGGCGACGGTACCGCTCGTCGTATGGGCAAGGCCTATCCCGATGCCCGCTACGATTTCGCCGAAAATAGCGAGCGGCACATGCACTGCCGGCACCCATACGAGCATGCCGATCCCGAGTATCATCAGCACAACGCCTGCCATTATCCGCTTGTGCCGTCCACGTCCCTGGTCCGCCGCATCCCAGCGGGCCTGCAAAATCGCGATGATGCTCCAGCTGAGCGCGGCACTCGCCACGATGAGACCGGCTTTGTCGGCCGATAACCCTTTCGTTTCCGTAAGCGATAGCACCAGGAAGTTCTGCGTGCACACATAGGCGGCGAAAAACAAGCCGCGAGAGGCGATCAGGGATGATAAGCCGGGGCGCAGCGCGAAGGTGCCGGCCGGCAGAAGCCTGCGCAGAGGCACGATCATCAGAGCCAAGCCGGCCAGCAGCAGCGCGATGCCGAGCACCCGCGGCAGCATGCCGAGACCGCTCAGAAACATTCCGGTGCCGAGCGCCAGCAGCACGGACAATCCGATCACGCCCGATTCCGGCTTGCCGGCAGCCGGCGGCATTTTCAGCTTGCGAAATACCGGCATGCTAAGGATGGCGGCCACGAGCAGAATAGGCAGGACGCCCCAGAATACGTAACGCCAGGACCATGTCTGCGCGATCACGCCGGCTACATAAGGACCCAGCATGGAGGGAAGCACGTAGGCGGTGCCGAGCGCGCCCAATATTTTGGCGCGGAGATGGTCCGGATATTGCAGCGAGATGGCCGTGTACATGCAGGTATACATGGAGCCCGCGCCAAAACCTTGCAGCGCCCGTGCGGCGATCAGCATATACATATCGTTTGCTATGGCGGCCGCGACCAGTCCGACGGCGAACAGGATGAGCGCGATTGTAAACAGCAGGGCGGGACCTTTTCTGTCGATTTGCCGCCCGATAATCATGGTGCCGATAATTTGCGCAAGCAAATAAGCGCTGAATATCCAGCCGAACAAATGAAGTCCTTGCAAATCTCCGGCAATGACGGGCGCGACCGTCGTCACCGCCAAGCCTTCGAATCCGATCGCCATAACGGCGAGAATAATTCCGACCGTCAGCGCGAGATAACGTGAGCTGAAAATACTTCCTGTTGCAGACAAGGGGGTCACCTTCCATCCTGAAATGTAGAAATAGAGCATTCGGATACTTTCTAAACAAATATCTTTACAAACAAAGTAAACGCCGGCTTTGACTTTGTCAACAATTTTCTTTATAATCTCATCAGGACGTAAGTTAAAGGCGATTGGGATGAAAACGATGAGTTCTCGGACAAAAGAAGGCGCCGAACGAACGAGAAGAGCCATTATTAATACGCTTAAGCAAAACGGCGCCACGGATGCGCACCAGCTGGCGGTCCAGCTCGGCGTTACCGCTATGGCCGTACGGCAGCATTTATACGACCTGCAGGAGAAGAAGCTGGTTACGTTCACGGAAGAGCCGAGAGCGATGGGGCGTCCGGCAAAAATGTGGGCGCTCACAGCCGAGGCGAACCGGCTGTTTCCCGACGGCTACGCCGATCTTACCGTCAGTCTGATCGATTCGATGAAGGAAGCGTTCGGCGAGGAAGGACTGGAGAAGCTGTTGGATATCCGCGCACGCAAGCAGGTGGCGGAATACCGGAAACGGGTACCGGAAGAGCTGCCGTTCAAGGAAAAACTGCTCGCTCTGGCCGAAGCGCGCACAGCTGAAGGATATATGGCCGAAATTATGGATGACGGTGCCGGTGGCTACTTGATCGTGGAGAAGCATTGCCCGATCTGCGAGGCGGCGAAAGCTTGCTCCGGCATTTGCAAAAAAGAGCTGGACATGTTCCAGCTCGTCCTGGGCGACGAAGCGCGGATCGCGAGGGGAGAACACATTTTGCAGGGCGATAACCGGTGCGTGTACTCGGTCCAAATGGACGAAACGCCGGTGCGGTCGTCCTGAACAGGAAACGGGCACAGCTTGGCCTACTATAAGCCGGAGGATATGTTATGATTGAACTGAAAGGTCGCACTGTGCACAAAACGGTCGAACCGGAAGTCGGCAAGTCGATTTTGGAGCTTGCTTTGCAGCATAAGATCGATTGGGGCTTCAACTGTACGCGCGGCACATGCGCCAGATGCCGCTGTTTCGTCAGCGAGGGCAAGGACTATTTGAGCCCGCCGAACGATGCCGAATACGACCGGATGGACGAGGATGAAATCGAAGAAGGCTACCGGCTTGCATGCCAGGCGAGAATCGCCGCGCCGGGTGCGGTCGCGGTCAGGCTGAAAACTTATTTCTAGACGCTTGGGGGAGCCGGCGATGTACCCGATGGAACCAAGAAGACTAACGATTGCCGATTATATGAGTCAAGGCACCACGTTTCGCCTGTTCAGGCATAAGCTGGAGAAGCCTATCGACCTTCATTGGCATGAGTTTTACGAGCTTGCCTTCGTTTACGAGGGGGAAGGCTACCAGATCTGGAACGGGACGAAATACAAGCTTGGACCCGGGAGCTTGTTTCTCCTGACCCCTGCGGACTTTCACGAGATCGGACCGGAGCCGGGCAGTACGATGCTGCTGTTTAATACGATTTTGTCCGAGGACATTTTGTCGGAGGAACTGCTGCAGCTGCTGTTTCGCGGCGGAGAAGGCTATGCGGCCGAGGTGGCGGGCGACGATCGCGAGCTGCTTGTTCACGAATTCGAGCGCATCTGGACGGAATGCTTGGAAGAGCGCGAAGGCAGCCGCATCTGGGTACGCGGAGCGATGGAGCGTATCCTCATCTTGCTTGCCCGGCACCGGATCAGCGCCGAAGGCCGGAGAGCGGAAGGCGATCATCTGAAGCCTTCCGTACGCCGGGCGCTGACCTACATCCATCACCATTTTCGCCTGCCGCTCACACTGGACGAAGCAGCGAAGCACGCCGGCATGTCCACGAACTATTTCAGCGCCACGTTCCGGAAATCGACCGGCATCGCGTTCCAGAACTATTTGCAGGCGCTGCGGCTGCGGTTTGCGCGAACGCTTCTGCAAGCATCCGACCTGCCGGTAACCGATATTTGTTATGCTTCCGGCTTTAATACGTTGTCGCATTTCGAGCGGGCGTTCAAAAAAGAATTCGGCGCCGCGCCGCGCTCGATGCGGAAGGAAACGAAGGCAAGCGGCTCGGCATCGGGGGATTGACGACTCGGACTTTACTTGTAAAACAAAACAAAGCAGCTGTGCGGAACGTATTTCCGGCAGCTGCTTTGTTTTGTTTTCGTATCGGTCCAGCGATTTACGCCTGATCCAGATAGTCGTAATCCGGGTATACGTAAGGCGTTTTCGGCGGTTGAATTTTCTCGATCTGCTTGGCGTTCAGCAGCATGTAGTCATAGTCGTCGTATTTCGTTTTGCCCAGCGTACCGGATATGCGGACCCACGTATCGACGGGAAACGAAGCGGCTGAGGGAGATTCCACCAATATGCCGTACGGCGAAGCGTCGGCCGAGCAGCATTGCATCGCCAGCCTGGAGACGACGAACTGGTTCGGCTTCATTCCTTCCTCGCGATACACGAAACCGCTGATCTCGATTTGTTTGCCGAGGAACGGGTCCAGGAACATGTCGATCGTCGTCAATATTTCCATAAAGCCTTTCTCGGGCAAAGCGATGACATCTTGCTTGTAGAGCTTCTTGGCGAGTTTCGTGTAGCCGTCGTTAAAGCCGTCGGATTTGAAAAGTTCGTCCAGGGGAACGTCGGCGCTGGCTTGCCGGTCCGTCGAAGCGGAGTTTGTGCTGCTTCCAGTGGTCGAAGCGGCCTGTCCGGCCCCGGCCGAAAGGCTGCTTTCGCTTGCGCCCGCCGCCTGAGTGTTATCCGCCTTAACGCCGGCCGTTGTCTGGACGGGCACATTCGGCTTGCCGGCTTCCGCCGTCGTCAGGTTCATCCCTTTCATAGATACGACGCGGCTGCCCATCAACTGGTCCGGCAGCAGAAAGCCGAGCGCAAGCGGAACCAGGAAAAGCCCGTACACGACGATATTGCCTAGGAACGATCGCGGCGGCTCGTGGTTGCAGTCGCACGACTCCGGCTTATCGAAGACGGAGCGAAACGCCATATACGCTTGATGAATGGCGATAGCAAACAACGCCAGGGCAGCCAGCTTGACATACAAATGCATCCTCGGCGCGATGTAATACACTAGGCGGTCATTTTGCACGAGATAGACGATATAGGCGCAAAATCCGCCCATGATCGCGGCGCGCAGCACATAATGCACGGCCAGGGAACGTTCGGTTTGCATAGATTCGCCTCCTATTCGCTGAAAGGGTTACAGAAACAACGATTCGAACCATAACGAGCCCGCAAGCACGAAGACGGCAATGGCGATCGCCAGCAAAACAACGAAGCGGGCGCGGAAGACGGCCAGCAGCATGAGGGTGCTTTTGAAGTCAAGCATCGGCCCGAACACGAGAAATGTTAGCAGGGAGCCAGAGGTGAACGTGGTTGCCAGCGAAGCGGCTACGAACGCATCCGATGTCGAACAGAGCGACAATATGTAAGCGAAACCCATCATAAACAGATGCGAGCCGTATTCGCCCTGTCCGAGCTGGAGCAAGTCCTGCCTCGGAATGAACGTCTGGATCGCTGCCGTGACAACGGAGCCGAACAGCAGAAACTTGCCCATGTCGAAAAACTCGTCGGCGGCATGCCGGAGCATAGCAAACAGCTTGCCCTCCCGGTGGTGTTCATGCCCATGATCATGCATGTGCTCATCCGAATGAGCCCTGTCTCCCGGTGTTTTGCCGGACCGCAGCGGGTTGATCCGGACAAACCGGTAAACGATCAGCCCGATCAGCACGCCGACGAGCAGAGCGAGTCCCATGCGGGAATACACGATAGCCGGATTGCCGCGAAAGGCGACATACGTCGCTGCGAATACGACCGGGTTCACGACCGGCCCGACGACGATGAATACGACTGCGATGTAGAGAGGCATTCCTTTGGCGAGCAGCTTGCGAACGACAGGAATGAGCCCGCACTCGCATATGGGAAACAAAATACCGAGCGCGCATGCAAACAAAATGCCGAGCAGCGGGTTCCGGGGCACGAGCCGCCGAATCGTCTTCTCCGAAATGAACAGCTGCATAAGCGATGAGACCAGCACCCCGAGCAAAATAAACGGCAAAGCTTCCAGCACGATACCGATCAGCATCGTCTTGAACGATTGCAAGTCCGCCAGCAGCAGCGGGGGAAGAGCGGTAAAAACGACCGGGTTCATGGCGACAACGATCGCAGCGCTTGCCAGCATGATGAAGAAGCAGGATACGGCAAGACGATAAGGGGATAAGGGTTGCAAGACAAGCAGCCTCCATAGGAAATTCAGAATGAATCGACCACATGTGCCTCTCATTTTATCGTAACAATTACGAACTGTAAATAGTAATAATTACGTGAAATGCTCGTTTGGTGTTGACATGGGGAATGAACTTCCTTTATGATTAATCGTAAAATTTACGAAATAATAGGAGGCTGCATTCATGCTAAAGCTTTTACGATTTCCAGCACGGCTTGCCGCAGGGTTACTGCTGACAATCGCCGTTTTATCCGGCTGCGCTTCGGCGCCCGGACCGGAAGCGGCGGGTAAGAGCGGAGACGCGAATACGGAGAAACAGGAGGAAAGCGGAACGTTCTTTACGTTGACGGATGATGCGAACCGCACGGTCGTACTGCCGTCCCGGCCGGAACGGATCGTCGTGCTGTCGCCGCAGCTGCTCGATTTGCTGTACGACATCGGCGGCAGCGCGATCGCCCGGACGTCTTCCGCAGGCGCCGCCGTTCCCGAGAAGGCGAAAGACATAACGGACGTCGGCGGCATTACGTCGGTCAACACGGAAAAGCTGCTGTCGCTGAAGCCGGATCTCGTCATCGGTTCGCCTTCGTTTCATCGCGAGTTGGCCGCCGTCCTCGACTCCAGCCATATTCCGTTCGCGCTGTTTAACTTGAGCACGTATCAGGAACTAAAGCAAAAAGTACCGTTGTTCGGTAAACTGTCGGGCAAGGAAAGCGAAGCGGCGGAACGGCTGGCGAAGCTGGACGAACAAATCCGGGCGCTCACCGGCAAAGTACCGGATAAGCAGCCGACCTTCATCATGCTGAATGTGACGCCAAGCAGCGTGTCCGTTCAAAGAGCGAATACAATAGGGCTCGAGGTGGCCGGCATGCTGCGGATGAACAATGTGGCCGAGTCGCTGCAAGCGAGTCAAACGAGCCAAACGACGGCGCCGTACAGTTTGGAAAAAATCGTCGAGCTCGATCCGGATTACGTCTTCATCCTCATTCACGGCGCCCGCGGGGATGGAGAGAAAAAAATTCAGTCCGATCTGGCCGCCCAGCCGGCCTGGGCGTCGCTGCGAGCCGTGAAGGAAAAACGGATGACGATTCTGCCTTCGGACCTGCTTCTGTCGAATCCGGGCTTCCGTCTGAACGAATCGGTGCTCCACTTGGCCAAATACGTGTACCCGGATCAGTTCGATGCGAAGTAATGCGGAACGTTCCTTATCCCCCTCCGGCAGCGTTATCGCCCTGGCGCTTCTGGGGGCGGCCGCCTGCCTGGCGATTGCGTTCAGTCTCGCTTCGGGAGCCGTATCGATTCCGCTTCACGAAATATGGCGGTATTTGTTTCAGGATTACGCGGGTCCGATGAAGGAAGTCATATGGAACATTCGTCTGCCCAGAACGCTCGTTGCCGCTCTGGTCGGCGTCCATCTCGCGTTGGCGGGAGCGCTGCTGCAAGGCGTGATGCGCAATCCGCTGGCGGACCCGCATATTATCGGGGTTTCCTCGGGAGCGGGGCTTGCCGGCGTAACGCTGCTGATCTTGTTTCCCCATCTGCCCTGGCTGCTTACGCCGGCCGCATTCGCCGGCGCCTTGCTTGCAGCCGCGATCATCTACGGACTGGCCTGGAGGGGCGGCATTCAGCCGGTGCGCATTATTCTCGCCGGGGTAGCCGTATCGGCTTTTCTCGGCTCGGGCATTTCGGCGCTGCTGACGTTTTACAGCGACCGCGTCGGCGGCGCGCTCGTCTTTCTCGTCGGCGGTCTTGCCGCCAAAAGCTGGCCGCAGCTGAACGTGATGCTGCCTTACTCGGCGATCGGCGTGGCGATAACGCTGGCCGGTTCCGCCCATATGAACATTATGGGGCTCGGCGATGCGAATGCGAAGGGACTCGGCATGCGGCTGGAGGCAACCCGGCTGCTCATGACGGCGGCTGCCGCCCTGCTTGCGGCAAGCGCCGTCAGCGTAGTCGGCCTGCTCGGCTTCGTCGGCCTCATCGTGCCGCACTCGGCCCGGCTGTTAATCGGCGGCGACTACCGGGTGCTGCTGCCGGCCTCCGCTCTTCTCGGCGCGGCGGTCGTGACGACATGCGATACGATCGCCCGGCTTGCGTTCGCCCCGATCGAGCTGCCGGTCGGCGTCCTGATGGGCGTGCTTGGCGCGCCGTTTTTTCTGTACCTGTTAAGGAGGGATGCCGATTGACGGACCTAACGGTTATGGATTTGTCGGTGGAGTACAGCGCTCGTACCGTGCTTGACGGACTTGCATGGCGGCTGGATGCGGGGCGCATCTATTCCATCATCGGTCCGAACGGCTGCGGCAAAAGCACGCTGCTCCAAGCGATAGCGCGTCAGCTTAAGCCGAGCGGCGGCTGCGTAGAGCTGGACGGCACAGCTCTGAGCCGCTTCACGCCGAGGCAGCTGGCCGTCCGGTTGGCCGTTCTCCGGCAAAGTCAGGACAAACCGCCGGACGTAACCGTACGGACGCTGGTCGGATACGGGCGGTTCCCGCATAAGCCGGCGTGGAGCCGGATGCGCGCCGAGGACAGGGACATCGTCGAATGGGCGCTGACGTTAACCGGGACGGATGTGCTGGCGGACCGCAAGCTGTCCGCTTTATCCGGCGGCGAGCGGCAAAGGGTATGGATCGCGATGGCGCTGGCCCAGCGACCCCGCATTTTGCTGCTCGACGAGCCGACGACCTATCTGGATGTTTGCCACCAGCTCGAGATTATGGAGATGATCGCAGACATTAACCGAAATTATGGCGTAACGATCGTAATGGTGCTGCACGACATCAATCATGCGGCTGCCTATTCCGACGAGATCGCCGTTTTGAAGGAAGGGCGCTTCTACAGCAACGGCACGCCGGAGCAAACGATTACGGCCCGCATGTTCGCGGATGTGTTCGGCGTCAAAGCGATCATTCAGCGCGACCGGGAAACCGGCAGGCCGACGAGCCGGATAACGGGCCTCGCCGACGGGAGGATGCGCCCGCAGCCGCTTATGGCGCCGTCGGCAGACGGAACTGATGCCAAAGCCGAAGTCGGGGCGGGTGCTGCGAAAGCTATTATTTACGAGGAAGGGAAGATTGGTTAGTCATGACTCATGGTTTGTATCCGTTCACGGCGCTTATAGGCCAGGAAACGATGAAGAAAGGTTTGCTTCTGAATCTTGTCGACCCGCTAATGGGCGGTGTTTTGATACGCGGGGAGAAAGGAACGGCGAAGTCGACGGCTGTTCGCGCCCTGGCCGACCTGCTGCCGGGAATGAACGTGGTCAATTTGCCCGTCCATGCGACGGAGGACCGCGTCGTCGGCTCGATCGATATTCAGCATGCCATCAGGCAAGGGGAGAAGCGGTTCGAGCCGGGCTTGCTGGCGGCCGCGCACGGCCATATTTTGTATGTCGACGAAATCAATCTGCTCGGTGACGTGATCATCGACGCGCTGCTGGATGCCGCTGCGATGGGGGTCAATACGGTCGAGCGCGAAGGCGTATCGTATTCCCATCCGTCCCGGTTCGTATTGGTCGGTACGATGAACCCCGAGGAGGGGGAACTGAGACCGCAACTGCTGGATCGTTTCGCGTTATCCGTCGATGTGAGCGGAGAGAAGGACGTGGAGAGCCGGATGGAGGTAGTGCGCAGACGCCTCGCGTTCGAGGCCGACCCGGACGGCTTCTGCGCCCGCTACGAGCCGGAGCAAGCCGAGCTGCGCAGCCGTATCGGGCGCGCCAGACAATTGCTGCACGGCATGAGTCCTTCGGACCGATTGCTGGAGTGGGCGGTGCGCATCGGCATTCGGCTCGAAGTGGACGGTCACCGCGCCGACATTACGATGATCCGATGCGCGATGGCGCTTGCGGCGTTATCCGGCAGAGATGACGCCTCCGAGGGGGATGTCAGGGAAGCGGCGTTACTCGTCATGCCGCACCGGATGCGGAAGCAGCCGTTCGAGGAGCACGGCAGCGGAATGGATACGCTGAGAAGCTTGCTGGAAGGCTCGGTTATGGAGGAGCATCATGTCTCATGAACCGGCGGCGGTGTTTTATCCGTTCTGCGCCGTAGTCGGGCAGCCCCGGGCGCAGAAGGCGCTGCTGCTCCATGCCGTGAACGGACGAATCGGCAGCGTGCTGCTCTGCGGGGAGCGAGGTGCGGGCAAATCGACGCTGCTGCGGGGAATCGGGGCGCTGCTGCCGCGGTGCCAAATGCTTGCCGTCCCGGCGCATGTAACGGAAGACCGCCTGTTTGGCGGGCTGGACGCTGCGGCTGCCGCGCGGGAAGGCCGGAAGCGGCTTGCGCCTGGACTGCTTGCCGAAGCGGACGGCCGATGGCTTGCCGTCGACGATGCCCAGCTCATGCCGGAGCGCTTGCTTCAGGCTATTTTGCAAACGTCGGGAGACGGTGTGATCCGGATCGAACGCGAAGGGTTGTCCGAATATGCGCCGACCCGCTTCCGGCTCATCGGCGCATGGGGGACGGACGGCACGGAGCGGAGCCGCCCCCGGCTCGATTACTGGGGGATATGCGTCACGCTTGAGCGGATTGTTAGTCCCGAGCAAAAAATGGAGATCATCCGGCACCAGCTTGATTTCGAGCGAGATCCGCTCCGCTTCACGGACGGGTATGCAGCCGAAACGTCGGAGCTGCGCAACAAGATCGGTGCGGCGGCAAAACGTCTTGCGGACGTAGCTATCGGAAGCGGCGCGCTGCGGCTAATGGCCGAACTAATCGGGGAAGCGAACGCGGCTGGCAATCGGGCCGAAATTGTGCTTGCGGAGACGGCCCGGGCGATCGCCGCCTGGGAGGGGGATGCCGAGGTGGTCGACCGTCACGTACAGGAGGCGGCGGGGTATGCGCTGCCGCACCTGCTGGCGGTTAACGGCAGCGCCCGCTCGCCGAACCGGCGGGACGGCGAGAAGCCGGAAGGAAACGGGGAAACGCAACGCGACCGCGAGCGGCCTACTCCCGAACCGGCATCGCGAAAAAGCCCCGGCCGCCCCGGCGGCAGTGGCGGTCCGTCGGGCGGCAGCCGGAGCGGAGATTCCCCGGGAACGGACGGCCAACCCGCTGACGCGGCTGCGGGCAATACGAATGCAAGCGGTGCGGTAGAGATGATAGAAACGATAGGCCGGGAAATCGCCACGCCCCCGATCTCGTTTACGTACCGGTTCGCCGACGGGGGCAACCGGGACGGCAAACGCAATAAGATCGGCGCCGGTCCTGGTGCGGGCCGCTACATGCGAGCTGCGCTGCCGCGTGGACGAGTGCGGGACCTGGCGTTCGACGCGACGCTGCGGGCCGCTGCGATGTTCCAGCCCTCCCGGCGAGCGAGGCTGAATGGGGAGCATCCGTGCCGCGTGCTGATCGAGCCCGGCGATCTGCGCGAGAAAGTGCGCGAGAACCGCGCCGGAACCGCACTTTTATTCGTGGTCGACGCCAGCGCGTCCATGCATGCGGCGAGACGGATGAGCGCCGTGAAGGGGGCGGTTCTGGCGCTGCTTCGCGACGCTTACCGCCAGCGGGACCGGGTCGGCTTGATTGCGTTTCGCGGCGATCGGGCCGAGCTGCTGCTGGACATGACCCGGAGCGTCGAAACGGCTCAGCGCAAGCTGCGGACGTTGCCCACCGGAGGAAAAACGCCGCTTGCCGCCGGTCTGCTCAAGGGAGCCGAGACGCTGGCGGCCATGAAGGGCCAAAATACCGGACACGTGCCGGCCCTGATTCTCCTTACGGACGGCAGGGCCAATGTAAGATGCAATCCGGAGCGTGATCCGCTGGAGGAGAGCCGCGACATCGCCGGCCGTATTGCGGAAATGGGTATACAGGCGCTAGTGATCGATACCGAAAGCGGGTATGTGAAGCTGGGGTATGCGAAGCGGCTGGCGTCCGAGCTGGGAGCGGCCTATTGCCTGCTCGATGAACTGGAGGCCGGAAGGATCGAGCAGGCTGTACGCGGTCTGATACATTCCACTACAAAATAACGCCGGATTCGGAGGGAATACAATGAAAATTACGGTGCTGACAAGCAGCGAAACCGCCCGGGCTCATCTGGCCGAGGCGTACGGGCAGCTCGGGGAGAGAGGGTGCACCGATCTTGAGCTTAGCATCATAATTCTTGAGCAGAGGCAGCCCATACCGGAACCCCTTCTGAAGCAAGCCATTCGCGATGCCGATATGCTGCTGATCGACGCGCACGGGGCGCGGAAGCCGGCGATCGATACCGTTAAACGGCTCGTATCGGGCATAACCGCCCACATCGTTCCGGTTGGCAGCGATTCCGCGGACATTCGTTCACTGCTTCGGCTGGGCGGACTGACGGCGGACCGGCTGCCTGACGGCTTTGAATCGAGAAAAGAACATACGTTCGTTAGTGGACAAAACGAGCATTTCGCCCACTTCGTCCGTATAACCGATTACTGGCGCGGCGGCGGTACGGCCAACATGCTCGCACTGCTCGCCTTCTGCGGCAGGGAATACGGCCGCCTCGCCGGCTTGCCCGAGCCTGCGGACCCGCTGCTTTTCAAGGAGCTGGGCATTATTGGCCTTGCGGACCGGACAGTTTATACATCGGCCGAAGCTTACTTTGGAAGTCGTACATCCGTGGGCCGCCGGCCCGTCGTTGCGATGTTTTTTCCCGGCAACGGCAATCCGGACGAGGTGCTCGCGTGCATCGGCCAGATCGCAGAGCGGATCGAGGCGTACGCCGACGTGCTGCCCGTCGCTTTTCCTTCGGTGATGAACATGCCGTTTCGATCGCTGCGGGAGCTGCTGATCGGGGGAGGCCGAGCGGTCAACCTGATCGTCAGCTTTTTGCCGTTCCGGCTTGGTTCAGGGCCGGTCGGAGACGGCGGCGACGAAGCGAAAAAGCTGTTGGAGCAGCTTGGCGTTCCCGTGCTCCATCCGTTCTTTTTGTCAGGAAGCACCGAGGTGGAGTGGACGGATTCGGTTCGGGGACTGACGCCATCGCAGCTGCTCGTGCAAGTGATGCTGCCCGAGCTGGACGGCTGCATCGAAACGTATCCGGTCGCGGCGTTGCGCCGGGAACCGGGGTCGGGAGACGGAGCCGAGGGAGGACTGCCCCGGCTGGCGCTGCTGGCAGAGCGGGCGGACAGACTGGCGGGGCGGGTTCGCCGCTGGCTGGAGCTGCAAGCGAAAGCGAATCGGGACAAAAAGCTGGCGCTGATCGGGTACAACTATCCTCCCGGCGAGGCGGGCGTGTTCGGGGCGGCGTTTCTCGATACGTTCGAGTCGATATCCCGGATTATAAGCCGTCTGAAGCAAGAGGGCTACGATGTCGAAGAGATGACGGCCCAACAGCTTCGGCATAGCCTTGTGGAAGAGGGCGTGGTCAATTCCGGCCGCTGGTCGGGAGAGTCGGCCGCGGAGCGTATGATCCTCTATGCGAATCCCGAATTTGCCGGGAAGCTTGGCCGGAAACGCTGGGGAGCGGAGGCGGTGGAGCGGTGGGGGGCACCTCCGGGCGACTTGATGACGGCGGACGGGGACTTCCTTATTCCCGGTATCGTCAACAAAAACGTGTTTATCGGCCTGCAGCCGACCCGCGCTATACATGAAAGCTCCGGCGAAGCGCTTCATGATCGTTCCTTGCTGCCGCATCACCAGTACACCGCCTTTTACGAATGGATTCGGGAGGAGTGGAACGCCGACGCCCTCGTGCACATCGGCACGCACGGCACGCTGGAGTTCCAGCGCGGCAAGGAAGCGGGCTTATCCGGCGATTGCGTCCCGGACGATATGGTGGGGGACTTGCCGCATCTGTATTTGTATTACGTCGGCAATCCTTCGGAAGCCGTGATTGCGAAGCGGAGAAGCCATGCGGTGCTGATCGGTTATCAAGCTCCTCCGTTTACAGATGCCGGGCTGTATGGAGATTGGCTCGAGCTGGAGGTTTTGCTGCATGAATACCGCGAAGCGGAGCGGCTGGACCCCGAACGCTGCGACGATGTGAAGCGAAGGCTGCTGGACAAGGCGCGCGCGCTCGACTGGAGCGCTACCGGTCCGGACGAGCTCGAGGAGGAGCTGTACCGGATGAAGCGTTCGCTTATTCCGGGCGGCCTTCACCGGTTCGGCGAAGCTTACTCGCCGGATGAGGCGGCGGCTTATATGAACTATGTGCTGCGGCACGAGAGGGGGCATATCCGTTCCGTTCATGCGCTCCTTGCGGAGCGGCAAGGCTCGCTTCCCGAAGAGGCAGCGGCGCCGCCTCAGGAGCTGGATCGGGAAGCGGAAGCGATCGTCCGCGCTTATGCGCGGGATCAAACGCTTCTCGAGCAGTACCTGCAGGAAAGCGCCGAGTGGCAGACAGCTTTGCTAAGCGTGCTAGAATACGGCTTGAGCGCCTATCGCGCCAGCATGGCGAGCGAGGAGATGGAAGGCTTACTCAAGGCGCTTGGTGGCAGCTACATTCCGGCCAGGCTGGCGGGAGACGTCATTCGTTCGCCGGAGGTGCTTCCGGCCGGAAGCAATTTGTATCAGTTCGACCCGAGGTCGGTCCCGAGCGCCACCGCCTTCAAGCGGGGGGCGGAGGCGGCGGAAAACTCGATCCGCCGCTATTACGACACGCATGGACGATACCCCGATACGACCGCGGTCGTCTTGTGGGGGCTCGAAACGTCCCGTACGCAAGGGGAAACGATCGGACAAATTATGCACTATCTAGGCGTGAAACCCGCAGGCTCCGGCGCGTTCCGCACCGGTTACGACATCGTTTCGCTCGAGGAGCTGGGCCGTCCGCGTCTCAACGTGGTCGTACAAATTACGGGCATATTCCGCGACATGTTCCCCAGCGTGCTGGACGATTTAAACCGCTTGTTCCGGCGCGTATCCGAGCTGGAGGAGCTCGAGGAGATGAACGCGTTTAAGTCGCGGTCGGCGCAGGCGGCGGCGGAGCTGAGTGGCAGCGGCTACTCGGATGCCGATATCCGGGAACTGGCGAGCGCGAGAATATTCGGGCCGGCCGAGGGCGAATACGGGACGACGGTGACGCGGCTAATCGAAACGAAGCGGTGGAGCGACGAAAATGAGCTGGGCTCGGCTTTTGCGGACAGCCAGCAGCATCTGTACAGCTTGAACCGGCGCGGCGTTGCCGAGCCCGGACTGCTGAACAGCCATCTGAAGGCGGTCGATATCGTTTCGCAAATCCGCAGCAGCCACGAATACGAAGTGACCGATTCCGATCATTATTTCGAATATTTCGGGGGGCTGTCGAAGGCGGTAGAGATGGCCAAAGGCAGCCGGGCGGACATTCATATCACGGATTCGGCCGGCGAACGGGTTAAAACCGAGCTTGCCGAACATGTGATCGCACGCGGCGTCCGCACTCGGCTAATGAATCCGAAATGGATCGATGCGCTTCTCGCCCATCCATATCACGGCGCACAGCATATTGCGAAACGGTTCGACAATATTCTCGGCTTGGCCGCTACTACTGGTAAAGTGGAGGACTGGGTGTTCGACCGCCTGCACGATGTTTACGTCGCCGACGAGCTGCGCAGCCGTCAAATGGAGCTCAACAACAAGTGGGCGTACCACGCGATGATTGAATCGCTGCTGGAAAGTGAACAGCGCGGCTACTGGCGGCCGGACGAAGATACGCTCGAGAAGCTTCGCAGCAAATATGCGGAGACGGAAGGACATCTCGAATAGAGCCATTCAACCGAACCGAATATCGGACGGAGGAGCAGAATGCCGCGGCATCTGCTCCTTTTTGATTTTCATGTCTTGCCGCGTTCCACGCTTTTTCCACACTTGTTCCGAACTTTTGCCGGAGCCCGCCTGTACACTTAGAACCGTAAACGGCATGAGCATTCGCCTCAGTCGTCACACCGCTTAAGATTTGGAGGCCCATCCAGCTATGAACATGCACCGAACGCCGCGGAAGGAGTTACTAGCCGCCTTCCTGTTTATCGCTCCGAGCTTGGCCGGATTCGCCGTCTTTTATTTGATCCCGTTCGGCCAAAGTGTGCTGGTTTCCTTTCAGGACCGGCTCGGAGGCGGGGGCTTGACGCTGGCGAACTACAAGGCGCTGCTGCTCAGTTCTTCGTTCCAGAAGGCGGCGGCGAATACGTTTCATTTTACGGCCGTCGGCGTCCCGGTCATCGTTGCGCTATCGCTAGTACTGGCACTGCTTCTCAACCAGCGGGTATTCGTCCGCAACTGGCTGAGAACGGCGTACGTGCTGCCGCTGGTCGTCCCCGTAGCTTCCATCGTGCTCGTCTGGCAAATTTTGTTCGACTGGAACGGGGAGCTGAACCGCTGGCTCGTTCATTTCGGTCTGAATCGGATCGATTGGCTGAAGTCCGATTGGGCGGGGCTTGTCATTTTGCTGATGTATGTATGGAAAAACATCGGCTACAACGTTGTGCTGTTTCTGGCCGGACTCCAGAACATCCCGGAAAGTTACTACGAAACGGCCGATTTGGAAGGAGCGGGCCCGGTCCGCAAGCTGTTCGGCATTACGCTCGTTTACTTGACGCCGACGACCTTTCTCGTGGTGCTGATGTCGGTCTTGAACTCGTTCAAGGTGTTCCGCGAAACGTATTTGGTGGCTGGCGACTACCCGCATGACCGCATTTACATGCTCCAGCATTACATGAACAACATGTTCTTGTCGCTCGACATCCAGAAGCTGTCCGCGGCGGCCGTCGTTATGGCGGTATGCATCGTCGCGCTCGTAGCCGTTTTGCTCCGGATCGAGAAGTCGTTCCGGTCTTTTATGGAATAGGGGGTGAAACGTTTTTGATCCGACATCGCATAGCGCCGCTCGCACGTACGCTGCTGCTCGCTTCCGTGGCCGTCCTGATGCTGCTTCCGGTTTTGTCTACAGTGGTCAATTCGTTTATGACCGCTACTGAGATAGGAGGCAATTACGCTTCGCTCGGTAAAACGAACACAAGCGAGTTCGTTAACCTGAAGTGGATACCGGACTGGGTTTCGTTTAAGCAGTATGTTCAAGTATTGATCGCTTCGCCGCAGTTTCTGCACATGTTCTGGAACTCGGTCTTTCTTGTTGTGCCGATTATAATCGGTCAACTGCTGGTCTCGTGTTTAGCTGCCTTCGCCTTTGCGAAGCTCCGTTTTCCCGGCAGGGGGACGCTGTTTTTCATGTATTTGATTACGATGCTGATGCCTTTCCAGGTCACTCTCGTGCCGAATTACTTGATGGCGGACCGCCTTGGGCTGCTGAACAGCCACAGCTCGATCGTGTTGCCCGGAATCTTCGCCACCTTCGGCGTCTTCCTGCTCCGTCAGTTCATGAGCCAAATTCCCGCTGCCTATATGGAAGCCGCCACGATCGACGGCGCCGGCTACATACGCTTGTTCGTATCGATCGCGCTGCCGATGGTAAAACCGGGGCTGGCCGCCCTTGTCGTGCTTTTGTTCGCCGACTACTGGAATATGGTCGAGCAGCCGCTCATTTTTTTGCAGGATGCGGAGCTGCAGCCGATGTCGGTTTTTCTGTCGCAGGTCCAGAAGGAAGCGTTCGGCGTTACGTTCGCCGCATCGGTGCTGTATATGCTGCCGATGGTGCTGCTGTTTCTGAGCGCCGAGAGGCACTTTATCGAGGGCATCCAACTGTCGGGCGTGAAAGGGTAGCCTCATCGCAATCGAACGATATCCCGCAAAGGAGCTAGGAATCTGCAATGCGACATAAACGGCTGTTTGGCACCATCTTTGTACTGTTTTTTATCGCGCTGGCCGTGCTAACGTTATTCAGCAATACGATAGAGTCCGCTATGCTGGCGAAAGTAACGACGGAAAAGCCGGCCAAAAAGTCACTTTCCCGGATCGTTAGCGGCAGCGGTACGCTCGCCCCACGGAAACAAACCGATCTGCTCAGCGAAAGCAGCTGGAAAATCAAAACACAACACGTCGGCAAAAACGACCGGGTTCATAAAGGTGATCCGCTCGTTACGTTCGACACGTCCGAGGCCGAGAGACAACTGCGCGACGAGGAAGCCCGTTTCGCCAAGATGGCTTTGAGCCGGGAGGCGCTGCAGGAGGCGTATATCGCCGCCCAAAAAGCGGACAACCCGGAAGCGATCCGCAAAGCGAAGCGCGATTTGAAAAGCGACCGGCTGGATACGGAAATCGCGCAGCGCAAGCTGGACGGCCTGCGAAGCGAGCTGAACGAAAAACGGACGCTCGTCGCCCCGTTTGACGCAGCGGTGGCAGAGCTGAAAGGGAGCGAAGGCGCGAACGTGCCGTCCGGGCAGGCCGTATTGACGCTTATTAGCAGCGACGAAGGCTATCTGTTTTCGTTTGTGGCGGATGCCGAAGCGGCCGCGCTGCTGAGCGTGAATGAACCGGTGCTGGTCGCCTTGACGGGCGACGGTCCGAAATCGGCGGAGGGCTTAGTCGAAGAAATCAAGGACGGGCCCTCCCGCGGCGGCGATAGCCCGGTTTCTGGGGCCACGAAGCAGGACGACAAGCCGGCCCGGGCGCAAAAAACGATTGTCGTCCGCGTGTCCGGCGACGGGCTGAAGGGCGGCGAGCAGGCGAGCGTGAAAATAAGCAAGCCGGTTAAGCAGCAAGGCCTCGTCATTCGCAAGGAGCTGCTCCGAACGGACGGGACGGATCGTTATGTGTTCGTCGTGCGCGAACGGAAAAGCTCTCTCGGCAACGCCTACTACGTGCAAAAAGCGAAGCTGACGATCGGAGAGGAGACCGAAGAAGGTGTAATCGTCTTGAGCGGGCTTGCCGCAAACGACGAGATCATTGCCGAAACTAGCGCTCCGGTTAAGGAAGGGAATCGCGTCAGAGTTTTATAAATCGACCAAGAAGGAAGGATCGCCATGAATAATCGAAAATGGATGTCTGCAAGTTTACTTATCGGCATACTGCTAGCCGCATGCTCGAATCAGGACGGAGGGAAGGAGGCGTCAGGCGATGGAAGCTCGTCATCCGGCGGCAAAAAGACCGTGACGATTGCGGTCATGAGATCGGACCGGTTTCTCGAAACAGCCGCCGCGCAGTTCGAAGCGCTTCATCCCGATATCCATATGGAGATTAAACCGTATATGGCGACGCCGGAATCCGCCGGTAACGGAATGGTAGCCGCCATTTCGCAGGTGGATATCGAAAAGTACGTGCAGACGGTGACGACGCAGGTCATCTCAGGGAAAGCGGCGGATCTGATTGCGATGAACGGCTTGCCCTTAAACAAATTCGTCGACAAAAAGCTGCTCGCGAACTTAAACGAGAGGATGGCACAGGATTCCGCTTTCGATAAAAGCCGATATTACGAGAACATCCTCAAAGGCTCGCAAAACGGTGGCGGCCTGTACGCGATGCCGCTCAGCTTTTATATCGACGGCATGATGAGCGGAAAGTCTTCCCTGCTGAAGCAAGCGAACATTACGATCGACGACCGGAATTGGACATGGGACGAGTTCAGGGAAACAGCCAAAAAGATGCGGGCCGCTGTTGGAAGCGATTATACGGCATTCGTCAACTTGTTTCCGAACCAGCTGCTGTCCGAATATATCGAAGCGAACTACCCGCAGCTTGTAAGTGGAGGCAAAGCCAATTTCGACTCCGAGCTGTTCCGCGGCATGATGCGCCAGATCAAAACTTTGTACGACGAAGGAATTCTGAAGGCCGAATTTTCCTACGATTACAGCAAAACGCTATTTTCCGCTTTTGGTTTATATAATGTGCAAAATTCGCTGACCGATCTGCTTCGGCCGGATACGTTATTTTTCACGAAGCCGACCGTGGACGGAAAACCCCGCGGCGTCATGTTTCGCTCGACGTTTACGCTCGGCCTCAACAGCAAGTCGCAGGTTCAGCCGGAAGCATGGGAGTTTATTAAGTTTTTGCTGTCGGAGGAGATGCAGGCGTCCCCGGAGCTCAGCGGTTATCCGATCGCCAAAGCCGCTGTCGAAAGCAAGCTTCAGCTGGCCAAAAGCGCCATCGAACAAGGTGCGGCCGATACCGGCGGTTTGAAGCCGGACAGCGCGGCGATCGACCGGACGATCGAGCAGCTCCGAGCGATGTTGGACGCGGCGGCCGTTAATGCGATAAGCGACAACAAAGTATTTTCAATCGCCATGACCGAATTCGAATCGTATATGAGCGGCCAAAAGTCGGCGGAAGAAGTGAGCGCCTTGATCCAAAATCGGGTAACGACGTATTTGAACGAATAAGCGGCAGCACGGCAAGCGGCGGACAACAGGAGAACAAGCGGACAGGGAGGGGAAGCGCTTTGTTGCCAAACGGAAACGGACGGCCGGAAGGACGGAACGACGGCTTTCGCAAGCTTTTCGAAACGTATTACGGACTAGTGTACAGATCGGCTTACTCGATTACGAAAGACCATTATTTGGCCCAGGACGTGGTGCAAGAAACGTTCATGAAGGCATATTGTCACCTCGGATCGCTAAAGGGGCGGAAGTTTGGCGCCTGGCTGAAGGCCATATCCAGAAATACGGCGATCGATTACTATCGGAGGGCGCTACGGCGCGGCGAGACTTTGGGTTTGAGCGTCGAGCGGAGTACCGCTTCGGCGGAAGCCATGCCGGAACGTTATATAGAGCTGAAATGTCTGAGGGAGCTGTTTCTCGCTTTGGACGCTCCCCATAGGCAAGCGCTGCTGCTGGTGTACGAATACGGACTTACTTATGAACAATTGGCGCAGGTGCAGCAGCTATCGATCGGCGCGGTCAAGTCGAGAATTCACCGGGCCAAAACGAAACTGAAGTCCATGCTCCGCAGTTTGGAGCATTCCGGGTAACGGATACGGAAAGGCGCAGGATGCCGCGGATGGCAAAACCTGCGCCTTTTTTCACTTGACCGCATATTGCGGAAAACGCATTACGACTGCCGCGCCTCCGCTCGGCCGATTGCTGGCCGTAATTTGCCCCCGGCACCGTTCGACGATGGCGCGGGAGATGGCGAGTCCGAGTCCGGTTTCGCCGTTTTTGCCTTTGCTGAACCGTCCGAACAGATGAGGCAGCAGTTGCTCGGGAATCCCCTCGCCATCGTCCGCGATTTCGATATCTATGCTTGAGTCGCGGGCCGTCGCGCTAATCTGGATCGTTTCCTTCGCATACCTCGCGGCGTTGCCGGTAATGTTAAGCAGCGCTTGCAACAGCTTCTCGCGGTCGGCATAGATCGTGCGGCCGCCTTCGCCGCTTGACCAGTCCAGTTCGACGTTTAACCCTTTTTTGAGCAGCAGCGGACTAATCCGCTCCACGGTTTCCGTCATCAGCTCTTGTACGGCGACCTGATCCATATGGAAAATTCCGTCTTCGCTTTCCAGCTTGGCGAGAAGAATCATCTCGCCCACGATTTTTTTTAGCCGCTCGCATTCGCTTGCGATGATGTCGAGTCCTTTCGCCGCCTTGTCTCCTGTGAAGATGCCGTCCTTGATGCCCTCGGCGTAACCCTGAATCGACATTAGCGGCGTTTTCAGCTCGTGGGAAGCGTTTTGGAAAAATTGCTTTTGAATGCGCTGGTAGTTCTCCAATTCGCCAGCAAGCTGGTAGACGCTTTCGGCAACTTCGCCGATTTCGCCGCCGCTTTTCACGAGTCCGACCTCGGAGAATCGGCGGGCTTCCACCTTTTTCAGCTCCTGCTTCAGCTTCTCAAGCGGCTTAACCAGCTTCCTCGTTATAAACATGCACAGCAGAAAGGTCAGCAGCCCGCCTATCGACAAGATGACGATCATGCGCTTGAACAACTCCATCTGCATCGCCTTTACTTGACTGAGCGGCGTAGCCATGATGGCTGTAACGGCGTTTGTTACCGATGCTCCGCCGGACGATAACGTTTCTACGATGTAGTCCCCGTCTTTTCCTTGCCAGATCCCGTTGCTCAAGTCGTATGTTTTGGAAATGGCGACCCATTCCGTAGCTTGCTCCGGGGGAAGCGTGCTGTAAATGACGTTCTCAGCAGGCGTAGTGACAATGGTCTGGATTCGGGTAAAAGGCGCGCGGTTTGCTGTCGTCGTTTGCTCGGCCGGCTTGCCTTCTTGGACTTGCATAGCCGGGGTCAGACTGAGCATGGCGCTGCCTTGCTCGCGCATTTCCTTCCGCTGACCGTCGACGAGCGTATTGAGCAATAAAGGATAAATTAGAGCCGCCGTAAGGGTCAGAATGCCTAGAAGCAGCAGCCCGAACGATATATTCAATCTGTAAATCAGCTTCATGTTACTCACCGCCACCTTCCATTCGGAATCGGTAACCGTGACCCCATACCGTTTCGATCGGCAGTTCCCGGATTTTGCGCCGCAGCCGCTTCACCAGGTCGTCGATGGCCCGGTCGCTGCCAAAGTAATCGTCGCCCCAAACGAGCGTAAGCAGCTCGTCGCGGGAAAAGGCGCGATTCGGCTGCTCGGCCAGCGTTTGCAGCAGCTTGTATTCCTTCAGCGTCATCTCAACCTCGTCCTCGCGCCAAAAGACGCGCCGCTCTTCGAGTGCAAGCCTCAGCTCGCCGATGCGTATGTGCGGTTTGGCGCACACGTTAGCGGCCAGCTCCTGCGCTTGCATGATCGAGCCGAGCCGGTGAAAAAGGCGGTTCACTCTCGCGACCAGCTCGCGCGGACTGAATGGCTTGGTCAAATAATCGTCGCTCCCGAGCTCCAGTCCGAGTATTTTATCGACGTCTTCGTCGCGGGCGGATATCATCACGATCGGAACTTCCGCTTCCTTGCGGATCGATCGGCACAGCTCGAAGCCATTCATGCCGGGCAGCATAATATCGAGTACCCACATATCCGGGGGTTCGCTTTTCCACAATTCCCAAGCCTCCTCCGCCGTCGACAGCGGTATCGTGCGGTACCCTTCCTTCTGCAAATAAGCTTCTACGATTTCGCGTATTTGTGCGTCGTCGTCGACAACGGCGATTTGGTAGCTTTTCATAGCGGTATCCTCCAAAGCATTTGTGCCTGTCTACGGCGCGTTTGCAAACACGCCATAGTTCATTGTAACAAAGATCAATGCTCCGAAGGCCGATTCCATACTTTTTCCACACTTTTACGAAGGAGCTGCACAGTTAAAGGGAAAAAGTGGAAAATCATGTGCTATCATTGATATATAAAGAGGAGGCGATTGTTTGTGAAAAAGGTGTTCTTCGCCATTTTGCTGACAGCCTTGGTGCTAACCGCCGGTGCTCAAAGCGCCGAATCCGTTATCAAGTACGACGAGATGGAAATCCGGAAAATAGCTTGGGACAGCATCGATGAAAAGTCGCGGACTACGATAGAGCACCCGATGGAGCAAGCGGCTATCAAGCTGTTTGGCAAGGAGGACGAAAGAAGCGCTTATGAGATTAAATCTTATTTCCTAACCGGGAGGGAGAAATTCCTTGCCGTTACATTCAAAACCGAAAATGACGGTTTTATCGGTCCGATCACGGTTTATGTCGATCCCCGAATAAAAGCAGTGATAGGTTTTATGCCGAGATGGTAGGGTAGGTAGGCCGTCTTTAGCGAACCATCCCGATAAATCGGCTGGCGGCAATCGAAAGCGGCATGTTCCGCATCGTCATAATGCCTACATGGGTCGGCGGCAGCAGGGCGTCCAGCTGAATTTCGAACAGAGAGCCTTCTTCCAGCTCTTTCGCGATAAATTCGCGGGTAACGTACGAGATCCCGAGCCCTTTGCGTGCAAATTCAATCAACAAATCGACGCTGCCGACCTCGATTTCGGGTTTAAGCGCATGACCGTAATTTTCAAACAGCTCCGTAATGGCCATCCGCGCCCGGCTGTTGCGGGAAAATAAAATGATCGGATGTTCCAGCAGCGCCTCCAGCGTCAGCACCTTATCCTTCAGCCCGGCATACCTCGCTCCCGCCACGAAGCAATCCTGCAATTGAATGCTTTCCCGCACCTCAAGCTGGGGATCGACGATCGGCATACGGACTACGCCCAGATCGATCCGGCCCTCTTTCAAAAAAGCGATAACCTCCGGCGTCGTCCCGTGATTCAGATGAAGCCGGATTCCCGGGTGCTTCTGAATGAACGCCTCCAGATAAGGCAGCAAATAATGCTTGAACAGCGAATCGCTTCCCCCGATGCGCAGCTCGCCGCTGTCCAAATTTTTGAGGGCGGCCATTTTTTCTTCCGCGAGAGTAATCAGGATTTGCGATTGCTCAATATAAGAGTAAAGGATCGTGCCTTCCGGCGTAAGGGCGACCCCTTTCGGATTGCGGTAAAACAAAACGAGGCCCAGCCGGTCCTCCAGCTGCTTGATCGCATGGCTGACGCTCGGCTGCGTGAGAAACAGCGCTTTGGCGGCTTGGGTCAAGCTGCCTGTTTTGGCTGCCCAATAAAACACTTTGTACAGCTCGTAGTTGTTTCCCATAGACATGGTCTATAGCTCCTGTCAAATATATTAATTACTTGCATAGTCGGTATTCGTATTATAGTGGAACTACAAGAAACAATCCATAGTTTGGAATCGAATTCGCTGTCGCTGTCGCTTGCGGCAATGCGGTGATCGTAATAACAGGGCCGGAGGGGAAAGGACATGGAGGCGAGCACGTTTATTTTGTTTGGAGCGACGGGGGATTTGGCCAAACGGAAAATTTACCCCGCTTTGTATACTTTATTTCTCGATAACAAGCTTCCGGATTCGTTTTCCGTGTTCGGTCTCGGAAGAAGAGAATGGTCGGATGAAACGTTCCGGGCCAATGTCGAGCGATCGATTCGCGAATTTTCGCGGCATGAGGCGATACAGGACGAGCAGTTGAACGAATTTCTGGAAGCTTTTCGCTTCTGCATCTTGGACGCAGGCCGCAAGGACGATTACGTCAAGCTGCTGCGGATGGTCGAAAGCCGGGAGGAAGCGCTCGGCGCGCCGCCGAACCGTCTGTTTTATTTATCGGTCGGGCCCGAATTTTTCGAAACGATCGCCTTTCAGATCCGGGAAAGCGGACTCGGTTCCGCGAACGGCTGGAAGCGCCTCGTGATCGAGAAGCCTTTCGGCCACGATCTGCCGTCGGCCCGGGAGCTGAACCGGAAGCTGAGCGAGGCTTTCGAGGAGAGTGAAATTTTCCGCATCGACCATTATCTCGGCAAGCCGATCGTTCAGCGGCTGGAGGAGCTGCGCGAAATCGATTCCTCCGTTCGGGAGCTGTGGAACCGTCCGATCGCGAATGTGCAGATTACCGCAAGCGAAACAGTCGGCGTCGAGGAACGCGCGGGGTATTACGATCAAGCCGGCGCCGTCCGGGACATGTTCCAGAACCATATGCTTCAGCTGCTGATGATGGTGGCGACACATCTGCCTGGCGCGGTCGGCGTTTCCTCGGAGCGTTCCAAGAAGCAGGCGATGGAATCGCTGAGACCGCTGCACAAGCAAGAAGCGGGCGCTTTCGTCATTCGCGGGCAGTATGGAGAAGGAACGATAAGCGGCAAGCCTGTAGCCGGTTATACGTCCGAACCCGGCATCGCGCCGCAGTCGGCGAACGATACGTTCATTGCCGCCAAGCTGCGCATCGAGGACGACTTTTGGAGCGGTGTGCCGTTCTACATCCGCACCGGCAAACGAATGAAGAGGAAGTCTACGCGTATCGTAGTCGAGTTCGGAGAGACGGACCTCTCCGGCTTGTCCGCTGCGGCAGGGAAAGCGCCGAATCTGTTGGTATTCGAAATCGGCCCGAACGACGCCATTACGATGCAGCATGTACCGACAGGCTCGCCGCAAACCGGCAAGCCAGAGACGATCCCGGTTTACATTCCGGATAGAGGCTCTCTTCCCGAAGCGTATGAAAGCCTCATTTACGACGCTTTGCTCGGAGATCCGACGTTTTTCGTCCGCTGGGACGAAGTCGAACTGTCCTGGCAGTGGGTTCAGCCGGTTCTGGAAGCGTTCGAGCAGCAGCTCATCCCGCTCCGACCGTATGCCGCCGGCTCGAACGGGCCTGACGCGTCGGACGCGCTGCTGGCGGAGGAAGGTCATCACTGGTGGGATAACGAGCCAGAACTACAAAATGGAAGCAAAGAAGGGGAATCTTATGCCTGTCACGTTAACCATTGATCAATTGTCGATCGATACGATCCGCACGTTGTCGATCGACGCCATCAACAGCGCCAATTCCGGCCATCCCGGCCTGCCGATGGGAGCCGCGCCGATGGCTTACGCCTTGTGGGCCAAAGAGCTTCAGCTCAATCCGGCGAACGCCAAATGGTTTAACCGCGACCGCTTCGTGCTGTCGGCCGGCCACGGCTCGGCGCTGCTGTACAGCCTGCTGCATTTGAGCGGATACGCGGTGTCGCTGGACGATCTGAAGAGTTTCCGCAAGCTGAACAGCAAAACGCCGGGCCATCCCGAATACGGCCATACCGACGGCGTCGATGCGACGACCGGGCCTTTGGGACAAGGCCTCGCAATGGCGGTAGGCATGGCGATGGCCGAGGCGCATCTCGCGGCCAAATTCAATCAAGCCGGCTTCCCGGTCGTCGACCACCATACGTATGCGCTCGTTGGCGACGGCTGTCTGATGGAAGGCATCTCCTACGAGGCGATGTCGATGGCGGGGCATATGAAGCTCGGCAAACTCATTGTGCTGTACGATTCCAACGACATTTCGCTCGACGGCGACCTGAACCTGAGCTTCGGCGAGCAGATGCAGAAACGGGCGGAGTCGGCTCTCTGGCAGTATATTCGCGTCGAGGACGGCAACGATATAGGGGCTATAGAGGCCGCGATCGCCGCAGCCAAGCAAAATGAGGCGCAGCCTACGCTTATCGAGGTACGTACGGTTATCGGTTACGGCAGCAAAGCGGCGGGAACGAACAAAGTGCACGGGGTCCCGCTCGGCAAGGAAGAAGCGATTGCGACGAAGCGCGTATATGGCTGGCCTTACGAGGAAGAGTTCACCGTTCCGGAGGAAGTGAAAACCCACTTCGCGCAGTTGAAGCAGCAAGGTGCGGACAAGGAAGAGTCGTGGAATCGGCTGTTCGCGGGTTATAAAGCGGAGTATCCGAGCCTGGCGCAGGAGCTGGAGCAGGCGATCAGCGGCTCCGTGCCGATCGATGCGGCGAACATCCCGGTATTCAGCGAATCCAAGCCGATGTCCACTCGCGTCGCAAGCGGCGAAGCGATCAATCACTATGTGAAGACCGTTCCGTCGATCTTCGGCGGCAGTGCGGACTTGTCGCATTCGACGATGACGGACATCAGCGGAGAGACGACCTTCGCCGTCGAATCGTATGCGGGACGCAACATTTACTTCGGCGTGCGGGAGCATGCTATGGGAGCAGCCGGCAACGGCATGGCGCTGCATGGCGGAGTGCGGCCGTTTGTAAGCACGTTTTTCGTCTTCAGCGACTATTTGCGCCCGTCGATTCGGCTTGCCGCCCTGCAAAAGCTGCCGGTCATCTACGTATTCACCCACGACTCGATTGCGGTCGGGGAGGATGGGCCGACCCATGAACCTGTTGAGCATTTGGCTGCACTGCGCACGATTCCGGGACTCACCGTTATTCGTCCGTCCGACGCCAACGAAACGGCGAGCGCCTGGGCATATGCACTCAAGCAGCAAGAAGGCCCGGTAGCTCTCATACTAAGCAGACAAAACTTGCCGGTATACGAAGCGACCCGCGGCAATATCGAGCATGTTGCGAAGGGCGCATATGTGCTGACGGAAACGAACGATCGCCCGGATCTGATCCTGATCGCTACCGGCTCCGAGGTTTCGCTTGCCGCCGGCGCCAAGGCCGAGCTGGAGCGGGACAACGTCTCGGTGCGCGTCGTCGCCATGCCGTGCCGCGAGCTGTTCGAGCGCCAGTCCGAAGTGTACAAGGAGTCCGTTTTGCCGGCAGCCGCTACGAAACGAATTGCGATCGAAGCCGGCATCTCGCTCGGCTGGGACCGTTACGCCGGCACAGGCGGCAAAGTGCTGTCGATCGAAACGTTCGGCGCGTCCGGCTCGGGCGGCGATGTGATGGAATATTTCGGATTTTCCGTAAAACATGTAGTCCATTTGGCGAAACAACTGGTACAATAAGGAACGAAACCTTGCGATAAGATAAGGTGTACCCGTCCTGTGTTTTAGCGGCAGCTTGTTCTTCGTACAGAAAGCCACTGTTCCTTTTATCGATTATAGTGGCTTCTCTAACGATAACAAATATTCCCATTTAGCGAAGGTAGTGGAGCATGAAGTTTTTTATCGACACAGCGAATTTGGAGCAAATCAAACGGGCACACAAAGTCGGCGTATTGTCCGGCGTGACGACCAATCCGTCGCTCGTTGCCAAAGAAGGAGTCAAATTCGAAGATCGCATCGCCGAAATTTTGCGCGAGGTGCCTGACGTAGAATCCGTCTCGGCCGAAGTAACGCCTGACGCGGTAACGGCGGAAGAGATGATTGCCCAAGCGAACGAGCTGATCAAAATCAACAACTACGATAAAAACATCACGATTAAGCTCCCGATGACACTCGAAGGGCTGGAGGCTTGCCGCTACTTGACGCAAAAAGGCGTCAAGACGAATGTCACGCTTATTTTCACAGTAAACCAAGCGCTTCTGGCCGCGCGCGCAGGCGCCACGTATGTATCTCCGTTTCTCGGACGTCTGGACGATATTTCCGAAGACGGCGTGCAATTGATCGTAAAAGTGGCGGAAATGTTCCGCATCCATAACCTGAGCGCGCAAATTATCGCGGCATCCGTCCGTCATCCGGACCATGTGACTCGCGTTGCGATGGCAGGCGCTCATATCGCCACGATTCCGTTTTCCGTTATCGAACAAATTTCGAAGCATCCGCTTACCGATCAAGGCATCGAGAAATTCGCCGCCGACTGGAGAAAAGCGGTTCAGTAAGATCAGTCACTTGTGACATCAAAAGTCGCGATGATTCGCGGCTTTTTGCTTTCAATTTAAGGTGTACGAGGGGATGTCGAATGTTCCCGCAGCGGCCGTACATGCAGACTGCACCGCTAAATTGTGATTGCCCAGAGGGGTGGATACACTTGACAACGCGGTGCAGGTGGTATAAGATTATCACTAATATTTAAAGACGTTGAAAAGGAATAGTACGATTATCAAAGCGATCAGAGAGCTGTTGGACGGTGCAAAACAGCCGCGGAGAATATCGGAACTCGCCTTGGAGTTGCTCGCTGAACCAGCCAAGTAAGCGTAGCCGGAGCCTGATCGTTATCATCAGGAGGATACGGGAATTGTTTTTCCGCATCCGTGGAGTGCATGCCGTGAAGGCATGAATTCGGAGTGGTACCGCGTAAGACGTCACAGTCTTTCGTCTCTGTTAGCAGAGACGAAAGGCTTTTTTGCGTTTCGTCCGGCTATTCGGACAGACAGCGATAGGAAACCGAGGAGAGGGTGGACATCTATGAAACATGTTGAAAAGTATGCCAGAGGATATTTTATGCCGCCGGAGACGAGCCTGAACTGGACCCGGAAGGAATATATTACGGAAGCGCCGATCTGGTGCAGCGTCGACCTTCGCGACGGCAATCAGGCGCTTATCGTGCCGATGAATTTGGAGGAGAAGCTGGAATACTTTCAAATGCTTGTCGATATCGGCTTCAAGGAGATCGAAGTCGGATTTCCAGCCGCATCGGAAACGGAATTCGCCTTCCTGCGCACCTTGATCGAACAGAACCTGATCCCGGACGACGTCACGATCCAAGTGCTGACCCAATCGAGAGAGCATATTATCCGCAAAACGTTCGAATCGCTGAAAGGCGCGAAAAAAGCGGTCGTGCACTTGTACAACTCGACCTCCGTGGCTCAGCGGGAGCAGGTTTTCCGCAAATCGAAGGAGGAAATTATCGAGATCGCGCTCAGCGGCGCGAAGCTGCTCAAGGAATGCGCGGAAGAGACCGAAGGCAACTTCCAGTTCCAGTATTCGCCGGAAAGCTTTACGGGCACGGAAATCGAATTTGCGCTGGACATATGCAATCGCGTGCTCGACGTGTGGCAGCCGACGGCGGCGAACCCGGTTATTATCAACCTGCCGGCTACGGTATCGATGTCGATGCCGCATGTGTACGCCAGTCAGATCGAATATATGAGCGAGCATATGAATTTCCGCGAGCATGTCATCTTGTCCGTTCATCCGCACAACGACCGGGGTACGGGCGTAGCCGATGCGGAGCTCGGCATGTTGGCCGGAGCTCAGCGTGTGGAGGGCACCTTGTTCGGCAACGGCGAACGTACAGGTAATGTGGACATCGTTACGCTGGCGCTGAACATGTTCTCCCACGGCGTAGACCCGAAGCTGAATATGGAGAACATTCCGGACATCATCTCCGTATACGAACGGCTGACCAAAATGCGCGTCAGCGAAAGGCATCCGTACGGCGGCGAGCTCGTGTTTACGGCGTTCTCAGGTTCGCACCAGGATGCGATCGCCAAAGGCATGCAATGGCGCGATACGAAGCAGCCCCAGTATTGGTCGGTACCTTACCTGCTGATCGATCCGAAGGACATCGGTCGACAGTACGAGGGCGATATTATCCGCATCAACAGCCAATCCGGCAAAGGCGGCATTGGTTACGTGCTGCAGCAAAAATACGGGCTCGATCTTCCGCCGAAAATGCGCGAGCACTTCGGCTATTGCGTGAAAAACGTCTCCGATCATCAGCAAAAAGAGCTGATGCCGGACGAAATTTACAATATTTTTATCAAGGAATACGTAAACATCAAAACGCCTGTCGAATTCATCAAATACAGCTTTACAGACGCCGATGACTTCCAAACGGTCGTTACGATCAAGGAAGATCAGGCAAGCAAGGAAATCTCCGGAACCGGTGACGGAAGGCTGGATGCGATCAGCAATGCGCTGCAATCCCATCTCGGAATCGAATATTCCGATCTCGTGTACAACGAGCACGCGCTGGAAACGGGTTCCAAATCGCAAGCCGTCTCCTACATCGGCATTAAAGCTTCGAATGGCGTCGTATATTGGGGCTGCGGCATTGACGTCGATATTATGACCTCTTCCGTAAAAGCTTTGTTCAGCGCCGTGAACCAAATGAGCCGTTAGGCCAAAGTGCTAGAGAACCAGCATCTCCGAAAATCCGCTCTTTATGGGCGGATTTTTTGTGTTGTCGCAATACCGAAGCCGGAAAAAACGGATATATTTCAGCTCCAAAAAAGTGAATGTTCATTGTAAAAAGGTTCCATTACAATGAGGACGTGTCCGAAAACGTCCGAAGGCGGCGGCTTGCGGATAACGACGCGAATAAAGGAGGGGATGCTTCGGATCGGCCGCCCTAGCGGCAACGGGTGATATTCAGGCGATGTGAAGCGGGCGGTACGGCTGAACGATGCTATGTAAGCGTTTAACCGCAGCATGAATCGACTGACGGCACGCGAAAACGTTAGGCCCGAAACCGCCTAGCGGACGGGTCAGGCCAAGGAGGGAATGTAATGATAAAACGTGTGGTCGTTTTGCTGCTCTCGCTAGGTTTGCTGCTGGCCGGCCCTGGCTTCGGCATTATCCCCGCGCTGGCGCAGCCGAACGATTCGGGCGGGGCGGGCATCGCCTCGCTGCCGGATACGAAGCCGGACAAACATTATATGGTGCTAACGGCTGCCAGCTTTGCCTCTAATATGGGCAACTGGACGAAACCGGCCGACAAGAGAGGCAGTCCGCTTGCGGATATTATGCTGGGCGGAACTGACGGGAAAGATCACGGCTCGACGCCCGCGAAGGCGAAATACGGGATACCGGCCGACGGCGTGTACAAAATGATGGTGCACACCCGCGATTTCGCGGCAAGCCCCGGTACCCGGCCGTTCAAGCTGAAGCTGGACGGGAGCGATCCGGCGGCATACGGCGCTCACGGCTTCGACGGCTGGCGCTGGGAAACGAGCGGACCGCAACCGATGATCCGGGGAGAATTCGATCTCGAAGCGATCGATTTCCGCGGCAATTATGCCCGCTTCGATATGATCGTCATTACGGACGATCTGAGCTTCTCGATCGTAGATAGCCCGACTACGCTTCAATGGCTGGCTTCGCAGTATAGTTACGTACCCGGAACGGTCGTGAACGGGCAGCCCGATCCGAACCGGCCGCCGGTCGATATTGCGGTAAGGCTGAACGGGCAGTACGTCACTTTGAACGCGCAGCCCGTGCTTGCGCAATCGACCGTCATGGTGCCGTTCGGAGAACTGTTCGCCTCAATGGGAGCGGCGATTACCGTCGATGCGGCGACTTATCAGGTAACGGCAATGAAAAACGGTATGCGCTTTCAAGTAAGGCCGGGTCAAGATTCGGCTTTGGTGAACGGCCGAAGCGTGCTGCTGGAGACACCGGCGGTAAGCAGCGGAGGAGAGGCGTTTGTACCGCTAAGCTTCGTCAAGCAGTATTTCGGCGCCCACACGTTTTGGGATGAAGGAGGTCGAACGGCTGTGATCGTTGCGCTTATTCCGTCAGACGCTTATTTGTTCCGCCCGGACAGCTTTGACGACCTGGGCACCTGGACGGCGGAATCCGGCGTCGAAGGGGCGTTCGAGCGTTCGGTGCTGCGCGGGATCGTTCCGGCCGCACCGGGCGCTACGCCGGATATGGCCGATCCGTCCTCCACGCGTCCGGCCGTCGCCTCGTTTGAGGCTGTGCAGGCCGGAACGTACAAAGTTTGGGTCCGTTCCCGCGATTTCGCAACGAACCAGCCGGGCACGCGGTTTTTCAACGTCGGCCTGAACGGTCAAATGCTGCCGCAGCGGTTCGGGGTTCACGGTCAGGACGGCTTCAAATGGGCGGAAGCCGGGGTCGTTCAGCTTCAACCGGGAACGCACACGCTTGAGCTGTACGATACGTCGGGCTTCTACGCCCGCTGCGACGCCGTGCTGCTAACGGCCGATTTGCAGGCGACACCGCCTGAGGATTACACGCAGCTGCTGCGTTTAGCCGCCCCGCTCGGGCCGGAGCCGGAAAGCTTCCCGGCATGGGCGACTACGCAGAACGAGCCGATACACAGTGTCACCCTGGAGAATGCGGCGACGCGGGTCGTCTTCTACAAAGTGCCTACCGCGAGCGGGCAAGTCGTCCAAAGCGAAGTGTATGCCCGTTATGAGGGAGACTGGGTGAAAACAAAAAACCGTTCGGAGGAGCTCGGCTACCTCGTGCTGTCCGCCGATTCGAGCTCGACGGTTTCGACTTCCCAGGACATGTATGCGTACAAGAGCAAGTTTACGATGGCAAACGGCAACGTCAAAAACTATGCGGGCACCGATCTGTACAAGGCCGGCTTGTTCCATTGGTTTATTCCGACCGACTATGAGATGACGCCGAGCGGCGGGATTCGGCTGCTTTTCAACGAGCCGTTAGCCGACTTCAGCTCCTTATGGGAAATGGACGGCGATAACCCGGCGCCGAAAGTAACCGTTCAAGCGACGTTCCATCAAGCCGGCACTTACTCGATCGGGGCATGGGAGGGACGCGGCTTTGCCGACGAGCAGTACGAATTTGCGCTTGCGCCGTACCGGGTGCTGGGCAAACGGATCGCTCCCGAGGCGGGGCTGATGACCGAACAGCATTTGTTTACGCCGATGGGAACGCTCACGCTGAACGCAAGCAATGCGTACCTTCCCGGCCAACCGGTGACGAAAGGCGTCGTTGCGGAGCCGTCCTGGATTCCGCAGAGATGGGTATACGGCAACAACGGGAAGTTCGGCATCTCGATGCGGGGGACCGGCTATAACCCGAAGGGCTCGATATTCGCACCCGTGCTCGGAGCGGCCGATGCGAAGTTTGCAGCAGGCCAGAGCTATACGATGCAATACAGGGTCATAAGCCGCGTGGGGGATTGGTACGACTCCTACAAATTCGTGACGCAAAATCTGTTCGGCGTTCATGACTACCGTCAAAACGTATACGGCACGCTGAACGACGCCGTATTCAACGCCCGCAAGCTGATGATGGACGATGAGCTAGGCGGGTGGGACGTTCACGACAAAGCCCACTATAACATGGAAGGGAAAAATGCGACGTCGTCCGCCAACCCGATGCAGGCGCTGCAGGAATATTTGCTCACCGAGGACAAAGACATCTTGACCCGCAGGGCGATTCCGACGCTGGCCAATTTCTTGACGCGCAAAGAGCTGCATTTCAACCGGACGCCGGAGTGGGGCGGCGTCGATTATTGGCAATCGAACGATTTGCCGAAATCGATCGGCTCCCCGATCAGCGGCTACAATCTGAACGTAGTCGGCGGTCTGTACGAGATGACGCGCGGGGCGGTTCCGTATTTGTACCAGTACGGACTGGATAAGGGAAAGGCGACTGTGACCAACTCGTACGGCTCGATCCCTACGTTCTCGAACAACTTGTCTTTATATAAGTATACGGGCGACAGCCAGTATTTGGACAAAGCCCGGCAGCAGGCACGGCAATATGTAACCGATGCCGTTCACAAGCCGCAGACGGAGCCGGTCGGCTGGTCGACGTTCATCTATATCTCCTATTATCCGAACGTTGCTTCTCTGATCGATCTGTACGAGGTGACGCATGATCCGGCGGATCTGGCCGCGGCCGAGGAAGCGGCCCGCTGGCTGGCGACGATGCTGTGGGTGCCGGGGATCGACGGACCTAAGCTAAATGGGCCGGTCACTGTCAATGACATGACGCAAATCCGCGCCAATTTTCATTATGGGAACGAAGCTAGCGATAAGTTTTGGTGGCACGGCGACGAGCAGGAGCGTCTCGGACGGCCGCCGGGCGATCCGGGGGATTTGTCGAGCAACTACTTGCTCGAGCAGCAGATGGGACAGGTACCCGGCTGGATTCCGTCCCGTGTCGGTCTTGGCCTGGAACAGGCTTCGACGTTCGGACGCAGCTCGAACATCATTATGTCTAGCTGGGCCGGGGATATGCTGAAGCTGGCCGATTACACCGGCGATCCGTATTTTGCGGACGTTGCGCGCAATGCGATCGTCGGGCGGTTTACGAACTACCCCGGCTATTACCAGAACGCGTTCATGACGTTCCAGCAAAAGCCGGAATATCCGCTGCAAGGACCGGATTACACGGGCATTTACTGGCACCATTTGCCGCCTTTTCTGTCAATGCTCGAAGACTTCCTGGTGAACTTGACGCAGCTTTGGTCGAATGATTATATCCAGTTCCCTTCCTTGCGCCAGCAAGGCTACGCTTACTTTAACTCGAACCAGTACGGACACGCACCGGGGCGCTTCTTCGGCGAACAGGAGATGTGGCTGTGGCTGGATGAGCATATTGTCGAAACCGACAATGTGCAGATCGACTGGCTGGCCGCGCGCAAGGACGGCGTGCTCGGCATCGCCCTGATGAACGAGGGCGATGCGAGCGTGACGACATCCGTCTATCTCGGCAGCAAAGTGCCGGGCGGCAGCGAGTTTAACGGTACGGCCGAACTGTATGCCCCGGACGGCAGTATGACCGGCGTGAGCGTAACCGGAGGAGAGTTCGAGGCGACGATTCCGGCGAAAAGCATGAAGGGGGCTGTTCTGCGCATCCCTGGGGTTCGGAAGCCGGCCTTCGCGCAGATGACTTATGCGCTGGACGGTCAGCCGCAGCTCGGGCAGACGGTATCGGAGCATACTTACGGCAAGGCGATGGTGCTGCAGATGAGCCCCGAGTCGTATTATGCTTACGTGTATGTTACGGATAAGCCGGATCATACGCAGAGTGCCTCGCTCATATACCGCATCGGGGAAGGAGCCGAGCAGACGGAGACGACAAACGTGTATCCGTATGAGTTCATAATCGAGGTGCCGGACGCTACGAAGAGCTTTTCGTACCGTCTCGAGGCGACGAGCAGCACCGGGGTCATTCGTAATATCGCCGGAGGAACAATAGCGCCGCGTCAATCGGGCGGAGGCGGAGCAAGTCCGTAAAGCGCGCATTCGAAAATATCCTGTAATCCAATAGGCCAGGCTGTCCAGCTTATCAAGCGGACAGCCTGTTTCTTCATTACTATTTATTTACAATATCTTTAAGCACGTGATCGATCATTTGCGAGCTTGCGATCGGCCCGTAATACAGCCAGCTTGCCGTTCGCGGATATTCGTAGACGTTGCCGGTTTTAACCGCTTTGATCGTTTTCCATATCGGATCGTTTAGCGCGGCGGAGCCGGTGTCTTTGTCGCTGTTGATCAGAATTAGATGGTCGGCGTCGAGACCGGCCAATTTCTCCAGCGAGATCGGGTTCCAGTTCGCCGTTCCCGAAGCGGATGCCTCCTTGACGACGGACGGGACTTTGAAGCCCAGGTCGTTATACAGAACGGCCCCGCTGGACAACTTGTCGCTTACGACGAAGAAGCTATTCTTCACGAGCCAGATTGCCGCGACAGACTTGTCCGGAAGCTTGCTCTGGATTTGCGCTTTCGCCTCCGCCGCCTTCCGCTCGTATTGGTCCAGCGCCTTCTTCGCTTCGTCGCTTTTGTTCAGCACATCGCCGATTTTCAGCAGCGTTTTGCGCCAATCTTTCAGAATGTCGTCGCCGAGGACGAAGGTAGGAGCGATTTTGGCGTATCGTTCGTATTTATCGCCTTCGACCGTACCGTTAGAGCCGATGAGCAGCAGATCCGGTTGAAAGCTAAGCACCGCTTCGAAAGGCAGGTCGTAAGGAATGGTCGGTACGCCTTCCAGAGTCTGCTGCAAATACACTTGAATGCCGTTTGCAACGGACCATTGGGCTGCCGGCTTTACGCCGAGGGCGACGAGATAATCTTCGAGATAGGAAGCGATGATCTTTTGCGGCTTGGCCGGAACCGTAACAACGTGTCCGAGGCCGTCCGTCATTTTTCGCTCCGCGGTCGTTGCACCGGGTTGTACCGATGTGTTGCCGCTTCCTCCTGCATCCGTATTGCTGCTGCCGCTGCCGCATGCAGCGAGTCCGGTTGCCAGTAACGTCAGGCTAAGCAGAGCCGCAATAGATTTCTTCTTGCTTGTTAATTTTTTAAACACGTGATTTCCCTCCAAGATAGTTTCTGATCGGTCTCCCGAACAAATGCGCATGTAAATGATAACAATTATCATTATCATCGTCAATAAAAATAAAAGAACGGCCTGGCAAAATGTGGCGCATTCGGGCATACAGCGGATTATGATAAAGGAGGAATCGGGAGGTCTACCGGAAGATAGCAGGTAGATCGAGCGAAGGGACATTCGGGGAGAGAGCGAGATGGAAATAGGGATCTATACGTTTGCCGATTTGTGCCGGAATCCGCATACGGGAGAAGGGATCGGCGCCAAACAGCGTTTGCGCGAAATTGTAGATGCGGCGAAGCTGGCCGATGAAGCGGGACTGGATGTATTCGGTGTGGGGGAGCATCACCGGCTGGAGTACGCGGCATCCGCTCCTGCCATCGTGCTTTCCTCGGTCGCGCAAGTAACGAAGCGGATCAAGCTGACGTCGGCCACGACCGTGCTTGGGACAATTGATCCGGTACGGCTGTTCCAGGACTTCGCCACACTCGACCTGTTGTCTGACGGAAGGGCCGAGATTATTGCAGGGCGGGGAGCGTTTCGTGAGTCGTTTCCGTTATTCGGATACGATGTAGCTTTGTACGACGAGCTTTTTCAGGAGCATCTGGAACTGCTGCTGCAGCTCCGCGCTTCCGAGAAAATAACGTGGAGCGGCCGCCATCGCCCGGCTCTCGAGCAAGCGGATATTGCGCCTCGGCCGGCGCAGAGCGAAATCCCGATCTGGGTCGCGGTCGGAAGCAGTGTCGACAGTGCAGCCCGTGCAGGGAAGCTAGGCACTCATCTTGCCATTATGGCGTTAGGCGGCAGTCCGTATCGGTTTCAGCCATTTGTGGAGGCCTATCGCGAAGCGGCTGCCGAGAGCGGTCACGATGCCGGGAAATTAAAGATCGGCGTTACCAGTCACGCGTATATCGCCAAAACGTCGAAGCAGGCGAGGGACGAATTTTATCCTTACTATATGAACTATTGGAAGGAAAACAACAGGCAGCACGGGATGATATCGCGTCTGACGCGGACGGAATACGAATGGATGTCCGCTCCGGACACCGTGCTTTTCGTCGGCAGCACCCAGCAGATCGTGGAGAAAATATTGCGCCAGCACGAGATGTTCGGGCATCAGCGCTTTATCGCCCAGGTGGATATCGGCGGCATTCCGTTCGGCAAGGTGGCGAGTACGATCGAACGCCTGGCCTTGGAGGTGGCTCCGGCCGTAAGAAAGGCGCTAAGGACGAACTAGCGTACTCAGCGAAATTTTCCATCGAATCGGCTCTCTTTACGGAGAGCTTTTTTGTTGTTTCAAACGTTTATTGCGTTAGGTAATGAATAGGAGGGAGGAAACGAACGCATAATCAATGGTGAATCGAACAGAAAAAGGAGATTAACGAAATGACGGTTAAACTGGCTATTGTTTATTACAGCTCGACAGGGACGAACTACCAATTGGCCGAATGGGCGGCCGAAGGCGGACGGCAGGCGGGCGCGGAGGTCAAAATCGTAAAGGTGCCCGAGCTCGCGCCGGAATCGGCGATCGCCTCCAATCCGGCATGGAAGGCGCATGTGGATGCGACGCAGCATATCCAGACAGCAACGCCGGACGATATTGTCTGGGCCGACGCGATCATTTTCAGCACGCCGACCCGGTTCGGCAATATGGCGTCGCAGATGAAGCAGTTTCTCGATACCACCGGCGGCATCTGGTTTAACGGCAAAACGATCAACAAGGTCGTCAGCGCGATGTCTTCCGCGCAAAATCCGCATGGCGGGCAGGAAGCGACGATTTTGGCGCTGTATACGTCCATGTACCACTGGGGGGCGATTATCGCCGGCCCGGGGTACACCGACCACTCTATATTTTCGGCGGGCGGCAATCCGTACGGGACGAGCGTCTCCGTCGATCAGAACGGCAAAATGATCGAGGATGTCAAAAACGCGGTCATCCACCAGGCGAAACGAACCGTAACGGTAGCAGGCTGGGTAACGAAAGGTCAAGCTTAACCGCTCGCTTCGCGCGGACATATCGGCAAGAGCCCCGATCCTACATGGATACGGGGCTTGTTTCGTTTCGCCTTCATGTAAGCTATAATGAGGGCATGCAAAGGGGACGAAGGATGAAGCGACTACGATTAGGCATATTGGATTTGGTACCGATCATCGGGGGAGCCGGGGCCGCAGAGGCGATCGGCCATACGGTTCGGCTGGCGCAGACGGCTGAGCGGCTGGGTTTTACGAGGTATTGGGTCGCCGAGCATCACGACATGCCCGCGATCGCCTCCTCCAGTCCGGAGGTGCTGCTGGCGCATATCGGCGCGAAAACGGAGTCGATTCGTATCGGCTCGGGCGCGGTGCTGCTGCCCTACTACAAGCCGTATAAAGTGGCGGAGACGTTCCACATGCTCGCTACGCTGTATCCGGGACGAATCGATCTAGGCATCGGCAGAGCGCCCGGCGCATCGGCGCATGCTTCTATGGCGCTGTCCGACAACTATTTGCAGCAGGTGCACCGGTTGCCGCAATCGATACAGGCGCTGTCGGAACTCCTGGCGGACGATTTCCGGGTGGAGCAGGAGCGCGTTTCGGCGCGTCCGGTGCCGGAGAGACCGCCGGAGCTGTGGCTGCTCGGTACAGGCGTCAAAAGCGCTAACTACGCTGCTGCCTATGGAACCGGTTACGTGTTCGGGCATTTTATGAGTGAGGAAGACGGAGTACGCGTCGCACAGACGTATGCGGATTCGTTCCAGCCATCCCGGTTGTGCTCGTCGCCGCGCATCATCGTGGCTGTAAGCGTAATCTGTGCCGAAACGGACGAAAAGGCCGCCGAATATGCGGCCCAAGGAGCCAAAGCTTACTTAGGGGCGGTGGCGGCGGAAGCTGGCGAGCAGATTGCGGCGAGAATGGCCAAAAGCGTGATCGGATCGCCGGAGCGCATACGTGAGAAGCTGCTTGAGCTGAGCGAACAGTATAACGCGGACGAGCTGCTCATTGTAACAAGAACGCCCGATTACGAAAGCAGGATGCGTTCCTACGAGCTTCTTGCCGCAGCTTGCATCGACTTTTAGATCGAACGGAGAGTGCCGGAATGGATGTTGAAGCATTGAAACGTTTGGCGGCGGATAGCGACCGTATCGTATTTTTTGGCGGCGCAGGCACTTCGACCGAAAGCGGCATTCCCGACTTTCGCTCGCAAAGCGGCCTGTTCCAAACGCTCCGCGGGACGGAGCATGCCCCGGAGGAAATGCTGAGCCACACGTTTTTTATGAAGCATACGGAGGAGTTTTACCGGTTTTACCGCGAAAAGATGATTTACCCCGAGGCGTTGCCGAACGCCGGACATCGCGTGCTCGCGCGGCTGGAAGCGGAAGGGCGCCTGAAGGCGGTCATTACGCAAAATATCGACGGGCTGCATCAAGCGGCCGGTTCCCGGCATGTGCTCGAACTGCATGGCTCGATCCATCGCAACTATTGCATGAAATGCCGCGCCTTCTACGCCTTGGAGGACTGGTTTCATACCGAGCCGCTCGTGCCCGTCTGCAAGACGTGCTCCGGCATGATCAAGCCGGACGTCGTGCTTTACGAAGAGAAGCTGAACGACCGTGTATTTCGGGAAGCGCAAGAAGCGATTGCCGAGGCCGATCTGTTCATCGTCGCCGGGACGTCGTTAAGCGTTTATCCCGCTAACGGCCTTCTTCGCTATTATCGGGGCGACAAGCTGATGCTGATCAACAAGTCGCCGACCCCGTTCGACGGCTCCGCCCATTATTTGATTCCGGATTCCTTCTCGTCCGTTTTGGTTCAATTGTTCGCAGACGAGCTTGACTAAAGCTGCCGTATCCTTTTTAAGCTGAATTTAAGGCTGGGCCTCTATAATCGTCATAGACTCCATGTCCCATGTGAAAGGATACATAGATACGTATGAGCAAAATTCTTATCGTCGACGACGATCTCGCCATTCGCAAGCTGGTCAAGGCGTTTTTGCAGCAGGAAGGATTCGCCATCTTTGAAGCGTCGAACGGTCAGGAAGCGCTGGATGTGCTGGCCAACGTCAAAATCGATCTGATTGTCCTGGATATTATGATGCCCGTCATGGACGGCTGGGATTTTTGCGGCGATTTGAAGAAGTCGCTGGACATCCCAATCATCATGGTATCGGCCAAAAGCGAAGTTGCCGACAGGTTAAAGGGATTTCAGCTCGGCACGGACGATTACATGGTCAAGCCGTTCGATCCGATGGAGCTCGTCATGCGTGTCAAGGCGCTGCTCAAGCGGTACCGGATCGAGCATTCGGAGACGGTTCAGGTCGGCGACGTGACGATCGACCGGAAGACGTTCGAGCTTACGGTGAACGGCCAAAGCTCGATGATTCCGCCGAAAGAGTTCGAGCTGCTGTTCAAGTTCGCCAGCAATCCCGGCCATATTTTTACCCGCGCGCAGCTGATCGAAGAAATTTGGGGAGTCGATTACGAAGGGGACGCCAGAACGGTGGACGTTCACGTGAAACGGCTGAGGGAGAAGCTGGAATTCAACTGCTCGGAGAAAGTATCGATCATTACGATCCGCAATCTCGGCTACCGACTTGAGGTGCAGCCTTGATCCGGACGTTATATATGCGCATCGCGATCGTGATCTTTATCGTAGTCTGGTGCAGCCTGGCGATATCGAGCCTGACCTTCACCCATTACTACCGCAATCAGCTGAACAACCGCGTGGAGGGACTGCTGCAAAATGCGGCCAAGCTCGTCATCCGGCTCATCCAGGAGACGGAGACGCAGCAGGTCGGGCAAACCGTGACTATTGCCGGCAGGCTGAGCCGCGGACAAGAACTGTATTTGTACGACGATAGCGGCGATAGCTACATGTCCAGACCCTCGGCCAGCTCGAAATGTACGATCCCGCCGGAAACGATCCGGCACGTCCTGGACGGAGGCTCGTACTCCAGCTTCCAGGACGGGGAAAGCGTTATGTGTCCGCAAGGAAACGTCGGCGTTTCGTTCGAATACGGCGGCAAACATTATGCGTTGTTCGTCACGTCCGTCACGCCGACTCAGACGCTCCGCTTCGGTTTTCTCGATTACCGCAATTTATGGACGATTATTCTAATCGGTGCATTCATGATCGTACTCGCAGCCGTCTACTTGGTGCGTCCGCTGAAACAAATAACCGCGGTAACCGAAAAAATAGCTGCGGGCAATTTTGACGTGCAGCTCCGCTTCAAACAGAAGGACGAGCTCGGCAAGCTGGCGGCAAGCATTACCCATATGGCCGGCGAGCTGAAAAAGATGGAGAAAATGCGCCAGGAATTCGTGTCCAACGTCTCCCACGATATTCAAACGCCGCTTACTTCGATCCGCGGATTTTCCAAGCTGCTGCAGCAGGACACGCTCGATAGCGAGGAGCGAATCGGATATTTGAAGCTGATCGAGAGCGAATCGGAACGGCTGTCCAGGCTCAGCGAAAATTTGCTGAAGCTCGCCTCGCTCGACTCGGAGCATCATCCGTATCATCCGAAGCCGATTCAGCTTGACGAGCAGCTCCGCCGCGCCGTCGTTGCGAGCGAACCGTTATGGTCGGGCAAACGGCTCGATATCGAGCTGGAGCTGGAGCCGGTGCGTATCGTCGCCGACGAGGATTCGCTCAGCCAAGTATGGACGAATTTGCTGCACAACGCGATCAAATTTACGCCGGAGGGCGGACGCATTACCCTATCGGTTTCGATGGACGAGAAGAAGGGGACTGTCGTATCGATCAGCGATACCGGCGTAGGCATCGCGCCAGAGGATCGGCAGCACGTATTCCGCCGTTTCTATAAAGCTGACGAATCCCGGCAAATGTCGCCGTGGAGCGGCAACGGGCTCGGTCTCGCCATTGTGAAAAAAATCGTCGAGCTGCATGGCGCCAGCATATCGTTTACGAGCGAACTGAATCAAGGAACGACATTCGTTATCCAATTTCCATCGAAAAGCTGACGGACATAACGGCCGAGCTGCTGAGGGTTATACCTAAATTACTTAAATATGAAATGCTTCGGAACAACGGACTTGGGCAAATTATTTAAGCTCAGGTTCGTTTTTTTGCGTCCAAATTTCCTGATTCTGTATTCAGCTAACTTTCAGCTTCTCTTAAGTTTAGTTTAAGCATACATTCACAGTCGATTCACACAGGGGAGGTACGATGTAAGCACAGAGAGATAAAATTTATTTTCGGAAGGTTGGTATTAGTAATGAAACTACAGAACATTTCCACGTACGACAAAAAAAAGTATTGGCCAGCCCGGCCATGGAGAACGAGTTATCCGGAGGCGCAGGGGATGGCTTCGGCCGATCTCTCGGACACGTTCGGCAATTTTACGAACCGTGGCGTGCACAGCGTTGTTATTGTCCGTAACGGATACTTAGTTGCAGAAGCTTATCAGGGTCAAGCGAATGCGGATACGCCACAGGATATACGTTCGGTTACAAAAAGCATACTTTCCTTGTTAACCGGTATAGTTTTAGCCGAACATAACATAAGCTTGGAGCAAAAAATAATCGATTTTTTTCCATATATCGCAAACGATCCATTAAAATCGGAAATTCGAATCAAGCATTTGTTGACGATGACTTCAGGTTTGGAATGGAACAATAAAGACGAGCAGTCGTCCGTAGATATGATGTATTCGCAAAACTGGGTGCAGTATATATTGGATTGCCCTTCGGTATTCAAGCCCGGCACAAGATTCAGGTACAGCAATGGGGATGCGCATTTGCTCAGCGTTATTTTGCAAAAGGTGACGAATAGCACAATGTTGGACTACGCCAGCGTAAATTTATTTTCACCGCTAGGAATTACGAATGTGAAGTGGGATCATGATCCGCAAGGACATAACATAGGTGCTTGGGCAATGGCCATGACGGCACGCGATATGGCTAGAATCGGGTATTTGCTTTTAATGGAAGGCGAGTGGGAGGGGCGGCAACTGCTCAGCCGCGATTGGATTCGAGATTCCATGACCGGTCGCGTGGAATTGGAGGGGCATGACGGCAGAACTCAGAAATACGGATTGTTTTGGTGGCAAAAATGGCTGTTACCCGGGTTAATGAAACATGATACTAGACAGCATAGCATGTTTTATGCAGCCGGCTCTGGAGGATCAAGGATATTCGTGATTCCGGGACTGCAGCTTATCGTAGCTTTAACAGCCCAAACTACGGATGGCACCGTTCCGGAACAGCTATTAAACAGCATTGTCCGAGCGATTAAAGCCGATCGGCCTTTAACTGTAAAACGTGAAGACACTATGAATCTGGCACGCGCGATTGAATCGTTCAGGGGGTAGCGGCTGCAAAAAAACAGTACTTGTACTTTTGCCGATCTTGTGGGACTTTAGTCTTGAGGGATGGAAAACGGGTTGCTCCGATATTACCGGAGCAACCCAGTAATTTTTACTATGCTTTAAGGTTTTGTTCATAAATAGTTCACATTCACATCGTATAATCTCGCGTATGTATTCTATTCTCGCAATCGTCCAAACCGGTCTTGCCTTCGCTTCGAGGCAGGCCGACTGTTTGTTTCCACCGATTGTAAGCGCAATCTCGGGACGCGCTTCATAGGAACCCGGAGAGGAGGAGGCACGGGCATAACGACCTTGAAGCTGCGAATCCGCGTTCAAAGAATGTAGTAAATCATGTTGGCGTTATCATTCAAGCAGGAATCCGGGAAAGGGAAGATGGATATGGCAATGAGGCGTGGAACCAAATGGGTGGTCGCTCTGGCCGTTGTAATCGTGATCGGCGGCGGCGGTACATATTTTTTCGTTAATAAAACCGAACGGCCTGCCGCGGCCAACCAGCAGGAGCAAACGACTACGGTCAAAAAAGGAAACGTGCGTCTCTCCGTATCGGGAACGTCTCAGTTTCAAACGCAAATGATTCAGAATATTACGGCGCCGGCGGCCGGAACGATCAAAACGATGAATTTGATCCGAAGCATGCCGGTCAAAAAAGGCGATGTGTTGCTGCAAATCTCCAGCTATCAGGTCGAGGAAAATTTGAAGAACGGACAAAACACGCTGCAGCAGCTGCAAAAAGATTTGAACGATCTGCTCTCACAACAGCAAAATTTGAAAATTACGGCACAGACAAGCGGCAAGCTTTCGCTTGTTACCAATTTGGATGTCGGCTCGACGGTCAACAAAACGACCAAGATCGGTACCATATCGACAAACAGCTCCTTTACGGCAAAGTTGCCGTTCGCCCTGGAGGAAGCGCTGCAGCTGAAGCAAGGCGATCCGGTCGACTTGACGATTGCCGCCTATTCGCTCACGAAGACGGGCACTGTGCAAACGATCGGCAAAGAGGTGAGGGCGGATGCGTCCGGCAATCGAATCGTTGATGTAGAAATCAATGTTGCGAACGACGGCACACTCGATGCGGCGATGGACGTGTCGGGGGCCGCGACGCTAAACGGCCGCGAGATCAAGGCGAAGGCGAACGCCAAGCTGGAATATTTGAAAACGACCGCATTTCTGGCGGATACGAGCGGCACGATCTCCGAGCTGCTGCACAAAAACGGCGATATGGTCAAAGCCGGCGAATTGATCGCGGTTGTCACGAACGATACGCTTAAAGATTCGATTACCGCGAAGAAAGAAAGTCTCGATCGCCAGGACGCCGCGGTTAAAGATATGCAAGCGAGAGTCGACGAGCTGACCATCAAGGCTCCGTTCGACGGGGTGTTCTCGACCGATTTCGCGAATCAGAGAACTAATGTGCTGGCGAACTTTCAGTCGGGCGCAAACGTTAAGGTTGGAGACATGTTCGGAGCCGTAACGAGCTTTGACGTGATGACCCTGCCGATTCAGGTTGACGAGCTGGATATCCAGAGCATGAAGGCGGGACTGAAAGCGGAGGTGCGGGTCGACTCCATTGCGGGACGCGTTTTTCAGGGCGAGTTGTCGCAAGTATCGACTGTCGGTGTAACTTCGAACGGAGTCACCTATTACGACGCGATCGTTGCGGTTCCGAATAAAGACGGACAGCTCAAATACGGAATGACCGGCACGGCGGAAATCTTGATTCAGGACAAAAAGGACGTGTTGACGCTTCCGGTCGAAGCTTTGCAAATCCAGCGCGGAGCCGCGACCGTGAACAAGGTGCTTCCGGACGGAACGAAGGAAAACGTGCCGGTTAAGGTCGGAATCCGCAGCAAAACAAGCGTCGAAATCGTCGAAGGACTCAGCGAAGGCGATCAGGTTGCCATTCCTACCCGTCAGCGGACGCAAAACGGAACGCAGCAGCAGATCGATCAGCTTCGCCAGCAGTTCCAGCAGCAAGGGGGCTTTCCCGCAGGCGTTGTTCCTGGCGGAGGTGGCGCACAAGGCGGAGGAGGAAACGCCGGCGGAGCTGCGACCAGAGGGGGCAGATGAGCGTGAACATAATCGAACTGAAAGACATCTGCAAATCGTACGGAAGCGGAACCGAAGAGATCCAGATTTTGAGAAATGTTTCGCTCACGGTCGAAACCGGAGACTTCGTCGCGATCGTCGGCCCTTCGGGGTCGGGCAAGTCGACCTTGATGAACACGATCGGATTGCTTGATACGCCGACATCCGGATCGTACATACTAGACGGCGTCAAAACGGACAAACTGAGCGACAGTCAGATGGCGGTCGTGCGAAACAAAAAAATCGGATTTATTTTTCAGCAATTTAACCTTCTTCCCAGGCTGACCGCGCTCGAAAACGTGGAGCTTCCGCTCATCTATGCTGGCGTCGGCAAAACCGAGCGGAGAGATCGAGCGAAGAAAATGCTTGAATCGCTCGGTATGGGAGCGCGGACCGATCACAGGCCGAGCCAGTTATCCGGGGGACAGCAGCAGCGTGTTGCGATCGCTAGAGCACTTGCGGCCACACCTGCCTTGCTGCTTGCCGACGAACCGACGGGAGCGCTTGATTCGAAGACGGGAACCGAAGTGCTCGAGCTGATGATCAAGCTGAACGACGAGGGCAATACGATCGTATTGATTACGCACGATCTGCATATCGCCGAACACGCAAAGCGGGTCATCTCGATCCGGGACGGGGAGATCGTCGAGGACAAGATTAACGTCTCGCAGTCTAGGCAGGTGGTCACCGTATGAATTTGTTTGAGCTAGTAGGCATGGCGATGCGTACGATTTTGAGCAAGCCGATGCGTACGCTGCTGACGATGCTGGGCGTTATTATTGGCGTCGCGTCGGTCGTTACGCTCGTATCGATCGGCCAGGGCACGACCGCGCAGATCGAGAAGCAGTACGAGAAGCTGGGGACGAACCTGCTCATCGTCAATTTGCTCGGCAACGGGCGGGCGACCCAGCTCGACTACGATCAGCTGATGGAACTGGAAATATTGCCGGAGATCGATTCGATGGCGCCGACCGTGACGAAGGGCAACTCCAATGTCAAGTATGAGCGGACGAAGGAAGCGTTCAACCTTGTCGGGACGAACGACCGGTTTTTCTGGATTATGAAGACCGAACTGGACAGTGGAAGAATTCTCTCTCCCGGCGATAACGAGTTCCGCAACCCGGTCGCGGTGCTGGGCAGCGAGGTGGCGACCACGCTATTTGGCAATATCGATCCAGTCGGACAGGATGTCAACATCGACGGCGTCGTATTTACCGTCATCGGCAAGCTCAAGCCGAAGGGCTCGAGCATGGGTGGGGTGAATATAGACAGCTCCGTCCTCGTGCCTCTCGAATCGGCTCGCCGCACCTTTCGGCTCGGCTCGATCCGCACGACTTACATTGAAGCGCCGGATGTAAAGGATCTTGCCGCCGCGCAAAATACCGTAAGCCAGTTTTTGACGTATCAATTCAAAAGCAGCAACGGCTTCCGGATTCAGAATCAGGACGAGCTGATGAATGCGCGGAAGGAAGCTTCCAGCTCGCTGACGAACCAGCTCATCAGCGTAGCGTTAATATCGCTCCTCGTAGGCGGAATCGGGATCATGAACATTATGCTTGTTACCGTAAGCGAAAGAACCCGGGAGATCGGCATCCGCAAATCGATCGGAGCGCAGCGCAGGCATATCTTGATGCAGTTCCTGACGGAAGCGACCGTCATAAGCGGCTTGGGAGGGCTGCTGGGCTTGCTCCTCGGCATTGGCGTTTCGCTGGCCTGGCCGCATTTCAATCCGAAACAGCCAACGGAGCTTTCGTTGTCATTCGGCCTTTACGCCTTTTTGTTTTCCGTATTGGTCGGCGTCATATTCGGACTGTATCCGGCAAACAAAGCTTCCCGCCTCAAGCCGATCGATGCGCTTCGATTCGATTAATTTCATGGAGGTACATATTCCGATGAGACGAAACATGCATGGTGTCCTGCTATCCAGAGCCAGAAAAATCGCGCTCGCCTTTCTTGTCTTTTGCTTCGCCTTAGCTCCGTATGCGGCATTTGCCGGTAAAGAGGGCGTTTACATCAGCGGCAGCTCTTATTTTACACTGGAGAAGGTCCGATTTTCCGAAGGCTCCGACGACGCTATTTTGCGCTTCTCGGTAGCGCTGCATAACGGAGACAGCGTTCCGATCGACTACAATAACTACGGCGCAAGAGTGACGGACGACAGCGGCTTCAGCTACTCCGCGCAGCTCACGGGTCAGCAGAACGCTCGCGTGCAGCCGGGGAAGGAGCAGCAGTTTGCCTATGAGGCCCGGGTTACAAAAGGACTGAAGCCGGAACAGCTGCAGGTGACGCTGTTTACCTGGAATTACGGAACGACGGTTTCAATGAGCGATCTTGGCTCTCTTTCGGTTGCGGCGGCCATGTCCGAGACGTCCGGGACATCGCCGGAAGCGGTCGTTCCGCTTAAAAAAGTGGATGCCGCGTTTTCCAATGACGATAAAGTCAGCTTCCGCGTAGGCAACGAGTACTTTGTTAGCGAGAACAACGAGTGGGCACTGTATACCGATCTCATCGCGGAAAACGCGGGAGACAACGGATTGACGCTGCCAGCCGGACTGAAAATGCGTCTGGAAGATTCGAACGGTCAGGTAGTTTCGGTAACGACGGTCGACGGCGCGGATCGCTCGCTGCTTCCCGGCAAACCGCAACGTATTACGATTCGCGCGGCTCTTCCTTCGGCCGCGTCCACCGGCGACTGGACGCTTCAATTTTATTATGTGAATGGTACGGCCTCTACGGTGCTTGAAAGCCTGCCTGTCGGCCGGACGTCGTCGGTATCGGCGATCGGCAACGCCCGATCGGTCGCGGACAGCAGCGGCCAGGAAACGGTATCGGTTCAGGTCGAGTCGGCCGCCGTTACGCCGAGCGAAGCGGGACAGTGGGTATCGGCAAAGGTTCTGGTCAGCAACAAGGGCACGAAGGTAGCGGCCATTCCTAAGCTGGCCGTGAAGTTCCAGACAAGCGACGGGGCGGTAAGCGTTTCGTCCGAGGATACCTCCGTACATGCATCCTATTTGTCTCCTTCCGAAAGCGAGACCTTTACGTATAACGTGCTGCTGCCGAAAGGTGTTTCCGTATCGGATATGCAGATCGCTTTGTTCGAGAGCCGGGGCAGCGCAACGGCTGGAACAGGCTCGAATACGAATGCGAACAACACGAATGCAAACAATGCCAATAATGCGAATACGAACAACGCGAACAATGGCAATTCGAACAATACGGGTACGCAGACGAAAACCGTGCCGGTGCTCGTGACCAGCTTAAGCCGGGCTCAGGTGAATGCGACAAGCGGCAGCAGCGATTATGCATTAGGCGATTCGCTGGGCTTGACGCTAGATAAGAAAGCGGAAGTTGCTTTAACCGATTTGCATCTTTACGATAATGAAAGCAATGGGTTCAAAACCGTTGTAGCTAAATTCAAGTTTACGAACAAGGATACTACCGTTCTGGCGACTCCGGATTTGGCATTCGAATTGGTAGACGATTCGGGTCATATTTACTCCGGTACGAAGCAAACGACCGTGCCTGCACAGCTGGCCACAAACAGCAGCTACCTCATCAGCTATTCCTTCCTGATGATGTCCGCCGATACGGAAAAACCGATGCAGCTGCGTGCATACAATGCCAAAGATACAAGCCGAGTACCGCTGGGTAACGTACAAGTTAGTATCCAGGATGATGATGTGACTGATATGAATTGGGGAGTTTACCCGTATCAGTTGGATGTAAAATCGAAAGAATTGGTGCACAGCGTACTTAGTACGACATTTTCGTATACATTACGATTGGATGTAGATGTACAGCGCAAGGAGCAAATCATTGCGGATGCCGCATTGTCGAAGCTGCAGTTTGATCTGATCGATGCACTGGGGCAAGTCATTTCTACTCAATCGATCGCCTTCCAGGGTAACGTAAAACTGTTGAATGGATTGAACGAAGTTACATTTACAAATTTGAAAATCAATCAGTTCAGCTCTAAAAACTTTGTTAACGTATATGAAACGATCGATACCCCTAACGGCATTGTTAAGCGTAAAGTGATGGAAATTCGTAATTGGTAAGTTACAGGCAGCGGTATGGCTAAGTGCCATACCGCTTTCTTTTTTTCCAGCCGCAAAGGGATTCTTTAGTTCGGCAGGCACGAACCGATAGTGGTAGGAATATTGAAACTTTCGTCGAATCAGTTCAGCAGATGGAGAAAGCTTGGAGGAGGAGAGAGAATGAAGAAGAAAATAGCTTATCTTTGCGGAGGGCTGCTGCTTGCGGTATCCGGTATCGCGGCTGCGGACGGTTTGCGGGGCGAATATAACGGGTATCCGGTCGTACAGGTCGTCGTTAACGGCAAAGCGGTGCAAGGCGAAGTGCCGGGGATCAACATGGACGGTAGTACGTTAGTTCCGCTGCGGCTCGTCAGCGAAGCGCTCGGGGCGAAAATCGACTGGAATGCGTCAACATCGACGGCATCCGTTACTATAGCGGCGCTGCCGGCGCCATCGGTCCCGGCTAACCCGCCGGAGACGACTCCGAAGTCGAAAGAAGACATCGAAAAGCAGAGGCTGGAAGAACGCGTAGAGGCGATGTATGCAAAGGTCGAAACCTATATCGAACGATTGCCGGTCATTCGCGAGAAAATACGCATCGCCAAAGAATTTTATGACATTAAAAAAAGCAATCAATATTTCGTAGCCATGCATGAACCATATTGGAAGACGTTTGAGGATATGTACCTCTCCATCATGACGGATACGAGCAGTGATGATCTTAATAAAGCGAAACTGCTCGGCATTCTAGATCCCGAGTTTATAAAACTGCTGGATGCCGCACATAATTCCTTTTCGTATTATAAACTTAGCGTAGAGCATTTCGTCCGTTACGTTTCGCTGGGACAATCTCAATTTCTCGAATTGTATATTTCAAGCTACGCCAACGCTTTCGAAGAAGAGTTGAAGGCGAAGGAGATGCTTGAAGCCGCGGCACAAGGGAAAAATCGCTAGGCTATTTTTGGCAATGAGAGCGCGAAAGTGATATAGTGGGTTTAAATTTCGTTTTGAGGCAGGAGGATACACGATGATCAGGCCGGCAACTGCCGCAGATGTAGATGAGGTTATTCCGCTGCTGTACAGCGCGATCGGTTCGATCGCCTATTCGCTTGCAGGGACGACCGACCATGAAGAAGCGATGCGGATTTTGTCCGATTTTTACCGCAAGAAGGGCAATCGGATTAGCTATGAACAGATTATAGTCGAAGAGCGCGACGGGAGACTTGCTGGTATTCTCGTGTCCTACGACGGGGGCCGCGCGGATGAGCTGGATGCGCCGTTTGTGGAGAGAGTCCGGAGCGAATATGGCCGGACGGATTATACGATCGCGAAGGAAACGCAGCCGAACGAATATTATTTGGACTCGGTCGCGGTTAGCGATGAGTTCCAGGGGCAGGGCATCGGCAAGCTGCTTATGCAAGCGTTCGAGGAAAAAGGCAAGGCGGAAGGTCATTCCAGGCTTTCGCTGATTGTGGAGGAAGAGAACGATCGCGCCTATCGGCTATATGTCAAGATGGGATATCAGGAGGATGGGACGCTCGAAGTAAGCGGATCCCTATACCGCCGAATGGTGAAGCTGATCCGTTAATGGGTGACAATAACATGTTCTCAGAAGAAGCCGCGTTAATCGCGGCTTCTTTTGTTTATGGGCGGATACGGGCAGATCATCAAAAAACATAACTACTTCCCGGAAAGTTATGTAGAAGCGGCAGGACGATTTTAATAGCATGAAATTAAGTTTAACTCTTGGCTAATTGCTAAAAAAATCGGGATACGAGGTGACTGTTATGGCTGAACGCGCAGATTCGAAGAACCGGGTAAACAGACGGCAAATACTCAAGATTGGGGCTGCGGGCACGGTTTCGGTTGCGGCGACTCTTTTAGGCGGAGGAGTAGGGTACGCCTTGGGGAATGGAGTCAAACCGTTGACGACATTGGGAGAATGCGAATGCGAGGAAGATATCGTTCAACTGCAGGGGGAGATTGGTGATATGACGGAGCTGGGGGTTACGCCGAGAAACCTGACGAAGACCCTTTCCGAACGTTCATTAAACGTAAAAGATTTCGGAGCAATAGGCAATGCATCGACCGGGGATCAAGCCGTCATTCAGCAGGCGCTTGACTTTGCAAGAAGTCATTCGATCGAGCATGTCGTATTCCCGAGCGGCGTTTATTATGTCGATGCCGGTTCGACGAGCGACGGCAGCTCTGGCGGTATCGAGCTGTACGATAACATAACGATACATATGCAGGCGGATACGGTGATCCAAGGGCTGGCTTCCAGTGCGACTAATTCGAATATTTTCAGAGCAAAGAACAAAAAAAATATAAAGATTTTGGGCGGCATCATAAAAGGCGACCGCATGACGCATCTGGGAACGACAGGGGAGTGGGGGCACGGCATCAATATTTTGGGCTGTGAGCAGGTAACGATTGCCGGTACTTGCATCATGGACTGCTGGGGGGACGGTATCTATATCGGCAGCGATCCGTTAACCAATGCTCCCGCCAAACAGGTTAGACTGATTCAAGTGAAGTGCAGCAACAATAGAAGACAAGGTTTGAGCGTGACCTCCATAGACGGTCTGTATGCGGAACATTGCTCGTTCAGCGAGTCGAATGGAACTTCTCCGCAATGCGGCGTCGATTTGGAGCCCAATACGAAGCTCGGGATGCTGAAGCATGTCGTCTTTATGAATTGTCGGGCGGATAGCAACGAGCTGGTAGGGTTTCTGGTTCAATTATCACGGCTGGATGCCACCAGCGAACGGGTCGATATTCAATTCGTCAACTGCAGGACAAGCGGCAATAAATACGGCTATTGCATTCAATATTGCAACGATTATGTAAAAGGATCGGTGAAGTTTGTAGACTGTACGGCCACGAACGAGTTGTGGAATGGCTTTCTTGAAACGTCCTGTTCGTCTTTGGGAGTTGAAACCGTTTACCGGGGCTGCGCGGCTTACGCTTGCAATACCGAAAACAATACGGCGAATACAGGGGCTTTCGGCGCGTCGTTTTTTATCAGGGAGGATTCGAGACAGCCGCGGACTACGATCGGCAATGCGATCTATGAGGCATGTGTATCCGTGGAAGATCGAAGCACCCCGACCATCCGAAGAGGGTTTGCCATCTCGACGGCCTATGCGGCAATCCCCCGCCATGTCAAATACGTGAACTGCGAATCGTACGGGGAGAGCATTTCGATGTTTGAGATCATCCCGACAGCCGAGAATATCGTTGCGAAACACGATGTATGGAAGGAGATCGATTGTACCACGAACACGACGGTAAAAACGCGACAACTTGGCTTCACGCATACGAATCGGGGGGCGTCCGGCGAAGTTCGGCTAACCCTGCCTCCGGCAAAAGAAAATTATACGTTTCAATTCAGAGTGGAGCAGGGGCATTACTTTAACATTGCCCCGCATAGCGGCGGTCAACTATTGGGTTTAACCGCTGCGGCGGATACAGAATTACGGTCTCAAGCGATAGGAGCGTCAATAGCTTTGAGGGGCAGAACGGACGGAAATTGGGAGGTAACCCGCGTAGTTGGGGAATGGGAAGCAGTGTGACGTTGGATATGATGTCAAGCTGGCATCACGGTTTTCCTAATAAATAGGGGGTCTATCCATGATTACTATGAAACGTGGGAAGTTATCCGCTGTTTTGATTTTTGCGGCAGCAATGGCGGCCTGCTCGGAGAAAGAAGCACAACCATCCGCGGAAATACCTACTGAACCGGTGACGCTCCATTTTTATGCGGCCAGCAACTCGGTTATGCTCGTAGAACAGGTTCACGAGGCGGTCGCTAAAAAATTTCCTCATATAAAGTTAAAAACGACCGTCGACGGCGGAGAAGTCAAAATTGAAAATATGATCAGTGCCGGTCAGGTACCCGACCTCATTTCATACTCGTTGGGTGGCGTAACGAAGCTGAAAGATTTACAACTTGTGTCGGATATGACACCGCTTCTTCAAAAACATGGTTTCGACTTGACGCGATTGGCTGATGGCGTGGAACAAAATGTGAGGTCATTTTCGGATTTTGACGGTCGATTCATTTTAATGCCGTATGAGCTGAACAACAATGCCTTGTTTTATAACAAGACGATTTTTGACAAGTTTGGTGTCGCTTATCCGAAGGACGGCATGACATGGGAAGGACTGCTCGATGTTGCCAAACAAGTAACGCGAATGGATGGCGGCGTGCAGTACAAAGGGTTCCGTTTCGAAGAGACGAATATGGTATTCAAAAACCAGCTGGGCTTGCCGTACATCGACCAGAAAACATTGAAAGCGGCGGTGAATACGGATGGGTGGAAGCACTGGCTGGAAACGATGACCGCCTTTTTTGCAATCCCGGGCAATGCCTTGAATGGGCAAGTTTCGGAGAAGGACGAATTTGTCAAGGAGCAGACCCTGGCGATGCGTACGGGGCCGAATTATATGAGCGAGCTGCCGGCCGTGACCGCAAAGGGAGGATTCGACTGGGATGTCGTGTCTCTTCCCCGCTTCAAGGGTTTCGAGAATAAGGGATCGCAGTTCAACGCACCGTACTTTGTAATCCCTCCAACGAGTAAATACAAGGATCAGGCGTTTCAAGTGATCGACTATATACTAAGCGACGAGATGCAGACGATGATGTCCAGAATGGGTCGCTTGCCAATCATCAAGAGCGAGAAGGCCGTCAGCGAGTTTGGAACGGGGGTCGAAGGCTTGCGCGGAAAAAATGTGCAGGCGTTTTTCAAAGATACGATCGATAGCCCCGTGCCTGCAACGCAATATGATACCATTGCCAAAACAACGCTGGTCCGAAAAGGGACGCGAGGCATTGCGGTTGACCGGAAAGATGTTAATACGGCTTTACGGGAAATCGAAGATGAGGTCAACAAGCAGATCGAGGCGGAAAAGGCGAAGTAGTCGTTAACGTTGCGGACGGTCTTTGCGGCAGTCCATAATCCCTATGTATGAGGTCGTCTCGTCCTATCTTCTATATGTTATGTTTACTTATTAGATGCAATAAATCAAAAACTCCTTGCCAAGCAGGGAGTTTTTGATTTGTCTGATCGATCCAATCCGCTATTCCAGCGACACGTTTCCAAGCACGGACGTGCCTGTTCCTTGATCTGCAATTCCGTTTGAATTGTAGAGCGTTGTGCCGAATAAAAGCTGGTTGTTGTGAATGATGTTATATTTGGACTGCGGAGAATTCACGCGTATACCGTCCATGGGGCCATAGCGAATTACATATTCGGACGAAGCGTCCGGGGCGACGGTCCAGGCCGGCGTACAAACGGCGGTTTGCGTCGTACCGTCGTAAGATGAGATTTTTCTTTTTTGGCCCGCACCGGTTCCGCCGACCAAATAAACCGTCATCGTGTTGTACTCTCCGCTTGTGGCGGAAGCGGCATTGTCCAGCACAATCGAAGTGGTCGTTCCGCCCTTTGCCGTTCCGGCGTGCTTGAACCGGTTTTGCACCGTGTTGCCCTGGATGGTATTGAAGCTTGCACTGTCTACAATCATAACACTTGTGCTTGACGCAGCGCTTCCGCTTTCATCGATCACGTTGTTGGCCACCAGGCAATAGTTGGTAGTCCCGGAAAGCCGAATGGTGTTGGTCGCAATGTTGTAGAGGTGGTTATTCGTAATGCTGATCGAGCTTGCATTTTCCAGCCAGATGCCGATGCCGTTGCAATTTTGAATCAGGTTCCCCTCTATCGTATAATTGGTCGATTTGCTGATCCACAAGGACCTGTTGATCGAGTCGGACATAATGTTGCCTTTCAGGGCGACGTTTTGCGTCAACAGTCCGTTAATACGGGAGGCGGGGCCGATGAGCGTGTTTCCGATAAATTCGACGTATTCGACTGTTCCTAACGTCCCGTTCATCGTAAAGCTGCCACCAGTATTGTTTTGGAATAAACAGTTGGCAACGGTCACTCGGCGAACGAAACTGCCGGGGTCCGGCTCGAGATCAATGCCAAACTCCGGGGCATGTCCGTGCGTATTGACAAACGTGGAGCTCTCGATCCGCACGTTCTCGGCGCAGGTGACGCTGATTCCTTGCCGGCGGTTATTGTCGCAAATCACGTTCTGGAACGTAATATTGCGGGCAGCGTTGCTCTGGGTCAGATAATATCCGACAACGGAAGCGTCTCCCCAGCAATCCGCGATGTACAAGTCGCGCACGAGCACGCGGTCCGATCCGCCGATCGCAATGCCATAGCCCCATTGTCCCGTTGTCCCCGGATGCTCGTTTCGTTCCCCGATGATTTTGCCGCCGCCTTCGATGGTGACATTGGTTTTGCCGAAAATATTAATGATCGTATATCTAGGCGTTGCCGACGGAAACGCTTTCAAAATAGCCGAAGGGCTTATCACGATTGTCGTGTTGTTCTTCGCTTGGATGCCCGCATTTAATTGACCCACGCTTGTTGCATCGGCCCGGATCATGTACGTTCCTTCCGGAATATATACCGTCACATTGCCATCGCCGATGGCCGCGTTGATCGCCGCCGTATCGTCGGTCGTGCCGTTTCCCGCTGCGCCGAACCATTTCACGTTGACGAATGACTGCTCCACAATCCGCTTGAAGCGGGCGCCCGATGTTGAGACGAGAACCGTTCCCGTATTGTCGGGCGATGCTGCGTCTAGAGGATCGTAGAGAAAAAATCCTTCCATTCCCGGGTCGGTTACATAATAGGGTATCCCTTCCTTAGGAGACGTTTCCGCCCGCAGCTCGCTTATGGTTGTCGAAATGCATATTTCGGTTTCCAACCATTTCGGTCCGGACTTGCCCTTGTTGTATGTAGCCTCCCAAACCGATGTCTCCATTCCGCTCGTCGTACCGACGGAAGCTTTGTAAAATAAGGTCGCCGCTCCTGTTGCGCCGATGGCGGCCAGCAGCTTTCTCCTAGTCATATTGGCCATCTTATTGCTCCTCCTATTAATGGAATGAGTTATTCAGTAAAGTTTTGCGGCTGCTTCGAGATGCGAAGGCCCCGTATCAGTAATCGATATCTGACGATTGCCGCAATTCAAGTATAGAGTACGCCCGGATGAGACGTACATGGCAATTGCAAATGCTGAGATGTAGGTTTTTAACCAAATGCTTCTTCATTTTTCATGTGAATTTTTAACATTTTCGTTTCGCCATGCTATAATGAAGGCAATGAAGGGGGCGTGGGGATGGGGGAGCCGAAAGATTTCTTGCTGTCGCTTGCAAGCGGGGGATGGATGCGGGTGCAGACGATAGCGCCGGGTTCTTTCCGGGTCAGGTTGAATGAGACGGGACTTTTTGCAGAGCCTGCTTTAACGCGCTATCAAATTGTAAGCGCTATCTTGGAGACGGAGAGAGGTGCTTGCAAGGCGCCTCCCGGGACCGTTGTGGAAATTCGTAGCGGACAAGCGATGCTGCGAATGGACGGCAGAGACGGGCAGTTCCGCTTGTTCGGGGCGGATGGGGAAGAACGGGTGGCGACGAGCGCCTCCCCCTGGTCGAGCGATAAGTCCGGGTTCGGCGTACGTTTTCGGCTGGGGGGTGACGAAGCGTTGTACGGGCTTGGCAACATCGCCCCGGAGCGGCTGCAACGGCGCGGCTTGCGTGTCGAGATGTGGGGAGAAAAACAGCTGTGGGCGAGCGCCCCGATTCCTTTCCTGATGAGCTCGAGCGGTTGGGCCGTTATGGTGAATACGACATGGCGCCATCTGTTCGATATTGGAGCTTCGAACGAAAACGAGCTGCTGATCGAAGGGCTTACCGGCGAGCTGGACTTGTTTCTTTTCGCAGGTAACGACTATGCGGAGCTGTTAGACGCTTACACTAACGTTGCGGGAAAACCGCCCCTGCTGCCAATCTGGATGTACGGACTGAACTTTTGCTCGCGGATCGGGTCCAGCGCCCGCGATGTGCTGGACGATGCGATCAAATTTCGCCGCGCCGGGACTCCCTGCGATTTGATCGGCCTGAATGACGATTGGATGGAGCGGGCAAAAGACTTCTCGACGACGAAACGATGGCATCCGGTTCGATTCCCGACAAGTACGAACGATCTGCTGCGCCAAGTTTCCTTTATCGGCATATTGCACAAGCAAGGGTTCAAGCTGAGCCTGGCTTTGGGCTGCGATTACGATTTGACGGTGCTCGAAGAGCGGCTGGCCCGCGAGAATAGGAGGGCGAAATGGGAAGATCGCAACGACGGATACGGAGAGGACGAGCAGCCTCTTCATGAAGATTCGTGGTACGAGCACTTGCGCAAGTTTGTCGATGACGGCGTGTCGGCATTTGTCCTGCACCCGAATAACCCGATGCACGGCGATCCCGGGCGAATCTGGGGGAATGGTATGAGCAGCGCCGAGCTGCATAATCTTTACCCGGTTTTGCTCTGCAAGCAAATGTATGCCGGCTTCTTGAAACAGACGAACAGGCGGCCGGCGATCCATATAGAGCGAGGGTATTTGGGGATGCAGCGGTTTGCGGCCAGTACGACAGGGACGTTTTACACCGCAAAGCACGCGATCGTGGCAATACTTCATTACGGTCTTTCCGGTCATGTCCATACGACAACGAACATGCATCTCATTTCGCGCGAAGGCATTCACGCCGATTTTTTGCTGGCCTTGTCGCGAATTAACAGTATGGATCATTTCCAGCATCCGGACTTTCTGGAGCATCCGTTGCAGGAGCTGTTTCAGCGCTATGCGCGATTGCGCTACAGTCTAATCCCGTATCTATATTCGGCCGCTCATGCTGCCGCACGCACCGGGATGCCGATTGCGCGGGCTATGCCGCTTATGTATCCGCGGGACCGGCATTGCCGGGAGCTGGATGGACAGTACATGCTAGGCGATTTTTTGCTCGTCGCCGTTTATACCGAGAGCGTTTATTTGCCGGAAGGGGTCTGGTTCGATTATTGGACGGGGAAACGTCACAGCGGTCCGTGCCTGATCGAAGTAAGCGTTCCTCCCGAAGCGGGCGGACCCATGTTCGTGCGCGCCGGGGCGATTATTCCGATGTGGCCGCCGATGGACTATATCGGTGAGCGGCGGGTTGAGACGCTCACGCTGGATATATACCCCGGAGCTCACGGGAGCTTTCTCTTGTATGAAGACGACGGCGTTTCGTTCGACTATTTGGCGGGGGCATCCGTCCAAACGTGTTTGGAGTGCGCGTCGGATCAAGCGATGACGACAGTTCGCATTGCAAAGCGCAAGGGAACATTCACCGGCATGACGGTCAAGCGGAGCTACGAGCTCATTGTTCGCACTAACGCCAAGCCTGCAGCGGTTCGGGTGGGAGGGGAGCGCCGTCCGGACCGCACAGCGCGGAATAAAGCCGATCCGTTCCGGAGCTGGCGGTACGATCGTTTGACGGGGACGGTCAGATTCCATGTAGCGGAAGCCGAGTTCGGCGAAGATGGCGTTTGCATCGAAATCGTTCATCCGCCGAAAAGCGGCCGCTCGGCTACCGCTCGCACCGGGGCCGAGAGCAGATCGGTGGCGTCGGTCGATCCGTTCGGCGGGCCAGCGGCCAGTATGCTTGGCCGGGGGATAAGCGATGCCGCAGGTGGCGGGGGGGACGCGATTTCAGACGACCTTGAAGCGGACAATGCTTTCGCCGCCGCTTTGGAATCGGGCGAGCTGCGGGTTGCGGAAGCGGCTTTGACCGTATGGTGGGGGGCGAAAATGAAACAAGCCGCTGCCGTTTGGCAGCTGCATGTAATGAAAGGCTGTTACCTGATTGTGCGGCAGGCGGAGCGAAGCGGATGGACATCCGCGGATGCCTTTAAGCGCATGGAGGATGAAGCCTATGAACTGGCGCAACTGCAAAAGCCCGAACAAGGCTACGAGCTGCTTCAGCGGCTCGTGAGCCGGCTTGTCAGGCAAATGGAAACGCCCCATCCCGGGGCGAAACATCCGGTTATCCGCGAGCTGCTCGAGCTCGCGATGCGGGAGCCCGAGCGTGACTTGTCGCTAAATGCGATGGCCGAACGTTTCGCGCTGCATCCGGTTCATATCAGCCGGCTGTTCAAAAAGGAAACCGGCCGCAACTATTACGATTATGTCATCTCGATGCGGATGATGCGGGCCAAGCAACTGCTGAGAGAGGGCCACAAAGTATATGATGCCGCGTCCCTCTGCGGCTTCAAGGATGCCGGTAATTTCTCAAAAGCTTTCAGCAAATATTGGGGGGAGCCGCCGGTCAGCTTCAAACAGGAACGGTGCTGAGCCGCTGTTTTAATGATTCAGAAAGTTTAACTTCGCTAAAGCGTTAAAGCGAAGTACGAGGTTCTGAACCAAGAAAAACTACCACTAAAATGCGGTCGCTCATCCTTGGAATACGTCGATTGACGTTTTTCTTATACTTTCATATCGCCGTGCTGCAGGCGGGACGTTTCGACTTGAATCGTGGCGTGTTTGATTTTGTATTCCCGCTCGAGCAGATCAACGGCCTGCTGAAGAATCGTCTGGTCATCGGCATCTTCAGCGACGAGGAGATGACAGGTCAAAGAGTCCAAACCGGACGTTATGGTCCAAATGTGAAGATCGTGCACGTCCCGGACGCCTTCGATGACTAGAAGCGATTGCTTCACGGCTTCGCTGTTGATCGTAATCGGCGTGCCTTCCATTAGGATATGAACCGCTTGTATGATAACCCCCCAGGCGCTTCGCAGAATAAGCAGGGCGACCAGAACGCTGATGATCGGATCGGCTATATACCATTTGAACAGGAGCATAATCAATCCGGCGAGTATCGCACCAACCGAACCGAGTGCATCGCCCAGCACATGCAGATAAGCGCTGCGAACATTGATGTTGCTTTTCACGTCGCTTTTGCGAACGAGCACCCAAGCGCTGGCCAGATTGGCTAACAGGCCGATCGAAGCGATCAACATCATGGAGCCGCTGGACACGACGGGAGGATTCAAGAACCGATGGTAGGCTTCCCAGATAATAAAGCCGGCGATAAGAAACAGCGTAGCCCCGTTAAACAAAGCTGCCAAAATTTCAAACCGGTAGTAGCCGTACGTTTTGTTCGGAGCGGCCGGCTTGGCGGCAAACCACATCGCGACAAGGCTTAACGCCAGGGAAGCCGCATCGCTGAGCATATGTCCGGAGTCGGAGAGAAGGGTCAGGCTGTTCGTAAGCAACCCACCGACAAATTCCAGAATGAGAATGGAGGAGGTAATCCCTAAAGCGATCGTTAGTCCTCTCCGGTTGTTCGGCCCATGATGATGGTGTCCGATACCGTGGGCATGGGAATGCCCGTGGTCGTGATCGTGCGCATGAACGTCACTGTGATCATGATCGTGATCATGGTCGTGCTGATGTGTGTCATGATGGCGATGCTCTTGTTCAGCGACTTGGTTCTGATCAAAGCGTTGTTTGCGTGGGATCGATTGTGCCATGAACACGACCTCCTAAATTCAATATATGAACAACTATTCATATGTATTATATTCCGTGTCGAGGCAGGATGCAAGAGGGGAGTTCGGCATTCTTATTAGTCTGCACCAAACCAACGGATTCTAACTAGGACATCGGCGTCAAGCATTAACGTTGACCGATCCGATCGCGCATCACTTGACATACCCTCGAGGGGGAATGTACATTAAAGTGACTATGGACCGGTTCAAACCATGCGGTTACATAAGGAGGAAGCGAAATGAAGAGTGTCAATCTGAAAGTAAATGGGATGTCCTGCAACCATTGCGTCAGCGCGATAGAGAAGGCAGTGGGTCAGCTTGGAGCATCGGCCAAGGTCGATCTCAGTCATCATTCCGTTCAAGTGGAGTTCGACGACAGCAAGCTCTCAATAGCCATCATTAAAGAAGCGATCGAAGATCAAGGCTACGATGTTGTATAAATGCCGGTCAACACCAGAAGAGCGCTCCCTAGCCGGGGCGCTCTTCTGCTTTTCGTATTACCGCTGGGCCGGACCTTTGCTGATCCAGAACGTAACGCTGCTGCCCTTCTCCACAAGCTCATTGGCACGAGGCTCCTGCTTGAACACGGTGCCGACCGCATGTTCGGTTGTTTCCAAATAATACGTGTAGCGGAGGCCGGAATCCAGAGCGGCTTTTTCGGCGTCCGCCTGCGACAAACCAGTCAGCGTCGGCATGCCGACTCGCGGATTGGCTGCATCCGTGCCCGTACGGTTTCCTGTGCCTGTTCCCGTACGCGACGTCGTGTCCGTTTTCTCCTTCGGTGGAGTCGTATCCGCCGGTTTGGCGGGAGGTTTGGTTTGCTCGACCTTCTCGCTGGCGGCCACTTCCTTGGCAACGTTCTCCTTCGGTCCCCGGTTCATCGTCTCGATAAGCAGTGCAAATACGCCTATGAATACGGCCGCGCCTACCGCAGACAGCCCGAGTCCAATCCAGAGTTTTTTGCCGAATTGAAACAAACGCTGCCGCTTCGGCGGGTCCTCGTCCTGAATCTGAGATTCGGTCCCCGGTTCGACGATCTCTGCGGAATCGGTCTTTACTAGAGGTACGCGAGCAGCAGATAGGTCGGGAATCGGCAAGGCCAAGGCCGAGCGAAGATGGCGGACAAGAGCCGCAAGCGTAATTCTTTCCGTCCACGCGTCCGTTACCGTCTTGAGCAATTCCTCTCTTTGCAGGGAAGGAGTGCCCGATAAGCTTTTGCGCAGCGAAGAAACGAACGCTTCCTTGTCTTCCGGAACATGATCCGTGCCGGTAAGCAGCCGAAACAGCAGCAGTGCGAGACCTCTCGACAGCCGCTGATCCGGATCCGCTTGATCCCAAGTATTCAGGACGTTGATCGTGCCGTCTTCGGTAATCCATAAGTTGTCCTGCTCGATGGAGAAGTGCAGCAAACGCTCTTCGGCCGCATCCAGCAAAGCCTGCCCCAAATGTGCGGCCATTCCAAGCGCGTCCGGAACGGACGGCTTATGGTGCCGAATAAAATGCTGAAGCGAATAGCCCGGTTTATAAGAAATAATGACCTGAATCGTACCGCCGCCGACTTCGGCATCCAGCACGTGAAGGAACGGCGATTCCGTCGCCCCTTGAGCGGCCGCATGTCCAAGTCCGCGGATGTAATCCTGAACGGCCGATTCGCCATCCCTATTTACTGTATAAATAAATACGGTTCGCTGAAGCGGCAAGTCCTTGCCTTCATACAGCAACCCGTCATGAAGCGGCGTTAGTAATTTGACGACTTCGTACCGGTTTGAAATAGGCTTCACTTACAATCACCCCATCATCTTTCCTATTCCATATTATTCGTTAGAATGCCCGGTTTTAGGACTTATGTACGGATTATTTTAACGATTATGCCTAATTATTTTTTCAAGAGGTAAACAATTTTCGATTAGTGTACCATGTCTCCGGTGGAGGTTCAATAAGCAACGGCTACGAATCTGTGAAATTTTCAAACGGTAAACCTGCTGCCAGCTTCTTTCGTCTAATTAAAAGGGACGGCTCACTTTACAGCGCTGCGGAACTTACCTTGAAAGGAAAGACACCCGATGAGAGTAAAAAAGTCCAGACGATACTTGGGAAGACCCGGGATTCTGATCGCGGCGGTTTGCGGTTTATTGCTTGTGGGCATCGCGGCCTACGCCGGTTTTTTAACGAAAAAAGCGAATGATGCGATTACGCGCATATCCGCTCCGGGCGGAAACAGCGGATGCGAATCCGTCTCGGCTGAGGATAAAGCGGCGGCGAAACCGATTCTGTTCCTCATTGCCGGAGTGGACAACCGCGAAGGCGGCGGCGGATCGATGAACACCGACGTGATGATGCTGGTCGCGCTGGACCCGGAAAAGAAAGCGGCAACGGTCCTGTCGCTGCCCCGGGATGTACAGCTCAAACCGGAGAAGCTGACCTCGCAAAAAGCGAACTACTATTATGCTTACTATTATAACAAAGATAAGACGAGTGCGATTACAAATACAAAAACCTTTTTCAGCGATTTATTTCGTCTTCCGATCGACTATATGGCGATTATCGACTTCGACGGTTTTCGGAAGCTGGTCGACGCTCTCGGCGGATTGCAAATCGACGTCGATATGAATATGAAATATGTCGACGAGGAGGACGGGACGGATATCGATTTGAAGAAAGGCGTACAACTGCTGAACGGCAAAAAAACGCTGGATTTCGTCCGCTACCGCAAATCGAATATGGGGACGGCAGAGTCGTCGGATTTGGCGCGTAACGAAAGACAGCATCAGGTAGTCAGCAAGCTGCTTGACAAGCTCACGTCGCTCGGCGGAATAACCCAGTGGGGGAATGTGCTCGATATTGCAGGCGAAAGCGTCAAAACCGATGTGCCGGAGCCGATGATCCGCGACTGGATTACGCAGTTCCGTAAAATGAAGCCGGAGCAGATCGATTTTGTTCCGCTGGAAGGCAAATGGGATAGCCCCTACATCGTCCCGACCGAGAAGGATATGGCCGCAGCGCTGAACGCGATTCGGGAAAGACTGGGTCTTTCTGCGCTTACCGACTCATCCGCGCTTGTCAAAGTAATCGGCCTGGAGCGTACGGATTCGCGTACGGTTACGACGGAGACGTATCGGTAAATAACGCTTGAAGGATCAAGAAACGTGAACAACAGCCGACATTAGAATGAATCGGCGTTGCTCACGTTTTATTTGTTCAAGTAAGAATTATATTGCGGTGGTTACAGCACCCGGCGCGCCGTTGTGTAGTGGCTGTTCCACCAGCCGGAATTGAGATCGGATATCGTGACCCCGCCTTTGCCGTACGTGTGCAAAATTTTTCCGCCGCCGATGTACATAGCGACATGATGAACAGGCGAGTAGAAGAATACAAGATCGCCCGGCTTCAGCTGGCTGCGCTGAACGTACGTTCCCGCCTTGGATTGCTGTCGGGACGAGCGGGGAAGCGAGATTCCGTTTTGCTTAAAAATATATTGCATGAACGAAGAGCAGTCGAACGTGCTGGTAGAGCCCGATTTGGAGCCGAATTTATACGGTACGCCCATGTACTTTTTGCCGGTAGCGATTACGCTCGCCGCCTTCGATGCGGAAGCAGTAGACACGGAAGCCGCATGAACCGGGCCGGATGTAGCGAACATGCTGCCAGTCAGCAGCACCGACAGACTCATACCGACTACGAAAACGGACTTGGTAAGACGATTGTGCAAAGTGATGTTCATGGTTGTGCCTCCTGTGCTTTGTACTGGGTGATGATCACCTGCATCTACAGTAGCACAGTTCGGTTTCCCTAATATTTGGCGGCGATTGTCCGGTCCTATGGCGCGCAACGGAAAAACGGCGATTATGAAAAATCAATTAGAAAAATATGAGAGCGTTCTCATTGACATCGTGATTGTCTGCGTTTACAATGGATTATTTCTGCAGGTTTCATTTAAATCACGATGAAATTACAGATCTTTTTTTTGTTGTTTTTGTAAAAAACGATGTTGACTTCGTTTATTTTTCTATCTATAATCACGTTAGAAACGAAATCACATATAAATCACGAAAGATTAAAGACTACGTATTGAAAGCAGTTATGGTTTTCTGATTTTACGATAAGTATCCGTACAAGCAAATCGGATATCGTTTGGCGAAATGAAAAGAGAACGCTTACAGTTGTAAACGACGCTTATTTGGCGTCCTTACATATAACGAAATCATTCGTTTTGTCGAAAAAAGGGAGGGCACGAACTTGAACAAAAAAACATCGATGTTGTTCGGTGCGAGTATGGTAAGCATGTTGCTGATTTCCGCTTGCACCGGCGGCGGCAAAGAACCCGCCAAGGAAGCAAACCAGCCGAAGGACGTTCCGCCGCCTGCTGCCGCGGACGCTCCGGTCAAGGTAAGCACCGATCCGGTTACGCTGAAGTTTGCCATCAACTTCTCCTGGCTGAGCGAGGAAGAACGTCAGAAGTACATTGTCGATCCGGTGAAGAAAAAATATCCGAACATTTCGTTCGAATGGATCAACCTGACCGAGACATCGCTCGATAAAGTAATCGCCACCGGCGTCATTCCGGATATCGTCCAGTCCGCTTCGCCGATCATTAACACGTATACGGATCTGGGGCTTGCCGACAATATGGAGCCGCTAATCAAATCGCATAAATTCGACACGTCGAAAATCAGCAAAGCCGGGCTCGACGCCGTCAAAACGACAAGCGGTAACGATTACTTGATCGGCTTGCCCTGGACGATCCAGTATAGCGCAACCTACATCAACAAAGACATCTTCGACAAATTCGGCGTCGGTTATCCGAAGGACGGCATGACCTGGGAAGAGATGAAGGATCTCTCGATCAAGCTGACCCGCAAAGAAGGAGAAACCCAATACCGCGGCCTCGAACCTGATGTGCCGAGCCGGCTCGTATCCGTCCTGTCCGCCGGTTATGTTGATACGAAGTCGAACAAGGCGTCGCTCGATACGGAGCCGTGGAAGCGCGTATTTACGCTGATGAAATCGATCTACGACATTCCGGGCAACGAAAACTACCGCTGGGTGCCGAGCGCCTTCGATCAGTTCAGCAAGGATCGGACGTTGGCTATGTACCCGGGTCTGAACTACTTGCCGAACTTCAAGAGTATAAACGGCATCAACTGGGATATTGTGCAGTATCCGCAGTTTAAGGAGAAACCGAATATTAGCATGCAGGTCGACGAATGGGTCCTGCACGTTACGAAACAGAGCAAGTACAAGGATCAAGCTTTCCAGGTTATTTCGAGCATTCTTAGCGACGAAGTGCAGACCGAGATGTCCCGAAATGCACGCTTCCCGATCGTTACCACGAAATCGGTCCAAGACGAGCTGGCGAAAAACTTGCCGTACGTTCAAGGCAAAAACCTGAAAGCGTTCTTCTTGTCCACGCCTGCTGCTCCGGTACCGCCGAGCAAATATGCGGCTTACGGATCGACGGTATCGCAGGAAGCATTCAAGAAAGTGATGAAGGAAGGCGTCGATATTAACTCGGCTCTGCGTGAAGCAGACGAGAAGCTGAACAAAAACATGCTGGAAAGCAAGTAGGCAGATCGGCTCGCATCCCGACGTTCCTTCTAGGGAATAGGCAGCAGCCATGCACAAGCCGCGTTATTGTTCCGTGTACTTGCGCATGGTATGATGGAACTATAGACACATCCGGTTCCGCAATCTGGAGGTTAACTTATGGAAAACCGCCCCGGCCGCCACACGTCCCGTCTGGACGAGCTAGTTCAAACGCTGCGGGAAGAGATCGGGCAAGGCCGCCGACAACCCGGCGAATATTTGCCGTCCGAACGGGAGTTTTCCAAGCAGTACGGGCTGAGCAATCTGACGGTCCGCAAAGGCTTGGAGCAGCTCGTAGCCGAAGGGCTGATCGTCAAAATTCCGAGAGTCGGCAATAAAGTGATCGGTCCGGCCCGCGAAAGCGGGCCGACCCTATTAAATATCGGCTATTACACGTCCATTCCCCGCGAAACCGGGATCGACCGGCTGCTGGAGAAGTTTCATGAGCAGCACCCCGATATCCGGGTCCAGGCGATTCCGTTTACGAACGAACATCCCGATGTGATCAAGCGGTTTCTGGATAACGGAATGCTTGATGTCATGACGCTAAACTACAATCATTTCCGGGCTTATCTCGAGCTGGGCTGGGCCGACATCATGGAGCCGCAGCAGCCGGACCCGGATATTTATCCGTATTTGACAGACGCTTTTACGTTTGAGGGCGAGCTGCTGGTGCAGCCGTTTATTTTTTCGCCGGTCGTGTTATGCTACAACCGGGATCACTTCCGCGAGAAAAGGCTGCATGAGCCGGATGGGGGCTGGAGCTGGGAAAGGCTGTTCGATACGGCTTCACAGCTTGCGATTCCGAACGAACGGCTTGGCTTTTATTATCATTTCTTGTCCGCCAACCGTTGGTCGGTGCTTTTACTGCAGCGGGGAGGGGCGTTCGAGCGGAAGAAGGAGGAGCGCATTCGGCTTAGCGGCACGGAGATGATGGAGGCGTTCCGCTTTTGCCGCGAGGTGCAGGAGCACTTCCCGATCTTGTCCGACAATATCAACAATGGGGATGTCGAACATTTGTTCCTGCAGGGCAAAGCTTCGATCATTATGACCAGTTATTTTCATCTGAACTTTATGATGGAAACGCCGATCCGTTTCGATATTTCGCCGGTACCGCATTTCGGGAATCCCGCTACGCTGCTCATGAGTATCGGTCTCGCCATAAACAGTAAGTCGCAGAACAAGGAAGCGGCGCGTTCGCTCGTCCGCTTTTTGACCTCGGAGACGGCGCAGCTGTCGATCCGGCAGCAAACGTACAGCTTGCCCGCCCTGAAATCGGCTGCGGAATGGGTAGGGGAGGAGACGATCTATCGCCCGTCCCGTTTCTCGCTGTTCCGGGAAATCGTCCCGTCGTTCCGCTATTTCACCGATCTGGGAATCGGCGACATGCAGTTCCGCACGATCGAAAGGGAGGTCAAGCTGTACTTCGCCGGACTTGAAAGCGAAGACCACTTCAGCGGACGCCTCGAAGAGCTGCTGTCGCCCGTCGTAGCCTCGAGCTGAAGTGGAGGACATACCGCTTACGATTTGTCAATCGCTTCCGCCATTGTTTTATCGGTCAGATGAGCGTAGATTTGCGTCGTATCCGGGGAAGCGTGGCCGAGCTGATCCTGCGTCTTGTACAGGTCGTTGCGCATATAATAGTCGGTGGCGAACGAATGCCGCAGCTTATGTACAGATAAATACGGTTTGCCAAAATATTTGGCGTATTTGATAACCATTTCCTGAATGGCCCGCTTCGTCATTCGTTTGCCTTCTTTCGACCCGTTCGCAACGGCGAGAAACAAGGCTTTTTCTTTTTTGTCCGGATTGTAGCGAAGCTGACGGATATCCAGATAAGCCAGCAGATCGGCGATGGCGTCTTGGCGGAAATAAACCGGCGTTTTGAACGTTTCGTCGTTTTTCCCTTTGCGGTACACGTATACGAGCTTTTTCTTCAAATCCATATCGTCGGCGTTTAAATTGACGACCTCCGATACGCGAAGTCCTGAGTTCAGAATGATACTGATGATGCACACATCGCGAATGCGATTCATCTCATAAGCGTACAGCGCTTGCTTGTTGGCGGAAACGGCCTGCGGATAACCCGACTTCAAAAAGCCGATAAATTCCTCGATTTCCTTCTCCTGAAGCAGCTTGCCCTCCAGCTTGGCGGCTGTATCCTTCGGCTTGTGCGTTCGTTTGATCTCCACCTTGGCCATTACATTTCGCTTCAAGAGCGGATAGAAGTCGTCGTCCTCGGCGATTTGGCTGAGGTAATGGAACAAGGAGCGAAGGGAGGACAGCTTGCGCGAGATCGTCGTTTTCGTATTGGCTTGGTCCTTCTTGGTGGCGAGAAACATCCGATACGAATCGATATGGTCCATCCGCAGCTTCTCTAACACGTCGATCGGGATATCCCGGATCGTTGGTCCTTCGCTCAAGCCTTCGGCGAGCAGCCAGTTGAAGAACGTTTCATAATCGCGCACGTATTCCAGTAGGGAGGAAGGGGAAAGGTCCGGCAGCTTGTAATTAATGAATTTATCCACGTACCAGGGCATGAACGGCACTTTTTTATCCAGTTCCTGGCGGTCTTTTTGCTTAATGACATTCATCGGACGGAAAGCGCCTCCTTACAAGGATGGATTATTGTTAACATAATAAATGTTATGTAAACAATCAAAAATCGGATTCGGGTAAGATCGTTATTGTGAACGATACGCGCTGCATGGAAGATTCCATATTCGTATTCATCTTCGCTCTGGCCTGAGCTTCCATCAGATCGAAATATTTAAAGTACAGCTGGGCGTCTTCCATCTTGGACGTCTTAAAAGGAGCCTCTTCGATATAATAAGAGCCGTCCTCAAGCTTTAGTACGTGGCCGTTTCGGATTACGGACATGCGAATCACCTCCATTTCCACTATACCTCATTTTGGCAAAGAAATCTTGCCCCCGAAAGGGGAGGAGCGCGTAGGACGTATGTCCGCATCGCCCGCACAAAGTCATTTAATCCATGTTTTCAAATAATATCATCTATTACATCCGCAATATGCCGTATGGTATGCTGTGGAATAATGGAGAATCCGATCAACAAGATCGCGGCCGGGAAGGGATGAGCCAACTGGAAAAAACGGAACGAACCGAAGAGAAGGACACCGAGCTTCGTCGCGGCCGGGGACAGGGGCGGGGCAGACGTATGGACCCCGATGACGATTGGGAACGCGAGTACGTCAGAGATCCGTCGAAAAGCACCATGTACTACTTTCGCATCTACATGTGGCTGCTCACGTATTTGAAGCCGTACAAATGGCAGATGGTCCTATTTATCGTCTGCGGTTTGGCTATATCGCTGGCGCAGATGAGCATTTTCCGCGTCCTGCAGTATATTATCGACGATGTTGTTATGGCCGGCAATACGGCCCGGTTCAAGCTCATCGTCAGCGTACTCATCGTGATTTTATTGTGCATGTTTGCCGCAATGGCCGCCAACAATTTGCTGTCGCGGCTTATTCGCGAGAAAGCTTCGCGCGATCTGCAGTTCGACTGCATCAAGCAACTTCGGCTGCTGAGCTTTTCTTATTACGAGAACCACCCCGTCGGCGAAACGCTGTCGCTGCTCAATAGTGACGTGCAGGCCGTGCAGGGCATTTATCAGCGGCATTTTCCGAGTCTGATCAACAATGCGCTGCTGCTGTTCGTGGCGTTCGGCTTTGTCGTGCATATGAATGCGGCGCTAACGTTAATGACGCTGCCCTGCTTTTTACTGTACTACATGGTGGGACCGTATTTGACCAAAAAATCGTCGTTTTGGGGGAAAGTAGCCCGGGACCGGCGAACGGACTGGAACCGCAAAATCTATGAAAGCGTTACAGGACTAACGGAAATGCGCGCCCACCGCAGCGAGTCGTGGGATTTGCAGCGATACGAGCAGAAACACGCCAGCTACAACGAAAGCCAGCAAAAACAGTTTTGGTTCCGCGGATTCAGGATGCTGGCCCGACAGCTGTCTTCCTTTGCCGGGATGATGGTGATGTTCATCTATGGCGCTTATCTGAATCGGATCGGGCAGTTGTCGGTCGGGGAGTTCGTCGCCTTTACGATGTATTACCAGATGCTGAATCGGCAATCGTCGCAGCTGATCTCCATCTTCATGGATCAAAGTCTGCTTCTGCATCAAGGCGAAAAGCTGAAGCTGTTCATGGGGCTGAAGCCGGTTGTGACGGAGCCGGAGCATCCGACCTTGCTGCCTCGCGTAGAGGGACGCGTAACGTTCCGGGACGTCACCTTCGGTTATGGAAGCCGGGATGTGCTAAACGGTTTCTCGCTGGATATTGCCGCAGGCGAACGGGTGGCGCTTGTCGGTACAAGCGGCAACGGCAAGTCTACGCTGCTGAAGCTGGTCGATCGTTTCTATGATCCGCAGCATGGGGATGTATTGCTCGACGGCGTTCCACTGCGTTCGTTATCGCTGCGACAGTTGCGGGATTCGATCGGCATCGTGTTCCAGGAGACGTATTTGTTCGGTGCGACGATAAGCGAAAATATCCGCTTCGGCAATCCCGAGGCGACCGACGATGAAGTGCGGGAAGCGGCGATAGCGGCCAATGCGCACGACTTTATAATGGCGCTGCCTAACGGTTACGACACGAACGTAGGCGAGAGGGGCGTCAAGCTGTCGGGCGGCCAGCGGCAGCGCATATCGATCGCCAGAATGTTTATTAAAAATCCGCGCATCGTTCTGCTCGACGAAGCGACATCGGCGCTGGACAATGTAAGCGAACGGGAAGTGATCGCCGCGCTGGACCGATTGATGAAAGGGCGCACGACCATTACCGTGGCCCACCGGCTGTCTACGGTTCGCGACTATGACCGGATCGTCGTCATCAAGGATGGAGCGGTGGCGGAGGTAGGCAGCTACCGCGAGCTTTTGGAAGACCGGGGCTGGCTGTATCAGCTCGAAACGAATGTGCCGGAGGACAAACGTCACAGGGAGGAGGCTGCAAATGAAAACGGTCCGCTGGCTGTGGGGTTACGTAAGCCAAATGCGATGGGCTCTCGCATTTAGCATGATGGTGCTGGTCGTGGGCCAGTGGGCGCAGATCGCGGCGCAGGGCTCGCAAAAGTTTCTGATCGACGACGTGCTCGTAGGCAAGCATTACGAGCAGCTGCTGTGGGTACTCGGCTATTTTACAATCACTTATTTGGTGTTTTATTTGTTAAGCTGGTGGGGGCGTTATTTAACCAGAATGAATGGGCTCACCCTTCAGCGTTACATGGGCAGCCGGCTGATGGCGCTCATCCAGCGCTTGCCCGTTGCATCGATTCAAGGCGGACGAACCGCCAAATGGGTGCAATATTTTACGAGCGACATCCAGCAGGTTTCGACCTTTGTGACAGAAGACCTGCCGCGGGGCATCCAGCAAGTAGCGGGTACGCTGCTGCTCATCGGCATTATCGGCTGGAACAGCCCGATCGTTCTGGCGATCGTATCGGTCTTCAGCGCCTTGTACATCGCTCTGGGCCGGTACTACGGGCCGATCATGCGGCGGCAGACAAGAGAAATGCAGGAGAAGCGGGGCGATATGCTTACGAAGATTGAGGAGGGCATTTCGTCGACGCGCGAGGTGATCGCCTTCAACCGGATGGCCTGGGAGGAAAAAAGCTTCCGCGGCGCCTTCGCCGTCTTCTTCGATAAAGTGATGGAAAACGGCAAACTGGCCAACTCCCAGCTGCTGCTGAGCAATTCGGTGCAGTGGATCGGCCGGATGGCCGTCCTGCTGTTCGGAGGTTACTCGGTCATAAGCGGCAGTATATCGATCGGCGTATTCGTCATCGTGTACCAATATTCGAACCAGCTGTTTAACAATTACCAGACGGTGTTTAACTTCGTGATGAACATGTCCGGACAGCTTGCCTATGCCGATAGAGTGAGAGAGATATTCAACCAGGAGGCCGCTCCCGAAGGATCGAAACCGCTCAAGGCGGAGGTTCAGTCGATTGTATTCGATAAAGTGACGTTCGCTTATCCCGGTACCGAACGCCTGGTATTAAACGAACTCGAGCTTTCGATTCCGCAAGGCAAAAAAATCGCCATTGTCGGCTCCAGCGGCGGGGGCAAATCGACTGTTACCCAGCTGCTGCTTCGTTTTTTCGAGCCTACATCCGGCTGTATTCGCATCAACGGCACGCCGCTGTCGGATATTCGCAATGCGGATTGGCTGGGCAAGCTTTGCGTTGTGTTTCAAGAGCCTTTTCTGCTGCCCGATACGATCCGAAGCAATCTGCTCTTCGGCCGCCCTTTTTCCGAAGAGCGTATAATCGAAGCTTGCCGGATCGCGCAGGTTCACGAGTTTATCGAATCGATGGAGAACGGCTACGATACGGTTGTCGGCGAGAGAGGGTACACGCTGTCGGGAGGACAGCGGCAGCGGATCGCCATTGCGAGGGCGATTGCGGGTGAACCGGAGCTGCTCATTCTGGACGAAGCGACGTCGGCGCTCGACATGGAGACGGAGATGAAGCTGCAAGAGGCGCTGGACCGGGAGAGAGCAGGGAAGACGACAATCGTCATTGCGCACCGGCTGTCTACCGTTCGCAACGCGGACCTCATTCTGGTCATGCACGAAGGTCGCTTGGTCGAGCAGGGCACGCATCAGGAGCTGATGAACGGCGGCGATATTTATCGGCGTCTCGTCTCGGTGATGAGTGACGAAGGAGCCCCGAAGAAGCGGATTCGAGGGGCTTGAGAATGGAAAAGGGGAACACCCGGGAATGCCCGGGTGTTTTGTTGTTTTGGTGAGGAATAGAAGGTTACATAATAAATGTTATGTTAACTTTTTTGTGAAGAACCGTGCAATCAAAAAGTGAACAGTTGCGGGCATAGTTATAATCAAAAATCCAGAAGAGCCATCATCTTGGCTGATCCGACGACCTGAATCAGTAGAGGGATGCGGGGACCTTCATCCTTACCCAGAACCAGCCTATAGATGATCGAAAACAGCCGCTTTTGATTACGCTTCTTCACTTTGCTGTCTTCATCGTGGCAAATCGCATAGATTTCGCTCATTAACGCTTCATCATCGCCTTCGTTGTCCGTTCTCAGCAAATTACGGAAAGCTTCAACCCATACCCGTTCCTCGGTGCTCAAGGTTTCGTAAAAAGCGATGTTCCTCTCCGAATTCACAGCCACTAATTTTTGCGGAAACCACTGTTTGATCCAATACTCGGATCGGTTGGCCACTTGCTCTATTGCTTCCTGAGAGTAATTCTCGCCACTGCGGAGCAGCACATCTCGCAGCAGCCGGATATCGAAATGGACCAGAGGTAAGATACTAGAAACCAGGCTGAACTTCGGGACTTTTTCGTTTCTGTCGTCGTTCACTATTGAAAGCTCGAAAGCTTCCCGAATTTCACCCGGAATGGTGTTTGCTCCATAAGCTTCCCGATACCGTTCATATTCGGTATAATTTCTTAGCACATCTTCATCCATACCGATGTTGAAGGCGGCGCTCGGCTGGTACTTGGCGAACAAAAATAAAATTTGTTCAGGCGCATATACCTGTAACAGATCATCAGGCGTGTAATTGTTGCCGGAAGAACTGGACATTTTGGCGTGAGTGCCCTTGATCCCGATAAACTCATAGGGGGCGTAGGAGGGAGGCTTGCTCCCGAAAATTTGCTCCGCTATCGTTTTGGACACGTTGTAGCTGCCAGTCTCCGAAGAGTGGTCGCGGCCTCCCGGCTCGAATAATACATCCTCCATCTGCCAGCGCATCGGCCAGTCTATTTTCCATTGCAGCTTGATATTCACGGCATCGGCAATTGCTACCGTATTCTGATGACCGCAAGCGCAGCCATACAATAACGTATCGTTCCTGTCATCGAAAGCCAGAACGGTAGTTGAGTCTTTCCGGCAGCTTTCACAATACACATGAACGGGGAAAAAGGAATTTCGCGCTTCCTCGCTCGTCTCGCCTGTTTTATACGACATCAATATATTGTAGATCTCTTTTCGCTGCTTAATCGCGTGCAGGATGGACTTGTTGTATCTCCTCGACCGGTACTCCGCTGTCTGGTAAATATATTCGGGCCTGATTTCAAAAGCGTGCAGCGCATGCTCGAACTCTTTCTCATAATGTTCCGCGTAGGAGCGGTGGCAGCCGAAGGGACAAGGCACCTCGGAATAAGGCATGCCAATATAACGTTCAAAAGAGCGGTCTACGCCGGCAGGCACCTTCCGGAATCGGTCGAAATCGTCCCATGAAAAAAGGAAGCGCACCTTTTTCCCATGTTTCTGAAGAGCTTTGGTTACAAAATAGGTCGTCACAATTTCTCTGAAATTGCCTATGTGTACCGACCCGGAGGGGCTAATCCCTGAAGCGCAAACGAATGTATCTCGCTCCGGATGGGCTTCGATTAGTTGGTTCGCTATTTTTTCCGACCAGTGCAAGTGCAAACACCTCGTTTTTAGATCGATTTTGGTATCCGATATCGTTTCAAACAAACAAAAAAATCCCACCCCCAAGACATAGTCTCAGGGACGAGATCGAACATTCCTCGTGGTACCACCCAGGTTTGCGGACCGGTCACCCGGCCAGCCTCTTCGAGTACGGCATTCCTGCGGATTGCGTATACCCTAGCTCTGTAACAGGAGCTCCTGTCCCACCATCACCCTAACGAACGGATCCAATGTGCTGCTCAGAGGCTTTTTTCCATAAAAGAACCTTTACTCCTTTTCAGCGGCCGGAGCTCTCTGTGAAAGTTTCGTTTATGTACTGCCCTCGTCATCGCTTTTCGAATATTTGTAATAGTTTAGCAATTAACCGCTGCTCTGTAAAGGGGAAGCTTGAATTAATCCTGAATTGATCGCTCAAAACCTCATTTTTCGACCAAAAAAATTGCATTAAATCTATATTTAATGCAATTTCGATTTTAACGGACGATTCCTCGTGCTATGATAGATGAGATGAGAGAAAAAGAAGCTATATTTGTCCATTTTGAGGCAGCGGAAGGAGACAGAGACGTTCGAAATGGAGCCCATTTACATAACGGAGCATTATGAGCGCGAGCTGAGCATATTCTCCATTTATATGAAGGACCGCGAATACTCCAAAGATACGCAGAGCGCCTACCATCATGATATCAAACACTTTTTGCATAGCTTGCAGGGGAAGAGTGTCGCCGAGGCAACGGACATCGATATTATGAAGTTTCTCACATCGGTCAGGGAATCGGGAGCCGGCGCCCGTTACCGGAACAGATGCCAGTCGGCGATCCGTCTCTTTTATAATGTATTGATGAAATTTAATGTCGTTAACAAAAATCCGGCAAGTCAGATTGAAAAAGCGAAGGTGGACAAAAAGCGCCAGCCCACGTATCTGGAGAAGCCGTTTCTTGATGCGTGTATGCAGCTGGTGCAGGGGAAATATTGGGTTCGCGATATTACGATTATTGCTTTGATGGCCTATGCCGGGCTTCGCGTCAGCGAGATTGTGAGGCTGAATACGATGGACATTGGCAGCGGCGGTTCACAGATCGGCGTGCTCGGTAAAGGCGAGAAATGGCGCTACATCCCGCTTCCGCCGGAAATGAGCGAGCTGCTGCGACACGCGCTGGCCGAGCGAAGGCAGCCGCGGAACAAGAAGGATGAGCACGCTTTTTTCGTATCACAGTTCGGACGCCGCATCAGCAAACGGATGGTGCAAACGATTGCGGATAAAACATTAACGGCATTAATTAATGAAAACCCTGAGCTGAGAGGGAAAAAACTGTCCGCACATAAACTGCGGCACTCCTTTGCCACGGAATTGCTTCGCAGCGGCGCGGATTTGAGGGCGGTACAGGAGCTGCTCGGCCACGAGGATATATCCACAACGCAAATCTACACGCATGTTATGGACGAGACGAAGAAACGGGCGATGGATCATGTGCGCCCGGCGCTTCCGGTTTCGCTGAAAAGTGGCAGGGGAGCCGTGACGGCTTCCTCCTGAAGCTGATTTAGAAATAATATTTCTTCGAATGGTCCTGTGTATGGTAAAATGTTACTGGAAACAAGTGTGATTGGACTTGCTTGAGAAGTTACCTATACGGCGAAAAGGACGTGTCGACTTATGGCAGTTCATCGTTTCAAACCGGAAGTGTATTGGAATACGATCGGCTCGCATGCACCGGCGCTTCATGTGAATAGCGGCGATACGGTGGAAACGACGACAGTTGATGCACGAGGCTGGGACGAGCAAGGAGAGCAGGCTGCCGCAAGAGGCAATCCGATGACCGGACCGATTTACGTAAATGGCGCCGAGCCCGGGGACACGCTGGCCGTGCGATTCGATAGCATTGTGCCTAACCGAAGCTGGGCGTGGGCTTCCGACGTACTGGCTCCGAATGTTGTCGATCCGGAATACTTGGCCAAGCTGCCGGCAGCGAACATATGCCGCTGGAATGTGAACGCCGCGGAAGGTTATGCGGAGCTGGATCAGGCGGAAGGGAGCTACTGGGCAGGAAGGCGGCTGCCGCTACGCCCGTTCCTCGGCTGTTTTGGCGTGGCGCCCGCAAGAGGCCAAGCGATTTCCACATCCACATCAGGCGAGCACGGCGGCAATATGGATTACCGCGGCTTCGTCGCCGGCGTGACGGCCTATTTTCCGGTATTTGCCGAAGGGGCGCTTCTTCACCTGGGGGACGGTCATGCGGTGCAGGGAGACGGCGAAATCGCCGGGACGGGCCTGGAAATATCCATGAACGTTACGTTCACCGTTTACGTTCTGAAAGGACGGAAGAGCGGCTGGCCTCGCGGTGAGACGGCCGATCACATTTTTACTGTAGGCAATGCCAAGCCGCTCGATTATGCGCTTCAGTACGCCACGACGGAGATGCTGATCAGGCTGACCGGAGAATACGGCCTTTCCGCCCAGGATGCGAGTCAGCTGCTCGGACAAACGGTGGAATACGATGTCGCCAACATCTACAATCCGGCGTATTCGCTCGTGTGCAAAATCCATAAACGCTGGCTGCCGGACGCTGCCCGGACGTAAACCGACTGCCATACAATGACAAAGAAAGAGACGGAGATACCTTGCGGTATTTCTGTCTTTTTTGGTTCGAGGGGGGAGTGTCAAATAGTTGCTTGTTCGACGAGTATGCTCATAAGATTAACGTGATTAAATAAAATTGATGAGTATGCAACTTGCAATATGGAATTGAAGTTTAGGAACATCCGTTCTATAATTGGTATATTCGCCGTCTTGTAATCGGCCTCTTTCAAAAAAAGAATGAGACCTGGGCCGCCATAATATGATAGAGTAGAAGGACGGCATCAAGCCACGGGGATTGTACATACATGATTGGATGGATGGGTGGAACGCGCATAACTTATGAGGCCTTTAACGACGAATGTTCATTTATTTACAGCGGCGATCGACAAGCGGCTAGTGCTCGTATTTGAAGAGGGCGTATTGATCGGCAGCGGCGTCATCGAGGAAATAACCGAAGAGGCCATCAAAATACGCAATATACCGTATCCCCGCGATACGTGCAGGTTTGCTCTCGTTCCAAGCTCGGCCGCTTATTAAGACCGGTCGCTGTTTGTGTTGGGAGCGGGGAAGGGCTCGTCGGACTAAGATCCGGCGAGTTTTTTTGCATAACGGCATATCTCCTTACTGCTATTTATTCGATTCTGAATTGAGTTCATTAATGTCATTAAATAAAAGAAAGGGAGGCTGTGATTTGTTTACATAACAAATAATATGTAAACAAATCACAGCCTCATTCGTAACGCAAACCATTCGATAGCTGGTCCAGGCGGTTCCAGTCCAGCACTTTCATTCGTTTTCGCTCCTTGTTGACAATGCCGGTCTCGCAAAGATTCCGGATGACGCGATTCAAGTGTCGGGAGGTAGTGCCAAGCAGCGAGGCGATCTCATGGCTGTGCGGCGTTTGAAGTTCTTTGCCGAACTCGCGCTCGGAGCGGATCGTGAGCATATATCCCGCAAATCGTTCCTCGACCGAGGCAAGCGCGTTCGTGCGAGAGGCGGTTGTGCAAGTTTGCAGCTTGTAGGCGAGATGACGCAGAAGCTCGTTTAGAAACTGGCAGTCCTGCATCAGATGTGCTTTGACATAACGGATGTCCATGTACAAAAACCGCGACTCCGTAACGGCCTCCACCTGCGATTGTACGGCCACGCCGCGGATCAGCTCGATGTCGCCGAATAAAGCGAACGGGTGGCAGAAGCGCAGCAGCAAGCTTTTTCCCGTCCCGATGCTGGACGATACTTTGGTCCTGCCGTCTACCTGGATGTACAGCCCGTCCAAGGCGTCGCCCTCGCGAAGCACGACTTCGTTGCGCTCGTATATCCGAAGCTGAAACGGGACGGATGCGGGCAAGTTGCACAATCGCTCGATGTCGGCATGCGTCGTATAACGGATCAGTTCCGCCTGGTCGTGAATTATTTTCATCGGATTCTCCTTTTAGGACATCTGTCCTTTTTATCTTACAGGAAATTGCTATCATAAGTAAGAGATGCGTAGGGGAGCTGACGAGTAGATGCGAGCGGTATTCGATTTGGACGGGACGATATGTTTTGCAGGAAAGCCTTTGAGTAAACAGGTAGTGCGGGTGCTGGAAGCCGCCGAAGCTAACGGTCATGAGCTAATTTTCGCCTCGGCGAGGCCGATTCGCGATTTATTGCCGGTACTGCCGGCTGTGTTTCAACATCATGCGCTGGTCGGCGGTAACGGTGCGTTTGTCGCTGCCGGCGGTCGCATCATTTCCACGATCCATTTCGATCCGGGCGTCGCCGAAGCGATCATGGCTCTTCTGCATAAATACGGTGTTCCCTATATGGCCGACGGCGAATGGGACTACGCCTATACCGGACATCCCGATCATCCGCTTCGCCGAAAAGTAGACCCAAAGGGGCGGGCGACATGTGTGCCTATCGGGAAGCTGGCGGCGGAACTTGTAAAAGTAGCGGTGCTGGACGATTCGGATCGCCTCGCGGGGGAACTGGAGAAATTGCCTGTCGTCATTCATAAACACGGCAGCGAGGGGATCATCGATATCAGCCCGGAAGGTGTGGATAAATGGGCGGGGCTGCAAAAGCTCGGCGTTACACCGAACTCTTATATCGCATTCGGCAACGACGCAAACGACATCGCGATGTTCCGTCATGCACGGCATTCCGTATGCGTGGGTAACTATAACGAGTTGGCGCAGATGGCAGCCGAACAGGTACACGGCGATGAGGCGAGCGTCATCCAGAAAATAGCTGAGCTGGTCGGATAATCGAAATGAAAACATCGAAGCGGCATCCCAATGGGGAGAGGTGCCGCTTTTTAACATGCATGAAAATGCTCCTTTTGGGCACGATACCAATGCGAATTGTGATCCAGTATTTGGGGGGATCGAAGATGGAGTCCGCCTTTTCAAGACCGCAAATTGTATTTATGCTGCTGCTGTCGCTGGGCATCTCGAATCATGTGTTTATTATTCCTCATCTGATCCAAGCAGCTGGCCGGGACGCCTGGATCAGCATTTTGCTCGGATATGCGGTGTTGATAGGCTGGAGCTTCATTCTGATCCGTGTGCTTAAGTCGATGGGAACTTCTTTGTTCAGCGATTGGCTGCACGCGCGGATCGGTCTGTGGGGTGGATGGATGTTTCGCGTTCTGTTGCTGCTCTACATTCTCGTATTGGCAGTTATGATCGTCTTCGATACAACGAGAAACATCGACATCTATTTACTGCCCAAAACGCCAAACACCGTCGTCGTGGTCAGCTTCGTGCTCATTTCGTACTGGGCGGCCAGCGCGGGACTTAAGACGATTGTGTACATGTCCGCTGTGCTGCTTCCGATTGTATGGCTGCTTGGGATTGGAATATCGATTTTTACAATGGGCAGCAAAGATTACGGTATCATGTTTCCGATATGGGCCGAGGGGCTCCGCCCGAACTTGAATGGAAGCGTGATCGTAGTCGGCGGCAGCGTGGAGCTGCTCTTGCTGCTCCTGATCCAGCATAATATGCGAAGGCCGGTCGATTACAAGACATTATTCGTGCTGCTCACGCTGCTCGTCGGACTTATTGCCGGGCCGACGTTCGGGTCACTCAGCGCATTCGGTCCTGCGGAAGCGGGCAATATGCGGATTCCCGCCTTTGAGCAGTGGAGGCTGCTGATGCTCGGCGACTATATTTCCCATGTCGACTTTCTGGCCGCGTTTCAATTGATGTCGGGCAGTGTAACGCGAACCGCGCTGCTTGTTCATTTGCTGCCGCAACTGCTTACGGGGCGATCAGGGAAATTCCGACAGACGATCATGGTAGTCGGTGCCGCGATTGCTTCGATACCCTCGCTGCTGCAAGTCAGCGATATTACGATGCAGGGCGCGATTCACAACTATTTTTATCTGTCTTCGTTCCTGTTCGGCATCGTGCTTATAACGGGTCTCTTTGCAATTACTTGTATCAAGCGGAAGAAAGGAGCGTAAAGAATGGGAGAAGCGCAGGCAATGGAAGAAACGAAGCTGTTCGCCGAGCTGGAGTCGCATTTGCGCGGCGGTACGATGCGGCCGGAGCAGCTCCGGCAAGTTTTGGCCAGCTATTGCGATATTTTGTTTCCGCCGCCGCCGTTACCGGAATTGTCGGGGAAGTTAACCGCGTTTTATTGCGAAGGAATGGTGGATAAAACCGAGCTGAACAAGTTTTTCGTCCCCATATGCTTGTTTGCAAGCCGGCGGGCGTCGGAACCCGAAGAGGCTTCCGCCGACTCAGATTCCATGCTGCCTGTATTCGTCCGGAAACATTCGATTCAAGACATGGTGTCCGGCTTGTTCGGAGGCCAGCTGATCGTATACGAAACGGGCCGCACGTATTTCTGGATGTTCGATATTGCTCATATTCCGCAGAGGGCTCTGCAAGAATCCAGTACGGAAATTTCGATCAAAGGGCCGAAAGACGCGTTTACCGAAGAACTGATTACGAATCTCGGCCTTATTCGGAAACGGATGCAGACGGGTCTGCTGTTCAGCGAGCAGTTCGTTGCCGGCAGCTTGAGCAAAACCCGCATCGCACTCGTCTACTTGAAGCACCAGGCGAATCCGGATATGCTCGCCGAAGCCCGCAAAAGGCTGGATACCCTTCAAACGGAAAGCGTACTGAGCAGCGGCCAGCTCGAACAATGGTTGTCCAACCGGACGTTTTCGCTGTTCCCTCTGATCGATTACATCGGCCGTCCGGATTATGTGATCGAGACGCTGCTGCGCGGCAGGTTCGTCATCCTTGTCGACGGCTCTCCTATGGCTCTGATCGGGCCGGCCAACTTTCTCGAGCTTCTGAAAACGCCGGAGGACGTCCATTCTCCATATTACTATGTCATGTTCCAAAGAGCGCTGCGGCTGATCGGTCTCATCCTCAGCATTTATTTGCCGGGCTTCTGGCTTGCGATTGCCACCGTCAATCTGGATCAAATTCCGCTCGCGCTTCTGTCCACGGTTGTCCTTTCAAGGGAAGGCGTGCCGTTTCCGATGATTCTGGAAGGGCTGCTTTTGCTGTTTCTGTTCGAGTTGCTGCGGGAAGCCGGCATACGGCTGCCGAAAGCCGTCGGACAGACGGTCGGAATCGTCGGCGGCCTCATCATCGGAGAATCGCTTATCCGCGCCGGTCTGGCTTCGCCGACACTGCTTGTCGTCGTGGCGATTGCGGCGGTCGCCACATTTTCCCTCGTCAATCAGTCGCTCTCGGGTACGGTCAGCATATTGAGGGTGTTCATCATGCTCGTATCCGCGTTCCTCGGCATTTATGGTTTTTTGCTGGGGATGCTTGCGATCCTGATTTATTTGTCCAGGCTGGAGAGCTTCGGTATCGCTTATCTGGAGCCGGTGTCCTCCTTGCGCTGGAAAAAATGGCCGGCCGCCTTTTTGTCCAACCCGTTCCGAAGATTCCATTTCTCGACCTCGATGATCAAAAAACCGAAAAAGTGAGAGAAGCGATGCGCAAACGGATTAACGTTATACTTGCCTTGGCCTTGTTGATGCTTGGTGCAGGCTGCAGCACCGATATGAAAAATATTGAGAAATTGAACTATGCCAATGCGATCGGGGTCGACTTCAAAGACGGCAACTATCACTGCTATATCCAGTCTATTGATTTCCAAAGCGTAGCCAAAACGTCGGACGGCCAAAAAGGACCAGGTAAAATATGGATTGGAGAAGGCATAGGAAGCAACTTGGAGGATGCCTTGTTTCAGACCTACGAGTCGGCCCAAGAGCGCATAATTTGGGGACACGTCACGGCCATTGTCATTAGCGAAAATGCGATAAAAGAAGGCATTATCGGCATTTACGACAGTTTTAGCAGGTATTACGAATTTCGGCTGACACCATGGATATTCGCCACAAGGGAATCCGTCAAGGACATTTTTTCGGCAACCGGTTTTTTCGAACGCTCGCCGCTTAATTCGATTCTTCACGAGCCGAAGAGCATCCATTCCCAGTCGTCTTACGTCACCCCGATCAGGCTTCATACTTTGATCAGACAAACCAACGAACCGGGGTTTACATCGTGTATTCCGTCGCTTGCGATCAACAAGAAGATGTGGACGGAAAAAAAGAAGCAAGAGCCGAAGCTGAGGATCGACGGGGCGGTTTTTCTCAAAAACGAATCGTTCAAAAGCTATATTCCGCTTGAGAAGCTGTCCGGTCTTCGCTGGGTTCGTCCAGGCACGATCCGCGCGGGCATATCCGTGCCGGACCCGAAACATCCTTCCGTGCAAATTGCCATCGAAAATCCGAAGCGGCGTCTGCAATATTCCGGGAATGGAGACGGACCGCGGTTCGATTTACGGGTGAAGGGGACGGGGTATACCGTGAGCCGGATCAAAAACGATTTGGTGAGTTTGAGCCTGCTGACTTCGATGACGGAAAGTGCGATCGAAAAAGAAATTCGCGATTTGTACAAGCTCGGTATCGAGAAAAAGACGGATGTGCTCAACATGGAATACGATCTGTTCCGTTATCAGCACAAAAAGTGGAAGGAGCTGACCGGGGGTGAGAACGTCCTGCTTACCGATGAGGCGCTGCAGGATGTTACGGTCGACATCAATATAGAGCATACGAGCACGGAGAAAAACGAGCGGGTGCGGGGGGCGGCTCGGCATTGAAGGTGTAGGAGTATTAAAAGCGACCTTACCCTAAGGTCGCTTTGTTTCTCACACGTTTGTTTACATCTCCATCATGCCAATATCCCCGCCGGGCATGGCTACCATCATGGACTCTGCTTCGCTGCCGGACTCTGGCTCCGCAGGAAGCTCCAGCGGCGTGCCGAGAGCAGGGGTGGCATACGGCAAATGCGTACGGCCGCGGGCCAAAATATGGTTTTCGTTCGAGCCGTTCCACGGAACGCGGGAGCGGGCGTTGCAATAATGAAGCACATAAGCGCGGCGGAACCGGTCGGCGGTCTCGTTGCGGTACGAACGGTGGAGCAGATGCGAATGGAAGAACAGGACATCGCCGGGCTCCAGGACGACAGGAAGAGACGCACCGTATTTGGCCGCAACTGCCGATAAATTGTTGATTGCGTCATCCATCACGCTCGGCGCTTTTGCCGGTTCAAGGCCTCGGATTAGCCTCCCGTCCGCGTGCACATAACCTTTACGCGCCTCGGCCGGAGGGTAGATCGGTTCGTTATGCGAGCCCGGCGCAACCCAGAGGCAGCCGTTCTGCTCGTCCGCCCGGTCGAGGGCGACCCACGCGCCGATCAGGCTGTCCGGCTGAGTCTGGATGTAGAATGAATCCTGATGCCAGCCCTGACCGCCTTTGCCCGGCGGATTGAAGAACAGCATCGATTGCAAGGCGAGAACGTCGGGACCGATGAGCGCCTCCAGCACGTCGAGCAGCCGCGGATGCAGCAGCCCCCATTCGGCCGTTTCGTTGTGTTGATGTGGCATATGCATACGGGCAGAGGAGAGGCGTTCCGGCTTAGCCGTCTCTTTCATCCAGGCGTGATCCCGCGACAGATGGTCCAGCTCGGTCACCCGGCCGTAATATATATCGTCGGTCCAGCTTTGCAGCCTGGCGATGTCTTGTTGCTCCAGCAACCCTCTGAGGATCAAATAACCGTTCCGGTGGTACTCCGCATACTGCTCGACTGATACCGTGAACCGGCTGCGCTGTGAGGCGGTCGTTTCGTTCATCGCAAAATCTCTCCCTTCGTTCGTGACATCTATATTGTCACCGATCGGAAGCGGACCGGCAATGTACGGAGACGAAACGATGATGGACAAATTTGATCTAGGTATCGTTCGCCGGGTGCTCCAACACGAAGAAGTGGTTGAGCGGGTAGAAGCGTCCCCAGTCATCCGGGGGAGCCAGTTCGCGCATGCGCGTGTCGCCGTATTTGTGCCGGTATTCCGTGGCGGTCATGCCCATCGTCCTGCGGAACAGCCGGTGGAAATAATATTCGTCGGCGAAGCCGATCCCGCGCGCTATCTGCTTGACGCTGTCGGAGCTCTGAAGCAGCAATTGGGAGGCAAGATCGATTTTACGCTTGATGATCCAGCGCTTCGGAGAGTGGCCGACATAGTGCTGGAACGAACGCGTGAAGTGCTCATGGGTCCAGCCCGCCAGGCGGGCGAGCTGCTCCACCCCGATCGATTCCGACGCATGGGTGTCGATATAGTGTAGGGCGGTGGAAATTTGCGGCGGCATCGTCTGCTCGTCATAACCGGCGCCATCCGGCTCCAGGGCGCTCTCCAGCTCCTCCAGCATGTACAGCAGCAGCTTCTCGGCCAGCACCTTCCATCTCGGCGGATGCCTGTGGAACAGATAAAGCATCTGCTTCATCAGCTGCGGAACCAGAGAACGATCCGGAAGCGGGAAAACGCAGCCGCCCGAGGAAGTAAACAGACGATAGCGCAGAAGCTCCGTCTCGCTGCCGATGTCGAAATGGACGAATAAATGGCGGCACGGGCTGTTCGGATCGAACCGATACTCGTGCTGCTCGCCAGGGCGAGTCACAAGCAGACACGGTCGATCCAGCGCGTGAGCCGTTCCGTTCGCGGTATACACGGAACGGCTGCCTACGGGAAAGTAGACGAGCTCGTAGTCGCGCAGTGTACGGGGGCCGAGAATACGGCCCGCTTTGACGGTGACGTCGCCTGCATGATGAAAACGAATCCTGCTTTCTTTCATGACGACTCCTTCCGGAATACGTTTTTCCACTTTGTCCGCCAGGTGTCAGTTCTCTCCGCACATCCGTCATACGGCGGCTACTTGGAATCACGTGACGGCAGCTTGTTTGCCGGGCCATGCATAGAGCAGATAAATGTAAAGGGCATCCAAAATAACGATGAGCACATACGAAACCGTGAGAAACATCGAGTCCGGATACTGGGTATAGGAGACGACGGATGCGCAAAAGGTGCCGAGCATTTTCGCATAACCGATCAGAACGGACTGGCCGGCATGTCCCCGGGTCAGCAGCATCGCTATAAACAGGATCGACATCATCAGGTTGATGGCGAAGCCGGTATAGGTCCCTTCGGGATCATGCAGGTCGATCGATGCGCTTACTTGCAGAGTAAAGGCGATTGCGAGGAAGAGTGCAAGCGCCGTGACTTTGAACCGGACTGATGACCATAAACCTTTTGAAAATACAACAAATTGAGCGAAAATGATCACATCGAGAATGAGCCATATCGCGGTTGCCAACGTTCGCAGCATTTCTTGGGGAAATACGAACAAATAAATGAACTCCCACGCGATGTTGGCGCAGAGCGCGGCTGCAGGCATGCCGCATATACGGTCGCGAAACCCGCGCCAAATGATCAGCACATAAGCAGCGGTCCAGAAGATGAAAACGCCGGCAAGCCACACCATCATGAAAAACGGGAATCCCGATTCCGTCATCGTCTCGTCACACCCCGGTTCGTCCGAATAGTAGACGTTATGAGCGACGAGTGCGGCTTATGATAGTCAAAGTTAAGCTTAGCTTCCGATACTCGCGGTCGTCTGACCGATTTTCAGCTCGCCTTGGATGCGAATATGCTCGTAAGGGAGAGACGGGTTGGCGATTCGCCACAACATCCGGTCCGCGGCCCGGTATCCCGTTTCGCGGATGGCCAGGAGCGGCATCGTGAATGGAGGCATCGACTCCGGCTGCCGGTTCAGCAGACCGATAATAGAAATATCGCCGGGGATGCTCATCCCTAGACGTTCGCTGATGAGCCGGTACACGTCCGCGACTTCTCCGTCGATTCCGCACAAAATGGCGGTCGGCTTATACCGCCCGAGTTTGTCCGCTATGTTATCCAGCAACTCGTCGCGGCTTCTGCGCAAGCCGATCGAATGGGCGTCCGTATGAACGGGGGAGCCAAATTCGTTCATCGCATGGAGAAACGACTGCCAGCGCAAAATGTATCCCCGCTGCCCGATCGTATCGCCTATATACATAATGTTGGTATGCCCGATCGAGCGCAAATACGATACCGCCTGGAACGTCGCTTCATAGATGTCCCAGATGACGCTGTCGACCTTCGTCCCGAGCGGAGGAAAGCTGAGCAGTATTTTCGGAAGCGGCAGGGCGAGCAGCTTCGGCTCCCACTCCCGCGGCATTATGCTCGGAGCGATAAACAAGCCGTCCGCATACGCGATGCCCTTCCGATCGAGCCATTCTTCCATACCGCTTTCCTTGACTGCATAAGGAAGCAGAACAACCTCGATCTGATGGCCGAACGAGGCGAAGCGTTCGTGAAGTCCTGCCAGCAGCTGCTCGTTATAGCTGGTCGATTGCGTCGTTTGCACGAGCAGGAATCGTTTGCGCTCGAGCGGATACGGGATAATATGGTCTACCTTCAGGCTGCGAATCTGCTCCTTGGTAAAATAGCCGAGCCTCTCCGCCGTTTGTACGATGAGCTGGCGCGTCATCTCGGACATGCCCGGTCTGCCTTTTAACGCTTTGGAGACGGTATGGACCGTCAGCCCCAGTTCGTTAGCGATGGTGCGAAGCGTAACCGGCTTGATGATGGGCATTAGGGCACCTCGGTCCTAGGTATTGATGTAGCACGGATGCCATCATCGTATCACCGATTGCCGCGAAGGTGAAGCGGTTTCCTCTCCGTGCCCGTCAATACGGCATTTTTGATGAAGCTAAAATGGAACTGGAAGCGTTGTGGCAGACGCTTATAATGAGTACCAGATGACAGTGCATCCAGACATTCCACCTATATGAAGATGAGGAGGGTCTTGGCATGACGTTCAAATGGGGAAAAGCCGCCGTCTGCTTCCTGACATCAGCCGCTCTTGTAAGCGGTTGCGGGGGAGGAGAGGGAAAGACAAGCTCGCAAGGAGAGTCCGCGCCGAAAGGAGCCGAGCCGGCCAAGCCGGTCACCTTGACACTGTACAACGCGCAGCCGGGAGCGGTGGATTTTGAAAAGCTGGGGATCGCGGAGGCGGTCAAGCAGAAATTCCCCCATATTACGCTTCAGTTGCTCAAAAGAGAAAAGGGCATGGAGTACGCAGACTGGGTGACCGGCAAAACGCCGGTGGACATTATTTACGAATCGACTGCGTTCACAGTCAGCTCGATCAAGACGAACGGGCTGCATGTCGATCTGCAGGAGCAAATCAAGCTAAACGGCTTTAAAACAGACGTTTTCGAGCCGAATGTGCTGGCTCATGCGATGTCGACCAATAGCGAAGGCAAGCTGTACGGCTTGCCGTTCACGATGAACCGGTATGCGCTGTTTTACAACAAAGGCTTGTTCGACCGTTTCGGCGCCGCTTATCCGAAGGACGGTCTGACTTGGGACCAAGTATACGACCTCGCCAAAAAGCTGACCCGGACGGATGCCGGGGCGAAGTATTACGGTTTCACCGCGCTGCCGAACAACATCATGCTGAACAACCAGTTATCGCTCGGCCCGCTCGATCTGAAGGAAGACAAGGCGGCGATGAATACGGACGGCTGGAAGCTGTTGCTGGACAATTTGCGCCGGTTCGGCGAAATTCCGAACAATGCGTTTGTGCCGGTTACAGATTCGGTCAAAGGCACCGTGGCGATGATCCTCGATTCCGGATCGATCAGCCAGGCGGGGAGCGATATCGAGTGGGACCTCGCTTCGGTTCCGGAGCTGCCGCAAAAACCGAAGACGGGCTTCAAGCCTGCATCGCTTTCCTTGTTTCTGGCATCGACATCGGCGCATAAGGAAGAAGCGTTCAAGGTTATGGCCTTCCTCGTATCGTCCGAGATGCAGACGAAGCTGACGAGGCAAGCGATCGGCACGCCACTGGCCGATCCGGGCGTGCGCAAATCGTTCGGCCAGGACTTGCCGCAGTGGAAGGGCAAAAATGTTCAAGCGCTTTACTACTATCCCGACGCCCCGGCATTGCCTCCGAGGGCCGATCAATTGACGAACGTATCCGTCAATTTCTCCAAGCTGTTTACGAGCACGAACGATTCGAACACGATTTTGCGCGACTTTGACGATGAGATCAACAAGGCGATACAGACGGAGAAGGCGAAGCTGCAGGCCAAGTAGGACCGGAAGCAGCGGTTCGGCGCCCGGTCAAGTAAGCGGTTAACCTGAATGAAAAGCGGAGTTCGCGGAGTGGAGCCGTAGGCCGCATACAGAGACAATCAATCATACTGCATGGGAGTGTACAACAATGAACAAAAAACTGACGGATGTACTCGTATACGGCGGAACGCCGGGAGGGATCGGCGCGGCTATAGCAGCGGCCAGAAGGGGAAAACGCGTAGCCTTGGTGGAGCCTTCGGCATACGTGGGGGGACTGATGACGAGCGGGCTCGGGGAAACGGATATTCGTTCCGTCGATACGTCCGGCTCGGTATTCGGCGAATTTCTCACTCGCGTATACGAGTTTTACGTTACGGAATACGGCAAAGGGTCCATCCAGGTGAAGGAGTGCAACAGAGGGCTTCGCTTCGAGCCTTCCGTAGCGCGAAAAGTGATGCGGGTGCTGCTTGCCGGGGAACCCGGTATCGAAGTCCTCTTGAGTGAGGAGCTTGTGTCGGTGACGATGGACGGCAGCTGGATTAGGGGCATCGTAACGGAGCATACCGCTACCGGTGAAAAAACGGTTTACGAGGCCGGTCAGTTTATCGACGCTACGTACGAAGGAGACCTCGCTGCCGCGGCAGGCGTTCCGTACCGGCTCGGGCGGGAATCGCGCGACGAGTGGAACGAGGAATTCGCCGGTAAGCTGTACTGCGAATACCGAACCAAAGAGGTGCTTCCAGGAAGCACGGGCGAAGGTGACGAACTGCTTCAGGCGTACAACTTCCGGCTCTGTATGACCGACAATCCGGCCAACCGGGTCCCATTCACTGAGCCGGAGCAGTACGACCGGAACGACTATGTGAGTCTGATCGAAGATATAACGGCCGGACGGCTGAACTCCTTTGGCGAGATCGTCAAGCTTTCGCGAATACCGAACGGCAAGACCGATACGAACAATCACCACAACTGCATGTGCTCGACGGACTTGCCCGGCGAGAACGGCGCTTATCCGGAAGGCAGTCGTCAAGTGAGGGAGCGGATTGCTCAGCGTCACAAAAGTTACATCCAAGGACTGCTCTGGTTTTTGCAGGAGGACCGGCAAATTCCCGAGAAGATTCGAGCGGAAGCCCGGCAATGGGGTTATGCGGCGGACGAGTTTGTGGAGAGCGGTCACTTTCCTCCGCAAATCTATGTGCGGGAAGCGCGCAGAATCGCTGGACGATATGTGTTTACTGAAAACGACGCACGTCTTGCCCCCGGCTTGCAGCGTTCTCCTATTCACTACGACAGTATCGCTACAGGCGATTATGCGATCGATTCGCACGCCACGTGCAAGCGGGAACCTATCGGACAAAACCGCTCGCTGGAAGGGTTTCTCGGCTTCGGCGCGCTGACGGAGGTGTACCAAATTCCGTTCGGCCTAATGGTGCCGGAAACCGTAGGCAATCTGCTCGTCCCGGTAGCGGTATCTGCTACCCATATGGGCTTCGGGACGATTCGGATGGAGCCGTTCTGGATGCAGCTCGGCTTCGCAGCAGGGGTGGCCGCGTCGATGAGCGCGGACGCAAACGCGCCGGTAGAGAGGCTCTGCATCGATTCGCTTCAAGATGAGCTGATCGAAGCGCGCCAGCTAATCACCTTTTTCCGCGACGTCAAAGCCGAACATGAAGCGTTTGGGGCACTGCAATACTTCGGGACGAAATCGTTTTTCTCCGGGTATGAGGCGAAGCTCGGGGAGCCTTGTACCGTCGCTGACGCTTCCTTGTGGATCGGCATGGCTCGTGCGCTGCCGGGCGGCGCCCGATTGCCTGCGCTTCCCGCTACGGATCGCATCGTGCCGGCCGGCGTGGACATCGGGCCGAGAAAGCTGGAGGATGAACAGCCGTACCGGGAGTACTGGGCCGAGCGGCCGGAGCTTACGGGGCTTCTTGCCTCCAGGTGGCTTGCTGCTGCTTGTCGTGCACTCGGAGTCGGCGATGCGGGTGCAGTAAGCTTGGGGGAAGTGAGCGGCGACGCCGTGTCCCGCGGCCGGTTTTTGACGGTGCTGTACGAGCTGCTTAAACTTTCGCGTTGGAAACAGACGAAGCGGGAGACGGGCGAATAAAATTTTTTGTCGCGTCCATCTTGCACCGATTGATATACGGTCATGCCGATACAGGCATGGCCGTTTTACTTTTTTACGGACTTTTCTCAAGTCAAATAAACATTTTGTCGTTTTCGGTCGGATTCGGTGCGCCGCCGTTTATACTCCGTGTAAGCCTTATCATTCTGGTTTTTGGAGGGGGGAGCGCATGATACGGTTTCATCAGGTGAACAAACATTACGGGTCGTTTCACGTTTTGAAAGATATTAATTTATCCGTCAAATCAGGCGAGGTCGTCGTCGTCATCGGGCCTTCCGGCTCCGGAAAAAGCACGCTCGTCCGCTGCATCAACCGATTGGAAGCGGTTACCGACGGGGAGCTGATCGTGGACGGCGTTCGCGTCAATGACAGCAAAACGGATATTAACAAGCTGCGCCGAAACATCGGGATGGTGTTTCAGCATTTCAATCTATACCCGCACATGACGGTACTGAAAAACATTACGCTCGCGCCGACGAAAACGGCGGGGGTGTCCGAGGCGGAGGCGCGCGAAACCGCGATGACGTATCTCGAAAAGGTGGGCATATCCGGCAAGGCGGACGCCTATCCGTCGCAGCTGTCCGGCGGCCAGCAGCAGCGTGTTGCGATTGCCAGAGGGCTTGCGATGAAGCCGAAAATTATGCTGTTCGACGAGCCGACGTCGGCGCTCGATCCGGAAACGATCGGCGAAGTGCTCGATGTTATGAAAACGCTTGCCGGCGAAGGGATGACGATGGTCGTCGTCACCCACGAGATGGGTTTCGCCCGCGAGGTAGCCGATCGCGTCGTATTTATGGATCAGGGCCGGATCGTCGAGGAAGCCGTTCCCGCGTCGTTTTTCGCCGAGCCAAAGGAAGAGAGGGCACGTCTGTTTCTCAGCCGCGTGCTGAATCATTGATTCACTCTGTTTCGCTCTTCAATAATATGGGTAAAAGGGGAGACTACTAATGAACATGTGGAAACAAGTAACGGGACTTGCGCTGACGGCGGTTATGGCCGTATCTCTTGCCGCTTGCGGCGGCGGAGACCAAGCTGGAGGAGATACGAAGAAGGGCTCACAGCCGGCAGCCGGTCCGGTCGAGCAAATTAAAGCAAACGGCAAGCTGAAGGTCGGCGTCAAATACGATCTGAACTTGTTCGGGCTGAAGGACCCGGCTTCGGGCAAAGTCGAAGGCTTCGATATCGATCTGGCGAAGGCGATCGCCAAAAAAATATTCGGCGACGAAAACAAAATCGAACTGAAGGAAGTTACGTCCAAGACGCGTATCCCGATGCTCAAAAACGGCGAAATCGATATGATCGTCGCAACGATGACGATTACCGAAGATCGCAAGAAGGAAATCGACTTTTCCGACGTTTACTTTATGGCTGGCCAGTCTCTGCTGGTGAAGAAGGACAGCAAAATCAACGGCCTGGCGGATTTGGCTAAAGGCTCCAAGGTCGTTACGGCCAAAGGCTCGACCTCTGCGACGAATATTCGCGAGAAGGCGCCGGGCGCGCAAATTATGGAGTTCGAAAACTATGCCGAAGCGTTCACCGCGCTTAAAGCCGGTCAAGGCGACGCGCTTACGACGGATAACGCCCTCCTGTACGGCATGGCGAAGCAGGACCCGAACTACCGGGTCGTTTCCGAGACGTTTACCGAGGAGCCATACGGGATCGGCATGCGCAAAAACGAAGAGGAGCTCGTCAAGCTGGTCAATTCGGTACTTAAAGAAATGAAGGACAACGGCGAGTACGACAAGTTGTATGAAAAATGGATCGGCGAGAAGCCGAAAAAATAAAAGCATGCCGGGTGCGGCGAGGCAACAGACCTTGCCCGCCGCCATCCGCCAGCTCGGGGAGATGAGGCCGCCATGCTCGATTTTACGATTTTGACCGACCATTTCGGCCAGTATATGGCCGGATTTCTGAATACAATCAAGGCAAGCGTGCTCGCTTTGATCGGCAGCTTCATTATAGGTACGATTTTCGCCGTCTTTCGCATCGCTCCCGTTAAGACGCTGAATATCGTCGGGGCTGCCTATGTAGAATTTTTCCGCAATATTCCGATTCTTATTATCGTTTTTTTCATGTTTACCGGACTTCCCGTGTTGGGGTTGCGGCTTGAGCCGTTTGCCGCGGGAACGATCGGTCTTATGATCTATACGTCCTCGTTCATCGCCGAAGCGATCCGGGCCGGCATTTTGTCGGTGCCGAAAGGCCAGATGGAGGCGGGACGTTCCTCGGGCTTCACTTATGTGCAAACGATGCGTTACATCATCCTGCCGCAAGCGGTCAAGCTTGTCATTCCGCCGCTCGGCAACCAGTTTCTGAACCTGATCAAAAACTCGTCCGTGCTCGGCGTCATAGCCGGTCTCGATCTGATGTATTACGGCGACCTTGTTTCTTCTTCTACGTTCGTCACGTTTGACGTATACATTTTTGTCGCCATGTTTTATTTGGTGTTAACGATTCCGCTCAGCTTCGGCATCCGTTATATGGAACGCCGGTTGGCAGGAGCCCGGTGAGGAGGAGAACGAGATGGATTTTGCCGGCGCCTACGCTCCTTCGCATTTAAAGTTTTTGGTACAAGGATTATGGGTGACGCTTGAGGTCGCTTTCGTCTCGATCGTGCTCAGTTTCGCGGTCGGCACGATTATCGGGATCATCCGTTATTGGAAAGTTCCGCTTTTGTCGGGGATTATGGCATTTCTTGTGGAAACGGTTCGCAATTTGCCGCTATTGCTCATCATTTTCTTTACGTATTTCGCGCTGCCGGAAATCGGCATCAAGATGAGCAAGATGACCGCCGCGATCGTCGCCCTCGTTATATTCGAATCGGCCATGCTGGCGGAGATCGTCCGCGGCGGGCTCGATTCCGTTCACAAAGGGCAGATCGAGGCGGCTCGCTCGTCGGGACTAAACGCCGTGCAAACGATGCGTTACGTCATTTTGCCGCAAGGGATGCGGCGCATGGTACCGCCGATCGTCTCCCAATTCATTTCGCTGCTGAAGGACACGTCGCTCGCCGTCGTGATTGCGCTGCCCGAACTGATGAACCATGTGCAAATTATTAACGGGCGCAACGTCAATTATGTGATTCCCACTTATGTGATGGCTGCGCTCATGTACTTTGTCGTCAATTACACCTTGTCGGTTCTGTCCAGAAGACTGGAAAGCAGGCAAGCGTAGGACCGCTTGCCGCTTCTTCGGCGAACAAACAGCAGCTCCACTTTAGGGTGGGGCTGTTTTGGGCACGATAACCATATCGTTTTTTGGGGAGGTGTACCGAAACCGCCGTGTCGGATCGAACTCGTATATTGATCGTGCTGCTGTTGAGTACAGCGCTGCTTGGGGAAGTAAAGCTGAATCCGTTCGGGGATTCGTTCCGCTTCTCGCTCGGCATCGTCGCCTATTTTTTCGGCTTGCTCTGGTTTTCCGTCCCGGTGCTGTCCACCGGGCTGCTGACCGGCGCGTTCGTCGTTCTGTTCCGGATCGGCGCCGATCTCGTTACGGGTAGCGATGAGGTATTTTCCAGTTTTGTGCACCATATCCCGACGTTTCTCTTCTATTTGACGTTCGCTTTGTCGGTGAAGCTGCTTCGCATCCGCAGGCAGGCCGAATTTCCGATCCTTGTCGGCCTAATAGGAGGGGCGGCCGATACGCTCTCCAATTGCGCCGAGCTGTTTGCCCGTTCGCTGCTGTTGGATTCCGCTTCGTTTACGTGGAAGGGACTGCTCTTGATCGCCATTACCGGTTTGCTGCGCAGTTTTTTCGTCGTCGGCTTGTACAATATGCTTTCGATCCGTCAGGTACGCGCGCACGGGGAATGGCAGAAGATGGAGCTGGAGAGGCTCATCCTGCTCAACTCCAATCTGTACAAGGAATCGTTCTATATGCGCAAATTGATGGATCATGTCGAACGGCTGACGCGCGAAAGCTACCGGCTGTACAAAAGACTGATCGATCAGCATCTGCCGGAGCATCGCGAGGCGCTGCATGTGGCGGAAAACGTGCATGAGCTAAAAAAAGATTTACAGCGCATCGTCGCCGGGCTTTCCAAGCTGATGAAGCCCACGCAGGCCGGGGAGCGGCTGGAGATCGCCGAGCTTTGCCGGCTCGCGGTGCAGGCGAACGAATCGTATGCGGAAAACCGCGGTAAGCGGATCGAATTTCGGCTGGAGGCGGATGTGCACCTCCACACGAACCAAACGTATGTGTTATTGTCGATTTTGAATAATTTGCTCACAAACGCAGTCGAGGCGATACCGGAGCACGGGCTGGTCCGGCTGGAGGCGGTGCTGATCGAGGAATGGCTTGTCATTCGGGTTAACGACGACGGACCCGGCATATCCGAGCGGGAGCGGGAGATGGTATTCGTGCCTGGCTATTCGACCAAGTTCAGCCCGGACGGCTATTTCTCGACCGGCATCGGCTTGACGCACGCGCGGGATATGGCCGTTTCGCTGGGAGGCTCGCTGACGCTGCTGCCCGGCTCCGACAACGGTGCCCGGTTCGAGCTGCGTGTGCCGATCAGGCATTTGATGCGGAAAGGGGAGGAGGACGAACATGCAGCTGTATTTGATTGACGATGATGCGGCCGTACGCAAAATGCTGGAGCGAATGATTGCCGAAAGCGGACTTGGCGAAGTCGTCGGGGAAGCTGCGGACGGTCTGGAAGTGACAGCCCGTGAGGTGGCGAAAGCCGATGTCGTTCTGATGGACCTGCTAATGCCGGGAAGAGACGGGATCGAAACGATCAAGGCTCTGCGCAAGGAAGGTTATATTGGAACCTTTGTTATGATCTCACAGGTGGAGCATAAGGAACTGGTCGGGGAAGCCTACCGGGAAGGAGTCGACACGTTCATCAGCAAGCCGATCAATCGCAATGAAGTGCTGTCCGTGCTGCGACGCGTCGAGCATCATCTAAATCTGGTGCGGTCGATCGATTCGATCCGCCATTCGCTGCGCGCACTCGGAGGCGATGCCGGAGCTGAGGAACCAGTAGCGTCAACCCCTCCCAAGCCATCGCTTGAAGAGAAAGCCGGTTCGATCATGCTTCAGCTCGGCATTGCAGGGGAAGCGGGTGCGGGGGATCTGATGAGCATTGTCCGCTGGCTGGACGAAGAGGAACGGAAGAACGGTCCGCACCGGGAGCTGCCTTCTTTGAAAGACCTATACGCCGAAGTACTGAGGAAGGAGGAACGAAGCGGGCCGCCGAAGCAAGCGGAGAAGGAGGTTCGGGCGCTGGAGCAGCGAATGCGGCGGATGGTGCTGCAAACGCTGACCCACCTTTCGTCGCTAGGCCTGACGGATTATGCGAATCCGATATTCGAGCATTATGCATCCCGCTTGTTCGAGTTCAAGGAAGTACGCACCCGCATGCGCGAGCTGGAGCAAGAAACGGATGGAACGAATAGCAAGGTAAATGTGAAAAAATTTATCCAGGCGTTTTATTTGGAGCTGAAGCAAAGCTGACCGCATCAGAGACTTGACGTGCCATTTCAGCAAGAAAAAGGCCCCTCAAACGAGCCGTTCCCCAGTTTCGGCATGGAAAAACAGCGCCTTGTCCATATCGAGGAAGATCGGTTCCTGCCGGTCTGGTGTCAGGCTGCGGCCCGGACTTGTCCGCGCGACGATCGGCTTTTGTGTTCCGATATCCATATAGGCATAGCGGTCCGCTCCCAGGAGCTCGCTGTACTGAACGGTGCCGTGAATGGCGGCGTAAGGAAAAGCGGGAGGAGCAGGATCGCTCAGATAAACATGCTCCGGTCGGATGCCCAGCAAAGCGGCGCTATTATGCAGATTGCGATCGGTAAACACTTTGGCTATACGAGCGGGGATAGCAATCGCGAACAGTCCAGCCTGAAACTCCAACTTCCCGCTTCGTTCCTGCACTTGCCCTGCAATCAAATTTACCGGCGGCAGCCCAATAAATCCGGCCACAAACGCGTTGGCCGGATTGTTGTATATTTCTTCCGGCGTATCCGCCTGCTGGATGACGCCGTCCTTCATGACGACGATCCGGCTGGCCATCGTCATCGCTTCCGTTTGGTCATGGGTCACATACAGCGTCGTCACGCCTAACTGCTTGTGCAGCCGTATGAGCTCGGAGCGCATGTGCACGCGCAGCTTCGCATCGAGGTTCGACAGCGGCTCGTCCATCAGAAACAGCTGGGGACTTTGTACGATCGCGCGCCCCAGCGCGACACGCTGGCGTTGTCCGCCGGACAGCTGCTTCGGATTACGCTCCAGATAAGCTTCAATCTCGAGCAGGCGGGCCGCGCGTTTGACCGCGATATCGATTTCGTGCTTGGGCATTTTCCGCAGCCGCAGTCCGAAAGCGATATTTTCATAGACAGACATATTCGGGTATAGCGCATAATTTTGAAACACCATCGCGATGTCACGGTCTTTCGGCGGCAGATCGTTGATGCGCACGTTGTTGATGTAAATATGGCCTTCGCTGATTTCTTCCAATCCCGCGATCATGCGGATCAGTGTCGACTTGCCGCAGCCGGAGGGACCAACGATGACGATAAACTCTTTGTCATCGATTTCGAGCGTAAAATTTTGCACGGCGCCGGCGTTGTTTTTGCCGTACCGCTTGCCTACGTGACTGAACAATATGCGGGACACGAACCGATACCTCCGTTATCTGGGTCGATTAACTTAAGCGGAAAGGAGATAGACAGCTCCTGCGCACAAGTATATCGCGAAACGGAACGGCTGTTGTGTTAAGAATGCGTAAACTGCGGCTTCTGGTTATGATTTGGGGTGCAGGGGCATTTGCTTGATCAGCGTCTTGGCGAGAAAATCGATGGCAAGCTCGCGGAGACTATTCTTGTCGTCATCCTGTACGATGTAAATCAAGTAATCCTCTTCGGTAGTCGTGTAATCGCCGATAACCGGCTCCGCGTGGTCGTCCGGGAGCAACTGTAAGTTGCTTTTCCCGCTTCATTCTTATTGGTAAAATGAGTCTCACAAGTGTTGCCAGTAGGTTGTAGTCGGCCGGCAAGCTATGCCGCAAGGAGGGAAAAGATGAGTCCATTTTATTATCGCCCTGGCGAACATGTAGTCTTACGGCGCGTATGGCAGGAACGGGTGTACCGGGTTACGACGCTAACTGTTGTGCAGGATACGCAGGATTGGATCGTCTTGTATTTGGGTCCGGGCTATCCGCTCAAAGCCGCGAAAAGTCCGCTTCAAGCCGCCGACCAGCAAGCGCTCGAGCCCGAACTGCGGGATTGCAGATGGGGAGGTGGGATCGAGCACCTGCTTATGCTGATTCGTCCTGGAGCGTCCCATGCGATCTATGCGATGAAGGACAAGGAGTTTCACTTGACCGGCTGGTATATCAATCTGCAAGCACCCCTTGTCCGGACGGACTTCGGTTTCGATACGACCGACTACTTGCTGGATGTGACCCTCCCGACCGACCGGTCCGTTTGGACATGGAAGGATGAAGAAGAGTTCGAGCTGGCGGTCGCCGGCGGGGTTATTAAGGAGGAGATGGCCAGCGGCATTCGCAAGGAAGGCGAGCTGGCGGCGAAGCAGCTGCAGGAGTTCCCCGCATCCTTTGTCGATAGATGGAGGCAGTGGCGGCCTCCGCAGGAATGGACGGTTCCCGAGCTGCCGCGCTGGGCGTGACGGCCCGGAAGCTTTGCTGAAGTTCATATGATGTTAATCTGCCGGTCCGCGTTTATCGCGGATTTTTTTTGGAAGGGCCGCAGCGTGCGTTCGCGACTAAGGATATCGGGTGATCGCGGAACCGGAAGTTCCGCTAAAGCGGGAAGGAGCGTCAAGCCGGCCAGAGCGATGGAGTTTGGACGACAGTTCGGGTGCAGCTAGGGACAGGATACCTTCTAAAAATGACTACGAGGTAAGGACATCTCTCCGTCAATAATTGTTGACAATATTACTTTCAGACAATACACTGTGGGTAGAGAGAAGACAGACCAAAGGGGACCGGTTCAAATTTCCCTGAATCAGAATCTCGCGGGGGAGGGATTGCGTCACAACGGGTCTAGATTATGAATAAAAGTCAAGGACTGAAGCGTTTTTATTAAGCGCTTACACTTGTCGATCTCCGCACACATTCCGGTCCAAGACTGGCTGTCATCTATTAGGATGGAGGGAATCGGACATGGCAAACAGACCGAGACAGAAGATGAAACCTGCGCTAGTAACGTTTCTTATCGCGACGTTACTGGGCACGACTGCATGCGGAACCCAAAAAGAGCCGGGGACGGCCGATCCGGGAACGAAACCGGCCCCCAAGCCGGAGCCGGTAGAGCTGACGATGTTTTATCCATGGAGCGGTTATCCGAAAGAAAAGTTTATGGAGGATGCCGGGAACAGCATCATCAAAAAGTACCCTCATATTTCGATCAACTACGTACAAAACGAGAAAGGCAGCTCTTACGAGGCGTTGATTGCAGGCGGGCTGAAGCCGGACCTGATCATGACGACCGATTCCTCGTTCGCCGCAGTCAAGACAGTCGGCTGGGACGGCGATATTACGGAGCTCGCAGCCAAGAACAAATATAACTTCGATGCGATCAATCCGGGCGTGCTGAAAGGGATTCAGGCTGTCGATCCGGGGAAAATCGCCGGCTTGCCGTCGCACGTCAACTCGCTCGCGCTGTTTTACAACAAAGATTTGTTCGATAAGTTCGGCGTTCCTTACTTGACCGACGGCATGACCTGGGACCAAGTGTATGAGGTTGCGAAGAAGATTACGCGTCTGGAAGGCGGGACGGTTTACCGGGGCTTTGGCATTCGGACTGGCAACTTCATCGGAATGAACCAACTTTCGCTCCCTGTCGTCGACAAAAACAATAAAGCCGTATTCAATACAGACTCGTGGAAAAATTACATTGGGAATTTCGCCAGATTTTATCAGGTTCCGGGGTACGGTGCCACGAAGGAACTCGTAGAAGGCGCCAAAGCGTACGATATGTTCCTCAAGGACCAGACACTGGCGATGCTAGTGCAGATGCAATCCGATTATCCGCGGGAAAGCCTGGGGCAGAAAATTAACTGGGACGTCGTCTCCTACCCGACACTGGCGGCCAATCCGGGTACGGGGCCTCAGCCAAACATTGTGTTTTATGTCATTCCGAAAACGAGCGACAAGCGGGATAGCGCTTTTCAGGCGCTTACGGCCATTCTGGAGGGAGAACAGCAGAAGGCGTTTGTGAAAACGGGTCTCGGCAGCGTGCTGAAGCAAAGTCCGGCCGCTTCCATAGGAGCGGATGTAGTGCCGGATCTCAAGGGTAAAAATGCGAAATCGCTGTTTCCCGTCAAATATGCCGATCTGGTTGAGCCGAACACGTATTTGGGCGTTGCGCAGGGACAAGTGTATCAAGCGTTCCTGGCGGCTGTACTCGGCAGCGACGATCTGAACACGGCGCTTCGCGTCGCACAGGAAAACGCCAATAAAGCGATCGAGACCCAACTGGCGAACAAGAAATAGCTTCCACATGACCGAAACGGAACAAGGAGTTGCGGCAGATGGATTTCGTAATTGATGTCGAAGGACTGGGAAGAAGCGGCCCGCTTGTGCCCGCATCCATACTCGGGACGAACCTGGAGATGGGGAAGTATACGGACGGGCTGCTGCTGTCGGAGCGGCTGGACAATCCGAAGTTTTTCGGACCGGAGGGTGTTAACGGGCTGGCTCCTGGCTGGCAGCCGATGAGCAATCATTATGCCGGCGTCCAGTACCGGCTCGTTCCGGGATTAGGGCTAAACGGCAGCGAAGCGCAAACGATCGTTGTGTATGCAAAAGCCGCAAACGGGGCGATGGTGCAAACCGGACGAAACGTGAAGGCCGGAGAGCGGCTCGTAGCCGAAATATGGGCGATGGCGAAGCACCAGCCGTTCGAGCTGGAGATTTCGCTGCGGCCGCTTCAGATCCGGCAGCCGGAATACGTCACGGCCCGAGTGCGGGTCGAGACGTCCTACTGGAAAAAGTACACAGCCGAACTCGAGTGCCCAGTGGGCGATCCCGAAGCCGTTTTCGTTGTTTCGGTCGCGGGCCCGGGCTTCGCCTGCTTCGATCAGATCCATTTGCGTCCGGCAGCGGAGCCTTCGCTTGACCGGGAGCTGATCGAGATGATCGGGTCGCTGCGCCTGCCGGTGCTGCGTTTTCCCGGCGGCTGTACGTCGACGGCCTATCACTGGCGCCTCGGGACCGGAGAGGCCCATCACCGTCCGGTTTGCCACGACCCCGTCAACAAGAGCCGGCTCGAATACGAATTCGGCATCGGCGAATATTTGGAGATGTGTTGTGCCCAGGGCATTCAGCCGTTTCTGACGCTTAATATCGGCACCGGCACGCCGGAGGAAGCGGGCGAATGGGCCGACTATTGCCGGGACTGGTACGTTCGGCGCGGTCTGGAGCTTCCGGACATTTATTTTCAGATGGGCAACGAGCAATACGGCAGGTGGGAGCTTTCGCATATGGATGCGGAGATGTATATCCGCGCTTTGCGCGATTTCGTTCCCCAGGTGCGCAGCGGATATCCGAAAGCGTTCATTGTGGCGTTGGCCGAGCCGATATCCGTAGGCGTATGGCAGCCCGACACCAAGTGGCGCGAAACACTGCTGCGGGAAGGAAGGGACTTGTTCGATGTCGCTTCCATCAACCGTTACAAAGGACAATTGTACGCCGACCCGCAGCAGCAAATCGACAACGCGGCGGACAGCGCAGCGAAAATTGGAGACGATCTGCGGGCACTTATTCGGGACTGCCGCGAAGCGGGTTCGCAGGCACAGGTGGCGCTAACGGAGTGGAATTATTGGATATCGGCGTCCCATTGGGACGGCCGGGGTTTTTACGAATCCGACGATGCAAGTCATGGCCTGTTCTACGCCGGACTGATTCAGGAGCTGGCGCGGCTGGCTCCGCACCTGGCCGTCGCGAACTTTTATCATCTGATCAATGTGATGGGAATGATCCGTAAGGACGGCGGAGAAGTGGCGGAAACCTCGATCTCCCGTTTGTATCGGCTGTACCGCCCTGCTTTTCCTGGCGTTCTGCTCCCCATTTCGGCTGAGGCCAATGGAGAAGAGAAATCAGGTGCGGATAGAGAAGAGCAGGGGGAGCCTGTTATCGTAGCGGGGGAGCTTGTTTCTGGACGGCTTGATGCATTCGCCGTGCAAGGCGGCGGTTCGTTATGGCTGTTTGTAAGCAACCGTTCCGTTACCTGTTCCGCGAACGTACACTTGCGTATTGACAGCTCAAGCTGGCGCTCCGCTGTACTGATGTCAGCGGACTATGCAGGTTCTCCGCTTACGGAGATTACAGCCCCGTCCGCATCGGACCGAATTGAACTGCCGCCTCTGTCGCTGCTTCGAATCGAATACGATGGTTAGACAGATAAGCTCTGTAAACTCGGCAATTTCCGGTTTGCGGGGCTTATTTAATGTGATTAAATAATTATTAATTTTATTAATGACATTAAATAAATTCAGTGTAATCCTCGTATCCCGGGCAAATAGGTAAAAAGGGTGCTGACCTTTGAATAGTGATCCACTATAATAAATTGGAAAGCAAGTATAAATTTACACCTGATCGAAATGGAGATTGGAATGAAACGTAGTCTCAGCCTTGTAAAAAACAGCATACGGTTCGCCGCAATACTGGCTACACTTACGATCAGCGCTTGCAGCGAGGGGAATAATCCATCCGGAATGGCGGCTGAGCCGCCTCATCCAGCCGTGCAGATGAACAGTCCCGCTATCAGACAGCCAGAACCCGCTGTCGATACGCCTGCTGTCTCACCTCGACCGCAGCAAGCCGAGACACCGGCTACATGGGGAGCATCGCCAGTGCCAGTCCCGGCGGTAGCTGCCCCCGAGCCGATAGAGATCGGGCTGGAAGAGTGCGGTACCGCCCAATTCGGTAAAGATGAGCGTACCACGCACCTGCCGCTGCGCTGCATTCGGGCAACCTACGGGTTCGACGGCCCGGAAGGTTCGCAAGCGGTCGCTCCCGGGCAGCCGATCCAGGTCGACACCTACGTCATTCCTTCAGCGTTTCGCTCATCGCTCGCCGCCTATTGGATGAATCTCGGGGTGAACGGGAGAGGCGTACTGCTGCTGGCGCCTAAAGACTGGAGCTTGTTTGCGGCCGGCGTCGGCGCCAACGGCTCTCATAACATTCGGCTCGTCAATCCGGACGATGAGGAGCAATATGTCGACTACTTCGATCAGGGAGGCTGTCAAGGCTGCCTCGTTCCGAATATAGGCGGTTATTTTCCTGAATTGAAAGAGTGGGTCGAGGAGCAAGGATATGAAGTAAGTCCGCGCCCAGAAATCGCCGAACGGGCGATGTTGACGCCGAATTTAGTCGCCTTCCGCAAGCAATCGGAGAAGAGAGGATATTCGGTTCACGGCGTTGCCTACCAAGAGCATGGCGGCGGAGGTGCAAGGTTCCGCGACGAGGAAGTAGGTCTACCGTCCGCAGACAAAGCGATGGCAACCGCAATACTGAATTTGTTTGTAGCGCTGCACCGGGAACAGCCGGAATAGTCGGTATGCGGCGTCCTCGGAGAAACCGAACCTCTACGCGGGGTTCGGTTTTTTGTTGCTTTTTTCCTAAAGGCTGGAACTATATCCCTCTTTCATTTGTCCAATATAGTGAGGGCGAGGTGAATAGTTCGTGCAGGAGCAAGAGCACTGGAAGCATATGGCTTCCCTTAATAAAGAAACATTCCGTGCGTTAATGACTGAGTACGGACAAGAGGTTTGGAACTATGCTTTTCTCATTACGAAGCGAGCCGATCTGGCTGACGATATATCGCAAGATGTGTTTCTGAAAGTATATCAAAACATCGGAACGTTTCGGGGGGAGTCGTCGTTCAAGACGTGGCTGTTTTCCATCACGCGAAATACGGCGATCAACTACCGGCGTTCCGCTTTTATCCGGAAAGTGACTTTGGTCGAATGGATCGTCCGTCCCGACACCCATAACTCGGCGGAAGACGAAGCGATGGAGCTGTGCCTTGCCGAAGATATTTGGCAGGTCGTTCTCAAGCTACCGATTGCGTATAGGGAGGTTTTGATCCTCGATGCGAAATACGAGCTTACGAACAAGGAGATAGCGGAAGTGCTAGGCATCTCGCAAGGTACGGTAAAGTCGCGGTTGTCTCGGGCGCGCAGCAAGGTGACGAAAATGTGGAGGGAGAGGGAAACGCTTGAAGGAGTCTAAGCCGGATTGGTATGCGCGTTTGAAAAACGACCCGTTCCGCAAAAAGACGTTCACGGATCGGACGATAAGCCGTATTGAACGATTGGCGGAGGAGGGGCGAAGCAACTCGTACCGGGCGAGAGGGACAAGATCAGCGGCAATAGGGATTGCTGCCGGCTTAATCATCGTGTTGCTTGTGTTTGTTTCTTTTAACCCATATGCACCGTATATTCATAATTCTACGGAAGTCGGGAAAGAAGCGGACCCGCCCTCGGTAAAAGAAAGGCACGGCCTTCAAGGCGACGGAGATTCAGCCCAAGCACCGAATAAAGCGGACAACGCCCCCTCAGTGCCGCAGCAAAAAAACGATGGAACAGAGGAAGCCGTGGCGCCGCCCAGAGAGGACGTGTCGGTCCGTGCCATTGGAACGCATTCGGAGGGGCTTATCGTGATAAAGCCCGCAAATCAAGCGAAGGTAGCCGCTCTCGGCGCCGCCAGCTGTTACGGGCAGGAAACGGATTTGAATTGGAGAGGGGACTATGCTGTCTATTGGGAACCGAAGACGGGGGGAGCCACAAGTTTAATATTTACGTTCCCAATCGATTTCGAGATTATCCAACGAGGCGACACGCCGGTAGAGATGAAGAAATTCCAGCTCGGAGGGACGGAGCTTTTCGCCTATACACCGCGTTATACGGATTGTCACGCGCTCGAAACATATGTATTCGGCGTTGCGGACGGCAAGGCGTTCTCTGTTCCGTTCGAGATGGACGCGAAGCGAAGCTTATCGAATCTCGGCAGGCTCCCGATCCGCGAGCTGCAAATAACGGACGAGGAGCTGATCATAACCGGCGGGTACGGGGCCGGTCAAGATTTTATCGACGTGTATCATTTCCTTTATGACCCGAAAAAGAAGTCGCTCATCCTGCAAACAACGGATCAGTTGAAGCCGAACGAACTTAAAAGCAATCCGAAATAACCGATGACCGAAAAGGGATTTTGTGGTAATCTCATCTTGTCGGGACGGCATCCTTGTGGAGCGGTACTCGACACGAGACTGAATCATTTCTTTTTTAATCCGTTGCTTTGATTCCAAGCGAACAAAGACTAAGGAGGCTTTACCATGACCACAACGATGCAGGAGCTGCACCGCAAGAAGCAAATGTCCCGGAAAATTACGATGCTGACGTGTTACGATTATCCGACCGCCGTGCTGCAGGACAAAGCGGGACTGGACGTCATCTTCGTAGGCGATTCCCTGGGAACCAATGAGCTTGGGTATGAACGGGAAACGTCGGTAACTTTAGGCGAAATCGTACACCATCTAAAGGCGGTGCGCCGGGGAGTGCAGGAAGCGTACCTGCTCGCCGATCTGCCGTACAAAACGTATGACGATCCAGGGATGGCGATGATCACGGCAAGAGAGCTGCTGTCTCACGGAGCGGATGGAGTCAAGCTGGAAGGGATGCAGGAGGCGGTCATTTCCCATTTGGCCGGTAGCGGAATCGAGGTGTGCGCTCATCTCGGATATAACCCGCAGTTCCACGAGAAAGCTGCCGTAAAGGGGAAAACGTATGATGCGGCCAGGGCGCTGCTGGAAAGCGCCGTTTCGCTGCAAAACGCCGGTGCGAGCATGATCGTGCTGGAGCTGATTCCAGAGGAGCTTGGGAAGGCGATAACGGAGACATTAACGATCCCTACGATCGGCATAGGCGCGGGCCGATACACGGACGGACAAGTGCTGATCGTTCACGATATGCTGGGCCTGACTCCGCACCCGCTGCGTCATGCGAAAAATTATGCGAATGCGGGAGAATGGATGCTCCAGGCGTTTCGAGCCTACGCCGAAGAAGTGACGAACGGCCAGTTTCCGCAGCCTGCGAACGCACGCACGATGATAGATTCGGAACGCGAGCGCTTTATGGGCTGGTACTCGGGAAAAGACCGGAAGTAATTTTACAATAGATAGATCCAACTGAGGAGGCTGCCGGAGACGGCGGTCTTTTTCTACGTATAAAGTTCCACGATAATTTTCCAATTCTCAATGATTTAGAATATTGTCCTCCAATACGGCGAATTTATCGCCGTATTCTTTAATGATATGACCCTCTCCCCAGGAGCAAAGCGCATCCAGAATAGGCTTGAGGCTCCATCCGTATTCACTTAGCTCGTATTCGACCTTGGGCGGCACTTGATGATACGTAATCCGGTTGACGATTCCGTCCGTCTCCAGTTCCCGCAGTTGCTGGGTTAGCATCTTTTGCGTAATGTTTGGCATAATACGCTTGAGATCACTTGTCCGCTTCTTTCCGCGCGTCAAGTGACAGAGGATCACGCACTTCCATTTTCCTCCGATGACTTCCAAGGTTGCTTCCACCGATATATTATACTTCTTTTTGGTTTCTATGCTCATGCGATGCCCTCCAATAGCCACAGGTACTTTTTAGTACCTATAGTACTTTAAAGTACGTACTAGCCAAAAATGCATGCTCCTCTCATACTAGCATATATCGGCCGATGATTACCACGATTAGAGGTGAGTTCACATGCAATTGAATCAAAAACGGAGTATGCTTGCACTTCTGGCACTGTCCATCAGTGCCTATGCGATCGGAACTACCGAGTTTATCAGCGTGGGGCTGCTGCCCCTGATCGCAGAAAACTTTCATATATCGGTCACAACGGCAGGACTTACCGTAACGCTGTATGCGCTTGGGGTCACCTTCGGGGCTCCCGTGCTGACCTCGCTCACCACAGGAATGTCCCGCAAGACGCTGATGATCGCCATCATAGTCGTTTTTATCGCTGGCAACAGTCTGGCGGCGGCTTCCACAAGCATCGGCGTTCTGCTGATGGCCCGCGTTTTATCCGCTTTGTCGCACGGCGTATTTATGTCGATCGCATCGACCATCGCTGCCGACCTCGTACCGGACAACAAACGGGCTAGCGCTATCTCTTTGATGTTCTCAGGCCTGACGGTCGCCATCGTGACAGGGGTGCCGCTCGGTACCTGGATTGGCCAGCAGATGGGCTGGCGGGCGGCCTTCGTCGTTATCGCCGTTATCGGTCTGGTCGCGCTGATCGCCAACCTGATATTAATTCCCGCCTCGCTGCGTAAGGGCACTCGGACCCCTGTGCGTGAGCAGGTAAAGCTGGTGACGAATGGCAGATTGCTCCTCGCGTTCGCCATCACGGCACTCGGGTATGGCGGCACCTTTGTTGTATTTACTTATTTATCCCCATTGCTGCATGAGATAACCGGATTTGCCGAAAGCACTGTTGCTCTCATCCTGCTGATATACGGCATTGCGATTGCGATCGGCAATGTCATCGGAGGAAAGGTGGCGAACCGTCAGCCACTTAAGGCTTTATTCTTCATGTTCATCCTTCAGGCGATCGTGCTGCTAGTGTTGATGGTGACCGCGCCATTCAAGGTAGCTGGGTTGATTACGATCTTCTTCATGGGCCTGCTGGCCTTTATGAACGTTCCCGGTCTGCAGATTTATGTCGTAGTACTCGCTGAGCGTTTCGCGCCGGGAGCTAAGGATGTCGCTTCCGCCGTCAACATCGCTGCATTTAATGCTGGCATCGCCATTGGGGCTTATCTTGGTGGGGTGGTCACCGATTCGTTGGGTTTGATTCATACCACCTGGATCGGCGCTGTCATGGTCTTGGCTGCGGTTTTGCTGACCGGTTGGAGCGTGGCACTGGAACGCAAAGGCAACGGGGGCAGCGCCATGCAGGCGAAGCCGGCCCGGTCTTGACTTTCAAGCTACCTGTTCCAACAAAAACAATTAATCTAAATTCACCTACTGGAGGTTTTATCTATGACAACGCATCTGCAAGCAACTACGACCCTAAATAACGGAAAGTCTATGCCTTGGTTCGGTATCGGCGTATTCAAAGTCGCGGACGGCCAAGAGCTCGTGGAGGCAGTCAAAGCGGCTGTCGCCCATGGCTACCGCAGCATTGACACGGCGGCCATCTATGACAACGAGCGCAGCGTAGGCGAAGCTATTCGCGAAGCCATCCAAGAAACGGGAGTTTCCCGCGAAGACCTGTTCGTCACTTCCAAGGTATGGAACGCCGATCTCGGCTATGAAGCAACGCTCGCCGCCTATGAGACCAGCTTGGAGAAGCTTGGGCTGGAATACCTCGATCTGTACTTGATTCACTGGCCGGTGGCTGGCAAGTACAAGGAAGCTTGGCGTGCGCTAGAAACTCTGTACAAGACCGGACGCGTCAAAGCGATTGGGGTCAGCAACTTCCAGATTCATCACCTGGAGGACCTGATGAAAGATGCCGAGATCAAGCCGATGGTAAACCAGGTCGAGCTGCATCCGCGGCTCAGCCAGCAAGCCCTGCGTGACTTCTGCGCACAGCAAGATATTCAGATCGAGGCTTGGTCGCCTTTGATGCAGGGCCAGTTGCTGGATAACCCGGTGCTGCAAGAAATCGGCGCCCGTCACGGCAAGTCGATCGCCCAAGTCATTCTTCGCTGGGATCTGCAGCACGGCATCGTAACGATTCCCAAGTCGACGAAGGCTCACCGGATTATCGAGAACGCCTCGGTGTTCGATTTTGAGCTAACGAGTGAAGAGATGGCCCGCATCGATGCGCTGAACCAGAACTTGCGGGTTGGACCTGACCCCGACAATTTTGACTTCTAAGATGAGGGAGACGAAACAGAACTTTTAGGAATAAACGGAGCGATCCAGCAGGAAATGTTTAGCTTTTCTCGAATTAAGGGGTATCCGGTTATTTGCAGAATAGCCTATCACCGGGCCCATTGCATCGTTTTCGCCAAAGTTGGAATCCTATAAAAGTTCACAAAAAGATCAAAAAACTTTTTTGGGCTTGGTTCTTGATTGAAGCGCCTAACGATGTTATTATTTATAACAAGATTTACTTTAAAATAATTATCGACTGTTAACGATTCTCAGTTAACAAGTATAAACCCAAAACCAGGAGGAATTACACTATGTCTCTGATTGGAACCGAAGTAAAACCTTTTAAAGCATCCGCCTACCAAAATGGGAAGTTCATCGAAGTATCGGAACAAAATTTCAAAGGCAAATGGAGCGTCGTGTGCTTCTATCCGGCGGACTTCACTTTCGTATGTCCGACCGAGCTTGGCGATCTGCAAGATCAATATGCGACGCTTAGGGACCTCGGAGTAGAAGTATATTCCGTATCGACGGACACCCATTTTACACATAAAGCATGGCATGACAGCTCCGAAACGATCGGCAAAATCACTTATATTATGATCGGCGACCCTTCGCATACGATCTCGCGCAACTTCGACGTGCTGATCGAAGCCGACGGGCTGGCCGACCGCGGAACGTTCATCATCGATCCGGACGGCGTCATCCAAACGGTAGAAATCAACGCAGGCGGCATCGGCCGCGATGCGAGCACGCTGGTTAACAAAATCAAAGCGGCTCAATACGTTCGCAACAATCCGGGCGAAGTTTGCCCTGCAAAATGGCAAGAAGGCGGTCAAACGTTGAAGCCTAGCCTCGATCTCGTAGGCAAAATCTAAACCAAAGGGGGCCATCACGGTGTTGGATGCGGATATTAAGCAGCAGTTAGACCAATACCTTCAGCTCCTGGAAAGCGACCTGCTCATCAAAGTTAGCGCGGATTCCGATCCCGTATCGGTCGACATGCTGGCGTTCCTGGACGAGCTGTCCGGCATGTCCTCCCGCATATCGGTCGAAAACGCTCAGCTTCCCAGAACGCCGAGTTTCAGCGTGAACCGGCCGGGCGAAGAGTCCGGCGTCGTATTCGCCGGCGTCCCGCTCGGGCATGAGTTCACCTCGCTCGTTCTGGCGCTGCTTCAGGTGAGCGGTAGAGCTCCGAAGGTAGATCAGAGCGTTATCGATCAGATTAAGAGTATCAAAGGCACGTACGCCTTCGAATCCTATATCAGCCTCAGCTGTCACAACTGCCCCGATGTCGTACAAGCGTTAAACGTGATGAGCGTGCTCAATCCGGGTATTTCGCATACGATGATCGACGGCGCCGCCTATAAAGCGGAGGTCGAGAGCAAGGACATTTTGGCCGTACCTTCCGTTTATTTGGACGGCGAGTTTTTCGGCAGCGGACGGATGTCGCTTGAGGAGATTGTCGCCAAGATTGTCGAAGCCCCGGATGCATCGGTATTTTCTGATAAAGCTCCATTTGACGTACTCGTCATCGGAGGAGGTCCGGCCGGCGCAAGTTCGGCTATATATGCGGCCCGCAAAGGCATTCGCACGGGGATCGTCGCAGAGCGCTTCGGCGGTCAGGTGATGGATACCGTCGGCATCGAAAACTTCATCAGCGTCAAGTACACCGAAGGCGCCAAACTCGCAGCTGGCTTGGAAGAGCATGTCAAAGAATACAACGTCGATATTATGAAGCTCCAGCGCGCGAAACGGCTCGAGAAAAAAGAGCTGATCGAAGTGGAGCTTGAGAACGGCGCCATTTTGCGGAGCAAAACGGTCATTCTCGCTACCGGCGCTCGCTGGCGGAATGTTAACGTTCCGGGCGAAGCGGAGTTCAAAAATAAAGGCGTAGCGTATTGCCCGCATTGCGACGGTCCGCTGTTCGCCGGCAAAGACGTAGCTGTTATCGGCGGAGGCAACTCCGGCATCGAGGCGGCCATCGACCTGGCGGGCATCGTTCGGCATGTGACCGTACTCGAATTCATGCCTGAGCTGAAGGCTGACTCCGTTCTGCAAGAGCGGCTCTACAGCCTGCCGAACGTTACGGTGTACAAAAACGTTCAGACGAAGGAGATTACCGGGACGGATAAAGTAGACGGTATTTCCTTCATCGAACGCGACTCCGGAGATGTGAAGCATGTCGAACTGCAAGGCGTATTCGTGCAGATCGGACTCGTGCCGAATACCGACTGGCTCAGCGAAACGCTGGAGCGTACCCGCATGGGCGAAATTGTCGTCGACCGTCAAGGCGCGACAAGCGTCCCCGGCGTGTTTGCCGCAGGCGATTGCACGAACAGCCCTTATAAGCAGATCATTATTTCGATGGGATCAGGCGCAACCGCCGCACTTGGCGCATTCGACTATTTGATCCGGAATTAATATCGTAACTGGAGAAGCCACCGCTTTGCGGTGGCTTTTTTTGTCTGTAAGCCAATCTGCCAACGTATGGAAGCACTTCCGCTACCACCAATCTAGCAAACACCTGCCTCTGCCTTCATTCTCCGTATAATTTTATTATTTATTGTAGATTTCTCTCATTTATAGCGTCTCCCGTTAACGGTAACATGTTGAATACAAAGCGATTCAACTATTACCGAGTGCAGACAGGAGTGACGTTAGGTATGGAGCAAGTGCGGCGGCGCACGACCAAATCCGGCGCGAGCCGGTGGAACAAATGGATCGAGCCGATATGGGGGTACGTGTTTATATCGCCATGGCTGATCGGCTTTTTCGTCTTGACGATCGGCCCGTTATCCCAATCGTTTTATTTATCGCTGACTCAGTACAATTTGCTGGAGCTTCCCCAGTGGGTCGGCCTCGACAACTACAAGGAAATTTTGGCGGAGGACGATACGTTCTGGAAATCGCTGCAAGTAACGCTTACGTATGTGGGGCTGTCGGTGCCGCTCAAATTGATGTTTGCGCTGCTCGTCGCTCTGCTGCTGTTCCGGGCGATCCGGGGCATGTCGATATTCCGGGCCGTCTTTTACTTGCCGTCCCTGATCGGGGGAAGTGTAGCGCTCGCGGCCATATGGCGCAACTTGTTCGGCATGGATGGGTTCATGAACCGGATCTTGGGCTTCTTCGGCTTGCAGGGCCTCGACTGGATCAACACGCCGGGGACGTCGCTTTACACGCTCGTACTGCTCGCGGTATGGCAGTTCGGTTCGTCGATGGTCATTTTCCTCGCCGGACTGAAGCAAATTCCGCGGGATTTGTACGAATCCGCCTCGGTTGACGGAGCGTCGAAGGTGCGCAGTTTTTTTGCGATTACGCTGCCGATGCTGACGCCGATTATTTTGTTCAATCTCGTGATGCAGATTATCGGCAGCTTCCAGATGTTCACCCAAGCTTTTATCGTCACGAAGGGCGGACCGATCAACTCGACGCTCGTGTACGCGCTGTATTTGTACCAGAAAGCTTTCGCCTATTTCAATATGGGATATGCGAGTGCGCTGGCTTGGATTTTGCTTGCGATCATCGGCATTTGTACGGCTCTGATCTTCTGGTCTTCGAAAAGGTGGGTACACTATGAAACGTAACGAATCGGCAGGAAGGAGCTTGTCGGGGATGAAGCTGGATACAATCTATCGTTATATCGTTCTTTTACTCGGCAGCCTGGTAATGATTTATCCGGTTTTATGGCTCGTCGGCAACGCTTTAAAATCGAACGAGGATATTCCGAAAGCACAGCTGTTTCCAAGCAAGCTGCAGTGGAGCAATTTCGCCGAAGGATGGACGGCGATACCTGGGTTTAGCTTTGCGCATTTTTTTGCCAATTCGTTCTTGATCGCAGTGCTTTCCGTCATCGGCACGCTGCTGTCCAGCGCGCTAGTCGCTTACGGGTTCGCCCGGCTCCGGTTTCCGCTGCAAAACTTGTGGTTCGGCATCCTGATGATGACGCTTATGCTTCCGGCGCAGGTGACGCTGGTGCCGCAGTACATTTTGTTCAAGTCGTTCGACTGGGTCGGCACGACGCTGCCGCTGATCGTACCGCATTTTTTGGCGGTCAGCCCGTTCTTCGTGTTCCTGATCGTTCAGTTTATTCGCGGCATTCCGAAGGACCTCGATGAATCGGCCAAAATCGACGGCTGCTCGACGATCGGGATCGCGTTCCGCATCGTGCTGCCGCTGTGCACCCCGGCCTTCATCACGACGGCGATATTCAGCTTCATCTGGACCTGGGACGATTTCCTCGGACAGATGATCTATTTGACCGATACGGCGAAGTTTACGGTGCCGCTGGCGCTCCGTTTGTTCCTCGATAACACGTCGGCGGTTACCTGGGGACCGATGTATGCGATGGCGCTGCTGTCCGTCATTCCTTGCTTCGTGCTGTTCCTGTTGGCGCAAAAATATTTTGTGGAGGGAATTGCCACGACCGGAATCAAAGGCTAGTATTTACGTCAGGCGTTTTCGGCCTTATGCTGTATATAGAAACGGTCAGGAAGGCAGAGGAGGCACACGATGAGAAACCCGTTCAAGCTATTTTCGTTTCAGGCGACGTTTCTGGTTTCGTTTCTGGCCATATCCGTGCTGCTTATCCTGCTTCTCGGCCTGACAAGCTATTATATTACGAATCAGGAAGTCGTGCAGCAAACGATATCGTCGCGAAAGCTGCTGCTGGAGCAGATCAACAAGCAGCTCGACATGCAGCTGCAATCCGTCGAATTCGATTCGCTGGCGCTGGCGAGTAATCCGAAGCTGATCCATTATTTGGAGTTTAACACGGACCCGTTTGAGCGGATCGGCCAAACGTCAGAGCTGATCGATCTGCTCAGCCGTCCCGGCTACGTGAAGGAAGGCATTCAGTCCGTACAGCTGTATGCGAAGTTTGCGTCGGGGAGCAGCCACATCGCCGGAAGCGGGGTGTACGAATACGGCGTCCTCGAGCAGGCGATCTGGTACAACCAGATCCAAGATGCCGACTATTGCTGGGTCGGGTCTCATCCGATCGAAGTAGGCGATTATTCGGAGGAAGACCGGCAAGTGATCAGCTTCGCTCGCAAAGTAATGTCGGCCTCGGGCAAGGAGGCCGGCATTCTTGTCGTCAACGTCAAATTGTCGTACTTGCAGAAGCTGGCGTTCGGCAGCAAGACGGATGCGAGCCGATTTATTCTCGACACGAACCGGAGGCTGATCGCGCAGTTCAGCGGCGGCTCGGCCGCCCCCGTAGCGTATGACGATGCAAGCGGGGGGATCGCAGCCATTCTGGATCGATCCCCGGCCGATCAATATGCGGTCGCCCATGCAGGCGGGAAATCGCTTATTATTTGGAACAAGCAGAACCAGACGTCGTGGGTAACGATGGACGTCATCCCGTGGGATACCATTACAACCGGCAGCCGGCGCATAGCGAACGTCATTTGGCTAGTCGTCGGCTTGTGTATCCTGCTTGCGGTTCCGATGGCTTATTTATTGTCCGTACAGTTCGCGGCGCCGATCCGGCGGCTCATCCGCGCGATGAACGCGATGAAAATCGGCAAGTGGGACGTTCGGATCGAAAATGAGTACCGCAACGAGTTCGGCCATCTGAACGACAACTTCAACGACATGACGCAGCGCATCGAAACGCTGATCGAGCAGGTGACGGAGCAAAACCGGCGCAAGCGCGAAGCGGAGATGCAGGTGCTTCAGGAGCAGATCAACCCGCACTTTCTGTACAATACGCTCGACATGATGAACTGGCACGCGATCGAAGCCGGCTCGCGCGACATTAGCCGCATGCTGGCGCTGCTCGGCAAGATGCTGCGGATCGGACTGTCCAGCGGAGCGTCCTTTATTAGCGTCCGCAAAGAAATCGAACATCTGCAATGCTACGCAGAGCTGCAGACGATTCGCTACAAGAATACGATCCAGTTCGTCATCGACGTTCCGGAAACGATGAAGCAGTATTACATCCCGAAGCTGATCGTCCAGCCGTTCGTGGAGAACAGCCTCATTCACGGCCTGCACGGCCGCAGCGAAGGAATTGTCGCGATTACGGGCTGGGAAGACGCCGACGGCATTTATTTCAAGATCGAAGACAACGGACACGGTATGAATCTGGACAGCGACGCACCCGGGAGGGAGCATAACGGGATTCGCAATGTACGAGAACGGATACAGCTCTATTTCGGCGACCGTTATGGGGTTCGCTTGTTCAGCGAACTGGGTCAAGGGACAAGCGTGACGCTCCATATGCCCAAGCAAACCGAGGAGCCGGCACAACGCATCGGGGGGGAACCGGCATGATCAAGGCTGTCATTATCGACGACGATATGACGACCGTACAAGGACTGACGCGATCGGTCCGATGGGAGCAGTTCGGCATTCAGGTCGTTGGCACGGGGAAAAACGGCAAGGAGGGGCTTGAGCAGATCGAGGCCCACCGGCCGGACATTATTTTGACCGATATTTTCATGCCGGTTATGAACGGCATCGATATGTTGAAGGAGCTGCGCGAGGCGGGAAATGCGGCGGAAGTGATCATTTTGAGCGGCTATGAGGATTTCAAGTACGCCCAGTCCGCGGTGAAGCTTCGCGTTAACGATTATTTGTCGAAGCCCGCCACGCTTGACGAGATCGAGCGCGTTCTTCAGGATGCCGTGAATCAAATAACGAAGCGGGAAACGGCAGAGAAGGAAGACAGGGAGCTGCGCGAGCTGCTGACGTTCCATAAACCGACGACGCGGCGGCAGCTGTTCAAAGGACTGCTGGAGCCCGGCTTTACCCAATCCGGCTTTTATCGCAAAGTGACGGACTATTTGCAGCTCGATTTCTCGGGGCAGTCGTATACGGTCGTCCTGATCGAATTTTTCGTGGGGCGCGAGCGTACTTCGTACCGGCCAAACGATCTGGCTCTGTTCGCCTACGCTGTGCAAAATATTGTGAATGAGCTTGCCGATCATAAGGATGGCGTCTACGTTGCGGATCTTCAGCGCAATCTGCTGTCGGTCATCGTCGCGGCGCCTTTCCATGCGAAACGGGATAGAGCCCGGCAAAAAGCGGTGCAGGTGGCGCAAGAGCTGTTAGAGCATGTGCGGGATTACTTGAAGCTCCAAGTATGGGCGGCGGTCGGTCCGGTTGCGGAGCATGTCGGCGATATTCCGAAGTCTTACGCAGTCGCGGTAGATCTGCTCGCCAGCCGGGATCGCGTGTCGGACAAGCAGCTTCTGCTCCAGGAGGACGTGCGGGAGCTGGCCCGGACCGTGCCGCGCCGGCCGATCGAGACGTACCAGGCGCTAGTTGACGCGGTCGTGCTCGGACAACAGGAGCAGGTGACGGCTTGCATCGAGGAGCTGACCGCCTTCCTGCGGGAGAGCAGTCCGAGCATCGGCGAGCTGAGGGAGTGTGCGATCGATATCGTCGGCATTTTGTCGCTAGCGCTGCATGAGAACGGCCTGCATCTCGAATCGTTTCGCGCCGACGTGTCCATGTACAAGGAGCTGGAGCTGTTTTGCGGGGTCGCGGATTTTACCGGCTGGCTTGGCGATCTGCTGGTTCCCATATGCAGGACGATGGACGAGAGGAGCTCGCAGAAGCACCGCAAAACGATCGATTTCATCAAACGGTACGTACAGCAGCATTATGCGGAAGATATTACGCTCGACCTCATCGCCGAGAAAGTGTATTTGACCCGCAACTATTTAAGCCAAATTTTCAAGCAGGAAACCGGCGAAAACTACAACAGTTACTTGACGCGTTTCCGTATGGAAAAAGCGAAGGAGCTGCTGCTGTCCGGCAACTACAAAGTGTTCGAAATCGCGCAAATCGTCGGTTACAAAAACAATGCCTACTTCAGCCAGCTGTTCAAAAAGCATACCGGCTCGTATCCGTCCGAGCTGAATAAATAAGATAACCCCACAAAGTGGAGATTAGGCTTCGAAGCTGGGGGCTCCCCCGAAAGTAATAGGAGTAAGCTACGGAGGCTCACGTCACTTTCGGGGGAATCGATTGTTCCAAATACTTTGCGGGGAGCCCAGAAACTTATAAATTCTAGGCCGCTTCTTTTCGCGAAGAAGCGTTTCTTTTTCTCTATCCCGCACAATCCGTAATTTTTAATAGAGATTGTAGATTTGTCTTATTTTTAAAAAAATCGCCGATTCTATAATAAAAGGTGTAGGAAAGAAATCACCAGAGGGGTGTATGCATAATGAGGAGACAGAATCGGTCCACACGGCGATTACTAGGTTCGGTTATGGCGGTAACGGTATTAGGGGGCTTGCTCGCAGGCTGTGTGCCGACGGAAAAGAAAAGCAGCGATCAACCCGCCGCCGGCTCGACCAATTCGGAAGCGCTTCAAAATGTGGAGCTGCGGTTTGCGTGGTGGGGTAGCCAGGGCCGGCACGACCGGACGCTGAAAGCGATCGAGAAATTCCAGCAGCTTCACCCGAACATCAAAATCAAGCCGGAATATACAAGCTTCGACGGGTATTGGGAAAAGCTGTCCACGCAGGTCGCCGGCAGCAACGCGCCGGATTTGATGCAGATGAGCGTTCTTTACATTAAGGAATATTCCGACCGCGGCGTGCTTGCCGATATGACTCCGTATGCGAACAAAGAAATTCGCATCGCCGATCTGAACAAGGAAGTCATAACGGGTCAAGGCACAATCGGCGGCAAACTGACCGGGCTGCCGGTATCGGATAACGCGAACGTGCTCATTTACAATAAAGAAATGTATCAGCAGGCCGGCATCGAGCCGCCGAAGCTGGATATGACGTGGCAGGAGTTTTTCGATAAGGCGCGCGAAATCAAGGCGAAGCTCGGCGACAAAGTGTACGGTGCGTTCGATATGTCGGCGTCGCTGGAAGCGTTCATGTATTACGCCTTCTCGGTCGGGGATACGATGTACAAAGGCAACAAGCTCGGCTATAACGATCAAACGTTCCGCAACTGGCTGAAAATGTGGGACGATGCCCGCAAAGAAGGGACCGTGCCGACTGCCGCAATGACGGCTTCGTTTTTGCCGCTTGGCAACTTCGATCCGAACAAGGACGCGCTTATGCGAGGCATCGTGCCGATCATCGGCCCGCAATTTACGGCGACATTCCCGGCGTATGAGAACGTCATGAAGGACAAAATCGACATGGTCTCCTTCCCGAAGGATAAGATGAGCGGAGGCGCGCTGCTGCCCGCCATGCTCCTGTCGATGTCGGCCAAATCGAAGCATCCGAAGGAAGCGGCGATGTTTGTGGACTTTTTCCTTAATTCGCAGGAAGCCGCCGACGTGCTCGAAATCGAGAGAGGACTGCCGGAAAACAAAAAAATACTCGAATATTTGACCCCGCGATTTAACGATCGCGACAAAAAAATGGTGAAGATGCTTGAGCATGTGACCAGCAGTAAACCAAGCATGTACGACGGCGGGCCGAAAGGAACCGGCGAGGTGACCAAGCTGTTCGAACAAACGGTGCAAAAGCTGCAATTCGGCAAAGCATCCATCGACGATGTCGTCGCTGAATTCCGCAAAGAAGCCGATAAAATTTTCGAGAAAAACAACTAAGGTTAAGCGCGCTTTCAAGCGGAACGCTGCCATAACTTGCGCCAGTAAGGGGGAAATATCCGGCATGAGCGAAAGACAGTTTTCCGTCATCGGCTGCCAGCATGCGCATATCGGGATTTTTATCGACGAAATGCTGAAGCTGGGCTATAGCTGCGCGGGCATCTATGAAGAAGAAGGGTGTGAGCTGCCCCGCACTTTGGCGGATCAGTACGGAGTTCCTCTTACTCGAAATAAAGAGGAGCTGCTCGGCGAAAACGTCGCCTTCGTCGGCTGCTCGGCGATCAACAGCGACAAGCTCGACGTCATCGAGCTGTGCGAAAGCCGGGGTAAGCACGTGATGGTGGACAAGCCGGCGGCGGTTAGCCGCGAAGGGCTGGAGCGTCTGAAGGCGGTCGTGGAGCGAAATCGTATCCAGATCGGCATGCTGCTGACCGAGAGATTCCATCCGGCGATCTACACCGTCAAGAAACAGATCGAGAAAGGAGCGCTCGGGGACATCGTGACGATCGGCATGCGGAAGCCGCACCGGCTGAATGCCGCTTCCCGCCCGGAATGGTTTTATTCCAAAAGGCTGTCCGGCGGCATCCTGATCGATCTGCTCGTTCACGACTTCGACCTGCTCCGCTGGCTGACCGGCAAGGAACTCGTAACGATCGGCGGATATGTAGGGAAAACGATTATGCCCGAGCATCCGACGTTTTACAACTCGGCGAGCTTGCAGGTGGTTTTGGAAGATAGCATCGTTGCCCAGCTGTATGCCGACTGGCATTCGCCGGTCGGGGGCTGGTCGTGGGGCGACGGCCGCATCTTCGTAACCGGAACGGACAGCTTCGTGGAGCTTAGGCTGCACGGCGACCCGCTGGTCGGCCTCGATCCGGTCGTCATCCGTTCGACGAACGGCGAGTCCGTCGAATGCTTACCCGCGTTGGAGCCGCCCTGTACGATCACTCAGGATTGGCTGCGGCGGATCGGCGGGGAGGCGAGCATGATCACACACGACGATATCGTAAAAGCAACGGAGGCGACTATTCTCGCCGATCAAGCAGTAACGTATTTGAACCGCTTTGAAGCATAAGCAGTCGAATAGCCCATATAAAAACCCGTATCCCCAGCTTTTGCATGGGGTTACGGGTTTTTGCCGATTGTCACGCCGATTCAGGCGCGCGGAGCGGCGGAATACGTTTTGACGGATGGAGCCTCATAACGGGCAAACTGGTCGAGGATCCCGGAGGCGGTGTCGCTTGTTAGGATCATGCCGCGGTATTTCGGCTGCATGAAGCCTTCCCGCTCCATTACCTCGAACATCGCCACGAGCGGGTCGTAATACCGGTTGACGTTCAACAGCCCGCACGGCTTCGGATGCAGTCCGAGCTGTCCCCATGTGAACATCTCGAAGTATTCCTCCATCGTTCCGGGGCCGCCGGGAAGGGCGATGAAGGCGTCCGCCAACTCGGCGATCTTCGCCTTGCGTTCGTGCATCGAGTCGACAAGCACGAGCTCGGTCAGCCCTTGATGCGCGATTTCGCGATTTTGCAAAAAACGGGGCAAAATGCCGATCGCTTCGCCGCCCGCCTCCAGCACCGCATCGGCGACAGCACCCATCAGCCCTACGTTCGCTCCGCCGTAAACCAGCGTCAATCCGCGCCTGGCGAGCTCTTTGCCCAGCATTTTGGCGTTTTGTTTATATAGGGGGGAGGCTCCTTCGCTGGAGCCGCAAAAAACAGCGATTGTTTTCAATTCCGGTCGCTCCTCTTCATGGATAACGTACGTTCCGTTGGCAGGAACGAATGTTTGCTATATTACTCTATCACAAATGATGAGGATGTTGAAGCCGAGGCGTACCCCGATTACATTCTCCATCTCCGGCGCGTACGGGCAGTCGGTGATGGCCGTCGTCGAAGCTGCGTATCTGTCTAACGAGACAGAGTCGGAGCAAACGGTTAACGCGCAGCTGCACGATTTCATCGTGAACTAATAAACTTTCGGACGAGTTACAAGCATCGCTAAACGCTGTCGCCTCGTCGAACTTGAACGCCGCGCTGACGAATATCTCCACGAAGGGCGTCGACATCAATGCCGCCTTGCGCCAGGCGGCGGAAGCGACGAACAAGAAAAATCGAGGAAACGAGAGCAGCAGCGAAATAAGGAGTCGCTCCCGCTTTTGGCCCGTTATCCCCGCGATAACGGCTTCACAGCTTCTTATGGACAGGTACCCCAACCGGGTGCCTTGCTGTTTTCCGGAATTACTATGATCCTAATCGTCACAAAACGATCAAAATATATTGTAAAACGATAAATGATGTGATAAATTCATTAATGTATTCTTTAATCGTTGAAAAAAAGTCCGTGTGAGGTGTATTTGGATATGAAACGGGGGACAACGCTTTTTTTGAAAGCAACCATTTTTCTAGTCGGTATTCCGATTGTGGCTTTATGTCTAATCGGGCTGCCTATGATCGTGAAGGAAGCGGCAGATTATTTTCCGGCCTACATGCTGTACCCCGTATTGGCGGGAATGTATATTTCGGCAGTGCCGTTTTTCATTGCCCTGTATCAGGCCTTCAGACTATTAGGCTACATCGACCGAAATATAGCTTTTTCGGAATTGTCGGTTGGGGCGCTGAAGAAAATTAAAAACTGCGCTATCGCGATTTGCATCCTGTATGTCGCAGTGCTTCCGTTCCTGTATCTCATGGCGGAAATGGACGATGCCCCGGGTCTTATCGTGATCGGACTGGTCATTTCTTTTGCTTCTGTTGTAATTGCAGTCTTTGCCGCTGTGCTTCAGAAGCTGCTGCAAACAGCCATAGATATAAAATCAGAGAACGATTTAACGGTCTGAGGTGAATCGACATGGCGATCATAATAAACATTGACGTGATGCTGGCTAAAAGGAAAATGAGCGTTACTGAGTTGTCGGAGCGAGTAGGCATAACGATGGCCAACCTATCTATATTGAAGAATGGAAAGGCCAAGGCGATTCGGATTTCCACATTGGAAGCGATATGTAAAGCCTTGGAATGTCAGCCCGGTGATATTTTGGAATACAGAGCTGACGAATGATCGAACTGCGTTTTACTTAAGTTTGAATTAATCACTCACGCTTATAGGGATTTCTATGATCGCCCTCTATTTGGCCAAGAAGGCTGAAAGGAGGGTGATTAACGTTATGGTAAAAATCATAGAAGGCTATCGAAAAAAAGCTGCATTCCAACGTTGGCCAAAATGACCCGTGAAAGGCAGCTATGTACGGTAATCCCTTAATGGTGACGATATTGCTTCGGCGTCATGCCCATCCGTTTTTTAAAGATGCTGCAAAAATAGTTAAAGTTCACCCATCCCGACTTTTCGCCGATTTCCTGGACCGATCCGCTTGTCGTTTTCAGCAGGATGCACGCCTGTTTGAGACGCCGATCCGTCAAAAACTCCATAATCGTCTTGCCGGTCGTCTGGCGAAATAAATGCGACGCGTAATTCGGTGAGATATGCACCGCTTGGGCTAACGCTTCGAGCTGAAAATCCTGCTCATAATTTTCGTCGATCCATCTTATCATTTTCGCTACGGTCGGTGCGGCGGCCTGCCTTCTCTGCTTCGATACATTTCCCGTATTCCATAACGGATACAAGTAGTGAAGGATGGTTACGAGAAACAGGGCATTGCCCTCCATCTGATTGCGGTAAGGATGCCGCTGCAGCCTTTCGTAGTTTTCTTGAAGAAACTGTTCGAAGCGCTTCCATTCCGGTACATACTGCACTTGGGCCGTCGAAGTGTCGCTGCATATGTACTCATGAAATTCATGCAGCTGCGGGAACGCTTTCAGATTTTCGGAGAAATAGCTGGTTTCATATTTGATCAGCGATCGGATATAAGGTTTTCCGGGACTGATCTGCATTTGCAAATAATGCGGCTGGTACGGCTTGAGGAAAATCAAAGTGCCGGGCTTTACTTCATAGATGCTTTGCTCCAGAATGAGCTGCCCGGACCCTTCATGTACAAAAATCATTTCAATACCGGGATGAAAATGAAACAGCTGCTTGAAATACCGGGAGTTGTTAAAAAACATATCGAGCTTAATCGGGGAGTCAATCAGAAATTGGCAATGTTCGAAAATCAACATAAATCCTCCGATAACATTCGACGTATAATATTGACATTTTACCATAACAAATCGTAACTTTCCTATACCGGATTTATGATATCCTCAAGTTGTGCGGCTTATATCGCATCAGGAAAAGAGCGCTTACAACAATTTCATCATATGCGCTCATTTAAAAAGGGAGGCGTAGAGAATGGTTAACAAAAGAACCACAATCGGACTTGCGGATAGCCGCGCTACAAAAAGCGAAAATCGTCATAAGGGAGTCCTGCTGGCAAAGTTCGCCAAAAACGCCGCAGTTTTCGGTTTGCTTGCCGCCATAGCGTCAGCCTGCTCGGGCGCAAACACCGGTGGGAATACGACTGTGGGGCCGGCCGATAGCGGCAAAGCTCCGGAAGTGAAAAAGAAAGACCCGGTCGATCTGGTGTTTTACCAGACCTCCAGCGGATGGACGGAAGCTATGTTTATGGAGCAGTACGGCGATGCGATCAAAGCGAAATTCCCGCATATGAATATCAAATTTATTCCGAGCGCGAAACTCACCGATCTGCTTGCCAGCGGAACGACAATAGACGTGCTGTTCTCCTCGGTCGGTCATATTCATGGGTTTTTGTTAGCCAATAACATGCAGTACGATATGACGGAGCTGATTAAGAAGAACAATTACGATTTAAGCAAAATAGAGCCTTCGACGGTTGATCTCATGAAAAAAATCGCAAATGGAGGCATGTACGGACTGCCGGTGACGAACACCGTAAGCGTGCTGTCCTATAATAAAGATTTGTTCGACAAATTCGGGGTTAGTTATCCAAAAGACGGAATGACTTGGGACGATACCTACGAGTTAGCCAAAAGAATGACGAGAAACGAAGGCGGCGTACAATATCGCGGATTCGTAGCCTCGGTCGAACATATCGCTCAGACGAACCAGTTCTCGGCAGGTTATGTGGATCCCAAAACGGATAAGGCATTGTTCGGGACAAATGCGAACTGGAAAAAAATCGCGGAAAATCTCATCCGTTTCTATAAAATTCCGGGCAATGAGGTGGATTCCAAGACAGGCGTCCTGCTCGCACAGGTGGATGCGTTCCGTAAAGACTTGACCGTAGCGATGATGGCGCATCTGGCCATCCCCGATAAAAACGATGCGCTTAAAAATTGGGACATGGTGAAACTCCCGGAATTTAAAGAGCTTCCCGGCGTCGGCTCGCAGCCGTATCCGACCTATTTCGATATCACTTCGATGAGCAAGCATAAGGATGACGCGTTTGAAGCGATCGCCTTCTTAACGTCGGACGAATTCCAGATGAAGCTGGCTAAGCGCGGAGACGTGCCTGTCAGCAAGAGCCAAGCAGTACGTAATGCTTTCGGGTCGGAAGTGGAGTACTTGAAGGGGAAAAATATTAAGGCGCGGCTTCCGGAGAAGCTGGCTGAGCCTATGGCGATGACAACCTACGATGCTCAAGCTAAACCAAGATGGGTTAATAATATGAACCAACTGATCACCGGAACAGGAAATGACGATGTCAATACACTGCTGAGAAAAGCGACAGAAGAAACGGATAAAGATATTGAGACGATCAAAGCATCGAAAAAGTAAGCGCTACCCCCTGGGTATAAATGAAATCAAGCAGAAGGAGTCGCCGATTGGCGGCTTTTTCGTCTAAACTATCGCCGTCTCGCGCAGCAGCGCCAACATCGCATCCCGGTGGCATTCTGCCTGCTGCGATAACCGATACAATGGGGTAGGCCGTCATCCGGCAAGTCGGTGGGCGGCCTGTTTCAACAAGAGAAAGCCATCGGGCCTCCATGAAGGACTCCGATGGCTTCTGCCTGTTAATCGATAAATTTCAAAGATACGAGCACTCGTTTCAGCATCGTAACGGTTTGAGCGCGAGTAGCTGTCGAGGACGTTTCCAGCGTATCGACGGTCATTCCTTGCACAAAGCCTTTGGAAATCGCTTTGGCGATTTCTTTTTGTCCCCAGACGATTTCGTTTGCATCGTCGAACACCGAGAGCAGTCTCGCTTGTTCGGATGCGTCAATCGTGATCGGCTCGCCGGCATAAGCGTATGCCCGGACGATAATGGAGACAAGCTCTTCGCGCGTAATAGGTGCATCCGGACGGAAAGTGCCGTCTTCGTAGCCGTTAATAAGTCCCGCTTTGGCCGCCGCGGCGATCATGCCGGAGTACCAGCTGCCCAGCCCCACGTCGGAAAAGTAAGTCCCGTCGTTCACATCGACAAGCCCGAATGCGCGTGTAGCCAGCGCTACGAATTCGGCGCGCGTGACGCTGCGCTCCGGCGCAAAGGACGTTTCGCTCATCCCTTCGACGATCAGCTTGCTGGCCAGCAGCTCGATATCGGACTTTGCCCAATGAGACGCGCTATCGTTAAACTGCTTGTTCAATTCGAGGACGGTGTAAATGCTGTTGCCCGTCCGCCAAAACGTTGCTTGCGTGGACGTAATCGTTCCCGGAACAAAGCTGAGCAGGTTCGTATCCGGATTGAACAGGGCGATCGTAGCCGAGTGCGACGACGCCGTCGAAAGCGGAATATCCCGTTTGACGTACATATCGAAATTAGGGATGTTCGTTTTAACGCCGTTTTTATTCGATACTGCAAAATTCATTTCGTAAGCCTGAGAGAGCGCCTTGCCGCCGAGCGAGGCAATCGCGTTCGTTACAGCTGTTGCTTCGCTGCCTGTCAGCGCCTTGATGCCTACATGGATGTTCATGTCGGCGATGTCGGCATTGATTTTGTCGGCCAGCTGCTCCAGACTGAATGCCGCAAGAGGCAGATGGTATGTACCGTGATCGGTTACGATATGAAGGAGGGATTTGGCCCCTGCGCCTTCCAGCCCGGATGCCGGGATGGAAACGGAGTCTCCCGTTACTCTGATCGTAACCTCCTTGTATTTGGCCAGCGCCGCTTTTAGCCAATCGGCGTCTACCGTGCCATCTGCGGCATCGATCGTATCGCCGACATCGCCGGATGGGCCGGAGCCGTTATTGCCGCTGCCTTCACCGCTGCCGCTACCGGAACCGCCGGACGAACCGCCGCTTCCGCCATCAGAACCCGAGCCGCCGGAGCCATTTCCGTCTCCGTCCGGATCGGGATTCGAGCTATCCGATTCGCGATACAAAATTCCGCTTGCCTCATTAGCTCCATACTTGAAGTAGACGGCATCGTATACGGAATCGATGACGACGGAATCCGGAATCGTATAAACGGATGTTCCGTTTTCATATGTAGTGTAAGATACGGTCACATCTTGAAGGTGTGAACCGTTTGCTGCGTAAATGCCCAGCGTGACCGTCGGCTGATTATAAACGGCTTGGCCGACATCGCCGTCGAAACGGATTTGTCCGGATAGCCGTCCGTCTTGCGCAAACGAACCATTCACTACGATGGCTGCCGAAGCCAGAACAGGAACGAGCATCGAAACTAGTAAAAGTGCTGCGGCAAAAAATGATGTTTTTTTCAACAGGTGAAACTTGGACATAGGGGTCTCGCTCCTTTTCGAATCTTCTTTCATTTCTCCTTAGTTCACCTCCTTCCGAATTACCTTTAACCAACAGGATCGCAATTGAAACAGGGATTTTAAAAAAAATAAAAAAAATTAAACCGGCACTGTTAGTCGCCGACTTAAAACGGTACCCTTATGCCCGGCATAGAATCGGCAGCCTTGCTTCTTTGAATGGAAGGAAAGTTTTATTATATCATTTATTACCAGAAAAACTATGATATGATTCATCATACTACCGTACTATACCCTTGTAGATAAAACGGGGAGGAAGAGGAAGTTATAATGAAAATGGATATTAATCACTCCGTCATTTCCTCAAATTCGTTAATGCAGGCAATAAGTAAATTGTATTCAATCGGAGAAGCGACTGAATGCCGGTTTCTTTCGAATGGTTTGAATGATACCTATTTAGTGAAGACAGCTTTAGATAAACATATATTGCGGGTCTACAAATCCCATTGGCGCAGCAAAGAGGACATTTTGTTCGAACTTGAGCTTCTCAATCATTTGAAGTTGAAAGGGATTTCCGTTTCATCACCGGTGCCCAGAACAAATAAAGAGTACCTCTTTGATATCGATGCCCCTGAAGGTTTGAGATACGCTGTTTTGTTTACATTCGCTGAAGGTGAATATTCAAAGGATGAACAGAAGTGTGCCTTGTTTGGTGAAGAGGTGGCGAGAATGCATCTTGCTATGGATGAATTTCATTCTGATTACGCCAGATTCAAGATAGATTTAAACCATCTGTTACAGCAACCGCTGCAAGCGATTCATCCTTTCTTATCTCACAGACCTGAGGACTTTACATACTTGGAAACTCTAGCGGCAGACCTTCGGAGCCGGATTGAACATCTATCACCCTATCTGAATTGGGGCTTATGCCATGGCGATCTTCACGGAGGCAATGTGCATTTTCAAGAAACAACATTAACCCAATTTGACTTTGATTGCGGAGGGTATGGATGGAGAGCCTACGATGTTTCGGTCTTTCTCTGGAATATGGTTACGGGAAAGAGCAAGGACGCTTTTGATAATAAGATGTGGGCGCCATTCATTAACTCCTACCAGCAGGTAAAACCACTGTCTGATGCCGATCTTAAAGCGATTCCTCTATTTGTGGCGATTAGAGATATTTGGCTGATGGGTCTCCATACTGGAAATGCGCATATATGGGGAGGCTGGCAAAATGATCATTATTTCAATAGACAGCTTAAGTTTTTACGACATTGGTGTGAGCATCATGGAATAGTCTCTGAGGACGGAAAGGGAATCTAACCGACATGTCGAAGATGTTATCATCCTAGTATCGCTGATCTGCGAAAGGAGAATTGGAACAATGAATTTGAAAATGGAAAAGTTAGAACTAAAACTAACTGATATTACGGGGTCTCGATTTGAAAAGGTCAAAGCAGATGAGCTATATTTTGATGACGTCAGTTTGGCTAGAACCCAAATCACTAATGCAAATATGAGTGGGATGTCCTTACATGATGTAAATATGTCCGGATTTAAAATCTCGGACGCGAATATGAGCAATCTTGAAATTTCTGAAGCTCAGATGGGTGGAGCATATATTCACAACATCGGGATCCCTAAGGAAGGAGATCCCCACTACAATCCCCAAACTGCAGGTCAGCCCATAAGATTTGAGCATTGTGAGCTAAGAGGCAGCCGGATTTCAAACTGCGACCTTAGCCACGTCGAGATATCGGATTGTGATCTAAAAGGTATGAAGATAAATGGGATTTTGGTGGAAGAGCTCTTAAAAAGTTATCAAAACAAAACTTCCCAGTAAACCATGGATTTGATTATGGAAAACGGTAGTGAAGGAGCTCCTATACGGCAGCTCCTTTTTCGTTTGTTTGAAAACTTCCAAGTAGTATCGAATTCGTGAACAAGTATCGTCTAGGCATGACGAAGCCGATCACGTTCGATTATAATAAAATAGGAGTTCCAATCCTGTAGGACTACGAGATTATAGAGAGAGGTAGAGAAATGGATGGCTGGAAATCGTAGGAAGAGAATCTCGCTTTCTGTACTGACCTGGGGGCTCGTGGTTACACTTTCGAGCGCTTGCTCGCTTCAAGCCAAGGATGCGGCAATTGTCGCCGAGAAACTGCAGACCGTGGAGGTGATCACGGTGCAGCCGGAGCCTGTTCTGGACCGGTACGCGCTTGCGGGCACTCTGCAATCGATGAAGGAAGCCGTCGTCTCCTTCGAGGTGGACGGCCGGGTGACTGAAACTTTCGTTCAAGTGGGAGATGTCATCAAGGCGGGTGCGGTGCTTGCGTCGCTGGACGCCACGAATTACAAGCTTCAGCTCGGTCGGGCGGAAGCGGCGATCGGGCAAGCCGAAGCGGCGGTCCGTCAGGCGGAGGCATCCGTCGCCGCGGCGGCGGTAGGCGTAGAAACGGCGCGGCAATCGAGGGATGTGTTGAGTAAAAACGGAGAGGCGCTTACCCAGGAAGCTTTTCGCAAGGCAACCTACGATTTGAACAAGGTGGAGACGAGTTATAAAGACGGAAGCGCTTCGGAGACAGATATGAACAACGCGCGATTAGCCTACAAACAAGCTGAGACCAACTATCTCAACGCGAAGGCTCAAAGCGATCAGTCGTCGTCAGGCGTCACGTCCGCAGAAGCGACGATGGCACAGGCTCGAGCGGGGCTCGAGCAAGCCAAAGCGGCTGGCCGGGAAGCGCTTGTAGGGCGGGATCAAGCGCAGATGGCCGTCGAGAAGTCTTCGCTCGCCTCGCCGATCAATGGCGTTGTGCTGGAGAAGTTCGTCTCGGCATGGCAGCTGACGGGCGGAGGCCAGCCGGCCTACCGGATCGGCGACATTACGCAGCTCAAAGTCGTGCTCCCCGTACCCGATCAAGAAATCCGCAAATGGAGCGTCGGACAAGAGGTGGCGCTAACGTTATACAAAGAGTCCCGGAACGGGACGGTCAAGAATGTATACCCGACGACGAACACAAGCTCCGGGTCGGTGAACGTCGAGGTGCTCGTGCCGAATCCGAAAGCGGATTGGCTGCCGGGACAAGTCGTGAAGGCGGCACGAACGTCAACCGGAGAAACGGGGATTCTCGTTCCTGTCGAGGCGGTCGTCAGTTCGGGCAGCGAGCCCTACGTTTTCAAGAAGGTGGACGGCAAAGCGGTGAAGACGAAAGTCACGCTCGGGGAGCTTACGAACAACCGGCTTCATCTGACATCGGGTCTTTCGCCGGGCGACCAAATCGTCACCAAGGGGGCGTACAAACTGTTTGATGGCGATTCGATCGCGACGTCAGAGGAGCGTGCCAAGTGATCGATTACGTCATCAAAAAACGGAAAATTACGCTGCTCTTCCTCCTGATGGCGCTGGTTGTCGGCTTTTTCGGATTCACCCAGCTGCCGCACCAGGAGATGCCGGACGTCGTCATCAAACAAGCGCTCGTGATGACGATTTATCCCGGGGCGACTCCGGAAAAGGTCGAGCAGACGGTTACAAAGGTTATCGAGCAGAAGATCAAGGAAATTCAAGGCATCAAAACGATCACCTCGACTTCGCATAACGGGTATTCCTCCATCCTGGTGCAGACGGACGACGACGCGGATGCAGCCAAGAAATGGGACGAGCTGCGCAAAAAGGTGCAGGACGCCCAGGCAGACTTGCCCAAAGACGCGAAGGCGCCGGTCGTCAACGACGATCTCGCCAAGTCGTTCATCGGGCAGTACGCGATTACAGCCGATCATGCCGGCGATCTGTATGGTTTGAACGATCTGATGGTAACGTGGAAGGATCAGCTCCGCACCGTGCCCGGTGTCGCGGGCGTTGACATCCGGGGGATACCGGAGCGGGAAGTCCGAGTCGAGGTGGATGCGCAGAAGCTTGGGCAGCTAGGCATTCCTTGGGAACAAGTGCTGAGCACGCTGCAAAGCTATAACGATCGTGTCCCTACAGGCAGTCTCGAATTCGGAAGCCGCGAATACATGCTGACGGTGCCTGAGGGGCAAGAAGCCGGGATCTTGAACCGGGTCGTCGTCACGCAAACGCAAACCGGGACGCCGGTTTATTTACGGGATATCGGGAGCGCGGCATTCACGTATAAAAAAACGGACTACTATGCGTACTACAACGGAAAACCGGCCATCACGATCAGCTTGAGCAGTGAGACGGGCAGCGACGTTCCTACTATGAACCGGCGCGTGGAGGAGGAGATGAAAAAGCTTGCTCCCAGCTTGCCCGGACATCTGAAGCTGGAATCGCTGTTCGCTCAAAACGATCGGGTCGACGAGCTGTTTGCCGAGCTGTCCAAGGAACTGCTGATCGCTATAGCGGCGGTTATCCTCATCTGTACACTCGGACTGAATCTGCTGACTTCGGCGACCGTGGCGCTTGCGATCCCGTTTTCCATCGGACTCGGGTTCATCTTTTTGCCGACTCTCGGCATCACCTTGAATCAAATTTCCATTGTCGGCCTCATTATTGTACTCGGACTGCTGGTCGACGACGCCGTCGTAGTCAATGACAACATCGAGCGACGAATGTTTGCGCTGGGCGAAAGTCCGGCCGTTGCCGCCGTCAAAGGGACCAAAGAAGTATCCATCTCGATTCTTACCGCGACCCTCGCGACGATTGCCGCGTTCGCGCCGCTGTTGTTTTTGCAGGGCGACATCGGTGCCTTCATCAAGCCGATTCCGACCGTCGTTTCGCTGACGATGCTGGCGTCCATGGTCATGTCGCTTACGATCATACCGATCTTCCGAGGCTGGTACGACGCTAAGCGTCAGAAAGCGGGACAGTATAAGAGTAAACCTGCCGGTTTTCTGGGAAAGCAGTTCCATGCGGTAACGAACATTTATGCAGGACGGTGGATGGTAAAGGTACTGGAACGGCCGCTCTTTACGGGTCTGGCCGGTCTGCTCATCGGCACGGCGGCATACTCGCTGGCCTTGTTTACGCCAATCGAGCTGTTCCCGGATTCGGAGCGGCCGGAAGCGACGATCAACATCCGGATGCCGGCGGGAACCTCTGTTGTCGAGACCGACCGGGTCGTCCGCGAAATTGCCGATTGGGTCATGTCGCAGCCGGAAACTCAGCGAATGGCGTACGCATCCGGCGGAGGCGCCCCGACGTTGTTCAGCGACATCGCCTCCGGGGCTCCGCCGGCCAGTCCGACGACCGCCCAGCTCCAGATTATAGGGGTCAAAGGCAAATTCGACCGCGAAAAGACGGTGGAGGCTTGGCAATCGCATCTGAATGCGGCTTACCCGGGTGCGAATCTAAGTATTCATGTTCCGCAGCTCGGTATTCCGGTCGGCTCACCGGTATCGATCCGTTTGACCGGTCAGAACTTGAGTGAGCTTCAATCAATGGCCGACGAAGTGAAGGTTGCGGTCGCCGGCGTCAAAGGCACGGTTAACGTGATGGATGACATGGGGATCGAGCGATACAACCTGACCTTTCAGCCGAATCAAGAAGCTATGGATCGGTACATGGTCAGTTATAACGATTTGACACGAACACTGCTGCTGGTCGGTCAAGGATTAACCGTCAGCCAATTCGATACCGGTCGAGAGCTTGTGGACATCAACTTGTATATGTCTAAGAACGAAGCCGAGCCGAATGTATTGTATCAGCAATTGCAGGTAACGAATGCCCAAGGTCGTCAAATTCCTTTGTCGCAGCTGACGACAATGGTGCCCGGATTTTCGATACCGCAGATCAACCGGTATAATCTGGAGCGTACCGTTACGGTTACCGCCGACGTGTCCGGCCGAACCGCGACCGAAGTGATGGCCGAGGTGCAGAAGAAGCTCGCGGATATGACGTTCCCGGACGGATACGAATGGAATATCGGAGGGGAAACGTCCGAGCAAGCGGATATTTTCGCAAGTCTCGGCAAGCTTTCGGTGATCGTGGCGTTCCTGATCCTGCTTCTTATGACCATGCAGTTTTATTCGCTCTCGCTGCCTGTGCTCATCATGACGACCGTATACTTGGCCGCGGCCGGAGGAATCCTCGGTATTTTCTTGACGGGAATGCCGATCGGGTTCATGAGCATTATGGGTATCATCTCCTTGGCGGGCGTTGTCGTGCGGAACGGGATCGTTCTTATCGAGTTTATCGAGGAAGCGCGCCGCCATGGCATGGAGCTGAAGGAGGCCGTCCTGCAGGCCGCGTCCGCTCGGTTCCGTCCGATCATATTGACATCGCTCACGGCAATCGTTGGTATGGTTCCAATCGCGACGCTCGGGGACATTTTGTTCCGGCCGCTCGCCATGACGATTATTTTCGGGCTGGTTTTCTCCACGGTGTTGACGTTGTTCGTCGTGCCGTCCTTGTATATGGTACTCGCGAACTTCAAATTGAAACGTAAAGAGAAGAAAAATAAGTCGACACCTGTTGCGAATTCCTTCACGGCTAGTTCCGGCAGTTAATATTGAAGCAGCCTTCCTTCTAGTGCTGCAAATCGATAGAAGAACCTCGTGTTCCGCCTGATGGTGGAATTCGGGGTTCTTGTCGGTCTGTCAGGCGTTCAACTGCGTCATCTTCCACAAATTAGGGCCTAGGCAGGATGCGAGATTATCCGATATTCGTTATAGATTAATAGAAAGAGTATATAGAAATCGGTAACAAGTCGGAGGAGGAATCGTACATGAGAATGCCGGATGAGGCAGATTTGGCCTTTTTGTTCGAAGGAGACCGCGAAGGATTAAACCGTTTTATCGAGAAGCATACGGAGCGCTTGAAGCGGGGCGAGCTGAACGACATTCGAAGCATGGCGGAGGAGTATACGATTGAGGAACAAATCCCGATCGTATTCGCTTTTGTTTTTGCAGCGACTGTAGACTGGAGAGAGTATGACGAGGACATTGTCCGTTTGTTCGGCAAACGGCTGCCGGACGAACAGGTCGAAGTCGAAACGATCGAGGAGGGGCTGCTCGTTACGTATAACGGGACACCCCACACGGTAAAGCTTACGTTCTCCGGCAAAGACCGCTACATCACGATCCGATCGTTTAACGAAATGGTCAAACCGAACTATGAATTCCGCTTATTCGAAGGCTCCTACCTATCGGATACGCACGATTTTTTGGGGCTGAGGACGGACACCTGGGAGGCGCTTGAGAAACGGTATCCCGCCAAAGTCGCGAAGCTTTTCCGTGTAGTGGACGCGGAACTTGATTTTCCTTAATTCGCCGATAAGTTCCGTCAGTACCATACGCCTCCTCCTTTTTATCCTCTATTCACCATTTAATGGTAGAATGGATAGGAGATCATGCTTTAGAGGAGGAGGGATGTACATGTGGGCCAGATGGGTGCGTTATCAGAAAGATCGAATGTTCTGGGGCATTGTGGGCATTTTGATTGTCAACGTGATCGTGTTGGTGATTGTTGTGACTTCCAGCCTGCATCATTTGTTCCGGTATACGTATATGTCGGAAATCGATTATGAGCGGTTCCGGACGGCGGCAGAGCTTGCTGCGTTTTCCCCGGTCATTGTCAAAGTGACTGCAACCGCAGATGCGGTGCCTTACAACCCTCCGTATGAGCACTTTACGAAAACGAAAGTAACGATCGACGAGGTATTGCAGGATAAGAACGGATTGCTGCAGCCCGGCGGAACGATGACGGTGCTGGAACAATATTGGATCGAAGGGCGGGCGATGTTTCCGAAGCAAACGGTTTACAGGGGCAACTATTATTCGAAGCTGGTCCCGGGTGCATCCTATTTGCTCTATGTAGCGGAAGCGACGCGGCATGACAGCTACTGGACCGTAGCGTTCCATCAGGGCAAATTCAATCTCGATCGCAAAGACAAGCTGGAGCGGCGGATGGAGAAAAAGGATCCGCGTTACGGCGAATTGAAGCGGTCGGTGTTGGCGGCATATGCAGCCAGAACAACGGCTACCGACTCTCCGCTGCCCCAATAGCGCGAGCAGATCGGACAGGAGATCGGCTTCCCTTGCAGCACGGAGGCCGATCTTTCTTTTTCCCCTTTTTTGGAACAAATCGCAAGTTTGTTGCGTCAGTAATGCTGGACAACGAAAAGGGGGCGATCCGGATGCTCGACCATCTCCGGAGAACAGCGGCAATCGGTGTGCTGCTGCCGTTGCTGCTTGCCGGCTGCGGGGATGTTTTCTCGGACACGCAAAGCGGAGAAGGCGGAGAAAAGCCGGAAACAAGCTCATCGCATGCTCCGGTCTCCATGGGGAACATGAAAAGTGCCCCTCCGCCGGCAAGCGCTGAGCCGGAGCGGGATTACCATGAATTTCAGCGGCCGAGCGGGAAGTGGTTGACCGGACAGGGCATCGGCTGGACCGTGTCTGCAGGCGCGAAGAAGCCCGAGGACGAAGTCGGGATATTGCTCCGTCCTGCGGAGCCGGGCAAAGGGAAGCAGCTCCATTCACGCACGATCCGTTACAAGCTGACGGAACGCGACCGGCAAGGGGAGTTCGTCCGCACAGTGGCCGAGGAAACGGCCCGCTTCGATCCGGAGCTTGGCTACTCGGACTTTACCCGCAAGCTGCCGGACAAGGAAGGGACCTACTATTTCTTAACCGCAGAGATTATGAACGGAACCGAAGTGGAGGATACGGTATTGTCCGCTCTGGAAGTGCCCGTTCAGCGTGTCGAAGCGGTTTTGACGCTGGACCGAAACGTGTACGCACCGGATAGCGATCCGGTTGTTACGTTACATAATCAAGGACCGGCCACTCTGTTTTTCGGACTGGAGTATCGTCTGGAGCTCAAAGCAGCGAACGGGTGGGTGCCCGCGCCGTCCGGGAACAACATCGCGGTCGCCTCGATCGGCTACCAGCTTGCGGAAGGCGGAGAATGGGAGCAATCGATCCGCCTCGCGGGTATGCCGCCCGGTGATTACCGTTTCGGCAAATCGGTCGAAGGTGTCGGAACTTCGATCAAAAAAATGTTGTATGTTGAGTTTTCCGTGCAAAAGTAAATCCGTAATCGGTATGGGAACGAACGGATTTTATCGTGCATTTGCAAACATGCTCTAGCGCGCAGGCGCTAGTATTTTTTTTGCCTGAATGATTTTTAACAAAACTATTGACGGAAAGCCAATTGGCCTGTATTGTAAGGATTAACATATGATATGGTAAGACCATAAGATTCATATTGCAACCGTTGCTCCATAAACGTCCCGGTTCGCTCGGGGACGGGCACGCGATTCCGCCCAAACTCGCGATGTTTGCAGGGATCGCGCTTTCGCCGGTATATGCGAACGCTGAAGCCAATTAGTCTTAATCTGGTCAGGCCATAGTACATAATATAAACAAAGGGGGTGAACTGCAACTGTCGGTTCATGTTAAACTATGCACACCTGCAGCAGTCAGATTCCACAGAAACGGTAAGAGTGGTACGGGCAGGAACAGGGGTAGCTAAAAAAATAGGGGAGTGAGCTGCATGCGCTCAACAAAATGGTTGTCCATAGTTGCTCTCTGCACTTTTGTAACCGCTTGCGGAGATTCCGCAAGCAGTGGTCCGGATTCAGCTTCAAAAGATACGTCAACGCCCAAGCCGACCGAAGCGACAACGCCTGCAGCAGACATTAAGAAAATAACCGATACGCCGACCGATCTGTATATCGCCTATCCGGGCGCGGGTGAAAACGTCGATTTGTTCATGACAAGGTTTGGCGAGCAGATTAAGAAGAAGTTCCCGAACTACAATTTGAAGTATGTCCCGCGCCTGGCGGCTGAGGGAACGAACTATTACGCTTCGGCGCTCGGCTCCGGCACGCCGATCGATATTATGATCTCCTCGCTCGGCACGACGACCACCTATTTAACAAACCTGAAGCTGGAAAGCGATATAAGCGACTTGATCAAGAAGTACAATTATGACTTGACCCGTCTGGAGCCGTCTCTCATCGACGCGCAGCGCGCGCTGGCGAACGGAGGCATCTACGGCCTGCCCTGGACAGTCGGCAGCTTCATCTTTGTGTACAACAAAGACTTGTTCGACAAGTTCGGCGTGCCTTATCCGAAGGAGGGGCGAACTTGGGACGAAACGTATGATCTGGCGAAACGGCTAACCCGAAGCGATGGAGGCCAGCTGTATCAAGGATTTTCTATCCAGATCGAAAGCGCAATGGGCACGAATCAGCTGTCCGCTCCTTATTTCGATCCGAAAACGCATAAGTCGAAATTTTTGGAAGACAGCTTCCTCCGGGCATTCGAAAATATGGCCCGCTTCTACAAAATTCCGGGCAACGAGACGCCGGCATCCGGTGTCGTCAACGGCTTCCAGAAAGATAAAACGATCGCCATGTTTATGGGCACTAGCGGCCAGGTAAAGCCGACAGCGGAGCTCATTCCGAATTGGGATGCTGCGTCCGTTCCGGAGTTCCCGGATAAGAAAGGCGTAGGCTTCCAGTCGGCTCCGGAATATTTCTACATCACCAAAGCGGCCAAGTCGCGTGATGCAGCCTTCCAGGTGCTGAGCTTCATCGCTTCGGAAGAATACCAGGAGTGGATGGGAAGAACGACGGCGATCTTGCCTGTTATGAAAGACCCGTCGAAGATCATGCAAACGTACGGCGCCGAATTGCCGAACTTCAAAGGCAAAAATGTCGCAGCCCTGCTTCCGAAGACGTACGCGCCCCTCGCCGTTACCCCGTATTTGACGATCGGCAATGCGGAGATGGCAACTGTGCTCAAGGATTACTTGGGCGGCAGGGATCTCGTATCGTCGCTGCGCGAAGCAGCGGAGCGGGCGGATAAACGGGTAGCCGCCGAGCAGAACAAATAAGAAAACGATGCAACATATAGGGAGAGAAACCATATGAGAAAACAAGGCTTTTATCCGGCACTCGGAACGCCGCTTGATGATTCGGGCTATGTTATCGCGGAAAGCTTGCAGCGCCATGCCGAGGATCAACTGAAGGCAGGAGCCGCCGGCCTGCTCGTGATGGGCTCAATGGGTCAACAGCCGTATATTCGTGGCAGTGAGACGGGCAAGATCGCTAAAGTAGTCGTAGAAGCGGTGAGTGGAGCCTGCCCGGTATTCGTAGGCGTCATGGACAATTCGATTGAACGCGTGAAGGAGCGCATCGCCCTTCTCGGCGGCATCGCCATTGACGGAATTGTGGCTACGACGCCGTTTTATTACGCCGTGTCGCAGCCGGACATTTACCATTTCTTCGCTTCGCTGGCCAAGGCATCTCCGTATCCGGTCTATCTGTACGATCTGACCGTCGTTACGCAAAGCAAAATCACGGTGGAGACGGCGGCGCGGCTCATGACCGTGCCGAATATCGCCGGCATCAAGACGGGCGATCTGACGACTGCGCGCGTACTTTCCAGAATGAAATCGTCGGTTAATCCCGAGTTCAAGGTTTTGTACAGCGGACTCGACACCTTTGATGCGGCTTACGGCTACGGCATCGCGGAACAATTGGACGGCATGTTCAGCTGTACGGCCGCCATCACTTCGCGTTTGTACAAGGAACTGGCGGCAGGCGACAGTGTGGCCGCGGCGAAAAGCCTTGACGACATTTTGCTGCTGCGGGATACGTTCGTGGAAGTCGGCGTGTTCCCCGGATTTACGCATGCGATGAATTTGCTCGGTTTTGCCGGAACGTTCCATCCTGACTATATGCGGCCGATCGGGCCGGAAAGCCAGGTAAAGGTAAAGGCGTGCATGACGCATCTGGGGCTGCTGTGAGCAATTTTTCGCAAGGGTAATAGAAAGGAGAGCGCGCATATGCAGCTTATTCAGGGAAATGTCGTATTGGATTTGCGTCCCGGGCCGGGTAATCCGCGCAATAGCGAAGGAGCCTTTCTTGATCTGGCTGACGGCAGACTGCTGTTCGTATACAGCCGGTTTATCGGGGAATCGAGTGGTGACGCCGCGCTTGCCTGCCTGGTGAAGAGAACGTCGAACGACGAGGGCGAAACGTGGTCCAGTGACGAGATCGTCGCTCGGCCGGACGAACATGACGCCATGAACATTATGAGCGTATCGCTGCAGCGCATGCAAAACGGCGATATCGGGCTGTTTTATTTGATCCGCTTCGGCCTGCACGATACGCGTCTGCATCTGAGGCGGTCGACCGACGAAGGGAAAACATGGGGAGAGGCGATATGCTGCGTTCCCGGTCCCGGCTATTATGTGACCAATAACGACCGGGTCATCCGTCTTGCGAGCGGCCGTCTCGTGATTCCGGCAGCCTATCATAAAGTGCGCGGCGAAAGCAAAACGGATTTTCGTTCCTTTGACGGACGAGGCGTCGCCCACTTTTATTTGTCCGATGACGACGGAGCTACTTGGCGGGAGGCGCGAAACTTCTGTGTGCTGCCGTATTCGCGCACGAAAAGCGGCCTGCAGGAGCCGGGCGTGATCGAGCTGAGCGGCGGGCGCTTATGGGCATGGGCGAGAACCGACGTCGGCTGCCAGTATGGGATGATGTCGGCGGACGGCGGCGAGACGTGGAGCCCGGCCGAGCCTACGCCGTTTTCGTCGCCCAACTCGCCGCTCTCGATGAAGCGGATTCCCGCTACCGACTGGCTGCTAGCCGTCTGGAACCCGATTCCGGATTACCTGACCCGCGAGTATCCGAAAATTTCCGGCGGACGTACGCCGCTCGTCGGGGCGCTCAGCCATGACGAAGGCATGACGTGGACGAACCTGTTTGCGGTGGAACAGGAGGAGAACGGCGGATTTTGCTACACGGCGATCCATTTTACCAGCGATTCCGTGCTGCTGGCTTATTGCGCAGGGGAACTGGAAGACAAGTCGCGTCTCGCACGGCTAAAGGTACGCAAAATCCGGCTTTCCGAAATGATTCCGTCTTAAAAAATAGCGGGGTGGCCTATATGGCCGCCCCGTTTTGTGTAACAGTCGAACAGATCGGGCACTCCGTCCATCCGGATTATGTTGTACGAACTGCAAAAGTCGGGGCAATATGATGGCGACACCTTAAAAACAACAGAAAACTTGACAAAAAATGTAGAATTACGACGTTTACATGCGGATATTGCGCCTTGTAAAAAATTCCAAACATTCTTATAATGAGTACATGATACTCTTAATGATTAAGTAAATAAGAAGGTTCCGGAATGAGACGACGAGAAAGGATATGAAGCTGCATTCCATTCGAGGCGCTGCAGATGCATCGGATGGAAGCGATCCCGTCCATTGCCATATCGAATTATTTTAAAGATTAAGTCATTTCTTGGCGAATCGTGGATTTCCGTTTGTCCTTAATGGATGTGCGTTGTTTTGCAAATCAGCTTCCGCTGGTCCTTAGGAACTTCCTATCGGACAGCTGGGTATGCCCTTTCCCGCCAAACAGAGGCGTCAGGGGGAAGATCATTTTGTATCAGCTACCTCGGCTAATACCGAGAGGCTATAACCAACATAAGGAGGGCGGGTTCGGCTTCAATACAATCACCACTAAGAAGGTAAAAGAAAACGATTTGTAAGCGCATACAACGGGTCGAGTCACAACAAATTCAGTACCGGGGTGAACAAAATGAAAATGAATGTCAATGTAGTGGGCAAAGTTGCCGCGTTTGGATTAAGCGTTGCAATGCTGACATCATGTTCAAGCTCTGGAGATTCCAAATCCGATTCAGCTGCGCCAACCATCAATATCGGCTTTAAAGGAGTGAATACCGATACGGACAGAGCCAACAATCCGGTTCTGGCCGAATTGCAGAAAAAAACAAACACGGTCATTAAAGTGCAGGAAATGCCCGATGACGGTTATGTTCAAAAAATCACGTTGCAATTCAACAGCGGTACGGCGCCCGATGTCATTCATTCCAGCACGGATACGACGACCATCGGTCTGATTAACAATTTTGGCGCAAACGGGATGTTAAAGAAAATGAATGACCTGCTGCCCAAAATGCCGAATGTGCAAAAATTTTATGACAAAGAGATGCAGAGCAAATTTGTAAATTCGGACGGCAATTTATACATCCTGCCTACGCCTAGAGATGTTGGTTATGGTGCTGTATTTATTAGACAAGACTGGCTCGATAATTTAGGTTTAAAAACGCCGAAAACCTTCGATGAATACAAGGAAGTGTTAAGGCAATTTGCCACAAAGGACCCCGATAAGAACGGGAAAGACGGCGATACGTACGGCGTTGTATTCGATAAAGTAAACGGCCTGGAGCCGGCACTCGCGCCGTTCGGCGTTCCTAATGCGGATTGGATGAAAACGGCCGACAACAAGCTGGTATGGTCACAAATTACGCCCGAGTACAAAAAAGCGATAGGTTTTGCAAGAGAATTGGTTGCAGCCAAAATCGTCGATCCCGAATTCGTCACGTATCAAGCCAACAACGGTAAATCCCAGCTGATAAGAAGCAACAGAGCCGGTGTATATCAAGGCGTTTCGTCCGGCGCGGCAGCCGACCTGGCTGTGATCCAGGAAAAAACGCCTAATGCCAAAATCGTTGTGTTAGAGGTTCCGCCGGCGCCTGGAATTGCCAAAAGCGTATCCGGTTACGGGAACATTATAACCAAAAATAAAGACGGACTGCCTGTCGGTTTCTCGAGTATATGGGCCGTGAATTCAAAAGTAAAAGGCGATGTTTTGGACGGGATTGCCAGACTGTTTGACTTTACATCGGGCGACAAGCTAGTGACCGTCGGCGTAGAAGGCCAGGATCACACCAAATCCGGCAACGATTATAAATTATCGAAAGATTTAAAAGGACTAAGACAGGACGGCGCTTGGGATGTTTACAATATCGGCTACATGACCCAAAGAGAGTTCTGGAAAGACCTGTGGCCGGCAGAAACGGCCGCTAACATGGCCAATACAGGCTTGTCCACGCAGCCAAGACTCGTCTATTTCTCAACGCCTACAACAGATGCACAATTACCGCAAATTACAGCGAAAGCTACGGAACTGTTTACCCAAATCATTTCAGGCAAATTGGACTTGGATGCAGGCTGGGCGGAATGGGAGAAACAATTCAAATTGTTAAAAGGCGATGTTATGACGCAGGAAATCAACGATAGATATGCAAAAAATTCAAAATAATCTTGCTGGTTTTCAGGAACAAGTGCAAGGATTAGGGGATTCTCTTGTCCTTGCACTTGTTGATTCCTGGAAAAATTGTTTTAAAAAAGAGGTGATGCCGGGATGTTTGTACATAATATCAAGAAATTTTTCCCTTTATATTTGCTCTTGGTGCCAGGGATCGCATTTTATATCGTCTTTAAATATGTGCCTATTGTCGGTTATGTCATGGCTTTCCAAGATTTCAAAATAGGCAAAGGTTTATTTGGAAGTCCGTGGGTAGGCTTGGATAACTTCTATTATATGTTTCAGGACAATAACTTTTTGAACGCTTTAAGAAATACGGTCATCATCAGCGTGTATAAGCTTATTTTCGGCTTTGCCTGCCCGATTATTTTGGCCTTATTGTTAAACGAAGTCATAAGCAGCCGGTTTAAAAAAGTAGTCCAAACGATCTCTTACTTGCCTCACTTTATATCGTGGGTCATCATCGCCGGCATCCTGACAGGGATTCTTTCATCCAAAGGGATCATCAACTATGTGATCGTCGAGATTTTTCACCAGGATAAAATCGTTTTTTTGGCCGATCCGAGATTTTTTAGAAGCATCATGGTTATTACGGAAGTGTGGAAAAGCGTAGGCTGGGGTACCATTATTTATTTGGCCACCATCTCCGGAATCGATACCGAAATGTATGAAGCGGCCATTGTGGATGGATGCTCCAGATTTAAGCAGGCTATGCTGATCACGCTTCCTTCGATGATTCCAACGATTATTATTTTGCTGATTTTAAATTTGGGCGGTATTCTGAACGCCGGCTTTGAGCAAATTTACTTGTTCTATACGCCTCCCGTATATCCTGTTGCCGATATTCTCGATACGCTGGCTTTACGGATTGGGATACAAAATAACTTCAATTACGGCGTTGCAACCGCGATCACCATTTTCAAATCGTTTGTCGGTCTAATCCTGATCATTATCGTTAACAGAATAGTGAAATACGTAGACAAAGATCATGGCATATGGTAGGTGAATCCAAATGACCAGACGTTCAACGGGCGAGAAAATATTCGGTTATGTGAATGGGCTGTTTCTGATCGTATTCTGTATCACCATCCTGTATCCATTTGTTAACATTATCGCCATCTCCTTCAGCTCTACGGCTGCGGCCAACACAGGCTCCGTCACGATTTTCCCTATAGGTTTCAATATAGCGGCTTATAAATACTTGGCCAACTACAGTCAGCTCTTGAGCGGTCTTAATGTAACGTTGTTTGTAACGATTGTTGGCACTTTTTTGCAGCTGCTTTTTACAGTCGTTACCGCTTATCCGTTATCCAGAAGAAATTTGCCTTATCGAAAATTCATCAAATTTTTCATATTGCTTACGATGCTTTTTCCGCCGGGCATTGTGCAAACGTATATTTTGTTTATCAACTTAAACCTCATCGATTCGATCTGGGTATTAATTTTGCCGGGGCTTATTCATACGTTTAACGTCATCGTGATGATCAGCTTCTTCGAAACGATTCCGCAAGAACTGATCGAAGCTTCCAGAATCGACGGCTTATCGGAATTCAAAATCATTTTCAAAATCATATTCCCGCTATCGCTCGCAGCAATAAGCACAATCGGCTTGTTCTATGCCGTAGAAAACTGGAACGCCTGGTTCAACGGATCGATCTTTATAAACACAAGAGAGAAATGGCCGCTGCAGCTGGTTCTGAAAAATATTTTAAACACGACCATAACCGATAATAGCCTGGATACGGGTACGCTGCCGCCAGCCTATCAAGTGCAGATGGCCATGGTGTTTATTACAACCTTACCGATCCTGCTTATATATCCGTTTATCCAAAAATACTTTGTCAAAGGTGTCATGATTGGCGGTATTAAAGGGTGAGGTTTGAATCCGCTTGATCAGTTGCAGTGGGCGGCTCGCACTTTGAATCGGTTGCGACAGCTTGGAATGACGCTTGCGGGTGCGGCGCCCCTGTTCGCACGAAACGGGGGGACGTTATGATCGAAGTGAAAAACTTAACGAAACATTATGGAAAACACGTGGCGGTGGATCACATCCATTTTACGATCGCCGAGGGAGAAATCGTAGGCTTTCTAGGACCGAACGGAGCAGGCAAATCCACTACGATGAATATGATGACCGGATACATGGCTTCGACAGAAGGCGAGGTACTCGTCTCGGGACATTCGATTCTGGACGAGCCGGAAAAAGCGAAAGCGAAGATCGGATATTTGCCGGAACAACCGCCGCTATATGTGGATATGAAAGTGGATGAATATTTAAGCTTCGTGGCTGACATCAAAAAGGTGAAGTCAAACGAAAAAAAGGCGATGCTCGCTAACATCAAAGAAACCGTACGGATTCAGGAGGTATCCAACCGATTAATTAAAAATTTGTCCAAAGGATACAAGCAAAGAGTCGGCCTGGCGCAGGCTATGGTAGGCTTTCCGGAAGTCATTATTTTGGATGAGCCTACAGTTGGTTTAGATCCCAAGCAAATGATGGAAATGCGAGACGTTATTAAAACATTAGGCCATAAACATACCGTCCTCTTAAGCTCGCACATCCTTTCGGAGGTTAGCGCTGTTTGCGACAGGGTGATCATTATCCATAAAGGTAAACTTGTTGCCAGCGATACTCCTGACAACTTGTCCGCCGACCTGCTGCAAGGCTCGAAAATACAGTCTCGTCTTAAAGGTACGGAAGCGGAAATCATCCGCGCGGCTGCAAGTTTTCCAATAATCAAGCATGTACGTATAGTGGGCAGCAAAGAAAGCGGTACGATTGATGTTATTTTTGAGTGCGACGGCCACACGGATATTAGAGAAGCGGTGTTTAGCGCTATGTCCAGCCACCAAATACCGGTACTCATCCAACAACCTCTTAATCGTTCCTTGGAAGAGATTTTCTTGCAAGTAACAGGGGAAGGGAGTCACTATGACAAGCATCATTAAAAAAGAATTGAGAACCTACTTCACTTCCATGTCAGGGTATATCTTCCTGGCATTTTTAATATTTCTTTCCGCCGTCTATTTTGTGATTGGAAACATAAGCGCACAGTCGGCAGATTTTTCGGGCGTACTAACCGGTATCGCGGTTTATTATTTATTTCTCATTCCAATCTTAACGATGCGATTATTTGCGGAAGAGGCCAAATTAAAAACAGATCAATTGTTATACACATCGCCCATATCGATCACGGATATCACGTTAGGCAAATATATGGCCGCTTCGATCGTATTAGCCATAGGAACGGTACTGACGTTTATTTTTCCCATCCTATTATTGCTGTTCTCAGATGTTAACCTGCCTCTTGTCGCTGTCAGCTATTTGGGGTTTTTCTTGTTTGGCTTAAGCTTGATCAGTGTTGGTCTGTTCGTATCGTCTTTAACGGAAAACCAGATCATAGCTGCGATTATTACATTTGCCGCGGTATTTTTGTTTTTTATTATGGACAGTTTGGCCAAAGCATTGCCAGCAGATCCAATGAGCTCCGTATGTTTCCTGACAGCCATAATCGGTCTATTTGGCTACATCGTGTACGACAGTACGAAACATACAGCGGCCGCCGTTTGTATCACCTTGTTCCTTCTGGTGGTGGAAGTGGCTCTATATGTAACAAAGCCCATCTTATTTGAGGGGACGATTGCTTATGTTTTACAATGGTTTTCGGTTTTTAACCGGTTTACTCATTTTCAGCGCGGCATTTTAAATGTGGCTGACATTGTGTATAATCTCACCTTTTTCACTGCGTTCCTCTATATAACGATAAATGGAATCGAGAAGAGAAGGTGGAGGTGAAAAGGATGAATAAGGTAACCGAAACTTTCAAAAATCCAAAAGTAAAGTATGGAGCCTTCTCAACCTTAACGGCCATAGGCGTCATTGTGGTGTTGATCGTGGTCAACTTCATTTTCACCAGTTTGCATGTAAGTTACGATGTCAGCACGAACAAATCGTATTCCATATCGAAATATTCGATCGCGATTATTAAAAAAGTACAAGATCCCATAACCATATATGTGTGGGCAAAACCCGGAAGCGAATATCCAGAATTTAAAAATATGATCATGGATTATGCCCAATATAGCAGCCGGATTCAGGTAGAGGTCCGCGATCCGAATCTATACCCGCAGCTTGTCGAGCAATTCAAAACCGATCCGGCGTTATCCGTTTCAAGCAACAGCGTTGTTGTAGTGAATGGGAAAACAAACAAATTCAAATTCATAGATGCCGCGCAGCTGATTACGCTTGGATTTGATCCGCAAACGTACAAAGATTACGTGCAGTCGATCGATGTGGAGCCTCAAATTACGAATGCGATCGAATATGTTACAAGCGATAAAACCTATATCATTTATAGCATGACCGGTAATGGAGAGCTGGCGCTTCCGGAAAAACTCGTGAATGCGATTCAACTTGCCGGTTATGAGATGAGAGACTTGAATGTTCTGACTAAAGATATACCCCAAGATGCAAGCTTACTCTTTGCAACAACACCCGCCAAAGACTGGACGCCGGAGATGGCGAATAAAGTAAAAGCCTACTTGCAAAGCGGCGGGAGGGCATTTTTTGCACTGAATTATATGACTTCCGGATTTCCGAATGTAAGGTCGGTGTTGGACGCTTATGGAGTATCGCTAAATGATAAAGTGGTCATCGAAGCGGACATCGGTAAAGCGTTGCCCAATCAGCCTACCGTATTGCTGCCTAACATGGAAGCTAATGAAATTACGAAAAGTTTAACGGACAAACAGTACAACGTGCTGCTGCCGGTTGCAACGGATATTAAACCCAATAGTGTGAAGCGAAATTCACTAAAAGTGAGTCCGCTCTTAACGAGCTCAGCGAAATCTTACACCAAAAATAGTTCGGCTCAGCGTATTGAAAAAGCGGCTGGCGATGAGTCGGGGCCGTTTCAATTGGCCGTTATAATTTCGGATTATACGGATACGAAAACGGTTTACGAAACCAAATTAGTCGTTATGGGTACAGATGGGTTAATATCGCCTGAAGTGAATTCCGTATCCGGCGGAACGAATTATCAATTCATCGTGAATGCAGTAAACTGGACTCAAAACAAAGCAAGCGGCAGCTATATCCCTCCGAAAGCGCCTAATAGCTCTGTCCCGTTACAAGTAAGCGGCGGGCAAGCGGTGCTCATCACCGTAGTAACCGTGATTCTCATTCCTTTGGTCATCTTGCTCATCGGTATTGTCGTATGGACCAGAAGGAGAAACAGCTAATGAAAAAAAAGCTCGTTACTTTCATAACCGTCGGTTTTGTTCTGGCCGTTTTACTGCTGATTCAATATACGATTCAAAAGGAGTATAAACATGCGGGAACCGGGGCAATCGAATCAGCGGAAACAATAGAATCAACTCCTACAATTTCGGTGGCTGCAGCTAGAAGCGATGTGAAAAAAATCAAGATCGTGAACACAACCGGCACGGTAGAATTGCTCCCTGCCAATGTAACAGCTTCGGGCAACGTTACAAGCGATTGGGTGCTGGAAACAAAGCCGGAGTTTCCGGTGAACCAGAACGCAGTAAACCAAATGGCCGAAAGCGCTATTGGGACCAAGTTAAGATGGCTCGGTGAGCAGGCAACGGATATGGGGCCATTCGGGTTAGACGCTGCGAAAGCTGAGGTGGTCGTAACGCTCGCTAATGGCGAGAATCGTACTGTAAAAATAGGGAAGCCGACTCCGGACCAGACGAATTATTATGCTGCTTTCAACAATGAAAAAGGAATTTATCTCATGAATAGCGGTGATGCAAAACAGTTATTATTATCCACAAACGAGTTGTTCGATAGAAAAATTCCTGAGATCAATGTAAGAAGCTTAAAATCGGTTGAAGTCTTTAAATCGGGAAAGCTTATTTTAGATGTTCAAGCTAAAACCAATAAACAATCTGTGGTTGCTTCTTTGCCTGGCGCGCATCTCGTACCCGCTTCTGATTTAGTGATGAAGTATCCCGTGCCAAACCGGGATGTATATTTGGAGGATTTTGCAAGAAGCGTCTTTGGATTGCGCGACGGGGCTTTCAATGTAACTGGTGCAACGATCCAAATAGGATCTGTAGTTGAGGAAAAGCCGTTAGATTTGGGACGTTACGGGCTTACACCGCCCGCTGTAGAGCTTAAAATCCAGGATGATCAGAATAAATATGATCTTCTGTTGGGCGAAACTAGCGGTGATGAAGTGTATGCCAAATTTGCCGACAAGACCTATATATTTTCGATTAGCAAAGCAAGCATCCAATCCTTAATGACGTTTGAACCCACCAAGTTTATCGATCGCTTTTTGGCTTTAACCCATATAGTCGATTGCGATGAAATTGTAATAGACACTGCGTCCTCCAAATTTGATGTGAAAATTAACCACGTTCCTCTGGCGAGCGGGCAAGGGGCGGAGGAACAAAACGGAACAGTTAACGGCAAGGTTATCGGGGTCGATCCGCTAAGAAGGTTGTATCAGATGATCATCGGATTAAGCTTCGATGCCTTTATAGAGCCCGTAGACAAACCTGGCGATCTAGTCATTACGATCAGGTACACAACGAAACAGGGAGGGAAAACTGTAACTTTTTACTCCTACAACGATAACTTCTACTTAGTTCAAGTGGGGGATGAACCTGCTCATTACTTAATCAATGAACAAGCCATTGCTGAAGTTTTAACAGCTTGTAATGATATTATGGCGGATCGGTATTAAGCTTGACGGGTATTGAAGCGGCGATGGTGGGACACAAGACAGGCCGATCGAGTCCCTGTATGCTCAGATCGGTCGAAACATGGGAGTCAACCGCCTCGTCGTTTCATTTCATTTTGTATAGCAAAAAAATAATATACATTGGATAATGCATATGATATGCTAAATATTGCCAGATGATAGCTGCTAGGTTCAGCGAGAGCGAACGGACAGGCTGGCGAATCAAGATCGGCGGGGGGTGAGGCGTTCAAACGGAGGTGTTGCGCCGAACGAAAAGGGAATGCAGACAGTACCCGGATCGCTTGCGGACGAGAGGTGGCTTGCATCGCATCAATACATACAGGTATTAAACGTGTTGGAAGCTGTGGCGTTGTTACTGTCGATCCGGTGATTCCATGAGGAAGGAGATGAATTCGTACCAGACAACTGGAGACTTCGCGGCAAGAGAATCCGCTATCCGCAAGACCTGCTATTATGTGACCGCCAGAAACTCCCAGGATATTTGACGTAAATAGATGGTTTCCATCACTAATTCTAATTTACGGGGTAGGTGATTCCTTCATGATGTTAAAACGGCATGTTCGTGCTTGGATAGGGGCTGCTTTGCTCGGTTTGCTATTGAATGCGCTTTCCATTTCCTCGTTTGTGCTAGCCGACGTTTCTTCACCGGCTTTCGCCGCTTCGGCTCCTTTTGCCAGCTCCGTGAATCTGGTGGTCAACCCGGGATTTGAGCAGGTTTCCGGCGGCAAACCGGCCAATTGGGTGATGTTTAACACATCGACCTATCAATCGGTGACGAATATCGTGTACAGCGGGACTTCCAGTGTCAAACTGACCAACAATCTGGTCGGCAATGGGCTAAGAAGCTCGCCTATCGCCATCACGCCGGGAATTGGCTACAAGGCTTCCGTCTACTCGTATAACGAAAGCGGAAGCTCCCAGCTATATTTGGAATTTTGGGACCGCAATAACACCCGCATCGCGGTCAAAACGACCGGGCAATCGGTGGGCGGCGTATGGACTCGTATGGAGGCTTCCCTTGCCGCTCCTGCCGGGGCGGTGACCGCTACTGTATTGATGTACCAAAGTGCGTCCAATAAAGGCGTAGCGTATTTTGACGACGCTTCCCTTGTCATCGAGCCGACGACGGTACCGTTTACGGGCTTAACGGAGCTGTCGCGTTCGCCTGGTATTGAAACCGGTACGGCCGGCGAGGCGCTGCTGCTGAAAAACGTTCAGCCTGGGCAATTCGCCGAATATGAGCTTACCGTTGCCGGAACCGGATTTTTCAACGTTCAGCTAGTCGGCGCGACTTCTGCGGCCGGCGGTCGGGCGGAGGTGCTGCTGGACGGCGCAGCGCTGGGCACGATGGATTTTTACGGACCTGACGGGGGACGGACCGAGCTGGTTTCGTCAAAAATGCTTACGGCCGGCAAGCATGCTTTGAAGCTGCAAGCTGTGGATAAGCGGCCCGAATCGGCCGGATTTGATTTGCTCCCTCAGCAGGTAACTCTGTTTCTGGATGTGCTCGCAGAGAAGCTTCAGCAGGCGAACGCCGAGCTGGAACGCGGACAAACTCTGCTCGATGCGGCCAAGATAAAGCTTCTTCCCGGAGGCGCCGCCGCGGATGCCTACCTGCGCGGACAGGCGGCGGAGCTGGCGAATCAGCTCCAGTTGCTGCGCGATCGCGGTCGGCAGCCGATTCCCGATCTGACCGCCGCGAACAGCCTCATTGCGGAAGCCGGCAAGCTGAGCTGGACGATCAGACGGTTCGCGAACTTCGTCGATGTCCGGTACGCCCGGCCCGGGGACCGCTTCGGCCTGGCCACCGCGGACTCGATGGAGTTGGTGTATCCATTGGACTTGCCGTGCCAATGCGCGACTGGGCCGGCGAGCGTGTCGCTTGCCCAGGGCGAATACGAGAACATGCAGGCCGTAGTTTTACCGTACGGCGAAACGTTGACCGATGTCGCTGCACATGTTGCCGCCGTGGTAGGACCAAACGGTAAAGCCGTGCCCGAGTCGCTGCTCCGCGCATCCGTAGCGCCGCTCGGCTCGGTCAAGGTCACGGCGACCGGCCAGTATTCGATCCCGGCCACCGTGAACAGCCCGGGCAACTACTACGGCTGGACGCCGGACCCGATTCGCACGGATCTGTCCCGCATCAAGGTGCCCTCCGGCACGATGCAGCCTTATTGGATCGAGTTGTATGCGAGCCCGCAGATTGAACCGGGCGATTACAAGGTAACGGTAACTTTTCAGGCAGCGGGTTTACCGGTCGAATCGCTGGATGTAACGGTCAAAGTTTGGCCGATCAGGATTGCCGATCGTCCGCAGCTGGCCACATCCATGACGACGAACCCGGAAAGCATTTACTTGACTTATGGGGTTACGGACCCGGAAGCGAAGGAGCGGCTGAAAGACAGCTATTTCGATTTTCTGGAAACGTTCAAAATCGAGCCGGATTTGATTTACCGCAATACGCCGCCTACCGTGGCCGAGCTCAAAAAAATCGAAAGCAAATGGGGCCTGCACCAATTCAACGTGCTTTATATCGATCCGCGGGTCGGCTTCGATCTGAGCAAGCCGGAATCTTGGCAGCAGCGAATCGACTACTTGCTCGGGACGATCGGCGATGCAATGGCGGAATACGAGCAGGCCGGCTTGGCCGACAAAGCTTATATTTACGGCTTCGACGAGACTCGAACCGAATACAATGCACTTGTTAAAGAAATTCTTCGGCAAATCAAGGCCAGATTCCCGAACGTACCGGTCATGTCGACTTATCTGGACAGCACGCTCGGTGCGCAAAGCGGTCTGGCCGGCTTGATCGATATATGGGTACCGGGCGTGCAAGCGATTAACCATAACGCCCGGGCTACCGCTCAACAACGGGGCGATCAAGTGTACTGGTATTTGCATGCCAGCGTGAAATCGCCGAATCCGAACTGGTTCAACGGCTACTTGCCGAGCGATACCCGGGTTCTTCTGGGCCCGTTATCCCACAAGTTCAATCTGGACGGCTTCCTGTATTACAACATCAACCGCTGGATCGGAAGGAAGCCGATGAGCGACGGCATACTGAGCAATTGGGACCCGCGAACGTATACCAACGCTGACGGGGACGGATCGCTGTATTACCCGGGTCCGAACGGTCCGCTCGCCTCCCAGCGGCTGCAAAACTTCCGCGACGGCATGGAGGACTACAATTTGCTCGAAGTGCTGGGAGAACGCATCGACCAGGCGCAGCAGCGAGGGGATGCTGCGGAGCTGCTGACGGCGGCGCGCAAGCTGCTCGCAGCAGATTCGGTAGCGACGGATCAGGCGAATTTTACGAAAAACGCCGCGCTGTATCGTTTGTGGCGGGAGGACGTAGCCGCCATGATCATCCGTTTGTCGAATCCGGGTAGCGCCGCCGCCCCCGGCAAGCCGGTTTTGTCCGACGACAACGGGCAGGATACGGGATTATCGGACGGGCATTACAATATTCGGATGGATATGTGGTGGGGACCGAACGGCACTACGTATAAACTGTATGAAAACGGTCGGCCGATCGATACGCGAACGTTGACGGGCCATACGCCGGACGCCCAATCGACCGTAACGTCCGTCACGTATCGGGCAAACGGCGTGTACAAGTACTATGCCGAGCTATCGAATGCGTACGGTACCACGCGAAGCGACGTTCTGACCGTCACCGTCACGCAGGCGGCTCCCGGACAGCCGGTCCTGTCCCACAACAATTGGGACGGCGACGGCTCGTATCAGATCGAGATGAATATGTGGTGGGGGACGAATGGAAAGACATACCGGCTGTATGAGAACGGCGTGCTGATTGATTCGCAGCCGTTGACGGATCGAACGCCAGTCGCGCAGTCGGCTTCCACAGCCATACGCAACAAACCGCCCGGCATTTATGAATACCGGGCCGAGCTAACGAATTACGGGGGTGTGACTGCCAGCGCCACTATAACCGTACAGGTGAACAAGTAGAAGCATGTAAGGAAATAGTGGATCTTGTCCCTCGCTTGGGGCAAGATCCTATTTCTTTGCCGTATAAACTGTGTAAAACAGTTGAAATTTAAACAGCTTTACTTTATTATCATTATATAAAATGATAATGATTGGAGGTTTTAAAAATGTCTAAAAAAGCGGATCTGCTGCTTCATCCGATACGAATGCGGATTATACAACAATTATTGCTGGGCAAACCGTTGACAACCGCACAGCTCTTGGAAGAGCTTGGCGATGTTCCTCAAGCAACGCTGTATCGTCACATTAATCTTTTGATCGATGCGGATATGATCGAAGTAGTCGATACACACAAAGTGAAAGGAACGGAAGAACGGGTATTTTCGGTAAAGAAGGATCATATCCAAATTTCCGAAGAGGAAACCGAAGTAACCTCGCAAGAGGATCATTTGCGGCATTTTTCAGCATACCATGCTAATTTGCTTCAACTTGCGACTTCTTATATCACGCAAAATCCGCCCAATCAATACAAGGAAAATGGGTTCGGTTATTGGTTTGCGCCTATGCATCTGACAAATGATGAATTTCAGGAACTCATCGACTCTATTAATAAATATATGGAAAAAGCGATCAATAACGAACCGACACCCGAGCGCACTGCCCGTATTTTTGCAGGCATGTTTATTCCCCAGAAATCAAAAGAAAAATCAGAAGAATAAGGAGGAGAATCCCGATGCATTATGGTATTAACACGGACATAGGAGCACTTGGCGATTGGCTGCCTCTTCTTATTCCGCTTCTCGTATTGTATTTACTTTTAGTGGCAGTCGCTCTATGGGATTTATTGAAGCGAGACCTTACTGCAGATCACAAATGGATATGGGCTTCGATCATTGTTTTAGTCAGTTTTTTTGGTCCCATTTTGTATTTTAATATAGGGAAAAGAGGGCGCTGAACATGGCCATCATCCAGGTGAATCATCTGAAAAAAAGTTACGGAGACCGCGAAGTCATTAGTGACGTCAGCTTTCGAATTGAAGACGGAGAATGTGTCGCTCTGCTTGGTCCTAATGGAGCCGGCAAAACTACAATCATAAAAATGCTTTTAGACATTACCAAACCTACAGGGGGGCAAATTTTGTTTCAGGGAGAGCGACATGATCGAATGCGTCAGCATATCGGTTACTTGCCCCAGCATCCGACTTTTTATTCGTGGATGACGGGAAAGGAACTGCTCGAATATATGGGCGAACTCTCGGGAATCGATAAGAAACATTTAGAACAAAGAATGGACGAGTTGTTGGACCTGGTTGGATTAAGTAGAGAGAAGGATAAGCAGATCGGAACGTATTCGGGAGGGATGAAGCAAAGACTAGGTATAGCCCAGGCTCTTATTCATAGGCCTAAGCTGCTTATTATGGATGAACCCGTCTCCGCCATGGACCCGCTAGGTCGACGAAACATGATGGAACTGCTTAAAGTAATCAAACTAGAAACGACCATATTATTTTCCACGCATATTCTCCACGATGCGGAAGAACTTTGCGACAACATTCTTATATTAAATCAAGGCAAGTTGCTTGTTAACGATTCTATTGCTCAAGTGACGGTTCATCATCAACAGCCTGTTTTCATTATTCAGGCGCCTCGAGTCAAAGAATGGGTGCCGCTGCTGGCCAATAATCCTATCGTTGAATCCATTGATCAATCGGGTACTGCCGCAAAAATCCGTGTTACAAACATTGATCAGGGAAGAGACTGGCTGTTAGACCAAATAAACCAGATGCGACTGCCCGTTCAAAAATTCGAACTAGTGCAGGAGAGTCTAGAAGACATCTTCCTTAGGATGGTGAAGTAACATGACCAATTTGCCTGTTCTATTAAAGAAAGAGTGGCTTGAAGCAAGAAGAAGTTACAAGTTGCTGTGGCTTCCTGTGGCATTCATGTTTTTGGGGATCTTACAGCCTCTGTCCTCCTACTATCTTCCTCAAATATTACAGATGGCAGGCGGTTTCCCCGAAGGTATGAATATTTCTTTACCCGAGTTTACCCCAGAAGAGGTTTTGGCTTCTACGTTGACGAGTCAATTCGACCAATTGGGTTTAATAATCCTTGCAATCGGGATGATGGGTATCATTGTATCCGATAAACTTAACGGGATGCTGACGTTTATTTTGACACGCAATACGTCACTAGGCGAATATGTACTAAGCAAGTGGATCGGGCAATCGGCAATTATCGGTGTGGCCATTGTTTCCGGGATGTTTATGGCTTTATGTTACACTTCTTATTTGTATAGTCCGGTGCCTTTAGCAAGAGTAGCAGCAGCGCTTGTTATTTATTATGTATGGTGCCTATTTATGCTTACGCTGCTGCTAACGCTGGGGGCTTTATTGTCTAAATCCTCGGCAGTTGCCGTGATATCGATAGTTGTACTGCTAGTTATGAAAGCTGTAACCGCTTTTGGCTTTGGTTTCCAAATTTTCAATCCCGCGCATTTAACGAATCATGCGGCCCAAATCATAACATCCGGAAATGCCTTGCCGCATTTACTGCCGACCATGGCGATAACATGTATACTCATCGTATCGTTTCTGTATATATCTAAATCCTATTTATCTCGTAAAGAGCTGCCTTCTATGTAAATTGTCTCGGTTATTTCATATTCCGGAAAATATTCGGCGCGATGCCTACGAATTTTTTGAACAGCCGCGAGAAGTAAAAGACATCCTTGTAGCCTAGCAGTGCGGCGATTTCTTTCAACGTCTATCTGGATGCCGCCGGTGCAATCTTGAAGGCGGGGAAGGGGATCGCCTCCGCGACGAGAGCCGGTACTGGTTTGGTTGACATCGTCCTCCTCGAATCGCTCAGCTCGGCGGACTGCGTTGTGCCGCAAGTAACAGCGAGGGGCGGCGCCGCACTCGTCTATTCGGTAGTATCGTCCGCCACGAACAGTATCCGGGTGCGGATTGCCAATACGAGCGATACGCTGGTCGACGCTGGCTTTTATATTACCGTGCTCGGCTACTAGAAGTGCAAAGTAGCATTAAAGCTCTTCGTGCAGGCAAAACGGCACAAGAGCTTTTTCGCTTCCGTTAACGATAACGGCCAGACCGTGTTCGCCAGGATAATGTTTACGAGTCGTCAATTGCATGAAGCTATGAGAAAAAGAAACGGCGCACGCTCCGGGAGCGTACGTTTTCTCCGACAGCTTGAACAGCTTGCGGGAGCTGCGGCCGTTTGCCTTGACGAAATCGATCCCGTATTCGATGCGAAGCCGCGCAGACTCTTCGCCATGGTTAACGAGCGTAAAGCCCATGAGCGCGGAGGCGCCGATCCGGACCGCTTCCGGAGCGACCGTCAGGCCGCGAACCTCGATCGCCTCTGCCGGTACAAATCCGAAGAAGCGAAGCGCCTCCGGATCGCATCGTTTGAGCAGCCCTCTGCAGCCGTGCCGGACGATCCAGTCGGTATGCGGATGCTGTCCGTACCATTTACGGGCCGTGTCCAGTACGAGATCAGGGTGATCCTTGGCGATATCGTTTAAGTTATTGGCTACGCTTCTCCGCACATACTCCGACTCGTCTTCCTTCAGCAGCTCCAGCAATTCCAGTATGGGCCGAGGGTCTCGCTTGAACTCGCCAAGCGCCATCGCCCAAGGCAGGCGCGGACGGCTGCCTTCGCTCGCCAGTCGGCGGACGTGCTCGTCCGGGTTTGCGGCCCACACCTTGAGCTGCTCCAGCATAAGAGAGGGGTAGCGGACGATAAACGGCCGGACGGCGAATTCCGAGCTGGAATAACGGGTGAACAAGGCCAGCGCTTCGATCGAAGCTTCGGGATCCTCCAGGCCATACCGTTCCACAAAATCCGGGTACAGCATGTAAGGGAGTCCGCGGCTATCGACGGCGGTGCGTTTCAAAATGCTCAGCGCCTCCCGATAATCAGCCGGAAGCGCTGAGCGCAGCGATTCGGTAATCCGCCTCATTCGCTGCTTAAGCGCCAGCGCCTCCCAGTCATCCGCATAAACGAGCTCCAGAAACGCCCGCTCGGGAAAATGCGGATACTCCGTCTTCAGTTTGCCTGTCAATTGCTCGAAAAACGCCTCGTTGTAAATCTCTTTCAATAGCTCCGCCATGTTGGGTATACACGATCCTTCCTCGAATTTTAGGTGTAAAGAACGTACGTTCCCTTCTTTTGAGTATAACATGTGCTCGGTGCTGAGCAACACTTTTTCGATCCGCCACTTTAGATAACCGTAATTTGATTGTTTAAAATGGGGGTGTTAGGAAATTCGAAATCCAGAACCGATTTCCTCCATCAAACTTCATATTCACTGATGCCATCGCAACCATCATGATCCTAACACGCAACTGTTATTTGCTTTTTTTTCCACAAAATTGCTGGTATTGTTATAATTAAATATTAGCACGGGATCGATATCAGGCATCTTGTCGAACTTGCAGCATATATGAATGAGGCGGGAGTGATCTGATTTTCTCAAAAATTATAACGGAGAATTGGATAGCTCTCTGCTTAAAGTCATGATTCCTTATCTCGAGGGAGCGAAAAATAATAAACATAAGGGTGATAGGGTGAAAATAGGCTTTGTAGGAGACTTGCATGGCAGGGTATTTCATAGTTTAGCCGTGATGGCTGAGTGGCAAATTCGCTATAAAGAAAAATTAGATTTGATCATTCAAGTAGGTGATTTCGGAGCGTATCCCGAACCTAGTGATGAACTGAAAGAGAAAAGGGGATATGACCTGGACCCTTCACAATTCGATTTCAGCCGGCATGTAAAAGCAAAGGAACCTCTAGCCAACCGACTGCACGATATTCGAAAATATTTCGTAGAACCCATATATTTTATCAGAGGGAATCATGAGGATTTCAATTGGCTGAATCGTTTATGCTCGGAAAGTGAACAAAATACGATCAGCATTGACCCGTTTGATCTGTTTCACTATGTAAAAGACGGAACGGTATTGGAGAAAGAGGGGAAAAAAATCGCATGCTTAGGCGGTGTGCAGACTCCCGACAAAGAGGATCCACGGTCGATTAATGAAGATGCCTATTTGAACCTATTAAACTACCCGCCTGGTGAAATTGATATTTTGGTTACACATGATGCTCCGTATGGTGCGCTTACCAATCAGCAGGGTCAGAAGGGGGGATCCAAAATGCTATTGACTCTGATCGAGACCCTAAAGCCCAAATATATGATAGGCGGACATTATCATCATATGATCGGTCCGATGGTTTTTGGCGAAACAACGTATATGGGACTCAATCTAATCATTTACCATCGAGCGGATGAATTAGGTCTAGTTAAGCCGGGGAGCTTTGGGATATTAGATATGAGTAAGGATGAAATAAACTTTGTGACCGATGCATGGCTGTCCGAGTTTGATAAAAGGCTTGATTTTATTCATTACTGCGAGAAGCTGCAAAAATCTGCAAGTGTACCGCTTTAATTACGCTGTTTCCAGTGACTATTGGGAGTTAGTGTATATACCTATTTGATGCTTGATACCCCAATGAAAAAAGGAGCAGATGCCTTGAACTGCTCCATTTCTTCTACTTATGCATCTTATTTTCCCAGTTGAGTTGCGCCTGAAAGCGGTACTTCTTCTTCTCTTCAGGCGACAGAACAAGCGGATTGCCATCGCTTGAAACGAGCACAAGTCGGGATTCATTACTCCAGCCTACATGTACGTTAAACGTCTCAAGTACGAGCCGCACCGGAATATAGGTTCGTCCGTCCTTAATGATGGCGGGAGCCTCCAGTGTTTGCTCTTTACCGTTGATAGAGGTGGTATTAGAATCGATCGTCAGCTCAATGGTCGTGCCATCTTTGCTGGCAGTTACTTTCCTAGCGACAGGATCCCAGTTAATCTTGGCCCCCAGTTTTGTCATCAATTCGCGGAACGGAACAAGTGTATAGCTGTTCTTGATGAAAGGCTCATTCTCAAGCTGCAGCAGTTCGTTATCCCAGAGAATCGCGGCAGCATACTCTATTTCGCTGTCCGGCGCTGTGTAAATTAACCATTCGCCTGCTGGAGAGAATGTCTTAGTGAGAGGTTGATTCAGAAAATCCAACCATTCGCCAGTATGCGCATCGATTACAGGGTGCAGTCCACTCCTGAAGGAAGTAATTTCCGGTTTCAGCCTTAGCTTGTAAGCGAGTTTTCCGTCTATATATTCCAAATTGAGATCGTACATGGAAAGCAGACGTTTTTTTACTAGCTCTCTGGAGTAGGACGGTTTAATTTCTTCAGTGAATGGAGGGTTCTCCCATTGATATTCAACTGGGAACTTACCGTCATACGTTATAACATATTTTTCGTGAAGTGCATACACGAGCTTCGGCTGCTCGGGGTCCTTAATAGCCTGCCACTTAAGGAATGGTTCGATGGCATCGAACAATAGTTTCCCCGCTGCATCTATCCCGATTAAATCCGCTTCACTCACTTTTTCTGGGATATAAGTTCCTTCCTCCCAATCGATGTAATAAGAATCAACTTCCCCTGTCCAGCGGTCAACGGTAACGCCTACCCTATTGGATCCGTCACGGATCCCGTCATGAGAACCATCGAAATGGACGCCGTGCAGCCGCGCGATTTCGAATCTCCTATCGTTTTCGTAAGCAATGGGATAGGGATTGAACATCCAGCTTACGTCAAGCTTCCAGTTTCTCTGATTGATTAATTCAAGTGCGATGTCTTGTACTTCTGCGGTTGAAAACTTCATCTTACTTTCGTCAAATGGATTTTCGCCTGGTTTCCCCCTGAAATCAGATCTTAATCTTTCGTGATATTTTGCCACTTTCCCGTTTTTCGCATGAAAGATAATCTGCCCCACATGCAGCGGGCTGCCGCCTTCGTCCTTCTCATCCGTTTCGAACGTTACGTCCCACTTTTCACCGCTAAGCTTGGCGGTTGCCCTGGTGCCTTCGGGGATGAGATTTAGTGCTTTGGCTCGGCTGATAGCTTGTGTTGCGCTGTCGATTTTAGTTTCGGCCACATCTTCCGCCTGTGCAGGAACCGGCAGAACGGATAAGATCGTGCCGAAAGCAAGCGAAGCAGCCAGAAACAGCTTTGCAGTAGATGCTTTTTTCAACATTTCCCACTCCTTACATAGATGAAAAATATTTCATAAAATATAAACGTAATAAATGAGATTATGTTGCGCTGTATGTACAAACGGGAACGTCAGTCGAGGTTATTAATACATTATCGAACTACCGCTAAATCGCATTTTTGCTGCTTATTATCATAAAGAAATAGGAAGATGTTCGGCTGCCGTCGTTGCGCTAACTTTGATTGGGTTGCATCTGCTTCTTGACTTAATTCGGGATTATTTAGTTGTTGGGACTAACGGAGACGATAGTGGGAGCTGCCAAACGGACAGCTCCTTTTTGAGGTTGATTGAAGTAACGGGAGTTTTACGCAGATGATATAATTCTCCTGTGGGGAGAGGGAATTATACTTAATACGGAATGATAAATTGAGCTTTTGCAGAATGAAAATACTTAGTACGTAAAACAAGAAATCAGACGTATTGTACGATTGATCCATGTTGAACATGAATGTTGAAAAAAAGAGAAAAACTTTTTTAATTCACACGATAGATTAACCTGACGACCGGCATTAATTAGATAGAGGCGAAAGGGGAGTTTGGGCAAGTGCAGGCAAACGATGTGCGAATCGAACGCAAGAACGACGTCTCATCATATGGAACTTGCGATTGCGCAAGCGAGCTGGAGTTAATGTCGGAGGAAAGTCTTACGGCCATCGCCCGTGAAGGTGACCGCCAGGCATTCGGGGAGCTCGTTCGGCGAAGCCGCTCGAACATGTACGGTTGGGCGCACTCGCTGATGCATGACCACCACATGGCAGAGGACGTCGTACAGGAAGCACTTGTTCGCGCGTTTCTTCATGTCGGTAAATTGGTGGAAAACAGCAGGTTTACGCCTTGGCTGCTGCAGATCGTGCGCAATCAAGCGTACATGAAGCTGCGACGCGGGGGACCGTTTGCGAAGGAGCGACCATTTTCCGGGCTCGAGATTGGAGCAGGAGCTTCGATAGGCGGGTCATCGGATTGGAGTGATATTGACAGGGTACTTTTTCACCTGAGCCGCCACTCTGAAGAAATCGCCCGGCAATCCCAGGATCCGGCTGCCGCTCTTATGCGCAAAGAGATGGTAGAAGGAATCCGGCAAATGCTGGCTTGCTTGAGCGCACGAGAAAGGCAAATTTTCGAAGCGCACTTTTTCAGGCATGTTACACCACAGGAAATCGCCCTCCTACTCGATACGTCAGTCGCGAACGTCTATAACAGCATATCACGCGCCCGCAGCAAGGTGCAGCGTGAACGGCTCCGTATTCACATCGGCATGTACGTACAGCACCGGAGAGACGCCGGAAAGCCCAAAGCCAAGCTTCTCGCCCCTCCGATCCTATGGTATCCCGCAAAGTAACATGACTCGGGAGTCCATAACCACATAACAAGGGAGTGTTAGCAAATGGGGAACCGCCCCGATTACACGCGTAATTTTTCGCATACGAATATCACTGACACCGGCTCGATGTATTCTATTTTGCAACATACGGCTCTCAAACATCTTTCGCTTGTCGAAGTCGCTGGCTATACTGCGAACGCGTTCCGGATTATTATCGACCGCGAGCGGGTTAACGTCGCCGGATATTCCGCATTCGAATGGCCGCTTCATCATAAAGAGCAGTTTGAGAATCTGGGCGTCAGTACCCGATATGAGGGAGGCCCGACATCAATGCCACCGTCGCCGGAGGAGCTGGAACGTGCGCTCGAGTTGATCCAGTGGAGTCTGGATCGCGGCATTCCTGTAATGGCATGGGATCTGTTTGTACCTGACTTCGGTGTCATTTATGGGTATAACGACGAAACCCGCACGCTTCGCTGCCGTCACGTCACTAAAGACGGCGAACTGCCTTATGAAATGCTGGGTCGCGGCCAAGCACCTGAGCTGTACGTGATTGCCGTGACCGAAACGATGGCGGTCGACAAGCGGACCATGCTGCGCGGCGCGCTTAAACTGGCCGTCCGGCACGCACGCGAACAAGGGTACAAGCGAGAAGATTCGAATTACCGCAACGGGTTGGCTGGCTATGATGCATGGATCGAGGCATTTGGACATCGCAACGTCGAAGTTTTCGGCAATTCGCTCCATGGGGTTATGCATTATGATCAACGTTTGTTTGCAGCGGAATTTATGAAAAGGGTATCCGCAGAGCTGCAAGGTGAATCGGGCGCGGATAAACAGCTAGGGTCGCTTGCAGGACAAGCGGCTGTCCATTACGACAAAGTTGCTGATAACTTTGCTGAGTTTGTAAAACGGTTCCCGTTCCCAAAAGGTGGCGATCCGAACGACGCGGAAGAAGCTGCGGCCGCAATCAGGCTGTTGACGGAAACTCGATTTGAAGAGGAGCAAGGCGTTGTATTGCTTGAACAGATGCTGTTGTTACTGGATGAACTGGCTGAATAAGTGAAGTTCATCATAAGCGAGAAGCGATAAGTTATGTGAGGCTACCATACAGGCAGTCTTAGTTGCGCTAACAGGTACGATAGCGTGGAGCTGCCGCAAGGACAGCTCTTCTTGATGTTTATTGGAGTAACAACAACGGAGATCATAACCGCCCTAGCAAGTTCATAGGAATGTTATAGGAAAAATGACTCATTTCGGCATTTGTCAAAATCTCCCCCTTGGTTCAAAATGGAATTCAAGAGAGGGGAGATTGAGATGAGTATAGGGCGTGGTGAAGGATACTCCGAGAACGGGGACGGGTGGTTGCATCCCGGGGTGGACGAGGAAACAAACTTTACAATGAAAGTAAAGTTTCGTAGACGAAGGGGTCGCTATTTGCTTGACGAATGATTGTTCCTACTGGAATTCGCCGACACAGGGGCGAGAGACCATCTTCGAGGGTTCCGTACAGTCGATTAGCCGAACGAAACGGGGGGTTCTGCTACCTGACGTTTGAAATGGTGCGCGCATGAGAAAAGCCGCGGGGGTACCCTTGCAGGTCGGCTGCCTCGTTAAGCTATTGTGCAGCGATAAACTTTTTTATAATTTTTATGCACGACATTTTTGTATTACTTGTCGCTGATTGGAGGGAGTATGAGGAAATTAGACTGGATCAAAGTAATTCTTGTAGTATCGTTATTAGGGAATTGTTACTTATTTTTAAATCAAAAACGTGATAACAGAAAACAAGAAATAAGAGATGAGTTATTGAATGGATACATTTACCGAGATCTAGCTCAGCTTGAAGCAACGATACACGATCAACAAGATCATAATTGGAAAAATGAAACTCTGGTTGTCCAGAAGATAGATGATACTATGGATTCAATCATAATGCGCTTGGGAATGGAAAGAGATAACGATAAGCAAACGGTTTTTTGGAAATTGCACGATTACATGAAAAAGTTCGTGGTTGGTGACGGAACTTTAGCTCTAGATATTACTCTAGACGATAGGCAACGTGCCGACTATATCTCTTTAGGCGAGAAGCTGCGTTCTAAAGGGTGGTCATTTAAGAGTGGAATTATCGATACAAACTGGGATATTTTTTCATCAAAGTTAGAAGAACTCGTAAGAGAGTCATAGCAATATATGAACGGTAGCCGGCCAACCTTGTCTCTACGTAGTGAATCCTGAGCTGAAACTCACAAAGTAATAGCCGACCCTATAACTGTAGACAGCAGATACGGTCCCACGAATCAGCTATACCTCTCCAGCGATAAACAGCTGTACATGGTCGGGAAAGAAATGAATAATATCAGCAATCTCACTACCCAGCAAGCTGCTCTCTGGTATGACCATGAGCTGGTGGAAGCTGAATAGCGAAAGTATTTAAGATCCGACCCTTGTTTTTTTGCTGAAATATCTTGGTAAACGTAGAGGAGTATTTAGGTATCCAGCTGTTTTTACAGAAGTTATCATTGACGGAGTCGAGAGCACAAAGAGGTGATTCAGCAGGCTGCCGGTGATCGGCGGCCTATTGAAGTAACTAACTGAATAAAAGGTAACACATCGGCAGCCGGCCGGATGATCGGCTGCCTTTGTTCACTTAATGGGAGGATAGCGGAGTGTGCCTCGATTTAGAATAACTCAAAGAGTTGGGCTAACGGATCACTAAATAAGCTCCTTTTCATTTCTGATAAATTTAGACATATCTCAAGTTTTGCATTCCATTAAAATGATTACAAATCAATACCAAAGAAGAATGGTAAATAGCACCCCGGTGCGGAGTTGCCTTCTATTTCAGTTCTCGATCCCCCTTAATAATACGGTTCCATCATTAGGAACACGACAACCCCGGTTAAGCTGACATAAAGCCAGATCGGCATCGTCCAACGGGCGATTCTACGATGTTTATGCAACTGGTTGGTCCATCCCCACACGAGAGTAAACAAGGCTAGCGGCACAATGATGGCCGCCAGAATGCTGTGAGAGATCAGAATGAAGAAATAAATCGGCCGGATAATGCCTTCACCACCGAAACTCGCCGTCTCCGAAGACATGTAATGGAACGTTAAGTAAGAGACAAGGAAAAACAGTGTAGAAGAGAAGGCAGTGAGAATGAACCCTTTGTGAAGCTTTACGTTCTTCCGTATGATCGCGATCAATGCGGCTAGCAGGAAGATGAAGGTGAAGCTGTTCAAAACCCCATTGATTCTTGGGAAGATGGTAAGGTCGAAATCGATCTCTCCGTTGTAGCCAATCGGTGAAAAGAACAAGAGTAAAATAACGATATTTGCGACCAATGAGATGGTGACGATGGCAGCCGTATAATTTTTGTTGCTAGCTTGCCGCTGTGCATGGTGGATTTTGCTCATATAAACCAAGATCTCCTTTCCTACCATTTAGTAATGGCTTCATTATAAGCGAGTTTTGTCGAACAGCAATCAGACTTTGATGTCAAAATAGCGAAATCTTATCGACGATTTATAGTCTGCAAAAGGTAATAAAATAACCGATACATAGTGGAGGAGTTTACTTCATGCAGGACCTCTATTGTATTATTGTAACTAATTGCCCATCTACGACAGCGGCAATGCAGATATACCGGTTGCGATGACGTTAAACGGCAACTCGCTGACGGAGCGTCAAGAAAGGAGCGGCTGTCCTGACAGTAAGCGGAAATACAGTCGGACAATTATTGGTTTTCGCTTTTCTTTATAGACATATGCACAAAATTCGTATTTTATACATATGTCTGTAAGCCGGATAAAACCCATGTCTCGTCCCCAGTTGTCGTGTCGGTTGTTGACAAGAACATTATCCAGCTTCTTTCTGAATACGTCTCACCCCTGTGTCCGCCATGGTTGCCCAATCCGGAGACTCTGCCGATTTGCGAGTCGTTTACGGGAACCCCAAGTGCCGTTTGTTTGCAGATGTCATAGGCAGCGGCAACGCGTCATACCCGCGAATTCCTTTCCGGTAAGCGCATCTACGGTAACAATGACACCTGGATCGCCGTTCATGCATCCTGTTTCATTACCCCAAACAGCTTTATTCATCCCAGGTCTCGCATCTCATCTGTCATAGATTAATCTGAGTTATACGATACCGATAACGGTCGAGATAAAGCTCCGAGGCATGATTCAAAGAAACAAGCACTCCTACGCTTTCACCCGTGCCGTCTTTAAAACTTGCTGGTACTTTATAGGTGACATGATCATATGGCGAAAAATCAAAATCCTTATCGATATAAGATGTGCCCGATAGTCCTGTGGCAATAATATCGTAACCAGGCTGGTTGTCTACCGCGCGATAAACGTTGTAAAGTAACTCTGGACTGCCGCACCAGCTGAGCAAAAGTGTTTTTTTATCCGCCTGGAGCCTGTCCGGAGCTTCAGCCGTTTCATAAGGTTTGATTCCCGTCAGGATATAGTTCATGCCAACTTCGGTTTCGAATGAGATTTTGTCAAACGTTTCCGTAGCAAAGTGCAGTATACCGTCACTTTCATCCATTAACACCGCAGTGCTAATGTTTTTACATTTCAATTTGCACGGACCGCCGCTGCGTGATAGAATCTCGATTCTGACTAAACAACCGTCTTTCCATTCAGCAGACACTTCAAAATTCCCTCTCGCTACAAGCCCGCTATAACTTCCGCTTCCCCATTCTCTGGGAATGGCGGGGAGTATTGCAATGTAAGTCTCGTGACTTTGCAGCAGCATTTCTGCAACGCCGGCGGCACCGCCAAAATTAGCGTCGATCTGAAACACAGGCTTCCTACTCCACAAAAAACTCCACATATTCATCATGGTTTTCTTTTCGAGTAGAATGCGCAGGAGTGTATATGCGCGGTCACCCTCTCCGGTTCGTGCCCATGCGTTGAGTCTGTGCGCGACTCCCCAACCTGTCGAATCATCTCCTCGTTCGTTCAAGGCGAACTTTGCTGCATCAAGCCATGCCGGTGTATCAGAGTTGATTTGCGTCCCCGGGAACAGCGCGACCAGATGCGAGATGTGACGGTGCTTGTACTCACCGATCTCGCCATAGAGATTCTCCTCTGAATATTCCTTTATCTGCCCTGACCAGCCAATCTCAACAGGGGTGTAATTGTCGATCTGTTCCGACTGCACATCGACCGTATGATCTTTTTCACCAAGAAGCTTCGCGGCTTTTAGTAAATCCGCCCCATTCTCATACAACATCTGTTGGTCGAACGCACATCCAACCGTATGATAGTATTGCGGATTCGAGCGCCATTTTCCGTTGATAATCTGCTCGGGGGAAGCGGAGAAGGATGCCAGATACTTCCCTTCATAATTTTTCACGGTCCTTGTCAAGAAACGACTCATACTGTGAAGTGCAGGATACGTGACATTTCGCAATATAGTTTCGTCTCGCGTGAAATCGTAATAATCCCAGAACAGTTTAGTCGTGAGTCCTCCGGTTCCAGGTCCTGAATGGCCGCCCGGCGCCGAAATCTTATAGGGATAGCTTGAGGTCCCGATGGTCCAGCCGCATCCTCCTTGCTCCTCCGACCTATTCTCAGGGTTGTACGTTTCGATATACTTCGAAGCCATTAGTTCGGCACAAGGACGAAACGCTTCATTAAAATCTTGGTAGGGCTTGAACAGCTCTTGCAGGTTTGTGTTAAATACTGGCCAATAATTCATCTGTACGTTAATATTGTGCCAATAGCCACTGCCCCACGGAGACTGATCATGGCAATTCCAGATCCCCTGTAGATTACTGGGCAATCCGCCATCGCGCGAAGAAGCGATCAGGAGATACCTTCCGTATTGAAAAAACAACACTTCCAGATAAGGTATCGCCGCGCCATCACGATACTTTTGCAACAATTCATCCGTAGGCAGACCCGGATGTTCACCGTCAATTTCTAAAGATACACGACCGAACAGGTTGGAATAATCCGTAATATGGCGTTCTTTCAGCAATGCATAATCCATGCCGGAAACGTCCGAAATAGTTTTTGAAACCTTAAGATGCGGGTCGATGTCGGATAGCTTTTTTTTCGGATCGGTTTCGAGAAATATTCCGCTGTCAAGGTTATAATTCGTCCCCGCGGTGAAAATCAGGATGGCGGAATCCGCGCCGGTCACACGAATCGTTCCATTTTCAGCCTCGATATTGCCGGTTTCCGTAATCACCTTGATTTGTCCCTCAAATCGTATAGGGTAGTAAAGCATTTTGCCCTTTATTTGAATCGTGTCGCCAACAGATGTGACCTCACCCGTTTTTCCTCCGTCGTCACCGGGCTCCATTGCATAATTCTTGAGGTATGGAATATCAGGGCAAAGAACAAACGACAGTGCACCAACTTTTGATGCGGTCAACCTAACGGCTATTATTTTATCGGGATATGAGGCAAAATACTCTCTCTCATAGTGAACGCCATCACAGTCATAACAACAATAGGCAATGGCATTGTTCAGTGAAAGCCCTCTTTCATAACCGGACGTATCTTGGTGATCGAACTCCAAATAAATCTCGAGGAAATTGTTCAGCCCTCCGAGATTACCCGGATTTTGGAGCGAATTCTCGGTGATTTGGATTCTCTCTCGCTGCACGATGCCGAAAATATTCGCGCCGAAATAGCCGTTTCCAATCGGAAGCGATTCGTTCTGCCAACCATTTGTAGAGTCTTCGGCTGAAGTTTTGTAATTCAATAACAGTTCTTTCATTAACAAACACCTCTGCTTCTCAAATAGCGCAGACAATCTATCGCCGAAAGTCCGTTCGCTAACTTCATATTCTCCTAAACTGCAATCTTTTTCCCTATCTCACTCTGTATACCGAGGATCTCCGATCCGTTTGAACCTCTTGATCATCTCCGCCTCGAGCTCCTTGAGAATGTCCGGGTGCTGCTCGTACCGATTCTCGAGCTGATACGGGTCGTAAACGTTATCAAACAACAGTCGAATGTCTTGACCGTCTTTTCTTCTAACCACATGGGTGGCTTTTACAAATTCGCCTGGACCGTCTGCTGTTGCAAAAAACAGATGTGTCGGCTTATTGTTTTCGAATAAAACAAACGGCCTTTCCAAGCTGCCCATCATCTGTTCCGTTCCATCATCCCACCGGATTGTACGCGAATATGCTTTTTGCCCTTCAAGAGCTTCCCAATGCACGCCATCTTCCGATCTTGCGAAGATCCCCCCATGATATTCGCCACAAATATTGCCTTTCATATCCTTCGCAATCATTTCATATCCGCCGGGCACCTGATAAATAAACGGATCCTCCAAATTAAATTTTTCGGAAGGAAAAATGGTCTCATCCGATAAAGCCTTATAGGGGCCCATATAATGATGGGCATGCGCCACTCCAAAAGACATCGAATGACTATGCAAAAATGCCGGGTATGGCTTTGTTTTGTAAGTTCTGGTCTTGTAAATTAGCAGTACCGTGCCGTCTTCATGGATGCACGGTGCCGGATTGGAAGTGAAAAAGTTGTCAAACTTGCTAGGTCTAGGCTGCAGGATGGGGCTATCCATCCTACTCCAAGGACCATAGATGCTTTTTGAAGTAGCAATGCCTATCCGTTTATTGGAACGCGCCACAATACATCTGGGATCATTCAGATCATATGGTTCGGATGGCTGTACATCCGGGAACGGATGTGTGGAGCCCATGTAGTATAAAATGTACGTATCCTCGTGTTTTACAATTTGGGGGTTATGCGTGCTTCGTCCATCCCAATATTCCGCTCCCCTGGAAGGCAAAACGACTTCTTCGAATTGGTAGGGTCCCTCGGGGATATCGGATACAGCTCGAACAATCTCGGAGGCGACGAGCCATCCCGGATGCATGGGCAGAGATTTGGGCCATCTGGATGCAAACATGTGATATCTGTTGTCGTCGCCCTTTATAACAGATCCGCACCAAACCCAGTAGCCCTCCATTTTAAAGCCGCCATTTCGTGGTGCAGGCAGCATCTTTTCAATTATGTTCATAGGTCCCCTCCATGCGGAATTTTTGGATTATAGAAGCTCCCGTACTTTCAAAACGACTGTTATGGGTTTGCCTATTTCAGGACTTTCTGGCAGTTGTATCGGTACGGCATGCCATTCATTCTCCATGACGATGCCCTCTCCACTGACCGGAATGGTCAAATAAATGACAAGCTCTTTTAAATGAACATCCTGGTAAGGATCGCTTACAGTTACAAACAATTCTTCTCCTTGTTGTTCCAACATAACAACAGCAGGGTTGGAAACTTTCATTCGCAACGTATCAGCCTTGCATACGGTTTCATTTTCATAGAAAATGGCCTGAATGATGCTATTGTTATGATTTGCCACAGCCTGAAGTCCGGTCGTGTTGGAAAGGATTCTAACGGGATTCGACTCCAGATACGTTTGCGGTTCCTGATCGCCCGCGTACATGAAATAGGCGTACTTGCCATCTACTGGCGCTTGTCCATGGTTAATCCATATGTGGAATATGCGGCACGCCTCGTTTTCTACCCCGTGATTTGTAAAGTTCAGCAATTCCCAATGCGTTTGTCTTTCCTCCGCAAGTACGGTTACTTCCCCCGACGTATGTTCAGGAACTATCGCGTACAAAACCCCATTTTGCTTTACCCAAGGGATATCAGAGCCGGACTCGCGCTCTTTTACAGCTTCGCGTAAATAGTTTTGGTTCATCTTAAAAGTCTCTATGGAAAGCCTCCCAGCCTTACGGTATAAAATATCCGTTACCCAACTCGTCTGGTTGATCGCGGTCCGGATCTCGCCGCGTTGCTCGGGCTGCTTATCTGTTATCCCCGCCCCAAGGCAAACAACCGAATCATCCATAATAAAGTAACTTTTGTAAGCCTTTACACCAAAAATTCCTTTATTGGACCGATTATGCTCGATACCAGCTCCGTCCGCTTCGCTTCGATCGTCTTTCTCAAATACGAATGCCGCAGCCCCATTCTGATCTCGGGCAACGCCTCCTGCAAAGGGGTGAATACTGTTGTAACCTGACCAGTTCGTCTCGGGCACAAGCTCTGTCGTCTTGATATGGCGCGCCGTTATGCCGGGTAGTTGGGTCATTTCCCAAGCCCCTTTGCTATTTACCCATTCATCGCCGTATCGGGCTATAACATAAGAGCCGTCCGCTGTAAAAAAGTTAAGCTTATCCGCCATCGTATGGGCGAATTCTACGCCACTGCAGCGATTGGAAGCCATGTTTACGTAGATGTACAGCTCATCCGTTTTCTTGATCAGATCGTCATTGTTCCAGAAGTAGCGTACGCCATTGTAATATCCCGAAGGATATCCATCCATCTTTAGAATTTGTTTGCGATCCAGTAGCTCGTTCATTTCTTGCGACTGCTTCTCGGTTAATAAGGAACCGAAAGTTTCTACCAGCAGCTGCACGATATCGTAAAGATAGCCAAGGTCGTCCTTCGTCTTTCGCGTAAATATATGCCTAGACTGCATGGGGGCGTCAACGTCCTTAAAATGACTCCAGCTAATCCCCCGGATAAAGTTGATCAGCCAATCGACACTTTCGCATGTGCTCTCTCGCTCCCACGGTGTCCCTTTTAGTGCTTTGATTATCGTTAGACCGGACAGTACGCCTTCTCTCGGATAATGCCGGTTGTATGCTTGCGGACCATGACCCCATCCGAAGCCGTCAGCGCAAATCCCTTCATTCCAAAAAGACTCGTCTTTGTTGGTATGCGAGGTTGGCGTAAGAATATGGCTGCTCACATAAGCCAGAGTATCCACCATCTCAACCGATTGAAGCATCACCGCCGCATAAAATGCAGGACGATAGGTTAACGCATTGCCTCCCATCCACCAGGCATGTTTACGGAACCGCTCGGGACTAATCGGATGACGATCGGTGTGATCCCCCCGTTGCGGCAATGTCCACGCCTGAAGTGAGCAGCGGCGTAGCTGTTTGTGCACACTGGCGGTCAAAGGGTCTTCAGCCGTTCCGTTCTCAACCGCTTCCATATCAGGAAGGAAGAAAAAGAAAAGGTTGGTAACTGCAACGGGAATGGCAAAAACCGAATCGTGAAATCGGGTCCATCCCAAATCCGTCCTGTCTGCTTCCCATTTGCAATAATGGGTGATGGCTTTAAAAATCTTGCTTTTCAATTGTTCGTCATCTAGCGGTTTTTCCTTAGCCAAATGGAACGGCTCCGAAATCGCCGTTAACCGCATAACGGCAACATAGGTGTTCTGGATGGAATCATCCAGATCCGCAAAGCGGCCATCTTCTCCCAAATTCGAAATGTAGCTGCCATGTTCGTTAAATTGCTCATAGACTTTGGTACGATACGGGACTCGTGCAATTCGCCTACGTAAGTTTTTTAAAGCGTGCTTTTTTTCAAAATATAATTCTGTTGTATTCGTGCTTAGCTTATGCACGCATTCATTGCAATCCAGGGTGCTGCTCCAATAGGACTCGGGTATAAGCTCCGTATTTAGGTTTGGATTCGTACTCATACATGTCCCCCTCTACTTCCGGCAAACTATTATTCCGATGAATCTAGTATGCTTCTTTTGTCAACTCCTTAAAGCTTCCTCCCACAGGCTGACCTGGACCCACAGACGTAAGCTGACCAAAACCAGTGACTGGCTCGAGTGCTCCGTTCTTGTCCGGAATCACATAGTGACGAAACCAATCTCCAAGCTGAATGCGTAGGCTAGCAAGAATATCTTTGTTTGCAGGGTCATCGATCCGGTTCTTTGTCTCCTCCGGGTCGTTCTTCAGATCGTACAGCTCGTGTGGCCCATACGGATACCGGTGTATATATTTCCAATCCTTGCTGCGGATCATGCGAACCGGTCCATACTCGTCGAAAATGACGACATTGTTACGGCAAGTTTGTTCCTGCCCCTGCAGGAGAGGAAGAAAGGAGCGACCAGGCAGACTACTTTCATATGGATTACTGATTCCTACATACTCAAGCAGCGTTGGGAATACATCGTATTGGCTGACCAATTCCTCGTTCGTTTGCCCTTCAGGTATGCATCCAGGATGCGAGAAAATAGCCGGCACCTTTACCGAGGTATCGAACATATTCAGAGGCAGCGTCCCGTTCCCTTTCCCCCATATCCCGTGGTGTCCCATATTCATCCCATTATCGCTCATAAAAATAATAAGCGTGTTGTCGCGTATGCCCATCCGATCCAGTTTGGCCATAATTTGTCCGATCCCCGTATCCATCGCTGTGATCGAAGCGTAGTAGCCACGCAACAATTCTTTACGGCGTTCGCCGGTCCCTCGCGGTGCAGTGTTATTTTGATTCGGATGATACGGGAGTTCGGGAACAGACTCGAAAGGGCAGTCGTTATACATCGACAAATAGGTCTCAGGGTGCTCGGAGCTCTCCCATGGCGAATGCGGCGCCGTATAATGGACGCTTAGGTAAAACGGCTGCTCACCGTTTTCGAATTCGTCAAGAAAACGGATCGCGTTCTCCGTAATCAAATCCGTAATGTATCGGTTTTCAATTTTCACTTCGCCTTCTTCCACAACATCCGGTTCCATATACGAGCATCCTCCTCTCGCAATGGAATACCAATGACTGAATCCTTTCTGCGGAGTGGTGCTGTTGCCGAGGTGCCACTTGCCGCTTAACGCACATACATACCCATGGTTCGCGAGCAGCTCCGTATACGACGGAAGCCCTTTCAAATAATCGATTGAGATGTTTTCGTCCGCAAACACTCCCCTGTGCCGAATATCTTCAGGTAAAGGCTCCTTGTTCACGTTGCCGGACCGGATCCAATCGTGAACGCCATGCTGCGAAGGAATGCGGCCGGTAAGAATGGACGCGCGGGCGGGCGAGCATACAGGAGATGCGCAGAAAAAATGATCAAAACGCATACCTCTGTTTGCCAGAGCATCCAGATTCGGTGTAAGCACTTCCTTGTTACCAGCGCAACCAAGCGCCCAGGCCCCCTGATCGTCGGATAATATGAAAACAATATTAGGTTTTACCCCATTAGCATTTTTTGTCACAATCCCACTCCATCACTGTCACTTTGGTGTAGACCATCACTCTCTTGTTAACCTTATTTTTTATGGTACTATAAGATCATGGGGACTGTATGCAACGATCACGCTCATTTTTATAACGATCCTGCCATATTTGAAAAGGTGATTCCTATGAGTAATGCCTCCTATTCGACTAAAACGATCGTGCATACTCCGAGCGAGATGGCGAAAACTTTTTTGTTTTACGTTCAAGATCTTGGATGGTTCGAGTGTCGACCGGATTACCGGATACGTCGGACGTTTTTTCCGTATTCGATCCGATATGTGATTCGCGGCAAAGGATATGGGGTTTGGAGGGGGAAAACATATGAGGTTGGTCCCAATCAGATGCTGTTTCTGGACCTGACGGAGGAGCACGAGTTCTACGCTGATCCCGACGATCCGTGTAAAATTTATTGGGTCCGCTTCGGCGGCATGCAAACAGCCGACTATCATCGGCTGCTCGAATGCGACAAAAATCCGGTTCTTATCGCTCGAAACGCACGACTAACGAGGCAACTGTTCGAAGAATTATTCGCGCTGTTCGAAGAATGTACACCTGGCTTCGAAGTGATGGCATCGTCTCATATAACCCGGATTTTGACGGATGCTACTATCACACATATGGAGGGAAACGAATCACCGGATGGCGGGGCGTCTCTTCAATATCCGGAAACCGTTCATCAGGCGATTCGTTATATTAAAGATCGTCACCAAGAGGCCATAAAAATCGAGGACATAGCCAGTTATGTGCATTTAAGTCCCAGCTACTTTTCCCGCCTATTCAAGCGAGCGACGGGGTGTACAATCACAGAATACCTCATCAAATATAGGCTGCGGATAGCGAAGGAGCTGTTAGCCGGAACAGAAGGCTCTCTAGGGGAAATAGCTCAAACAACCGGCTTTTGCAGCCAAAGCTATTTTTCTAAAATGTTCAGACAGTTCGAAGATATGACGCCTTTTGAATACCGTCAATCGATAAGAATGGACCTTGCCTTCCAGACGTAACCTCTGAGAGAAAGTATAATTCTCGCTTAGCAACCGAATGAGCACCAACTTCATCACAGTGTGAATTTGTGCCTTTAAATAGGCGACCTCCAGACGCAGACGGTGCTCGACGGACCGCTTCAATGACGTTAGCAGTTGAATGCGCGCTTTCAGCTCGAGCGCATCGACCGGCTTGGCGACGTAATCGTCTGCACCAGCATAAAAGCCGGCATAGACGTCGGCCGGCACGCTGCGCGCCGTCAGCAGTAAAACGGGCAGCTCCGACACGGAGAAACGCTCCCGTACGATTCTCGTCAGCTCATAGCCTGACATATGTGGCATCATGACATCGACGATCAACAGATCCCACGGTTCCGCATCGAGCAGCGCCACAGCCTCACGCCCGGATAAAGCCGTCTATACGCGACAATGATCTCCCGCCAGCATGCCGGACAGCACCTTCAAATTGACAGGATCGTCGTCGACCGCCAATGGTTGTCCGCTCGCCCGCTATCGGAATCCTATGCATCGGATTGAGAGTGCTTTTGTGTCATTTACAACGTTCGATCCGTGCTCCCGGGATCGTTCGTTCCCCATCCGCTGCTGGCAAAACACGCAAACCGCTAGAATCTGCTCGGCTTCATAGCACGAGTCCGTTTGCCCTCTTCTGAGTTCGCGGGCGATGGAGGAGTGATGAAGACCAAGATGCTGGCCAATGGCTCTCGTCGACCAGCCAAGCCGATACAAAGTCTCTAGTTGTCCACGTTCGACTATGCTAAGATGGGAGTAGCTCATGATGGGTTCTCCTGTAGAAATGGTGTTGTGGTGACTTCCATTTTACACGAATCCATTCATGGGCTTCTTTGTTTTTAGCTGTCGCACTCCATATTACAATCCGTCAAATAATAATTACTATAACTCAATTCGTATTCAAGCGAAACTAAACAACCAGTCACCGATTGAATATCGGCAACTGGCTGCTTAGTTAAATAAGGTGTTTTGATCCCTGTCTCATAAACGGGGGTCAGTTCCATCGGATTAACCAGGGGTTTATCCAATGTCCATTCTAAGGGGTGCAAGGTCCAGGCTCTTGAATTCCGGCTGTCCTGCGAATCCGTAATAGGTAGAGATAATAAACTTTCTGTTAAGTTAGGTGGTCACGCCTCCAAGAAGTCATGACCTTTGACGAAAAGCAACACGAGTGCCTTAGTGCGGCATCAGCCACCAGAGCTGGTTAGGTGTGTTGAGAGCATCGTAAAGCCGAATGTTGGCATTGTTGGCCGTGCCGCTGGCCTCCATGACGCGCAAGCCGTTCAACTGTGGACGAAGGGAGACGGTGCCGTCCGGCATAAATAGCAGACGCCAGTGTTGCCCAGCATTGTTCAGATAAGGCCATTGCTGGATATTGGCCCCGTTCGTATTAGACATGCCTGCAATATCGATCACTTGGCCGCTGTTGCGGTTGATAACCTTGAAGTAGCCGTTGCCGAGCGATTCAAATCGCCACTTCTGGCAGCTGCAGCCGTTGTCATCCATCAGGGCGATGTTGGCGCCATTAGCCGTGCTGCCGCCGACAACGTTTACGGCCTTTCCGCTTTCGACCCCAATCATTGTAATATCCCCGATCGGTTCAAAGCGGAAGCGCTGCGGGGAAAGGCCGTTGTCCGGCCATTGAGCGAACCGGGCGCCATTGGAGAGATTGCCGCCGGACAGGTCCAGCATTTGGCCGCTGTTGCGGTTTTGAACACTGTAGTAGCCATTACCTTGCGACAGCAGCTTCCACTGCTGATGGGTCGCGTTGGTATCGAAGTTCTGAATCACGTCGGCGTCGCCGACCAGACTGGCGCCCTCCACCTCCAGCACCATGTTGCTGTGATATGCGCGGATTTTATAGTACCCGTCACCGCTCGGCTCGAGCGTCCATTGCTGGTCCGGATTGCCTTCGTACGTCCATTGCCCGACCTGCCCTCCGGGGTTCGGATTGATGCCCGGTACGCTGACCGCTTTGCCGCTGTGAAGATTGATTATTTTGAATAAAACATCATCGGTATCCGAGGGGTTTCCGGTCGAGGGCTTAACGAGGGAAACCGATGCACCGACCGGCTTGCCAAAGAAAGGAGTGCCGTCCTCTCGCCACGTCACTTTTTGTATTCGGGCACTTCGGGCTCCGGTGCACCCGGCTCCAGACACGGAGTTTCCGTGGTAGACGATCCAATCCTCGGTTCCGTCCGGCGAACGGGTAAAGCTGTTATGGCCGGGACCATACACGCCATTCGCCTTGCTGAAGACCGGGGACGTAGACTTGACCCAGGAATCGGCCAGCAGCAAATTGGCGTTTTCATCAGCCGTAAGCAATCCCAGCAAATAATCGTCGCTGCCGCAGCCGTTTCCGGAATATGTCATGAAAATGCGGCCGTTACGCTGCAGCACGGCAGGTCCTTCGTTGACGTTGGGCTCCCAGCTATAGGTTGGACTGGAGATTTTGACGGGGGTACCGGTTAGCGTCCACGGATCGGACATAGCAGAGATCCACAACGACATTACACCGACGCGATTTGCCCATACGAAATAGAGGGTACCCTTGTTTTCGAAAACGGTCCCATCGATGGCAAAACTGTTAGGGGTATTCACTTGCCCCTTGCTGACCCAGGTACCAGAGGTCGGATCGGAGGCGCTGTTCTCAAGCACGAACATTCGATGATTGGCATCTGTCCCGTCATCCGCGGTGTAGTATAAGTACCATTTGCCGTTGATTCGATGCAACTCGGGAGCCCAAATGTTCTTGCTGCCCCAGCCGCTAGCCGGTGGTGTGAAGGCGCGAGTCGAGGTCCCACTAGCAATTTGCGTCAAATCCTGAGATTTCCAAATGTCGATGCGGTCCACCTGGGTGTATAACATGTAGTACCAGCCATCGTGCCAAGTGACAAAGGGGTCGGCGGCTCCGGTTTTTATCGGATTGGTGAAGGTGTCGGCAGCTTGTGCGGGAGAGGTAACGAATCCAAAACTTCCAAATAATAGGACAAACATAAAAGCCATCTTTAATTGCAGAGTCAACTTCATTTTCATCAGCATACATCTTCCTCCTTAAGAATGGGGGTATGCGCATCTGTCAAGATGTCCGTTGCCTGACTAAGTTGGGGTTGTTGTACTCCTTCCTCTCCAATCGTTGTGAGCCTAGCCAAACCAAGTCTAACACGGGGGGGCAATTGATGTATGACAAACCAATAAAATGGATAGCCATTTCTTTTAAAATTCGATCCGGTTCTGATAGAGCCGGCTGTGCTTCTCGCCGTTCAGGCGCAGACCGTCTTCAATATCGGCACCGCCCTCGATTCCGCAGTAGCTCGCGGTAATCGGAGTATACCTTTTGAATCGAACAGCAACGACGTGACCAATCGCGCTTGTGCATCTGGATGTCGGCGTAATTGGGTAACACGTAATCTCCTAGGATCGCCGATCGCGCAGTGGCATCCTCATGAAATTTATGGTTTTGTGTCATCTGGCACATGATCTGCTCGAATGCCGGACGTATTATGATCAGATCGCCGCACTTGCGAATGGATTCATACTCCGTGCAGGATCTGAATGAATCGCATACAAATACGAAGGCGCGATAAGACTTTTGTGAAGCGCGCCTGGTCCGCTCACAGGCATCTGCCTCTACGCTTTTTCGAAATACGATTTTGGAATGCGAGGGTTCGCACAAACATGCCGCCCGAGCTGCAAGTGGGAATCCAGTACTGAGCCCGAATACTCAGGCAGCCCCTTGTTTTATTGGGCTTAATCGCTTAACTACAACTTCTGGAACGCCTGGACCAGTTGTGTTGTCGGGAATGGGATAATGTTCTTGTCAATTTCGGGAATGGGATAAAGTTCTTGTCACGGAGAATTGACAAGAACTTTATCCCATAAATAGCAAAAGCCGCGATTTATGCGGCAATTAATGGGACAATGTTCTTGTCCCCGAAACCAGTGTTCAAATTGTCGGATGTCAAGAACTTTGGTTGGTTGCATAAATGTCAAGAACTTGATAACATTCCCGCTGATAACATTCCCGCCTTATTGGCCCAAACAAAAAATCCGCCTTATCGCGGATTTGTTTTCAGGTTTATCTATCGTGTGAATTAAAAAAGTTTTTCTCTTTATTCAACATGACTAATTTCTTGTTTTACATACTAAGTATTTTCATTCTACACTATAGTTTCTCAAGTCACTAATAAAGCCTTCAAATTCCTTGATAATACTGTAATAAACCATATCTCGAACATACCCGTTATACAAAATTCCGCAATTCCGTAATATTGTCACGGCGACGATCCAGTGTCTCGCCGGGCGCTCATCCACTTGGGCGCTTGAACGCGCACAGAAACTAATGGCTGCCGCGGAACGCAATCCTTTCAAGGAGACAGCTTTTCCGAGCCATCTTTTCTCACTGGAGCTGCTTATTAACCTACTTCTTCAGTACAAGGTGCATCTAGCCAACCTTGACCAGTCGATTGATGCTCTGGCTGAAGAATTACAGGAGTATGATTTGATCCAATCGATACCTGGCATTGACACCAAAATTGCTGCAACAATTTTAGCTGAAGTCGGAGAAATCGATCGATTTAATCATGCAAAAAAACTGATTGCATTCGCCGGTGTCGATCCAAGCGTATTCTCTTTATGCGATTCTTACCAAAAAAGAAGCATTTCGACTGAGCTAAATAAGAAATGCCCACCTTCTGAGGAAAACCTTCCCAAAACCCTATGGGATGGTTATTTGTTATGCCTTTTTTTCAGTATAGCACCTTTGATTTTAACCATTAAGAATTAAATATTGACAAGCTATTAGCTAGAATAGTTGAGCAAAGGCAGCTGAGCGCAAGATGCAGGCCGCCTACATATGTTTATTGAGCTATCTTAACCGTTAAGTTACTCTTGTTTTTTTGCACGGCTTAGTAAAGGAACATGAAACACGTATGGTTCAAGCGCTTCTCCACGGAAATAGGTAACGGATTCATCCTGTCTTTCAATTATTTTGCGCTGTGGGATTATAACGAGTTCCTCCGGGGTTTCCTTTGGCGTGCGTAAATGTTCGCTCGTAAACCGGTATTTCCTCCGATCGCCTTCAACCGCTTCCCCTTCGCCGCCAACAAAGCCCATTCCCATAATATAGCCCTTGTCATCCTTCACTTGAATACTACTGATAGCAGACGGGTCAGAAAACGAGTAATTCTCGGGCACGGTCATTTCGTAGTCGATCGTCGCACTGAGCGGTGTCATTACAACTCGTGCTACGTTGATGGAAATCCCGTTTACCTCATGAGAGATCCCCGGTTCAAAGGTTCGGGTCGCCTGATCCGAAAGTTTACGGGATACTGGCAGCTCAAGGGACCAATTTCCTTGAATGTCTCCAATCCGATTTACCTTAATCGTTAACAGAAATTGCTCAGGCAACAGGTCACCCGGCCCCTCCTCATATCCATAGTTACTGTGATAATAAATAATGCCTCCGTACTTGCCATCTTGCGCAGTGCAGACTGATCCTTATCGGGATCGACTTTATTATAAGCCGTCATGAAAAATTTCCTGAACGCAGTCTTGCGCCAGCTGGTAATCATTTGACGGATTGTCAAGCTAAGTGCGACAATTCGTCCATGAATGCTTCGTGAGCCGATTTCCAGCCGAGACATTTACGAGGGCGAAGGTTGATAAGACGAAGAGCTGTCGCCAACTCCTCATCCGACACC
>NZ_RBAH01000009.1 GCF_003626695.1 Paenibacillus ginsengarvi
TTATGCTAAGATGGGAGTAGCTCATGTTGGGTTCTCCTGTGAAAAATGGTGTTGTGGTGACTTCCATTTTACACGAATCCATTCATGGGCTTCTTTGTTTTTAGCTGTCGCACTTCATATTACAATCCGTCATAAAAGCCCGAAACATGACGAAATCTTTTTTTGCTACGATGGAGAGGAACTTATCCAATCTATTGTTGAGGTGAACGATGCAATCCATCAGACTGGTTGAAGGCTGGGAGCATTATCGCGGGAGCTTGGGCGGCGTATGGGAAGTATGGCGGGAAGCGAAGCTGAAATCGAGCTTGTATCACCTCCCCTGGGAAGCGGTCTCGCTGCCGCATTGCTTTAACCGGTACGACGCCGTCGATCCCGACGTCAAGTATTATCAAGGACAAGGCTGGTATCGCACGAGCCTCGGCATAAGCAACCCGTACAAGGAAGGCAGAACGCTGCTGCGCTTCGAAGGAGCGGGCCAGAAGTCGACCGTCTACGTAGCAACGGGGGAGACGGGCCGGCATAATGGCGGATTCGACGAATTCAGGCTGGATATTACGGAGGCGGCTGAAGCGGCGAAAGGCGATCCGCTCTACAAAGGCAAGGTTCCCGTGGCCGTCATGACGGACAATTCGCGGGATCTCGAGACGATCCCTTCGGATATAAGCGATTTTAACGTATACGGGGGACTGTACCGTCATGTGCATCTCGTGTATGTGCCGAAAATATCGCTGGAACGAGTTCACGCCACCGTGTTGTGCGTATCCGGCGACAAGGCAACGATACAGTTGAAGGCGCGGCTTTACAACCCGCAGCGGGCGTCCGATACGGTAAAGCTGACCGTCACGGTCCGCGATCCGGCGGGCAAGGAGATCTTCCGCCGCGAAACGTCCGCCGCCCCGTGGGAGGGCCTGACGGAGCTGGACCGGCTGGAACTGGATGCACTCGCTTTATGGAGCCCGGACCATCCGCAGCTGTACACTTGCGAGGTCGAGCTGGAAAGCGTCCATGGCGCGACGAAGCAAACGGTACGGTTCGGCGTCAGAACCTATGAATTTGTGGAAAAGGGGCCGTTTCTGCTGAACGGCAAACGTCTGCTCATTCGGGGAACGCACCGCCATGACGATCATGCGGGCGTTGGCGCCGCCATGACGGATGACATGATCCGCACCGAGCTTCGGCTGGTGAAGGAGATGGGAGCGAACTTCCTCCGGCTCGGGCACTACCAGCAGTCGGAATTGGTACTGGAGCTGTGCGACGAGCTGGGGCTCCTCGTCTGGGAGGAAATCCCATGGTGCCGCGGCGGTCTCGGCGGCGATGGCTATAAGCGGCAATGCCGGGAGATGCTCGAGGCGATGATCGATCAGCACTACAACCATCCGTCGGTCATCATCTGGGGGCTTGGCAACGAAAACGACTGGGAGGCCGATTTCGATTCCTTCGACAAGGACGCGATCCGCGCTTTCATGAAAGAGCTTCACGACCTTTCGCACGAGCTCGATCCGTACCGGTTAACCGGAATCCGCCGCTGCGACTTTTGCAAGGACATCGTCGACGTGTATTCGCCATCGATATGGGCGGGCTGGTACCGGGGCATATACCCGAAGTACGAGGAGTACAGCAGGCACGGCTTCGAACAAACGAGCCGATTCCTTCATTTGGAGTGGGGAGCCGATGCGATGGCCGGCAGGCATGTCGAGCAGCCGTACACCGGATTTCGGGATATTCGGGCGGGAACGAGCGCAGAGGAGCGCGACGGCGACTTCCTGATGTCTGGCGGCGAACCGCGCGTATCGGCGCTGGGCGACTGGTCCGAAACGTATTTTTGCGATCTGATCGATTGGCATTTGAAATCCCAGGAGACGATGGATTGGCTGACGGGAACGGCTCAGTGGGTGTTTAAAGATTTTTCCACTCCGGTTCGGCCGGATAACCCGGTGCCTTACGTTAACCAGAAGGGCGTGATCGAACGGGACTTCACGAAGAAGGACGCCTACTACGTCTTCCAGTCGTATTGGAGCGAGCAGCCGATGGTGCGTATTTACGGTCATTCGTGGCGGACCCGCTGGGGGAGGCCAAGCGAGAAGAAGCTGATTCGGGTATACTCCAACTGCCTAGAGGCCGAGCTGTTCGCGAACGGCATAAGCTGCGGCCGTCAGCGGCGCGATCCGCAAAACTTCCCTTGCGCCGGGCTGCGCTGGGAGATCGAGCTTGCGGAAGGATTCAATCATCTAAAGGTGGTAGCGAGCAAGGACGGCGTTACGGTAGAGGACGAGACGCACTACGAGTACCAGACGTCAAGCTGGTCCGAGCCGGCCTATTTGCGCATGACGGCAACGAAGCAAACGGACTCGCTTGTAAGTCTGGAAGTGAAGGCTTATGACCGCAATCATGTTTTTTGTCCGGACGCGGTCAACTTCATCCGGTTTTCCTTGGCCGGCGACGGCAAACTGATCGACAATCTCGGGACGGCCCGGGCCAGCCGTTACGTCCAGCTCGCGGGCGGACGGGCGACGATATGCGCCGAATATGCGGCCGAAGGCACGCTGATCGCAAGCGCCGCGTCGGATGGATTAAAGACGGCGATCGTCGTTGTGTAGATGCGAACGCGAATAACGGAGAAGGAGAGACGCGAATGATCGATACGAAAGTAGACTGGGCTTCCTTCCTGGGCAGACACGACCTCACCTGGTCGGTGAAGCCGATTTCTTGGGATGAAGGGGCATTTATCGGCAACGGCTCGATCGGGGCGATGGTGTACAGCGAGGAGCATAGACTGAAGCGGAACGTGCTTCGTTTCGTGCTCGGGCGCACCGATGTTACGGCGAAACGTCCCGACGGGGGATTTCCCCCGCGCGTACCGGTTGGGGAGCTTCATCTGGAGCTCTCCGGATGGCTGTATCAGCCGATCTCCCTGCGACTCGATTTGTGGAACGCGGAGCTGCGGGCGGACATTACGACGACTGTCGGAGAGGTTCAACTGCGGGCATTCGTCCACAGCCGCAAGCAGGCGATGGCGGTAGAGCTTAAAACGTCGGGCGGCGAAAGCGCCGCCAGCTTTCGCTGGTACGCTTATCAGGAAGTCGATCCGATCTTGAAAAATGCCGACGGCTATAATTTGAACCAATACATTCCGGAGTCGGAGGTCGTCCGGTCTGTCCGAAGCGGTATCCGCGCAGCAGCAGAAACGTTCAAGCCCGATGGCTCCGGCGGCTGCGCGACGGCCTGGACCGAGCTAAGCGGCAGCGATGCGTCCACATCGCCTGAAGAGGCTGGCCGGCGCGTAATTTATTTGTCCATCCAAAACGGCGCGGACGAAACGGCGGCGCAGCGGGCGGAGGAAGCGGTCAAGCGGGCGAGCGAACAGCCGTGGGACGAGTGGGTGGAATCGCATCGGAGCTGGTGGCACGATTATTATCCGCAAAGCTTCGTATCGATTCCAGATACCATGCTGGAAGGATTTTATTGGATTCAAATGTATAAGCTTGCTTCGGCGACGAGGAGTGACGGCATGATCATGGACAACCAGGGGCCGTGGCTCACCTCGACACCGTGGCCGGGCGTCTGGTTTAACATGAACGTACAGATGGCCTACTCCCCTGTGTACACCTCAAACCGGCTGCACCTCGGGATGTCGCTGGTGGGGGCGTTCCGCGAGCAAGTTGAAACTTTGATCGGCAACGTTCCGGACGATTTCCGGACGGATTCGGCGGGCCTTCCCCGAAGCTGCAGCTACGATCTCGCCGGCCGGGTCGACGACGAGAAGGGCAATCTGCTGTGGGTATGCCATAATTTGTGGCGGCAGTACCGTCACTCCATGGACCGCAAGCTGCTCGGCGAGCTTCTGTACCCTTTGCTTCGGCGAGCCGTGCGGTACCATACTCGAATCCTTGCGGAGGGAGACGACGGGAAGCTTCATTTGCCTGCGACCGTCTCTCCGGAATACGGCTCTTTCCTGAAAATGAAAGTGCCGGACACCCACTACGACTTGGCGCTGTTAAGATGGGGCTGCGAAACGCTGCTGCGTATTAGCGAAATGCCGGAGCCCGCGGCAGGAACAGATACGGAACGGGACGCCGATCGGCGGAAGTGGCAGGAAATACTGGAGCGGCTCGCCCCTCTGCCGACGGACGAGACCGGCTATATGATTGGCCGCGGGCAGCCGCTTGCCTTCGGACATCGTCATTTCAGCCATTTGATGGCGGTATTCCCGCTCCATCTCGTAAGCGGGGACTCGGAAGAAGAGCGGGAGCTGATCCTCCGCTCGCTCCGTCATTGGTTTTCGATGGAAGGGGATTTGCGCGGATTTACGTTTACGGGAGCGGCATCGATCGCGGCAACGCTTGGTCTCGGCGACGAGTCGCTCGCTTACTTGAAGTCGCTGCTTCACTTGCTGAAGCCGAATACGATGTACAAGGAGGCTGGGCCGGTTATCGAATCGCCGCTCGCCGGAGCGGAAGCGATTCACGACATGCTGCTGCAAAGCTGGGGCGACCGGATTCGCGTTTTTCCCGCGATACCGGAGGACTGGAAGGATGCCGCGTTCCATGATTTGCGGACTGAAGGGGCGTTTCTTGTAAGCGCGGTCCGGACGAACGGCGCGACGTCCTGGGTGCGCGTGAAAAGCCTGGCGGGAGAGCCTTGCCGGCTTCATACGGATATGACGGGTTCCGTTCGTATTGCGGCAAGTGAAAGGACTACCGTTCGAACGCTGGGCGACGGCCGTTTCGAGCTCGATCTGCCTTGCGGGGAGGAAGTCGTCCTGTATGCGGAAAAGCAGCTTTCCGGCGAACCGCCGCATAAGGGCGGCGTAATCCGTCCGGTGCCGGCCCAGTCTCACCTGTGCGGATATTTCGGCAGCCGCAAGCCGTGGCGGCTATACGGTCTGCCGATCCGGTTTGGCGGCTCCGATTCAGATCGATGAGTAAAGGAGGGCGTTAGGCGATGCTTACAGACGAAAAGCTGGCCAAGTGGCAAATCGACCGGCATGAGCTTGTGGCGAAGGCGGACCGTTCGCTGGACGCCCGGCCGATCAGCATAACGGACACGGCGGCGGAGCGGAGCGCTGGCGGCCGGAACGATTATTATTCGAACGGCGACTATTGGTGGCCGAATCCGGAGACGCCGGACGGACTTCCATTCGTAAAAAGGGACGGGGAATCGTATCCGGAAGCTTTTTTCGCCCATCGCGAAGCGCTTCGCTCCATGCGCACCCATGTGGCGAATCTCGCGGCAGGTTACGCGGCGACGGGGCTGCGGGTGTATGCGGACAAGGCGGCGGCTTTGCTGCGCACGTTTTTTCTGGACGAGAAGACGCGCATGAACCCGCATTTGCTGTACGCCCAAGCGGTTCCGGGGTTGTGCGAAGGAAGAGGGATCGGGATCATCGATACGCTGCATCTGATCGATATCCCCGCCGCAGTGGAGGCCATCGAACCGTCCGGGGCGATTACCGAAGCGGAGGCGAAGAAGCTGCGCGGCTGGTTTGCGGACTATTTGAACTGGATGTGCACGCACCCGTACGGCATAGAGGAACGCGATACCGAGAACAATCATGCGGTATGCTGGCACGTTCAGGCAGCGGCTTTCGCTTTGTTTACCGGCAACGAAGCCGTGCTCGCTCAGTGCCGCGAGCGGTACAAGACGGTGCTGCTGCCGCGGCAGATGGCGCCGGACGGCAGCTTTCCGCTTGAGCTGGCCCGAACGAAACCTTACGGGTATTCGATCTTCGTGCTGGATAATACGGTAACCCTATGCCGTCTGCTGTCCGTGCCCGCCGATTATTTATGGGAGTTCCGGTTGGAGGACGGGCGGGGCATCCGCCTCGGGCTCGATTATTTGTATCCGTATCTTGCGGACAAATCGTCATGGCCTCACGGTCCAGATGTGGAGCATTTCGACGGTTGGCCCGTAAGGATGTCGTTTATGCTTTTTGCCGGAACGGCGTTCGGTGACGAGCGATATATGAGGCTGTGGAACGAGCTGCCGGCCGATTCGGCCGATCCGGAAATACGCCGCAATATGGCGCTTCGCCAGCCGGTGCTTTGGCTGATGCGGGAATAGAACGGATGGCGGTTATTCGATCGTCATAAGGCTGCCCGCCGGAGCGTGTTTGTATTTGTACGGGCTTAGGCCGACGTGTTTTTTGAACAGGTTGCAAAAGTAAGAAAAGTTCGTTAGTCCGATCGCTTGCCCGATTTCCTGCACGGACCTATCGGTCGTCTTCAGCAGCCAGCACGCCTCGCGAATGCGGCGGGCGGTCAAATATTCGGTAATGCTCGTCCCTACCGTTTGGCGGAAGACGGCCGATATGTGAGTGGGTGTCAAATGGATGTCGCTTGCGACCCGTTCCAGCTCGAACGGTTCCGCATAATGCTCCTCCACCCATTTCATGACCCGCTCGGACACGGACGATTTGCGTATCGGCGGCGGAGTGGTTTGCGGCCCCGGCTCCTCATGAGCTTTCAAAATTTGAAGCAAAGCGATAAGAAACAGCATCTGCTCCTCCAGCAGCAGGTCGTCCGGCATTTTCAGCATGCGCTCCCGATGCTCCTCGAACAGATTGTCGAGCGTAAGCCGAGGCAGCCCGACAAACAGCTGAGATTCGAGCGGAACTTGCCATAATCGCTGAAAAAACGTTCGCAGCGAATGAAACGGGGCCAAATACCGCCCGAGCTCGGACGGCTCAAATACGAAGAGAGAGCGAACGTACGGCGACTGGGACTCGAGCTTCATCTGGACCCGGTGCAGTTGAAACGGACGGAAATAGACAAGGGAGCCGGGCGAAAGCTCAAAAATGCGCTGGTTTACGATAACTTGGCCGCTTCCCTCGTGCACGTATAAAAGCTCGATGCCCTGGTGGGCGTGATAAATTTCGTTGAATTCGAGGGTGCGGTCCTTTACGAAGGACAAATGCACCGGATGATGGTTCAAGTTTAAGTAGTTCATGATTTTCATAAGGCGGACCTCGCTCGGATGAATCGGCTTCATGACAACATAGTACCATAAGAGGCTAATACTATGCCTTGCGATTTAGGCTGCCGCGGCCGCAAGGTATGCATATAGAGCTAGAGCAAACGCCGGGGCGGATTGAAACGTTTTACGGCAAATCGGGAGGCGCGGATATGACGACGGTGCCGAATCCGGAAGTGATCCGGAACTATTTCGCGAATGTGAAGATTGAGCTGCTCGCCGCTCGGTATAGCGAGCGTTTAAGGGAGGACTGGGGGCGCAACGGTATTAGAACGAGCTACAACCGCCTTTATTTTTTCATCGGCGGGGAAGGCTGGCTGAACATCGACGGCGAGTTATATTACCCCAGACCGGGACAAATGTTCATTTTGCCTGCCGAAGCTCCGCTTACGTTTGCCACTGTAAGCGCTAACAGCTTTAACAAGCACTGGTGCCATTTTCAGGCCAAAGTAGGCGACTTCCATCTGTTTAAACTGCTCAAGCTGCCATATTGCATCCAGGTGGCCGATATGGACTACATGAAGCGTCTCTTCGAACGTCTGGAGCAAGCATATCGGGAGAGCGGCGATATCGCGGCACCGCTCAAGTTCAAATCGATCTTTTTGGAGATTCTGACTTACTACGTCGAGCATACGCCGCCGCAATCGGTCCGCTTGTCGCCGTCTCCCGTTAACAATCGCGAATATCAAATTTTGAAATATATCGAGGAGCATCTTGGAGAGTCTTTGACGCTGGAACGGCTGGCAAGCGCCTTTAACTACAATCCGAACTATTTCATTCGATACTTCAAATCGCTGTTTCATATATCCCCGAATCAATATATCGTCAAAACCCGCATCGAGAAAGCGAAAAAGCTGCTGCTGAGCTCGGACTGCTCCCTCGAGCGAATATCCGAGACGGTCGGCATGGAGCGGGTATATTTCTCCAAAGTGTTCAAGCAGCTGACGACTTTTTCACCGAGCGAATACAGAAGCAAAAATAACATGAAGCTTTATAAAGTATAAACGAGGAGTGACATTGTGCCCGATAATAATAAATTGTGGTATAAAGCACCGGCGAAAAAGTGGACGGAGGCATTGCCGTTCGGTAACGGCAGACTTGGGGGCATGGTTTTCGGAAAAATGAACGAGGAGCTGATCCAGCTCAACGAGGATTCAATCTGGTATGGCGGGCCCATGGAGCGAATGAATGCGGATCTGCCGACCTATTTGCCGAAAATCAGACAGCTGCTTTTCGCAGGCGAAGTGGAAGAGGCTCAATATTTGGCGAAGATGGCGTTTACCTCAACCCCCAAATATGCCGGACCTTACCAGCCTCTTGGCGATCTGTTCCTGTGGCTGGCTGATCACGAAGGGGATGTCAGGGACTACAGGCGCGAGCTTGACCTGGACTCCGGACTCGTCACCGTGCAGTATCATTTGAACGGGGTGGACTATCGACGCGAAATATTCAGCAGCGCCGTCGATCAGGTGGTTGCGGTCAGGCTGACCTGCGGGGTGCCCGGCGGACTGAGGCTCGGTATTACCCTGGGGCGTCGCCCTTTTGAGAACGAAGTGACGATGCTCGGCCAGGAGAGTCTTGTCATGAACGGACAGTGCGGCCCAGACGGCGTGCGGTACAGCGCTTTGATGCGTGTCGTCGCAGAAGGGGGCGGCGTGCAGAAGGTGGGGGATTTCATCTCTGTCGAAGGTGCGGATTCGGTTACGGTTTATTTGGCCGCGGCTACCACGTTCAGACACGAAGACCCGCAGCAGGTGTGCGCGGAGCAAGTGGCGGCAGCGGCGAACAAAGGATACGAACGGGTGCGGGCGGCGCACATCGCCGACCATCAGGCGCTCTATCGCAGACAAACGTTCGAGCTGTCGGGAACGGAGGCCGACGTTGCGGACGATATGCCCACGGACGAACGGCTGAAGCGGGTAAAGGACGGGGCGCATGATCCGGGTCTCGTTTCCTTGTATTATCAATTCGGGCGTTATTTGCTGATGGGCTGTTCAAGGCCGGGAAGTTTGCCTGCCAATTTGCAAGGCATATGGAACGACCAGTTCAAGCCGCCTTGGGAAAGCAATTATACGATCAATATTAACCTGCAAATGAACTATTGGCCGGCCGAGGTTTGCAATTTGGCGGAATGTCACGAGCCTTTGTTCGATCTGGTTGCCAGGCTGCGCGAGAACGGTCGAAAAACGGCGCGCGAGCTGTACAACTGCGGCGGCTTCGTCGCGCATCACAATACGAATTTGTGGGCCGATACGATTATGAACGGCATCAATACGAGAGCGGCCATCTGGCCGACAGGCGGCGCATGGCTGGCGCTCCATCTGTGGGAGCATTACAGGTTTGGCGGTAGTCTCGAATTTCTCGCCGGTTATGCGTACCCCGCTTTGAAGGAAGCGGCCGAGTTTTTCCTCGACTATATGGTTCCGGGTCCCGATGGGCGTCTCGTAACGGGGCCCTCCGTTTCGCCGGAAAACAAATATCGGACCCGTCGCGGAAATATCGGCTATTTAAGCATGGGTCCGTCCATGGATACGCAAATTATCGAAACGCTGTTCGGCTCCTGTCTGGAAGCCGCATCCCTCTTGCACCTAGACGAAAGCTTCGCCAAGCGGCTTCAAGATGCACTGTCGCGGCTGCCAAAGCCGCAGATCGGCAAGCACGGACAACTTCTCGAATGGCTCGAGGAATATGAAGAGCCGGAACCGGGACACCGCCACATTTCGCATCTGTTTGCTCTTCATCCCGGGGAGCTGATCACTGCGGAGAAAACGCCTGAGCTTGCGAGGGCGGCCAAGCGGACGCTCGAGCGGAGGCTGGACAATGGCGGAGGTCATACCGGCTGGAGCCGCGCGTGGATTATCAATTTTTGGGCTCGTCTCGGCGAAGCCGATAAAGCGTACGAAAATGTGCATGCTTTGCTGAGGTACTCTACGAATCCGAATTTATTCGACGAACATCCGCCTTTCCAGATTGACGGCAATTTCGGAGGAACGGCTGGAATCGCCGAGATGCTTCTGCAATCCCACTCCGGAGAAATCCGGTTGCTGCCCGCGCTGCCGGCGGCATGGCCGAGCGGGCGGATGACCGGTCTGCGCGCGCGTGGAGGAATGGAAGTGGACCTGGAATGGAGGGACGGCCGTTTGGTCCGCGCCCTGCTGGGGGCAAGCCGCACCGGCGTTTGCAGCATCCGTACGGGCATACCTCTGGCGATTGAATGCGCGGGCGAGACCGTGCGTGCCGAAGCGGCAGAACGTACTTTATTGCGTTTCGATATGCGGCAAGGGCATCAATACGTCATTACGCCGCAATAGGCTTCCACGGACTGGGGGGGACTTTGCGCGATCCGTCGCCATGCGCGGTCCTCCTGATCCGGCAAATGTGAAGATCCGACTCATTTATGAAAGTTTTCGACATAGCAGCCGCTTTCCGGACGGCCTTATAATCAAATCAGACGATATGCGGAGGAGATGAATGGTCGTTTACACGTCTATTCCGAAAGCGCTTAACCCAGCGTCAATTCATAACCTTTAGTATGGGGGAAACAACTATGCTGAAAAAAACACAAGGAATCGTGCTCGCATCCATGCTCGTTTTGTTGGCAGCTTGCGGAAAAAGCCCGGGAACGGAAAAACAGACAGCGGTTAGTAATGAGCCCGTTACGCTTCTGGTTACGTCTTCGCTCAGCGATTCGCTGGACCTTTTCAATCAATATTACGGCAATCGGATCCGGGCCAAATTTCCGAATGTCACCCTTAATTTCATCCCGAAAGCAACGGGCCAAAACATCCAGGATCTGCTCGCCTCGAATCAAATTCCCGATCTGATGTACTCCAAGGTATCGAACATGAACAGCTACGTGTTTGCTAACGGTCTTGGTTATGAGTTGACGGAATTGGTCAAAAAAAATCAATACGATATGAGCCGCTTCGATCCGGCGTATATCGAAAAGGTGAAAAGCGAATCGCCGGACGGCGGATTGTACGGAATGCCGAGCCCCGATATGGACCCGCAAGTGCTTTTTTACAACAAATCGATCTTCGAAAAGTTCGGTGTGCCTTTCCCCACCGACGGCATGACTTGGGACGACGTATACGAATTGGCCAAAAAAATGACCCGGGTCGAAGGGGGCGTCACCTATCGCGGATTCAGCGCGCATATTAACGTATATTTTAGAGACAATCAGCTCTCGATCCCGTATCTCGATCCGAAGCAGGACAAGATGTACGACAGCGAAAAGTGGAAGAAGATGTTTACGAACTTGAGCAGGTTCTATGAAATTCCGAACAATAAGGTCGCCGCGAAGGACGAGCCGGTCGCCTTCATGACCGGCAATATAGCGATGATGCAAAACCAGTTAAGCAATATCGTGCGCATTCCCGAGAACATCGATTGGGATATGGTGAGCATGCCGGTTTATAAAGACGGGCCTAAAGTGATGAATCAGCCGAGCTCCACGTATTGGTTCATCTCGAAGCAAAGTAAAAATAAAGATATCAGCTTTAAAATCATCGAATACCTGCTGTCCGACGAGCTGCAAATGGAAATCGCCCGCGATCAGGGCGGCTTGCCTTCGATCAAAGCTACGGCCGAGCTCAAAAAGGCGTTCGGGCAAAATGTGCCTCAATTGAAAGGGAAGCATATCGAAGCGGTGTTCAAATATCCGCTCGCATCCGCTCCGCCGGTTCGGGACAAAGGTCTTACCGTTGTCAATCAAGGATCGATGGGCACCGAAGTAAACAAAGCCTTCGATAAGGTCATTAAGGATCAAGTGGACGTCAACACCGCTTTACGAGAAGCGAAAGAAAAAATAGAAGGATTGATCGCAACAGAAAAAGGCAAATAACGCAGGGGAGAGTAAGCCTCCGTCAAACTTCGGGTATCCGACAGCTGACGGGGGCTTTTGATCTGTAAATCGCTTCGGGGCTGTGAAGGCAAGCGTTTGATTCATAAGTGATTGATATATCATTTGACAAAGCGGTTAGAGTCTCGCAATATATTCTATATATTGTATGAAGGAAACTAGTTGAGGTGAACCATTCATGATTGCCATACTTCCGTCCGAAACTTTGATTCAAGCGCTTGAAAGCTCAGAATCGGCCTATATGGCGGATCGGATGACGGCTATCCGAAACAGGCCCGGCAATCCCGAAGGAGTCGAAATGGAGCGGTTCGGCAGTGCCTTGTGCCTGTACAGCAAGTCGATGCCGTGGCCTGCCTTCAATACAGTCAAGGGCTTGACAAGCGCCGATATCGATTTCGTCGACCCGATCCTCGATTTTTATAGAGCAAGAGGGCGCAAAGCGCAAGTAGAGATTGTGCCTTCTCGTGCGGACCGGCAGCTGCTGGAGCGCTTAAGCTCGCGCGGCCTGTACCAGTCCGGATTTCATACGTCGCTTTATGCCGATCCGGCGGCGTTTCACGAGGACGAGCGGCAGCATGTGACTGTACGAGAGCTTCGCGAGGATCAATTTCATACGTACGCCACGATCCATTGCCGGGGAACGGGGCTGGCGGACAACGGTATAACGCCTGTCGCCGAAAATAATAAGGTGTTGTTTCATCGGCCGGGGTGGACTTTTTTTATCGCGTATGTGGAAGAGGAGCCTGCCGCAACAGCGGTTATGTTCAGCCAAGACGGGATCGCCTCGTTTACGTTCGCGGCCACGCTGCCGCAGTTTCGGGGGCAGGGGCTGCACGGCGGCTTGCTGGCAAGAAGGCTGTTGGAAGCAAAGCGGCAGCATTGCAGATTGGCCGTAAGCCAATGTTCGTTATTATCGCAAAGTCACCGGAATATGGAACGGGCCGGGATGAGAATCGGTTATGTGAAAGCGACATGGACGGAACAATAAGCGGAGAGGGAGGCTGGGCGGATTTTCCAGCTGGAGGAGGATGGGATGGGTTCACGCATCATGCACTTCATTATTGCAGAACAGACTGCACGTAAGCTGAGCGGGGGAAGCAGCCCGGAGTTTCTGCTGGGAGGCATAGCGCCGGATGCCAGGCAGCCGAAAGACATCACTCACTTTTATTTGAAAGACGAGCAGCAAATCACTAGACATATCGGCTATATGCCGTTTATGCAAAAATATTCGAGCTTCATAGAGGCGAAGGATGAGTACATACTAGGATATCTATGTCATCTGATTGCCGACGATATTTGGCTGCGAGCTTTTTATTTGCCTTGGCTCAGGAAGCTGATTGAGGAAAATCCGGGCCAGTACGAGAAGTACCATCGGGATTTTCGCAATCTGAACGGGAAACTGCTGCAATGGAGTCAAATTGGCGATCACAAGCAAAAGCTGGAGGGCCCGGTTCGCGGAACCGATATAGAGGAACTTCCTTTCGATGAAGTGCTTCGTTTCATTCCGGCATTTCTGGAAGATTTCGAATATACGAACGATGCTATAGATTGCGAACTGCAAGTATTTACAATGGAGCAGATTACCGAGTACATCGAAACGTCCGTACAAATGTCGGTATCTATTCTGGGTCAGATCCTTTATGCCGTTAAATAATTGTGCCAAAGAGGAGGAAAACGATGGTTCAGGCGCAGTTTTATTACAAAAATAGCAACGCCCCGAAACCGAATCAACCGACAAGCATCGGCGTTGTAGCTGTGATCGAGAGAAACGGCTCGATTTTGCTGGAGAAGCGGCAGGATAGCGAAAAATGGGCGCTCATCGGCGGTGCGATTCATACGAACGAAGCTTTGCTGGAGGGATTGAGCCGGGAAGTAAAGGAGGAAACCGGGCTGACGGTAACGGAAGCGAGTTTGCTTGGCACGTTCTCCGACCCTTCCAGGATTATTTCGTTTCCGGATGGAAATGTGAAGCGGATTATTACGATCGCGTACGACGTACTCGTCGAGCCATTCACCGATGTCGTTTGCAGTGAGGAATCGATCGAACTTCGGTTTATTGCGAAGGACCAACTGCCGCATATCGATATTGCCGAAACTCACCTTCCAATCGTTCAAGCGATCATGAATAATCAACGACCGGTACTGGAGTGAGCGGGAGATGAAGCGAAAAATAGCCAATCGTCCGGACTGGGCGCGGCTGATTCGGAAACGGTATGTTCAGCAGTATGTGATGGACGAGAGCTTTGAGGGACATTTATCGCTGTTGTTTCTCGATGAGGTAAAGGAACCTCTGCAAGTAACGTATGGAGAACGGGAAGTTTGCATCGTCAGCAACGGGCATGTCTGGATCCTGTTTTTCCCGAACCAAGGGCGGTACAGCGTAACCGTGATGCTGAATGAACGAAACGAGGTCGTTCAGTGGTATTTCGATATTGTAAACTCGATTCAGCTAAATGACGAAGGCGTGCCCGTCATCGAGGATTTGTACTTGGACTTGGTCGTATTGCCGACGGGTGAAACCTATTCGCTGGACGAAGATGAGCTGGCGGCTGCTTTGGATGAAGGGGTTATAGACAGGGAGACTTACGATCTGGCCGAGTCCGAAATGGATAAACTGAAACTCTCGATCTCCAAAGGTGAAAACGCATTCATTAATGAGATTGAAACGTACGTGCAACTGGTTCGCAAGTATAGATGATCAGGATTGGAGGGAGGGGTATGGAAGCGATCGGGTTCGATCTGGGCGAGACCTTGATAGCCTATAAAAATATTCCTCTGAGTTGGGAATGCCATTACCGGAAAGCTCTGATTGTGATCGCCGATCAGCTTCGTGTTGCAAGCCATAAAGAAAATCTGGATGTCGCAGAACAAATATTGATGCGCTATAACACAAGAGTGCATCCGAGAGAGCATGAGGTCACGGATGTCGAAATATTCGAGGAATTGGTGCAAAGGTGGGGATTGAGCGAAGATCATGCGAGCAGAGCACTCGAACTGTTTTTTTCGTCGTTTCAGCAAACATGCGAAGTGTACGCCGATGCCTTTCGAGTGCTAAAGGCGCTGCGAAGCAAAGGGATTCGGGTCGGTATATTAACCGACGTGCCGTATGGTATGAATAAGCTTTTCGTTATGCGGGATATTGAGCCTTTTCGAAGCTTTGTGGACGTTATCGTAACATCGGTGGATGCCGGCTTTAGAAAACCTCGAACGGAAGGATTCTATCAACTTGCGAATGGACTAGGTACTGAGCCGAGCCGAATGATGTATGTAGGTAACGAGCGCAAGGACGTGGAGGGGGCTAACCGTGCGGGTATGAAATCGGTATGCATAGACCGGAATGGCGGAAAGCCTGGCTGGGGCCAAGCCCTTACAGTAAGCAACCTGGATGAAATATTGGACTACTTGTAAACCGGGCGGAGGGAGACGTATGCGCATCTCGAAGGAGCACGAGTTTTTGCTGCAAGCCGTTAAACAATGGTTCGAGCGCGAGGAGCAGGTCGTTTATTATACGAACGAATTGACAGAAACACTGACGGCTGCCGAACGTTTTTTGCTGGATGGACTTCCGGGGAGCGGTTCCGTCCTCGATACCGGATGTGGGGCCGGGCGAATCAGTGTTGAGCTGTCCCGGCAGGGCTACGAAGTAACGGGGATAGATGTAAGCGAGGCTATGATAGCGATTGCTCGCGATTATAGCGAGAGACTTGGACATCAGATCCGGTACGTTCAGACGAACGGAGTTACGCTTCCTTTGGCCGATGAACAATTCGATTGCGTACTCGCTTTTAAAATTCTGTGCTACATTCCGACCAAGCAGCTGCGCTGTGCGTACATGAAAGAATTGTACCGCGTGCTTAAGCCCGGCGGCCTGTGTGTGATGACGCAGCATATCGTGCCGGACGACTGTTTGGAGGATACGGAGGATGAGCATTTCAGGAGCAGTCCAGCGGCCCGTTTTCCCATTTTGGAAAAGGGAGACACGTTTCCTTCGGGAATTGGCTACGTCCATTGGTTTACGGAAAACGGTTTGCTTCATGAGTTGGAGGATACCTCATTTGAGATCGAGCTATTTCGTACCGATGCCGGGCACGGAGGCGCGGGATATTTGCAACTGATCCGGCTTAGGAAGAAAGAGCAACAACAACTTGGGAGCGAAAGGCGGCACACTGATGAACGAACCGATGACCATTAGCGGCTTACAGGCCTATATTCGAAACAAGGATCATAATCCCGACAATAAGATCGGATACTTCTATAAATTGATCGAGGAAGTCGGCGAGCTTTCGGAGATGATTCGCAATAACAGTCGGGCGGAAGAAACGGGGACGATAAAAGGGACGATTGAGGAGGAACTGTGCGACGTGCTGTATTACACCGTTGCGCTTGCAAACGTGTATCAGATCGACCTGGAGGAGCGGTTCAGGCAGAAGGAAGAGCTGAATAAGATCAAGTGGGGGAAATAATCGGGTAGAGGAGGTTTTCGATGAAAGCGGCTTGGTTGGCTGGTCTTATGTTGGTCTTCTGTCTTACGGGCTGTGAATCCGATGAATGGAAGTCAAAGAATGAGCAGTTATCCAAACAAGTTGCTCAGCTTGAATCCGAATTGCTGATTCAGCGGAAAGCAGAACAAATGCGGATTAACGAAGTCAATCGTCTTCAGCAGCAGATCATCGAGATGAACCGGACATCGAAGGAGCAGCAGAACTGGATCGACCGGCAGAACGTGACAATGGATCGAGTCAAGCGATTAACGGAGATGAAATCGTTCTCCTATACCGTACTTGCCGAGGGGACGAGTAAAAATAAAAAAGAGAAAGTAGTTTACGTAAGCGATGTGCCGGATTCCACCGTCGACCAAGAGACGTATCTTTTGCGGGCGTCGATTGAATTTGCCAATGAACCGGAGTTTACGATCTCGTTATGGAGAGATAAAGAACTGGCCATTCGTTATAGTAAAGGCGACTACGATGAGAAAGAAACGATAATCGGCTGGAGCGGTTTCAGAGCTCGATTCGGAGTGATACGCCAGTCGGAGGAGGAGCACCGGTTGCTGTTGTTCCTAAGCATGGATGACATCGATAACTTGGAATTCGGTAAATATACGAATCAGGAGCGCTGACGGGGATTTATAGTGCTGTTGGAGGAGGAGAAACGATGCAAAGAGCGCAAGACGCTGCTGGAATCGTCGTGATGGACGCGCAGAAGCGGGTACTGCTCGTCCATCAAACGTATGGCAAACGAGTTTGGGCGCTTCCCGGAGGAATGGTCGAGGAGGGAGAATCGGCTTGGCAGGCGGCGGCGCGCGAGCTGAAGGAAGAGACCGATATAGCAGTTCCCCATATGGAGCTGTCGGGTCTGTATTTTCAGCCGCACAAAAACCGATATATTTTTACGTTCACAGCAACTGAATACGAAGGCGAGATTAAGGTGGATCAAAAAGAGATCGACCAGTACGGCTTTTTCGACTTGGACCATCTGCCGAAGCCGATATCAAGCTTCACGATTCAGCGGTTGATCGATGCGGTAACGAGTAAGGGAGCCGTCTATAAGGAGGAAACGCTGGATACGTACCGGATTGTAGACGACGCTCCATAGACAGCTCTGATCCGGATAGGTAGTCAACGGGTAATTGACGGTCTCGTCTCTTTGGGGCCGGGAAGTGAAGGGAGGGGAACAGGGTCGATGAGCAATCGAAGCTGCGCCGCAATAGTGAATAACGGGCGAATATTAATGGTGAAGCAAATATATAAAGGGGAGCAACTGTGGACTTTGCCGGGAGGCAGCATCGAAGCGGGGGAATCTCCTGCCGCGGCATCGGTTCGGGAAGCTCGCGAGGAGACGGGGCTGGAGATCGAAGTCGTCAAGCTGCTGGTGGAGACGTATAGCGACCGCATTAAAGGAATGTACTACTGCTACCAAGGGCGAGTTATTAGCGGGACGGCGCGGCTGGGGACAGATCCCGAATTGGCCGAAGACGAGCAGCAACTGCAGGAGCTACGCTGGGTGCCTCTCGCTGATGCGCGGGATCATCAAGAAATACGCAGAATCGAAGGTTTGCTGGATGGCGTTGTGGAGGAGAACGTCAAGCAACCGGCGCCGGCGCAGGTGCAAATTCGGGAGGCAGGCCCGGCGGATATCGAGGGAATCGCCGAGGTTCATGTGCGCAGCTGGCAAACTACGTACCGGGGCATCATAGCGGACGATTTCCTCGCCGGCTTGTCCGTAGAGAAACGAAAGAAAAACTGGGAGTGGACGTTTCACAACTTGAATCAGGACGAGGCCGTGTTCCTTGCGCTAGACGACAAGGGGCAGATCGCAGGGTTTTGCAGCGGCGGCAAATGCCGGGAGCTTGGCGGCGACTATGACGGTGAGTTGTACGCGATCTATTTGCTTAGGGAGTATCAGGGAACGGGGATCGGAAGGAAATTGGCCGGCCATCTGGTTCGTCATTTGAAGGCAAACGGTTACAAGGCGATGATGGTGTGGGTGCTGGAGCGAAATCCGGCTGTCGACTTTTACAGAAGGCTCGGAGCCAAGCCCTTTACCCGCAAAGAAATCCGTATTGGCGAAGATGTTCTGATAGAAATCGGGCTAGGCTGGGAAAGCATCGACGTTGTTCAGGTCTAAGCTGTTCGAATAACCGTGGACAAAAGCCGGAGACTTTCCGACAGTAGCAATCGGACGCGAATGACGGCACATGCCGAATCTAGTGACGAGGCTTGTCAGGCCGGGATAACCCGGCCGATGGGCCCAGCCTTTTTTTCGCGCAATATTTATGAACCGAGCTCGTCCGATGCAGCAGCTGAGAGCTCCTGCTCATTGCCGGGACGGACTGCTGCACCCAGCCGGTCATCCGCTACCAGCAGCGCAACCGGGCAGTGATCGCTCCCCATAATATGGGCGTCGATCCGCGCATCCTCCAGAGCGGGAGCAAGCCGGGCTGAGGCCAGAAAGTAGTCGATGCGCCAGCCGACATTGCGCGCCCGGACTTGCGGCATTAGAGACCACCACGTATAAGCATCGGCCCGGTCGGGGTAAAAGTGGCGGAACGTATCCACGAACCCGGCGTTCAGCAGCCGGCTCATCCGGTCTCGTTCTTCGGGGGTGAAGCCGGAATTGTTGCGGTTTGCCTTTGCATTTTTAATATCGATTTCCTGATGCGCCACATTCAAATCTCCGCACGCAAGCACCGGCTTCTGCTTATCCAGCCGCTGCATATAGCTTAGGAACCGGTCCTCCCACTCGAGCCGGAAATCGAGCCGCGACAAATCGCGCCGGGCGTTGGGGGTATACACGTTGACCAGGTAAAACGAGTCGAATTCAAGCGTGATGATTCTGCCTTCCGGCTCGTGGTCGTCCTCGAGACCGTACCAAACGGATAGGGGCTTTATTCTTGTAAAAACGGCCGTGCCGGAATACCCCTTTTTGACGGCGTAATTCCAATACAACTCGTAGCGCTCCCCCAAATCCAGGCCAATCTGCCCTTCCTGAAGCTTCGTTTCCTGCACGCAGAAAATGTCCGCATCCACATCCGCGAAATAATCGGTAAACCCTTTATTGACGCAAGCTCTCAAACCGTTTACGTTCCATGACACCAGCTTCATCGTATGCCGCTCTCCTTGATCTGACTTTGCACTAGAAACTATATCACAAATCGCGGAGTGAGAGGCCGATAAAATTTACCATCCGGAGGGCTCGTAACCGATGCCCGGCCCGGTGACGCCGGAATAAGCGTGGGTATGGCGCGGAATGGTCAGCACCGTTCGATAGCTGCCCCCTTCGAATCGAAAAGGCTCGTCGTTCACTCTATCATCCACGCTATGATAATGCGAGCCGTCCGGAAGCGGGATCGCCGGCCCCGTTTCTCCGGAAATCCGGTGAAAATGAGCTTGCCCCTCATAGGACGCTACCCGGCTCGCCCCTTGATATTGATGCGTATGACCGTCTGTGGCAGTTCCGTTCACCGGATACGTAAAGAAGTCGACCAGATGCGAATGTCCCAAAGTAACGGATGACTGTATCGCTACATAATGAGCGTGTGCCGGTCCGGCGGACAAACAATAGTCCTCGTTTCCTTTCATCCGAATCCCTCCCGTATGTTAGCTTATGCGCGGCGGCCCGGCTCTAGGCTGCGGCGGATGGCGCTATCGAACAAATCCCCCCCTTTTTCGAACAAAATGGAACTATTCTCTTTCCTTGAAACCGATTACAGTAGTAGCATCGACGATTGTGCTAATGAGGTGGAATTATGGAAACGATTCGCAAATCCGACTTGTCGTTATATGACCCGACTCAGGACAGCGAGCCGATCTTGAAGGCCGTCGGGATCAAGCGGGTGTTCGGAAGAGGCGGGGCGGCGGTTCACGCCTTGAAGGGCGCCAATCTGTCCATCCCGTACGGCCGTTTGGTAGCGCTTAAGGGGCGGTCGGGCTCGGGCAAAACGACGCTCATTAACCTGCTCGGCGCGCTCGACGTGCCGACCGAAGGTGCGATTTATTTTTGCGGACAAGAAATAACGACGCTGGGGGAGAAAAAGCGGAACGAGCTGCGGCGTATCCAGATGGGGTTCATATTCCAATCGTTTGCTCTGATGCCGCTCATGTCCGCCTACGAAAATGTAGAATTCGGCCTGCGCATTGCGGGCGTGCAGGCGAAGAAGCATAGGGAGCTGGCCGAGCGGGCGCTAGATAGCGTAGGCCTCAAAGCGCGAATGAATCACCGTCCGTTCGAGCTGTCGGGGGGCGAGCAGCAAAGAACCGCGATCGCCAGAGCGATTGCGCACCGGCCAAAGCTGCTGCTGGCGGATGAGCCGACGGCCGAGCTCGATAGCAAAATGGGGCTGCAGATCATTAAAATTTTCAAGGATCTGGTGCAGCAGGAAGGGATGACGATCGTCATCACGACTCACGACCCGGCGATTATGGAGATTGTCGACCAAGTATATGCATTGGAGGATGGGCAAATTGTCGATCAAGGGTAATCCGTTCTGGGCTCGTAAGCTGCTCGCCGTTCTTGTCGTGGCAGCTTGCTCCGGCTGCTCGCTGCTTCCACAGGAGGACGAGCCGCTTAAGCCTCCGCTTGTCAAGCCGGTGAAGGAAAACTATGAGATCGCCGAGGTCAAGGTCGGATCGGCGACCAAACGCATTACCGGCGTAGCGACCGTAGAGTCGACCAATGTGAAAAACCATGAATTTACGGGAACGACCGGCAAAATCCAGGAAGTGCTTGTCGTTAAGGATATGACTGTCAAAAAGGGCGATCCGCTCATCATCCTGGATGCGGGCGATTCCGCTATCGTGCTGAAGGAGAAGCAGCGGGATTACGAGCAGGCCAAATACAATCTCGATCAGGCGAAGCTGACTCAGGACCCGAATAAAATGAAAATTCGCGTTATGGAAATGGATATCGCCGAGCTCCGGTTAAGCGACGCCCGCAAAGCATTGGAAGGCAAAACGATGCGGGCGCAAATGGACGGCAAAGTAACGTTTGTCGAGGCGTCGAAGCCTGGCGATACGATCCAGCAGAACAAAACGTACGTCATTATATCCGATCCAAATTCGATCCGGCTGGCTTACAGCTCGGGCAATACAAGCGACATGCTCGAGGTGCAGGTCGGCGTACCGGTCGACGTTACGGTGAAGGGCAAGAAGCTGACCGGGACCGTCGTCCAGTCTCCGTCCAACACGCCTGCGACCGATGTTAAAGCTCTGGCCGACCGCTACGCGAAAACGGTGTTCATCGACGTGGGAAGTCCGATTCCGGAATTGACGCTGGGCGCTACGGCGGACATCAATATCGTAACCCGCAAGAAGGACAATGTGTTGCTCGTTCCGCAGCGAGCTCTGGCCCAATATTTGGGACGGAATTACGTCAAGGTGCTCGACGGCGACAGCATTAAAGAAGTCGACGTTGAAAAAGGTCTGGAAACGGCTGACGGCGTTGAAATCGTAAAAGGCCTCAAGGAAGGGCAGAAGCTCATTTTGCAATAAAACGATGGGTGCAGCGCGAGAGCGATCTGCCTGCCTTCGTTCGTTCGTTACTCATTTCATGCCGATCTCCTCGAAAGGAGGAACCGTTTTCGTGGCCATTTTAGTCATGATTTTCCGCAAGATGCTCAAAAATAAATGGTTGGAGCTAAGCTTGCTGTTCGGGCTTGTCCTGTCGGTAGCGCTGGTCAGCAGCATGCCCATCTATACCGAGGCGATTTTGCAGCGGATGCTGGTCAAGGAGCTGGAAAACTACCAGGTTTCCAACGGAGCGTATCCGCTTACCCATCGCACCGGGATTTTCCTGACAGGCGAGACGCCGGAGGAGAACGGGAAAAGCGCCCATGAAGTCGATGCTTACATGCAGTCGGCAAGCGGCAAGTTCAATCTGCCGATCCTCCAGTTTGTCAAGGAGCGGGGGACCGATACGTTTAACTTTGTTCCGGTCGATAAAGAACGGGTCGACGCTACCGTCAAACGGAATGTCGATATCGTGGCGCTCGATCATTTCGAGGACCATGTCAAGCTCGTGGACGGAAAGCTGCCGGCCAAGGAGCCGGTGAACGGCGTGTTCGAGGTGCTGGTTATCGAAAGCGCCTTGACGCAGCTCAAGATGGTGCTCGGCAACGAGTTCGTCATCGAAGACGAGCGGGTCAAAAATCCGATCACCATAAAACCGGTCGGCGTCGTCAATTCGAAAGACGAGCACGATCTGTACTGGAACACGCCGCTGGAGAGCTACGGGCGTTCCTTCATTATGAACTACGAAGCGTTCGAGAAATACATTACGGACGGAAAAGACATTACGATTCGGGCGGGCTTCTGGTATTTCGCGATGGAATATTCGCGGATGAACATGCAGTCGATCGGATCGTTCATCAGGACGCATCAGCAGATCGACAACTACGTATCGAATACGTTCACGAGTCAGGCGATCAAAGCTCCCGCGCTTGGCGTCATCTCCAAATATTTGGACCGTCAGGACCAGCTCCGGGTTATGCTCTGGTCGCTGAACGTGCCGGTCATGATCATGCTTGGCTTCTACCTGTTCATGGTGTCGAACCTCATCATTGATCGGCAAAAGACGGAAATCGCCGTTCTCCGCAGCCGGGGGGCCAGCCGCCTGCAAGTGCTGGGGAGTTATGTTATCGAAGGGCTGATGCTGGGGGCGGTCGCTTATGCGATCGGTCCGTATGCGGGCAAAATGCTTACGAACATGCTCGGCGCTTCCAGCGGATTTCTCGAATTCGTCCAGCGTTCCGCGCTGATCGTGGAAGTGAACGCAACCGCCTACAAATATGCGCTGTACGCGGTGTTGTTCTCGCTCGTCATGACGCTAATCCCGGCGCTGCTGGCGACCCGTACGACGATCGTCGGGCATAAGCAGCAGATGGCGCGCATGACGAAAATGTCCTTCTGGCACAAATATTTTATCGACGTATTGCTCCTAGGTATAGCGATCTATGGGCTGCAAAGCTTTAAACGGCGCATGACGGACTTGCAGTCGCTCGGACTCGACTCGGCCAATTTCAAGGTCGATCCGCTGCTGTTCCTCGTTCCCGCCTTGTTCACGCTTGGGCTCGGACTGCTGCTGCTGCGGGTATATCCGCTGTTTGTCCGCCTCGTGTACTTTATCGGGCGCAAGTTGTGGCCGCCGTCGCTGTACTCCACGCTCATTCAGGTGGGGCGCTCGAGCAGCCAGTATAGCTTCCTGATGGTATTCCTGATGATTACGCTGGCTACGGGCTTGTTCAGCGCAAGCGCGGCCAGAACGATGAACAGCAACACGCTGGAGAAGGTGAAGTACAAGAACGGGACGGACGTTATTCTGAACGTGAAGTGGGAAAACGACGCGCCGCCGCCGATGATGGGCGGAGGAGACGACATGGGGGCTGCGGAGGAAGAGGAGCCATCCGCGCAGACGCTGCCGATAACGGGGCCGAAGCGCGTTCAGTATACCGAGCCGCCGTTCCAGCTGTACAGCGAGCTGCCGGGCGTCGCCCACGCGGCGAAAGTATTCGTCAAGGACGATGCGGTAGCACAGCTCGGCAAGGCGTCTTCGAAAATCAAGCTGATGGGCGTCGATACCGACGATTTCGGCCGGACCGCCTATTTCAAGGATCGTTTGCTGGAGCATCATTTCTACGATTACTTGAACCTGATCTCCACCGAGCCTTCGGCCGTACTTATTTCCAGAACGATGGCCGAGCAGATGGGGCTGAAGGAAGGAGATTCGTTCAACCTCGGCTGGAGCAATGTCGCCTACAAGCCGTTCACGGTGTATGGCATCGTCGATTACTGGCCGACGTTTAACCCGAATCCGCAAGCGCCGCCAAGCGGCGGTAAAAAACCGGAGCCGCCGAAGCTCGTCGTCGGCCACCTCAGCTATATCCAGAGCGCGCTCGCCCTCGAGCCTTACCAGGTGTGGATCGACCTGGAAGACGAGCCCGGGGCGAAGGTAACGTTCAACGAGGCGCTGAATGCGAAGGAGCTGCCGATCGAAAGCTTCGTCGATACGAGCTACGAGCTGTCGCAAGCGAAGAACGATCCGTTCCAGATGGCGATCAACGGCGTCATGACGCTCGGATTTTTGATCTCTGTGGTCATCAGCTTTTTCGGCTTCCTGCTGTACTGGGTGCTTTCGCTGAACGGCCGAGTGCTGCAGTACGGTATTCTAAGAGCCGTCGGCATTTCGTTCTCGCAGCTGATCGGGATGCTGATAACGGAGCAGATTTTGACCTCGGGGGCCGCCTTCCTGCTGGGAGCGGGTATCGGCAGCGTCACCAGCCGCCTGTTCGTGCCGCTGTTCCAGCTGTCGTTTAACCCGACGACACAGGTTCCGCCGTTTCAGGTCATGTTTGATCCGACCGATTCGATGCGCTTGTATTTGATCGTTACGATTATGATATTGATCGGATTGTGCATTCTCGGCTATCTTCTCTCGCGCATCAAAATCCATCAGGCCGTCAAGCTGGGGGAGGACTAATCGATGATCCATTGCGACAATTTGGTGAAAATATTCAAGGTCGCCGACCTGGAGGTCGTTGCCCTGCAAGGGCTCGATCTGCACGTCGAGCCGGGCGAGCTGATGGCGATTATCGGCAACAGCGGCAGCGGCAAGTCGACGCTACTCAACATGCTCGGGGGGCTGGACCGCCCCTCGGCCGGCAATCTCGTCGTGGACGGCAAGGACCTGCTCAAATTTACGGAGAAAGACATCGTCAAGTACAAAAGAGAAACGGTCGGGTTCGTCTGGCAAAATAATGCCCGCAACCTGATTCCGTACTTGACGGCGCTGGAAAACGTGGAGCTGCCGATATTGCTGCAAGGCCGCCGGAAGCGGCAGCGGGCGCTGGAACTGCTCGATGCCGTCGGCCTTAGCCACCGGACCCGCAACAAGCTGAACCAATTGTCAGGGGGTGAACAGCAGCGTGTCGCGATCGCCATTGCGCTTGCGAACCATCCGCGCCTGCTGCTTGCCGACGAGCCGACGGGATCGCTCGATTCCAAGATGGGCAACCAGATTTTGGACCTGTTCCGGGAGCTGAACCGCTCCCTCGGGCTTACGGTCGTCATCGTCACGCACGACCCGCTGCTGGCGAAAAAGGTCGACCGCGTTGTCGCGATCCGCGACGGCAAAACGTCGGCGGAGTTTATCCGCAACCGTTCGTATGCCGACGAACTGGCCGAACTGGCGCAGGGCCACGACGTCGAAGAGGAAACGCACGTCGAATACGCCATACTGGACAAGGCGGGGCGGCTGCAAATTCCGTCCAACCTGCTGGATGAGGTCGGCATGAAAAACAAGAACAAGATGGTCGTGACGGTGGAAGAGGGCAAAATCATTTTGCTGCCGCCGGAAAACGAGAAAATCGCCAAATAACGGCCGTCAGGCTGGACCAGGCCCCCCCGCTCATGCTCAGGCGGGGGTGTTTGTTTGCGGGAGAATATTCCGGGCCTTCCACGTGAATTTGATCCGCGAAGCGGACAGGTGGTATAATTTGGGGCGAGATTGAAGAGAGAGGGATCAGCGAATGAGACGGTTTTGGGTCAAAACGATCGGAACGGCTGCGATCGCAGGAGCGCTTGCCCTTGCGCTCGGCGGATGCGGAGGGATGCCTTCGGCAAAAACGGGGGAGAAAAGCTGGAGCGCTCCGCCGGCAATGGCGCTGAAGACGGATAAAAACTATGAGGCGGTATTCGATACGACCGAAGGTAAATTTATCGTCAACCTTTTAAAGGATACGGCGCCGAAAACCGTAAACAATTTTGTCTTTTTGTCCAGACAAGGATTTTACGAGAACGTCGTTTTTCATCGCATCATGAAATCGTTCATGATCCAGACGGGCGATCCGACGGGAACCGGTATGGGCGGTCCGGGCTACACGATCGAGGATGAGCTGAAAACGACGTACAAATACGAACCGGGCATTGTCGCGATGGCGAAATCCCAGCAAAAAAACTCGGGAGGCAGCCAGTTTTTCATCTGTACGGGCCCCGATTGCGCCAATTTGAACAAGCAGCCGGACTACACCATATTCGGGCAAGTAACCTCCGGTATGGATGTCGTGCAAAAAATTGCCGCTACGCCCGTCAAGCAGGACGCGCGGGGAGAACCCAGCCTTCCGATGAAGGAAGTCAAAATAAACAAAATCGAAATTCAAGAAAAATAATTGCGACAGCAATCAGAAGCGGTACGAGGGGGATGGAAGCGAATTGATACGCCAATACGCAGATCGAACCGAATGGGGGAGAATAGCCCGCAAACAATTTACCGTTGTCCCGGTAAAAACGATCGGTTTTTCCGGAACGGTTACGCTAGTTGAGCTTCAGAAGGTAAACGAACCGCTGTACAGCGTATATGAGACCGAGCGAATATGCATCGCGGATGACGGGTACAAATGGCTACAGCTGTTTCCCGAGTATGCGCATTACACGGTTACCGCCATGTATGACGATACGAACCGCAGCGTGCAAAGGGTCATTTCGATATGCAAGTGTCAAGGCGTTACCGAAAGCGGCGTGCCGTGGTACGAGGATTTGTACTTGAGTCTGGTTGTGCTGCCCGGCGGGGAGCTGTACGTCATGTATCAAGAACGTCTGGAGGAGGCCGTCCGCAGCGGCCAACTGACTCAGGCAGACGCCGATCTGGCGTGGGAAACGGCTAATCATGTGATGGACGAATACCGAACCGGTTCGTTCGACCTGCTGCTCGTGGCAGACAAGCATCTGCAGGAGCTGATCGACGAATAAGCGAGTGATGGGGGGGCGGCCATGAGCGATAAAGTGTGTTTGGGCTTACATGGCTTTACGGGAGGGCCGTTCGAACTTACGCCGCTCGCCCGGTATTTGGAGAACGCCGGTTGGACGTGTTTACTGCCGACGCTGCCGGGGCACGAACGACCTGACGGACTAAGACAGGTCCGGTGGAACGACTGGCTGGATGCGGCGGAGCGAGAGGCGCAGCGGCTGACGGAACGTTACGGTTCGTTTGATTTGGTCGGTTTTTCGATGGGCGGCGCTTTGGCGGCCCATATAGCGAGCCGTTATCCGGTTCGCCGTCTCGTGCTGCTGAACGCGGCGGTCATTTATGCGAGCCCTTATCTGCTGCTGCAGGACTTCGGATCGGCGCTGCAAGCCGGCGACTGGAGACGGTATATGAAAATCCGGCGTACGCCGCTGCGGGCTACGGTGCAATTCATGCGGCTGGTACGCTCGGCCAAGCCGATGTGGAAGGGGATCGGGGCGCCGACAATGATTGCCCAGAGCGGCCGCGATCCGGTCGTGCATCCGCATAGCGCCAGCGTGCTCGCTTCCCTCATTCCGAGCGTGGCGCGGGTTGAGTACTTTCCCGCCTCGAAGCATCTCATCTGTCTCGATCGGGAGGCGGACGCGTTGTTTGCGAGAATCGGGCAGTTTTTGTCGGACGAGACGGGTCTATGACATTAAAGGGGGAACCATGAACAGATCGAGACATGCATATTCCCCGCAAGGCGGCAAACGATGGCTTAGACGGTTGATTGCATTCGTCAGCGCTGCCGTGCTGCTAGGGCTCATCTGGGTCGGATATGTCCAGTGGCGTATCCGATCGGTCCAGGATATGCCGCTCGCCCGAGATGCACAAGTGGCAATCGTACTGGGAGCCTCGCTCAGAAACGACAAGCCGAGTCCGGCGCTGCGAGAGCGGCTAGAGCAGGCGTACAAGCTGTACGAGATCGGTGGTGTGAGCCGGTTGATTGTCAGCGGGGGACTAGACGACAATGGTGCTACCATAACCGAAGCGGAGGGAATGAAGCGATATTTGATCGGGCGTGGAATCCCCGAGGAGGCGATCCTCGAAGAAGGAGAATCGACGAGCACATATGAGAACCTGCTGTTCAGCAAGCGGATTATGGATCGCGAAGGCTGGACGCGCCCGATCATCGTCACTCATCAATATCATGGCGCCCGATCGATGGATATTGCGGATTTTATCGGCTTGAGCGGGGCTACGGCATCGCTCGCCGACTCGGAGGTCATCTGGATGCCTTGGCATAAAGGCAGGGAGACGCTGGCGTTTGCCAAATGGTACGCAAACAAGCTGCTGCTGTCGTTCCGGCCTACGGCTTGATAAGCGGGGACAGGTTAATTCTACTCCATAAAAGTGGCACCGCTCCCGTATCCGCCTCACGTTGAACTATCGCAAAGAAACCGTCCGAGCGGACGGTTTCTTTCCTTCGTATTAACGTTACAACCGCTTCAAGCAATGTAACGGAGCTTTAATTCGTTTTTCGAAATCGCGACGATTTTCGGCTCCAGCAGATTGGTTTTCTCCTTCAATCGTTCCTTGCCCCTTGGGTGAACAACATACAGCAGCAGGCGCAAATAAGTGCGAGTCATACTGGCGAACAGTCCTTCGGGCAAATCGACGACCGTAAACCCGAGCTGCTTGGAGCCGCGGTGAATCATCGTAATGCCGTACAAGCCCTTCACCTTCTCATATTGGGGATCGGTGAGCAGCAGTTGGCTGATCGTGGGCATCAGCATCCGCGTTCGGCGAATGAGCTGAGTGGCTAGCTGCACGCTGCTCCGGGAATCGAGGCCGAGCTTGAACAGCGTATAGTTGTCCAGATGCATCTCCGCAATCAGATCCCCTCTGCGAATCTGCTCTCCGTCCGGCAGCACGATCGATTGTCTGCCCTGATATTCCCGTACGCGCAGCTTAACTAGCGGATTGTCCGAGTCGACCAGCTTGAGCTGGAACAGCTTGACGAAGCAGCGCTCCCAGGCCATCCAGGCGTTGACGATCACCCGCTTGAACAAGCCAAGCCGGTATTTCACAGACAGTTGCAGCAGCTCGTCGACGCGAGCGGTGACGAGTCCGTTTTGCCGCATATGCACGAGCACCTCATCGAGCGCCTCGAGCATATAAGCAGGGGCATCACGGTCCGCTCCGAACGTTTCCCCGCTGTCATGGAGCAGGACGACGGAGCCGGGGCGTATGCTTCGCATCAGCCTGGCCTTCAGCTTGTTACGGCCGATCCGGCTGCGCCAGTCCTTCGGCATAACCGACCACAGCACAACGGTGTACGACTTCAGAAAGAACAGATCGAAAAAGTTCAGGATGCCCCACGGCGGGCGATAGAAGGCCGGCTTCGTGCCCGTTATCGAAGCGACGATGTCGGCGGATCGGTCAGCATGCTTGTCGCGTACGGACCAGGGAGACATGAACCAGTTGGACGTGTGCGAATAGTTATGAATGCCGAGCTGATGGCCTTCGTCATGGATGCGTTTGATAAGCTCGGGGTATCGCTCCGCCTTGGAGCCGAGTACGAAAAAAGTTGCCTTCGCTCCGTGCTTGCGCAGCAGATCAAGCAGATGAGGAGTATACACTGGATCGGGACCGTCGTCGAACGTCAGGGCGACCTGATTCGACGCTTTTCCCCGGCGGAAGACGCCAATGGCAAAGATTCGCGTCACCACCCACGGAACGATCGTGTAGATCGCAACAATAAGCAAAAAAGCGAATAGGAGACGCTCCTTCATCGTTATCACTCCTAATCCCGTGTGAGAAAAATGGAACCTCTACCTTCCATTTTGGCGCTTTTTGCCGCCCGATTCAAGCATAAAATTTGCTAACTTTACTTCCTTTAATCATAGGACAACTTCTTGCTTTGTACATTATAGGCAGGGGCCATTCCGCCGCTTAATGCGGGGCCGGAATACCCGGCTTCCGGACTTCGGCGGCCGGGCCGTAACCTATAAACAAGAGGTGATTCCGATGAACATTCGCGTCGTTGCCGGCGATACGCCCAAGTCGTCGCGGCAGATCAATGTCGTGCTGCGCAATCCCGAGCCGGTATCCTTATCGGAAGCCGAACCGCAAATAAACGGAAAAACCGTTCCGGCGCAAGGGCCATTTGCCGACATTATGAAAGAGCTGGATCAGATGGTCGGGCTGGAGAACGTCAAGGAACTCGTTTATGAAATATACGCGCTGCTGCAGATCGGACAGTTCCGGACGGAAGCGGGACTTGCCGCCTCGCAGCAGGTGTATCACATGGTATTTAAGGGAAACCCCGGAACCGGCAAAACGACGGTCGCCCGCATTATCGCGAAGCTGTTCCATGCGATGGGCTTGCTGCAAAAGGGACATCTGGTCGAAGTGGAACGCGCCGATCTGGTCGGCGAATATATCGGGCATACGGCACTGAAGACGCGTGAGCTGATCAAAAAGGCGATGGGCGGCATTTTATTCATCGATGAAGCGTACAGCCTGGCGCGCGGGGGCGAGAAAGATTTCGGCAAGGAAGCGATCGATACGATCGTGAAGGCGATGGAAGATTACAAAAATCAGTTTGTGCTTATTTTGGCCGGCTATTCGGAGGAAATGGATTTTTTCCTCGCGACGAATCCTGGGCTGCCTTCGCGGTTTCCAATTATGATCGATTTTCCCGACTATGCGATCGATCAATTGGTGCAAATTGCCGAAGGGATGGTCAAGGAACGGGATTATACGCTAATTCCGGCCAGTCTTATGAAGCTGCGTCAACTACTTGCCGCGGAAAAAATGAACGACACGGTGGCGTTCAGCAACGCCCGCTTCGTCCGCAATCTGATGGAGAAGTCCGTCCGGTACCAGGCAGTGCGTCTGCTCGGCCAATACGCGAATTCGTCTCCGGGCCGGCAGGAGCTCATGACGATCAAGCCCGAGGATATGCGGGTCGATAAGAAAAGCTTCTAGACGAAGCCTGAGAAAAGGCGGGGGCCGCTATCGCAGCGGCTTTTCGTTACCTCTTTTACGTTTTTTTTGCGTTCTCCCGCATGCAGCTTGCGGAGGATTCATGTATAATACGGGCATCGGCTAGGAAGACATATAACGAAATAGGCCGGATGGGAGAGTGTTTATGTGATACGAGCTGTCGTGTTTGACTTTGACGGACTAATTTTGGATACGGAAACGAACGAATACCATGCCTATGCCGACACGTACCGGCATCACGGCGCGGAGCTTCCGCTAGAGGTTTGGTCGAGGGTAATCGGAACGGACATGTTGTCGGTATTCGATCCTTATGTATATTTGGAGGAACGCACCGGAAAGCCGGTCGACCGCGAAAAGTTCCAGACGATGCGCCGCCAGCTGTTCACGGAGCGAATGGCGCAGGAGCAATTGCGACCGGGCGTCGTATCCGTGCTGGAGCAGGCGAAGGAGCTTGGCCTGCGGATCGGACTGGCCTCCAGCTCTTCGATCGACTGGATTACCGGCTACATGGATAAATTCGGCATCGGCGGTTATTTTTCCATCATGCGCACTCGTGACAACGTGGCGAAGGTGAAGCCGGACCCCGAGTTGTACAGGCAGGCGGTAGAGCATTTGGGCGTGCAGCCGCATGAGGCGCTGGCGTTTGAGGACTCGCCGAACGGAGCTTTGGCCGCGTTTCGGGCCGGACTCCACTGTGTAATCGTACCGAACGCGGTGACCGGGACGCTGGCATTTGGCGAGCATAGCAAACGAATAGCGACGATGGAAGGGCTCGATCTGGAACGGCTGCTCAAGGAGCTGTCGCCGGAACGCCCTGTAAGCTCTCTATGACTACGTTCAGCCGCAAGCAGCCGAAGAGCTTACTCAATCCGGCTTCCGGATATTTGACGGGCTACAGCCATACGCTCAATCCATATGCGGGCTGCCAATACGGCTGTTCGTACTGTTATGTGCGCAAAATGCCCGTCGCGTTATTCCGCCGCGAGCCGTGGGGAGAATGGGTAGACGCCAAAATCGGCTCGGCGCAGCTGCTCGCCAAGGAGCTGGCGAAAGAAAAGCGGAAAGGGCCGGTAACGATTTTCATGTCCTCCAGCACCGATCCGTATCAGCCGCTTGAAGCTTCCGAGCAGATTACCCGTTCCTTCTTGGAGGCGATGGTGAGCGACCCTCCGGATTTTCTGTTCGTGCAGACGCGCAGTCCGCTAGTAACCCGTGACATCGATTTGCTGCTGGCGCTAAAAGACAGGCTGCGTATAAGCATGACGGTGGAGACCGATCTGGAAAGCGTCAGAAAAGCGTTTACCCCGTCGGCGCCGCCGGTTGCGGGGAGACTGGCCGCTCTGCGCAAGTTGGCGGAGGCTGGGCTGCCGACACAGGCAGCCGTTTCCCCGGTGCTGCCGAGCAGTCCGGCATTCGCAGAGATAGTCGCCGGAGTAACGGATCGGGTATGCATCGACGACTTTTTCATGGGAGACGGCAGCCTCGGACGGAGAACCGAAACGCTCGGCATCCGTGCCATTTTCGAGGAGATGGGGTTTGGCGACTGGTACGACCGTAAACGCTATTTGGACATCGTGTCCGCATTCGAAGCTTATCTCCCGCCGAAACGAATCAAAATCAGCCAGGCTGGTTTTTTGCCGGATGTTTAAAGATTTAATAGTTTGAAGATTCATTATTAGCAGAAAAGTTGGAATCATTAGAATTTTTGTTTCACTGCAAACAAAGGTATGGTATATTAGAGGGCGAGAGACGGGGTAGAAAATATTGTAAACCATACCTGGCAAACTTGCCGAAAGGCAGGGACGCAAAGCCACAGGTCTAAGGCTCGGTGGGGCTATGACAGCTGGGTTGCTGAAACTTTCGCGCACACGATGCAATCACGACCATGGGCCGTCCCTAGCCAGGGGATGGCTTTATCATTTTCCTCCTGTATCGGTCTATCATCACGCACCGGAAGGGAAGAACCCTATGCAGTCCATAAGCACAATTCGATCATTACGCTTATCCGCATACCGAAAAAAAGATACGATGCTCGCGGCTCTTGTCCTGTTGGCCGGCGTTAGCGCGTTTATCTATGCGGTCCCCGATCTGTTGAAAACAACGGCCTCGCTTCTCTTCACAGTGCTGCTGCTTGCAGCTGTATGTATCAGCAAGATGCGAAAAACCGCGTACGTCCTATCCAGTCTAGCCCTCCTAACCTACGTGCTTGCGATGGAGCCGGGCAGCTTGTTCGGAATGCTCATTACAGCATATCCGCTGCTGCTGTTCTACGCGCTTTTGCTTCCGAGTCCGCTGTATACGTTGGTCGCTGCGATGGCGGTCGGCATTAAGCTGTACCTGTATGACGATTTGTCCACCGGTCACGAATGGATGACGCATTTATTTTTTATTACGCTTAATGCAATGGCTTACATGATTCTCGCTTATTATACGCGCAAGCTGGAAAAGGAAAGAAACGAGTACCGCTATCTAAGTACGATCGATTCGCTAACGGGACTGGCTTCGCTCCAGCAAACGCTGCTGTTCGGGCAAAGGCTGATAGACGAAGGGCGGTCGGTGCAGGTGCTGCTGATGGATCTGAACTTTTTCAAGCAGATCAACGATACGCACGGGCATATGGTCGGCAATAAAGTGATCCTGTTCATCGCCGATTATTTGCGCCATATGATCAAGAACGTGAACGGGATTGCCGGACGACTCGGCGGCGACGAGTTCGTCATCGTGCTGGAGCACAGCGAAGGTTACGCCAATATACGCGAAAAACTGCTGCAGGAGCTGAACGGACGAACGTTCGTGCCCGGCGACGGCTTTTTTCCGGTAGCGCTTTCATTCTCGGTCGGCGTATCCGTTTCGGACACGAACAAAGAGGCGCGCATCGAGGAGCTTCTGCACGACGCGGATTTGAATATGTACGAGTTCAAGCTGCTGCACCGGCTATCCACGTTTCACGGGAAGACGTCGGACCTCATCGAACATAATCCGGACCCGATCTGCACGTTTGATCGCAAAGGCAAGCTGATCGCGGTTAATCCGGCGGCAACCGCGCTGCTCGGATACGAAGCGGAGGAAATTACGAGAAAGCAGTTTGTCGCCCTCATTCATCCGGAAGACCGCTTGAAGGCGTTAAAATCGTTCCTCGAGACGATGAAGGGGGGCACGAACCAGATCGAGCTTCGCCTGCTTCACAAGGAAGGTCACACGCTGCTTGTGGACGTCACGAATATTCCGATTCTCGCAGATCATCAGATCGTCGGCATTTACGGCGTAGCGAAAGATATTTCCGATCGTAAAAAAGCGGAGGAAATGCTGCGCAATTCCGACCGGCTTGCGGTAACTGGCCAGCTCGCAGCGGGACTCGCCCATGAAATCCGCAATCCGCTGACCGCCTTGAAAGGTTTTATCCAGCTGCTGCAAACGTCGGCGAACGAAAATAAAGCCTACTACCCGATCATGCTGAACGAGCTGGAGCGGATCAATCTGATCGTTAACGAGTTTTTGCTGCTGTCCAAGCCTCGGGAGGCGAATTTCTGCGATACCGACATCCGGACCGTGATCGACCATGTCGTGACGCTGCTCGATACGGAAGCGATCTTGAACAAGGTGCAGCTCGTCATGGAGGACATGGAGCCGATCCCGCCGATTCGCTGCGACGAGAATCAGATGAAGCAGGTGTTCGTCAACGTGCTCAAAAATGCGATTGAGGCAATGCCGGACGGGGGCGAGGTAACCGTACGGACGGAAAGCTCGGACCAATTTTTCAAAGTGAAGATTACCGATCAGGGCAGCGGCATTCCGGAGGAGTTAATCTCGCGGATCGGACAACCGTTCTTCACGACAAAGGCGAACGGAACCGGGCTCGGCCTGATGATCTGCCACAACATCATGGAAACGCACGGCGGGACGTTTTCGATCGAAAGCAAGGCGGGAGCGGGCACGACGGTCGAAATCGCGCTTCCGTTTTCGTAAGCGCCGCATGGGACATAATACATTTGCCTTGCCACGAAATATGTTACAATATATCGTAAGGTCATTTTTCGATACCAAGTACCGCCGTATGGCGCAACCGGTCCCGAAAATACCGCGAAAATGGGCAAAGGTACCGCTGCGATAAAGGAGTTCGTGAATGAAGCAATCGACGCATGAAGTAAGCGGGGCGGCTTCGGATCAAGCCGTCGTCGTCAGTCTGGTGCTCAAAAGCGAGCGGCTTTCCGAAGAGATGGTGGCCTACTCGCTTCAGGAATTGATCAGTCTGGCCGAAAGCGCGGGTGTGGAGGTGCTGCACTCGGCGGTGCAGACCAAAGAGTCAATCGATTCGAAATGGTTCATCGGCAAAGGGAAGGTTGAGGAAATTCGCGAGATTGCGCTGCGGCTCGGCGCCAATACGGCTATTTTCGATCAGGAGCTGTCCGGCGCTCAGGTACGGAATCTGGAGCGGGCTCTTGATCTGAAAATTATCGACCGGACGCAGCTGATTTTGGATATTTTTGCCCAGAGAGCGAAAACGAGAGAAGGTTTCCTTCAAGTAGAGCTGGCGCAGCTCAGCTACCTGCTTCCGCGTTTGTCCGGGCACGGGGTGAATTTATCCCGCCTCGGCGGCGGCATCGGAACGCGCGGACCCGGCGAGACGAAGCTGGAAATGGACAGGCGCCATATCCGGAACCGGATTCACGAGCTGCGGCAGGCGCTGCAGGAGGTGAAGCGGCATCGGGCGCTGCACCGCGAGCGCAGGAAGAAAACCGGCGTGTACCAGGTGGCGCTTGTCGGTTATACGAATGCGGGCAAGTCGACGCTGCTGAACCGGATGACGGACGCGAACGTATATGCGGAAAATCAGCTGTTCGCGACACTCGATCCGACGACACGGATGCTGCGGCTTCCGAACGGGCAGGAAGTCGTCCTGACCGACACCGTCGGTTTCATTCAAAATTTGCCGCATGACCTGGTTGCCGCGTTTCGCGCGACGCTTGAGGAAGTATGCGAGGCGGACCTGATCCTGCACGTTGTCGACAGCTCCAGCGAGATGAAGGATCAGCAGCGTAAGGTCGTCGGGAACATTTTGCAGGAGCTGGGTGCGCAAGGAAAGCCGAGCATCACGGTGTTTAACAAAATCGATCTGCTGCCGGCCGGCCATTCGGAGCTGTGGACCGCCGAAGGCGATTCGCTGCGCGTGTCCGCTTTTGCCGAACCGGATCTGGAGAGGCTGAAAACGGCAGTCCAGGAAAAGCTGATGGGAGGCAAACGGCGTTTCGTTATACCAGCAGGTCGCGGGGACCTTATCTCGCTGCTGTACCGGGTGGGCGACGTATTGGAGCAGGAGGTTGATGGGGAGGAAATCCGCTTCGATGTCCGGCTGAAACAAAGCGAGTTCGATAAGATGGGTCATATCTTTAAAGCCTATATGGCGAGCGAAGCTGTACAGCAAGAGGGAGAGAGTTACTAGGATGAACGTACCGGAGAACATAGCCCGGCTTATGGACGAAGCGGAAGCGCTCGCCGCGCCGAAGCTGCAAGAGATCGACAAGCGGGTCGACCGCAATCAATGGAAGGTCATACGCGCTTTTCAAAAGTTTAAAGTAAGCGACTATCATTTCGGAGGCTCGACCGGCTACGGATACAACGACCGCGGCAGAGAGGTACTCGATCTCGTGTATGCAGATGTGTTCGGAGCGGAGGCGGGGCTTGTGCGCCCGCATTTCGCTTCCGGCACGCATACGATTGGCACCGCCTTATTCGGCGTGCTCCGTCCGGGCGACCTGCTGTTATACATAACGGGAAAACCGTACGATACGCTGCATAAAGTCATCGGCAAGCCGGGCGACGGGACAGGCTCGCTTCAGGACTGGGGCATTCGCTACGGCGAGCTGGAGCTGGCGGAGGACGGAATGCCGGATTGGGACAAGCTGCGGGACAGGCTGCTTACCGATCCGCCGAAAGTAGTCGGCATTCAGCGGTCGAGAGGATACGACTGGCGCGCCTCCTATTCGGTCGAGCAAATAGAGCGGATGGTCCGGTTCGTGAAGGACATCGTGCCGGATACGATCGTATTCGTCGACAACTGCTATGGCGAGTTTACTGAGGAGCTGGAGCCGACCGAGGTCGGCGTTGATCTGGTGGCCGGCTCGCTCATCAAAAATCCCGGAGGCGGACTGGCGCAAACGGGGGGATACATCGTCGGCAAGAGCCGGCTCGTCGAGTTGTCCGCATACCGGCTGACGGCACCGGGCATCGGGGCGGAAGTAGGAGCGATGCTCGGGACGACGCGAGGCATCTTCCAAGGCTTTTTCCTCGCCCCACATCTGGTGGGCCAGGCGCTCAAAGGAAGCGTCTTTGCCGCCGCATTGTTTGAAGGGCTCGGCTTCGATACCCGTCCGGGCTGGAGGGACGACAGAACCGACTTGATTCAGGCGATCCGGTTCACATCGGCCGAGCATTTGATCGCATTCGTGCAAGGTATCCAGAAAGCGGCGGCCGTCGACGCCCACGTCGTGCCCGAGCCTTGGGAGATGCCCGGCTATGAGCATCCGGTCATTATGGCGGCCGGGACGTTCATTCAAGGCGGCAGCTTGGAGCTTTCCGCCGATGCGCCGATCCGCTCGCCTTACATCGCCTATATGCAAGGAGGACTTACCTACGCGCATGTGAAATGGGGAGTCGCGATGGCATTGACGAATATGATGAACAAAGGACTTTTGTAATTAAACCTAACACGGATTGACATGTTTGTGTCCGATATGTACAATGAAATTAACCTCTACATGTTGGAGTGGTGTGAAGTGAGTGATGAAATTCGCCGTAACATGGCTTTGTTCTCGATCGGGACTGTGATGAAACTGACCGACCTGACGGCCAGGCAGATCCGCTATTACGAGCAGCACGAATTGATCGTTCCGGCGCGAACGAACGGCAACCAGCGGTTGTTTTCGTTCAACGACGTAGAGCGGCTGCTGCAAATCAAAGCATTGATCGAGAAGGGCGTCAATATTGCCGGCATCAAGCAGGTGCTCAATCCGGTCTCGAAAGATTCCGAGGACGCAACGATCATTAACGAGCAAACCGAAGTGAAACGCAAGGAGCTGTCCGACGTGCAATTGCACAAAATGCTCAAGCGGGAGCTTATTACCGGCAACCGTCGCGGCAAAGTGTCTCTCATTCAAGGGGAGCTTTCACGTTTTTTCAAATGAGCTAAGAGCAGCAATTCTTTATGCACGTATGTACTTCATCGAAGTTTTTCTACTAAGCCTTAATTCGAGGAGGAACGTTTCTTATGTCTCACCCGTCTTATACCAAAGAAGATATACTTCGAATCGCTAAAGAAGAAAACGTCCGCTTTATCCGGCTGCAATTCACCGACCTGCTCGGCACGATCAAAAACGTGGAAATTCCGCTCAGCCAGCTGGAGAAGGCGCTCGATAATAAAATGATGTTCGACGGCTCCTCGATTGAAGGATATGTACGCATCGAAGAATCCGACATGTATCTGTATCCTGATCTGAACACATGGGTTATTTTCCCGTGGGTAACGGAAGATCGCGTAGCAAGGCTGATATGCGACATTTACTTGCCAGACGGGCGGCCCTTCCCTGGCGACCCGCGCGGTATTCTGAAGCGCGCGCTGAAGGAAGCCGAAGAAATGGGATATTCGGCGATGAATGTAGGTCCGGAACCGGAATTTTTCCTGTTCAAAACGGATGCGAAAGGTAACCCGACGACGGAGCTTAACGACCAGGGCGGTTACTTTGACCTCGCACCGACCGATCTTGGTGAAAACTGCCGCCGCGAAATCGTGCTTACGCTCGAGGAAATGGGCTTCGAGATCGAAGCGTCGCACCATGAGGTGGCCCCGGGCCAGCATGAGATCGACTTTAAATATGCCGATGCCGTCAGAGCGGCGGATCAGATCCAGACGTTTAAGCTTGTCGTCAAAACGATCGCGAGACAGCATGGGCTCCATGCGACCTTTATGCCGAAGCCGCTGTTCGGCGTGAACGGTTCCGGCATGCACTGCCATATTTCGCTGTTCCAGGGCAATACGAACATCTTCTTTGACGACAGCGACAAGCTCGGCCTGAGCGAAACGGCTCGTTACTACATGGCAGGGGTGCTTAAGCATGCCCGCGCCTTCGCCGCCGTAACAAACCCGACGGTTAACTCGTACAAACGGCTCGTGCCCGGTTACGAAGCGCCTTGTTATGTGGCTTGGTCGGCGAGCAACCGCAGTCCGATGATCCGGATACCGGCGTCTCGCGGCTTGAGCACGCGGGTAGAGGTGCGCAATCCCGACCCGGCAGCGAATCCGTATTTGGCTCTGGCGGTAATGCTGAAGGCCGGTCTCGACGGCATCCGAAACAAAACGGCGCTGCCTGCTCCGGTGGATCGCAACATTTATGTGATGACCGAAGAGGAACGGGAAGATCAGGGCATTCCGAGCTTGCCGTCGGATTTGCGCGAAGCGCTCGTCGAGCTTCTGAACGACGAAATCATCTGCGACGCCCTCGGCGATCATGCCCTTGCTCACTTCGTGGAGCTGAAGGAGATCGAGTGGGACATGTACCGTACCCAGATACACGCCTGGGAACGCGATCAGTATATGACGTTGTATTGATTCGTGCCATCCAACATCATCGATCTAAGATAGTACCCCCGAGCGATCGGGGTTTTTTTGTATCCTCGAAAATGTAAAATATGTAAACTATACCAAAAAAACGATCTGGTGATACGATAAGTCCACGCTTCACCTCGCCCGAGAAATCGGAGCCAAATCATGGAGGTTGGTTAACTTATGAGTTTACTGGATTCGTTGGGAATCAAATCTGGACAGATGGTGCGGACTGACAACAGCATTGCGAATGAGGCAGATGGGATTAATGAAGATGGCAGCCAAAATGTACGCATTGTAGGCAGCAAAACGGTTGATCTTACGTTTCATGACGGCGCAGCAGCGGCTGGGACAGGTACAATCTTTAATGTAGGAGGCTGCAAAACGGTCACGATTGAGATAACCGGCACGAGTACGAGCCGTAAAATCGTATTCGAGGGCGCCAGTATCAGTGGAACTTACTACCCGATTATGGGTGTCAGACTATCCGACATGTTTTTAGGCACGCAAACGACGGGCATCAATGAGGTGTGGCAATTCGACGCTACCGGTCTTGTGAATTTTCGCGCGCGCTTGTCCGATGTAGCTGGCGGTAATGTAACGGTCAAAGGGAGGGCGGTTGTGTAATGGCGGATACAATAGCACGTGCGATGGCACAAGCGGCCAAGCTTGGTCAAGTAAACGTAAAAGATTTCGGCGCGGTAGGGAACGGAGACGCTGACGATACGCAGGCGTTTATAAAATGCGCTAATTTTGTTATCGCCGACTCTGAAAACGCTAAGGCTATTCACACGCTGCTAATTCCGCCCGGCGTCTATAAAGTTGCATTACCGGCGGATACAGAGCTATTCAAGCTCAATTGGGTCGACGGATTCCATATCGAGGCGTCTGGCGCAACAATCCGCAGAACAATCGATTACACTCCCGGTCAAACGGCTAAATTGTTCTGGTTCGACAACTCGAAAAACATAACCGCAAACGGTCCGTTTGTTGATACGCAAGGGCCATACATTAAGGATCTCGTTACGGTTACCGACCCGACCTATCGCGGCTATGACGTCTACACTTTCGCCGACAATAACAAACACATCAAGATTCGCGGCGTTGAGGTGACGAATAATTACCGGCTGGCTAACTTTCAAGGGCGGACGCTATCAACGACGAATACCGACATTAGCGTCGAGGGCCGCGCGATTCGCTGCGAATACGGCGTAACGTTCCAGAATACCGGAGATAACGTCGACGTCAACATATACGGCGAACTGACGCACCGTACGTACTTTTCATATGGCGTGCTAAAGCATCGTGTAAAAATGATGACGAAAAGCCCGCGCACCGTTTCAGCCATGATAAGCGCACTTGAAAAAGACTCGCGTGATATCGACATGGATGCGTTCATCATCTTTACGAACGATCCGGCGAGTACCGCAAAATCTAACGGCGGCATCCAAATTTATACGCAGGCGTGGACGGGGAAAGTGACGGTCGGCAATATTTATGGCGTTAACCTGAACGTCAAGTCGATCACGCAAGGGACGGCGAACTCGGACTATCGGCCGGTCGTATCGTTCGGTAGCAGCAAAGACAACCTCGCGACGTTGATGCCGGGCAGTATCAATAAAGTAAAAGTTACTGTAGACATTGACGGTTGGCGCGGACAGGATCGCTATCGGGCGCCTATTGGATTCCTAGAGGTAACCGGGTATGATGCTGGCGGCGTGCCGACGTTTCACAGCGACAGCAGCACCACGTTTTTCGAACCGGCGGTATCGGACATCGAGATCGATGCGAAAGTCCATACGCCATCGCTTACCGCCCGTACGAACTCGATGGAATTTTCGTTTACGAAACTCAGCGGAGTTCTCCGGCTGAAGTTCGAGGGTAATATGTCGCCATCGGTGCGCAATCTCGGCACGACCGGGCAGATTATTTTCGATAGCGTCGACATTAACACGCGGCTGTATACTGGCGCCGGGCCCGCGTCACTGGATCGCGCATGGATCAAAGACAGCAAGAATCACTCCGCATATAACGTAAGGGAGGCGACGCCTTCTGTAACACCGTCCGGCAATATCGTCAGGTATGCGGCCCCCATCGTAGAGTACGCGTCGGCAGCAGCGCCAAACGGTTCGCTATTTTTGGATTCGGACGGAAAGCTTAAATTCAAAGACTATTTCGGAGTAGTAGCATCGTTGACCTAAGAGGGAGGCATTTTGATCGACGCAGCCATTGCAGTCCGGCATACCATTTTAAACATGGTCCATATGCTGTTAACGCGATAAACAAAAACCACAGTCTCCGGTATCGGAAGCTGTGGTTTTTGTGTTATGAACAATTAATGAATGTCGCGGAACAGGCCGATTACTTTGCCGAGTATGGTCACGTTGCGAAGGCGGATCGGTTCCATCGCCGGATTTTCCGGCTGGAGGCGAATGTGATCGCGCTCCTTGTAGAACGTTTTCACCGTAGCTTCGTCGTCTTCGGTCATCGCAACGACGATATCGCCGTTATCGGCCGTCGGCTGCTGCTTGACGATGACGTAATCGTTGTTGTGAATGCCGGCTTCGATCATGCTCTCGCCGACTACGCGAAGCATAAAGACGTTATGGTCGCCGACAAAATGGCTTGGAAGCGGAAAATACTCTTCAATATTTTCAGTAGCCGTAATGGGAACACCGGCCGTCACTTTACCGATCAAAGGAACCCGCGCAACGGAGAAGGAGAAAGCCGACGCCGAGTCGTCATGGCCGAGAATTTCGATTGCTCTCGGCTTCGTGGGGTCTCTGCGAATAAGGCCTTTTCTTTCCAGCCGATCCAGATGGCCATGCACCGTGGAGCTGGACGCAAGCCCTACGGCCTCGCCGATTTCCCGCACGGAAGGGGGATATCCTTTATCGCGCACTTCGTTCTTAATAAATTCGAGTATCGCTTGTTGGCGATTGGAAACCTTGCTCACGATGATCACTCCAATACAAACGTATTATTTGGGTAAATTATACCACAGAACTCGAGTTCGTACAAACATAAGTTCGATAATGGCGCGGTTTTTAAGCAAAAATAACGTGTTTTTTCCACATTTCGGACATATATCGTCCGTCAGAACCATATGATGGATGGAAATGAGCTAGGACAAGCCTAGACGGACTCCGCCGCTTCCGAGTACAGCTACCGAACAGAAATGCGAACGCGAGGCGAACGAATGCGAACATTAGTTCGAAAAAAGTTATTGACGCGAATAAGTGTTCGTGTTAATCTGAGACCAGAACAAATGTTTGGGAGGAAAATCAAATGGCTACAGCAGCATATTATATCCCTGACGAGTACAAGAGCATCTACCGTACATCTTCTGCCCCTGTATCGGCTTCCAAAACCGATTCGAGCGATTGCTCGAGAGTCTCGCGGCTTAGATGGATCATTCGATTTGCGGCCATTGCAAGTATTATCTTGCTGGTTGTTGGAGTCGGAGCGATCGTCCACGCTTTCGCCGGTGACGGCGAAGTACAGGCTGCCAGCATTACCAAGCACGAACAAGTCATCGTGAAGCCCGGGGATACGTTATGGTCAATATCCGAGACCCGCGTCCAGAAGGGCGAAGATATTCGCGTTTACATACAGAAGCTGAAGAAGCTGAACGGAATCTCATCTTCGCCGCTGCAAGCCGGTCAAGTTCTGCTGCTGCCGTAACCATTTTGTTCGCAAAGCGACCCTTCATTCATCCATGATCGGCGGTTGCCGCAAGGCGTTTGGAACCGTTCCTATATACGAATACAGATTGCCCGGCTCCTACGTGCCGGGCTTTTGCTTGTTTCCGTCCGGCTTCCTTGACAAGGGGCTCCGAACCATGTCAAAGTAGGAGATAACCGACAGAAGGAGGTCGAATATGGTTACCGAACAGATGATCGCCCGTATCAACGAGCTGGCCAGAAAAGCGAATACGGTCGGTTTGACCGATGAGGAGCTGGAGGAGCGCAACCAACTGCGCAAAATATATATCGAAGCGTTTCGTACTTCGTTAAGAGCCCAGCTAGACTCGATAGAATTTGTGGACGATAACAAAGACGGTTCCGATAAAAAGCCGAACTAATCGCTCCAAACGGCCGCGCGTTCACTTTCGAAGCAATCGCAGCTTGAATTTTGGTTAACATCAAAGAATGAATAAGTTTCGGGGCTCCCCGCAAAGGTTGTGGAATAAGATGCGAAGCCCAAGCTTCACTTTGCAGGGGAGTTTTAGCTGAATGGAGGATTCGCATGTCCCGCAAATGGGAACGAATGGTCGTAAAAAACAGCAAGGAACTTAATGCCAAACGAAAAAAATCGGGTCACACCCCGATCACGGCAGCAACGAATCAGGAGCAAATGGACATTTTCAAAGGCAGAAGCTGGTTTTTGCCGGCGCTGCTCGTCGCGGTCTCGCTTTTTTTCGCAATCGTCTCCGTCACGCTATATGAGTCGCAGACGTTGTATTGGATTACCGTGTTAGGCTATTTTGCGCTGGGCGTTATGTATTTCCTGCGCAGGCCGTACATTAAGATCGGCAGGCAAAAGCTCGCAACCCGCCGCATGGGGCTCGATAAAGTGTTCGGAGCGGACGAGGTCGAATCGATAGCGGTGCAATCGGGCAGCGTGGCCATTCAGCTAAAAGGGAAAAAAACGCGCTGGGTGCTGTCCAAGTTCCAGAACTTGTATGACATACCGGCTATTTCTGCGCGATTGAAAAAATTCGCCGAAACTAATGGCATTTCTTATAAAGATGAAACGGTTTAATGGGACAAGGGGAGAAACGGATCATGACTATCCAAGCTGTTTTATTCGATCTGGACGATACGCTTTTGTGGGACGAGCGTAGTGTGAAGGAAGCGTTTCGGGCCACATGCCTCGCCGCCGCCGAAGCGTATCCACTCGATCCGGGCAAGCTGGAGGAAGCGGTGCGCGGTGAAGCGCGCGACTTGTACGAATCGTTCGAAACGTTTCCGTTTACAAAGCAGATCGGGATCAACCCGTTCGAAGGACTGTGGGCCCGCTTCAGCGCAGGCGAGCAGGAGTCGTTCCGCAAGCTGGAGAAGCTGGCGCCGGGATACCGCAGCGCCTCGTGGACAAAAGGACTTAAGGCGTTAGGCATCGATGACGAAGCGCTCGGTTACCGGCTCGGGGAGATGTTCCCGCAAGAGCGCAGAGCGAGACCGCTTGTGTATGAGGAAACGTTCGAGGTGCTGAACGAGCTGAAGGGCAACGTCAAGCTGCTGCTGCTTACGAACGGCTCGCCTGACTTGCAGCGGGAGAAAATTGCCGGCGTTCCGGGGCTTGCGGACTATTTCGACCATATCGTCATATCCGGATCGTTCGGCCAGGGCAAACCGGCCTCGGCTATTTTCCATCATGCGATGGAGCTGCTCGGCATTCAGCCGGAAGAAGGCCTCATGGTAGGGGACAAGCTGACAACGGATATTCTCGGGGCGAACGGAGTCGGCATGAAGTCGGTCTGGATTAACCGTCACGGCATGATTCGCAGCGACGAGATCGTGCCTGTTTACGAGATCGCCAATTTACGGCAAATCCGCAGCTTGCTCGGCGCGTAGTCGCCTGCGATGCGCCAAAAAGCCCGAGGCTTTCCGCAAGGAGAGCTTCGGGCTCGTTTTCGGTACGCAGCGTTTACGCTTTTTGGAACGACGGATCACTATACGGATGGGCGATCCAGCCTTCGGTCTCGATAAAGAGGCGGACGGCTACGATTTTGCGGTTTTCCATCAGCGTGAAGAAGTGCGGCTTGTTTTCCGGAACGGAAATGACGTCGCCGGCTTCCAGCTCGACGTCGAAGTAACCTACGTCATCGGAGCCTTTGATAATAAAGATGCCTTTGCCGGCCGTAATGGCGCGGACTTCGTCTTCCGTATGGGTATGCACCTGCTCGAATTTTTTCAGCAGCTCGTCGAGGTTCGGCGTAGCGTCGGACAAAGCGATGACGTCCCAGGTGCGATAGCCGCGGCGGCCTGCGAGATCGCGAATTTCCGAGTCGAACGTATTCAGGATTTGCTGTTTCTCGTCATCGGAGAGGATAAATTTTTCTTGAAGCTCGGCGGCGAGCTTGGAAGGATTCCAATGCTCGTACAGCACTTCCTGCCGCTCCAGAAACGATCTGACGTTCTCCTCTCCCTGGATGCGCTCGTTCGTATTGCGAATGCGAATTTCTGCCATCGTAAGTCCCTCCATGAAAAAAATAATTGCCTATGATTACGATTATATGCGAAAACGATACGGGTGTCGATGGAACCGAATGAATTAATTTGTCAATTCCGATAAGAAAACTGGATAATGTCACTCTTTCGAAAAGCGGTGTATTCTGGTAGACTAAACATCATAGAAACGGATGGCTGACATAAGGGGTGGATCATATGCAAAAAACGTCTTTGGCGGAAAGGCTGAAGCATAAAATATTGATTCTCGACGGAGCGATGGGCACGATGCTCCAGCAGGAAAACTTGACCGCGGACGACTTTGGCGGGGAAGAGCTGGAGGGCTGCAACGAAATATTGTCCGTCACGAGACCGGATGTGCTGCAAAAAATTCACGAGGCCTATCTCGCTGCGGGCGCCGACATTTTGGAGACGAATACGTTCGGATCGACCAGCGTCGTATTGGCCGAGTACGATATCCCCGAGCGGGCCCGGGAGCTGAATTTGGCCGCCGCCAAAATCGCCGTGGATGCGGCTCGCAAATTTTCGACGCCGGAGTGGCCGCGTTACGTCGCCGGCGCGATGGGACCAACGACCAAGACGTTATCCGTTACGGGAGGCGTGACGTTTGACGGGCTGGTCGATAGTTATTACGAGCAGGCGCTGGCTTTGATCGAAGCGGGCGTCGATGCACTGCTGCTCGAAACTTCGCAGGATACGCTTAACGTTAAGGCCGGCAGCATCGGAATCCGCAAGGCGTATGAAGCTTCCGGCATCACGCTGCCGATTATGATATCCGGGACGATCGAGCCGATGGGCACGACGCTCGCGGGGCAAAATATCGAATCGTTTTACATTTCGCTCGAGCATCTGCATCCGGTCTCGATCGGGCTGAACTGTGCGACCGGTCCGGAATTTATGAAGGATCACATCCGCTCCTTGTCTTCGATCGCGAAGTCTGCCATCAGCTGCTACCCGAATGCCGGTTTGCCCGACGAAAACGGCCATTATCACGAATCGCCCGCATCGCTCGCCAAAAAACTCGGCGACTTCGCCGAACAGGGCTGGATCAATATTGCCGGGGGTTGCTGCGGCACAACGCCGGACCATATTCGCGCCATAGCCGAGACGATGGCTCAAATCAAGCCGCGTTCGCAGTACGGTGTCCATCCGTCTGCCGTATCGGGTATCGAAACGGTTTATATCGAGCCGGAAAACCGGCCGCTTATGGTCGGCGAGCGCACGAACATTTCCGGATCGCGCAAATTCAAGCGGCTGATTAAGGAAGGCAAGTTCGAGGAAGGCTCGGAAATCGCGAGAGCGCAGGTGAAAAACGGCGCGCATGTCGTCGATATCAACTTGCAGGATACGGACATCGACGAAGCGTATGCGATGGAGCATTTTTTACAGCAGGTCGTCAAAAAAGTAAAAGCGCCGCTCATGATCGACTCGACATACGATCACATTATCGAACTCGGTCTCAAGCATTCGCAAGGGAAAGCGATCATTAACTCCATTAATCTGGAGGACGGCGAGACGAAGTTCCAGAGCATCGTTCCGCTAATCCATAGATACGGCGCCTCGGTCGTCATGATCCTGATCGACGAACGGGGACAAGCGGTAACCAGACAGGCCAAGATGGAAGTGGCCGACCGCGCCTACAAGCTGCTCACAGAAAAGTATGGTCTGGACCCGCAGGATATCATTTTCGATCCGAACATGTTCCCGGTCGGCTCCGGCGATCCGCAGTATATCGGCTCCGCCGTCGAAACGATCGAAGGCATTCGAATGATCAAAGAAAAGTATCCGGAAAGCAAAACGATTTTGGGCCTCAGCAACATTTCGTTCGGTCTTCCGGACGCAGGCCGCGAAGTGCTCAACTCCGTTTATTTGTACCATTGTACGAAGGCCGGACTCGACTACGCCATCGTGAACACGGAGAAGCTCCAGCGGTACGCGTCCATTTCCGAGGAAGAACGGAAGCTGGCGGAGGCGCTTATCTATGATACGAGCGATGAGACGCTTGCCGAATTCGTAGCTTACTTCCGCGAGAAGAAGGTCGAGAAGAAGGAAAAGGCGACGAATCTGACGCTCGAAGAAAGGCTTGGCTCCTACGTCGTGGAAGGCACGAAGGAAGGGCTGATTCCCGATCTGGAAGAAGCGATGGGGAAATATGCGCCTCTCGACATTATTAACGGACCGCTCATGAAAGGGATGGAGGAAGTAGGCCGACTGTTCAACAACAACGAGCTGATCGTTGCCGAGGTGCTGCAAAGCGCCGAAGTGATGAAGGCATCCGTTTCGTTCCTTGAGCCGTTTATGGAGCGCAACGAGAGCGCGGTCAAGGGCAAGATCTTGCTCGCCACCGTCAAAGGCGACGTTCATGATATCGGTAAAAACCTGGTCGAGATCATTTTGTCGAACAACGGCTACCAGATCATCAACCTCGGTATCAAAGTGCCGCCGGAGCAGCTGATCGAAGCATACCGCAAAGAAAAGCCGGATGCGATCGGCTTGTCCGGTCTGCTCGTCAAATCGGCGCAGCAGATGGTCGTCACCGCCCAGGACTTGAAGTCGGCCGGCATCGAGGTACCGATTCTCGTAGGCGGAGCCGCGCTGACCCGGAAGTTTACGAAGACGAGAATTGCTCCCGAATACGACGGAGTCGTGCTGTACGCGAAGGATGCGATGGACGGTCTCGATATCGCCAACAAGCTCAGCGACGCCGAGCAGCGCCAGAAGCTCATTCAGGAGCTGCGCGACAGCATGGACTCGGTCGTGATGGAAACGGGAAAACCGGCGGACGAAGTGAAGCTGACGCGCGCGGCCAAATCGACCGTATCGCAGGACGTCCCCGTATACATTCCGCCGGATATGGAAAGACATGTGCTAAAGGACTATCCGATCGACCACATTTATCCTTATGTCAATATGCGCACGCTGCTTGGTCACCATCTCGGCTTGCGCGGCAATGTGGATAAGCTGCTCGAGGAAAAAGATCCGAAGGCGCTGCAGCTGAAGGAAACGGTGGACGGCCTGTTCGCCGAAGCCAAAGCGGACGGACTGGTCAAGGCAAGCGGCATGTACCGCTTCTTCCCGGCTCAGTCGGACGGCAACGACATTCTCGTATACGATCCGTTAAATCCGGCCGAGGTGCTGCACCGGTTCACGTTCCCGCGCCAGGAAGTAGATCCGTTCCTGTGCCTTGCCGACTTCCTGAAGCCGGTATCGAGCGGAACGATGGATTATATCGGCTTTCTCGTCGTAACCGCCGGTCAGGGCATCCGGGCGAGAGCGGAGGAGATGAAAGATCAGGGCGATTACTTGCGCTCCCATGCGCTGCAATCGTTCGCGATCGAGCTTGCGGAAGGGTTCGCCGAGCGGATGCATCATATGATGCGCGATATGTGGGGCTTCCCGGATTCGCCGGAGCTGACGATGCAGCAGCGTTGGGGCGCCAGATACCAGGGCATCCGGGTATCGTTCGGCTACCCGGCCTGTCCGAACCTCGAGGACCAAGGACCGCTGTTCCGCCTGATGAAGCCGGAAGATATCGGCGTAGAGCTGACGGAAGGATTCATGATGGAGCCGGAGGCGTCGGTTTCCGCGATGGTGTTCGCCCATCCGGAGGCGCGCTACTTCAACGTAGACAAAGCCTAAATCCGGCGGGAGGAGACGCATGGAGCTTTATTTTCTCGGTACGGGGGCAGGCATGCCGTCGAAGGAAAGGAACGTAACGGCCATCGCCTTGACGCTGTATGACGAACGCGGCTCGATGTGGCTGTTCGACTGCGGCGAAGGCACGCAGCACCAGATGCTGCGCTCGCCGCTCAAGGCAAGCAGGCTGGAACATCTTTATATTACGCATTTGCATGGCGATCACGTGTACGGTCTACCAGGTTTGCTCACGAGCCGCTCCAATCAGGGGGGCACATCTCCGCTCACCTTGTTCGGGCCCCCGGGTCTCGAGGCGATGCTGGAGCCGGTGCTGCGTCTTAGCGGCGCACATCTGTCGTACGAATTGTCGATCCGGGAAGTGGAAGAGGGCATCGTGTTTGAGGATGATCAATTTGTAGTGCACTGCGCGAAACTCGACCATCGGATCGACAGCTACGGCTACCGTGTCGTCGAGAAGGATAAGCCGGGCAAGCTGGACGCCGACAAAGTGAAGGCGCTCGGCATCAAGCCCGGACCGGTATTCGGCCGGATCAAGCGAGGGGAAACGGTAGAGCTGCCGGACGGTTCGGTTATTGACGGCAAGTCGTTTATCGGTTCGCCCATCCCGGGCAAAAAAATAGTGATTCTTGGCGACACGAGATATTGCGAAGCGGCTGTCGGATTAGCAGTGAATGCCGATGTGCTCGTTCACGAAGCGACGTTTGATTCTTCCATGCACGATCTGGCTCAGGCATATTATCATGCTACGGCGGAGGAGGCTGCGGAAGTCGCACGAAAAGCCGATGCCAAGTCGCTTATCTTGACCCATATCAGTTCCCGTTACCAGGAGGAGCAGGCGGAGCGATTGCTGAGCGAGGCTCGCGCCAAGTTTCCGGCTGCATGGCTTGCGAAAGATCACTGGGCGTTCGCCGTGAACTAGGGCGTGTTTGCAAACACGCCGTTGCCTCCTTCGGATGAACCGCGTGTAAAAAGCAATAAGCCCGATGCACAATAGCTGCAAAGGGCTTATTCGCTCCGGGTGAACTACTCCGCGTTGTTCGACTCGTCCTGCGCTTCTTCCTCAAAGCCGGAAATGCTGGAACGGCGTCTTTCGTTTTTCGCTGCGATATCTTGTTTTTCCATAGCGGATATTTCGTCCGCATGCTCGTCCAAATATTGCTCGGCTTCCTCCAGGTTTTCCGCCGTCTGCTGAGCCATGCGCTTCAGTTTCTCGGCGTTGTCGGAACGATCGTCCGGTTTGGCCATCGCGTAACTCTCCTTTCGTCAAGTCAGGTATATGACTTACTTACATAACGTTCCCGGACGGCGGCTTATTATTCGCTGGCTGCCAATCGGATCGGACCGGAAGGCGACTACTAGGACGATTTTCCGGCTAAGCTGGTGAAGAAGCAAGTCGGATAGGCGGGAGCACAGACTGGGGCGCTTTTTCATACACTGATGATGTATGCAACAAGTAGGCGAAAGGGCTCTTAAGAACAAGTAGGAGGGCTTCTCATGGATAAATTTCACCTGATCGGCATAAAAGGCTCCGGAATGAGCGCGCTAGCTCAAGTCTTGCATGATTCCGGACATACGGTGCAAGGCTCCGATACGGATACGGAGTTTTTTACACAAAAGCCTCTTGAGCGAAGAGGAATTCCGATTTACCGTTTCGGTGAAAGCGAAATCGAAAGCAGCGGCTTCAGAGCCATCGCCTCCAATGCGTTTGCGGACGATCATCCCGAAATTGTAAAGTGCGGACAGCTAGGCGTTCCGGTCGAGCGGTACCATCACTTTCTGGGGAACTGGATTCACCGGTTTACGAGCATAGCCGTTACGGGAGCGCACGGCAAAACGACCACGACCGGCATGCTGGCGCATACGTTCGGCGGCTTAACGCGGACCTCTTACCTCATTGGCGACGGAACCGGCTCCGGCGTGCCGGACAGCAAATATTTCGTCTTTGAAAGCTGTGAATATCGCCGTCATTTTCTCGCCTATGCGCCGGATTACGCGATTATTACGAATATCGATTTCGATCACCCCGATTATTTTACGGGAATGGACGATGTTACCCTCGCGTTCCAGCAAATGTCGGAGAAAGTGGGCAAGAAGCTTATCGCCTGCGGCGACGACGCACAGGTACGCAAGCTGAGACCGAAAGTTCCCGTTTTGTACTACGGCTTTGGCGAGGAGAATGATCTTCGCGCGGAGCATATCCGTGCCGGAGAAGGCGGAATGACTTTTGACGTGCTGCTGCATCAAAATAAAATCGGAACGTTTACGGTTTCGGCGTTCGGCCGTCATAACGTATTAAATGCGCTTGCCGTTATCGGCGTTTCCGTCCTGGAGGATCTGAATCTGGACGAGGTCAGACGGCTGCTGGCGACATTCGGAGGCGTCAAACGCCGGTTTAGCGAAAAGGCGGTGCGCAGCAATATCGTCATTGACGATTATGCGCATCACCCGACCGAAATTATGGCAACACTCGATGCGGTGCGCTCTAAATACCCGGACAAAAAAATCGTTTCGGTGTTCCAGCCGCATACGTTCTCCCGGCTTGAAGCGTTCATCGACGATTTCGCCGCTTCGTTGTCCGGTGCAGACGAGGTGTATCTGTGTAGCATATTCGGCTCGGCTCGCGAAAATCAAGGCGGCATATCGATTCAAAATTTGATCGATAAGATACCGGCTTCGCGTTTTATTTCCGAGGAAACGATTAACGACCTTAACCAATACCGCGATAGTGTGCTCCTATTCATGGGAGCCGGCGACATTCAGAAATACCAGAGCTGGTACGAGCAACCTTGACAACAGCTAGAGATCACTCCTTTTCCGCAAAGGCGCAGGCCAAACGGGAAAGGAGTTTATTTGCGTTATAGGCCCAAATGAGAATGATTTATGAATAGTTCTTCCGTGCTATAATGAGTTGAGGACTATTATAAAATGGATATAACGTAGGATGGTGGATGGCGATTGGATACGAAGGCGGAAAGGCTGGGCCGCATGTTAAACGTTACGGCGGACCTATTTTTCGATACGGAAGAGCGTTTGCTGTACCGGCAGCTATTCGTGCAGCGTCGGATCAAGGCGCTCGATCTCGGCTGCGGCAACGGCGCTTATATGGCCAAGCTTGCTGCTTGTTATCCGCATATGGAATGGACCGGCGTAGAGCTGGACGAGGCGATGTACCGGCAAGCCTTATCCAGACAGGGACACAATATGAGCTTCGTTCACGGAAGCTACGAATCACTGACCGGCTGTGGCTCCTACGATGCGGTGCTGGCAAGACTCGTTATGCTGCATATTCCGGATCGGCTGAGCCTTGCGAGGTGGCTGGCGGAGCATACGCACGAAGGCTCGGTCGTCGTTATCGTCGATTACGATGACAGCCGGTATCGTCCGGATGAGAAGCTTCCTTTATTTTCCGAGCTGTATGCTAAAGCGCGTCATGCCCTGCGCGGCAAACGCTCCTTTCTGGAGCTGAAATCCGCTTTGCTGTTGGAGCTTCGCCAAGCCGGCTTCGTTTCTCTCGGCACCACCTTGTACGCGTTGCGCGAGGAATCCGGGCAAACCCGGAAAGCTTTAGCCGAATATATGCGCACGGCCACGGAGTATTTGCTCGATTGCCCGATTTCGCCGGAGCGGGAACGCGAACTGAACGATTGGCTCACTGGGCCGGAGCCTGTAATGGATGTGCCGATGTTCGGGAGCGTTTTTGCTAAGGCGCCGGTGGTCGTATGAACTGGCTGCAGGAATTTGAAGAGGAACTGACCGATATTTTTGCTGAAGCGGAGCGGACTATCGCTGCTTTTCCGGAACCTCTGGCCGAGAAAGGGAGGGTGTATTTGCATGCCTTTCATCCGCTGCGCAAGGAAAGCACAAAAAATTACATCTGCTATTTGCTCCCTTATTGGGTGAACGAAGTATCGAGGCGCAGCGACAGCGCATGCAGACAGATGGCTTTGGCCAATATTTACGTCATGCTGTTTTACTTTATTCAGGACGATCTGATGGATACGCCGGCCCCTGGCTGGAAGGAGCAGCTCGGGCTTGCGGCTATGATGCAAGAGGAGTTTTTAGAACAATACCGGCAGTCGTTCGACTCCGCCTCCCCGTTCTGGGCGTACTACAAGCAGTATAGCCGGGAATGGGCCGCCAGTGTGGCGGGAGAGAGGATCAGCGACGACTGGCTGGCGAATCCGCTTAAGGTTGCGCACAAGGCGAGTCCGGTCAAGCTGGCATCAACAGGCTTCCTGCTGTTATCCGGGCAAGAAGAAGCGGTAACCGCTGTCTCCGCCATGATCGACGAGGTGCTTGTTACGCTGCAGATGGCGGACGATTACGCCGATTGGATGGAGGATCTGAAGGACGGAAATGCCAACTGTTTGCTGGCATTGATCGGGAGGGAGCGAGCGCGTGGCGGCAGCCTGTCGCTTACTGTTAGCGATGTGAAGAAAGCGCTCTATGTAGAAGGGTGTCTGGGATGTTATGCAAGGCTTGCGGCGGATCGACATGAGCGGCTTCGAGAGAGCGGTCTGCACATCCCGAAGCTGGTTGCGTTCCATGCCTATATGACCGAAGGTCTTGCGGCAGCGGCCAGTGCTATAGACCGAGATAAACAAATGCTATTGTCGGGAGGTTTTTACTATATAATGTCGAAAATTGACAAATAAATGTAGAAAACGTCCTGTTTCCGTGATACACTTGATCCGTTGGTACTAGACCAAACATTGGAAAGGGAGGTTAAACATGTCGGCAGATCAACTGCTTAAGCAGCAAATTATCGAGAAGGCCTGGTCCGATCCCGTATTCAAGCAGCAATTGCTGAACAATCCGAAGCAGGCGATTCAAGATGCGTTTGGTGTGCAAATTCCCAATGAAATCGAGCTGAAGGCCGTAGAGGAGACGCAAACCGAGTTTTATCTGGTCATCCCGCCGAATCCAGCGGACACGCTGAATAGCGGCGACCCTGCGGACAATGCCGCGTGGTAAACCGCTAATCCGCCGAAGGGAAGCGGATAATCGCTTCCGTGCCGACTCCCTTCGTGCTTTTAAATTCAATTTTGCCCTGCATCACTTCGATGATGCGGAATGTAACCATCAGACCCAAGCCGGTACCTTTCGATTTGCTCGAAAAATAGGGCTCCCCCAAGCGGGAAAGCTCGTGTTCGTCCATCCCCGCTCCATTATCCTTAATATGTATGACGACATCTTCACGTTCCCGATACGCCCATATTTGAATAACGCCCTCGTCTTCAAGCGCTTCGATGCTGTTCTTCACCATGTTAACGAATGCTTGCTTCAATTTCGAGGAATTGCCCTTCACATACAAACCTGTAGGCAGCTGTACGCGAATATCCCCCCCTTGAATGTTGGCCATAGGCCTCAGAATACCTTCTATATGCTCGAATTCGGCGGATAAGCTGAGCACGGTAATGTCGTCAAGTTGCGGTTTGGCGAAAGTAAGGAAGTCGGTAATAATTTCGGAAGCCCGGTCCAGCTCATCCATGGCAAACCCTAAATACTTTTTGGGCTTTTCTTCCGCCGTTTCCCTGAGTAATTGCAGGAAACCCCTTGTGACCTGAAGCGGATTTCGCACCTCGTGAGCGACGGAAGCGGCAAGCTCGCTGATGATTTCCATCTTCTCCTGACGCTGAAGCCTGTTGTTGAACAGCTCCAGCTCTTTGGAGTAGCGGACCACCTTCTCGTGATCCCTTGCGAATCCCCGCGTTAAAATAATAATGAATGCGACGATGAAGCAAAGAAGGCCCCATTTCCACAAAAAGATATCGTAGTTTTTGCTTTTGCCGTAAAAAAAGACGAGCTCGCCGATGGCAGTCAAGGCAAAAAGAGCGAACCCGGTGCACATGATAAGGGCGTCCCTATTTTTTTTGATCGCATAGACCACCGTTGTAGTAATCAAAACGGCAAACAAACTAATCATCACGATGCCGAGTACGGTGAGAGAGAAAAAATAATAAATGCTGATATATTTCGATGTGGTTGCCAGATTAAACGCCAGCAGAGCGATGCAGAAGCTTGAATAGGCCACCGTAACTTTGCGTGAATAGGCAATAATGTTGGACTGAGAATCTAACGCTTTCTCGATAAAAATCGCAAGCGACGGCAAAAAGACGTATAAGGAACAGTCGAATATGGTTAACCAAACGGTCCCGTACTGACTGAAAAACGTATATGGCAGAGGTGAAAAGGTTACGATCAAGGTCCCGGTCGTGAAAATGACGAGAGACAATGAAATCCATCGGGCCAAGTACGATCTGCGTAAAAGCGTAGAGCAGAGAAGCATGATCGTGCCGAAAAAGACGAGCGAACCGCCCAGCATCAGATCGAGCCAATCAATTTTGTAAAACTGGTACAACCCGTCTGTGTAATTGTTCAGCTCAATGCGGTCGTGAATGCCGATCCGGTCGCTTAGTGTATCGACTTTGACATAAACGCTGCCGCCCAAATCCGAACGCTCCAAAGGGAGCGCAATTTTATGGACATCGTAAGCATAGTTGCGGGATGTTTCGTAAATGAGCCGTTCACCGGCGAATATTTGAATATGATGGCCATATAATTGGTCAATAAAAATCCCCGGCTGGTTCCATGCCGTATCCGGACCGGCCTTCGGCAGATCGATCTTGATCCGGGCGGATGTGGCGTTTGCCGGATTGGCGGGAATCGGGTCAGAGACGGTTACGCCGGACCATTTGTCCGGATTGCGGACCGGCTCCGACTCCCATCGAAACTGCCACTCCTGAATGGCGATGCCCGATGCCGAACCGGCGTGAACGGCTTTCGGAGCCGCGATCAGACAGAGCAGAACGGCAAGCAAACTTACCAGAATAAAACTGCGGATATTGTTCATGGCATCACCTCTGAGTTTTGCCGTATTCTGTTGCAGGTTTCCGGGGCTTCTCGTAAAACCAAGCATTCTCTCAAAAATATGACAAAATTCGCGAAAAAGCAACAAGATTCTGCTTCAGTTCGCAAAAAACAGCCGGATTGCGGCGGAACGCAAAAAAACGTTCGCCGGATTCGTCATGGACGAAAGCTGGCGAACGCAGTGACGGCCGTGTTATTGAACGCGTACCGCAGTGCCGCTGACGGCTACCATCAACATGCCGTCCCGGATCACTTCGTAGTCGACATCAATGCCGACGATAGCGTTAGCTCCGTAACGGAGCGCTTGGGAGCGCATTTCTTCAAACGCGACATCGCGCGCTTCCTTCAGTTTGCTCTCATAGGCGCCGGATCGACCTCCTACGATGTCCGTAATGGAAGCGAAGATGTCTCGCATAATATTGGCACCCATAATGGCTTCGCCGGTTACGATGGATATGTACTCTACGATACTTTTACCTTCAACGGATGGGGTAGTTGTCAAAATCACTAGCCAATTCCTCCAATCATCTTGTAAAATTTGTTTTCTGTATCATATGATATACTTTTCTGTGGCAAATCAAAAGCGAAACGTCGAAAAGTTGAAAGGGGGACGTAGATGCGCGGACTCGCCATCTTGCTATCGTTTCATTTTGCGGGGCTGCTGCTTCGCTATTATGCGCATATTCCGCTGCCGGCAGGTGTTATCGGACTAGTCCTATTTGTTATATCGCTGTTCGCGGGATGGGTCAAGCTGGAATGGGTAGAAGATAGCGCGCAGTTTCTGCTCAAGCACATGATGCTGTTTTTTGCGCCGTTCATAGTCGGTACGATAACGTTCGCCCGTATTATCGGCAGCAATGCGGCGGGGATCGGTCTCAGCTTGATTGCGGGGACGCTGCTCGTGCTGGCCGTCAGCGGCAAAGTGACGGCCCATCTGTCGCGAAAGGAGGGCGAGCGGATTGACGGAAAACGTATGGTGGAATGACCCGTTGTTCGGCGTGACGGTGACCGTTGCGGCTTACGCGGCCGCCCTCGCCCTACAAAAGCGAATCCGCTGGCTGCATCCGCTGTTCGTATGCTCGGCGGTTGTAATTGTCCTGCTGCTGGCGACCGGCATTCCTTATGAATCGTACCGGGTTGGCGGTGACCTTCTCGTCTTTTGTCTTGGCCCGGCAACGGTCGCCCTCGGCGTCCCGATGTACAAACATGCGGTTCGGCTCAAACGGCAGCTGAAGGCGATTGCCGCCGGTGTTTTAACGGGGAGCGTGTGCGGAATGACGAGCAGCGCCTTTTTCATCTGGGCGGCAGGGGGGACGCAGCAGCTTATTGTGACAGCGCTGCCCAAGTCGGCCAGTTCGCCGATTTCGATCGAAATTGTGAGACAGCTTGGCGGCATCCCTGAGCTTGGAGCGGTGCTTACCGTATTAACCGGGCTCGTCGGCAGTATGATCGGGCCGGCATTTTTGCGCGGGATCGGCGTGCGGGACGACGTGGCGCTCGGAGTTGCAATCGGAACCGCCTCCCACGGTATAGGGACGGCGCGAATCATTCGGGAATCCGAGCTTCAGGGCAGTGCGGGCGGACTGGCTATGGGGCTTGGCGGCATCGTTACGTCGCTAATATCTGTGCCTTTGTACTGGCTTCTTCAATAAGCGTTCGCGGCGAATAGACGAAAAAAAGTTCCCGAATCGAAAAAACGAATCGGGAGCTTCCCTTTTTTCAGGAATGAACGTGCTGCTTGATGGCGCGATCGAGGCCGTTCCAGCCGAGCAGCGAACAATTGTGACGGGCTCTGAGCTTGTGGATGCCGGACAATGCGAGTGCATCTCCAAGCTCCTCTTCGTCCTCCGGCACTTCGCCGTTTTTGATCATATCGGTAAACAGATGAATCAGATGTTCCGCTTCCTCAACCGTCTTGCCTTTCACCAGATCGGTCATCATCGAACACGAAGCCATGCTGATCGAGCATCCTTCGCCTTCGAATTTGACGCCGCTGATTTTGCGATTTTCGTCGATCGTCATGTACAGGACCATTACATCGCCGCAGGTCGGATTTTTATATGGGAATTGGATCGCGCCTTCCCCTTCGAGCTTGCCCTTGTTGCGGGGATTTTTATAATGATCCATGACGATTTGCTTGTACAAGTTTTCCAGCATGAGTCGTTCACCTCGCGAAAGTTACAGAAACCACCTTTAAGCGCATAGTCGGTTTTCTGCACCAAGAATAAACTGCCAGTAATGAATCATCACATTTATTGATTTATATATTCTACACCAATTACAGCGATATGAAAACCGAGTGAGCTGCAAATTTTCGCCGGCCCCGCCCGGATGATATTCGTTTTCATGGACAAACTAGGTGGCGGAGCGTATGAAAAAGGGGGGATCTGGGGTGCATTTGAACAAGCAGGACTTGACGGTTATCAAGATGGCCTTAACCATTGCCCAGAAGTTCGATCATAGCCAGCAAGCCTCTTACAGTTATCGCGAGGTTCTCGCTAAGCTTGCAAACGGGGGATTCTACCGCTCGGGCGAAGCAGAAAACCGTTATGCGGAGCGGGATGAAAGGTCGAGCTTCGATTACGACGATGCCGCGGAAATATAAAAAACTTTCCCGGGAAAGCGCAGGAATTGACATAAGACGAGCGGATTTTTATCGGAATAGTCTGAATATTCTATCTGAAGTGACAAAAAGTTAACGGTTTTGACTCGTTTCAGGGGAGTATCGCTATCCCCTGGGGAATAACGGAACGTGTCGATAATCTGCTTGTTCCAGCTGTGCAGCCTTGCCAATAAACAGAAGATCAGGCCACTCGGAATTGTTTCCGGATGGTCTATTAAACGTTTAAAACTGTTCCCGGGACTGTTGTCATGCGAACGTGTATTCTGTACAATTGAAGAAACGGACGCGTGTTTTAAGGGGTGGCTGAAATGCTAAGAAAGAAGCAGCTAACGCAGTTGATTCAGGAGTTAAGAACAAACGAAAATATTGTAAACTGGCACGAAGTCGAGCCGGTTGAAGCCAAAACAAAACCTATGCCGGGCAGCGTGGATACACGAATTAAAGCCGCTTTAGCCAAACGGGGAATAGAGCAGTTGTACACACATCAGTACACGGCCTACGAAACTATACGCCAATGCGAGAATATTGTAGCTGTAACTCCCACGGCGTCGGGGAAAACGCTCTGCTACAACCTTCCGGTTTTACAGGCGATAGCCGAAGACGACGGCAGCCGCGCTTTATATTTATTTCCTACAAAGGCCCTGGCCCAAGACCAAAAAAGCGAATTAAACGAAATCATTACCGAAATGGGGATCGACATCAAAAGCTTCACCTATGACGGCGACACTTCCCCGGCTATTCGGCAACTGGTTAGAACGGTAGGTCATATCGTAATTACAAACCCCGATATGCTGCATGCCGCGATCCTTCCGCATCATACCAAGTGGGTAAGCTTGTTCAGCAATCTGAAATTTATCGTTATTGACGAATTGCATACATACAGAGGGGTATTCGGCAGCCACGTAGCCAATGTGATACGCAGACTGCAAAGAATTTGCAAATTTTACGGCAGCAATCCCCTTTTTATTTGCACTTCCGCGACCATTGCGAACCCGAAGGAGCTGGCCGAACAGCTTACGGGACAGCCGATGCGATTAATCAACGATAACGGCGCGCCAAGAGGCAGAAAACATTTTGTTTTCTATAACCCGCCTGTGGTTAATAAGGCGCTTAATATTCGCAAAAGTGCCGTCGCAGAGGTAAATCATTTTGCCAAGGAATTTTTAACGAACAAAGTACAAACCATCATATTCGCCAGAAGCCGGGTCAGAGTAGAAATTATATTAAGCCATCTGCAAGAATTGATTAAAAACGAGATAACGTCCAAGTCCATAAGGGGATACAGGGGCGGCTACTTGCCGAACCAACGGCGGGAAATTGAGCGCGGGCTGCGCAGCGGCGATATACTGGGAGTTGTAAGTACGAATGCACTGGAGCTAGGCGTAGATATAGGACAATTGCAAGTATGTATCATGACTGGATATCCCGGCAGCGTGGCGAGTACGTGGCAGCAGGCCGGCCGGGCCGGAAGACGTCACGGTGAAGCGCTGGTCCTGATGGTCGCCAGCAATACGCCCATAGACCAGTACATCGTCCAAAATCCTGAGTATTTCTTCGACCGGTCCCCCGAGTCGGCCCGTATTAATCCGGAAAACCTGCTTATTCTTGTCGATCATCTGCGGTGTGCGGCGTATGAGCTTCCATTCAAGAAAGGCGAACCGTTCGGACCGAGCGACATCGAGGATGTTTTGGACTATTTAGTTGAAGAACGGGTGCTGCATCGAGCGGCGGATTCTTATTTCTGGGCGAATCAGTCTTTCCCGGCAAGCGAAGTCAGCTTGCGCTCAGCTGCACAGGAAAACGTAGTCATCATCGACCAGTCGGACGTAGCGAATGTAAACATAATCGGGGAAATGGACCGATTTAGCGCAATGACGCTGCTGCACGACGAAGCCATTTATTTGCACGAAGGGGTACAGTATCAAGTTGAAAAGCTGGACTGGGATCATAAAAAGGCGTACGTTCGGGAAGTCGACGTCGAGTATTATACAGACGCGAATCTAGCTGTTAAACTAAAAGTGTTGGGCATTGACCGCACGGAGAACAGGCGGGCAACTTCGATTAATTACGGCGATGTTCAGGTTAATGCGATGCCGACTATTTTTAAGAAAATTCGCTTAAGCAGTTTTGAAAATATAGGCTACGGTCAGATCAATCTGCCGGAGGAAGAATTACATACTAGCGGCACCTGGATCGAGCTAAAGGATAGTTTAAACACCGACACCAAAACGCTGGAGCAGCTGCTTTTGGGGATATCTCATGTGCTGCGGCATATAGTACCTATTCATGTCATGTGCGACCGGAACGATATTCATGTAGTTTCGCAGATTCGGGCTGAACATACGCAACTACCTACCGTTTTCATCTACGACCATTATCCGGGCGGTATTGGACTAGCCGAAGACGTATACAAACGTTTCGACGAGATTAAAGCAGCAGCGAAAAACCTGATAAAAAAATGCCCTTGTGAAGATGGCTGCCCTTCCTGTATAGGCACTGAAATAGACGGGCTCCATGCCAAGCAAAAAAGCATAGAACTGTTAGGAGCCCTATGAGAAGTCGTGCTTGAATATATCATTAACGCCCTTAGAGAATCGAGGTGAATCCCGGATGAGCTCTCTAAAAGAACGACTGGGTCGGCTTAAAAAGAGCGCCGGCGTCCAGGAGGAGGCTTCCGGCGCGGTTTCGCGGCCGCCGGAGCGGGAGAAGGAGCCGGAGCCGCAGGAGCCCGCCGGGCTCGGCGCCGCATGGGAGCGGCTGGATGCAACGATGCAGCATAATGACTGGGGACAGTTCATTATGCGGTCCCGGCGGTACCCGCTGCAGCACGCGCACGGCACGTACCGCCTTGGAGAACTGTGCGGAGAGGCGGAACCTCTCGTCGCCCTCGCTGCGGCGGGCACGAGGAAGACCGGAGGCCAAACGGGGCGGCGCGGGAAGTCCGCGGTTGCCGAGGCTGGCGCCGATTTGGAGCCATACGCCCTGTCGGTTCTCCACGGAAGGCTGCTGTTTCTCGATACCGAGACGACAGGGCTGGGCGTCGGAGCGGGCAACGTGGCGTTCATGATCGGGATCGGCTTTTACGAGCAGGACTGTTTCGTGGTTGAGCAGCTGTTCATCCGCAATCCCGCCGAGGAAGCGGCGATGCTGCAGCATTTGCGCCAGCGGATGGAGCAGCGGGACATGCTCGTTTCTTATAACGGTAAATGCTTCGACTGGCCGATTTTGAAAAACCGGTACATCTTGAACAGGCAAAAGGAGTACGCGGTGGACCCGGTCCATTTCGATTTCCTGTATCCGTCGCGGAGCTTGTGGCGCAATACGCTGCCGTCATGCCGGCTCAGCATGGTCGAGAAGATGAGGCTGGGCCTAAGCCGTCTGGACGACGTTCCCGGCTCGCTTGCTCCGGCGCTGTATTTTCAATATTTGGCGGAAGGCGATCCGGCGCTGCTGGCTGGCGTATTCGACCATAACGAAATGGACGTTCTCACGCTGGCCTGTCTAGCCGCCCATTTCGCGAAGCTGCTGCAAGGCGAGGTGTCCCGCGCCGGAATGGACGCAGAAGAGCTGTACCGGCTGGCGCTCTGGTTCGACAAGCTGGGCCGGGCGGATGAGGCCGACGAGGTATTCCGCGAGCTGCTCGACCGGGAAGCGGAGCAAGCGGCCGATTACTGGCTGCCCGTTGCCGAGTTTTACAAGCGGCAAGGGCGTTACAGCCCGGCCATTTCGCTATGGGAGAAAACGATTGAGCGAAAGCGGCTTTCGCGAATGGCGCCTCTCGTTCCTTACATCGAGCTGGCGATGTTCTACGAGCACCGCGATAAAAATTACGAGCAGGCGCTCGCTTACGCGGAACAGGCGCTTGAACGGGCCAGGGAGAGAATGTCGGCGGCCCGGATGAACGAGGACGGGGCCGAGGATCTCGAGGCGGTCCGTAAGCGTGTCGAGCGTTTGCAAGCGAAGCGGGACGCCGCCTTGCGAAAAGGAAACGCGGATCGTAAGGACGTTCCTGTCAAGTCCGGGAAAAAGGCGGCGAAGGCCGGCCCGCGAACGGCAGTTTGGCAAGAGCTGCTGCCGATTGAAAGTATAGAGAGGCGAAATGCCGGCAGGACGGAGCGGAGGGCGGAATCCAGATGAACACAAGCACAAAGGCCGGTTTTTTAATTGATCTCGACGGAACGATGTACGCCGGGCATCGTTCGATCCCGCATGCTGCGGCATTTATCGATACGCTCAGGGAGAAGGGGCACCCGCTGTTGTTCGTCACGAACAATTCGTCCCGGACGCCGGAGGCGGTTGCGGACCACCTGGCCTATCACGGGATAACGGCGTTTGCGCAGGATATTGTCACCTCTTCGCAGGCTGCCGCCCGTTATGTTGCGGAGCGCGGACGGGGACGCCGAGTGTACGCGATCGGCGAGGAAGGGCTGCGCGCCGCTTTGCTCGAGGCGGGGATGGAGCTTGTGGACGATCGTCCCGATTATGTCGTGCAGGGGATTGACCGCGAGTTTTCGTACCGGAAGCTGGAGCAGGCTGTCGGTTACATAGCAGCCGGAGCCGAATACGTGCTTACGAATCCGGACCGGCTGCTTCCGGCGGACGGCAAGCTTGTTCCCGGCGCCGGCGCCATAGCCGCCTCGATTCGCGAGGCGCTGAAGCAAACGCCAACCGTGATCGGCAAGCCGTTCGAGCCGATTATGCGATATGCGCTGGAGCGCCTTCCCTGCGACGGCGAAGTGTGGGCGGTCGGCGATAACCCGGAAACGGACATCGGCGCCGGGAAGGCGGCGGGCCTTAAGACAGCGCTTGTTTTGACCGGTGTCGCCACGCCCGATAATGTGGACCGCCTGCTGATGGAAACGCGAGTTCGGCCGGATCTTGTCTGTACGGACTTGGCGGAGCTGCTGGATCGTCTCGGAATAGCCGGGTCCCGCTAGCGCTTCCTGCTGCATACGTTGCCGATGAGGGTATGAAAGGGGCATCCGCGTGGGCAAAATATGGAAAAATGCGTAAAAAGGAAGGTGCCCCGCATGCCCGAGCTTCCGGAAATGGAGACGTACCGAACGCTGTTGTCGCAGCGCATCTTGCACACTCCTATCGCTGCCGTGCAGGTGGAGCGAGAGAAGTCGATCAATGTGCCGGTTCCGACGTTCCGCGATCGAGTGGAAGGCCGAACCATAACCGGCATATCGAGACGAGCGAAGCATTTGCTTTTTCATTTGGACAGCGGTTCGGTTTTGCTGCTGCATCTCATGCTCGGCGGCTGGATGTTTTACGGCACCGAACGCGAGAAGCCGGACAGAACGACGCAGGTCGTTTTGTCGTTCGGGGAACGCTCTCTGTATTTTATCGGGCTTCGTCTCGGTTATTTGCATCTGCATACGACCGAAGAAACGGCCGAAAGGCTGTCCGAGCTAGGGCCGGAGCCGATTGCCCCAGATTTTGACGCGAAGGTTCTGGGACGGCTTCTTACCAGCAAACGCACAACGCTCAAGCAGGCGCTAACCGATCAGAGGACGATGGCTGGAATCGGCAACTGTTATGCCGACGAACTCGCCTTCGACGCTGGAATACTACCTACGCGGAGAACGAATACGCTGTCGGCGGCAGATCACGAGAAGCTGTTCCACTCGATGCGAAGCGTGCTGGCGGAGGCGATCCGATTCGGCGGATATATGGAAAATCCGCTGTTTCCCGGAGACGCCTTGACCGGCGGCTTCGATTCCCGCTGCAAAGTGTACGACCGCGGAGGCGAGCCTTGTCTGCGATGCGGCAGCCCGCTCGTGCAGGAAGAGCTCGCTTCCCGCAAAGTGTTTTACTGCTTGCAGTGCCAGGAGTGAAGGGGGGCGGGCCGCTTGAATTACGGAGCCCATGTCAGCATACGCGGCGGTTTTCTGGAGGCGGCGAAGCTGGCCCGTCGAATCGGCGGGACGTCGTATCAATATTTTCCGAAAAATCCGCGCAGCTTGACGCTGAAAAAAGTGGATAAACGCGATGCGGAAGCATGCGCCGCCTTTTGCCGGGAGCATTCGCTGCAATCGATCGCGCACACCCCTTATCCGACGAATTTGAGTGCCGACGCGGGCGAGCGAAGAGACTCGGTCGTAGCGTCGCTGCTGAACGATCTGGAAATCGCCGATGCTTGCGGATCGGTCGGCATCATTGTTCATTTCGGCATCTATAAAGGCGCGGTGCAGCTGGACGGCTACAAAAATATTGTGAACACGCTGAACGAGGTGCTGCTTCGCTGGAGCGGTACGACGAAGCTGCTTATCGAGAATCAGTCCGGGGAACATGCGAGAATGGGCATGACGTTTGAGGAACTGGTCGGCATCCGCAATTTATGCGCCAAGCCGGAGTATGTCGGCTTTTGTCTGGATACGTGCCATGCGTTCGCAAGCGGGCTCTGGAACGGAGCGAATTGGGCGGAAGTCCGCGCCAAAGGCGAAGCGCTCGGCTATTTTCAGCATCTGAAGGCGGTTCACTTGAACGATTCTGTTTATCCGTTTGGAGCTTATAAGGACCGTCATGCCAATATCGGAAGAGGGGAAATCGGGGAGGCGGCTTTTCGCGATTTTTTGACCTCGATGCGCTCGCTGCCGATTCCGGCCGTGCTGGAGACGCCGGTGACGGAAGCGATAACGCATGAGCGCGAAATCGGAGAGCTGTACCGGTTATCGGAGGGGAAACGATGATCGATCTGTATATGGACGATGCCCGGGCTTGTCCGAAGGGGTTTGTACTGGCGAAAAATGCGGCCGAATGCAACGAGCTGCTGCTCGGCTGCGACGTTCGCGTCTTGTCGCTCGACTACGATCTGGGCTGGAACGAGCCAACCGGGATGGACGTCGTCCGTTTTATCGTAACGGAGCGTAAGTATCCGGCCGTCATTTATTTGCATACGTCGAGCGCAGCCGGCAAGCAGGCGATGTACCAGGCGCTTTATATGAACAAACCGCCGCATGTCCGCATCTATAACCACCCGGCACCGGATCGCGTGCTGCACCAAATCGCCGAAGGAAATTTCCAAGTGGAAAACGATGGCGAAGCTGCGCTACAATGAGTAAGGTGCTTTAACGGGGTTATGAGTTATTCCGTCCAAAGCTCCTATGAACTCATTCATCGCATTGGATATGGAGGAAGGGGCTACATAGCATGATCCGCTTGGACAACATTCATTTTATTCGCGGCGAACGCAACATCTTAAACGATGTCAGCCTGCATATGAAGCAAGGGGAAAATTGGGTCATTCTCGGCAAAAACGGCTCGGGCAAAACGACCGTGCTCGAGCTTATAACCGGCTATCAGTTTCCGACATCGGGCAAAGTGCGCGTGCTTGGACAGCCTTACGGCGAAGTGGATTTGCGGCTGGTGCGTCACAAAATCGGCTACATTAGCCAATCGCTTATGGAGAAGCTGACGATGCGCGACCCGGTATGGGAAGTCGTGGCGACGGGCGAATACGGCTTTTTGCGGTTTTATCAGGACATTCCGGACGAGGTCAAGCAGAAGGCGATCGAGAAGCTGGAGCAGGTCCGGCTGCCTCATGTGGCGGAGCAGCCGCTGGGCACGCTGTCGCAGGGGGAACGGAAAAAAATTATGCTCGCCCGCGCACTCATGACCGACCCGTCTGTACTCATTTTGGACGAGCCGTGCTCGGGACTCGACCTGTTCGAACGCGAGCAGTTGCTTGAAGATATTCAGGAGCTCGGCAAGTCGGGACTGCTTATGGTATACGTGACGCACCATATCGAAGAGATCGTTCCTGTCTTCACCCATATCGCGCTCATGGATCAAGGCCAGATTGTTGCCCAGGGCGAGAAAAAACAAGTGCTCACGAAAGAGCTGCTGCGGGATGCGTACCACGTGCCGGTTGATATCGAATGGTTCAAAGACCGTCCTTGGATTCATGTTGTGTAATAACGGATTATTTTATTTTATGGCGTTAAATAGGTATGGGATTAAACATAGGGCGGAGGTGCTTTCATGAACGAACTAGCCGACTCCGCGGACGTGTCGCGATTTGTCGTTACGTCCAATCGCGGATTCGCGGCTTACGCGCAGGACGAACTCCGCTCGCTTACGCCGGGAACGAAGTTCGACGAGTTGATCGCGGCGGAAACGTACGTGATGCGTATTCCGCTGGACCGCGAAACGGCGATTCGCCGCATTACCGGCAACGAGCCGATCTTTCTGCGGCATATGTTTCCGATCGACGAAACGGTCGCTTACTCCGGAGGAAACGAGGACATAGGAGCGATTGCAGCCGCCGTTGCCAAGCTGGCCCCTGCCGCGGGCCGCTCGGCAGCCATCCAGATCCGCAAAGCAGAGCGCTTGTCGCCTGGCTTTGAAATGAGCGAGCTGAAGCTGGGGATTGTGAGTATGCTGCACGAAACGTACGATGCGGATGCCGTAGCCAAGGATGCGGATTACATCGTATCTGTGTTTTTGACGGAGGAAGCCGCCTACATCGGCATCTCCGAGCCGGAGCAAAATTTGTCCGATTGGCCGGGAGGCGCAGTCCGCTTCCGTAAGGAGGAGGGACAAGTATCGCGTGCCAAGTTCAAGCTGCTCGAAGCGGAGTACGAATTCGGACTCGACTTGAGCCGTTACGCCAAGGCGCTCGACATCGGAGCAGCTCCAGGTGGCTGGACGTCGCTGCTGCTGGAGCGAGGCGTGGAGGTAACGGCGGTGGACCCCGCCGATTTGCATCCGGACCTGCTTGGTCATCCGAAGCTTACGTTTATGAAACGCAACGCGGGCGATGTCAAGTTTTGCGAGCATTCCTATGACCTGCTGGTTTGCGATATGAGCTGGAGTCCGAAGATGATGGTGAAGCTGATCCTGCCCCTGCTTGAAGCGCTTAAGCCGGGAGGAGCCGCGATCATTACGCTCAAGCTGATGCACGGCAAGCCGTTCCAGACCGTCAAAGATTGCGTACGGGCGATGCAGCCGGGAATGGAGCTGGTCAAGGCGAAGCAGCTTTTTCATAACCGGGACGAGCTGACCGTCTTTTTAACCAAAAAATATTGATCTTCGTTGTATGTTATGTTATATTAAAAGGCAATTATAGTAGTAAAGTTGATGAAGAGGAAGAGTACTCGCTTTCCCTGTTCCCAGAGAGTCGGCGGTTTGGTGCGAGCCGATGTGCAGACGGCGAAGAATATCACCTTGGAGATGGAACCCGAACTTAGGTAGGGAACACGGATTTCCTCCGTTACAGGGAACGGCATATGATGGTATGCCGGTCAGAAGCGCCGAAGCTTCGTTTCAGGCTTTATGCCGCAGCGAATTCGGAATTAGGGTGGTACCGCGAGAACGCTCTCGTCCCTTGAGGATGAGAGCTTTTTTTGTTTTCTAAAATTGTTCGATGAGGTGGTTTAGATGGGGATTACCAAGTAGGATACCAGGATATTGTGCAAGCCAAGTTCAGATTGAACGGACATATTCACCGGACGCCGCTCGTTCATTCGCAAACGTTCAGCCGGATGACCGGTACGGAGCTGTATATGAAGCTGGAAAATATGCAGCGGACCGGGGCGTTCAAAGTGCGGGGAGCGATGAACAAAATCGCGACCTTGACCTCGGCCGAAAGGGCAGCCGGCGTCGTAACCGCTTCGGCGGGCAACCATGCGCAGGGCGTGGCGCTCGCGGCGGCGCAACTGGGCATACCGTCGATCGTCGTCATGCCGTCCGGAGCGCCCGAGGCGAAAATCGTGGCAACCGAAGGGTATGGCTCGAAAGTGATTTTGCATGGAACGAGCTACGACGATGCTTATGAAGAAGCTCTGCGTCTATCGCGTTCGAATGGCGCTACACTCGTACACGCCTTTAACGATCCATATGTGATCGCAGGTCAGGGAACGGTAGGGTTGGAGCTGCTGGACGATCTGCCGAATGTGGACGCGATTCTAGTTCCCGTGGGCGGCGGTGGTCTCATCTCCGGCATAGCGCTCGCGGCGAAAACGGTGCGTCCGGATATCCGCATCATCGGGGTGCAGCCAACGAACGCCAGCTCCGGCCACGATTCCTGGCGCAGCAGGTCGATTGTGCGCGTCGAGAACCCGACGTCCGTCGCCGACGGGCTGCTCGTCAAAAGGCCGGGCGATCTGACGCTGCCCATGATGCTGAAGTACGTCGACGACTTCGTGCTCGTCTCGGAGGAAGAAATCGCCGAAGCGATGGTGATGCTTCTCGAACGGGCCAAGGTGCTCGCCGAAGGCGCTGGGGCCGTCTGCCTCGCTGCGGTCATGAATCGCTCGCTGGGTCTCGAGAAGCGCAATGTGGCGCTTGTGCTGAGCGGCGGCAACGTCGATCTGCTGCGCTGGGCTCATACACTTTCGCCGAAGACGGTTCACCATGCTTGATCCGGGAGTCGCTGGCATAGTTGCCGGGCGCTTTGCATAAAAGGAAGTATGCTTCAAAGGGGAGGTTGCGAAGTTGACCCATTCCGCCGGGGAAAACGGAGATCAGTACAGGCCGGGAGCACGCTTTGTGATCCATACACCGGTCGCCACCTTATGGGGGGAGCCGAACCGGAACCGCCCGCTTGACGAGGCTTCCGTCGCCGCCGTAACCGATATTCGGGCATGGGCGCAAGCGATGACGCTCGAGCAGAAGCTATGGCTCGTCGGCAAGCTCGAGACGCAGGCCTTATACGGCGAGAAAGCAATATTGCTGGAAACAAGGGGCGACTGGGCGAAGGTGATCGTGCCGGAGCAACCCACTTCGCGCGACGAACGGGGATACCCCGGCTGGTTGCCGCTGTGGCAATTGTCGCCGGAAAGCGAGCCGGCAGCGAGTCTGGACAGCCCGACCGCAGTTATACGGACCCGATCGGCCTTTCTGTTTGACGATCCCGAAGGCAAGCAGCCTTTTCTCGAGGTAAGCTTCAATACGAAGCTTCCGGTTGCAGAGGAGCTTGGCTCGGTTTTCGCTGTATGCACGCCTGCGGATGGGGTCAAATATGTGCCGAAGGCGAGCGTGCTGTACATTTGCGGCAATGGTCCCGGAGATGCGGCTCCTCCGATCGGAGAGCAGCTTGTACATATGGCGAAGCAGTTTCTTGGTCTACCGTATTTATGGGCCGGCCTTTCCGGTTTTGGCTTCGATTGTTCGGGATTTACTTACTCGCTTTACCGCTTTTATGGCATCCCTATCCCGCGCGACGCCTCGGATCAGAGCAAGATCGGCCGTGCTGTCGACAAAGACGGTTTGCGGGCCGGGGATTTGCTTTTTTTCGCCCATCAGGACGGCAGTGGGAGCATTCACCATGTCGGGATGTACGCGGGGGACGGCGAAATGATCCATGCGCCGAATTCGGCGCGGTCGATTGAGCGCATTTCGCTGGAAGCCGATCCGTACAAGCACGAATATGCGGGAGCAAGACGGTATTTGCCGGAAACCCGCTGACGAGAAACGGCATGAAACGACGCCGGTTGGCAAGAAATGGTGGAAACGTACCGTCGTTTTCCGTTATAATGGGCTATACATCCATTACTATGGGGGGAAACGATGGATCGTTTTTTTGACGATACGGGAAGCGGCGTCCGCTTGGCGGGCACCGTGTTCGGCGGCCGGTACCGGATCGTCCGGCCGTTAGGGGAAGGCGGCATGAGCGCCGTTTATTTGGCGGAAGACTTGAAGCTGCCGGGCAAAAGATGGGCGGTCAAACGGACGCGCGAGTACGGCATCTCCGAGCTCTCCGCTTCGCGGGAAGCGGCGGTGCTTATGAAGCTGAGCCATCCTTATTTGCCTCATGTCGTCGACTTTTTTCCGCCGGATGAAGAAGGATACAGCCATCTCGTGATGGAATATATCGACGGCGTTACGCTGCAGCAATTGTTCGAGCAAAACGGGGGCGAGCTGCCGCTGCAAGCGCTCATTCGCTACGCGGTTCAGCTTTGCGAGCTGCTTCACTATTTGCACGGACTGGAGTCGGGACCGGTCATTTTTCGCGACATTAAGCCGTCGAACATCATGGTCGATACCCAGGATCATGTGCGTCTGATCGACTTTGGCATCGCCAGAAAGCATACGCCGGGGCGCGAGACGGATACGGTTGCGCTTGGGACGATCGGGTATGCCGCGCCTGAGCTGCTGGAGCAAGGATATTCCGACTATCGGTCGGATCTGTATTCGCTTGGAGCGACGCTGTACTACTTGCTCAGCGAAGGGCGTACGTTTCATGCCGCAAGGCAGCCGCTGGAGCTCTCCGGTCAGACTCGCGAGCGTATGGTGGCCGAGCTGGTGAACAAGCTGCTCGACGATAGGCCGGATAAACGGCCGCAATCGGCGGCCGAAGTGAAAGCGATGCTCGAGATGAGTCTGGAATCGGACAAGCCTCGGACTTATGCAGATTCCGTTAAGGATCAGGCTTCGCTGCACGAAGCGCGCCGAATCCGAATTGTCGTTGGTGGCTTGTACGCGGGAGCGGGTGCGACCTTTACCGCCGTCGCGATCGCTTCGCTGCTGAGCGATGCGGGGGTCACGAATGCCGTCGTGGAACATCCCGCCGTGCGGCCCGATCTGTACGGGCTGCTGGACGGCGAGCGGAATGCGCCAGCTAACTACGACTACTGGTCTGCGAGGCCGGACAGCGGCCGGACCATTTGGCGCAGCGGTAGAACCGAATGGGTGGCGCTGCATCCGGACGAAGACAAGCTCCATCCCGTGCCGGTTCATCATCTCGAGCAGCGTCTGTTCCGGATTCACGCGGCGGTCACGATTCTCGATATCGGGGACCGGTGGCACGAGCCGGGCGTATCCGAGCTGCTGGATGAGTCCGATATCGTCGTCGCCGTTGCCGATCCGTTGCCGTCGCGCTGGATGCTGGCGTCGACGAGGGCGAACTGCGAGCTGCTGATGAAGAGGCACGAGATGATGAATAACGTACATTTTATCGCCAACAAGTCGATCTCGTTCAGCGGAGGCAAAGAATGGCTCGCCTCCTATCCGATCCGGCCGTCGGCCATCATCCCCGGCGTACCTCTGGAGGAAATCGTCCGCTGCTCCTGGAAAGGCGAGCCGGTGCAGCAGCAAGGAACGGTGAAGGCAACGCTTCAAAAAGCTCTGGGCCCGTGGCTTGGCCAGACTGTGCAGCCGACCGGCAGGCGGGATAACGGACGGTTTGGCGGTGGGAACTGGCTCGGCAAATTTTTTTCGGCCCGCTCTTGATCCAAAGGAATTGTATGGTATAATCAGTATAAATTTGAATTTGCTAGCGGAAGCACCGCAGACTACGGTATTGGATACCGTCGTTTGGGGTGCTTATTTGTTTTTTCGCCCGGACTTGCCCGCGAGCATACGCTTGCAGGTTCCGGTCACCGCCTGGCAAAGGCAAGCAGGCAAGCGTTCTCGGGAGGTGTTGGGCCTTGACCCGCAAGCAGGCGATCGCAGTTGCCATAGCCGGCGCCGTTGCCGGATTCGTATCGATCGCATCGGGGCTTTGGACGATGTATGGTCCTTGAAATGAACCAAGAAGGAGGTGATGTTACTTATGTCTGGCAGGTTGGAGCTTGTTATATACGATCGGGATGCTGGATATTTGAAGCTCCTGACGGAGTATATCCGCGAGACCGAATGGAGTCGCACGCTGACCGTCAAGCAGGCAACGAAGCCGGAAATGCTGCGTGAATATGCACAAGACGGAAGCGCGGCCCTCTATGTCGTTCATTCTGATTTTGGCGAAGCGGATACCGGATGGGGGTTCGTTATCCGTCTATACGAAACGAAGCAAGAAGCGGATGAGGCGGCACCCGGCATGCCGGGAATTTATAAATATCAGCCGCTGCACCAACTGCTTGGCCGTATTCTCGGTTTGTACCGGGCGCAGGCGGAATCCGTCAGAGCGTCTTCGACCGGAAGACGGACGCCGGTGTACACCGTGTTCTCAGCGGCAGGCGGCGTCGGGAAAACGACGATAGCGCAGCATATGGCCCGAGCGATTGCGGCACAAGGCGAGCGATGTCTGTACTGGAACATGGAGCTTGTCCCCGGTTCGGTATTGCCGAAGGAAACGGACGGGGAGCAGGCTGCCCGGTTCGTATACGGGCTGCGGACGAATGCCGCTTGGACGACGGACAGCTTGAACGGCCTCCTTTACCGGGCGGAGCCGTATGGATTCGATTATTTTCCGGGGTTTCGCAAATTTCGGGAAACGATCGAGCTGACGGCGGAAGACGCAGGCAAACTGATCGGACATTTGAAGCAGCTTGGCCGCTATGACGCTATCGTTTTCGATTCGGATACATCCTTGGGCGAACGTGTACGGGGGACCCTGTCGCTTAGCGACGCTGTTCTCTGCATCGTTACAGAGGACGGAGATTCAGCGGCCAGAAGCTTCAAGCTGCTTGCGGAATGGGAGGAGGCGTTCGGCGACGCCTCGTTGACGGACCGCAACAAATTGCGGTTCGTACTGAACAAGCATACCGGATCGGTATCAGGCACACTGCCTGCGCCCTCCGACATGACGCCATCCGCTGTGCCGCTTGCGGGGAAGCTGCCTTATGTGCCGGCATGGAAGCAGAAGCACGGGGCGTCCGGCAAGCCTTCGGCCGAACCGTTATTTACCGAAGGCATTGTAAGGCTTCTAAGCGAATTGCGCCGGACCGAAGGAGGGATGTCGAATGTCGATCGACTCGATTACGCGGACGCTTCGCGAAACGGTTCGTAACAAGATCGACTTGTCCGGGGCGCATTCGGACGAAAGCTTTACGCGTCTGATCGAAGAGACGGTGCTGGCTTATTCCGGCGAACGCTATTTGTCAGCCAGAGACCGGTTATCCGTAGTCAAGACGATATTCAACTCGTTTCGAGGTCTCGATGTACTACAGCCGCTGATCGACAGCGGTGATATTACCGAGATCATGATCAATGCGCACGATGAAATATTCATTGAGCGTAACGGCCGCATCGAGCGCCACACAGCGCAATTCGAATCCGCGGAAAAGCTGGAGGACGTCATTCAGACGATTGTGGCGAAAGTGAACCGGGTTGTCAACGAATCGAGTCCGATTGTGGACGCCCGCCTGGCCGACGGGTCGCGCGTCAATGTCGTGCTTCCTCCGATTGCGTTGAAGGGGCCAGCGATGACGATCCGGAAATTTCCGGCAAGTCCGCTTTTGATGGGCGATCTCATCGCCCGCGGCGCCATAGACGGGCCAGCCGCCGATTTTTTGGCGACGCTCGTTAGGGCCAAATACAATCTGTTTATCGGCGGCGGCACCGGTAGCGGGAAAACAACGTTTCTGAACGCGCTGTGCGCCTTCGTTCAGCCGGATGAGCGCATCATTACGATCGAGGATTCGGCCGAGCTGCAAATTCAAGGCGTGCCGAACTGGGTCCGGCTGGAAACGCGCAATGCCAACACGGAAGGCAAAGGGGCGATTACGATCCGCGAGCTCATCCGCTCTTCGCTGCGGATGCGGCCGAACCGGATCATCGTCGGCGAGGTGCGCGGCGCCGAATGCTTTGATATGCTGCAAGCGATGAACACCGGTCATGACGGCAGCTTGTCGACCGGCCATGCTAACTCGGTGGCGGATATGCTGAGCCGTCTGGAGACGATGGTACTGAGCGGAGGCGGCGCCTTGCCTGTCGAGGTTGTCCGCAAGCAGATCGATTCCGCGCTTGATGTAATGATCCATTTGACCCGGTTCCGCGACCGGAGCCGCAAAGTGACTGAAATTACCGAGCTGGCCGGATTTGAGAACGGCGAATATCGGCTTAACCCGCTGTATACGTTCGTCGAGACGGGCGAGGACGAAGCAGGCAACGTGATTGGCGGTCTGGTACCGACAGGGAACAGACTGCAAAACGTGCAGAAGCTGAAGCTGTCCGGAATCGAAAGCTGAATGCTAACGAAAGGAGGAGCACATGCAGAGCATCCTTGTAGCGCTCGTTTGCGGCGCTGCGTCTTATGCCGTTTACTTGATGATCGTCAAGCTGAAAGGAACGACTATTTGGACGCGGTTTCAGGCGATGGAGAGCAAGCGGGACTTTTCGCGCCGCAAGCAAGCAGCGCCTTCCGGCAGCTACGACGAATACGCGATGTCCGTTTCGCAAACAACAACCGCATGCTTACTGGCGGGAATCGTATTGTCCGCCATAGGGTTTCTGTTCTATAAAAATATTGCGATATGCGCCGTCTTGTCGCTCGCCGCATTCTACTATCCGCGAATCAGGCGGAAGCAGCTTATCCACAAGCGGAAGGACGAACTGAGACAGCAGTTCAAGCATGCTTTGTATTCGTTATCCTCGGCATTGTCTGCAGGGAAATCAGTTGAGAACGCTTTTTTGGAGGCGCGCGGCGATCTGCGTCTGCTGTACCCCGATCAAGCGACCGATATGATCGTGGAGCTAGATCGCGTGAACCGGCGCACGGAGAACGGGGAGCCTGTAGAAAAATCGCTGCTCGATTTCGGCCGGCGGAGCGGCATCGAGGATGTGCAGCAATTTGCGGAAGCTTTCGCCGCTTGCAAGCGGACCGGAGGCGATCTCGTCGAGGTCATGCGCCGCACCTCGAATCTGATCGGCGAGAAGATGGAGATCGAGCAGGATATTCGGGTTATGGTCGCGCAAAAAAGATTCGAGGCGAAAGCGCTCGGTTTCATCCCGTTCATCATCGTCGCCTTCCTGGCGTTCAGCTCGCCGGACTATATGGAGCCGCTCTACACGGGAGCGGGCCGGCTCATTATGACGGTCTCGCTAGTCATACTCGGGGCCAGCCAGTGGCTGGCGCACACCATTATGGATATCGGGACGTGAAAAGATGGATTTGCTCCGGCTTATGATTCCGCTGTCCGCAGCAATTGCGGCCAAGATCAGACTCGTGGAACGGCTGTCCTCCGGACGCTGGAATATTTATCGCAAAATGATCGGCTTGTACGGCGAAGACAGCGAACTGCGGCATACGAAACGGTTCGCGGCCGATCTCATATCGGTCGTTCTTCTGGGTCTGCTTGGCGTGGCCGCGATGGGGGCTGTGACCCGGGGCGATCCGTACGTGATCGTATCGATGGTTTCCCTTGTCGTGCTTGGCCCGCTCTTTATGATTCGTCGGCTGGATCGGCAGGTAGCCGGCAAAAGAAGAAAGCTTGTGATGGAGCTGCCGGAATTTTTGAACAAGCTGACGCTGCTTGTGAATGCCGGTGAAACGGTGCAAGGGGCGATTATCCGCTGTGCCGAATCCGAGCCGCCTGTACGCGGAGGCGGACCTTTGCAAGCCGAGCTTGCCATGCTGGCAAACCGGCTGCGTAATAACGAGTCGCTTCCGGTTGCGCTGGAGAAGCTCAGCAGACGATGCGGCATTGCCGAGATGTCGCTATTTACGACAACGGTGCTGATGAACTACAGGCGCGGCGGGGACGTGTTCGTCGTATCGCTGCGCTCGCTGAACCGGGATTTGTGGGAGAAGCGGAAGGCGATGACGCGCACGCTCGGCGAGGAAGCTTCGTCGAAGCTTATCTTTCCGATGCTACTGATCCTGCTTGCGGTTATGGCGATCGTCGCCGCCCCTGCGGTTATGCTAATGGATTAAGGAACTTTGACGGATTTACCGATCTGGCTGTTTTAAAGTTCCCAAAAACAAAAATGGAGGAAAACGGGATGAACTTGAATACGCTCAAACAACAAATCATGCAGTTCTGGGAAGAGGAGGACGGGCTCGGCACGCTGGAGCTGCTGCTTATCGTAGCGGTGCTCGTCATTGTAGCCGTAGCGTTCCGTAAATGGATTCTAGGCTTTATTAAGAAGCTTTTCGGCGAAGCGAATCAAGAGCTCGGGAGCACTGGGACGAAGGACTGCTTGACTTCGCCGGATTCTTGCAAAAGCCCATGAGGACTCGTCGCGTCGGCTCTCCCGCTATCGTCAGTTCAGCGGAGGCGCTTCGCAAACATGCGGCTACACTGGCTCGTTCGGAAAAAGGCAGCTATACGCTGGAATCAGCGCTCATCTATCCGACGATTTTGATTGCAGTCGTTTCCCTTATATTCGTCAGCTTATTCGTTTACAAGCAGGCGAGTTTGTATGAGACCGCATCGGAGACGGCCGAGAGAGCCGCCTTCACTTGGGACAACTCGGGTAAAGATTTCGAATCCGGCTATGTGCTGCCGAATCGGCATGACGGGCTGTACTGGCGTACCGGAAGCGACGGTTTAAGCGGCATGTTTTCGTTTGGCGGCGGCTTCGGCTTGCAAAAGGTAGAGCTTCCGGCCGGCTCTAACGGCAATGTCTCATCCGCCGCCGCAGCACCGGCCGGGAAGCTTGCGAGGGCGGCGGGCGAGCTGCCTGGCCTTTTTGAAGGGGAACTGACGTATCGTCACGGCATTATCGACAGGGAAGTGACCGTACGCCTGGAGCAGACAGGAACGCTTCCCTTTATGGCCAAGACATGGATGCATTCGCGAATGGACGCGGAAGTGCGCAGCGTCGTGACAGAGCCGGCCGAGTTGATCCGCAGCATCGACTTTGTGCGAACGTTCGTCGTTCGCGTCAAAGACCTGCTCACAAAGTCGAAGGCGGAGGAGATCGTTCCGGCTGAAGCGCTCCAGGAGGAGCAGCGGCGGCTTGTGTTTGCCCGCGCGGCCGAGGCTGCGGAATACGTAAGGGGCATTACCGGAGGAAAAGTGACGGAAGTGAAAGCGCCCAGCGGGCGAAGAATACTCGATGCGCTGGACGCCGACGGCCTCATGCATGAAGTGAAGCTCGGCTATACGTCCAAGTCGAAAGATATCGAGTCGCAAATCGTCAAGGACGTCGAGCTGATGCGGCAAAGCACGGAGGTGAAAGGAGCCGTATGGCACTTTTTCCGTAAGGAGAAGGACGGCAAGATCGGACCGTCCAAGCCGCTGCGGCAATATTTGGAACAGCAAGGCATTATAGTCGTCATTCATCAGTAACATTCGCTTATTTCATATCCAGAACTGAACCCCCAAAAGTGAAAAAGCTTTTGAGGGGGCTTCAAAACTCGCTGGGAGGCCGCCCGCATGTGGAAATCAAGAGCCGGATCGGTTTCCATCTCGCTCATTTTACTGATTGCGCCTTTATTTACGTTTCATGCCGCCTTGATTGACGCGGCCCGCGTGCAAATGGGAGAACGTCAAGCCGAGACGGCAACGAAGACTGCGCTTCGCTCGGTGCTGTCCGCCTACGATCCGACGCTCAGAGGATACGGCTTGTTCGCCGTCGGGCTTAATCCGGCAGCAAGCTCGGATTTGTTTGAGCAGGTGCTAACCGAGAACCTGAACACCGGCGGAAACGGCTCGTTCAGCGTGGTTCAGCCTTCTTTCGTATCCGCAAAGCTTCAGCCGCTGTATACGCTGGGCAATCAGTCCGTGTTCGGCAGGCAGGTGCTGGAGGAAATGAAGTACCGGGCGCCTGTCGAGTTCGCGCTTGGCGTTACGGACAAGCTGACCGGCAAATCGGGAGCGGCATCGATGCTTGGCGGCGTATCGCAATTCGCAAAGCAGGCGGGTAACATCGAGACACTGATCGAACAGCGGGATGACGAGCTGGACGCGGCCTGGTCGGCCTCGCGCGAAGCGGTCGCGAAAGCGTCGACCTACGAAGCGTATTATGCGAAAAAGCTGGAACGGCTGGACGAGCTATGCCGGTTGATCGGCCTTCGCACCGCGGAAGATCTGAATCGGGATATTCGCGCTCTGAAAGCGCAGGCCGATTCGCTCCAGCAGGCGATTCGGGAAAGGCAGGCAGGACTTGCCGGACTGCTTCAGGCGGGTGTTCAAGCCGTCGAACAACTGATCGCGATTCAGCAAGCTATTGGTGAGCTTGAAAGAAAACTAGGAGATATTCAGAAGCAAATCGGCGATCTGGAGCTTATTCTGCGGTATATCGCCGAGTATACACTGCTGATGAACACGACGAAGCTGGAGGCGGAGCGGGACCGGATCGCGATGAGCGACAGAGTGAGCCGGATTTTCGAGAAACTCGACCGGGCCAAATCGCTGGACGATCAGATTCGCGCGGAGCTCACTGTGCCGGCCGATTCCGGCATCGCTGTGGATGCCCTGGCAGCGGCAACGATGCCGGATTCGTACTACGTCAAGTACAAAACCGGTGCCGGCGGGCTCGGGGCGTTGTTCAGCGGCTTTGAAACCGCATTGTCCGTCACGGCGCTATTTGTCGGTGAAAACAAATTCGATTCGGCGAGGAAACAAGATCTGGATGCATCGAACGAGGCATACGGGCAAAAGGCGCAGCAATTCGCGGCGGAGCAAGGCGCTGAGGAAAACAAACGCACGGCAGCGAAAGACAGCGTATCGAAGCGAAAAAAAGAAGAAAAGCTGCGGTATGCGCAAATTTGGGACGAGCTTCGCAAAATTTGGGCGGATTGCGGCAGCGATTCGACGGCAGCCTATGCAAGGCTTGAAGTGGGAGATCCGGCCTCGGGGGAAGTCTCTTTGAACCGCAAATATGCGGATTACAACCGGATCGAATCGGCTCAGGCTGCGGCGAATGCGGAGATGGGAGATTCGGATACGGCGATTCAAAAAACGACGGGGTTGATCGACAAGCTGCTTGGCGGCATCGGCTCGGCTGCCGGCCAATTTCGCGACGAGTTGTACTACAATGAATACGCGCTGACGAAATTCAACTACCGAACTTACGGGAAGGAGATTGGACCGGACGGCTATCCCAAGCCGGATTACGAAAGCTCGCAGCGGGAAAGTCACGAGCTTGAGACGCAGGAAGCGGAATATTTGATCTACGGGCTCAATTCCTGCCTGAAAAATCAGTCGGCCGCCTACGCGGAAATGTTCGCCATCCGGCTGGCCGTGCGGACGGCGGAAGCGCTGATGGCCCCGGAATCGAAGGTCGTAACGATGGGCAATCCGCTGCTGACGTTGTTGTGGGCGCTCGCGGAAGGAGCCGGCCGTGCGTACGTGGATATGACGAAGCTCGTCAGCGGCGAGGAAGTGCAGGTTAGCGATAAAACGCCAGCCGCGCTAACGATGAACTACAAAGACTACTTACGGCTGTTCCTGATGCTCCATACGAAGCGCGAGCCGATGATGACACGGATGCAGAGCTTGATCGAACTGAACACGAATCAGGACTTACGGCAATCGGCCGCGTACATGCAAGTTCGTACGGAAACGAGGGTTGGGTTATGGTTTATGCCATTTACGCTGTCCGCGTTCGGCTACCCGGTCCAGGGCAACCAAGCTCAAGTGACGAAGTCTGCGATGCTTTCGTATTAACATGGCCTGGGGCCCGAGACACTAAATTTTGAAGCCAGGGGGGAATTCGGATCAAAGAAACGATCGGGCCTCCCGCCAGATGCGGGAGCTGGCATAAGCTTGTTCGGGGGGAAACAGGCAGCGTAAGCCTGGAGGCTACCGTCGTCTTCCCCTTTTTTCTAGCCTTCGTATTAGCGCTCGTATGTTTGATTAAGCTGACTGTGGCAGATATGGCTTTGCAGCACGCGGTGACGGAAACCGCCAAGCAGATGGCGGCGAGCGCCTATCCGGTCGAGCTTCTGGCGAACGAAGCGAAGCAGGCGTATTCGCAGAGCAGCGTCGGCGTTACGGCCGGAGAGTGGCTCGGCAAAATAACCGCGGCCCGCGATAAGCTGCTGCAAGGCGAGCAGTGGGCGGAGGATTATAAAGCGTTCATTCCCGATTTTGCCGTGCAGCTCGTCGAGTGGGAGCAGGTGAAGCGGGAGCAGACCGAACAGATGGCCCAGGATGAGGTCGCTCAATTCTTTGAGGAAAGGATTGCGCCTTTGATCAGATCGGCTTTCAAGCAAGCGGTACTGCGTTATGCGGATGCGAATGTGCTGAAGGCAGATAGGCTGACCGTCACTGAGGTCGAGCTGCCGAGCTTTACGGAGCCGGATAAGAAGTTTATCGGCATTACGGCACAGTATGCTGTGAAGCTGCCGATACCGTTTGTAAACAAGTCGATCACGCTTCGCAAGAAAGCGTATGAGCGAATATGGACCGGAGCTTGAATGCGGTTAGGAGGAGCCCTATTGATCATTGCAGCATTGGCGGTACTGCTGGCGCTTACGCTTTATCACGATTGGAAAGAAAATAAAATACCGAACCGTTACACCGTGGCCGGTATCGCAGCCGGGCTGCTGTACCACGGCTCGCTTGGCGGATGGAGCGGCCTGTTGAACGCAGCTCTCGGTCTTGTAACCGGCTTCGGCATCATGCTTGTGCTGTATGTATTCAAAGCGGTAGGCGCGGGAGATGTGAAGCTGTTCGGCGCGATCGGGGCGATGACCGGAGGGGCATTTGTACTGAACGGCGCCATCAATTCGATCTTGTTCGCGGCCGTTATCGGCCTGGCTATGATTGCTTATCGCCGGGAGCTGGCGGCAAGACTCGGCAACACGTTCGCCTTGCTGTTTAATCTGCTGCTCCAGCGGGATACGGCAGGGCTGGTCGCCTATCGGAGCCAAGCGGCGACATTCCCGTTTATGTATGCGGTGCTGCCCGGTATCGCCTTCACCTTTACCTATTGCTATCCCGCCTTATGAAGGAGGCCACGATGGAACGAACGCTATATGGTTTCCGCTATGATTATATCCGGCATCGCGGCACTTGCCTCGTCTTGTGGGGGGAAGAACCATTAAGCCGCAGCGCGTTGGCAAGAATCGAGCTGCTTATGCTGGAAAATAACGAAATAGCCGGGCTGCTTCCTTTCGAGGCGGAAGAAATCGATAAGACGGTCAGACTGCGTTATAACATAACCGGCAAGACCATGCTTTCGAAGTGGATGAAGACCGGAAAAATGAACCTGGCCTCTTACTACAAATTGCTGCTCCGGTGCGCCCAGGCGATCGACGACGGCAAAAGCTACATGCTGCGGGAAGAGGGATACTGGCTGCACGAAGATTTTATGTTCGTCGATGACGGCGGCGAGGGCGGCCCGGATCTGGTGTATGTCCCCGCTGCAAGTGTGGGTGGCAAGCCCGGTGTGCGGGAGCAATTCAAGGAGCTGGCGCTGCGGCTGTCAGCCTGTATCGAGTTTATCGAAGGGCCGGGATTTTCTTCGCTTATGGCCGCGCTTCATCGCGAACGATTGGAATTTGGAGAAATCCGTAAGCTGCTCGGCGACTTGCTTCGAACGGACAATGCGGAACGTTCTACATCTGAACGAAGCCGAGTGGGGGCCGCTGGTGTGGAGCAACTGCCGAAAGCCGAGCCGAACGAAGCTTGGGCACGGGAGGCAGCGTCCGAACCGAGCGATGACGATACCCGTGTCCGGCTGCCGGATTGGATCAGGCCGGGGCCGTTTCCCGATTTTGGCGTTTCGCCGGATGAAAAACCCAGCCGGGCACCCGTGACCGATGATGAGGAGGACGGGAAACGGCCAATCCCGGAATCTGACGATACTACGCAAACCGCCAAGCAAAAATGGCTCGGCTTCGCCGCCGCTGCCGCTGTGCTCCTGCTGCTGTGGAGCTTTTACCCGGAGAACGCGCCGGAAGGGGCGGTTAACATTTGGGGCGGACTGACGCTGCTCGTTTTGGACGCGGTTTTCGTCTGGATTCGGCTTCGTCCCGCGTTTGCCCCTTCCAAGGGATTACAGACGCTGGCTCGCTCCTACAGGGAGATGGAGGAGCGCGAGATGACCGGCTTAACGGGATATTTGCCGGTAAAGTCCAAGAAAAGCGTGACGATGACGGCTTCGATTCCGGCCGTGCGCGAACCGAATCATCCTGTTAGTCAAGCGGCGATTTCCTTACCCTACAAGCCGCCGAGCGACACCGCAAGTGATCGCACTACTCTACTGCGCCCCCCGGATGCAACGGTTCTGCTCCGACCGGGGGATCGCCAAGGCGAGCATGGGGCCGGCGGCGATCCAGAGCAGAAGCGGCAGTGCCCTTATCTGGAAATAAGCAAAGACGGTGAAACGAAACGTTTCGATATGCCCTGCGAGCGGTTCCTTATCGGCAGGCAATCCGGCGCCGTCGATTATGCTGACGATACGGCCGGCGTGTCAAAACTGCATGTGGAGATCGGACGCGAACAGACCGAATACGCTGCGAAAGATCTCGGCTCCAAAAACGGAACGTTGTGGAACAACGAGCCGATGGTGCCGTACAAAAGCTATAAGCTGAGTGACGGAGACCGCTTGCAAATCGTAGGCACCCGCATCGTTTTTCGGCTCGGGACAGACTCGGAGTGAGCGAAGGCTCCGGGTCTTGTCGCCGTTTTGCAGCAAAAGTTGCTGCAAACACCAGTCCGGATCTTTGAAGCCGCTCCCAAACTATGCTATACTACTAAGTTGATAGCATGAAATTACATTGGGGGTATGTACGTACATGATCAGCACCAACAATGTGACGCTTCGCTACGGCAAACGCGCCTTGTTCGAAGACGTTAACATAAAGTTTACACCGGGCAACTGCTACGGCTTGATTGGAGCGAACGGAGCCGGCAAATCGACGTTCCTCAAAATTTTGTCCGGTGAAATCGAGCCGAATAGCGGAGAAGTATTCATCACTCCGGGCGAGCGACTCGCGGTACTGAAGCAGAACCATTTCGAGTTCGACGAAATCGGCGTGCTGAAAACGGTCATTATGGGCCATAAACAGCTCTTCTCTATTATGGAAGAAAAGGATGCGCTGTATGCGAAGCCGGATTTCTCCGAAGAGGACGGCATGCGCGCCGCCGAGCTGGAAGGCGAATTCCAGGAGTTGAATGGTTGGGAAGCGGAGTCGGATGCGGCTTCCTTGCTGCTAGGTCTCGGTATCGGAACGGATCTGCACGACAGGCAAATGAAAGAGTTGAGCGGCAACGAGAAAGTACGCGTGCTGCTGGCGCAAGCGCTGTTCGGCAATCCGCAAAACTTGCTGCTTGACGAGCCTACGAACCATTTGGACATCGAATCGATCAACTGGCTTGTCAACTTTCTTGGCCGCTTCGAAGGCACTGTTATCGTTGTATCCCATGACCGTCACTTCCTGAACGAGGTTTGTTCGCATATCGCGGATATCGATTTCGGTAAAATTCAGCTTTATGTTGGCAACTACGACTTCTGGTACGAATCGAGCCAGCTTGCGCTCAAGCTCGTCCGCGATGCGAACAAGAAGGTGGATGAGAAACGCAAAGAGCTCGAAGCGTTTATTGCCAGATTCAGCGCCAACGCGTCCAAATCGAAGCAGGCTACCTCGCGGAAAAAACAGCTCGAGAAGCTTACGCTCGAAGATATTCGTCCGTCGAACCGCAAATATCCGTACATCAACTTCAAACCGGAACGCGAAGCCGGTAAAAATATTTTGACGGTGGACCGGATTAGCAAAGCGATTGACGGCGAGAAAGTGCTCGACAAAGTCGGCTTCGTCGTCAACAAAGGGGACAAAATCGCGCTAGTCGGACCGAACGGCGCTGCTAAATCGACTTTGTTCCAAGTTGTTGCAGGTGAGCTGGTAGCGGACGAAGGCGAATACACCTGGGGCGTAACAACGACGCAGGCATACTTCCCGAAAGACAACAGCTCGTACTTCGAGGGCGTAGAGCTTACGCTCGTCGATTGGCTGCGCCAGTATTCGAAAGATCAGGACGAGACGTTTATTCGCGGCTTCCTCGGCCGGATGTTGTTCTCCGGTGAAGAATCGCTCAAAAAAGCGTCTGTGCTGTCCGGGGGCGAAAAAGTCCGCTGCATGTTGTCCAAAATGATGCTTAGCGGCGCGAATGTGCTGTTGCTCGACGAGCCGACGAACCACCTTGATCTCGAATCGATTACCGCACTCAACAACGGACTGATCGATACGGACGCAACGATGCTGTTCGTTTCGCACGACTGGCAGTTCATTCAGACGATCGCCAACCGGATTATCGAGATCACGCCGAAGGGCTTGATCGACCGCCAGATGACGTATGAGGAGTATTTGAATAACGAAGACGTGAAGAAGCTTCGCGAATCGTTATACGCTTGATAGGCGGCGGGGGGACGGCATCGTGGTTCTCCCGCTTTTCCTGTTCCGCCGGAAGGAGGAGCCGGCTGGGCGTCGTATTGTATATATGTATATAGTACCGAACGGCGGTTGCCGATGCAGCCAAGATAGGAGGAGCGCATGTTTGATCCGACGATTTATGAAAACCTGAAAGTCGTGTTCGAAGGAGCCGTTTACGACCTCGATCTGGACGGTCAGATCGTCGTCGTTCATCGCTCGGACCTAATCGACCTGGCCTCGATGTCCAGAAGCTACTTGATCCGGTTTCGGATGAAAGACGGCAGAAGCTGGGCCGAGCTTCGCCTTTCCGCTGAACTGCTGGACATGGCCGGCGAGAAGCTGGAGTGGCGCAACGTGCTGCCGGGCTGCAGACTGGAGCTTGTCTTCGGCCTCACGCTGCGCAACCCGGTTACAGCGTGCAAAAACATTCAGGACATCATGGAGCAAATATGGGGCCGGGACACGACGATCATCCAGACGTTGTCGTTCCGTTACGGCGACGACGGCTCGCGATGCCATAATGAAATCGGCGTCATTTTCGAGCGAAAAATCGGGGAAAGCCAGGTAGCCGACATCCCTGATCTGCTGGAGCACGCAGTCGCGACGCTGCGCCAGCTGGAGCCCTACAACATGGAGGAATGACATGCGGGAGCGGACAGAAGCGGAGCTTAGACGCCAGACCACAAACGGCGATTCGTTCGCCGTTTTTTTGTACACGCCGTTATGCGGCACTTGCAAAGTAGCGGCCCGCATGCTGGATATCGTGCAAGCGATGAGGCCGGATTGCGAGCCCGGGCAAGCTAACGTAAACGGGCTGCCCAAGCTGCTTCTGGAATGGCAGATCGAGAGCGTCCCTTGCCTCGTTCATATCGAAAATGGCCGGATCCGGCGCAAGCTGTACGCATTCGAATCGGTTGAGAACGTGCTGCAATTTCTGGAGCCGATCTACCTGAAATCGAACAGAAAGGATGAACGGAGTTTATGAATGTAAACGATTATGTTACCGTCGAATACAAAACCGGCGCCTATATCGCCAAAGTCGTGGAAACGGCCCCGCCTCGCGCGCTGGTGGAGATTACGGCCGTTCTGAAACATCCGCAGCAAGGCGATCTTCATCATCCGTTTCAGGCGGACGTTCCGCTGTTTCACGAACGCAGAGCGGCGGCAAGCCGGGAAAAGGTGTGGGTGCTTTCATCCACGGTGAAAGCTTATAACGGCAGCGTTCCCGCTTATGACGAATCGCTGCGTGCGGCCTGGGAAGAAATGGTGCGATCGCTGGAGCGGCTGGCACAGCCAGACCAAGGGCAGGAAAAAAACGATGGCGGCTCCGATCTGGCGTTATGGGCGGAGAGAGCGCTGCTGAATATGCGCCAGCTGCAAAAAGATTATTGGCGTTAATTATGCTCGGACTCAGCTTATTGCCGCGAAGGTGGAAATTGGCGTTTTTCCATACTGGCGATTGATGATACAATAAATCGAACATGCGATCATGTGCAACTGGAGGATCTAGTTATGCTGACTATAGGAATTGCCGGCGGAACCGGCTCGGGAAAAACGACGGTGGCCGAAAAGCTGATTGAAGCGCTTGGACCGCAGAAAGTCGTTCTGCTATCGCAAGATTCATACTATGCCGACAATAGTCGTTTGCCGCTTAAAGAAAGAGAGCTGGTCAATTACGACCATCCTGACGCGCTAGACGGCGAGCTGCTGCTGCAGCATCTGCGCCAGCTGAGAAATCATGAGGCGATCGAAATGCCGATCTACAATTTCACCACCCATTCGAGAGAGCAGCAGACCATTGCCGTACAATCGAAACCGGTTGTGATTCTCGAGGGCATTCTCATATTTGCCGATCCGCTTATTCGCCAAGAGCTGGACATTAAGGTATTCGTCGATACGGACGCGGATGTACGCATCCTGAGACGGCTGTCGCGGGATATTCAGGAAAGAGGCCGGTCGGTCGAATCGGTGTTTCATCAATATTTGAACACGGTCAAGCCGATGCATGACGCCTTCGTCGAACCGTCCAAACGGTTTGCCGATCTGATCATCCCGGAGGGCGGTCGCAACAATATTGCGATCGGGTTGCTCACTTCGCGCATTCAAACCTATCTGCAAATGGGCTGAGACGCGCCAAATGACGGTAAGGAGCAAAGGCGAATGAGCGATTCTTGGATTACGATGCGGCAGGTGCCGCAACAGCTGCTGCAGGAGCGGCTCCAGGCCGTGAAGGAGCTGTCCGCTCGAGGCAGCGACGCAGAGCTGTATGAGATTGTAAAGGACACGGAAACGGGCGACCATTATTTACATTATGCGTATATGCATTTGACAGTTGCGGATGGAACGGAAGAATCGTTTCACCAGCTGCTGCCGCTGGAAAGCGATGACGTGCTGGGGATAATGTTCGGCGAGAACGGGTATACGTATCCGGACCATTGGTTGCGCCCTTTTTTGCGAAACGGGCCGGACGGGACGTATGTTTGGTTCGATCCCGCTACCAATCTGGAGGGCGACACGGACGACCACGAGCGGCTGGCTGGAGAAATTGCCGGTATGCTCGGCGCCTGGAAGCAATCGGACCGGCGCGATTCAGAGTCCGTGAAGGAGCTGCTGGATCGGATCGATCGTACGTTGAAGCGGGACGAACCATAACCTGTGGTGCTCAAATGTAGAAAAAAGCGAATGGCATTTGCCATCCGCTTTTTTTTGACATCTATAGCATTTATATGTTTCGGGGCTCCCCGCAAAGTACTTGGAATAAGCCTCGAAGCCTAGGCTTCACTTTGCGGGGTATTTGTTTAGGAAGATCTCACCATACGCTGAATCGGCATGCTTACCGTGAACGTCGTTCCGTGCTCCTCGTCGCTTTCGATCGTAATCGAGCCTTTATAGGAGTCGACTCGTTTCTTCGTAATCGCGAGACCAAGCCCGGAGTGATCGTCCGGTCGTTTCGTGCTGTAACCGGGAACGAACAGCCGCTCCTTTTCTTCGTCGCAGATCGTCCGTCCGGGATTGCGTACCGATACGACGAGGTTGCCCGCCTGGTGCCAGCCTCTCAGCTCGACCCAGCGCTCGGAAACGGGGAGCTTCGCCACCTCGTCGAAGGCGTTGTCTACCAGGTTGCCGATAATGATGACGATGTCGACGGACGTTACGCCCAGATCCAGATTGCCGATCGGCTCGAACTCGTGACGAAAATCGATGTTTTTGTCCATAGCGGTAACAACCTTGGACTGGACGAGCGCGGCCACGGCCGGATGCCCGATCTGAATAATGTCGTTGATTTGCCGGATGCCCCCGATCAGTTCGCCCGTATACCGCTGAAGATCGTCGTATTTCTTCATCTGGAGAAACGTATGGATCGTCTGCACATGATTCAGGAAGTCGTGCCGCTGGCCGCGAATCGTCGTGAACATATCGTTCATTTCGTCGATATACGCTTCCTGGGTGATCCGTATCGCTTCCTCCTTATTTTGCCTGATCATGCGGAAGACGACGATCAGAACGATCAGACTGGCGATCGTCAAGATCAGAATGCGGTTTATAAGGGAACGCGCCTGGTCGTTCAGCATTTGCGAAATGCCGTTGTAATCGAATACTACGCCGATAACATAAGGATAGTTCTCGACCGATAGCGCCGAATCGTCATACGTCACCGGGATGAAGCTTTTGATCACTTTTTTGCCGTTCAGGATCGTAGTCCGCGTGATCGGCTTTTTCAATTCGATTGCTTCTCTTACGTTCACAATATCGTTGTCCCGGTCTGCGTAGCTGTACGTTCCGAACCATATCGGACGGCTGGCGAGAGCGATGTAATCGTTGCCGCTTTGCGATCGCGACACTTTCAGCGGATAACCGAACGTATTGTAGTTGAAGCCGGTCATTTCGAGTATGCTCGGGTTGTCCAGTATCGTTTTGTTCAAAATGACGTCCGGGCCGGCCAGCGCTTCGTACTGCTTGATCTGGATATCCTCGACGTACGGATTAATGATATAGTCGGTCGTTCCGTCGTAGAAGTAACCCCACTTGTCGATTTTGCTCGGGTCGCTGTCGGCATGGGCGATCGGACCGGACCAATAATTCGGAAGCTTTTGTCCTTCCGGTATCGACACGTTGTTATTTTGCAGCAGCTGCCGGAAAGCGGTATACCAGTAATTCCAATGCTTCGTGCTCATATCCAATTCTTTCGGGTCCGACGATTGCACGCCTACGATATCGTCTCCGCGAGGCTGAAGCAGGGTAATATGGGAAATGCCGAGTTCCAGACTAAGCTGGGTCAGCTGTTCGGCGGTCACATTGGCGGCTTTCGGGTCGAGCCTGTCTTTGGCCGCGATGGCGGCGAGCCGAAGCTGTTGTCCGATCATATCCTCGACATAGTTGACGCTTGCTTTATACCGGTCGATCGCGTTGCGCAAGTTGCCGGCTGCCATGAGCGATTGTTGTTCGACGCTGCCGACCAGCCTATTTTTTGTCGTTACGTAAAACAGGACGTTATTGATGCACAGTATCAACAAGACACAGGCGAATACGATATAAAAAAATCGCGATCTCACTTGCCATTCACCTCGTTTGCTGGTCACTACCAATCCCCTGCGCCGAGCATCGAAACAATTGCCCGCCTGATGACCTCGTCAGCATATACCACCATTATAGCTGAAAAGACATAGGAATGTTATCGGAATTTCGACTTTATTCGATACAAAAAATCGGATTACGTCGGATTGTGTCGCAAATGTGATTCGATCCATTTATAAAAACTGTATATGTAAACAAGCGTCGCCCCATATCATTTACTAACGTTGCCTGTCAAAGCGCGCAAAGGAAGGTGGATGAAACATGGAACAGCGACCTTGGCACGACGAATACCCACTGGAAGTGCCGACCGCACTCGATTATCCGTCGGTACCGCTCCCGCTTCTGTTGAAAGACGCTGCGGAGCGGTTTCCGGAACAGCCGGCCCTTACATTTTTCGGGAAAAAGACGAATTACCGGAAGCTGCTCGAACTCTGTTACCGGTTCGCGGACGCGCTTAGCCATATCGGAGTGAAGCCGGGGGACCGCGTGGCCTTGCTGATGCCGAACATGCCGAGTTATATCATCTCCTACTACGGTGTCCTGTTCGCGGGGGCCGTTGTCGTACAATTGAATCCGCTGCATGTCGAGAGAGAACTGCTCCGGCATCTGACCGATTCGGGGGCGGATACGATCGTTTGCGTAGACCTGCTGCTGCCTAGAATCCGCAACATAAGCGAAAAGGCTGGACTGAAACGGATTATTGTAACCTCGATCGGCGAGGAACTGCCTTTTCTGAAAAAAACATTGTACCCGCTCCTGCAAAAAAGAAAAGGATCGGCCGTCCAAGTCGATGTCGACAAAGAGCCGCTATTTTCGTTTCGCCGCCTGCTTCGCGCTGCGAGACCCGTTCCGGCAACGCCGGATATCGACCCGGATACCGATGTCGCCGTGCTGCAATATACGGGAGGAACGACCGGCGCGGCGAAAGGGGTTATGCTGACTCACTCCAACTTGACCGCGAACGTACGCCAATGCAAAGCCTGGATGTACAGATTGAAGGAAGGAGCGGAAATCGTGCTTGCCGCTGTACCGCTATTTCACGTGTACGGCATGACAGTGTGCATGAATTTTGGCATCTCGATCGGAGCCAACCTTCTGCTCGTCCCGAAATTTGAGATCGAGTCGCTGCTGAAAACGATCCATCGCAGCAAGCCAACTATTTTTCCCGGTGCTCCGACCATGTATATCGCCATCAATCATCATCCGCTCGCGTCCGTCAAATACAGGCTGTCGTCGATCAACTGCTGCATCAGCGGTTCGGCGCCGCTGCCGCTCGAGGTGCAGCAGCAGTTCGAAAAGCTGACGGGAGGGCGGCTCGTGGAAGGTTACGGCTTGTCGGAATGCTCGCCCGTCACCCATGTGAATCCAGTCTGGGAGAAGCGCAAAACGGGGAGCATCGGAGTGCCGTGGCCGGATACCGACTGCAAAATTATCGATCCGGAGAGCGGGGAGGAGAAAGCGGTTCGCGAGATCGGGGAGCTCGTAATTCGCGGGCCGCAGGTGATGAAAGGATATTGGAACAAGCCGGAGGAAACGGCCAAGGTGCTGGAGGATGGCTGGGTGCGGACCGGTGACATGGCTTACATGGACGAGGAAGGATTTTTCTATATCGTGGATCGCAAAAAGGATATGATTATCGCCGGCGGCTATAATATATTCCCGCGGGAGGTCGAAGAGGTGCTGTTTGAGCATCCGGATGTTCAGGAAGCGGCGGTGATCGGCGTGGCAGACGCCTACCGCGGCGAAACGGTGAAAGCGTTTATCGTGCGGAAAGCGGGGGTAGGGGTTACGGAGGAGGAGCTGAATGCATTTTGCCGCTCCAAGCTCGCTTCGTATAAGGTGCCGCGAATATACGAGTTTCGCGACAGCTTGCCGAAAACGATGGTGGGCAAAGTGCTAAGGAGGGAGCTGCGGGAGGAGGAGGCCAAAACGCCGCCGCAGACTTGACGGACACCCCTTGCCCGGCGGCAAGTTTGCGTCGCCCAAAAATGCCCCCAGCCGAGCAGCTCGGCCAGGGGCATTTCTACCTTCCGGCGGGATCGTTAGCGGCGATACGGCATATTCGGCGTAGCGGCGGAAGGGTATACGTGACTTTCGGAGTAGCAGTAGACGTGTCTTGGCACAGGAACGCAGTGATGCCGGTTCACAACTTGAATCTGATGGATGACGTTAACGATCTGCGGATGATAGTGGTCCTTGTAAACGACTTGCGGCGGATCGTACACATCGCTCGCCGGACATACGGGTTTATGGCAGTGAGACATTTATTAATTCATCTCCTTTGTAAGGTATGGGATATGATATGATCGTTGCCCGGAGGCCGAATGTGTGGCAGCCTACCCCTTGTACGTAATTGTCTGCCCATATGCGGAAAGGATGTCCGCCTGTGGACAGAGCTTCACAAAAAGAAAATCATAGTCGGCAGAAGCGGACCGATGGTACAATGATTGGGAAATGGAGCGTTAAAGCTTCAAGCCGGGTATACGGGAAGGGGAATGGTATGGATCGTAGGGCGGTTCGGGCATGGGTGATGTACGATTGGGCGAACTCGGCGTTCGCTACGACAATGATGGCGGCGGTGCTGCCGATTTTTTATAGCGATGTGGCGGCTTCGACGCTTCCTAACGAGCAGATGGCTACCTCTTACTGGGGGCTTACGCAATCGATCGCGATGCTCATTGTAGCTTTGCTAACGCCGGTGCTTGGCGCAGTAGCCGATTATACGGGTTATAAAGTCCGTTTTTTGCGTGTGTTTACGTATTTGGGCGTGCTGTCTTCGTTTTGCTTCATCTTCGTCGGGAACGGCGACTATTTGCTCGCTTCGCTGCTGTTTATTTTTGGTACGATCGGCTTTTCGGGAGGCAACGCGTTTTACGATTCGCTGCTGAACGATCTGGTCGAACCGGAGAAGAGGGACTACGTCTCGTCCAAGGGTTACGCGTTCGGCTACATCGGCGGGGGCCTGCTGCTCGTCGTTAATTTGCTGCTTATTCAAAATCCTGGACTATTCGGCTTGCCCAAAGGCTTGCTCGGAACGTACATTTCGTTCGCCTCTGTCGCCGTATGGTGGTTTTTGTTCTCGCTTCCGCTGTTTCGCCGGGTGAAGGACAAGAAGAACGGAACGCAGCATTCGATCGTTCAATATGCTGCTATCGGCTTCTCGCGTCTCGGGAACACGTTCAAACGGATTACGCGCTACCCGGAGCTGCTCAAATATTTGATTGCTTACTGGTTTTTTAATGACGGGATCAGCACCATTATTACGATGGCTACCATTTACGGCAAGGAAATCGGCCTCGGTACGAAAGATCTGATCGCCGCACTCGTCATTACCCAATTCGTCGGAATCCCGTTCACGATCTTATTCGGCAAAATCGCCGAACGTCTCGGCTCGAAGCAGTCGCTTTACATATCGCTCGCCGTTTATATTTTGATCGTCATTTTCGGCTTTTTCATGACCGAAACGTGGCAGTTTTACGCGCTGGCGTTTGTAGTCGGCATGGTTCAGGGGGGCAGTCAGGCAATCGCCAGATCGATATATAGCCGGCTTGTGCCGAAGGACCGTCCGGCCGAATTTTTCGGGTTTTTGAGCGTCTCCAGCAAGTTCTCCGCGATCGTCGGCCCGTTTATTTTCTCCATCGTCGGGCTTATGACCGGTTCGAGCCGTTATGGCATTTTGGCGCTGGTTCTCTTCTTCGCCGTCGGCATCGGCCTTCTCGCCAAAGTCGACTTGCGGAAAGGGGCGGCGGAAGCGGAAGCCGCGAACGGATAAGGAAGAGGCACGGAAACGAAAAAAGAGGACGAGTAGGGAGAATGATCTCCGTCCTTCGTCCTCTTTTCTCAAAGAATCGGCTTCACATGTTTGATTTCGTGATGTTCCGCGCAAGGCTTGCCGGTTTCGTACGACAAGTCGCCGAGAGAGGCAATCAGCCGTTTCCTCGCCTCGGGCTGCTTCGTGCCCGTCATATAAGTTAGCGCCGCGCTCATGACCTCTATTCCGTCCTTCATGGCTTGATCCCACAACTCCCAGAAGTTTTCCGTATGCTGCTCGTTCGGGTCCGAGGGATGGAGCCATACGGCTCCCGACTCGTTCAGAAAATCTGTCGGCGGCAGCCGCTTTTTGAACAAGAACGGCTCGATTTGACCAAACGTAAGCATCGTTTTGATTCGTGCGGGATCGTGGAACAATTTTTGCGCCCGAATCATGTCCCGGTACGCTTCATCCCAGTCTCCGGGGCCAAACGGAGCGGCAATGTCCGGGTAGTGTTTCTTCGACAGTTTGTCGAAGATATCCGCCATAGTTCCTGGCAAGCGGTCTCCGGCATAAATTTCTTTCCATACCGGAGTTTGCTGCGTTTCGATGCCGAGCAGCTTGCGCGCGACAAGAGTATCCAGTATGATCTCGAACCGCTGATGGTTCCACTTCTTGAATCCCGACATATAAAAAACGTACGGATGAGCATTACGGTCCAAAATATGGTGCGTTAAAAAGCCGAGCGCATATATCGTCTCCGGGGCGCGCAAAGGCTTGCCCTGCACGGCGTCCAGCATATCGGCGAGAAACGGGCCGCACCGGCTCGAATGCATGGCGCTGCCGATCGCGGCCATGCGCCGCCGGGTCTGCCACGGCAGAAAGCGGTGGTAAAATAAAAAGTCCGGCCCCTGGCAGCCGAATTGGTATACCCGAAGAAGCTCCGGCGTAGCCGACGCTTCTTCGAGGCCGATCCGGTCCGCCAGTTCGCGGCCGAACAAAAAATGAGTCCAAATGTTGGGCATCGGGCCTTTGGCTCCTTTTAACCTGATAGGCGTTTACCCGTATTGTATCAGGATAAAGGAACGAGCTTCAAGGCGTTGCCCGAGTATATTTTGGCAAGAACGTCGTCCGGCAGATTAAGCGATCCCAGCACTTCCTGATGAACGTTATCGAAATAGTCGCGGCCGTACAAAATGCGGTCCTGGAATTCGAGTATAAATTCTCTCGCGAATTCCGGATCGCGGCTGAACGCTCTCGCTCCCGAGCCTGCGGATATATCGCAGTACAGGTTCGGGTATTTGCGCAGCATTTCGCCGACCTTGCCGCCCGGCTGGACTTTCCCTGTCGGATAAGCGACCTTGTCGTACTGGTCGTCGCCGGATATATGCGCCCAGAAACCGGGAGCATGACCGAGGAAATACGTGTCCGGACAAGCCTTGACAGCCCGCTCGAAGGAGTCGATGCCGCCGCCGTACCACCAGTTCGGACGAGGATACGTCGAGCCGGTAGCGAACTCGTAGTCGATATGTACCGTAACCGGCAGCCCTTTCTCCCCGCAGAAACGGAATAGCCGGATCGCATCCGGATTGTCGTACATCATGCGCAGCTTGATCTCGCCGTACACGCGAACCCCGTACAGACGGATCGCATGATCGAGCTTGTCGATCGCATCGGGACGGCGCGGATCGGGAGCATAGCCCAAAATGAATTTGTCCGGATGCTGCTCCGCATACTGCACGCAGCGGCGGAATGAGATCGGGCCGTCAAGCAGCGATGCGTCGGGGACGTTTTTTTTGTACGCCGGGTTGTATTCGTCATCCGGGCATTCCCAGCTCAGCAGCCAGGTTTTGTCGATGTTGTATTGCTTCATGTTGTCCAAATACCGTTCGATGTTATACCCATACCAGTCCGGATGATTATGGCAGTCGATAATCATGGATTGTACCTCGCTTTATCGGTGGTGGTGTTCGTTACCCACACATATTGTACAGGCTAAATACAGGTGCGGCAATCCTAAAAACGAGAAAGAAAGCCAAAACCTATCGGGGATGACTTATACTGTGATTGACAAGTGAACAGTTAGATGATATACTGTGCATATATTGTAACAGTAACCGGCATGAACATGGATGGAGGCTTATGATGGATGCTCGCCTAAGTGCCTAAGATACTGCGCTCGTAGAGGGACACATTCACTGGAAATCACACGATTTGAGGTGAAGATGTTGTCTTTCGAGCTCGTATATACTGTATATAAGTAAATAGCAGTTAAAACGGTTAATAACTGGAGGAAACCAAATCATGTCCACAAACGTTAGCGAAGTACAGCTGTCTTCCGGCAGCTTTATCGACGTAGTCAAGCAGCGCCGCTCGGTGCGGGTGTTCGATCCTAGCTGGACGATCGGGGAGGAGGAGCTGCGCGACATTTTGCAGACGGCTACGCTGGCTCCGTCTTCGTCCAATATGCAGCCTTGGCGCTTCCTGGTCATTCAGGATGCCGAACTGAAGCAAAAGCTGCTGCCGATCGCCTATAACCAGCAGCAAGTGGTAGACGCTTCGGCTGTTATCGTCGTCCTGGGCGATACGAAAAGCTACGAGAAAGCCGAAACGATCTATGACGCAGCGGTTGCGGCCGGTTATATGACCGAGGCTGTGAAGGAAGATTTCGTCAAACGATCTGTAGGGCTGTACAGCTCGCTCCCGAGCGAAGTGATGAAAGGAATCGTACAAACCGACGGCGGACTTGTCGCGATGCAGCTTATGCTTGCAGCGAAAGCGAAAGGCTATGACACCGTGCCGATGGGCGGTTACGACGCAGCGAGGCTCATCGAAGCTTTCGGCATCCCAAGCAGTTATGTTCCGATTATGCTGATCGCTCTCGGCAAGGCGGCGAAGGAAGGTCATCCGACGACTCGCCTTCCGCTGGAAGAGGTTGTGTTCTGGGATTCGATTTCATAACGTTAGATTGGCCAAAAAACGGGAGCAGGCGCGGTAAGCCTGGCCCGTTCTTTTTTTGTTCATTCAAAAAAATATTTTGCAAATCTGTACTAAAACAGGCAATATAGATAAGAGGAGGTGGCAGTTTTGGAGGCGATAAGGAAAGAAAGTCCGAGTTCGAAATGGTTCGGTTACGCCCTGCAGTCGCTCGCTGTTCTGGCGATCCACGACGGTGTATGCCCAAGCTGCGAGATCGCTCACAAGATGGAGTCTCAGGCTACGATGCTGAGGCGAATCATGGCCCAGCTTGCCAAGTATAACCTCGTTGTCGCCAAGGAAGGCCGCGATGGAGGCTACATGCTCGCGAGAGCCGCCGACCGGATTACGTTTGCGGACGTTTACGAAGCGCTCCAACTGTCCGAACCTCTATCGCAGGCGCTGCTCGACTCAACGTCGGACGGCATTTTCGGCAAGGAGATGCAATGTTATTTTACGAAATTTGCCGGCGAATGGCAGAAGCGGGTCGTCTTTGAGCTTCAGCAGCGAACGATTGCGGATATGATCGAAGGATATAAATAATAATCCGAACCAGGGTCAGAGAGGCTGCGTGCAACAAATGGCATTTATCCAATGTAATTTTAGTTCCAAAACGCTTTCGATCGGCGTCTCGATGAACGTCATTCTTCCCGAGACGAAGCCGGGACAGTCCCCGGACCGGAAAATACCAACCTTGTATTTGCTGCACGGGCTTTCCGACGATCATACGGCCTGGATGCGATATACGGCCATCGAAAGATACGCCCGAACCAAAAATTTAGCGATCGTCATGCCTGCCGTCAATCGCAGCTTTTATACGGATATGGCGGGCGGTTACCCGTACTGGACGTTTGTCAGCGAAGAGTTGCTCGAGGTGACCCGGGCGTTTTTCCCGCTCTCCGACAAACGGGAGGATACATTTGCGGCGGGCCTTTCGATGGGCGGCTATGGCGCGTTTAAGCTGGGGCTTAGAAGGCCGGATCTATTCGCTGCGGTAGCCAGCTTGTCGGGGGCGCTCGATCTGAAGAAGTCGAAGCCGAATTGGATCAGAGACTTCGGCTATATTTTTGGTGCCGATAACGATGTCCCTGCGGATGATGATCTATTCGCGCTGACTGCGAAAACGGCTGCGTCAAGCGGACCAAAGCCGCTGCTTTATCAGGCGTGCGGAACCGAGGACTTTTTGTATGAAGCGAATCTGGGCTTCCGGGATCATGCCCGCTCGCTCGGTTTCGATCTGACGTATGAGGACGGTCCCGGCAATCATACGTGGGAATTATGGGATGCTTACATAAGCAAAGTGCTGAACTGGCTGCCGATTCGTGAGCAATAAGGCCGCAAACAAGAACAAGAGTGCCCTGAACTTGGGGCACTCTTTTTGCGCTAAAAACGTGCTACATGGTGAACCGGGTTTTGTCCTTGCGTCCGGCTTCGTTCGTTTCTTGGTTTGCCGACAAGTCTATGGAAAATTCCTCACGATACTGCTCGATTTGCGAAGGGTGCCCCGCCGGTCCGGTTTTTTTCGGTCGGTTGTTTCGTCCAGCCATCGGTATCACCTCCCGGCCTGTTTGTCGGCTGCTCGCCGCTTCCCTAGCTTGCTCGCCCGCCTTCGGACGCATTCCCCGGCAAGATGAAATTCTATTGGAAGCGGCAATGCGATATAATGAAACATGTCTGCATGCACAGGAAAGAAAGGATGGCGGAACATGACACCAATAAGCCGTGTATATATGCTGGACTTTTTAATGAAATTGCTAAATACGCCAAGCCCGTCCGGATACTGTGAACGTATCGTCTCGATTGTACGGGACGAAGCGGCCTCGCTCGGCTTCAAAGCCGAAAGGACGCCGAAAGGCTGCCTCCTGATTACGGTGCCCGGCCGCGATCCGGAGCCGCTCGGTATATCGGCGCATGTCGATACGCTCGGAGCGATGGTGCGGGCGATCAAACCCGGCGGCACGATCCGGTTTACGCCGGTCGGCGGGTATATGATGCAGTCGGTCGAGAACGAATATTGCCGTATTTTTACCCGTGACGGCAGAGAGTATGAGGGTACCGTGCTGCCGGTCAAGCCCTCAGTTCATGTATATGGCGATGCTCGCGAGATGAAGCGGGAAGAAGCGAATATGGAAATCCGGATCGACGAAAAGGTATCCGGCAAGGACGATGTGCTTGCGCTCGGCATCAACGTAGGCGATTTTATAGCCTGGGAGCCGCGCGCCCGCAGCTTCGAGAACGGTTATGTCAAGTCGCGCCATCTGGATGACAAAGCTTCCGTCGCCGCCGTGTTCGGTTTGCTTCGCTGGCTGCGCGAATCCGAAACCGTACCGGCGCGGACGCTTAAAATTTTCATTACCGTGTACGAGGAAGTTGGTCACGGAGCATCGTATTTGCCGCCCGATATTCATGAGCTGATCGCAGTTGATATGGGGGCGATGGGAGACGATCTGAGCTGCACCGAGCTGGATGTGTCCATCTGTGCCAAAGACTCGTCCGGTCCATACGATTACGAAATGACATCCAGACTAATCGAACTGGCCAAACGCGAGGGGATCAAGTACGCGATCGACATTTACCCGCAGTACGGGTCGGATGCGTCTGCGGCGCTTCGCGGCGGCAGCAATATCCGGGCTGCGCTCATCGGTCCCGGCGTGCATGCATCCCACGGTATGGAGCGGACGCACATTCAGGCGATTGCAGGCACGGCTACGCTGCTCGCCGCCTACGTCACACAAAGTCAGAGCTATTAGAAAGCTTTAACGACGGGCTTATTAGTTCGGGCGAAACGCCATCTTAATGCGGCGCAGCAGTTCCGAGTCTACAACGACGTCATAAGCGGTTGCGGCAAGCGCCTTAGCGCCGAGCAGCATGCCGTCCAAGGCGCGCTCCTTCATGGAGAGGTCGCGGAATTCGGGCGTATGCAGATTAAACGTCTCGTCGATGACTTGCACAAACGGATGAATCGAAGGACAACGGCGGGAAACATTGCCAAGATCAAGAGAACCATGATCTTGGCCTTCTTTAATTTCGCCCGGTTGGATGCCCAACTCGAGCAGATTGCTTGTGAACGTTTCCGATAAAGGCTCGTTAGTTCTGAGTTCGTCATAGGAATACTCATAGTTGCTCGTTTGCAGCGTGCAGCCTGTTTGCAGCGCAGCGCCTTCGGCACAGAGCAGCACCTTGCGCACCGTCTCGTCTGTGCAAGGGCGGTTGCCCGAACGGATGTAGAAGCGCGCAGCCGCATATTCCGGAATAATGTTAGGCGCTATACCGCCGTCGATAATGACTCCGTGAATGCGGACATGGCTTGGAAGCTGCTGCCTAAGCGCATTGATGGAGTTAAACAGCTGGACGACAGCATCAAGCGCATTCACGCCATCCTGCGGATTCGCCGCGGCATGAGCCGCTTTGCCGTGAAATTCGAATTGCAGCGCGTCCATCGCCAGCGAGGAGCCGGACTTTTCGAAGCGATAGAACGGATGGGCCATCAGCGCGATATCGACATCGTCGAACAGCCCGGCTTCCGCCATCGGCACCTTCGCTCCCGTTGTCTCCTCGGCGGGAGTTCCGAATACCCGGATCACGCCTCCGATCGTATCGATGACCGCTTTCAGCCCGATCGCGGCGCCTAGCCCCATCGTGCAGATCAGATGATGTCCGCAGGCGTGACCGAGGCCGGGAAGCGCATCGTATTCGCACAGAAAAGCAACCGTTGGCCCCGGCTTGACCGATTCGTAAGTGGCTACAAAAGCCGTCTTCAATCCGAGTGTGTTCGATTCAACGCGAAAGCCTTGACGCTCCAGCTCGGACTTTAGTCTGGCGGAGGCCAGCATCTCCTCGTGGCCGAGCTCGGGATGATTCCCGATATACAGCGCGATTTCCTTGAGCGTATCCTGCTGCCGATCGATCGCTTGGAGCAGCTGTGACTTCATGATAGATTCCTCCGTTTTGAGCGGTATATACGAATATTGTACCGAATCGGCTCCGCAAATGCGAACGCGGCCATTCTTTTTGTCGCCGTTTGATGGGCCCAATTCGGCTGAAACTGAATATGGTGATCTTATAGCGAGAACGAGCGGAGGTTGATGGCATGAAACGGGAACTTTATTATTTGGCCGTAGGCGATTCGTTGACAGCAGGCAAAGGCGTTGTTTATGAAAACAGCTTCGTTTCGCAATATGTCCGGCTAACGGAATCCGGCCTCGGAAGGAAGGTTTTAGCTGAAAATGCGGGTGTCAGCGGAGAAACGACGGGACAAATCTTGCAGCGGCTGACAGCCGATACGAGCCTTCGGAAGGCGGTCGCGGCCTCCGACATGCTGACGCTGACGGCGGGCGGCAACGATCTGATTCTCGCGGCCAAGCGGTTTGCAGCCGATAGCGACACCCGGCATCTGATGTCCGCGCTGAAGCTGTTCGGGCGCAATATGTCCCGTATTATGGAGGAGATCGAGCAGCTCAAAAAAGAGAGCGGTTCGTACGCCGTCAAAGTAATCGGGCTGTACAATCCGCTCCCGGAATTCGAAGAAGCTATCTTTTGGGTAGACAGGTTCAATCAGCGTTTGCGTTCGTTTCATTCGGGCAGCATATCCGTCGTCGACGTCTACGATTTGTTTCTGGGCCGGGAAGACGATCTGCTGAGCGAGGATCGCATCCATCCGAATACCGAAGGCTACCGGCTGATCGCCGAACGGGTGTATCGCGGCGGGTGAGACCTCTTCCTCAAGGAGCCGCCGATTTCAGCCGCTTGAACTCCTCGGCGAGCAGCGGAACGATCTCGAACAGATCGCCGACGATGCCGTAATCCGCTACCTTGAATATGGGCGCTTCCGGATCTTTATTGATCGCGACAATGATGCGCGAGCCGCTCATTCCGGCCAAATGCTGGATCGCACCGCTGATGCCGCAAGCGATATACAGCTCGGGCGTCACGACTTTGCCGGTCTGGCCGATCTGCATCGAATAATCGCAGTAGCCGGCATCGCACGCCCCCCGAGAGGCGCCGACCGCCCCGCCCAGCGCCTCGGCAAGCTGCTCAAGCGGCTTGAAGCCGTCGCTGCCGGCAACGCCCCGGCCGCCGGATACGACGATTTTCGCTTCGGACAGATCGGTTTTGCCCGACGTGCGCTTCGCAATTTGTTTCACGATCGTGCGCAGCGGAACATCCGGCGCTGTAACCGTTTCGACGGTAACGTCTGTGGCGGGAGCGTCTGCGGCGTTTTCGTATGGAGCAGCCGGCTTGAAGTTGTTCGGCCGGATCGTGACTACCCACGGCAGCTTCGAGAAGCTGCGTTTTTCGAACGCTTTGCCGGCGTAGATCGGCCGCGTGAAGCTGACGGAATCACCGCTGCGCTCAATTTGAATGACGTCCGACAGTTGTCCCGCTCCAAGCTGCGCGGCGAGTCTCGGCGCCATATCTTTGCCGGACGCGGTGTGGCCGAGCACGACGGCGGTTGGACGGATTTGCCGCACAGCCTCGGCGGCGGCACGCAGATGGCGCTCCGTATGGGCGGATAGCTCAGGTACCGGATCTGCCGCGAAGGCGATTCGGTCGGCTCCGGCTGCCGTCAGCATGGCGATATGCGAGGCTGCCTCGCTTCCCGCCACCAGGGCCACGACCGTACCGCCATCGCCGGCGATCAAGCGAGCGGCGGCGACCGCCTCGAGCGACACCTGACGCAAGGCTCCGTCTCTTTGCTCGGTGATGACGAGCACTAGATGATTCATGGTTTTCCTCCTTTATCCGCTTTGTTGGTTAGTAACCCCGACCCGATGGCTTATACATTCAGCTTGGCTTCTTCCGCAAGCGTGCGAGCCAGTGCGTTCGCCTGTTCGGCGGGGGAGCCGCCGATGAGCCGCCCGGTTTGCCTCGAGGGAGGAGGAAGCAGCTCGCTTGCCGCCGTGCAGGGCGACAGCTCATCTTCCGTCAGCCCCAGGTCGGCCGCGCTGAACCGGTTAAGCGGCTTTTTTTTCGCCTTCATAATGCCGGGCAGCGTCGGATAACGCGGCTCGTTTAATCCTTGCTGGGCGGTGAAGCAGGCGGGCAGTGTCGTTTCAACGGTCACCTCGTCCCCCTCGGCATCGCGGCTTGCGACTGCAGTTCCCGTATCGCCGTTCACCTCCAGCCGAGTCACGGCCCCTACGTGCGGGATGTTTAGCAGCTCGGCTACGCGGATCGCCACCTGACCGGAACCGCGGTCGACGGAAAAGTGGCCTGCGAGCACGACGTCGTACGATTTGCCGGACAAGTATGCAGCCAGCAGCGCCGAGATGCCCGCCTCATCCGTTTCCGGTCCCGGCGCTTCGATCAGCGCCGCTTCGTCGGCCCCCATCGCCAGCGCCGTGCGCAGCGCTTCAGTAGAGCGGTCGCCGCCGACGGTCACGACAGTGACCTGCCCCCCGTGTTTGTCCCGCAGCCGAAGCGCTTCCTCGACCGCATACTCGTCGTAAGGATTGATGACGAATTTGACGCCGTCCTCCTCGATCGCTCCGTTTCGGATGCGAATTTTCTCCTCCGTATCAAAGGTCATCTTCATAAGCACGATCATTTGCATCGCCATTCTCCCTTCTGTTCCAATCGGCGGACTAGCCGGCTTTGCCGGCCTCTGCGCGTACGTTGACGGGCTTTTTTGTCATGGGACCAGCCTTGTCGTTAATACAATTAGGTAACGCGCGGTACAAAGACGTCTTTCCGTCTTTTCCGCCGCTTCACTTATCGTCACATGTATATGATGCGGTCGTCCGGATTAATCCGGTTGCAGGGCCGGATACGAAAGGGGCGAGCAGCTTTGATCTGGAAAATCGTCAACTTCGTTCTGTTTCTTTGTGCGGCGGGCGGCGGCATTTACGCCTTTTGGCAGGCGGTCAGCCGGAGAGCGGCTTACGTGAGGCTCGGCAGGCAGGCCGAGCGCGTGCGGTTCGACCGCGAACGATTCACACAGTGGCTCGGTCATGTGTTCGGACATAAGCGGCTGCTTCAGGACAAGAGAAGCGGCATCATGCACGCGGCGATATTTTACGGATTCATTGTCGTGCAGTTCGGCGCGCTCGATATCGTGCTGAAAGGCTTGTTCGGGGTTCATCTGCCGCTTCCCGCCTACGAATGGTTCCTGTTCTCGCAGGAGGTCACGGTCTTTGTCATTCTCGCGGCGGTACTGTATGCGGGGTACAGACGGTACGGGGAGAAGCTGCCCAGGCTGAAGCGCGACCGGAAGATGAGCCTTGTGCTGTATTTTATCGGGACGCTGATGATTTCGGTGCTGCTTACTTCCGCATTCGATCGCGTATGGCACGGAGAAATGTTCTCGTACAAAGCGCCGATCGCCTCGTCGATCGCAGCGCTGCTGGACGGCTTCGTGAGCGCTTTTGCCGGCGGGGTGCTGTATTACGCCGCCTGGTGGGCGCATCTGCTCATTTTGCTCGCGTTTCTCGTTTATGTGCCGCAGTCGAAGCATTTTCATCTGCTGACCGCACCCGTCAATCTGGCGTTATCCCGCGCCTCGCCCCCCGGTAAGCTGAGCCTAATCGACCTGGACGACGAGCAAGTGGAATCGTTCGGTGTCGGGGACATCGAACAGTTTACGCGCAAGCAACTGCTCGATTTATACGCTTGCGTCGAATGCGGGCGCTGCACGAATGTGTGCCCGGCTGCCGGGACCGGCAAGCTGCTCTCGCCGATGCATCTGATCGTGAAGCTGCGCGACCATCTGACCGAGAAAGGGGCGGTCGTCACCTCGAAATCGCCGTGGGTGCCTTCCTTCGTTTTCCCTGGCGGCGGCGATGGCGCTTCCGTGTTTCGTCCGGGCGGGGAGGGGGATCGGATCGGCTGGTTGGGAAAAGGGGTTACCGATATTGCGCCGACGATGCGCCGGCAGCAGGAAGGGTGGCTTCATCCGCACCCCGGAGCACGGGCGGAGGAAGGCGAAGTTGCTCCGTCAATCCGGGAAACCGCACTGATTGGCGATGTTATGACAGCGGAGGAGCTGTGGGCTTGCACGACATGCCGGAACTGCGAAGAGCAATGTCCGGTCGGCAACGAGCATGTCGACAAAATCATCGATATGCGCCGTTATTTGGTGCTAACGGAAGGCAGTGTGCCGACGGACGGAGCGCGTACGATGCAAAATATCGAGCGCCAGGGCAATCCGTGGGGCATCAGCCGCAGCGACCGTTCGAAATGGCTGGACGATCTGGATGGGGTGCAGGTGCCGACCGTCCGGGAGGAGCCGGAGTTCGACTATTTGCTGTTTGTCGGCTCGATGGGGTCGTACGACAATCGGACGCGCAAAGTGACAGCGGCGCTCGTGAAGCTGCTTGCTGCGGCGGGAGTGCGGTTCGCCATTCTTGGCAACGAAGAGAAAAACTCGGGCGACACGCCTCGCCGGATGGGCAACGAACTGCTGTTCCGCGAATGCTGCGAGGCGAACATCGAGCTGTTCCGCAAATATAAAGTGCGTCGCATCGTCACCGCCTGCCCGCACACCTACAACACGCTCAAGCACGAGTATCCCGAGTTCGGTCTTCAGGCGGAAGTCGTACATCATACCGAGCTGCTTGCGGAGCTGCTGAGGGCGCAGAGGCTTAATCCTGCTTATGCGGTGCGAGAGAGGGCGACTTATCACGATTCGTGTTATTTGGGCAGGTACAACGGCTTGTACGATGCGCCGCGGATGATTTTGCAGGCGATTCCCGGTCTCGAGCTGGCGGAGATGGAGCGTACGCGCAGCAATGCGATGTGCTGTGGTGCGGGCGGCGGTCTGATGTGGCAGGAGGAGAAGGCGGGAAAGCGGATTAATATTGCGCGCGTCGAGCAGGCGCTGGAGGTAGCCCCTTCGGTGATCGCCAGCGCTTGTCCCTACTGTCTGACCATGATGGAGGACGGGACGAAAATGCTCGCAGACGGGCGAGTCGCCGCCCGCGACGTGGCGGAGCTGCTGGCAGCTTCCGTATTCGGGCTGCGCGACATGCCGAACGAGGAGGGGACTGCCCGATGAAAACGATCCGTACGGCGGCCGTCATCGGCTCCGGCGTTATGGGAGCCGGGATCGCCGCGCATTTGGCGAATAGCGGCCTGAACGTATTACTGCTCGATATCGTGCCGGAACGATTAACCCCGGATGACGAAGCTTCCGGTAAAAGCCTGGCGGACCGCAGTGTTCGAAACCGGCTGGCTGGCGATGCGCTTACGCGGCTGAGTCATGCGAGCCCGGCCGCCTTCTTCGACGATAGCTGCGCCGGGCGGATCAAGCCGGGAAATGTGGAGGACGATTTCGCCGCGCTTAGCGGCGTTGATTGGATTATCGAGGCGATCACGGAAAAGCTGGATGTCAAAAAACAGCTGCTGACGCGGATCGAAGCCGTCTGGTCGCCCGGCACGGTCGTCAGCTCCAACACGTCGGGCATTTCTATTGAAGCGATGGCGGAAGCGATAGCCGGTCCGATGAAGGCGTTTTTTCTCGGCGCGCATTTTTTCAATCCGCCCCGGTATATGCAGCTTGTCGAGCTGATTCCCGGCTCCTCTACAAACGAGGCTGTCGTGGCGGCGATGAAGACATTTTTGGAACGGCGTCTCGGCAAAGGCGTCGTCGTGGCTAAAGATACGCCCAATTTTATCGCCAACCGGATCGGGACATACGGGCTGCTGGCGACGATGAACATTATGGAGGCGGGTGGGTATACCGTCGGTGAAATCGACGCCGTCACCGGGCCCGCGCTCGGACGGCCGAAAAGCGCGACATTTCGCACGCTTGATCTTGTCGGCCTTGATACGTTCATCCACGTAGCGAACAATGTCGCGGAGCGAACGGACGATGCTGCCGAGAAGCTGGCATTCGCCGTACCGGACCGGCTGGCGGATATGGTCCGAAGGGGATGGCTCGGCGAGAAAAGCGGGCAAGGCTTTTATAAAAAGGTAAAGGAGGGCGGCGCGAGCCGCATTTTGGAGCTGGACCTGGCTTCGATGGCTTACGTACCGGCTTCCCCGGTTCGGTCGGCCTCGCTCGATGCGGCCAAGACAGCCAAGGGAGCCGCGGCCAAAGTGAAAGCCGTGCTCGCAGGCGATGACCGGTACTCGGCTCTCGCCTGGTCTATCGTCAGAGACATGCTGCTTTATGCGGCCGAGAAGGTGGAGCGGATCGCCGATTCGATTGCCGATATCGACAAAGCGATGCGGCTTGGCTTCAATTGGGATCTAGGTCCGTTCGAGCTGTGGGATGCGATCGGTCTACGCCAGTCGGTCACCCGCATGGGGCGGGAAGGCCGCACCGTTCCCGGATGGGTGAAGAACCATCTCGACGGCGGAAACGAGTCTTTTTACGTTCGGCAGCCTGCTCGGACGTTTTATGTTCGTTCGGGTGAGCTAAAAGAGCTGGAGGAGCCCCCGGAGCAGATATCGCTGCGGGCGCTGAAGGCGGCAAAGCGCACCGTCTTGTCAAGTCCTGGCGCCAGTTTGATCGATATCGGCGAGGAGGTCGCTTGTCTCGAATTTCATTCGCCGAACAATGCGATCGGCGCCGATATTTTGACGATGATCCGCAAAAGCGTGGAAACGGTTCGAAACAGCTACAAAGGGCTCGTCATTGCGAACGAAGGACGCAACTTCTGCGTCGGCGCGAATTTGATGCTGCTGCTTATGGAAGCGCAGGAGGAAGAATGGGACGAAGTCGACCGGATAATCCGTCTATTCCAGAATGCGATGCTCGAGCTGAAACGGCTGGAGAAACCGGTCGTGGCCGCTCCCCACCGGATGACGCTCGGTGGTGGCGTAGAGGTGTGTATGGCCGCCGACCGAGTCGTCGCCCACGCCGAGACGTATTACGGACTCGTCGAGCCGGGCGTCGGGCTGATCCCGGCCGGGGGAGGCTCGAAGGAAATGGCGCTTCGCGCCGCCGAGGCGACGATCGATCCGGATGGCGATCTGCAGCCGGCACTGAACCGCGCGTTCGAGACGATCGGCTTGGCCAAAGTGTCCGGAAGCGCGCCGGATGCGGTCCGCATGGGGCTGATGCGCCGCTCTGACCGGTCCGTCATGAACCGGGACCTGCATCTGTACGAAGCGAGACGAAACGTGCTGGACATGGAGCTGAGCGGGTACATCCACGGGGGGCCTCAATCGGTCAAGGTCGCCGGTCGGGACGGGAAGGCTCTGCTTACGCTTGGCGCGCTCACGCTGCTCGAAGGCGGTCGCATAACGAAGCACGACTTTAAAATCGCCTCCAAGCTGGGCCATGTGCTCGCCGGAGGGAATGTTCCCGCAGGCACGGCCGTCACCGAATCGTATTTGCTCGACCTGGAGCGCGAAGCGTTTCTCAGCCTGTGCGGCGAACCGAAGACGAGAGCGCGGATGCAGCATATGCTCGCTACCGGTAAGCCGCTTCGAAATTAAGGGAGGTGACAGGCATGGAAGAGGCGGTCATCGTATCGGCGGTCCGTACGGCTGTGGGCCGGGGGCGGCGGGGATCACTGGCGTTAACCCGTGCGGAGGATTTGGGCAAAACGGTGCTGGAGGCGGCCTTGACCCGAACGCCGGGGCTTGCCAAGGAACAGGTGGACGATATCGTGATCGGCTGCGCCATGCCGGAAGGGGAGCAGGGGCTCAATGTCGCCCGTCTGATGGCACTTTATGCGGGCTTTCCCGTATCGGTTCCGGCCGTGACGGTGAACCGGTTCTGCTCGTCCGGCTTGCAAGCGGTCGCTTACGCGGCGGAGCGGATTATGCTTGGCCATGCGGATGCGATCGTAGCCGGCGGCGTCGAGAGCATGAGCCGCGTGCCGATGACGGGCTTCAAGCCGTCTCCTCACCCGGACTTGGTTGCCGGGATGCCGGAGGCGTATATGAGCATGGGACATACGGCGGAGCGGGTGGCCCTGCGGTTCGGCATAACGCGCGAGGAACAGGACCGTTTTGCGGCGGAAAGCCACCGGAAAGCGCACGAAGCGCAAAGGGCCGGGAAGTTCGCGGACGAGATCGAACCGGTGCGTACGACGATCTATGGCTACGATTCGGTGAAAGGAGCTGCGGCGCAAACGCTCGTATTCGATAGCGACGAGTGCATCCGGCCGGATACGACGATCGAGGCGCTTGCGAAGCTGAAGCCTGCCTTCTCCGCCGGCGGGACGGTAACGGCAGGCAACGCTTCGCCGATCAGCGACGGGGCGGCCGCCTTGACGGTTTTGAGCGGAAGCAGAGCGGCTGCCCTCGGTCTAACGCCGCTGGCGGCGTTCCGTTCGTTTGCGGTGGCGGGAGTCGATCCGGAGCTGATGGGGATCGGTCCCGTGGAGGCGATTCCGAAGGCGCTGCGTCTGGCCGGCTTACGCAAGGAAGACATCCGTTTGTTCGAAATCAACGAGGCGTTCGCTTCGCAGTGCATAGCTGTCGTGCGCACTCTGGAGCTGGACCCCGCGATTGTAAATGTAAACGGAGGAGCGATCGCGTTAGGGCACCCGCTCGGCTGCACGGGCGCGAAGCTGACGGCAACGCTGATCCGGGAGCTTCGCCGCCGCGGCGGAGGTTATGGCGTCGTGTCGATGTGTATCGGAGGCGGTATGGGAGCGGCCGGTGTTTTTGAAGTATACGCCGATTAAACGGGAGGGTGGAGGGATGAGCGCGATTACAAAAGGCGGCAGCTTTGTCATTGAATCCGCTTCATGGGAACAAATCAAAACGCCGGAGGATTTTTCGGAGGAGCAGCTGATGATCGCCGATGCTGCGGAGCATTTTATCGAGAACGAAGTGCTGCCTCGGGATAGCGAGCTGGAAAAGCTCGATTACAAGCTTACGGTAGAGCTGTTGCGCAAGGCGGGGGAGCTAGGCTTGCTCGGCGTCGATGTGCCGGAGCGATACGGCGGGCTCGGGCTCGATAAAGTCAGCTCGACGCTTATTAGCGAGAAGCTTGCGAAAGGCTCCTCGTTTGCCTTGTCGGTAGGCGCGCATGTCGGCATCGGCACGCTGCCGATCGTGTTTTTCGGCACGCACGAGCAGAAGCAGGCGTACTTGCCCGATCTGGCGGACGGGACGAAAATCGCGGCTTACTGCTTGACGGAGCCGTCATCCGGCTCGGATGCGCTCGGAGCGAAGACAACGGCAACGCTGTCCGAGGATCGTACGTATTACGTGCTTAACGGAGCGAAGCAGTTTATTACGAACGCCGGCTTCGCCGATCTGTTCATCGTTTACGCCAAAATCGACGGCAAGCATTTTTCCGCCTTTATCGTGGAGCGGACGATGGAAGGGGTCAGCATCGGTCCGGAAGAGAAGAAGATGGGTATCAAAGGATCGTCGACATGTCCGCTTATTCTCGATCAAGTCAAGGTGCCGGTTAGTCGTTTGCTCGGCGAGCCGGGCAAAGGGCATGTCATCGCTTTCAACATATTGAACATCGGCCGGTTCAAGCTTGGCGCCGGATGCGTCGGGGCGGCCAAGGAAGCGATCGCGCTTAGCAGCGCGTATGCGAACGGCAGAACGCAATTCGGCAAGCCGATCTCGTCGTTTCCGTTAATCGGCGAGAAGCTGGCGAATATGAACATCGTCACTTATGTGCTGGAGAGCATGATCTACCGGACGTCGGGCCTCATCGATGCGATCCTCCAAAACATCGACCACGGCAGCGATCAGGCAGGGGTTCAGTCGGCCAAAGGGATAGCCGAATACGCGCTGGAATGCTCGATCGTCAAAGTATTCGGCACGGAGGCGCTGGACTTCGCGGCAGACGAAGGCGTACAAATTCACGGCGGCTACGGGTTTATTCAGGAATATAAAATCGAACGGATATACCGCGATTCGCGCATCAATCGCATTTTTGAAGGAACGAACGAAATCAACCGGCTGCTCATTCCGGGAACGCTGCTCAAAAAAGCGATGAAGGGCGAGCTGCCGCTGATGGAGCATGCCGGAAGCGTTCAGGAGAAAATGCTCGAGCCTGCGACGCGGGAGGAGGAGGGCGAAGCGGCGTTTGCGGCGGAGCGAAGGCTGCTCGCGACGGCCAAGCAAATTTTTCTGCTGATCGGCGGCCAGGCGGTGCAGACATATGGCCTGGGGCTGGAGGAGGAACAGGAGGTGCTGGCCCGTCTGTCCGATATGATGATTCGCATCTATGCGATGGAGAGCGCGCTGCTTCGCGTGGAGAAGCTGACGCACACCTCGGGCGAGGAGAGAAGCCGTATGGCGGCTGCGATGACGACGGTCTATGTGCACGAGGCGTTTGCGCAAATCGATCTGGACGCGAGGGAGGCCGTAGCCGCGATGGCGTCCGGGGATCTGCTGGCGTTGCAGTTGTCGGTGCTGCGCAAATGGACCCGGCATACGCCGCCGGATACGATCCGCTTGAAGCGGTACATTGCGGAGCGGGTGAAGTCGGCCGAGCGATACGTCGTTTGGTAGCATAAAACGCGGCGTAAGGTCCGGGCACGGCACACAAGGCGATAACCGCCCGCGGGCATTGGAGGGAATAACGGCATGGAGGGCGATCTGGAGCTTAGACGGTTTGTGAAGAAGATGGAGGAGGCGGCCAAAGGGACATTCTGGGAAGAGCTAGGCTGCGTGCTCGTGCGCGCGGAGCCCGGCATCACGGTCGTGACGCTGGATGCCGGCAGCCGCCATCTAAACGGCATCGGCATCCTGCACGGGGGCGTTCACGCCTCGCTGCTGGACAATACAATGGGCATTACCGCAATGGTCGCCAGGCCGAACGACAAAATCGTCACAACCAACCTGAACGTGCACTATTTATCGCCGCTGGGTCCGGGTCCGGTGACGGTGACCGCCGAGCTGATCCATGAATCCCGCAAAATGGTGACGGTATTCGGCAAGATCGAGGATGAGTCGGGCCGGCTCGGTTCGTGGGGGAGCGGTTCTTTTCGGGTGTTGGCTGCGGACTGACGCTGTACTTCAAACTGTGTCATATAACAGAAAACGAAGTGGGGCGTTCGACGGCATAGTGCTAAGCTATGCCGTTTTTGTTCGTTGGGCCGGCAAATTCACTGCCGGAGCCGTATTTTTGTGTGCAATCGTTTGGGCGCTTGACTGATTTTGCAGCAAAAAAACGTTCGCTTTCTCGAAACTGTTGTTATATAATATGATTATTGAATCATTGATCTGTCATAGTACAATGTAAAGGGCGTGAACATGAACCATGCTGCCGAACGTGAACCAGTTTTTCGATTCGCTGCCGAAGAAGCAATGCTCCAAATGCGGCTCCGTTATGGAGGAGCTGTCCGAATGTTATACGCATGTATGCAACGAATGCAGCGGCCAGAGCATTTATCCGCTTTCCTTTAAGCCGGACCCGAAGTATAATCCGAAGGCGGTTTAAAGCTTTACCGAAGAGCGATGGCGGGACGATTGTCGTCCTTCCGTCGCTTTTTGCTTTTCATGGAAGTCGGAGCCGTTATGACGATGGGCCTGACCATAACTGTTTCGACAAACTGCTTAATGCCATTAACTACCGTTCCGAAGAGGGGGTTCCGCTATCGCTGGCGGAACAGCCTGACCGAGCGAAGGAAGTGAAACAGCTAGGAAGAGGGCGTTATTATGTCTGTTTATCACTTCCTCATTGCCGAAAGGGCTTTCTTGTGGTACGATTCGAAGTGATTTCAATAAATAAATACATGTATTATACAGATTATTAGAGACATACAGAGGAGTGTTACGACATGACAAAACAAGCGCGGGTAGCTCTACTGAACGACCGGAAAGCGGTATCGACGCTGCAATCGTACGGTCTGAACGCCTTCGGCAAATATGCGGGAGAAGTGCTGGCTCACGCCGGGATGGGGTATACGGAACTAACCGATGTGCAGGAGGTAGCCGCAGAGGGATACGATATAGTCATTGCCGGCGTTTGTGCCGAGGACGACAGAACGGCCCAAGCGATGACGGCTTATCTGGAAAGCGGCGGAATCGTTTTAACGTGCGCGGGGCTGAACATGCTGGGTTCGAAGCTCGGATACGCCAAAGCGAAGGAGCTTGATGCCGGATATGCGTATTTGGACGGCCAAGGCGACGGCGGCGTACCGCTGCGTTTTTTGGCGGCCTCGCCCTGGGTACGCGTCAAGGAAGACGCTATACAGTCGCAGGAAAGCGGACAGATCGTACGCGACCGCCCGGACGGCGAATATGCGGCTGCGGCGCTGCAAACGTTTCAGGTCGGACAAGGCCGGCTGTACCGGTGGTCGGTTGACATATGGAGCACCATCGTCAAGCTGCAGCAGGGCAAAGGTCCTGTGCTCGAGGACGGCGTTCCAGCAGCGGACGGAACGGGAGCTGTGAACGACAACATTTTGAAGGCGGATGATCAGGCTGCCGTCGATTGGGAGCTGGACCGGCTCGTTACGGAGACGGGAATGCCGTATTTCGCTTATCCGTACGCCGATCTGTGGCGTGAAGCGTTCCTCGGCCAGCTGCTGCAAGCGATCGTCCGCGAAGAGATGACGCTGCCTTTTGTCGGCTATTATCCGGACGGCATTTCCCATGTGCTGATGATTTCCCACGATAGCGACATCAATAAAGACGAGCATGCCGAGAAGACGCTTGAGCTGTTCGACGAGCTTGGCATGAATACGACCTGGTGCATGCTGGAGCCCGGTTACGGAAAGCCTATTTATGACAAAGTTAAAGCTGCCGGTCATGAGCTTGCCTTCCATTACAATGCGCTCGAATCGCAAAAAGGATTGTGGGCGGAGCCGGAATTCGCCCGGCAATTGAACTGGCTGAAGGAAGCGGCCGACCTAACGGAAGTAACCTCAAACAAAAACCATTACACCCGTTTCGAGGGCTGGGGCGAGCTGTTCGAATGGTGCGAAAAGCACGGAATCGCCGCCGACCAGACGCGCGGGCCGAGCAAGAAGGGCAATGTGGGACTGCTGTTCGGAACATGCCACCCGTATTTCCCGATCGCTTGGCATAACGACGGAAACCGGATGTACGACGTGCTGGAGATGAGCTTTCTGACCCAGGATCTGGAGCTGTCCACTTTGTCCGACAATTCGGTCATCCGCCCGTTCCTCGAGCAGGTGAAGCGTGTAGGCGGCGTCGCCCACTTCCTCTATCATCAGGTTCATATTCATAGATGGGAAGCGGTGCGAGATTCGATCCGAAAGCTGGTTCGCGAAGCGCGTGCAATGGGCTTCGAATTATGGACAGGAAAAAAAGTGAACGACTGGGAACGGTACAGAAGATCGCTCCGGGTCAAGCTTGAAGCCGACGGCTCAATTCGTTTCGAAGCGGCTGAGCCTTCTGGCGGCGTAGTTGTCTACGTACCTGTAAACCCAAGCAACACAAGCGATTCCAGCACTCCTACCGAAATGCGCTTCGGGGTTCCGTGCTACAGGAAGGTCATGTGAATCGGAGCGTCTTGCAGGATGTACCCCTGACGCAATAAAGACCTTTTAAAGACATATTTTGCGTCATGCAAACCTTGTATTCGGAAAACTTTACGAATATCATTAACGTATGGGGTAGTCTTGAAAAACGCTCATCCGTTTCGACATGAGAGGCAACTAACAGGAGGAATGACAGTGAAGACAAGTCATGTTGCTACCGGGAGCGCGGATCATGGCATTGGGCAACGTTTTCGTAACGCCGGCAAAGCGCTGGTCCGTTACAAATGGTTTTACTTGATGATGCTGCCTGGCATTTTGTATTTCATCATCTATCATTACATTCCGATGGGTGGACTTCTGATCGCGTTTCAGAAATACAATTTGTCCAAAGGTATTTTTGGCAGCGAGTGGGTCGGCTTCGACAATTTCCGGACCGTATTTTCGTCGCCGGATTTTCCGAATCTGATCAAAAATACGCTGATTATCAGCGTGTACCGGATCGTGTTCAATATGGTGCCGGACGTTTTGCTGGCGCTGATCCTGAACGAAATTCGCGTGCAATGGTTCAAACGCGCGATCCAGACGATCACGTACGGTCCATACTTCCTGTCGTGGATCATCGTTTACGGTCTCGTTTTTTCGTTCCTTGCGCCGGATTCGGGTCTCATCAGCACCTGGTGGCGCGATCATATGGGCGAAACGCTCAATCTGCTGACGGATAAAGATTGGTTCCGTCCGATCCTCATTTTGACCGATATTTGGAAAAGCACCGGCTATGGGGCGATTATTTATTTGGCCGCGCTTGCTACCATTAACGGGGAATTGTATGAGGCTGCGGTCGTGGACGGCGCCGGACGGTGGAGACAGCTGTGGCATATTACGCTGCCGGGCATTCGCGAAGTATTCGTGCTTTTGCTTATTCTTCGGATCGGCCACATCATGGAAGCCGGTTTCGATCAGGTTTACATTTTCTTGAACGCACGGGTATATGAGGTTGGGGACATTATTGATACCTGGGTATTCAGGCGCGGTATCGAGAATTTGGAATTCAGCGTCGCATCTGCCGTCGGTTTCTTCAAGTCAGTCATCGGGTTCGTGCTGGTCGTCGCGGCAAACAAGATTTCCAAAAAACTCGGCGGGTCCGGAATATGGTAGGAGGTCCATACAATGTCATATATTCTTAAACGTTCCAAATCGGACTATGTTATCGACTTTATCATTTATGCGGCCATGACCTTATTCGGGCTCGCCACTTTGTTTCCGCTTTATTATGTCGTGGTTATGTCGATCACGCCTATCGCGGAAGTGCTCCGCAACGGCGGGTTCGTCATTTGGCCGAGCGACTTGACACTCGACGCTTACAAGTTTATTTTCAGCAGTAACCGGATTCCGACCGCGCTTTGGGTCACGATTCGGATTACCGTCATCGGTACGTTTTGCAATTTGCTCATTACGACGTTTTTGGCGTATCCGCTTTCGAAAAAGTTTTTGCCGGGCCGCAATTTCGTGCTGATGGGTATCGTGTTTACGATGCTGTTCTCCGGCGGGCTGATCCCGCTTTACATTATCGTGAAGGAGACGCATCTGCTCAATACGATCTGGGCGCTTATTATTCCCGGTCTCGTTTCCGCCTTCAACCTGCTCATCATGAAGACGTACTTCGAGAATTTGCCGGCGGAAATCGAAGAAGCTGCGAAGGTGGACGGCTGCGGCGACGTGCAGACGCTGTTCCGCATCGTGCTTCCGCTGTCGGCGCCGATTATCGCCACGCTCGGTCTGTTTTATGGGGTCGGTCACTGGAATGCGTATTTTTCGGGGATCATGTACTTGACCGACAAAGAGCTGATGCCGATTCAGGTCGTGCTGCGGAATATGATCGTAACGCCAAGTGTCAGCTCGGAGCTGAACGTCAATGCGAGCGAGATCAACCAATTGCCGCCGGAAACGATCAAGATGGCGACGGTTGTAGTGGCGACGATGCCGATTCTGATCATTTATCCGTTTTTGCAAAAATATTTCGTCAAAGGGATGCTGCTCGGTTCCGTCAAAGGATAATCGGTGCTCCTGGCAGAGAAGAGGGGCGCTATGCCTCTCTTTTTGTTTGGAAAAGACCCGGTATGGGAAGGAACGATTCCCCTCGGGTCTTTTTTCTATTTAGAAAAAGTTTTTCTTGATGTGAAAGTAGGCCTGTGATACGATGATCGCGAAGTCACCATTCGGGGAGTGGACCAATGCCATGGAACAGTGGGATACACCAGCCGTCCTGATCGACCTGGACGTTCTGGATCGGAATTTGCGGGACACCGCGAACGCAGCGGCAAGAGCGGGCGTGAAGCTGAGACCGCATACGAAAACGCATAAAAGCGTCTGGATCGCGAAGGAGCAGCTCCGCTACGGGGCAACCGGGATTACGGTCGCCAAGCTAGGCGAAGCGGAAGTGATGGCCGATGCGGGAGTCAAGGATATTTTGATCGCGTTTCCGGTCATCGGGGAGCGCAAGCTGGAACGGCTAGGCCGTTTGATGGATAAGGCGAAGATTACGCTCAGCACGGACGATCTGGAGGTGGCACGCCAGCTGTCCGCCTTCGGCGTGAAGCAGGGACGCGACATGTTGCTGTACGTTGACGTCAATACCGGGCTGAACCGCTGCGGCAAAGAACCCGGGGAGCAAACGGCGGAGCTGGTGCGGCATATCAGCGACCTGCCGAACATTCGCGTAACCGGTCTTATGACGCATTCGGGACATACGTACGGCTTCAACGATAGCGAAGCGATTCGCGAGGCGGCCAAGCAGGAAGCCGAAAGCTTGCTGCTCACCAAGCGGAAAATCGAGGAGTCCGGCATCACGATCGAGGAAATCAGCGTAGGTTCTACGCCTACGTCGAAGTTTGTGGCAGACATTGCCGGTACCGGCGTCACGGAAATGCGTCCGGGCGCTTACGTATTCGGCGACGGAACCCAGTGGACGATGGGGTTGATCGGACAGCAGCAGCTGGCCATGACGGTAGTCGCTACCGTAGTAGGCAAGCCGCGTCCGGGCACGATCATTATCGATGCCGGATCGAAGACGCTCAGCAGCGACGTCAGCAAATATCATCCCGGCTACGGCATCTTGTTGGGCCATGAGGACGCTGTGATCGAACGGCTGAGCGAGGAACACGGCATCGTTACGGTTCCGGACAACGGCAAGTTCGAGATCGGCGAGCAGGTGCGAATCGTGCCGAATCATTGCTGTGTCGTAACGAATCTGCACGACCGCTTGAACGGGATCCGAGGCGGCTCTTTCGAGAAATGGCTGAATGTAGATACGCGGGGACTTGTTCGTTAACCATAAAACAATATTCGAGAGGATGAACCATCCATGTCCAAAGAAATTTTTGCGCCTAACGCGCCGCAATTTCCGCTTCCATTCTCCCATGCGCTTCGCGCCGGCGACTTCGTATACGTGTCGGGTCAGGTTGGCGTAAACCCGCAAACCCGCGAGGTGGTTGGCTCTACGATCGAGGAGCAGACGGCTCAGTGCATCCGCAACATCGAAACGATCCTGGAAGCGGCGGGCCTTACGCTCGATCACGTGATCAAGGCCAATGCGCATCTATCCAGTTCGGCCGATACGCCCGCTTACAATAAAGTATATGAAACGATGTTCAGCAAGCCGTATCCGACACGTACGACCGTTCAGAGCGGGATCGGCTCCTACTTGATCGAGATCGATGTAATTGCTTACGCGCCGACACGAAGAGGAGAAGGCTAATGAACCGGAGCTCCCTATCCCAGCGAATCGGACAATGGATCGAGGACAATAAGACGGCGTCCGCCGAGCTTGCTTCCCGGCTTGTCCGCATTCCCAGCGTCAATCATCCGCCGCATGGCAATGAATACGCTTACCAGCAATATTTTGCAGAATGCTTGCATAATCTGGGCGCCGAGGTGACCGTATACGAGCTGGACACTGTGCCCGGCCTACGGGAGCACCCCGCTTTCATGAGCAGCAGGCAATATGCGAACCGGCCGAATGTGCACGGATTGTTCCCGGGCAGCGGGGGCGGAAGATCGCTCGTATTCTCCGGTCATGCGGATACGGTGTATGAAGGGACCGAGCCTTGGCAGGACGGACCGTTCGAAGGAGCGATACGCGACGGCAGGCTGTACGGGCGTGGCTCGTACGATATGAAGGGCGGCATGGCCGCCGCGCTGGAAGCGGGAAGATGCTTGAATCAGCTCGGTATTCGGCTGAAAGGCAGTGTGTATATCGAAAGCGTCGTCGACGAAGAGCACGGCGGGGCGAATGGAACTCTCGCCGGCAGGCTGATGGGGGTTAATCCCGATATGGCTGTCATTCCCGAGCCGACGAATTTGGTGCCTTACCCGGCGCATCTTGGCGGGGGCATCTGGAAAGCCGAGTTTTCCGGCAAGAGCGGCATCGGCTTTAACGGCGAGGAGCTTATAAGCGCGCTGGATGCGACCGTCGCGTTCGCGATGCTGCTCCAGAAGTTCGCTGCGAAGCTGAACGAGCAGATTAAGCCGCATCCGCTGTGGAGCGAATCGAATCGCGCGCTGGAAGTCGTCGTGCTGTCCATTTTGTCCGGCGACACGAAGCGCGAGCTTCAGGAGAAGCTGCCGGCCGACGGCAAGCTCAACTTCTGGATCGAGGGTTATCCGGGCATGACGGACCGGCAGATTCTGGATATGCTGTGGGCCTATTACGAGAGCGAGCTGCCGAACTATCCGATTCTGGCCAAATGCCGTCCGCGCATTACGCCGCTGATCCGGTATTTGGATGGAAGCGAGATGAAGGCCGGCGAGCTGACGGATCAGTTTCTCGGGGCGGTCAAACGTTCGGGCACGACTGCGCTGGAGCGCGAACCGGCATCGTTGCAAGGATCGCCGTTTGCTTGCGACGGATTCATGTTTAACCTGCACAGTCCGACACCAGCGCTCATCCTCGGACCTTCCGGCTCGAACGCCCATGCGGCGGACGAATACATGGATCTGGACAGCTACTACAAGCTGATCCGCTGGTTTGCGGAATTGATGCTGGATTGGTGCGAAGCGGAAGGAGAATGATCGGAATGGAACATACGGAAGCGAACAAGCCGAAACGGATCGGCGTAATCGGCGTCATTCACGAGACGAATACGTTCGCGCCCGGGCTTACGGGGATCGATGCTTTTGGGGGAGATTGGGTAGCTGGGAAGGAAGCGTTCCTGAACCGGTATACTGGCACGAAAACATCGATGGGCGGCGTCATCGACGCGGCGGAAGAGCTCGGCATCGAGCTGAAGCCGGGCCTGTACACGCAAGCTACACCTAGCGGCATGGTAACCGATGAGGCGTTCCGTCAAATCGTGGACGGCTTGGCCCAATCGATCGCAGCGGATATCGACGGGCTTGTCGTCATCCTGCACGGCGCCATGGTCGCGGAATCGGTACCGGATGCCGAAGGCGAGATATTGAAGCGGGTTAGAGAGCGCGTTGGAAGCGAATTCCCGGTTGCCGTCACGCTTGACCTCCATGCCAATATTAGCCCCGAGATGGTGGAATTGTCCGACCTGATCGTAGCTTACGACACATATCCGCACGTCGACATTTACGAGCGGGCAGTCGAGGCGGTCCACCTGCTTCACGATGTGATGAACGGCCGGATCAAACCTGTGCAGAAATGGATTCATACGCGGATGCTCGTAGCGCCGCAAGCGATGCTGACCTCCTCGGGCGTCATGAAGGAAATGATGGATTTGGCGTTCGAACTGGAAAAGCAGCCCGGCATTCTCAACATTTCGGTAGCCGGAGGTTTTCCTTACAGCGACGTCGTGGATGCGGGGATGACGTTTGTCGTTACGGCCGACCGGGACATGGCACTGGCCGAACGATGCGGCGAACAGCTTCTTGCAGCCGCTTGGGAACGTAGGGAACGGTTCGTGGTGAAACAAGCGGGAGCTGCGGAAGCGGTAGAGCTGGCTGTGAGCTTCCCGGAAGGACCGGTTATTCTGATCGAAAGCTCCGACAACGTCGGAGGCGGCTCGCCTGCGGATGCGACGCATCTGCTCCCGCATTTGCTGGCGGCTTCGAAGAAAAGCCTGATCGTCATCCGCGATCCGGAAGCGGCGCGTGAGGCGGCTGCGCTTGGCGTCGGCGCGGTACTGAAATGCCGGGTAGGCGGTAAAAGTGACGACCTGCACGGCGAGCCGGTGCCGATCGAGGGCAAAATCCGCACGTTGTTTGACGGCAACTACCGTCACATCGGAGCGTATATGACCGGCCAATACGCCCGCATGGGGCAAACGGCGGTCGTCGAATGCGGGAACGTCACGATTATGATTACGGAAGAGCGAGTAGCGCCTTGGGACCCCGGACATGTCCGGTTTGTCGGGTTGCTTCCCGAGCAATTCCATATGATCGTCGTGAAGGCGGCCATTGCTTGGAGAACGGCGTTCGGCGACGTAGCGAAGCATACGATCGAGGTCGATACGCCGGGATGCTGCACAGCTAACCTGCATCGTTTCCGGTACACGGATCTGCAGCGGCCTATTTATCCGCTCGATTCGTTTTGAATCAGGTATACCTAGAGAGGGGAAGCGAAGGATGAGAACATACGAAAAATCACGGGCCAAACTTGCGGAAGCGAAACAAGTATTGGCCGGAGGAGTAGCCAGCACACTGCGGGGATCGATGAAGCCTACTCCGCTTTATGTGGAATCGGCGTCCGGCGTTATGGTCAAGGACGTGGACGGCAACGAATATATCGACTACCAGCTTGCCTACGGACCGCTTATTCTGGGTCATGCCCATCCCGGCTTTAACGAGAAGGTAAGCCGGGCGATGGCCAAAGGCATTACGTACGGGCTGCAGCACGACGGCGAAATCGAGCTGGCCCGCCGTCTGACCGAAGTGCTGCCCTGCGCCGACAAAGTCGTGCTTAGCGGCTCCGGCACGGAAGCGGTCATGCTGGCCCTACGGCTCGCCCGCGCTTATACGGGCAAACAAAAGGTTGTCCGCTTTCACGGCCATTACCACGGATGGTCCGACTCGATCTTCACTTCCTTCCCGAGTCCGGACATGATGCAGAAGGCTACGTCCGCGGCTGCAGATAGCGTTCCTCCCGGCACGAAGGGGCAAAGCGAACACAGTCTGGAAGATGTCATTCTGCTGCCTTGGAACGAGCCGGAGACGCTGGAGCGGACGCTTCGCGAGCACGCGGGCCATATCGCGGCCGTCATTTCCGAGCCGGTCATGTGCAACTCGGGCTGTATTCTGCCGCTGCCGGGTTATCTGGAGAAAATCCGCGAGCTGACGCGGGAACTGAACATCGTCTTCATTATGGATGAGGTAATCACCGGCTTCCGATTGAGCCCGGGAGGCGCTCATGGCCGCTTCGGCATTATGCCGGATCTCGTTACGGTCGGTAAAGCGCTCGGCGGAGGGATCGCAGTCAGCGCCGTAGGCGGACGCAAGGAGCTGTTCGCGCTGATCGATTCGGAACAGGTGAGCCATCTCGGGACGCTGAACGGGAACGGAGTGGCTACGTCTTCCGCGCTGGCGGTGCTTGAGCTGCTTACCGAGAACAATGCCGCCGTTTATGATAAAATGGAAAGCAATACGATCAAGCTCGTTATCGGGATTCGCGAATTGTTCTCGAAGCATGGCCTCCGCGGCGTCGTGAACCAGATCGGGCCGGTGTTCCACTTCATGTTTATCGACGAGGATGAGGTTACTCATTTCGATACATTCCAGAAGCGCAATTCGGCCCGGTACGCCAAATTCGCCGAGCTGATGCTGGAGGAGGGCGTTCTCGTCCGTCCGAACGGGCTGTGGTACGTTTCGACCGTTCACGAGACGGCTCATATCGAACAGACGCTGCAGGCGATCGACCGCGTGTTCGTCCGGCTCACGGAGGGTGGCTGATATGAGACTTCGGGATAAGGTTGCGCTTATTACCGGCGGCTCGCATGGCATCGGTCTGGCGGTAGCGATCCGGTTCGCGCAGGAAGGGGCCAAGGTCGCCCTGTGCGGACGCGGGAAGGCGGCGCTGGACGAGGCGATTCGGCAGATCGGCGACGCCGGAGGGACGGCGATCTCGTTCGAAACCGACGTCTCCGACAAGGCCCAGGTCGATGCGATGGTGGACGGTATCGTCAACAAATGGGGGCGGCTCGATATTGCGGTCAACAATGCCGGCATCTGCGAAGTGTCGTCGTTTCTGGACATTACCGAGGACCAGTGGGACCGTCATATGAATATTAACCTGAAAGGCGCCTTTCTCGTCAGTCAGCGGGCGGCACGCGAGATGGTGCGCCAAGGGGAAGGCGGCTCGATCATTCAGATGTCGAGCGTTAACGGCATTCAGGCCGAAGCCGATCAGGTTCACTACAATACGACGAAGGGCGGCATGATCAACCTCTCGATGTCGATGGCGCTGGAGCTTGCGCCGCACGGCATACGCGTCAATGCGCTGTGCCCCGGATTTATCGAAACGAGACTGACGAAGCCGCTGATCGAAAACGGGGCCGCAATCGCCGACTATTTGCGGACCGTCCCGATGAAGCGGGTCGGCCAGCCGGAAGAGATTGCCGCCGCCGCGCTGTTCCTCGCCTCGGACGAAGCGTCCTATGTGACGGGAACGTCAATGGTCGTGGACGGAGGGCAATTGATCAAGCTGAGCTGAAGCCGTGACCGGCTCCGTCAAGGGACGGCGCCGCCCGATATTTCGCGTATAAGAGTGCTCGGAGAGGAGTATCAGAATGAAAGAAACAGAAAAACAGGCGGCTACCGTAAAATCCGCCGACCGGGTGCTGGACATATTCGAATTGTTTGCCGAGCGGCAGGAGCCGATTAACTTGACGGAGCTTTCCCGGGAGCTGGACATGCCGGCGAGCAGCGCACACAAGCTGCTGCAAAATTTGCTTGCCCGCGGGTATCTGGAAGCCGATAAGATGGGCAAAACGTTCCGCCTCGGCTACAAGCTGTTCGAGATCGGCAGCAAATACGCGCAGCGGACCGATTTGGCGACGGAATTTCAGCTGTCCGCGCAAAAAATCGTCGACGAGCTGAACGAGTCGGTGTTTCTGACGATCCGCAACAACGACATGGCTTTATATATCGCGGAAAAGCAAAGCAGCCATCCGGTCCGGTTCGTCTCCCACCTCGGGATGCAGCTTCCGCTCCACGCAACGGCGATGGGTAAGGTGCTGCTGAGCGGGATGAGCGAAGCCGACATCACGAAGCTGTACCCGGATCGGCAGCTCGGCAAGCTGACCGACACGACGATTACCAACTACGAGGAACTGATGAGCCAGATCCGTCATATTCGCAGCGAAGGCATCGGCTACAGCATGGGGGAATCGGTGCACGGCATACGCTGTGTGGCGGCCCCCGTTTTCGGCGCGCAGCAGCAGATCGCCGCTTCGCTCGGCGTTTCGATGCCGGAGGCGAGATGGGAGCCGGAGCTGTGGGAGCGGGTCGGCCGGGCGGTCGTTCAAGGCGCCAAGGAAATGAGCATGAAGCTGTTTTACATGCCGTAAGCCCGCTTGTTTCCCGCTCCAATTCACGGAATCGTAACAATTGGCGAAAAATATCGTTTACATGCCGCTTTTTCTTCGCTACCATATAATTAATCCGGATCAAACCGAACAAGCCCTGGAGGCGAGCAGCGATGACGATCGATATGCATACTCACGTATGGGGCGGCCGTTACGAGACGCATACCCGCGAGCTGATCGCGAACTGCGAACGTTACGATATCGCCAAAATCATCGTGTCCGGTATAGCGGCGCAATACCCCGGCGAAGCGGAAATCGAGCAGCATAACCGGGATGTCGTCCGGTTTCGCCAGGAGCGTCCGGATTTGGTCGAAGGCTACGTATACGCGAATCCCCGCAACGCCGACGCTTCCCGCGTCGTGCGCTCCGGCATCGAAGATAACGGCATGATCGGCCTGAAGTTATGGATTGCCACCTATTGCGACGATCCGCTCGTATATCCGCTTGTCGAGTTATGCATCGAATACGACGTGCCGATCTTGTTGCATGCTTTCCATAAGGCCGTTCGTCAGCTTCCCGACGAAACGACGGGCGTACAAGTGGCGAATTTGGCCTCCCGCTACCCCGAAGCGAAGCTGATCATGGCTCATTTGGGCGGAAACGCCTATCACGGCCTAAAGGCGATTCGCGATTTCCCGAACGTCTGGACCGACTTTTCCGGTTCGTTGTTCGGCAGGGAAGATATCGATTATGCGGTTAGCCAGGTCGGCACCGATCGTATTCTGTTCGGCTCCGATATGCCGGGCTGCTCGTTTATTACGAATTTCGCCCAAGTCCAGGAAGCGGATTTGACCCCGCAGCAAAAGGAAGACATTTATCGAAATAACGCAATCCGGCTGTTCCGGCTGAAGCTGTAACCCCCCGACAAGCGGCGGGACAGGCAGCGAAACGGACAGTCTATTGCTATAACCGGGAGGAACAAGCGGTGAAACTCGTTACTATCCAGCAACAAGGCGAGAACTTCTTAGGCGTGAAAACCGATCGCGGCATTTTGAACGTTACGGCCGCCGCCCGTTCGGGCAAAGGAAGCTCGCTTCCGCAAACGATTCATGAAATGATCGAAGGAGGAGCCGCCGCCCGCACAGCGGTAGAGGCTTATGTCCGCGAAGCGGAAGCCGACTCCGCCGCATGGCTCGACGCCGCTTCGGTTACTTATGGCTCTTGCGTAACCGCGCCGCAAAAAATCATTTGCGTAGGGCTCAACTACCGCAAGCACGCGGAAGAAACAAATGCGAAAATTCCGGAATTCCCGATTTTGTTCAACAAATTCAACAATACGCTGAACGGACACGGGCATGACGTAGAGTTGCCGATCTCTTCTTCCGAGGTCGATTACGAGGCCGAGCTGGCTATCGTCATCGGACGCCGCACGAAGCATGTGAGCGAAGAGCAGGCGCTGGACAGCGTTTTCGGCTATTGCAACGCCGACGACTTGTCGGCCCGTGATCTTCAGCTTCGCACGAACCAGTGGATGCTCGGCAAAGTATGCGACGGCTTTACGCCGCTCGGCCCGGAACTCGTAACTGCGGATGAAATTCCGGACCCGAACAACCTGAAAATTTCTTGCACCGTGAACGGCGAAGTCCGCCAAAGCTCGAACACGTCGGATATGATCTTTAACTGCAAACAAATTATCAGCTACATTTCCCGCCACTTTACGCTGATGCCGGGAGACGTTATTTTGACCGGAACGCCGGAAGGCGTCGTGCTCGGCTATCCGCCGGAGAAGCGCGTTTACTTGCAGCCGGGCGATGTCGTCACGGTAGAAATCGAAAAGCTCGGCAGCATTACGAACAAAATGGTTGCCGAGACCGTTTAACAAGCGGTCTGTGGCAACAACGATATAAAAGCATCAACAAAGCGCCTTCTGCGGAAGGTGCTTTCTTTGCGTTACCGATACAGAAAGTTTAAGTTCACTAAAGCGTCATAGCTGCGAAGGATTACTTCGATAAAGTGAAAATGAGGCTTTCTGTACCAAGAAAAATTTCCGCTAAAACGCGGTCGCTCATCCTTGAAGTACGTCGATAGACGTTTTTCTTACATGTTTCAGGGCTCCCCGCAAAGTATTTGGAGTAATCGATTCCCCCGAAAGTGACGTGACGCTTCGCAGCTTAATCCTATTACTTTCGGGGGAGCCCCCCTGCTTCGAAGCCAGGGCTTCACTTTGTGGGGTTATTTTGCGTTACCCGGCATATATATGGTAGCGAACGACGAAACCGGAAGGAGACGATGTACCCGTGGTCTCTTTTTTAATGCTGATGCTGGGTTGTTTCGTATTTTTCGGCACCGTTTTTGTAACCGTTTACCGTTGGACGCAGAACGATACGTTTGCCTATGACATGGAGTTTATTTGGGATCGTTATCCGGTTACGCTCGAGCAGATGGAAGCGAGGCAAGTGAGGAGGTAGCGGGAGACGCCGCCTGCGAACGAACAAAAAAACAGGCTTGTCGGGCGAGTAACGCCGTCGGCCTGTTTCGCTTGTAACGATATGGTTGGCGCTTAACCGCTCACGCCAGGCATAGGCAGCACATAAAACAGGATGGCAATGAAGTGGCAGACGCTGCCGCCGATGACGAACGTATGCCAGATGGCATGGTGGTACGGAATTTTGCGCCATAAAAAAAACACGGTGCCGATCGTGTAGAACAAACCCCCGCCTACGAGCCACAGCAGGCCGTTCCACGGAAGCTGTTCGTACAAAGGCTTGATCGCAAATACGATGAGCCAGCCCATTACGATATAAAACAGGGTGGACAGCATGATGAACTTGCTCGCGAAGTAAGCTTTGAAGACGATACCCGCGATAGCCAGCCCCCACACGATGCCGAAAATGCTCCAGCCGACCGGACCGCGCAGCGTGACGAGCAGGAAAGGGGTATAAGTGCCGGCGATCAGCAAATAAATGGCGGAATAATCGAGAATTTCGAAAATATCCTTCACTTTGCCTTCGCGAAAGCTGTGAAGCAGGGTAGAGCATGTATAAAGCAGAACGAGCGTCGTGCCGAAAATACTGAAGCTGACGATATGCCATACATCGCCGTGCAGGCAGGCGAACACGACCAGGATGGCTAACGCCGCCGCGCTGAGAAGCGCGCCGACGCCGTGGCTGATCGCATTCGCGATCTCCTCGCGCACGGAATATCTCATGACGATCCCCCCATGGACTATGTAACCGGATGTTTCTATTGTAACGTGTCGCCGGGGAAACGGCAAATAAGCTTAAGGCTTCGCGCCTCAAGCTTATTTGTGCCGAACGTGCAAGCTTCAAGCGTCGATCTGCCGGGCAAATTCCTCGTCGGCTCCGCTTAGCAGCGGCGAAGGGATGCCAGCATACAGCACCCATAAATCATGGAGACTGCGTGTGCAGCCCACGTACAGAAGCTTGGCGTCATGCTCGTTCAGGCCGTAGTGGGCGTCATCCGCATCGATCAGCACTACAGCATCGAACTCTAGCCCTTTGGCCAGGTATACCGGAACGACGGACAAGCCGCCCTCGTATTTTTGCTGCCGGGCATCAATAAGCGTTGCGGATATGTCGTGATGGAGCAGGGCTGTGTGCAACTCCTTGCATTCCTTCTCGGTCCGCCCTATGACGGCGATCGTGGATGCGGGACCCGCTTCCAACTTGCGGACGACGCGGACAACGGTATCGACCTTCGCCGACATCTCGTGGCGAAGCAGCTTGACTTTATCGCCGCTGCGGAATACTGGCACAGCTTGCGTCGATTCCGGTACTCCATTGGTCAAAATGACGCCTGCGAAACGAATGATTTCCATCGTCGACCGGTAGCTGCGCTCCATCTTGAAATAAGCGCGCGCTTCTTCGGGAAATAGATGAAGAAACTCCTCCCACGAGCGGATGCCTTTGTATGCATGGATGCCTTGCGACAGGTCGCCCAGTATCGTAAACGAACCGTTTCGCACATGCTCGTTCAGCAGAGCGATCTGAAACGGGGAAAAGTCTTGCGCCTCGTCAATCACGATATGATCGAACGTATGGTCGCCGTGGATGCCGTACATCAGGTCGTGGATGAACAATAGCGGCGCCAAATCTTCGGGATACAGCTTCTTTTTGCCGAACGCCTTCACCGACTCCTCGGCAACCGCCGCCGGGACCGTTACCTCGGTAAGCCGCTTCACCGCTCCGCTATCACCGCCTGCAGACGGCGAAAACAAAGAGCGGTAAAAGTCGAACGGCGTTTCCGCCGGCCACAGCTTCCAGTAGGATTTTAGCTTTTGGGTCGCTTTTTTCTTGCGCTCCTTGCGTACGTTCGGGTCTCGCGTCTCGTTCAGCGCCATCTCGATCCAGCGCTTGATTCTCGCCTCGACCCGCTCCTTGCGCTTCATTACCGGATAATGGCGGTATTCGCCGAAAAACCAGTCGCGAATTTGACGGCCTGGGAGCTTTCCGCCCGGCCAAGGCTCGAAATCGTCGTCGGGAACGAAGCTTTGCTCGTATTGCTGCAGAGCTTCCTCAATCGCCCGCTTGAAGCGGACCGAGCCTTTGAACCGGCCGGGAGCTTCGTCGTGGATGACCGGCTTCTCCGCCCCGAAGGCGAACCAGCGCTCGCGCCGCTCCGTTTCGTCGGCGAGGGTCAGATTCGTATCCAGCAGCTCCAGCGCCCAGTCCTCGAACGTTGTTTGTCCGATATGGCCAACGCCGAGCTCGGGCAGCACGGACGAGATGTAGTCGAGGAACATCCGGTTCGGCGCGAAGATGATCATACGCTCCGCCCGGATCTGGTCGCGGTATTCGTACAGCAGGTACGCCAGACGATGCAGGGCAACGGTTGTTTTCCCGCTTCCGGCGACCCCCTGGATGACGAGCGCTGTATTTTTCACGGAGCGGATAATCTGGTCCTGCTCGGCCTGAATCGTCGAAACGATGTCGCGCAGTTTGTTGTCTTTGTTCTCGCCGAGCCGATACAGCAGGAATTCGTCCGTTACGACCGGGTTATCGCTCGCGCGATCGTACGTATCGACGACCCGCTGCAAAATTTGCTTGCGGATAACCAGATTTCGCTTCATATAAACGAGCCCTTCGATCAAGCCGTCAGGTGCCGTGTAGGAGGCAGGACCGTCGCCGCCTGTAAAAGAATAGAACAAACTGGCGACGGGAGCTCGCCAATCAATGACGAGCGGATCGCCCTTCTCGCTTTCTACGCCGAACTTACCGATGTACAGCTTGCGGGGCGACTCGTCGCGCTCCTCCTTGAAGTCGATCCTGCCGAAGTAGGGCTCATCGAGTGCGCCTGCAAAATGGCGGCGGGAATTTTCCCGTTTGGCTTCGAGCGCTTGCTCGGTGAAATCGTCTCCGGTATATTTCGGAACGGACTGCAGCGCTTTCAGCTTCCGGTCGATCCAAGCCGACGAACGCTCCAGCTTTTCCATTTCCTCTTGATAGGCACTTTGAATATCCAATTCAGTTACCTCCAGGGCTATTGATGAGTGAATGTCGAGAAAAACAGATATTCATACTACCATACCTGGGAACAAAAAGAAAATCCGACTTTGACTATAACGAAACAATCCATTCCTATTGATCCATCGATAATTTGCTATACAATGAATAATGCTTGCGTATATAACCGCGATTGGGAAAATCGCCGGAGCGAACGGGTGGAGGGTTACGAGTTGGGAAGACTTTTGTGGATGGGCTGTTTGTGTTATGTGCTCACCGGTTTTACGCTAGTCATTGTAGGCTCGGTACTGCCCGAGTTGCTTGCCTTTTACGGCAAAAGCTATAACGACGGAGGCCTTTTGGTCTTCATCCAATTTATCGGCTTATTGTGCGGCGTTCTTTGCATGCCCGTATTCACCAAGCTAGCTGGACGCAGGTGGACGGTCGTGCTTGGGCTGCTGTTTTTGTCAGTGGAAACCTGCTTCGTCGCGGCGCCGTCGTGGGGATGGACGACGCCTATTTTATTTGCAGCCGGGTTCGGCGCAGGGCTTGTTGAAGCAAGCATCGGTTCGCTCGTGCTGCTGGCGGCGGGGGACCGTCCGGCGGCGGCGATGAGTCGGCTGGAGATTACGTTTGGGATCGGGGCGCTGACGATGCCGTTTCTGGTCAGCTTTCTGATCAAGCGGGGGGCGTGGATCTATGCATTTCCGACACTCGGACTCGGTTCGCTGCTGCTCGCTGCCGTATGGATGTTTCTGCGGTTCGGACCGCTCAACCGTTCGCTGCGAAAAGGAGTGCTTTTTGAAGTGGAAGGAGGCGTTTCGGACTCCAGTGATGCGGAGAAGACGCAGACGATCCCATCATCCGGCGCCCGTTTATCGCGCACCTCGGTTTTTGTTTTGTGCGCCTTGTTTTTCTCCCTGTACGGAGGCAGCGAAGCTTCGCTGATCCATTTCCTGCCCTCGGTATACATCGAAGACCGGATGGCGACCGCTTCGGCCGCCTCACTGGTGGTCACCGTTTACTGGGTCGGCATGGTGATCGGCAGAGCGGTCACAGGCTTGCTGGCGGACCGGTTCGGTTATTATCCGTTCCTGCTTGTCTCCACGCTCGGCGCCGTTTTGTCTCTCGCGCTTACGGCGATGGGGGGCGGGTTATGGAGCGGCTTCGCGCTCGCCTTCTGCATCGGGCTGTTCATGTCGGGGATGTTTGCGATCGCGCTTATTTTTGCCAATCAGCAAATCCCGGGGCGAACCGATAAAACGACAAGCCTGCTCATGGCGGTAAACGGCCTTGGCGGCGCGCTGCTGCCTTACCTCGCGGGTTGGACGATGGAAACCTTTTCTGCGAACATGACTGTGTGGCTGCTGACTATCAGCATGGGTTGTATGCTGCTGTTTCTAGTCCTCGTGCACCAGCTCGGCTGGATTACGAGGTGGAGCCGGCGGGCAGCCGAAAAACGATGACAGCGAAGCTGGAAATGGAGAAATTCTCCACCGGATTACAGTGAAAATAATGGCAGACAAACTGCCATGCTCCGGTTACAATGGATAAGGAACAGCAAACCACCCGGGAGGGATTGATACCTATGAAAATCGGAGTAAGTACTTATAGCTTGGCTAGAGCGATCAATGCTGGAGAATTCGACGTGCTTGGCGCGATTCAGTGGATTGCGGACAACGGGGGCCAACACGTGGAAATCGTGCCGATCGGCTACTCGCTGGACGAAAATCCGGCACTCATCGACGCGATTGTGGAGAAAGCGGCGGAAGTCGGCATCGAGATTTCCAACTACGCGATCGGCGCCAAATTCATCGATCTGGACGAAGCCGGCTACCGCGCCGAAATCGAGCGCGTAAAAAAACATGTGGACGTGGCAAACCGCCTCGGCGTGAAGCGGATGCGTCATGACGTAGCTTCCCGTCCGATTCCGGAAACGGGAACGGCCCGGTTCGAAGCCGACTTTGATACGATCGTCAAAGCGAGCGTGGAAATCGCCGACTATGCGAATCAGTACGGCATCGTCACGAGCATCGAAAATCACGGCTTCCACGTACAGGCAACCGAGCGGGTACATCGCATTATCGAAGCGGTGAACCGTCCGAATTTCCGTCACACGATCGATATCGGCAACTTCCTGTGCGCGGACGAAAATTCGGTTTCCGCCGTTAAGAAAAGCATGCCGTACGCCTCGATGGTTCATTTGAAAGATTTCTACGTCCGTCCGTCGTACCGCAATCCGGGCGAAGGCTGGTTCCGCTCCACTAGCGGCAACTACTTGCGCGGCGCGGTTGTCGGTCAAGGCGACATCGATATGTATGAAGTGATCCGCATCGTTAAGGCAGCCGGCTATGAAGGTTATGTCTCGATCGAGTTCGAGGGCAAGGAAGAATGCAAGTGGGGGACGAAAGCGGCTCTTGACAACGCGATCCGTATCTGGAACGAAGTATAAGCCGTCCTAAACTCATAACCGATGAAGCAAACGAAAATACCCGACTTGAACAATACGCTGCTTAAAATATCCAGCATCTACACGTCCATGACGAAATCGGAGCAGAAGGTGGCCGACGTCGTCATGAAAGAGCCCGGAGCCGCGGTCTTTTACACGATAACCGATCTGTCGGAGAAGGCGGGCGTCGGTGAGACATCGGTCATCCGTTTTTGCCGCAAGCTCGGATTTAAAGGGTATCAGGAATTTAAGCTGTCCGTCGCGCAAAATTTGTCCACTCCTTCGCAGAGCATTCACGGCGACATTCAGGACGAAGACGAGTTGTCCGTAGTTGTGAAGAAGATAAGCGCGATCAATGCGCAAAATATCGAGAACACGACGACACTGCTGGAGGAGGACAGCCTGCGCAAAGCGATTGCGATGATTCGCGAAGCGGGAAAGCTGTATTTCTTCGGGGTAGGCTCGTCCGGGATTACGGCGCTTGACGCCAAATACCGGTTCATGCGGCTCGGTTTCGACTGCTCCGCCGAAAACGACGCGCATATTATCGCGATGAATGCGGCGCTGCTTGGCCGTCGCGATGTCGTTATCGGCATATCGACGTCGGGCAGCACGAAGGATCTCGTGGATGCGATGGAGATCGCCAAAGGCAGAGGCGCCCGCATCATCTGTCTAACGAGCCATGCCCGTTCGCCGATCACCCAGTTCGCCGATGTCGTGCTGCTCACCGCTTCCAAGGAAAGTCCGCTGCAAGGCGGCTCCTTTTCCTCCAAGCTGTCACAGATCCACGCGCTGGACGTTTTGTCGACCGCCGTGGCGCTCCATTCCAAGGAGCGTACGTATGAAGCTCTGGAGACGACGGCAAAGGCTGTGCTCGGCAAGCTGTATTAAGGTAGAAACAGAGAAAGGCGCATTCGCGGTGAAAACTGCGATGTGCCTTTTTTTGTATAAGAAAACCCCCAGTTCGACTGGCGGTTCAGGGAAGCGGAAGTGAAAGTTCCGCTATAGCTGAAGGAACGCCGCAGACGGAGCGATAACGGAAGCAAAAGTTCCGTTAAAGCCGCCGATAGCCTGAATGGGGCCGGGCAAATGAAGCCATAAAGGAAGTTCCGCTTCCTTTATGCAGGTTTAATAGGGGAGCGAAGCAGCAATAACAGAACTTATAGTTCCGCTGAGTCAGCGGAAACGGAAGCGAAAGTTCCGCTATCGCTGGCGGAACAGCGCTGCCCGGACGAAGAGGAAGTGAAACTGCTGCTAGAAAGGTTTCAGCGAAGCGATTTCAACTTTTTTCCTACGTTGAATGTGCCTTACGCATCGTCCGGCGAAACTCGCTGGCCGTCTGTCCATTCGTCTCGCGGAACGCCCGCGCGAACGTGCGGAACGAGTCGAACCCGGCCGCCGCCGCGATGTCGGTAACGGACATATTCGTATGCAGCAGCATCGTGATGGCGCTCTCCATCCGGAGTTGACGTACATATTCGTGAAAACGCTTGCCCGTGTGCTCCTTGAACGAACGGCTTATATGCGGCACGCTGTAATGAAATTTTTGCGCCAAATCCTCCAAGGTCAGCTTGTCGGAATAATGTAGATGCACGTATTGGAGCAGCGGCGACAACTTGATCGTTTCGTCCGGTCCGCATTCGCGGCTTGTCTTCCCGGTATCGCCTCCAGCGCGTATGAACAGCAGCATCGCCTCGCTCAGCTTGAGCCGGATCATATGGCGTCTTCCGGGGCTGTCGGGCAGCGCGTATTCCTCGTGAAGCTGTTCCAGCGTTTGCCTCATGCGCTCCGCAGCGGCGCCGCCAAATTGGACGAACGAGGGCGAGGTCGTGCCAATCCCGTAGACGAGGCGGGAAAACTCCGGGTCTTCGTGTTCCCCGAACAGCAGCTGCAGATCGAACATGCACCGGTATTTGCTCATCGTCCGCCCGCTATCGCTCTCCAGCATATGCATATGGTGAGGAAGGAGAAATGAAGCCGTGCCGGCCTCCACGCGATGAGTCACGCCGTTAATATGCTCCGTGCCGGTTCCTTCCACGAAAAACGATAGCTCCGCATAGTCGTGATGATGCAGAGGAGAAAGCGTAACCGTTCCGATGTTGATAAAAAACCGGTGCTGCCCGTCCGCCGCCGCCTGCAAACCGCCAATATGCTCCTGGTATTCCGGGAAATTCATTTTACTCATTTGAAAATTCCCCCATATGATAACCCCACAAAGTGGATCTTGTTCCGTTAACGCTTTACCGAACTTTTTATATCGTATAAAAAATGACACATCGTAAGAACGGTTCTGTCACATGCGCTCTTTCTTTATATTATATAGTTACATACGAGAAAGGGAAGCAGCCATAACATAATCCGCGTTCAGGGAGGGTTACGGCCATGAAAATGCTGGTCATGACCGATATGGAGGGCGTAGCGGGAATGATCAATCACGACGATTGGGTTGTTCCCGGCGGCATGTATTACGAGGAAGGCAAAAAGCTGCTGACGCTGGAAACGAATGCGGCGATCGAAGGTTTCGCGGCCGGAGGCGCTACGGAATTTCTTGTCGTGGACGGGCACGGCTACGGCGGCATCAATCATTTGCTGCTCGATTCGCGCGCCCGGTTTATGAGAGGACCGTATCACGGCAACTATTACTCGATGCTGGAGCCTTCCTTCGATGCGATTGCCTGGGTAGGCCAACATGCGAAAGCGGGCACTCCTTTTGCCCAAATGGCGCATACCGGCTGGTTCAACGTCATCGATTATACGATCAATGGCGTATCGGTCGGCGAATTCGGACAGCTGGCGATGTGCGGCGCCTTTCTCGGCATCCGCTCGATCTTCGGCGCGGGCGATGAAGCGTTCTGCGCGGAAGCGGCCGCTCTTGTTCCCGGCATCGAGACGGTAGCGGTCAAACGGGGCGTCATGCCGGGCAAGGGAGACGAGTTCAATACGGAGGGCTATAAAGCGCGCAATAACGGGGCGATCCATCTTCACCCGGATCAGGCAAGGGCGTACATTCGCGAAGGGGCGGAAAGGGCGGTTCGCCGGTTTATCGAGAACCGGGAACAGTTTGCGTTGCTGGAGATGAATTCCCCGTTTCGGCGCGAAGTGAAATACCGCAGCGACGGTGCGAAGGCTGCCTTCACAACTAGGGATGAGCACCCGGATAGCATTATTCGTTTGCTGGGCGGCAAGCCTTTAAATGAAATCTAATAATAGGGATAAAGGGGAGCGAATACGATGATCGGAACGGAAAAGCTCGGATTATTCGGAGGACCGAAAGCGGTAACAGGACCTCACGAGGATATGTTCAAATGGCCGATTATTACCGAAGAGGATGAAGCGGCCGCGGTTCAAGTGCTGCGCGACGGCGCGATGTCGGGAACGGACATTACCAAGAAATTCGAGAAGGAATTCGCCGAATGGCTCGGGATGGATTACGCGCTAGGGTTCAATAACGGCACTAGCTCGCTGCTCGGCGCTTTTTACGGCTGCGGTATCGGCGTAGGCGATGAGGTTATTTGTCCGAGCGTCACCTACTGGGCATCCGCGCTGCCGGCTTATTCGCTCGGAGCGTCCGTTGTGTTCGCCGAGATCGATCCGGTTACGCTGTGTCTCGATCCGAACGACATCGAACATCGGATTACGGAGCGGACGAAAGCGATCGTAGTCGTCCATTATTTGGGCCACCCGGCCGATATGGACCCGATTATGGAAGTTGCGAGAAAGCATAATTTGAAAGTCATCGAAGACGTATCCCATGCGCAAGGCGGCTACTATAAAGGGCACAGAGTCGGAACGATCGGCGATGTCGGCGCGATGTCGCTTATGGCAGGCAAATCGTTCGCCATCGGCGAAGGCGGCATCTTAGTCACGAATGATCAGGAAATTTACGAGCGGGCGATCGCGTTCGGACATTACGAGCGGAACAATCAAGACATCCAAACGCCGAGCCTTCAGCCGTTTATCGGTTTGCCGCTGGGCGGATACAAATTCCGGATGCATCAAGTCAGCTCGGCGGTCGGCCGCGTGCAATTGAAATATTACGACGAGAGAATCGCTGAAATCGATAAAGCGATGAATTATTTCTGGGATTCGCTGGAGGGCGTTCCGGGCCTCCGAGCGCATCGTCCTGCAAAGAATTCGGGCAGCACGATGGGCGGCTGGTATGCGACGCACGGCCACTACGTGCCGGAAGAGCTCGGCGGCTTATCGGTAACTCGTTTTTGCGAAGCCGTTCGCGCGGAAGGCGTCGGCATAGCTCCGGGCTGCAACCTGCCGCTTCATCTGCATCCGCTTCAGCATGACGCCGACGTATACGGTCATGGCAAGCCGACGATCATTGCCAATGCGTCCCGCGACCTGCGCCAGCCGAAAGGAGCCTTGCCGGTATCGGAAGGTATTGCCGCGCGCGTGTACTCGCTGCCGTGGTTCAAGCATTTCCGGCCGGAGCTGATCGATCAGTATGTCGAAGCATTTCGCAAAGTGGCGACGCAATACGAAGCGCTGCTGGCGGACGACAAGGGCAACCCGGAGAAGCTAGGCGGCTGGAACTTTTTCCGGCAAAAAGTGTAAGGTTTTGTGTTAAGCCGTTGTTCCGCTCCTTTCGCCTCAAGCGAAGGGAGCTTTTCTTTTTATGTATGAATTGACAAGTGCAGGTGCGACGTATTCCTATTGGTTAATGGTTATCCTATAAGCGAAGTCTTTCCCGACGGAAGGAGGAAGCAGAGGGGTATGGACGATACGAAAGCGTACTTGAACAAGCTTCACGAGACGCAGGCGAAGGACGAGAAAAACCGGAGAACGCACGGCAAGGGCGATCCGGACCGGAAGCTGCCCGGCAAGCAGAAGGAACGATAAGTTTCGGCTAGTCAAACGGTTGACTTTGTTCATACAGGAGGTGGCAGAAGATGCCCCATCATCGGCGCAAAGCGTTCAAGGAACAGCAAAATATGTCCAGCATGAAGGAAGAAGCGCGCACGCTGCACCCGGACAAGGCGAAAGCTTTTCCGCCCTCGGCGAACAATATCGGCAAGCAAAGCTGAGTTTTTTGGTTTGATATAAAACGAAACCCCGTTCGAAAATGAGCCGAATCGACGTCATTTGAATCGGGGTTTCGTTTTTTAACGAGTGGCTGGGGGCTATCCTTGATCGTGATGATCGGACAATTCCTTGAGCGAAGTAATTTTTCCGTGCGGGTGCGGCGTTTGCTTGCGGATTTTCCACGCGTTTTCTTTACGGCGCTTGGATGTTGTCATAGGATGTAACACCTCCATCTCGTATAGTTGGCTACCGGGCCTGTTTTTATGTACAATGAAGCTGTGTCTTCCAATATGGATGAAAGAGGGAATTTGCGTATATGGACATTACATATTTCGGTCATTCCTGCTTGTATGTGGAGAGCGAAGGCAAAAAGGTCATCATCGATCCGTTCTTGTCCGGCAATCCGGCGTCGGGCGTTTCTCCGAAAGACATCGAGGTCGACGCGGTGCTGCTGACGCACGCCCATGACGATCATTTCGGCGACAGCATCGAGATCGCGATGACGAACAATTGTCCGATCGTAGCCGTGTTTGAGCTGGCGATGCACTGTATCCGGCTCGGAGCCCGCGCTCATGCGATGAATATCGGGGGAGCGCATACGATGGAGGGCTTCCGCATCAAATTTACGAAGGCGTTTCACGGCTCTTCGCTCAGGGAAGGAGATCGCTATTTGTATGCCGGTCAGCCGGCGGGTATTTTGCTGACGTCCGGCGGTACTACGATCTATCATGCCGGAGATACTTCGCTATTCGGCGATATGAAACTGATCGGCGAGATGAACGATATCGCCCTGGCCGCGCTGCCGATCGGAGACAATTACACGATGGGACCGGAAGACGCCGTATACGCGGCCCAGTGGCTGCGAACGAAGCGGGTCATTCCGCTCCACTACGATACGTTTCCGGTAATTCGCCAGGACGCGAACCGTTTTGCCGCCATGCTGGGCGAGCGCGATATCGAATGTTATCCGCTGAAAAGCAAGGAAACGATTACGATTTGATTGCGCCGCATATCGGGAGCCGCCTTTTCACCAAAGGTGGTTTTCATTTTTTTTGATATAACCTGAGCTTTGAAAATCACGCAAATTTTGTGTCATTTTTCGTTTACAGAATGTGGAGAAGTAGTATAATGACATTGTTTGGCAGGCTTGGTTGTACATATCCGATAAAGGGAGTGGAAGTCCTTGAGTTCGAGCAACGTTCGAGTGGGCATTATCGGTCAAGGCCGGAGCGGCAGAGAAATTCACGCCGAAACGCTGAAAAAGATCGGCGACAAATTTACGATTGTAGCCGTCTCCGATGCGATGGAGGAAAGACGGGAGAAAGCGATCCGGGATTATGGCTGCGAAGCATACAGCGATTACCGCGACATGATGAAAAGAACCGATCTGGACCTGATCGTAAATGCGACGCCGAGTCATTTGCACGTTCCTGTTTCGCTGGAGCTGCTGGAAGCTGGCTTCCATGTGCTCTGCGAGAAGCCGCTTGCCCGCACGACGGAGGAAGTGGACCAGCTCGTCGCCGCCGCCAAAAAAGCAGGCAAAGTAATCGCCATTTTCCAGCAGTATCGTTATTTTCCGGTCATTCAGGAAATCAATAAAGTGCTCCAATCGGGCGTGCTCGGCCGAATCGTCCAAATCTCCATCTCAGCCAGTTCGTTCGCCCGGCGCTGGGATTGGCAAACGCTAAAAGCGAAAAATGGCGGCAGCCTGATGAACACGGGCGTTCACTTTGTCGATTTGTCGCTGCAATGGCTCGCCGCCGAGACGACTCCAAACGTCATGTGCCGCATGGATAGCGCAAACAGCTTCGGCGACGCGGAAGACTTTTGCAAGCTGCTCCTGAACAGTCCCGGCAAACCGCTCGTCGATATCGAGATTTCGAGCTGCAACGCTTATCCCGGGCCGACCTACCAGATTCAAGGGAAAAATGGCGGGCTGAAAGCAACGAATGCCGGAATCGAATGGAGATATTTCAAGCCGGAGGAAGCGCCGCACCGCGAGCTGATTACAGAACCGCTCAGCAACGCCGACGGCAAGCCGGTATACTGCAGGGAAGAGCTGACCTGGCATACGGGAAGCTGGAAATCGGGAGAAGGAGAAGCATACCCGGCTCCGGCAATCGCCTTTTACCATATGCTGCACGATACGCTGACCGAAGGGAAACCGCTTACGGTTACGCCGGATCATGTTCGTCAGCAGATCGAGATTTTGGAGGAAGCGTTCCGGCAAAATCCGCTGTTTGCTCCGGAGGAGCAGTCCGCTTCTAACTGATACGGTTCAAGAAAGCGCCTACACTTGGATGTGTGGGCGTTTTTTGCGCTTTACGCTTTAGACAGGTGCGTCCGTTAGCTTGACTTTACAACAACGACTCGATCACCGGCTCTAGTTCAATCGGTTCTGTTGTTGTTTCATATCTGCCGAACACTTGACCGCTCCGATCAATTAAAAATTTGGTGAAATTCCATTTGATCCCGTCGTCAGCGTACAGATCGGGGTCGTTTTGCAGCAGAAAGCTTTGCATGTTTTGACCTTCGGCAGTATCGGTATTCAATCCACGAAACGAAGCTTGCCCGGTCAAAAATAAAAATAACGGATGAGCGTTCGGGCCCTTAACCTCGATCTTCTCGAATAATGGGAACGTGAGTCCGAATTGGCTTAAACAGTACTCCCGCGCTTCCGACCCGCTCCCGGGCTCCTTTCCGTTAAACTGGTTGCATGGAAACGCAAGAACAGCAAATCCTCGTTCGGCATAACGTTCATAAAGCCGCTGAAGTCCGGCAAATTGCCGGGAATAACTGCATTTGCTGGCGCTGTTCACAATCAGGAGAACCTTTCCCCGGTACGCGGACCATTCGGCGGCTTCTCCGGTAATCGTATTCACTTGATAGTCATAAACAGACATAACTGATTCCCTCCCGATTTCACTTGTATAAACACGACAATAACAGATTTCGTCTTATTGGTATAATATATAATAACAATAAAATTTATAGGTAATCATGATAAAGAAGCGAGAGAAGAGACGCGGCGCGCTCCCCGGAATACCCGTTCATTCTTCCCCGTCCGGCAAATCGTGATATAATGGACCTGAAACGACTCATCCGCGAAACGGTCGCCTAACATCTGTTACCTCATTCGTCGCGGCAGAAGGAGCCAGGATACGGGAATGATTATCGTACGAAACTTGACGAAAACATGGGTCGACGGGCAAACGGTATTGTCCAAAGTAAGTTTCCAAGTCGACAAGGGCGAATTCGTCGTCCTGATTGGAGCGAGCGGGAGCGGCAAATCGACTTTGCTCGACTGTATGGCGCTTCAGCAGCCATGGACCGAAGGTCAGCTCATCATAGACGGATCCGAGCTCAGCTACAAAAAGTGGGGAGACCGGTTCAAGCTGCGCAGGGAATGGGCGTTTCTCGAGGAGAAGCCGGCGCTGCATCCGAAAAAAAATGCGCTCAAAAACGTGTTCAGCGGCCGTTTTTTTCAGCTCCCGCTATGGCGGAAGCTGACGGGAACGATCTCGACAAGCGAGCATATTTTGGCGATGGATTACCTGGAGCGGGTCGGGCTGCTGGACAAAGCGAAAATGCTGCCGGCGGAAAAGCTCAGCGGAGGCGAGCAGCAGCGTGTCGCCATCGCGAAAGCGCTCGCTTCCGGGGCCAAAGTCATCCTCGCCGACGAGCCTACGAAGGGGCTGGACCCCGAGTCGGCGGCGAAGGTGCTGCAAGATTTGCGGACGCTATGCAAGGAGCATGACATGATCGTCATCGCCGCCACGCAAAGTCTGGAAATCGCCGAACGCCATGCGTCGCGTATATGGGGGCTTGCCGAGGGCAAGCTGCTGCTGGATATTCCCGCGCGCAGACTGACCCAGAGCGAGAAAAATAAACTTTTTTAAGGAGCGACCTTCCACATGGATTTGCATTTGGCAGACAAAACGGTAATCGTGACGGCGGGAAGCAAAGGGCTGGGCAAGGCGAGCGCCGTGCAGTTCGCCCGGGAAGGCGCAAACGTCGTCATTGCGAGCCGCAATCAAGAGCACTTGGATGAAGCGAAGGCCGATATCCTGCGGCAGACGGGCCGCGAAGTGCGCGCGGTTGTGGCGGATGTGAACCGGAAGGACCATATAACCGAAATCGTTCGTACGGCTATCGACTGGACGGGGCGTCTCGATGTGCTCGTAACGAATGCGGGAGGCCCTCCGGGAGGCGGCTTCGATCAGTTCGACGATGCGGCTTGGGAAGCCGCTTTTCAGCAAAATTTGATGAGCGTCGTCCGCCTTATCCGCGAAGCGCTGCCGTTTATGCGGCAACAGGGCGGCGGCCGCATCGTGAATTTGACGTCGGTATCGGTGAAGCAGCCGATTCCGGACCTGATTTTATCGAACGTATTCCGCGCGGGGGTTTATGCCCTGACGAAAAGCTTGTCCGCCGAGCTGGGCAAAGACTCCATCCTTGTTAACACGGTAGGTCCGGGGCGCATCGAGACCGACCGGATCGTCGAACTGGACCGGATCGCGGCGGAGCGCAGAGGAGCGACGGAGGAGCAAATCCGCTCTCAGCATTTGAACCAAATTCCGCTGGGGCGTTACGGCACGCCCGAGGAGTTCGCCAAAACGATCGTATACCTCGGCTCGTTCGCCAATACATATGTAACCGGGCAGGCGGTTCTCGTCGACGGAGGCATGGTTCGCGCTTTATAATCGCATGATGCATCTTGCGAACGGCACCTATGGTAAGGAGGTGCCGTTATTCGGCATTACGAATGGCATAAGGAAAACAGAGGGGGGATTGCAGGAATGAATAATCTGATACAGACGCTTGCCGCCCGCAAGCCGCTTCCGTCGCTGAAGCCTGAGGCGGTATGGGACAAGGACCTCGACGCGGCGATAGCCAGCCGGTCCGGGGCGTGGACGGCTTCGCTGCAAGCGGGTAGCCGTGCGGATGGCCTGTCCTTTGTGGCCGGCCTATATTTATGCAATGAAAGCTTGGACGCTTCTCACACCTTATCGCAAAATATCGAAACACCGGCAGGCAGCTATTGGCACGGGATTATGCACCGGATGGAGGGCGACTACTGGAATTCGAAATATTGGATGCGGCGCGTGGGGCGGCATCCGATCTATCCGGCGCTGCGGCAAAAGGCTGTTCGGCTGTTGAACGAGCCGTCCGGTTTAGCTGCGATCCGGGACGGCCGGGTGCAATCGGCATTGGCGGATCTGGCCGCTTCCGCCGAGTGGGACCCGTCGCGGTTCGTCGACGCTGTGGAGATGATAGCAGACGGACAGGGGCAGGATGCGGCGGCTGAGGAGCTGCTGCAAAAGATTCAGTGGCATGAGATGTGTCTGCTGCTTGCTTACTGTTACCGCAGCGCTACCGGAGACGAGCTGCCTGCCGCTGACGCAGGAGCGGGCGCTTCTATTGAGGATTCGGAGGGAGGACAAGCATGATGCTGAATTGCGCCATTTTGGACGATTATCAGCAAGTGGCGATGCGTATGGCCGACTGGGCTCCGCTTCGGGACCGACTGGACATACGATCGTTTCAATGTCATTTTGAATCCGAGGACGAACTGGCAGCCGCCATCGGGGACTGCGAGATCGTCGTCATCATGCGCGAGCGGACGCCGTTTCGCGCTTCCCTGTTCGCCAAGCTGCCGAAGCTGAGGCTGCTCGTAACAACGGGAATGCGCAACCAGTCCGTCGATTTGGCCGCGGCCGGCGAGTACGGCGTTACCGTTTGCGGCACGAGCGGGGGAGGACGCGGTCCGGCGGAGCTGACCTGGGCGCTCATCCTGGGTTTGGCGCGGCATATCGTGCCGGAGAACGAGGCGCTGCGCCATAACGGTCCGTGGCAGAGCAGCATCGGCGGGGATCTGTACGGCAAACGGCTCGGTCTGCTCGGGCTGGGCCGGATCGGCAGCCAGGTCGCCAAGGTCGGGGAAGCTTTCGGTATGGAGGTGACCGCCTGGAGCCCGAACTTGACCGAACAAATGGCCGCCGAGTCGGGAGTTAAGCTTGCCGCCTCGAAGGAAGAGCTGCTGCGAACAAGCGATATCGTCTCCATCCACCTCGTGCTCGGCGAACGTTCGAGGGGGTTGCTCGGCGAACGGGAGCTGTGTCTGATGAAGCCTACCGCTTATTTGATCAATACGTCCCGGGCGCCGATCGTCGATCAGGCGGCACTGCTCGAGGCTCTGCGGGACGGCCGAATTGCGGGAGCCGGGCTCGATGTGTTCGAGACGGAGCCGCTGCCGGAGAACGATCCTTTCCGCACCTTGCCGAACGTGCTGGCGACGCCTCATATCGGCTACGTGACGCAAGCGAGCTACGAGGCGTTCTACCGCGATATCGTGGACGATATACGCGCCTACTTGGACGGAGAGCCCGTACGCGTATTGAATCTATAACGCTTAGGAACGGCATGTCCGCCCGAACCGTACAAGGAATCGTCACATATACAAGAGTAAGGCATACGACGGCCTGGATCTTAGGGAGGGTGTCTTACTCATGCTTTTCTTGGAACGGTTAACGGAAGCGCTGCTGAAGCTGCGGCAGCCGAGCCTACATGGCCTGCAGGAAGCGCTCGGTACACTGCAAGGTACGAAGGAGCTGATTGCTCCGTACGTTACGGAGCCGGAACATTTGCCGTACGGACGCAACGTCCTGTTTCGCTCCGCTTACGTGGAGGCGATCGTTGTGCATATTCCGGCTTACCGGAAAACGTTTATTCACGATCACGGCAGTTCGATCGGCTGCGCTCAAGTAATGGAAGGCTCTATCCTGAACTCAATTTACACGCTTAACGATCTAGGCGAGACGACATTCGCCTCGCAAGCGCTCGTCAAGGAGGGCCAGATTGTGCTCGCGCCAAACGGGCAAGTGCATCAAATGATCAACCCGGGGAACCGGAGGGCCGTTTCCCTTCACCTGTATACACCGCCTCTCGCGGGTACGAAATCGTTCCGCCGGGACGAGGAATACGTGCTCGATTATGTTATTTAAATGGGGCTCTGCGGACCGAAGATCGTCGCCTCAAGACCGGCGATCTTGGTTCGTTTCTGTCTATTTATGAAAAACATTTCGTAGAAATTTTCATAACGCCGGAACCCCAAGCGGGGAAAGTCATCGCCAAAAGTCAACCCCCTAAGATAGAAAAATAGGGACGTTCGTACATTGACACGCACAATATATTGATATAAATTATTAAATACAAACTACATATTGGTGTAACGGGTGCTTTTTCGTCTAGCGGACGTATAAGCTTAATAGGGAAGTCCGGTGCGAAACCGGCGCGGTCCCGCCACTGTAAGGGAGTAGATTTCGGTTCACAGGCCACTGGCTTCAGGCTGGGAAGGAAGGACCGTAGTCGCCGGATTCCCGAGCCAGGAGACCTGCCCGCTACTGACACGAACCCTACGGTCGATAGGTACGGTGTCCGTTACGTCGTCATGCTGCACACCTGTCTTTTACATGCATGCGTTCGGCGCATACGGCTCTGTCGCCGATGCGTTTTTTTCATGCGCGATTCGGCAGGGTGCGGACGGGATTATCGGAATTACAGGATCAACGGTTCATGACGGACGGCTCCGCAAGTGATAAACACTGGGTGCGCCCCGGGTTCGTAGAGAGGGGATGAATGACAAGATGATGATCGTTTACGATTCAAGGACCGGGAATGTGAAGAGGTTTGTAAGCAAGCTGAACATGCCGGCCGTTTCGGTCGATAACGAGATGATTATAGAGGAGCCTTTCGTGCTCGTTACTTATACGACGGGATTCGGCCAGGCTCCGGAGAATACGCTGTCGTTTCTGGAGCGGAACCATACGAGGCTTGTCGGAGTTTCCGCCAGCGGCAACCGCAATTGGGGACAAGGCTTCGCTCGCAGCGCGGACCGGATTGCTGAGATGTATCGTGTACCAATTATCAGCAAGTTCGAGCTGGCCGGAACGATGAAAGATGTTGAAAGCTTCGTACGAGGGGTGAATGCAGTTGCGGCATATTGAGCTGAACAACATGCTTATGCAGCGCGATGAGGAAGGATTTTTCCAACTGGACAAGGACCGGGAGGCGGTTGACGCCTTCATGGAGGAAGTGGAGCGGAAGTGTGCCAAATTCGCCAATACGGCCGAAAAAATCCGCTATATGATTGACAACGATTTCTACGAAAATGTACTGGAGTCGTATACGCTGGAGCAAGTGGAGTACATATACGGAATCGCTCACGGGTACGGTTTCGAGTTCCCGTCGTACATGGCCGCATCGAAATTTTATACGGATTACGCGGTCAAGAGCAACGACCGTTCTTTATACTTGGAGCATTTTCCGGATCGGGTCGCCATCGTGGCGCTCCATCTTGCGCAAGGCCATATGGACGCGGCTAAGGCGCTTACGGAATCGATGATGGAGCGCCGTCTGCAGCCTGCGACGCCGACCTTCCTGAATGCCGGGAAAAGCCGCAGAGGCGAGATGGTATCCTGCTTCCTACTCGAGCTTGACGATTCGCTGAACGCGATCAATTACGGCATCGGTACATGTATGCAGCTGTCCAAGATCGGCGGCGGCGTGGCGGTTAACTTGTCCAAGCTGCGCGGACGCGGCGAGGCGATCAAAGGCGTGGAAGGCGCGGCGAAGGGGATTATGCCAGTGCTGAAGCTGATGGAGGATGCCTTCTCGTACGCCGACCAGATGGGGCAGCGCAAAGGCTCGGGAGCGGGGTATTACAACATTTTCGGCTGGGATGTCATGGAGTTTCTCGACAGCAAAAAGATTAACGCCGACGAGAAAACACGGCTCAAGACGTTATCGATCGGCCTGATCGTGCCGAACCATTTCTATACGCTGGCTGAGCGAGGCGAGCCGCTGCACGTATTCGCTCCTTACTCCGTTTATCGCGCCTACGGCGTTCATCTGGACGATATGGACATGGACGACATGTACGACAAGCTGCTGGCCGACGACCGGGTGAAGAAGAAAATCGTGATGAGCGCTCGCGACATGCTCGTCAAAATCGCTACGATCCAGCTAGAGTCCGGCTATCCGTACATCATGAATCGGAGCAATGCCAACCACGGCCATGCGCTGAAAGATATCGGAACGATCAAAATGTCCAATCTGTGCACGGAAATATTCCAGTTGCAGGAAACGTCGGAAATCGGCGATTACGGCATGGCGGATACGATCCGGCGCGACATTAGCTGCAACCTCGCTTCGCTCAACATTGCGAATGTCATGGAGCGGCGCAAAATCCGCGAATCGGTGCACGAAGGAATGATCGCCTTGACGGCGGTCAGCGACATGACCCAGATTACGAACGCCCCGGGTGTTGCCAAAGCGAACCGCGAGCTGCACTCGGTCGGTCTCGGCGCGATGAATCTGCACGGTTATTTAGCCAAGAACTGCATCGCTTATGACAGCGATGAAGCGAAGGAATTTGCCCGCGCGTTTTTCATGGCAATGAACTATTATTCGCTGGAGAAAAGCATGGATATCGCCCGTTCCCGTGGCGCCAAGTTTAACGGTTTCGAGAAGAGCGAATATGCGAAGGGCACCTACTTCGAGCGGTATGAGCGGGAAGATTTCCGTCCCGTTTCTACTGTGGTCAAGGCGTTGTTCGAAGGCATTCCGCTTCCTTCGCCGGAAGAATGGAGCGCGCTGAAGGCGCTCGTTCGCGAGCACGGGCTGTATCACGCCTACCGGCTGGCCATCGCGCCGACGCAAAGCATCTCGTACATCCAGAACGCGACCTCAAGCGTCATGCCGATCGTCGAGCAGATCGAAACCCGCACGTATGCAAACTCGACGACGTATTACCCGATGCCGTACATGAACAAAACGAACTTCTTCTATTACAAGTCCGCATATAACATGGACCAGTTCAAGGTGCTGGACTTGATCGCGGAAATACAGGCTCACGTCGACCAGGGCATATCGACGGTGCTGCACGTCAACAGCGACGTCACGACGAGGCAGTTGGCCCGCTATTACGTTTATGCGGCAAAAAAAGGACTAAAATCGCTGTACTACACCCGAACAAACCGGTTGTCCGTCGAAGAATGCATCAGCTGTTCGGTGTAAAGGCACGATCCGCACCAGCTTGGCGAGAGGAGAAGAGGGGATGAACGCTAGCGGTAAAGGTCCGATCAAAGCCGTAAACTGGAACCGGCCGGACGACGACTTCTCCAGCACGTTCTGGAGTCAAAATATTATGCAGTTTTGGACCGACGAGGAAATCCCGTTATCCGACGACAAAATGTCGTGGATGACGTTAGACGATAACGAGCGCGAGCTATACATGAAGGTACTTGGAGGACTGACGCTGCTCGACACGGTTCAGGGCGGCGTCGGTATGCCGAAGATCATGGAGCATGTGGAAGGGCTGCAGCGCAAAGCGGTACTCGGCTTTATGGGCATGATGGAGCAGATTCATGCGAAGTCGTACAGCAGTATCTTCACGACACTGGCTACGACCGAGGAGATCGACGGCGTGTTCCGCTGGGTCGAACAGAATCGGTGCCTGCAAACGAAGGCGGAGACGATCTCGCAATATTACCAATCGATCGAGACGCGCAAAGACTTGTATCTTGCGATGGGCGCTTCCGTCCTGCTCGAAAGCTACTTGTTCTACAGCGGCTTCTTCTACCCGCTCTATTTGGCCGGACAGGGGAGAATGACGAGCAGCGGCGAGATTATCGACCTGATCCTGCGCGATGAGAGCATTCACGGGTTGTATGTGGGCGTGCTGGCGCAGGAGCTGTATAACGAGCTGGATGAGGACGATCGGCAGGATGCGCTGGAGACGTTCCACGGCTTGCTGCACTATTTGCACCGCAATGAGGAGTTGTATACGGAGGAGCTTTATTCGGCTGTCGGACTTGTGGACGAGGTGAAGAAGTTTGTCCGCTACAACGCCAATAAAGCGCTGATGAACATGGGACTCGAGCCCGCGTTCCCGGAAGAGGACGTTAATCCGATCGTGTTTAACGGCATCAGCACACGAACGAAGCAGCACGACTTTTTCTCCAAAAAAGGAAACGGCTACGTGCGGGCGACGAACGTGGAGCAACTGACCGACGACGATTTCATATTTTGATTCCTATACGATTAAAAGTCGCGATTGCCGATAATCGCGACTTTTTGGCTTTTATTAGGAAAATCGTATATGACTTAGTCGAACAAATCTCCGAATATATCCATTACATTTTTTTTCTTTTTATACTTCGGATAGTGGGAATCATGCTTCTTCTCTTCGTGAGAATACGTAGGCCGATCCTCATACACCGGTTTTCTCGACCGCTCCTGGTCGTGATCGCCGTACCATTTGTTGAACGGCTCGCGCACCTCACGGACGCCCTCCATCAGCTTGTCGAGCTCTCCGCGGTCAAGCCAGACACCTTTACAAGCGGGGCAGATGTCGATCAAGATGTCGTCTTTTTGCACTTCACGCATTTTTACATTATCGCATACCGGGCAGTACATACAGAACATTCCTCCTTATTCGCATGGAATCCGCTGCTTACGTCTACGATAACATGAGGAAGGCCCGACTGCAAAATCGGCGGATGCAAATGATTAGGAAAAAGAGAAGGGGAGAAGTCAGTGAAGAGCGCTTTACAAACCGAACGGCTCGTTCTGCGTGTGCTTGAGGAAGCGGATGCTGATCTTGCGCTGGATTATGTAACAAGAAACCGGGCGTTTCTAGCCCCGTGGGAGCCTGCACGTGAGCCTGAATACTTTACGATCGAGTCGCAGACGCGCGTGTTACGAAATGAAGCGGAGCTCATAAAAACCGGATCGATGATAAAATTGTGGATCTTCAAAACGGAACAACCAGAGCGGGCGATCGGAACGGTGACGCTCTCCAACATCGTCAGGGGGGCGTTCTTGTCTTGCCATCTTGGGTATAAGCTGGATCAGTCGGAACTGCGGATCGGCTACATGACGGAGGCTGTAAGGGAGGTGGTCCGCTATGCGTTCGAGGAGCTTGGCCTGCACAGGATCGAGGCGAATATTATGCCGCGGAATGAAGCGTCGATGAATGTGGTATGCAAGCTCGGTTTTTACGAGGAAGGACTGGCTTATCGGTATTTGAAAATAAACGGGGTATGGGAGGACCATATTCATATGGTGCTGAGGAACGAGTAGCTCGAGTAGAGCCACAGTCAAAGCAAAAAGGAGACGTCTTGGGTTGACATCTCCTTTGGGGTGAAGACGAAGCTGTTACCTGGATTGGGTTGAAGCTGCGGACGCGTTGAACAGCTGTCTTGAGCAATATTCGATGATGGCGCTTCTCGGTACGATGCCGATAAACTGATCGCGATCGTCGATGACCGGCACGAAGTTTTGCACGGTTGCTTTCGAGATCAGGTCGGTCATGTTGGCATCGATGTAAACCGGCTTGTTCTGCATCCGCATCGGTACGGCGGATAGATGATGGCGATGGGCGTTCTCGAACGTAACGTCCGTGCTGTTTTTGAAAAACCAGAGCAGATCGCCTTCCGTAATCGTGCCGATGTAATGTCCTTCCTCAGACAGCACTGGAACGGCCGTGTAGCGGTGAAACTCCATACGCTCCAGCGCCTGGCGAAGCGTAGACTGCGAAGTCAGGCATACGACTTCGTGTTTAGGTATAAGAAAGAATGCAATATTCATCAGGGTTCCCCTTACTTCTGTTATGATCTCCTTATCTATTATACAGGGAAAAAGGCGTTATGCCGAGCAGAAGCAATTGGATGAGCGCATATTTTCATCTATCTTCGTATATGCCGAACGCGATCTGGACACCTTACTGATGAGGTGATTCGATATGGCTAGAAGACGAAGCCGCCATTCGCCCGTCGTTCCCGGAGCCGGCCGAAGTCTCGATTCGTTCAAGGCTAAGGTGATGGAGCAGGAAGGTTATGCCGTCAGTCCGGCGGAGCCGAATCAGGTGAAGTTCGAAGTCGCGCGATCGCTCGGCATTCCTCTATCGCCGGGGAATAACGGCCAGCTCACGACCGAGAACGCCGGCAAAATCGGCGGACAAATCGGCGGGGCGATGGTGCGCGAAATGATCCGTATGGCTCAGCAGCAGCTGGTGGATAAACAAAACCGAATCTGAAATGTAAAGTCCGATACGCCCGAGGTTGCTTCAGAAGCTGCCGCAGGGCGATTTTTGTATGCGGACATGCCTCTATTCCTCTCGCAAATGTCCAATCCGGTGTCGGAATTGGCATACGGGCCGCCTTCGATTGCTCTACACTGTATGTAAAAGCCGCATCCGGTTCAGGAAACGGCGATTACGACAGGAGTGAACCAACATGGAAAAACTGGCGATTGACGGAGGAAGCAAGGGGCTTAGATCTCCTTTGGCACAGTGGCCGATCTACGGCGAGCTTGAAATGGAGCTATTGAAGGAAGTGCTCGAATCGGGCAAATGGGGAGGCGCCGGAGGCGGAGGGAAGCCCGGATACGAACCGAAGCTCCCGCTAATGGAGCGCAAATTCGCCGAGCTGCATGGCGCCGCGCACGCCGTCAGCGTTGTCAACGGTACGGTAGGGATCACAGTAGCCTTACAGGCAGCAGGATTAAAGCCGGGCGATGAGGTCATCGTGCCGCCGTATACGTTCATAGCAACCGCCTCTGCGGCGCTCGCTTACGGAATTATTCCGGTATTCGCCGATATTGAGGAAGATACGCTTCTGATCGATCCGGAAAAGGTCGTTCAGCGCATCACGCCGAAAACGAAAGCGATCATTGCCGTTCATTTGGCGGGCGCGCCGGCCAATATGACACGGTTGAAACAAATAGCGGCCGAGCACGGGCTGAAGCTGATCGAGGATGCCGCCCAGGCGGTCGGAGCTTCCTGGGAAGGACAAGGCGTAGGGTCGATCGGAGACCTCGGCACATTCAGCCTGCAATCGAGCAAAAACTTGAACGCCGGCGAGGGCGGCATCATTACGACGAATAACCGGGACTATTGGGAGAACGCGTGGTCCATCTGCAACGTCGGCCGTATTCCTTCGGGCGGCTGGTATCAGCACGAGCGGTTCGGCCAAAACTACCGGATGACCGAGTTTCAGGCAGCCATCGTCCTGGCTCAAATGACCCGGCTCGAGGAGCAGATGACGCGGCGGGAGCGCGGCGCAAAATTGCTGGATGAGCTGCTGGCCGAAGTTTCCGGTGTCAAGCTTCTGCATAACGATGCGAGAATTACGCGTCACGCTTACCATTTGTACATGTTCAAGCTGGATAAGAAATTAGCCGGCAAGGCGACCAAAGCCGATTTTATCCGCAAAGTTAACGCCGAGGGCGTTCCGCTCTCCGCCGGTTATGTCCCGCTGAACCGCAACGTCTCCATTCTAGAGACGACCAAGATGTGGACCGGGGAGGACCGTACGTACGAATGCCCTGTTTGCGAGACGATGTGCGAGAACGAAGCGGTGTGGCTGACCCAGAACGTGCTGCTCTCGGACGAGCAGGCGATCCGCGAGGTTGCCGAGGCGATTCGCAAAGTTGCGGCTTCTTATTAAGCCTGCCATCGCCCAAACCAGTCCTTTTCTCTAATCCGGAGGGGGGACTGGTTTTTGCTATGCGAAATTAGTACAATGGAACATAGCTTCTATTTTATTAATGGAAACGGAAGCTTTTGCCGAATGAACAGGTTCGGCGAATTCCAATTGATGAGGAGAGATTCGATTGACATTGTCGAACAAAATCGGTGTAATCGTAGACAGCTTCGGGATCGGCGTTCGCGAAGGGCTGAAAAAAGCGAAGGAAGTCGGTGCGGAAGGCGTTCAAATCTATGCGGTCAGCGGAGAAATGGACCCGGCGAACTTGTCTCCGGCGGCGCGCCGCGAATTGAAATCGTATATCGAGTCGCTCGGCCTGGAAATTTCCGCGCTTTGCGGCGATCTGGGCGGTCACGGCTTCCAGGATAAATCCGCGAATGCGGCCAAGGTGGAGAAATCGAAGCGTATCCTTGATCTCGCCAAAGACTTGGGCACGAACATCGTAACGACCCATATCGGCATCGTTCCGCAGGACCATAACGGCGAACTGTTCGAAACGATGCAGAAGGCGTGCGAGGAGCTCAGCCAATATGCGAGCAGCATGGACGGATTTTTCGCGATCGAAACCGGTCCGGAAACGTCGGCTCATCTGAAAAGCTTCCTCGACACGTTGTCCAGCAAAGGCGTGTCCGTTAACTTCGACCCGGCCAACATGGTCATGGTTACCGGAGACGATCCGGTGCAAGGCGTATATACGCTGAAGGACTATATCGTGCATACACACGTGAAGGACGGCATCCGCTTCAAAGAAGTCGATCCGCGCGAAATTTACGGCGCGCTCGGGTACGAGCCGATGGATCACGGCAAAATCGCCGAGATGGTGCGCTCCGGCGAAATTTTCAAGGAAGTTCCGCTCGGCGAAGGCAAAGTGGACTTCGACGCCTACTTCAAGGCGCTTGTCGATATCGGCTACAAAGGCTATTTGACGATCGAGCGCGAAGTCGGCGATCAGCCTGAGGTCGATATCCGCAAAGCGGTCGAGTTTATTAAACGTTATAAATAATCGCTTCCTACAAGTGAGGGTTGCTTCCGGATATCCGGCTGGCAGCCCTTCCCTTTCGTCATGCCGGTTTTTAGCATCCGGACTAGCCGCGGCAGGAGTATGGCGGGGGCGCGTCGAACAGTTGTAAGCAGAAGCAGAAAGGATGACAAAGAGCCGATGGGAAATGTATATCACACCTTTGACCACCGTTATGAGCTGTATGTAGAAGAAGCGTCGAACCGGCGGTATCATGTCGTTATTAACCTCTATTCGGAGCGCCAGCCCGTCGTCCTGCACGCCTATTCCGGCAAGGAGGAGGCGATAGCCGCAGCCCAGACGTTTCCGAAGCTATACCGGATCGCCGAGCAGAAAGGCTTTATCCTGGACGGTCAATCTTTCGAGCATCCGGACGGGAGGTCGGTGCACGTCTCGTTCGCGATGGAACCGGGGACGACGCCCGATCAATTCATGAAGGTGCTCCTCTAAAGTCAAAATCGTCCTGACTTGAAGATAGCGTGAATAAGCCAGACAAACAAAAAAATCGCGATGAAAAAGCCGATTTCCAGCGCCGGGATGTGCCACACTAAGCTGGCCTGCCGGTTCAGCGACGAGCCGATGATGAGCCCGCTCATGATGATGCTGAACGAAAGCAGGACGATGCTGAACGAGATGCGGTTGATGATCCGGTCGAGCTTCTGAAACAGCTTGTCGAGATCCGGGATTGCGAACTCGATCCGGCTTTTTTTAAGCGTGTTGATGACATCCTTCACATGCTTCGGGGCGTGCAGCAGCAGCTCGGCGAATTCGGCCAGCTCCTCCTTGAAGCTCTCCGCAATTTTTCCCGGCCGGTACTGCTCCAGCAGCAGTTTACTGCCGAACGGCTCGGCAATCCGCATCATGTTGATCTGCGGGTCTAATTGCTTAACGAGCCCTTCCACGGTCATGAGCGATTTGCCTACCAGGATGAAATCGGTCGGAATCCGGATGCGGTGCCGGTAAGCGACGCCCAGCAGATCCGTAACCGCCTCCCCGAGACTGATCGCGCTAAGCGGAACCTGCACGTATTTGTCGCGCAGCCTGTCGATATCGCGCCTCAGCTGAGCGAGGTCGACTTCTTCGGTTGCGAGCCGCATCCGGAGGACCGCATCCACGATTCCGTTCGTACTCTGCCGCATAAGCGCAATAATAAGCTTGGCGAAATGCCGCTTCATCTCCGGGTCCAGCCGGCCCACCATGCCGAAATCGAGAAAAGCGAGCGTATGATCGGGCAGCACGAGCAGATTGCCGGGATGCGGATCGGCGTGGAAAAAGCCGTCGATAAAAATTTGCTTCAGCATAGCCTGCACCAGCGTTTCTGCGATCCGTTTCGGATCGTACCCCATTGCGGCGAGCTGGTCGGGCCGGTTCAGCTTGATGCCGTCCATATATTCCGTTGTGAGCAGTATTTTGGAGCAGTAGTCGGTATACACCCGGGGAATCCGCACCGAGCCATCACGCGCGGACTGTCTGTACAGCGTTTCCGTATTCCGCGCTTCGATAGAGTAGTCAAGCTCCTCCGTTAGCGATTGACCGACATTATCCATAATCGCGCGAATTTGAAACCGTTTCGCCCACTCGAAGCGAGCTTCGGCGAGGACGGACAAATTTTGCAGGATCGAGAGATCGGTCCGGATCGTATCGGATATGGCGGGACGCTGCACTTTGACCGCCACACGTTCCCCGGTCTGCAGCACAGCTAGATGAACTTGCCCGATCGAGGCGGCGGCTACGGGAACAGGGTCGAACGATTCGAACTCTTGCTCCAGCCCGAGCCCCAGCTCCGACTCGACAATCTGCCTGACTTCCTCGAAGGAAAAAGGCGATACGTCGTCCTGAAGCTTCTCCAGCTCCCGCATGATCGGCTGGGGAATTAGGTCGGACCGCGTACTGGCGAGTTGTCCCAGCTTAATGAAGGTTGGCCCCAATTCTTCGATGACGCCGCGTATTCGTTCGCCGAGCGTCTTTTTGTCGGTTCTGGGAGCGGTCAAGCCGAGCCGGGCCGGGATGGACAGCAGATGAAAAATGTCCAGTTCCTCGACGACGAAGCCGAACCCGTGGCGCGTCAGGGCGACGGCAATGTCTCTGTACCGATTGATATGGCGTATCCGCCGTCCGATCATGCGGGTGACACTCCCTTCCAGACATAAGCACGGACTACGATGATGGCGTCTCCAGCTTGGCCAGACGCTGCTCGAGCCGTTCGATATCCTGCCGCGTCGCGACGTTCATCTCGGCAAGCAGCTTGTTCATAGAGTCGCGCATCATCCGCTTCATCTCGGACTCACCCTCCTCGCCTTTTTCGATCAGCTTCGCGACAAGCTCCTTCGATTCCGACGGAGCGACCTCTCCTTTTTTAACCAGCTCTTCGACGAGACTCTCGATTTTTTCTTTACTGGCAACGGTGATGCCGACGCCTAAGTAGAGCGCTTTTTTGATCAACTCGTTCACGGTCATTCTCCTTACTTCTCAGAATTGATGCTATTCTAGTTCCAGTTTGCCCAACATGTTTCTTCATTATGTTGGAAGCAGGCCGGTTGATGGAGAAGATGCCGTTCGGTATACTGGATTCGATTGCGTATATGAACTGGATTGCGATGCAGATGTGGGGGAACAGGCGTTGACTGTCATGCCGATCGATTCCGTATTGCCGGAATTGAAACAAAATCTTAATGAGCGCGGGTGCGCCGTACTCGTAGCCAAGCCGGGCGCCGGGAAAACGACGCGCGTGCCGCTTTCTTTGCTGGATTTGCCCGGACTTGCCGGGAAAAAAATTGTGATGCTTGAGCCGAGAAGACTTGCCGCGCGTTCGGCGGCCGCCTACATGGCCGCTTCGCTCGGAGAAACGGTAGGTCAAACAGTAGGATATCGCGTCAGAATGGATACGCGCGTAGGACCTGGGACACGGATCGAAGTCGTGACCGAAGGAATTTTAACCCGAATGCTTCAATCGGATCCGGCGCTGGAGGAGATCGGGCTTGTTATTTTCGACGAGTTCCACGAGCGGAGCCTTCATGCCGATGTCGGATTGGCGTTATGCCTGCAATCGCGAGAGCTGCTGCGCGAAGATCTGCATGTGCTCGTCATGTCCGCGACCTTGGATGCGGCGCCGGTAGCGGCGCTGCTTGGCGATGCTCCTATGATCGAGTGCGAAGGCCGCATGTATCCGGTGGAAACCCGTTACTTGCCGCGTAAGCCGGAAGGAAGACTAGAGGAGCTGGTGGCGAGGGCGATCGTACGGGCCACCGCAGAGGAAGAAGGGGACGCGCTCGTTTTTTTGCCAGGCACGGGAGAAATACGGCGGACCCAAGCGGCATTGTCCACGATGAAGCTGCCGGAGCACGTACAGGTGCTGCCTCTTCACGGCAGTTTGCCCCAGGATGCCCAGGATCGGGCTATTGCCCCGGCGAGACCCGGCACACGCAAAGTTGTACTGTCCACTTCGATTGCGGAGACAAGCCTGACGATCGAAGGCACACGAATCGTCATCGACAGCGGCTGGATGCGGATACCCCGCTTTTCGCCGCAAACCGGCATGAGCCGCCTTGAGACGGTGAGAGTGTCGGTCGCATCGGCCGATCAGCGTCGAGGCAGGGCCGGAAGGCTTGGACCCGGCGTCTGTTACCGCTTGTGGACGGAGCAGGAGCAGGCGTATTTCGTCAAACACGGAGTGCCGGAAATCCGCGAGGCCGATCTTGCGCCGCTGGCGCTGGAGCTGGCCGCCTGGGGGACCCCTGAGCCGGAGCAGCTGCGGTGGCTCGACGTTCCGCCGGCGGGAGCCTATACACAGGCTAGGGAGCTGCTTGCGATGTTCGGCGCGATCGATGGCAAAGAGGCCATCACCGCCCACGGCCGCGATATGGCGGCTAGCGGCCTGACACCGCGTCTTGCCCATATGGTGCTTAACGCCAAACGTCTCGGAATGGGAGAAACGGCCATCTTCTTGGCCGCTTTGTTAAACGAGAGGGATGTGTTCCGCGGCGACGGACCCGGGCCGGCCTCGGCCGATCTGCGCCCGAGAATGGAGCTGCTCCTTGCACACCGCGGCGGCGATAGCGGCGGAATGAACGGCGCGGCCGGGCTGCGTGCGGATGCGTCCGCGCTCCGGCGTATCGTTGCGGAGGCCGCCTCCTGGCGGCGAATGTTCCGCATCGAGGGCGGAAGCGGCGAGGTCGATAGCGCTTCGTGCGGCCTGCTGCTCGCCCTGGCGTTCCCGGACCGGATCGCCCAGAGCAGGGGAGACGGTCGTTATTTGCTCAGCGGGGGACGGGGCGCCGCGCTTGCTTCCGTGCAGACGATCTCGGCATCGCCTTATTTGGTTGCGGCTGAACTGGACGATGCCGGGACGGATAGCCGCATTCTGCTCGCAGCTCCAGTCGGCATCAAGGAGCTGGAAGCGGCCGTGCCGGGGCTTTTCACGCAGCAATCGGCCGTGGCATGGGACAGCTCGGTTCAGGCGGTCCGTGCGCGTTTCAGGAAAAAGCTGGGGGCTATTACCGTAAGCGACATTCCCGATCCGAAGCCGGACGAGGAGCTGACGGCGCAGGCGCTGCTTGAAGGCATCCGGACGGAGGGAATTCGGATACTGCCTTGGACCGGAGCGGCCGGCAAGCTCCGCGAACGCATCCTGTTCATGCGGAGGCATGAGCCGAATGCCGAGCCGAAGTGGCCGGATTTGTCCGAAGACGCGTTCGCTTCCGATCTGGAAAGCTGGCTTGCCCCGTATATCCGCGGCATGAGAAGCCGCAGCGATCTGGAGAAGTTGAATTTGGCGAATGTGCTTGAAGCCTCGCTTAGCTACGCGCAGCGCAGGCGCCTGGAGGAAGAGGCGCCGACGCATGTTGTCGTGCCTAGCGGCTCGCGTATTCCGGTCGAGTATGACGATCCGTCGGCGCCGATCCTTTCCGTAAGACTTCAGGAGCTTTTCGGCATGACGAGCACGCCGGTTATAGGCGGAGGCCGGGTTCCTTTAACGATGCATTTGCTGTCGCCTGCCAGACGGCCGGTACAAGTGACGCGCGATTTGGCGAGCTTTTGGCGGAACGCGTATTTCGAAGTGAAGAAGGATTTGAAAGGCCGTTATCCCAAGCACTACTGGCCGGACGATCCGATGACGGCGATTCCGACCAATCGCGTCAAGCCTAGAACTTAAGTTTCGGTCCTAACCGCTGTGGTCAGACAGAAACGGCTTGCTTTCTGCTACGCTCGGCGGCAAATCGTTTCCGCAGCGGAGCGTAATGACGCAAGCTGCCCGTGTAAACGAGCTTTACGTGGGGAGATCGGCTCAGATCGCCGGGCGTAGTAAGCTCCGGGCATTTGCCGCTGAGGGAAACGCCGCCCTTCAGAAACATCGCGGAAACGAACTGTGAGCAAAAATAAGCGTTGCTGCGGCTGATTTTCGTTCCGAAGGCGACACCGAGCAGTCCGATGCCGTTATATTTGTATTCGTTCTCGCTAAGCTCGAATTCCTTGACCGCCTGTACGATGCGCTCGTAAGCCGCGTGCCCGATTTCGCATTCGTAGACGGCGCAGGTCGTGTTGCGCTCCTCGCCCATAAAAAGCGGGCTGTGCATGTCTTCCTTGACGAAGCCTCCGCGCAGCGGGCTGGACGCTTCCTTTCTGCCGAAGCTGTATACGTCGCGCAGCGTCTCGTCAAACGCCAGAGAGGCGTGATTGTGCGGATCTTTCGTATACGTCTTGATCAATTTGGTGAGCCAGGTGCCCGTATCGGTCAGAACAATATATAGCTTCTTGTTCCGTTTCATCGTTTTCCACACCTCTGTAAGCTTTGTTGTTTCTATTGTAAAGGAGCTGCGAATGATCCAAAACGGACCAGTGGCGGAATAGGTATCTGGACTCTAGTAGGGGAAAAATACCGGACCGGCGGGAAAATACGCGGGTCATAACGCAGTGATTCGTGCTATGATAGACAAAGCAGCTCGGCGAGGCCGGCAATAATAAGAAAAAGCTTGGCGGTGATCGAGATGAACGAGCAGATCAAACGCGTGGCGGCAGAGCGCGCCGCTGCACAGGAGTTTGCGGTTCGGCGCGACTGGTCGGAAGATATCGAGCGGCTGGAGACTCGTCTCCGCGAGCTGCGCAAAGCGGCGATGACGGGACCGAGTCCCGGCGGCTCCGGCAAGCGGAGCGACGAGCCGGCTGCCACGCCGAGCACCGGCAGATCGATGCTGGAGAGCTTGGCCTATGCGCAGACGGTGCAGATTCGGCAGGAGCGTCCCAAGCGGGCAGGCCGGAAGTCGTGGAGGCCGGAAGTGTTCGAGCCGACGCTCGGGGACGACCCGCTGCCGGACAGCGGCCTGATGCCAAAACCATACCGCGGGAAGGCGTAGCCGAACCTCATCCAAGATTAAAGCGAGGAGCCCCATATGAGAATCGTTTTTTTCGATTCGGGCGTCGGGGGGCTTACGGTGCTGCGGGAAGCCGTCCGCAAGCTCCCTTCCGAATCTTACGCTTATTATGCGGATACGCTGAATGTGCCTTACGGTGTACATAGCAGGGAAGAAGTATATGAATTTGTCGTCGCTTGCATAGACGACATTATGCGCAGCTGCGAGGTGAAGGCGATTGTAATCGCCTGCAATACGGCAACCAGCGCTGCGATCGAGGAGCTTCGGGACCGGTATGCGTTCCCGATTATCGGCATGGAGCCGGCCGTCAAGCCGGCGCTGCAATACGTCCAGCAATCGGGCGGACGCGTCCTTGTGACGGCTACCCCGCTGACGCTTAAGGAACGCAAGTTCCAGACGCTCGTGCGGAAGCTGCAATCGCCTGAACAGGTTGATACGCTCGGACTGCCCGGGCTTGTCGAGTTCGCCGAGCGCGGCGTATTCGGCGGACCGGAGGTGGTCGCTTACTTGCGCGAGCAGTTCGCGCCGTTCGAGCTTCAGCGTTATGGCGCGATTGTGCTCGGCTGTACGCATTTCGTATTTTTCCGCGATTCGATCCGCGAGGTTGTACCGCCTCATGTCGTATTGATGGACGGCAACGACGGCACGGTCAATCAACTGATACGCGTTCTCGGAACGAATGTCAGGGAACGGGCCGAATCGGCCGAAGGCATTTTGTTTATGTCCTCGAAAGGGACGGAAGAAGATAAACGCAAGCTATCGGATTTTACAGACATGACCAAGTACCGTTATCGAGCTTCCGCCCGCGCTTCACAAAAGCGAAAGGGATAAGCCTCTGATGTTTTATTCAAAGTTGGATCAGACGAGCTCGAAGCGGCTGCTGCTTCCGGCTCAGTCGTTTAAGCCGTTTCCGCAATATACGGATCGTGCCTCTTGGAACGCGATTTCACAAGCGGTCGCCGGCATGTGGACCCAGTGGGCCGAGGAAAGGCTGGATTTCACATGGCCGGCGCTGCCCGCGGTCCGGTATATGGATTATGTCCGCGACGGCAACCGTTCCCGGTACGAGCAGCTTTATTTCACGCGCCGCCGGGCGCTTTGCGAGCTTGTGATCGGGGAGTGCGTCGAAGGGCGGGGCCGTTTTATCGAGCAGATCGTTAACGGCATCTGGTGTTTGTGCGAAGAATCGTATTGGGTCATACCCGCCCATCTGTCGATATCGAAGCAAAGCGCCGGCTCCGCCCTGCCTGACGTAACGGACCCCGTGATCGACCTGTTTGCCTCCGAAACGGGAGGCTTGCTCGCCTGGACGGCATATTTGCTTGCAGACCGGCTGAACGAGGAGAGCCCTATGCTGGTACAGCGAATCCGTTATGAACTGAATCGGCGTCTGATGGTGCCGTTTTTGGAACGCGACGATTTCAGTTGGATGGGCTTTACAGGCCGGAAGGTGAACAACTGGAATCCGTGGATCATTTCCAATTGCCTCGCCGTATTTCTTTTGCAGGAACAGGAGGCCGAACCGCGCAGCCGCGCCATAGAAAAAGCGGCGAAATGTCTCGATTTCTTCGTTGGCGTTTATCATGCCGACGGCGGCTGCGACGAGGGGCCGGGTTATTGGGGCCGTGCGGGTGCTTCCTTGTTCGACTGCATGGAGCTGATCCATTTGGCCTCGGACGGGCAAATCAGCTTTTATGAGGAAGAGCTCGTCAGACAGATCGGCCGCTATATTTACCGGGCGCATATCGACGGCAATTATTACGTCAATTTCGCCGACGGCAATGCCAGAATCAAAATAGCGGCGGATATCGTATACCGTTACGGCAAGCGGATCGGCGATAGCCGGATGGCCGGGTTAGGGGCGAGCGCCTTTCACGGCAACGGCGTAAACCGCGACTCGTTCGGGTCGCCGATGCGCATTCTCGGCAAGCTGTTCGACGCCGGCGAGCTGCTTGCCGCAGACGGGGCCGCTCCCTACGAGAGAGACGTATGGCTTGCGGATACGCAAATATTCGCAGTCCGGGAGAAAGGCGGCAGTTCGGAGGGGCTGTACGTAGCCGCCAAGGGCGGGCACAACAGCGAGAGTCATAATCATAACGACATCGGCCATTATATCGTTTATTACAACGGCCGCCCGTTTCTGATCGATGCGGGTGTGGAGAATTATACGAGCAAGACGTTCAGCTCGCGCCGCTATGAAATATGGACGATGCAGTCCGATTATCACAGCGTCCCGACTGTTGGCGGCGTGCAGCAGCAGGCGGGGGCCGCCTTTCGTGCGACAGACGTCTCGTACGAGGCGAGCGACGAGGGCGCTTCCGTATCGATGAATATTGCTGCCGCTTATCCGAAGGAGGCCGGCATCGTAGCCTGGCGGCGTCATGTCGGGTTGAAGCGCGCGAGCGATGGCGTTTCGCTCGAGATCGGCGATACGTTCGAGCTTGCGGCCGCGACGGACGATGTAATACTGAACATCTTGTCACTGCCGGAGCCGCGTATCCTTGCGGACGGACGTATCGAGCTGTCGAACCCGCTTGGCGAAACGATCGCGCTGCACTATGACGGCAGCCGGCTTTCGGCCGAGGTGGAGCCGATCGTCGTCACGGATTCCAAGCTGCTGGCGGTGTGGGGAGAGAAGCTGCATCGGATCAAACTGAGCATGATGGAACCGGCGGCGGAAGGCTCGTTCGTGATGCGTATCGAAGCGGTGCGGAGTTAGCGGAGGCGGACTTCTGGCGGCGGGGAGCTGTACAAGCTGCTCGTCCATCATTCATAAAGGACAGTGCGGAGCCGCGAAACGGCGCTCAGGCACTGTCTTTTTTTTGCTGCGTCTTCATTCCGGTATAGACAAATTCGATGTTTAAATGTAACATTATAAATGTTATAAACGAACATTATTCATTGTAGAACGAAAATACGATACCGGAGGTCACTTATGTCTATCGGACCGAGAATGAACCGCCTGTTCGGCGAAGACGGCAAATGTTTCGACGTGGCGATCGATCACGGATTTTTTAACGAGGTTTCGTTTCTGAGCGGCATTGAAAATATGAAGCAGGCGATTCGTACGATTGTGGATGCGGACCCCGATGCGATCCAGCTCAGCCCGGGTCAGGCCGGACTGCTGCAGAGCATTCCGGGGAAGAAAAAGCCATCGCTCGTTTTGCGTACGGATATCGCGAATGTGTACGGCAAATCGCTGCCGTCGCATCTGTTCAGCGAGCTGATCCAGAACCCGGTGGAGCAGGCTGTCCGACTTGACGCTGCTTGCGTCGTCGTCAATTTGCTGCTGCTGCCGAATCAGCCGGAGCTGTACCGCCAGTGCGTGCAAAATGTGTGCCGGCTGAAGCCGGAATGCGAGCGGTACGGCATGCCGCTGATGGTCGAGCCTCTGGTCATGCTGCCGAACGAGACGCACGGCGGCTATATGGTGGATGGCGATCTGAATAAAATCGTACCGCTCGTCCGTCAGGCGGTCGAGCTGGGTGCGGATATTATTAAGGCCGATCCTTGCGACCGCCTGGAGGAATATCATCTGGTAGTCGAGGCTGCTTCCGGCAAGCCGGTTCTCCCGCGCGGAGGCGGCCGGGCGCCGGACGAAACGATATTGTCCCGCACGTACGAGCTGATGCAGCAAGGCGCCTCCGGCATCGTCTACGGCCGCAATGTCATTCAGCACGCCAATCCGGATCGAATGACCAGAGCGTTTATGGCGATTGTGCATGAAGGTGCAGCGCCCGGACAAGCGATGGCGATCCTTCGCGGGGAGTGATAGAATATGGAAAAAACGATTATCCGCTTCGGCGTCATCGGCTGCGGCCTGATGGGCAAGGAGTTTGCCAGCGCCGCCGCCCGCTGGTGCCATCTGAGCGACGTCAACTTCGAACCGCGCATCACGGCGGTGTGCGACGCCAGCCCCGCTGCGTCGGAATGGTTCCGGCTGCAGGTGCCGAGTGTAGCCAAGTCGTATACGGATTACCGCGACCTGCTCGCCGACCCTGATGTCGACGCGGTCTACTGCGCTGTGCCGCACCATTTGCACGCCGATATGTATATCGATATTGTTCGCGCCGGCAAGCATCTGCTCGGAGAGAAGCCGTTCGGGATCGATCAGGCGGCGAATGATCGCATTCTGGAGGAGATGGCGAAGCATCCGGACGTTCTCGTCCGCTGCTCGTCGGAGTTTCCGTTTTATCCGGGGGCTTACCGGATCGGACAGTGGGTGCGCGAAGGGCGCTTCGGCAAGCTGATCGAAGTCGAAGCCGGCTTCTGGCACAGCAGCGACCTCGATCCGCATAAGCCGATCAATTGGAAGCGGCGTGTCGCCACGAACGGCGAATACGGCTGCATGGGCGATCTGGGCATGCATGTGCTGCATTTGCCGCTCCGGTTTGGCTGGGAGCCCAATAGCGTGCGGGCGCTGCTGCAAAAAACGGTGGAGGAGCGGCCGGACGGCAAAGGCGGCACCGTACCTTGCGAGACGTGGGACAATGCGATACTCGCCTGCGACGTCATGCAGGCCGATCAGAAGTTTCCGATGGTGCTGTCAATGAAGCGGATCGCACCCGGCCATGCCAATACGTGGTTTATCCGGATTAACGGAACCGAGCTTTCGGCCGAATATTCCACGAAAAACCCGAAGCAGCTGCTGTCGATGCCTTATACGCCCGGCGGCGAGCAAGCCTGGCATACGCTTGACGTTCCGTATCAGTCGGCTTATTCTACGATCACGGGAGGCATTTTCGAGTTCGGATTTTCCGATTCGATTTTGCAAATGTGGGCGGCTTTCTGCGACGAGCTGACGAACCGGTCCGACATGCGGCAGCCGCTGCACTGCGCCACGCCGGAGGAAGCTGCGCTCAGCCACCGGCTGTTCACGGCGGCCATACACTCGGAACGCACCGGGCAGACGGTGTCGTTAGGCAGGGGGGATACGCTTGAAGTTTCCTCGCGAGGGGCAGGAGCTTGACCGTATGACGCTGCCGGCTTATCCGGCGGCCGATGTCATTGTAGCGGGCCATATATGTCTGGACGTCATCCCCGATATGGGGACGGCCAGTCTGGCCGCGCTTGGCGTGCCGGGGGCGCTCGTGAATGTCGGAGGCGCGCTGCTGTCCACCGGCGGAACGGTCGCCAACTCGGGACTCGCCTTGCACCGGCTTGGCGCGAACGTGCGGCTGATGGGCAAAATCGGCGACGATCCGTTTGGCCGTCTCATCGCCGAGCATTTGGAGCGGCAAGGCGACGGCTTATCGAGCGGCCTGATTGTCGGCAGCGGAGAAAGCGAGCGCAGCTCGTACAGCATCGTCATCAGTCCGCGCGGCTCGGACCGGATTTTCCTGCATTGTCCCGGCACCAACGATACGTTCGCGGCAGACGACGTTACGGAGCAGTCGCTAGCGGGCGCGAAGCTGTTTCATTTCGGCTATCCGCCGCTCATGAAGGCGATGTACGAAGACGGCGGGCGCGAGCTGGAAAAGCTGCTGGCCAAGGTCAAGGCACAGGGGCTCACCGTGTCGCTGGATATGTCGCGGCCCGATCCGGATTCTCCGGCGGGACGCGTCGATTGGCGCAGCGTGCTGAAGCGGGTGCTGCCGTACGTAGACTTGTATTTGCCCAGCTGGGAAGAAACGCATTATATGCTTGGCGGAAGAGAAGGCTTCGACCCGGAGAAAGCCCCGGAAGGCAAGCTGCTGGCCGACTATTCCGCGGAACTGCTCGATATGGGAGCGGCTCTCGTCGGTCTGAAGCTGGGAGAGGAAGGGCTGTATATCCGGACGACGGCGAGCCGCGACCGTTTGGAAGCGATGGGCGCCTGCGCGCCGCGGGCGGGAGCCTGGCTGCACCGTGAACTGCTTGCGCCATGTTTTGAGACGGAGGTTGTCGGCACTACGGGGGCGGGCGATTGCACGATAGCCGGGTTTCTGTGCGGCTTGCTTCACGGCTTGACGATCGAACAGACGCTGACCGCCGCGGTAGGCGTAGGCGCGTGCAGTGTGGAGTCGCTTGATGCCACAGGAGGGATCGTGCCGTGGCCGGATACGCTCCGGCGCATAGAGGCGGGCTGGAGCCGACGGACCCTTACGCTCCGGCTGAACGGATGGAGCCGTTTGGATGGCGGCGACGGGACCTGGATGGGACCGTATGACAAACCGGAGTCCGTTTCGCTATAATAGAGATGTTCTATATTTTGCGATCTGTTAGGATCGGCGATACGGAGTGAAGAGACGGGAATGCGGCTTCAATTGAACGAGAGGCAGAACGACATATTAACCGAGATTCAGCGCGACGGCGAAGTGAAGATCAGCGATCTGAAGGAACGATACGAGGTGACGGACATGACGATCCGGCGCGACCTCGAAAAGCTGGAATCGTTAGGTCTTGTACGCCGGACGTTCGGCGGGGCGATCCCTGTCACGCTGGACGTTTCGCTGAAGGAGCGCGACGCGGTGCATACGGACGAGAAAGTCCGGATCGGCAAAGCTGCCGCAGGTCTCGTTCAGCCGCACGAGGCGATCTTCATCGACGGCGGAACGACGACGCTCCAGGTGGCGCACCATCTCGATCCCGACAGCTCGATTACTGTTGTTACGAACGCGCTGAACGTCGCAACCGTGCTGCTGGACAAAGGCATTCATACGATCGTCGCCGGCGGAACGCTGCTCGAGAAAACCGGCTCGATGATCGGTCCGATCGCCATCGGAACGCTCGCCTCCATGGCATTCGACCAGGTGTTCCTCGGCACAACCGGCATGACGGCCGAGCACGGTTTCAGCAACTCCAACTCGTTCGAGGCGGAGCTGAAACGGCAGGCGATGAAACGGGCGGCGAAGGTTACTGTCGTCGCCGACGGAAGCAAGTTCGGCGAGCGGTATTTGCACTCGTTCGCCAGCATGAAGGACGTGCACCGCGTCGTCACCGACCGGGAGCCTCAACAGGCGATAGCACGGGCTGCCGCGGATGCAGGTCTGACTATTATTGTCGCTTCCTTCTGAAGGGAGACGACAGGAACATAAAAACCAAGAGCCGACGGACTCGTTCGGGCTCTTGTTTTCTTTTAAGATTCAAAGCTTCGCCTGAATCCCTTTTAAGAACGTATCGGCAGTGGCCGAAAAGACCTGGTGCTTTTTCCAAACCATATTTAAACCGGATTCAAGTCTCGGCTCTAATGATCTAAAACAAAGATTGCTATCGCTGGATGTGATTTGTACTTCAACTTTATAAATATAATTATTTAAAAACTATTCTAAATATGCTACTGTAGGAAATGAGGAAAGCCAATCAAATTGGGAATTGGAGGCGGTTTCATGAACGGTTGGATTCAGGCAGGTACGATAGATGAGCTTCGGGAGCAAGGTCCGAAGCTGATTAAGGGAGGCATTGTAGTTTTCTATCACGAGGATGAAGTGCATGCGCTGGATAACCGTTGTCCGCATCTCGGTTTCCCTCTTCACATGGGAAGCTTGTGCGACGGCATATTGACATGCCACTGGCATCATGCGCGGTTTGACGTATGCAGCGGCGGAACGCTCGATCCTTGGGCAGACGATGTTCCCGTACACGACCTAACCGTTCGTGACGGGTTGATCTGGGTTAATCCGAATCCCGGAAACGGCAATCCAGATCAGCTTTATAGAAACCGGCTTCAGAATGGCCTTGAACAAAATATCGGTCTGGTCATAGCCAAAGCTATAGTCGGTTTAATCGAGGCGGGTGTTCCCGAAACGGAAATCGCAGCGATCGGGATCGAATTCGGGGTCAAACAACGGAGACAAGGCTGGGGCTCGGGATTAACGATTCTAACGGCGATGGCTAACGTTCTGCCCAAGCTTGATAAACAAGGACGCATTCTTGCCTTGTTTCAAGGGATGCTGCATACGGCGCGCGACGCGGCCGGAAGCGGAACGCGCTTCTTGCTCGACCCGCTCCCGGGTACCGGCGTCTCTGAAGAACGATTGACCAAATGGTATCGCGATTGCATCGAGGTTCGGGATACGCGCGGCGCCGAACGCGTGCTGCTCACTGCCATACGGGAGGGAGCTGACGAGAAGCGGTTATTTTCTATGATGAGCATGGCGGCGACGGACCATTTTTATGTGAACGGAGGCCATACGCTCGATTTCCATAATAAAGCATTCGAGAGTTTGAAGTATGTTGGGCACGCACAGCGCAAGTATGTGATGGCTTCTCTTGTTCCGATGCTGGGAGACACCACGCGCAGCGAAGAGCTTCACAGCTGGCAGTCCCCGGTAAATCTGGTCCAACCGTTGAAGGAAGCTTTTGAGGAGCTGGAGAAGAAGGGAGTTTCAACTGGAAATGAAGTCTGCGGCATCGACGAAGAGGAACTGCTCCAAGCGCTGCTCGGAGACGATCCGCTGCGGACAGTCCGCATGCTGAAGGATGCTCTGCTCGGTGGTGCTTCGCCGGTGCATCTCTCGCAAATTGCTGCATTGGCGGCGGCGGAGCGAGTAGTCCGTTTCCATACGCAGAACGATTTCGGGGACTGGCTGTCGGTGCTGCATACCTTTACGCATGCTCACGCCGTTCACGAAGGCTTGATCCGTTCCGCCGATCCGTCATGGCTGGTTCGCGGCATATTCCATACGGCGGCCACGATTTATCTCGACCGGTTTTTGAACATTCCGGCTGCCCCAAGACCGGCTGCTAGAGCCCCCGCTGAGGAAGCTCCTAAGCCTGCGGAGCTATTGGAGCTTCTCGACAAGCAGCAGCAGGTGGCGCCGGCGGCGGCGTGGGTGATGCACTATCTGTGCAGCGGCGGAAAGCCGGAGGCTTTATTCAACGTACTGGGTCATGCGCTGCTTCGAGAGGATGCGGAGTTCCATTCCTTCCAGATGTACGAAGCGGCCGTTTCAGAGTATGACCGCTGGGCTTCCGTGCCGGGGCCGTTCGCCGAGAAAGCCCGTGAAACGCTGCTTCTTGCGGTTACCCGTTATTTGGCGGCGCATGCTCCGACTTCCCGAGAGACGCCTCATACGGCGAAAATTGCCTGGCGGCTCCATCGCGGCGAAAAATTGTTCGAAGATGAGTAGGGCGTTGCCCGCCTGAAGAGCTCTTTTGATAACATCAGAATTTATACGTTTTGAGCGAAGCTTGGTGATTCTGATGTTGCAAGAAAAGCTACCGCTAAACACGAATGCTCATCATCGAAAGGCTTCGATCAAAAGCTTTTCTTAAGGTAGGGAGAAATCTTCCTGAGATTGTTCTTGCGGGCAGCAGCATCAAAGCCTTCCGTACGAACAGCAGCGGAATCCGAAAGTTGGACTGGAACAAAACCGGGTTTCGGTGTAGACTGTTCAAGTTGAAAGTACGAGAAGGAGGATGTTGCTCCCTTGAGCAGGTATCCATTTGTTTACGATCCGGCCGAGCCTTTCATGAAGCAGGCAGGCGCGTGGATCGCCGATGTATTTTATGAGGTGCTGCCGGAACACGGCTTCGAGATTCGCGACGAGCAGATTTATATGGCGTTTCAACTGGAGAAGGCGTTTCAGGAAAAGATGACTTTATTCGCCGAAGCCGGAGTGGGTACGGGCAAAACGCTCGTTTATTTGCTGTATTCGATCTGTTACGCGAGGTATACGCGCAAACCGGTCGTGATCGCGTGCGCGAACGAGTCGCTGATCGAGCAGCTTGTCAAGCCGGAGGGCGACATTGCCAAGCTGTCCCGCTGCCTCGGCCTCGATATCGACGCCAGGCTCGGCAAGTCGCCCGACCAGTACGTCTGTCTCCGAAGGCTGGACGAAGCGAGATTTCAGGATGAAGAAGCAGAGCTGTTCGAGGATTTGTACCGCGGCTTGCCAGGTTTCGTCCGTTCCCGAGAGGCTCTTCAGTCGTTTCACGCCTACGGCGACCGCAAATATTACCCGCAATTCAGCGACGGACAGTGGAGTAAAGTCAACTGGAACGCGTTCCAGGATTGCTTCGTATGCGAGAAGCGGCACCGATGCGGCATGACGCTTTCGCGGGACGCGTACCGCAAGTCGGCGGACTTGATCATCTGCTCCCACGATTTTTATATGGAGCACGTATGGACGTATGAGGCGAGAAAGCGCGAAGGCCAGCTACCGCTTCTCCCGGCACACAGCGCGGTCGTGTTCGACGAAGGGCATCTGCTCGAATATGCCGCCCAGAAAGCTTTGGCTTACAAGATCAAGCATTCGATGTTCGAGGAGCTGATTACCCGTCTGCTGGACGGGCAGGTGCGGGAATCGCTCGCAAATGCCATCGAAGAGGCGATCGCGCAGAGCGAAGCGCTGTTCCGGGCGCTGGAGCGCAATAGCACGCCGATTCCCGGCTCGGCCCGGATGAGTGTGCAGCTAGACGGCGAGCTGCTTGCGGAAGTGCAGCGGTTTCGCGCCTTGCTCAGCGCGATTGAGGAAGAGCTTGTATTCGAAAGCGGACTGTATACGCTTAGCGAGTACCATCTGCGCATTGTCGAGGAGCATATCGAGATGATGCATCGGGCGCTGCAATGGTTTCATGAGACAGGGAAGCTCATTTGCTGGACTGAGAGGAGCGAAACCGAGCTGATGCTGTCGGTCATGCCGCGAACGGTCAAGGAAGTGATGCGCGAACGTGTCTTTGCCGAGAAGATGCCGATTATTTTTTCCTCGGCGACGTTAGCGGTTGGCGGCTCGTTCCGTTATGTGGCGGATAGTCTCGGGATGGAGAAGTTTTTGTCTTTTAACGTACCTTCCCCATACGATTACGTGAACAGAATGAAAGTGGTAGTCGCGGAGCCCGAGTCCGATTCCATTTTCGCCGCCAAAATGAAGGTTGCCGCGAAGTGGCTGCAGCAGTCTGGCGGCAGGGCGCTTCTGCTGTTTCCGGCAGCGGATCAGCTCGAGCAGTTCAAACGGGCGATCGCCCGGTTTCCGGAATGCTCAGACATCCGGTTCCTGTTTGAAGGCGACGGTGAGATCAGCCATCTGATCGAATCGTTCCAGCGCGACGAATGCAGCGTGCTCGGTGCCGTCAGCCTGTGGGAAGGGCTGGACGTTCCGGGGCCGTCGCTGTCCCATGTGCTGATCTGGTCGCTGCCGTTTCCTCCGCACGATCCGGTGATGCTCGCGAGACGTCAGGATGCGGCATCCCCTTACGAAGAGGTCGAGCTGCCGTACATGCTGCTGCGATTACGGCAAGGCATAGGCCGGCTGATCCGCAGCAGCGACGATTCCGGCACGATCGTTATTTTGGACGAGAAGGTGACGGAGCAGCAGCCGCTTCGTTCGTGTATTGCCGCCCTCCTTCCGCAAGGCGTCGAATTGCAGCAATTACGGCAGGAATAATGCCGCGGCTGTGCGTCAATCGTCACAAAGCTTTCGGTTGCTCGGACTGGAACGTTTTGACATAATGGATGTGTAGCAGCTATAAGGAGATGGAGGCGTGACCCACGTGAAAGCGGTCCTGTTCGATCTGTTTGAAACGCTCATATCCGAGTTTGCGGACGGCGCCCGGAAGGTGGATCGGGCGAACCGGAACGATGCCGCGCGTCTGGGCCTGACGCACGAGGTGTACCGCAAGGAGTGGGGGGCACGCTCCGTCAAACGGAGCACGGGGGCGTTCGCCGACTACTTTGCCGCGATGCGGGACCTGCTCGGCGGACAGAACGCCGCAGTTCCGGAGCAGGTGCTGCGGGAGCTGTACGAGGAACGGGTGCTTGAGAAAAAGGCGGCGTTCGCGGACATCAGGCCGGATGTATTCGAGCTGCTGGAGAGGCTGAAGCGGGGCGGTGTCAAGCTGGCGCTGGTCAGCAATTGCACGGAGGAAGAGGTAGTAAGCTGGCCCGATTGCGGCTTGGCAGCTTACTTTGACGAAGTGCTTTTCTCCTACGAGGTCAGGCTGGCCAAGCCAGACCCGTCTATTTATAAGCTGGCGTGCGAGCGCTTGGGCGTAGCTCCTGGCGAGTGCGTCTTTATCGGTGACGGAGGTTCGGATGAACTGAACGGAGCCAAAGCCGCCGGTATTAGAGCGTATCAGGCGGTTTGGCAGCTGCCGCCGTCGATGCGCGAGCGCGATAGCGGTTACCCGCAGCTTGTAACGCCGCTCGCGGCGCTGGATGTGGTGTAGGAAACGGGCCCGTTATCTCCGGATAACGGGTATTTTGTGTAGGAGTGGAAAAATCAGGTGACAGCCGCTCGCGGAACGTGTAGACTAATTACACCTAATAGCGATACATAGCGGAGCGACTTTTTTGCTTTTCTCGCTTGGAACAAGGCTTTATCAGTAGTCAGGCTTCAAGTAAACATGGGGGTGCTTATGGATTCGTTGATCGGATTATGGTCTGTCGGCGCCTTGGAAAGCCGCGAGGCCGGGGATAATACGGCCATCGTTTTTTTGGCTGACGGCGCAGGGTGGATCGAATATTGGAAGACGAGACTGCTCGAGCTGGAAACGTTCCGCTGGAAGGCGGATGCGGCGGGCAAGCTGCAGCTTCACGGAGTCGTCTCGTATACGTGGCAAGGCGAGGAGAAGCCTTCGGAGCTGAGACTGCGGGATGTGCAAGTAGCAATCGGCAGGAGTACCGTGCAGAGCGGAGGGGAAATCGACATGATCACTTTTGACCGTCCGGTGTGGGGAAAAGAGATGCGTTTCGGGCTTGTGCGCAAGGATGCGGCTCGAGAACAGTTTCCATCGTTCGAGGAGCGGGAGGCGGAAAAGGAGCGGAGCGGATGGAGCCGTTAGGAGCGCAATTGCTCGTTCTCGGCATCCCTGTGCCTGACAGCGAGTTTGACTCGGCTGTACAATGGTATGTTGAGGTGCTGGGCTGTGAGCTCGTATGGAAAAAAGGGATCGCGCAGCTTCGTTTGCCGAGCGGACAGCTGCTGCTGCTTTTCTCGCCCGAGGACGATTCGGACAGCATCTGGTACGCTGGAAATGATATAGAGCATCCGCATTATTCGGTGCAGTTTGTTGTGAATAACGCCGCCAAGCTTCGCGAGAGGCTGATCGGGTACGGAGCGCCGGTCGGCGAGATCAGGCGGGGCGGTGGCGGCGGCTGGGATCTGATGTTTCACGATCCGTACGGCAACCGGTTTTGGGCGATCGAGGATGCAAAACCGGAAGCGCTTTCGGGGACGAGCTTCGAGCCCGGGCATCCGAAGGCAGCATTTGCCGGGGAATGTGCCGTTTCGGAACGGATCGTATTTCGTTTAACCGAGGAATCGGACTTGCCGTTCGTGCAACGCGCCGAAGCAAGCGAACACAATGTGCTTTATGTCGGCCAGTGGACCGAGCGGCAGCATAGGGACGCCATCCGCAGCCGCGATTATGCGCATCTTCTGCTCGCCGACCGATCAACTGGGGAAGCGATCGGCTATGCGATATTACACGGGCTCGAGCCCCAGCCGAGCTCGGTCCTGCTGCTGCGGCTCGTTGTAGAGCCGAAAGGCAAGGGTTACGGACGGGAGGCGCTCCGGACCCTGAAGCATATCGTGTTTAACCAGTGGAAGGCGCACCGGCTGTGGCTGGACGTCAGAACGAACAATCCTCGGGCGGAACGGCTGTATCAATCCGAAGGGTTTCGCGCGGAAGGGCTTCTGCGCGACATCGATCGGGTACAGGACTGCTACGTCTCGCTCACGGTCATGTCGATTCTGGAGGATGAGTATCGGAGGGGCTCCGGGGCATCGGAGACTTAGATCAGAGTCCCCTGGTTACGGCCGCTCAGGGCCGGGTCAGCACCCGCATCGCTTCCTCGCTGATGGTTACCGGCTCCTTAGGCACTTTCGCCAGGTCGAAGCCGCCGATCAGCTCGGCTGAGGCAATCGGTTCGGGCTTATCCGCAAGCCCGCTCCAATAAGCGAGCCACCCAACAACCTTCTCCGGCCTCACGCCGGCTTCGCGCATCGTACCGAGCATCATCGCATCGTCTCTTTTGGCTAGCCGCTTGCCGTCAGGCCCGTTCAGCAGCGGGACATGGCCGAAACGGGGCGGCTGCAAGCCGAGCGCTTCGTACAGCGCGATTTGTCTTGGCGTTGAATCGAGCAGGTCGAAACCGCGAATGACGTCCGTTACCTGCATGGCCGCATCGTCGGCCACGACGGCAAGCTGGTAGCCGTATATGCCGTCCGCGCGTTTCACGACGAAATCGCCTCCGGCATGGGCGGGAAAACGGCAATGTCCCGCAGCCATATCGTCAAAGCCAATCGGCTCCTCCGGCATCGCAAACCGAATGGAGGGCGATTTTTTCATCTCGCGGGCGCGGCGTTCCTCCTGTGTTAAATGCTTGCACGTCCCGGGATAGGCCGGCCCTTCCGAATCCAGCCCGTGCGGAGCGCTGGCGATGGCCATCAGCTCGGCGCGGCTGCAATAGCAAGGGTAGAGGCGGCGGGCGCTGCTCAGCCGCTCCATCGCTTGCTCGTACGAATGCTCGCGAAGGCTCTGAACGTAAGGAGCGTACGGACCGCCGACATCCGGGCCTTCGTCCCAGTCGAGCCCGAGCCAGCGCAGGTCGGCGGCCATTTGCTCCGCGTATGCGGGTCTGGAGCGGGGCTTGTCGATGTCTTCAATCCGCAGGATGAACCGGCCGCCGGCCGCACGCATATGCAGCCAGGCCAATAGTGCCGTTCGAGCGTTTCCGATATGGAGCCGGCCCGAAGGGGTAGGGGCGAACCGCCCGCGTCGCAACATTCGCATCACCTGGATTGGAGAATGGTATTTTGCATATAGCCGTATGTCTATTTATAGTAGCAGTCTTTTGAGCATCTTAATTTTTTTGATATTCGTATATTTGAAAAATAGGATGTTTTTAGGACTCTTATCTCGTGCTCATTTGGCCCTAAAGATGATTTAGGCAAAAATAGGAGTCTCAAAAGGCTGCTATCCCCAAGAAATCTCACAAAAAACCTGATATAAGGCGCTCCAAAGACTCTAATCGATTAGCGCAATAGAAAAAGGGGTGCTGTGAGCACCCCGGCGTGTATGACGTAATCCAGATTAGCCGCCTTAACAAACGGCAAGGGGCTTGCCTGGTTCATCTTACCATAGCGCCTGCAAACGGCGCAACTGCATGTGCCTTGCGGTTGTCCGCCTCTATAGCTTCAAGCTGACGACGAGCACAAGCGATACGATCAGCACGATAAAGCCGGCATTCGTCGCAATATACCCCGAGAGGCGAACAGTTCCGGCGGATGCTGCGTTTAACCGCGTTCGCGCTTTTTTGCCGAGTATGCCGGTCAGCACGAGAGCGAGCAGGATGATCATGCCGCCGCCTTTCTCCATCAAACTAAGCCACAGAGGCTTGTCGCTCCCGAGGCCCATCTGGATGATCATCAGTACGCCGCTGACGAGAACGACAACCGCTCCGGGATGCGCGAACAGGCCGAACGTGCGAATGATCCGATTAGCGAGCAACCGGGACGCGCCCTCGCCTAGCTGCTTTTTCATCATCACCAGCATGACGACGACGGCAAGCAGCGCTCCCAACCATATCATGAGACCGGTAAGATGCAGAAACAAGTACACTCCGAACATAGGAATACCTCCTGATTGCTATTCGTATTTAAGTTCACTTCCGAAAGCCCGCTGTCCTCACATCATCAAGCATTTGGTTTGGAGCTTCCTGCAGACAGGGTTTCATTCCCCGCTACACCGGAGAACGGACCGACGCTTCGGTCGCTGCCGCGTCTGCCAATCCAGATAAGCAGCGCAGGCAGCAGCATGCCTCTGACGAGAAACGTATCCATCAAAATGCCGATCGCCATAATCGCTCCGAACAAGTACAGCTCCTGCAGCGGCTGCGTAATAAGGACGCAGAACGTAGCAGCGAGGATAATGCCTGCGGAAGAGATGACACCTCCGGTCATGGCCACTCCCCGGCTAACCGCTTCTTTCCATTCCCGCTTCCGCGCTTCCTCGCGAATCCGCGACACTAGCATAATGTTGTAGTCGACCCCGAGCGCGATGAGGAAGACGAACGAATAGACGGGCATCCGGTAACTGATCGATTCGAAGCCGAGCACGTAATGGAATAGCAGCCAGCCGATACCGAGCGTGGCTGTATACGAGAGCAGCATCGTGGTGAGCATCGTAAAGGCAATCACGACGGAACGCGCCTGAAACGCAAGCATAACGCCGATGAACAGGGAGATTAGCGTAAAGCTGACGATCGTATCCCGCTGATTCATCGCTCTCACATCGACCTGGTCGGCCGTTTGACCGGCATAATGGAGCGTGATGGCCCCCGGGTCGAAGCCGGCTTCACGAAGCAGCTTCTCGCTGTTTTCGCGCCACTGGCTAACGGCATCCAGCGAGGACGCATCGTAAGGATTGTTTTGCAGCGTGATTTGCAGCTTGATCGCCCGTTTCGACTCCGCCAGGAAGTTTCGCGGTACAACCGCGTTTGACCCCGTCAACTGGCTCGTTACGGCCGGAGATACCGACTGCACGCCTTCTTCCTGCTTCAGCAAATCGGTCAGCCGAACCAGCTTTTCCGTAAAGGCGGCATCCAGATTAATGTCTTTATTCGATTGAAGAATAACAGATACGGGAGCGAGCTGGCCTGGCGGAAAGCTTTGCTCGAGCAGCTCGAAGCCGCGTCGGGACGAAATATCCTCCGGGAACGACTTCATCAGATTATACGAGTAGTTCATCGAAAATACGTTTAGCGAGCCGAGCACGAGCAGCAGCAGCAAGGCGGTTGCCGGAACGCCAGGCTTCCTCGAAACGAACGAACCGATGCGGGTCCACATTCCGGTAGGTTTCACGGCTTCGTCGAGTAGTTTCGGTACAAACGGCCAAAACACATTCCGGCCGAGTAAAGCGAACAGCGCGGGAATCAAAGTCAAGCCGCCGAGAAGAATGACAACCATCGCCACGGAAAATACCGGGGCAAAATGGTGATAAGGCTTGAAGACGGTAGCGAACAGCGTCAGCATCGCCACAAGCACGGTCCCGCCGCTGAACAGAATCGGCTCGGCCACTTGGGATAAGGCTGCGCGCATGGCGTCGTACTTGGAGCCGTTCTTCTTGAGCTCTTCGCGGAAACGGGCCAACACGAACAGACAGTAGTCGGTCAGTACGGCGAAAAGCAGAATCATCATGATCGAGAGCGCCTGTTTGTCGACGACAAACCAGCCGTTCTTGGCCGCAAGTCCGAGAAAGCGATCGGTCGCCTGATAGACGATTCCCGAGATGAGCAGCGGGATAACGGCCAGCAGCGGGGAACGGTAGATGACGATCAGAATGACGAGGATCAGGCCGATCGTGGCGAACATCAGCACGAAGTCGGCGTTTTTGAACAGCGTAATCGTATCCGCAGCGATACCGGCCGGACCGGTAATTTCGAGCTGCACGCGGCCGCCGCTATGCTCATCCGCATAGTCCCGTATTTGCTTCAGCGTGTCGTACACTTGATCGGACGGCAAATTTTTGTCCAATGCGGCGTTTATAATTAGCGTAGTACCATCACTGGATATCATCTGGTCCTGCACCTGCTTTGGAAGCTGATGGAAGGGAAGGACGCTTGCGACGTGCTCCGGCTTCCGGTCCGACGCCAGCCACTGGCTAATGTCCGAGACGACGGTCCGGTTTTGCGCCGTGAACGAGTCCGTAGTGTGAAAGACGAGCAGCGCCGTCAAGCCGTCCTTGGACGGAAACTGCTCGTTCATGATCTGCTGAGCGATGGCGGAAGGCGTGTCCTCGTGTATGCTGCCTTCTCCGCTGCTTGTCGCGTATGGTTTCGAGCCCGGTGCGATGCCGCTCAGCAGAACGATGGCGAGCAGCCACACGACGATGACCGTGATGGCGCCCTTTCGGCTGCTGACCGCGCGGGCCAGTTTTTGCAGAGGATGTTTCGACATCTTCATAACCTCCTGTCCTGATTCTGCTATGATTGTAGGACAGGAATATGAATGGACGATGAACGGAGTATTACAGTTGGGGGAGTTTTACGGTAAAAATCGTGTCCTTGCCGGGCGCGCTGCTCGCCTCGATCGTGCCGCCATGCAGCTCGACGATTTTGCGGACAATGGCGAGACCTAACCCGCTGCCTGCTTTTGTGCGGCTCCTGGACTTGTCCGCCTTGTAGAACCGATCGAAAATATGGGGCAGCTCCTCGGCCGAAATTCCCGGTCCCGTATCGCGGACGGTGACGACGATACCGTCGTCCGAGGTGATCGATACGGCAATGCAATCGCCGGGCTTGCAAAATTTGATGCTGTTCGTGATCAGGTTGAACCAGACCTGATACAGCAGATCCGCATCCCCGGAAATGACGATTTCCGGAAGCTCCGGCTCGATAAACAGCTGCTTCTCCGACCATTCCCATTCAGTCACGATCAGAACTTGCCGGATCTGCTCGTCCAGCCGGTATGATGCGCGTTTGACCTCTCCCGTTTCTTTGTCGAGCGCGGCCAGGGTGAGCAGCTGTTTGCTTAGCGAAGACAATCGCGTGCTTTCGTCCGCGATGATGCGAAGATACCGTTCTTGCTCCTCCGGGCTCGCCTGTCGGTCAAGTATCGACTGCGCAAAGCCCCGGATCGATGTCAAGGGAGATTGGATTTCATGCGACACATTGGCGACGAATTCCTGCCGCATCGCGTCAAGCCGCTTTAACGCTTGGGCCATATGGGTAAAGTGCCGGGCCAGATTGCCGATCTCGTCCTTTCTCGTTACGTCCAGTTCGATGTCGTATTGCCCGCCGACGATCCGGTTTGTAGCCTCCGTCAGCTGCTTGACCGGCCTTACGATATACCGGGATAATATGACGATGAAGACGAGACTGAAAAGGAAAGTAGCAGAAAGCAAGACCGCGACTAAAACGCGTACTTCTCCAATTTGCTGTTCGAGATTCGGCCGAATAAACCACGCCTGCGTTTCACCTTGAACGCGTACGGGCAAACCGACGCTGTTACGGATGCTGTTCTCGAAAAATCCGGTTACTGTGAGCAGATGCCGTTCCTGCATCATTCCGTTATAAATGCCGCCGTTTAAAACCGCACGAATCGAAGCGTCATCGATTTTCCGATGTTTGAAAGGAGCGCCGTACGATACGCCGTTCTCCGACCCGTTTACAACATAAATCTGAAATCCCATTTCCGCGACTCCGCTTAAATACGCGTTCGCATCCGCCCCCGGCGTCTGCTCGTACAGCCGCTTGAATTCCGTTGCAATATGGATCATTTTTTGGTCGTTAAAGTCACGCAGCTTCGTCAAGTAATAAACGTTTGTGACGAGCAGGCCGAGAATAGCGCTCGCAACGGCGATCCCGATAAAGGTGAGGACGATTCGAAAATATAACGTTCTCATGAGCCGCGCACCTCGAGTTTGTAGCCGAGACCTCTGACCGTTGTCAGAACGAAGTCGCCGGTCCGGTCCTGAAATCGCTCGCGCAGCCGTTTGATATGGACGTCGATCGTTCTGCTGTCGCCTTCGAAGTCAGCGCCCCAGATGAGCCGAAGCAGCTGCTCTCTTGTAAAAATGCGGCCCGGATGGCCGGCCAGCTGCGCCAGCAGCTCGAATTCCTTGAGCGGAATGACGAGCGGTTCGCCGCCGATCCGCACCTCATAGCTTTTCCGGTCAATAACCGTATCGTTTAGGCGGATTTCCTCGGCCGATACGATCTGGTAGCGCCGCAGCAGCGCCCGGATGCGGAACAGCAGCTCCTTCGGCTCGAACGGCTTGACCAGATAGTCGTCCGTCCCCGACGAATAGCCATTTTCCTTATCGATTAACTCGCCCTTAGCCGTCAGCAGGATGACGGGGATATCGTAATGGCGCCGAATATCGCGGCACAGCTCCAGCCCGTCCATACCGGGCATCATGATATCGACCACGGCGAGATGAATCTGTTCCTTCTCCATCAGCCGTGTTGCTGCAATTCCGTCCTCCGCTTCGAAGACAGCATAACCTTCCTGATGGAATAAAAACCGAAGCAATTCCCGGATATGGGGATCATCGTCCGCTACAAGCAGTTGAATTTTCACGATTGAGCACATCCTCGATTTAAGGTTGATCGGCACTATCATAACAAATATGGATGCCGTTTGCCGAAAAAAGCAGGAAATGTCCGTCAATCTGCGAATACATGTATCCAGACTAATCGAGTATCCAGGCGGGAGGATGAAGATGACTGCTTTCAAAATCATGAGCTACAACATTCATTCCGGAATCGGTATGGACGGTGTATTCGATATGGATCGGATCGCCGGCGTGATCCGGCAAGCGGGGGCGGATATGATTGGGCTTCAGGAGGCGGATGTGCACTGGGGGCCGCGAAGCCGATTCGGACATACGGTGGAGGAGCTTGCGCAAGCGCTCGGGATGTTTTATTATACTGCTCCTGTTTACGATCTTCCGCCGCAGCGGGAGGGGGAGCCAAACCGTCAATTTGGCGTTGCCGTCTTGAGCCGCTTTCCGATCGTTCGTGCCGCGAACCATCGCTTGACCCGGCTTTCGACTCAGGATCGTGAAGCGCCCCCGACCCCGATGCCGGGTTTTGCCGAAACGGTGCTGGATGTGGACGGTACGGCTGTGACGGTGTATGTGACCCATCTCGATTATCGCCCCAATCCGGCTCTGCGGCAGCTTCAAGTGACGGAGATGCTGGATATCGTGGGCGAAAGCTCGGGTAAGCTGCTGCTTGGCGACTTCAATGCCGGGCCGGAAGCGCCGGAGCTAGAGCGGCTGTTCGAACGGTTCGGCGACACGTGGTCCATAAGGGGGAGCGACCCGGGGCTTTCGTTTCCAGCAGATGAGCCGCGCAGCAAAATTGACTACATACTGGCCGGGGACGGGCTGCGAGTGAAGGAAACAAGCGTCATCGAGTCGCTGGCATCCGATCACAGACCGATCGTAGCCTCAATCAGGCTTGAGTTATGACTTGACTTGTATGAGCGGCAAAAAAAAGAAGCCGGTTTCGAGAGAACCAGCTTTTTTTTCGTACCTACATTACACTTGCTGAACTGCGGGATTCCAATCGATGACGCCGTTATCCTCAATGATGCCGAGCGTTACGTCGGCGATATCCGGATCAGCGAGCAGCTTGTCCCGAACGCGGAACTTGATGTCGTCCGCGACAGCGAGCGTAAGGCCCTTGCGCAGCTCGATGTACCCTTCCACGTGATAAAACCGGCCTTCCTGAATGATCCTCATTTTGTTAATATCCGTTACGTCCGGATCGGACAAAATAATATCGGCGATTTTGCGCTCGACATCAAGCGGTGCAGCGACACCGATCAAACCGACCATATTGTCGTAGCCGACCCGGAACGCGACGCCGATCATAAGCAAACCGATCAGAATCGTCGTGACGCCGTCCAGTATCGCGAAGTTGCTGAAGGACGTTACGACAACGGCGATCATGGCAAGCAGAGCGCCGGTCGTTGCGACCAAATCTTCGTAAAAAACGAGTCTTGTCGGCGGAGCGGCCCGTTTGACGTTTTGAAAAGCGGCTCTCACGAGGCCCGCGCCTTTCGTTGTTGCGCGAGTTTCGCGGACGATTTCCTTCATTGCCTTTATGAGAACGTACCCATCGATCGCAAGCGAGATGAGGAGCACGACGAAGTTCAGCCAAAAACCGTGGGAGACGGTAGGGTGCTGAATCAGATGCACGCCTTCTTTGATTGTTTCATAGGCCATGATCGATACGACGATAACGGCGACCATACAAAAGATGTTGATGAGACGTCCGAAGCCGGTCGGAAACCGTTTTGTCGGCTCCCGCTCGGACAGGATGCTGCCTACATACACGAAGCCTTGATTGACGGCGTCGGCGATGGAGTGCATGGTCGAGGCGAACATAGTGCCGCTGCCTGTTACGAATGCGGCAATTCCTTTGATGATGGCGATGCCGATATTGCCGATCGCGGCCGCGCCGGATGAGGCGTTTCCTTTCTTGAGCAAGCTGGATAAGGATGATGAATGACCGTCGGTTTCCATTAGTAAACCAATTCCTCCTAATAGGATCGAATAATTTCAGTCCAACTTGGCAGGTTGACGATAGAAGCCGGCTTCTGCTTATAAGTTTTTCTGATACTGTTATATACGTGCGGAAGCGAACGTAGTTTCGATTTTTGCCTAAAAATTGCCGGTTTGAAGAGCTTCCTTTCTGTCTATACCATTATGGCAACAATCGCATCATCTTATTTACAAAAAAAAGAACCCGGATTTCTCCAGGTTCCTCAAGGCTTACTGCTTGATGACGCGGCGTGCTGTCGTGTAATGCTCGTCCCACCAGCCGGAGTTCAGATCGTTGATCGTAACGCCTGGCTCGCCGTACGTGTGCAAAATCTTACCGTTGCCGATATAAAGCGCTACGTGATGAACCGGGGAGTAGAAGAACACAAGATCGCCCGGCTTCAGCTCGCTGCGCGGCACATACGTCCCGAACGTAGATTGCTCCTTCGACGATCGCGGAATCGAGATTCCCGCCTGTTCGAACAAATATTGCGTGAAAGAAGAGCAGTCAAACGACTTGGTATTGCCGGATTTGGAGCCGAATTTGTACGGGGTGCCCATAAACGTTTTGCCCTTCGCAATAATGTCGCTGGCTGCCGATGAGCCTGCCGAAGGCTTCGAATCGCCTCCGGTGTTCGATCCCGAACCGGTATCCGAATCCGATCCGGAATTCGAGCCGCCCGCATTGCCGGAGCCGTTATTCCCGCCATGATTACCATTGTTATCGTTGCCGCCTTGATTCCAATCTTGGTTCCAGTCCGGATTCCAGTTCTGGTTCCAATCCTGATTCAAGAAATTGTTCAAATCGGTCCAGTTTGCCGCTGTGTCGTAACGGGATGCCGTTTCCGCGTGAGCCGAAGTTGTCCCCAGTGCAAGACTGCCTGAAAACAGCATCGCGAAGCTTAATCCGAATGTTATATATGCTCGTCCAAAACGTTTGTTGTTAGTTGTCATGATAAGTTGTCCTCCTCGAATGTAATATTCTCGGTGTCGCTTGATACAAGCGTAACACAAAAAAAATTAACATGATTTGGCGCTGGCCCGGCGAATGCTTGTGCTCCGCTGCGTTCGGTGCTATTATGAGAATTTCATTAGAAATGGGCGGCATACTGATCTTGACACCTTGAGCATCGCGCCCATACTGCGATTGCTGAATGAAGGAGCCATTACCGACTATGTTCATCAAACGCTGGATCACAAGGTTCACGCTCGCCCTGGCGGCCAGTTTTTTGTGCGCTGCGGGCTTCGGCGTCATCGCCATGCTGATCGGCAGCGGAGTGATCAACGGATGGGATCGCGCCGTCATTGCAGCCGTACAAGGGACGGAGTCGCCCGGTTTGACGGCGGTTATGAAGCTGCTTAGCCTGATCGGCGAAAAAGTGCCGGTCGCCTTGATTACAGCCGCTGCGGGCCTGTTCCTGTTTACCGTTCTTGGACACCGCAAGGAGCTGCTGCTGCTCGCCATATCGGTCGGCGGGGCGGGTGCGCTGAATGTTTTGCTAAAACTGCTCTTTCAGCGGGCTCGTCCGACGATATACCGGCTTGCCGACGCACCGGGTTATAGCTTTCCGAGCGGCCATTCGATGGCGGCGTTTTGCTTGTATGCGACAATCGCCTATTTGCTGTGGCGGCATATTCCCCATAAAGCCGGCCGTGCCCTGCTCATCGCCGTCAGCACGTTGTTTATAGCGGCAATCGGATACAGCCGGATTTATTTGGGGGTGCATTATCCGAGCGATGTCGTCGGCGGCTATTTGGCCAGTGGCTGCTGGCTGTTCGGTTTGATATGGGCGTACTCCGGCTTCGGTAAAAATCTCCGAAGTGACCCATAGAGCGAATCGGTACTTCTAATTGCACACTGGCTTGAAAAAACAAAAAAAAGCTTGATTGCTCAAGCTTTTTTTTGTTTTTTTTATTTTATAGTAGTTAAGTCAGCCGCGCCTCGCCAGGGCGGTGAACGAGCTGCCGGATATGTTTGAGCCGGTTAACGCAGCGAATACGCTCATTGCTGCCGACCTGCATAATGGCCGAGGAGGAGAAGGCGAGTATATCCACTTCGTCAACGGCGATGTACGGATTGCGATTCATAACCTGCATATGGACCTCATTCGTACAGGACGGAACGGGAATAGGTCTTCGGAAAATAGGGAAGGCCGACAGGGCGCCTTCGTTTCCGTTATAAATGCTGTATTGCCGCTGTACGGCGAGAGCTTGTGCGGTCGGTACAATTTCCACGCAATCGCCGAGCAGACAGATCGAAGCGAGACCGATATCGTTTATGTCGATTCGCCGGACGGCCGATATTCGTACCAATCCCGTCACCTCATCTCTCTGCGGTCAGCGGAACGAGCGGGCCGATAATAAGCGACTCCGGAGGCGTATCGAATATCGAGGAGAGTGAAATTTCGTTCGTATCTCCGACTAGCAGTACCGAAGAGCTGGCTACTCCCGTAACGCGGATTACGCCTACGCACAATTGTTTGTTTTCTACGTAAAAGTTCATGTATCGACCTCCGATTGTTGTCTTTTTTGTTCCAAATGCCTCTCGATGGCGACCGTAATATCCGATTTGATTTTGTTTATGATGAGGGGTGATTTGTCTCCGCCTGAGGAAGCATCGTCCGATATCGTTTGTGTGTAGTAAGAGATGCGGCCGTCAACCTGATTTTTCATATCTTGTATCATCACATCCGCATATGTATCGCCAAGTGTAAGACGCTTGCTGGCTTGCAGTTCCCTGATGAGCCGCGGACATTCATCGTCCAGAAACGAATCGATCGCAATACGTACAGGGGATCGCATATCCGTCTTGGCATCCGTCATCTGCAGAGACTGGCCGCCTACCGATAAATCTTCGATCGATTTACTGAGATCCGGGGAAATGCCGATATGAAGCGTTCCGTCCAGCTTTTCGATTTTGAGCTGATCGAATTTGTACTCGATTTTTTCCACTGTCACTCCACGCTGTTTTTTTAGCGCTTCGAGCTCCTGCTGCAGCTGGCCGACCCGCCTCTCTAACTCCTGGACTTTCTGCGCTTGTGCGTTCAAATAGGCGTTCAACTGCTGGAAATAGGACGGAGGCGGCAGCGGAATCATGTGGGAACTCCCCTTTCTATCGGGATCGGTCTGCATGTAAGTGTTTAGGTACTTTATGTAGGGGAGGGCAGCGGAACGAGCGACTCGGCGCCTACCTCTCCAGTACTGGCTGTAACAGCCGGGGCGGGACCGGAGAAGCCGCCGGTATTGTACAGATTGGATAGTCCCTTGATCATTCCGGCGCTGCCGATTTGAAGCACCGAGGAATTGGAAACCGCCTCGACTCGCAACTGATGAATCACGATGCTCTGATGCACGATCAGATTCATAGCTACAGAACACCCGCCCCGTTCGCTGAGATCGCATTCGTATCGGCGACATCCGCGTCAAACGTATTGGTGCTGTTTATGGCGTTATACGTATGAACCGCATCTCCCGTATTAAATGAGCCCGCGCCCGCGAACGTTTTCGATGTGCTTTGGGGCGCCAATTGAATCGAATCGCCAATATGGAAAATCGAACTGGGGCCTACGTTGAGCACTTTGACGATCCCGACGATGGCAGGCATTATGCACACATCCTTGCTCTAAATGTCGTTATTCCCATTGTATGTGTGCAGCCAGGCGGGTATGATACCGAATCACCGGCGCCTTATCATGCCGCGCGCTTCCTGGGCATATACTGGTGCGTAGAAGGAGTGGGGTGCATGGACGATATTCGCAAAGATTTTATGTCCAATTTCGATTGGAAAAGCTTCGAGCAGTTTTTTGGAGGCAAATTCCCGCTGGCGCAAAGCGAGTTGAACAAAAATACGGCCTGGGTGGATCAGGTCGTCAAGGACGTCATGACGAAAGCGTTTCCTCAGGTCGACGCCTCGAAGCTAGGTGCATTATATCAAACGGAAGTGTTCGAAACTCATAACAATGTGATCGTCAAAATCCATATCCCGGACCAGGAGCAGGCACGCAGCATCAGCGTGTTCACGGCAATGAATCACGTCAAGCTGGACGGAGGGGACAGCGGCAAAAAACAGACGATCCGGCTGTCTTCGCCGGTTGTTCCGGAAAGCTGCAAAGCGGTGTACAAAGGCGGAGTGATGCAGCTGCATATGAAAAAGTGGAAAAGGAAAAAACCGCCGCATGAAGTGTACGTCCGTTTTCTCGATTAACGGCAAGAAACCCTGATGCCGGCGCATCAGGGTTTCTTGTCTCAGTCGAGCGCACACGGCGGATCGCGTCAGGGCGGGTTATCCCCGCAGCACTGAGATGGAGTCGACCAGATCGGGATCGGAAGTGATCGTAAAGCTCAGCAGCGAGATCGCCGTCGAAAAATCGCCGACATTGCCTCCCCCTGAGCCGGAATAGGTTTTGCTGGAGCTGTTCGGCGATATTTGCAGCACATCGCCAAATGTGACTGCTCCATCGGCGCCTGTAATTTTGATCGGGGCGAATATAATCGCTGGCATCCGGTATACCTCCTCGAAGAAAAATGGAGTCTGAGTTACAATCCTATGCGGCTTCAGGCTCCGACATGCCCCAGTTCGGGAAAAATACGCAAAATTTAACGCCGCCGGAAATGAAATGGGTACAAAGACCGCTGTCCAAACAGGCAGCAGAATTTATATATTTATAATACATAATACGATCAAGCGCCGAAGGAATTGATGAGGGCACTGATTTATTGAATACGGAGCTGAGGCAAGCTTCAAGGGGGACGGGGCGCAATGAGAAAATCGATACAAGAGATCATAGATAAACTGCGGGAAGAGCTTCCCGAGTTGGCCGAATCGCTTAACCCGCCTGTGACGGAAGCCGAGCTTCGCCTGGCGGAGGAAGAACTGGGTTTTGCTCTGCCTGCGGAGCTGAGGGAGCTGTATCAGATCCATAATGGAGAAAAAGAAGAGGGGACAGGCTTCTTTTTTGGGATGCCGTTTCTCTCGCTGAGCGAAATGTTGTCCGAGTGGAACGTATGGGCCGAGCTGGAGGAAGGCTACGCGGTGGAAAGCGGTCATCATTCCGTACCGGCCGGGTGGATCAAAGAAAGGTACATCAACCGGTATTGGCTGCCGATCAGCAAAGATTGGGGCGGTAATAACATCGGCGTCGACCTGGACCCGGACGCAAACGGTGTAAAGGGACAGGTGATCAATTTCGGCCGAGATGAAGAGATTAAGTATGTGATCGCCCGTAACCTCACTTGTTTTCTGCAATTTATCCGGGATACCGCGAAAGCCGGCAGTTACAACATCGTGCAAGAGGAAGAATACCGTACATGGAGCTTAGGCCGCGACGGGGCCGTTCACTTCCTGGATGCCATCCGTAATCTGGAGCTTCCCGTGCTTGAGGCGAGACAGGCACAGCCAGGTGCTGCAGACGTGCAGATATGGTATGAAGGATTGGATGACGAATGGCGGCAGCGGATCGAATCGGCTTTTGGTTCGCCGGAACGATTTGTACGGGCGAAGCAGCTTCGTTTTATACGCGAGGGGCTGACGCATATAACTCCGCTCGAACGATGCGAAGACGTTCGCGAGTTGGTTCTGAGCGCGAATGAGATTCGTTCCATCGAAGCTTTGAGCGGCTGCAAGCAGCTGAAGCAGCTGTATCTCGGGAAAAATCCGGTGACGGACCTTAGTCCGCTGCAGCATCTCGAGCATTTGCAGGAGCTGATTATTACCGGGACGACCGTTACCGACCTGTCGCCTCTTAGCGCACTTCCCAAATTAAAGGAACTGGACGCTCAGCAAACGCCGGTCCGCGATCTTTCACCGTTAAAACCGATCAAAAGCCTGCGCACTCTGAAAATTTCGAAGCCGGATGCCAAGCAGCTTCGCAGCTTAGCGGAGCTGAATCAGCTTCGGGAGCTGACGATTTCCGGTCTGGACAGCGTGACCGAAGCGGAATTGGCCGCGATCGGGAAGCTTGTCCATTTGCGCAAGGTGGAGCTGGAGGGCGTCTCGCTTTCCAATCTGGAGTTTTTGAAGGGCTGCGTCAAGCTTGAGGAATTGGAGATGAACGACACTGCGGTCCGGGATATGTCGGCCGTGGCTGGGCTGGAGCACCTACACACCCTTAAGATGAGCGGTTGTCCCGATGTCGGCAACTTGGAACAAGTAGCCCGCTCGGCGTCGCTGAACAAAATGATGGTATCGTTCCAGCAGTTTATGCTGCTGAAGGACCGTTTTGACCGAATGATCGATTTCTCCACGATGAGCGGAACCATGACGGACGAGGAGAGCGACATCTGGCATGAGTATGTGGATCGCGCCAGAAGGTAGAAGACAATTGAAGCTGCAAGAAAGACCTCTGCCGGGCTGCTTTGTAACAGCACCGGCAGAGGTCTTGGATGTTTATTTGGTCACCTGCATAAAAAAAGCTCCCTGCGAATGAGGGGAAGCAGCTATATTTGTATTGAAATTTGTAAATAATCATGATATAATGCCGGATAGAATTTATGTAAACATTTCCTTCATCAAAATTACATTACCATAATCTTGTCGATTTGTCAATCGGGATGCGGATAAACGACTTGACACAACTGCACGGATAACTTTGTTTTCTTTACCAGGGAGGATGAAGCCGATTTATGGCGAATGACGGGCGTTCGGGATCTGATAAGAAGCTATCGCTTGATGCAAACAATAGAGATTCCATGATACACGATGATCAGGACCGGAACGAATTTACCGATAATAACGATCTATCCTTGCCGCCAGGTATAGGGATTAACGATCCGGTTCGTATGTATTTGAAAGAAATCGGACGCGTCCAATTGTTGTCGGGCGAAGCCGAGGTCGAGCTGGCCAAACGCATCGAGCAGGGCGACGAAGAGGCGAAGCGGCAGCTCGCCGAGGCGAACCTGCGTCTCGTCGTCAGCATCGCGAGACGGTATGTCGGGAGAGGGATGCTGTTCCTCGACCTGATTCAGGAAGGCAATATGGGACTGATTAAAGCTGTCGAGAAGTTCGATTACTCGAAAGGTTACAAGTTCAGCACGTACGCGACGTGGTGGATTCGCCAAGCCATTACGCGGGCGATCGCCGACCAGGCCAGAACGATCCGTGTTCCGGTACATATGGTCGAGACGATCAACAAGCTTATCCGCATATCGAGACAGCTGCTGCAAGAGCTCGGCCGCGAGCCGACGCCAGAAGAGATCGCCAAGGAGATGGACATCTCCGACGAGAAAGTGCGTGAGATCATGAAGGTCGCGCAAGATCCGATATCGCTTGAGACGCCGATCGGCGAAGAGAACGATTCGAATCTTGGCGATTTTATCGAGGATCAGGATGCGCTCGCTCCGGCCGACGCCGCCGCTTTCGAGCTGCTCAAGGAACAGCTCGAGGATGTGCTCGATACGCTGACGGAGCGCGAGGAGAATGTGCTGCGCCTGCGATTCGGTCTGGATGACGGACGCACCCGCACGCTGGAGGAAGTCGGACAAGTGTTCGGCGTCACGCGCGAACGCATCCGTCAGATCGAGGCAAAGGCTCTGCGCAAGCTGAGACACCCTAGCCGCAGCAAACGTCTGAAAGATTTTTTGGAGTAAGACAAGCTGCCGGATAAAGCTCGAAGGGCTAAAACGATTCCCTTCCAAAAAATCTCTGTAAAAGCATAGGAATATAGTGAATTAAACGATATAATAAAAACGGATTGGCTATTTCCAAAACAGAGGAGCTATATTAGGATGGGAAAAACACTGATTTTCGGACACAAAAACCCGGATACCGATTCGATCGGCTCTGCCATCGCGTATGCCGATTTGAAGAGCAAATTGGGCAAGGACGTGGAAGCCGTTCGTCTCGGAGCGGTTAACGGAGAAACCGGGTACGCGCTAGACTACTTCGGAGTTCAGGCTCCGCGCCTTGTGGAAACCGTTGCCGGCGAGGCGAGCGACGTGATTCTTGTCGACCATAACGAGCGCCAGCAAAGCGCGTCGGATATCGATCAAGTCCGCGTAATCGAAGTCATCGATCATCATCGGATCGCCAACTTTGAGACAAGCCATCCGCTTTACTATCGCGCCGAGCCGGTAGGCTGTACGGCTACGATTTTGAACAAGCTGTACAAGGAAAACGGTGTCGCCATCTCGAAGCCGATCGCGGGACTGATGCTTTCCGCCATTATTTCCGATTCTCTTTTATTCAAATCGCCTACTTGCACGGAAGAAGACGTTGCTGCCGCTCAGGAGCTTGCTGCAATTGCAGGCGTCGACAGCGCAAGCTACGGCCTCAATATGCTCAAAGCCGGAGCTGACTTAAGCGACAAAACGATCGCCCAGCTGATCTCGCTCGATTCCAAAGAGTTTTCGATGGGCGGCAAAAAAGTCGAGATCGCTCAAGTCAACGCCGTTGATACAAACGACGTGTTGTCTCGCCAAACTGAGCTGGAAGCAGCGCTGTCGGCGATTATCGCGGAAAAAGGCCTGGACTTGTTCGTATTCGTCGTTACCGATATTTTGAACAACGATTCCGTTGCCCTTGCGCTCGGCCAGTCGGCTGCTGTCGTGGAGAAAGCGTACAACGTATCGCTTGTCGACAACAAAACCGTTCTGAAGGGCGTTGTATCGCGCAAATCGCAAATCGTGCCGGTTCTGACCGATACGTTCAACAATCTGTAAGCCGTATTTCCGCACAGCCTGTGACCATACGTGTCACGGGCTTGTTTGCGTTGCTGACTTTGACAATTATTTTGGAGTTCTTCGCCAAACGGTAAAAATTTTACGAAAATGATCTCCATTCTGTTATAATGGTGAACGGGATTAGGTTGAACCGTTACGATTTCGGATGAGAAGGGGATTAGGATGAAAAAAATCGGATTTATCGATTACTTTTTGGATGAATGGCATGCGGAGAAGTATCCAGCTATGATCGAGGCGGCCACAAACGGCCAGATGCAGGTTACATACGCTTACGGTAAAATCGACAAGCCGGGCGGCCTCAGCAATAACGAGTGGTGTGCGAAAAAGGGCATCGAGCTGCTGTCGTCGATCGAAGAAGTCGTGGAAAAAAGCGACTACTTGATCGTGCTATCGCCCGATCATCCGGAGTTCCACGAGGAGCTGTCCGAGCTTCCGCTTCGTTCAGGCAAACCGACGTACATTGACAAAACGTTCGCTCCCGACCGCAAAACCGCCCAGCTGCTGTTCGGGTGGGCGAGCGAGCACGGAACGCCGATGTATTCTTCGTCCGCCCTCCGTTTTGCGGCGGAATACGAAGCGGTGTCCCGCGAAGGGATCGACACGATATTCAGCTTCGGTCCGGGCAAATTCGAGAATTATTCGATTCATCAGATCGAGCCGATCGTCGCCTTAATGGGCAGTGACGTCACGCGTATCATGTATACCGGAACCGCTCGTTTTCCTTCGCTGCTGATCGGGTTTGCGGACGGCAGACAGGCGACCGTCAATCATTTCGGCAATCCGACCTCGTTCGGGACGACGATTAATTACGCCTCGGGCGAAGCGAAATCGCTCAAGATCGAATCGGACTTTTTCGGCTCGTTCATACGTAATCTCGTCCGTTTCTTCGAGACGGGCGAAGGCGGAGTCGATCCGGCCCAGACGGTGGCGATCATCACGATTATTGAATACGGCCTCAAGGCTGCTTTATCTCCGCATCAATGGATCGAGATGCCGCGTTCCTGATTATCAGAAAGCGTTAACCGCCCGGCGCCATGCCGAGGCGGTTTTTTTTAACGAATATGAAGCTCGGGCTCCACTTTGCGGCGGAATTTCGAATAAGTCAGCTGTGAGGGAAGCGTCACCGATTCATAATTTTATATGTCGGCGGTTTGAGGTATGATAGTAGATAGGCGTAAACCAATGTCGGAGGGAATGCAACTGGATACGTTCGCTTGTTTATACATTGTCAGGGGGGAGCCGTTTCGGCCCGGCACCTGCCTGAATATTTCGATGCCGGAAACGGTATTCGGCCGAACATCGGCAGGCTTTTCGCCCGATTTCTCGTTCTCGAACGCCTTTATATCGCGCAACCATTTCGTCATCCGCCGGGAAAACGATGCCGCGGTATTATACGATTCGGGAAGCCCCAACGGCACCGAGATCAACGGTCAAAAAGTAGTTCCGCATACGCCGTACCGGCTGCAGACGGGCGATATCATAAAGCTTGCGAAAGGCCTTACGGTCATTCATTTCTCTTATTTGTTCGGAGAGCAGACGCTGGAGCTCGAACCGCTTAGCAGTGCGATGTGGGAGGAGCCGAGCGGCGCGACTACGATTCATTGGGAAAAGCGCGAATGCGTCGTCGGCGGCAAGCCAATCGCCATGTCCGAAAAAGAGTATTTGTTTCTCGATCTGATGTACAAGCATGCGAATCAGCTTGTGACGTATCACGATATTAAACAAACGGTCTGGCCGGATCGGCCGCTTGGACCGGGAGGGGCGCCCGACGTCCATACGGACGAGCTGAACGCGCTCATTTACCGGATTCGCAAAAAGTACAAAAATACGTTTCTGATCAGCGCCGTGCGCGGTAACGGCTACATACTAGAGACCGATGCGAAGGAAAGTGCGAAGTAAACGACAACGGAGGCTTGCACTATGCGATACATTCGAGTACAACCCGCGGGACCGCTTCAGGGCTCGGTTCGTATTCCTGGCGCGAAGAACAGCGCGCTAGCCCTGCTGGCCGCTTCTTGTCTGGCCGACGATATCGTCAGGCTCGAAGGCATTCCCGAACTGGACGATATGCGGCAAATCGCCGGCATCGCCCAGGGAATCGGCCTGCGTATGACGAGATGCGATAATGGCGACATCGAGCTTGATCCGAGGTATATATACAGCGCGACGATCGATCCGGGCAAGGCTTCCGCCTACCGGGCGTCCTATTATTTTGCCGGCGCGCTACTGGCAAAGTTCGGCCGGGTGACGATCGGATTCCCGGGCGGGGACGATTTCAAGTCGAGGCCGATCGATCAGCATATGAAAGCGTTCGAGGCGCTTGGCGCCAAAGTGACGCTGCATGACGATCATTACGTCGTAGAAGCGGCCGAGCTGAAGGGCGCGGACATCTACTTCGATATGATTACGTGCGGCGCCACGATCAACAGTATGCTCGCCGCCGTGCGGGCGCGGGGCAGAACGGTGCTGTACAATGCGGCTGTGGACCCGGAGGTCGTCGATACGGCAACGCTGCTGTGCCAATTCGGAGCGCGCATCTACGGCGCCGGAACGCGCTGTATTCGCATCGAAGGCGTTCCTTACTTGAACGGCGGCATTCACACGGTCATTCCCGATCGTCTTGTGGCCGGTACGTTTCTCATCGCGGCCGGCGTTACGGGCGGACAAGTGACGGTGCAGGACGTCATACCGGAGCATCTTAGCTCCTGCCTGTCCAAGCTGAAGGAGGTCGGGGTCGAGATCGAGACCGGCGAGAGCTCCATAACGGCCTACGGATCAGGCCAGGTTAAAGCGACGCGTATCCGCACCGCGATGTATCCGGGCTTCGCCACCGATCTGCAGCAGCCGATGACGGCGCTCCTGCTGCTCGCGAGAGGCAAAAGCATCGTAACGGATAAAGTGTTTCCGCACCGGTTCAATCACGTGCCCCAGCTTCGCCGGCTGGGAGCGGAGATCGAGCAGCGCAAGGAGAGCGCCTTTATCCGGGGCGGCAGGCCGCTTATTGGCGACTGGGTTCACGCCACCGACGTGCGCGCCGGCATGGCTCTCGTACTGGCCGGGCTCGTGGCCGAAGGCAGCACCCGGATTACGGGCGTGGAGCATGTCGAGCGGGGATACTCCGACATCATCGGCAGCCTGCGCTCGCTTGGCGCGAGCCTGTCGCTTCACGAGCAGGACGCGGAAGCGGGACAATTCGGCTACGGCTGCGTGTAGCTGCGGGTATAGTTCGGACGATAAAAAAGTCGCGGGTGCTGCGGAGAGCAGGCTTCGCGGCTTTTTGCCGTTGCTATGCAAGCCCGTCGGCTGCCAATCTTTACACAGGCTTTTTCAAATGCTACAGTAAAGGTTATGTGTGAACTAATATCTGTTACTGTAACACGCACGACAATAAGAGGATGAAGGCGGCACAAGCATGGAAAAAGTGATCGTGATCGGGGGAGGCCCTTGCGGATTATCAGCCGCGGCGGCATTGCAGGAGAGAGGGATCGATTGTCTCGTTCTGGAGAAGGGAGGCATCGTCCAGTCGATTACGGCGTTTCCCGCGAATATGAGATTATATAGCACGAGCGACCGGCTGGAAATCGGGGGAATCCCGTTTTTGTCGGAGGAGGAGCGCCCGACGCGCAATGAAGTGATGCGGTATTACCGGACCGTTGTCGGGAGACTGGGGCTTCGGGTCAAAACGTTCCATCGGGTTACGGCCGTGAAACGGAACGGCTCGTCGTTTCAAGTAACCGCCGTTAACCACATCGGCCGGGAACTGCATTACGAGACGGAAGCGGTTGTCATCGCGATGGGCACATACGATCAGCCAAGATGGATAAACGTGCCGGGAGAGCAGCTTTCCAAAGTTCGCCACTACTACACCGAGGGCCATTCGTACGCGGGGATGAAGGTGCTCGTCGTCGGGGGCAAAAACTCCGCCGTCGAAGCGGCGATCGATCTGTACCGCAATGGCGCGGAGGTGACGCTCGTTCATCGCGGAGAAACGGTGCTGAAAGGGATCAAGCCTACGCTTATGCTGGATATCCGCAACATGATCGAGAAGGAGCGAATCCGGTTTTATGCACAGTCGAGCGTGCTGTCGATCGGGGAGGAGCAGGTGCGGCTGCTTACGGACGAAGGCGAAGTCGAGATCGAGAACGATTTTGTGTTCTCGCTTATCGGCTACCAGCCGGATATCGAGTTTTTGCAAAGTCTGGACATTCGGATCGATGAGGAAACGAAAATGCCGGAGTTCGATCCGCACACGTATGAAACGAACGTGCCGAACGTATTTGTCGCCGGGGTCGTAACCGGAGGTATTACGAACAAGGTGTTCATCGACGACGGAAGGCTGCACGGGCCTCTCATTGCGGCGGCTATCGGGTCCAGGACGTGACTGCCCGTCGCGCGGACGTTTTATACGGCGGGCCGATTGTGCTACAATAGGAAAAACAGCTTACGGAGTGATACATTGAAGTGAATTATCGGCATGCAGTCGAGCGGCACAGCTTCGAGGATTTGGCGAGCGGCCGCGTGCTCTATAACGGCCGTGGGACTACCGCTTTCCCGGTACGTCTCGCCAGCGAGCTTTTTAGCCGGGCCGCAGCGTATTTGACCGGCCGGGGCAACGCGGGCCCGTACCGCCTGTACGATCCTTGCGCGGGCGGGGCCTATATGCTGACGGCGATCGGATTTTTACACGGGGATTTAATTGCGGACATCGCCGCATCGGATATAGACCCGCAGGCCGTTGAGCTTGCCGCCCGCAACTTGTCGCTGCTGACCGCGGAAGGCTTGAACGAACGGGTTCGCCAGCTGCGGGAACTGTACGACAGCTATGGGAAAACGTCGCACAGCGAAGCTCTGGACAGCGCGGAGCGTTTGGGTGCGATCATCGCCAGTCACCCGGAACGACCGGCAACTGCTTGTCTGGCAGCGGATGCAACGGAGCCTATCGGAGCGCTTCAGGGCAGGCAGTTCGACATGATTGTATCCGATCTTCCGTATGGACATTTGGTGGACTGGACGACGGAGGCCGAGCATCCCGCGAGGCAGATGCTGGACCGGCTCGCTCCGCTGCTTACGCCCGTATCGGTCGTTGTTCTGGTAGCGCCGAAAGAGCAGAAAATAACGAACGACCGCTACGAGCAGGTCGGACAATTCAAAGTCGGGAAACGACGGGCGATTTTGCTAAAGCTGAAATGACCGGCCTTACTGAGAATGCATTCGGAGCCGCAAGCGGCCTGCTATCGGGCAAGGCCTCATCATCAGGGCGGATTCGCACCCGGAAAGGACACCTCTATCCATGACAGAACCGGATAAAGTGAAACAGATCATCGACATCATGTCGAAGAACGGCTGGAGAATTACCGAGCAGCGCCGGACGCTCGCCGAAATATTCGTCAAAAACGACGGCTACTTATCGCCGAAAGACGTATACGATCAAATGTCGGTCGATTATCCGAGCGTAAGCTTCGACACCGTATATCGCAACCTGCGGCTTCTTAGCGAGATGGGAGCGCTCGAGCAGTTTTATTTTATGGACGGGGGACTCAAATTCCGCGGCAGCTGCACGAATCACCACCATCATCATCTCATCTGCATCAATTGTGAGAAGACGCTTTCGTTCGAGTATTGCCCGATGGAGCAGACACTGAACCTGCCCGGCAAGTTCAAAATCGTCAATCACCGGTTCGAGGTGTACGGCATCTGCGAGGAGTGCCAGTCGGAGCAGGCCTTGCAAACGACAGTGTAAGGAATAACAATATATGCAAAAAAAAACTGCACCCGAATGGCTATGTAGCTGCCAATTTGGAGGTGCAGTTTTCTTTTTTGCAGCATCGTACTGGCTGCCCTGTTTTAGCGAACCAGCAGCAATATCGATAAAAAGGCGGTGACGGCGAAGCCGATCCCGAAGGCGGCAGCTAGACGCGGCGTATTACGGCGCCACGACCGGAGCAGAAGCAGCAGAAGCGCTACTGCTGCCAAGGCCAGCAGCATACCGGCCGGCTGAAGGCCGAACGTTAGACGCATATCGGTCGTTACATCGCTGCCGTGAAACAAGCGGAATAGCGCGGACGGGACGAGCGGCTCCGGATTTTCCGGGTCGTCGTGCGGCGGCCGCTGCTGGCCCATAAAGGCTGTGGCCGCAAACAGCAGCAGGATGATGACGCTTTCCACTCGGAACCATGGGCGCGGATCGAACTGCGGATGGATCTTTAGCCGCGATTGAAGCGCAAAGCCGTTGAAAAAGCCGAATACGACGACCGGAATGAGCAGCAGATGTTTAACGAGCAGCGCCTGTCCGTACGAGATGATCCAGCTTTGCGGATAGCTCGGAACAATGTAAGCCATCATGATAAGTCCGGCGGCGACAATGACGATCACGCACAGCACGGAGAGCGGGTGGAACCAGCGCAGAAAGCGCAGCCAGCCGTCGGAAGGGTTGGCGAACCACCCGGCGATCAGCAGCAGGCCGATCCAGACGCTGGCCGCCGCCAGATGGAACGACTGTGCCAAAAATCCCCACGACTCCGATTGACCGGCGGCGTGACTGGCCCATCCGTACGAAAACAGCAGTCCCAGCGCAAGCAGACCGGCAAATCCGTTGGCCCAGCGGTTCCGGCTTGGGTCGCGCAACGCCAGCAGAGCGAGAAATAAGGTGCACATCCCGAACATCCAGAGCCAGGCTTTGCCGAATTCCAGCTCGAGCAGCACGTCGTCGATAATGTCCCAGAACGGGCCGGCGAACTGGGTCAGGAAAAGCGTGTTTTTGATGACCGGCACGAGTGATAATAGCGCTATGCCGACGACTGCATTAAACAGCAGGGAGCCGGGAAGGCGGGCTTCCGGTCTGGCGTCGACCGGCAAACCGTTCCAGATGACCGCTCCGCATACGAAGGCGAAGCATACGTACAGCAGCGTTTCCGATAAATAGGCGTACATCGGTCGATTCACTCCAAAAAGAAGCCCCTTGCCATCAAGCAAAGAGGCTTTCGTGTTTTAGCCGGCTCTATCAGCTCGGCATCGGTGTCGGCGTTGGCTTGGCATAGCCCGACTTGTATGTAGCGTCGATGATCTGCCGAATTTCTTTGGCCGATTTACCCTGCTCCTTGAGCTGGTACGACGTAACGGCGATTTGCATGCAGACGCCGCAGCGGGTGCCGTGATCGTCCCAAACGACGGAGCCGTCGCTTTTGATTTCTTGAATGAAGCAGTTTTCGTTGCTCTTGTGTCCCGCACTTTCGCCGCAGCCGCAGTAACAAGGAATCGAACGCAGCAGCTCGGCCGATTGGGCGGCAAGCCGGTAAGCGGTTCGTATTTCCTCGCGCTGTTTATCGAGAAACGACGGCAGCGTCTGGATCGACGCGGTCTTCTCCTGGATGTCTCCCGTGGCCGTACGATGCGCGCCGTGCTCGTCCTGCGCAGCGGATTTGCCGCAGGCGCTGACGGCGAACATGGCAAGCGCGAGCGCCACGGAGCCGAACATACGAAGCTTGTTCATGAATACACCTCAATTTGAATAGCGACTATATAAGTTGAACGAATCCTCTTGCGGAATAAGCAGAGTGTAATGGAGAAATGGAATGGAACGGGCATCCAAAACATTCGTTCAACTTACGTTTCACCACCATCATAGCATATTGTTGCCGGAAGAAAGCAGCGATGCGCGATTGTTCGCAAAATTGTCTTTTTCCGCAAGCTGGGTGCGCGGAAGCGTTTGATATACTTGGGGAAGGCAGTAAGGATAAGAAAAGAGAGGTTGCGCTCAAATGAGGAAAAGATGGCTCTCCGCTATTGTATTAGGTTTGCTGATGCTGCTCGCTCCGGCTGTCGTATCGGCCCACACCGGGCTGAAGTCCTCTTCTCCGGCAGGAGGAGCTACGGTCGACAAGTCGCCTGGAGAGGTAACGATGGAGTTTAATACGGACATCGAACCGCTCAGTACATTCGAAGTGCGCGGGGAAACTAACGAGCTGTGGAAAGTATCCGGCATCCGGATCGAGAAAGACAAAATGTCCGGGAAGCTCGAATCGGGCTTGCCGAACGGGACATACACGGTCAAGTGGAGCATTATCGGCAGAGACGGCCATCCGGTCGAAAACAAGTTTTCGTTTACCGTTAAGCTGTCGGAGCAAGCTCAGGCGTCGCAGCCGGCTAGCGGCGGTTCCGAAACGAAAACGGCCCAGCCGGAAGCTTCCACCGCTCCAGCTGCGGAAACGGGCGGAGGCGGAAAGACGATGACGATCGCGGCAATGGTGCTGATCGCGATTATCGCTGCCTTCGCCATTGTCCGTATGCGCAAAAAGGGAGCGGGAACGAAGTAGGAGCAGGTTGCGCGAATAAGCAAAAGAGATGCCTCGACGTTGATGGGTCAAGGCATCTTTTTTGTATGGCGGCGATTACCTGCGGATCGGGATATACCACTCGATCAGCCCGGCGGTCTCCAGCTCGGGGGTGCCGATTTCGAAACGAGGCTTTGCCAAATCGATGTTATATTTCTTCTGGTTGTCTTCCGTGCAGATCGAGCTCCAAAACAGACCGACGTGGGCTTTCTCGAACCCGAATACAACATAGTCGTCCGCCGGAATCGTATAGGCGGTCATGCCATTCGGAATCGGGCCGCTGTCCGGAGCTTCGACGGCCGCAAAGGGACGAAAGCCCGGCATCAAAATGACGAGGTACATAGGAGGACGCTTTCCCCCGGCAATGAGTTCAAACGTTTCGTTTAACCGCTTGAACAGTCTCTTTTCGTCGTCTAGTCCAGCCCCTTCGAAGCCGATAAGCGGCGTGACATCGCGCTTGACGGTACGGACCTGTATCACATTTTCCAAAAGCGCCTTGTCCGGCATGGCAGTACCTCCGTAATAAGGAATATCGTACGCAGGCTCCATTCGCCGTTTCCCTAGCGCTATCCTGCCGAATCGCCGCTATATTTGCAAATAGCTGGATGATTTACGGAATCAACCGCAATTCAGCCGACCTCGTGATGCTTCGAACGAAACGTCATGGCCGACATGCCGGCAAACTTCTTAAACAGCCGGGCGAAGTAGGTAATATCTTCGAAGCCGAGCATTTGCGCGATTTGCTTGATTTGCAAATTTGTCAATCGCAGCAGCTTTTTCGCTTCCGCTATTTTCAGCCGGTTTACATATTCGTTAAGCGCATAACCCGTATGCTGCTGCACGATCCGCCGCAGCGTGGAGCGCGAAATATGGTTGCGTTCCCAAATGTCTTGCTCATTCCACGGCTTGTAGAGGCTTTCGCCGATGTCCTCCAAGATGGACAGCACGATCTCCGGCTTGCGTTCCGGGTGAATGCTCGACTTGCGGCTGTCGTTAGCGCTGCAAAACTCGAATACGAGCGATTCGAGCAGCAGGGCGGCCCGGTCCACGTTATCGGCAATGCCGCTGTCCATGTAATCCCCGATCGTCTCCAGCTTATGAATCCACTTGTTATCCATACCGACGCGAAACACTTTGTTCGGCTCTTGGATAAGCCCGTCCAGCCATTCCGTTACGCGGGGGCCTTCGAAGTTGACGTAATATTCGTCCCAATCCTTGCCCGGGTCCGGGCCGAAGTGAAACAGCTCCCCCGGATATTCCCAGAATAAACTTCCGGCTTCCAGCCGCTGAATCGGACCGTCCCCTACCTGATACGTACCGCTCCCCCGCACGATGTAGGTAAACGCCCAGGTTGAGGACGCCGAATTGCGGCGCATCGGCGTTCGGCCGGGCAGATGCCCGTACTGCTGCAGCGTCAGCCCTTTGATCTTCAGCTTCGCCTTGTCGACCTTCAGCTCGATGATGCGAATCGGCAAAGGACTGATCATATAGTCCAACAACTTGGTCATGTTTCGCCTACCCTTCGATTCGGTTCATTGGTATTGTATAAGGGAATGATCGTTAATTATATCAAAGTTCGTTTATGCTGTCGAAGACCTCGAAGCGAGAATGGAGGACTACAGGTGCAACTACATTTCAACGGTGACCTAACGGAATTGCAGGATGGGATAGCGGTGCTGGCCGCCGAGCTCGGGGTAAAATGCGGCGCCGAAGGAATGCGGGTAGATGTCGTCAAGTACGAAGGGCCGGAGCTGCGCGTAGAGCGCAGTGAGCATGGCATTACGCTGCACTACGCACGCAACATTCATTTTTTCCGCGGCTTGGGGCTTCTTGTGGAAGCGCTTCGCGACGGTCTGGGGGCGTTCTCCATCAGCGAAACGCCACAATTTCGGATGAACGGTCCGATGTTCGACGTATCTCAAGGCAACTCCGTCTTGAAGCCGGACACGGTGAAGAAGTTTATTCGATTGATGGCGGTTATGGGGCTCGACATGTTCATGCTGTATACCGAGGACAGCTATGACGTCAAGGAACAGCCGTTCTTCGGCTATATGCGCGGCCGCTATACGCAGGAGGAGCTTCGCGATCTCGACGATTACGCCTTTATGTTCGGCATCGAGATGATTCCGTGCATCCAGACGCTCAGCCATTTGAAAGATGTGTTGAAATGGGAGGCGTTCGCGGACATCCGCGACGACGAAGAAACGATGCTGGTCGGGGAAGAGAAGACGTACGCGTTCATCGAGCAGATGATCGTGGCCGCAGCCGCTCCCGTACGCACGAAACGATTCCATATCGGAATGGATGAGGCGTGGAAGCTCGGACAAGGCCATTATTTGGCCCGCAACGGCTACCGCTCCAAGTTCGACATTATGAACGAGCATCTGCACCGCGTGTTGGAAATTACCCGCAAGCACGGGCTGGAGCCGATGATGTGGAGCGATATGTACTTCCGGGCAGGCTCCAAAACCGGAGCTTACTACGACAAAGAGTGCGTCATTCCGGATCGAGTCATCGAAGAAATGCCGAAAGACGTACAGCTCGTCTATTGGGATTACTATCACGCCGATGAAGAGTTTTACGAGGACTGGATTCGCAGGCATAAAGCGTTCGGCTCTACGCCGGTGTTCGCGGGGGGCATCTGGAACTGGAAAGGTTTCGTGCTTAATTACGGGCTGACGATGCGGTCTACAAACTCGGCGCTGAACGTATGCAAGAGAGAGGGCGTCAGTGAAATTATCGCCACGCTATGGGGGGACGATGGCACGGAATGCGACTGGTTCTCCGCCATTCTCGGACTGCAGCTGTTCGCCGAGCATGGTTATGCGGCCGAACTGTCCGAGGAGAAGCTGCGCAAACGGTTCGCCTTCTGCACCGGCGGCAGCTACGATGATTTTATGGACATCCGCTGGATGGATGAAATCGACGGAATCGGCGAGGACAATCTGGGAGGCTCGAACCCGTCGCGGCTCGCGCTCTGGCAGCATCCGATGATGGGGCTGCTCGACTCCAACTTGTCCGGCAAAGGGCTTGCGGCCCATTATGCGAAGCTCGAGAAGCAATTCGAGGTGTACGCCGGCCGCAACGGCGAGTACGGCTTCGTCTTTGAGGTGCTTCGCCGGTTGTGCTCCGTGCTTACCGTAAAAGCGGAGCTGGGCATAAACCTCGTAAGCGCCTACGGCAGCGGGGATAAGGCTAGGCTGCAAGAGTACGCCGAATCGCTCCTTCCCGATCTGATCGTTCGCGTCCGGGAGCTGCAAACGGCGCAGCGGGATCGTTGGTTCGAGATAAACAAGCCGTTCGGCTGGGAAGTGATCGACTACCGGTACGGCTCACTGATCATCAGCCTGGAAACGACGATCAAACGGCTCTCCGATTACGTATCCTGCGCTGTCGCCGGTCTCGAAGAGCTGGAGGAAAGCCGTATGCCTTACTACGGCGACCCTAACAATCTGCACTGCCAGTGGTACCAGTTCATTCCGACCGCCAGTCGGATCGCGCAACCTTAATCGAGAGGGGAGTTTCACTTGATTCATAACCAGCCGGATAAATTGATTAAAGGCATCGCCTATCACGGTAACCGGATGCTGCGCCATATGGAGACCGACCTGCGAGATATCGTGAACAATCATTTCAACCTTGTCGTGCATATGTTCTCGCATACGGATTGGGACCGCCACCGCAGCATTATGAAGGAAATCATTCAGATGACGGAAGGCCACGGGTTGGACGTGTGGGTCGATAACTGGGGGCTTGGCGGGCCTCCGGGAGACAAATCGCATTTTCTCGCCTATTACCCGGACAGCCACCAAGTGTATTCGGACGGCTCGGTTGACCCGGTCCGGGCGTGCCTGAACAGCCCGAACTTCCGCAAATTTACGAAGGAATGGATCGATGTCGTCTACGACATCGGCGGAAGAAGCATTTTCTGGGATGAGCCGCATCTGGCCGCCAAAGCGATCGACGGAGGCAAGAAGGCATATACGTGCGCGTGCGAGAGGTGTCAAAACGCGTTCCGCGAGCAGTACGGCTACGACATGCCTCCGGAGCTGGACGAAAATGTGGAAAAGTTCCGCATCGCTTCGGTTGTCGACTATTTCCGCGAAGTAACCGCATACAGCCAGCAAAAGCAAATGGAAAACATCGTATGCGTCATGCTCGGAAGCTCGTACGGCATCAATCTCGACTCGATCGAAGCGATCTGCAGCCTCGACACGCTGCAAAATATCGGCTCCGATCCGTACTGGCTTGGACAAAAAAACGTGCATCCGTACGACTTCGTCTACGAAAGCACAAAGCGGAATCTGGACGTCTGCAAAAAATTCGGCAAGCAGCACAACATCTGGATTCAAGGTTATGCCACCCCGGCGGGGCGCGAGGAAGAGATCATCTGGGCGACGGACGCAGCCTACGACGCCGGAGCGCGGCAAATTCTCGTATGGGGATTCCGCGGCTCGGAATCGAACGACTATCGCGCGAAGTCGCCGGATATGGCATGGAAGGCGATCGGCGAAGGCATGCGCAGAATTACGGACCGTCATCACGACGAGATCCGTAGAAGCCGCCTGGAGAAACTGAACCCTGGAAAGTGAAACTAAACTGCGCTGAAGCGGCGGTAGCAGTCGTCCGGCCTGCGGATCGAGAGCGGGCCGGGAAAGGAGAAGGCGGTACGTGAACGAAACGCTGAGCAAGAACATTTCCCGCTGGATCGCCAAACATCGGGACGATATCGTCGGGCTAACGGCCGATCTGATCCGGCACGATACGGTTAATCTGGTGACGGACGGCAGGGAGCGGGAGTGTCAGGAGCAAATTGCGGCCGTGCTGGGCGGGCTCGGCCTCGAGACGGCGCTTTATTCGCCGGAGGAAGCCCCCGGCTTCCGTGAGCATCCCGCCTATTTTCCCGGCAAGGACTATGCGCAGCGCCCCAACGTGGCAGGACGCTGGAAGGGCGGCGGAGGCGGCAAGTCGCTGCTGTTTTCGTCTCATGCGGATACGGCTGTCGTTGCGCCGGGCTGGTCCGGTTCCCCGTGGGAGCCCCGTGAGCAAAACGGCAAGCTGTACGGGCTCGGGTCGTTCGACATGAAGGGCGGTCTCGCGGCGTCGATCATGGCGATCCGCTGCCTGAAGGAGCTGGGCATTCAACCGGCCGGCGACGTCACGGTCGAATCGGTCGTCGACGAGGAGTTCGGGGGAGCGAACGGGACGCTGGCGGGACGGCTGATGGGTTATAACGCCGACGCCGCGATCATCCCGGAACCTACCAATATGGCGATCTGTCCGGCGACCCGGGGAGGGGCGCTGTGGCGGCTGACGTTCCGCGGCAAGACGGGGTTGTCGTTCAGCGGCGAAACGCTGGTCAATCCGCTTTACGACACGGGCAAGTTTCTCGTGTTTCTGGAGAAGTTCGAGAAGATGCGGTCCGGGGCATCCGGCCCGGCGCCGTGGTATGCGGACGATGCTTCGGGCTTGCCCGTCATCGTCACACGCGCGGAAGCGGGGGATATGACCGCCGCCTTGTGCGATGTAGGTCCGGAGCAAAGCGACATCGACATCTGGGTGGAATGTTACCCGGGCGTGTCCGAGGAGCAGTTGAAACGCGAGCTGACGGACGGGTATGCGGCGATGTTCCCGGAAGGGCAAATGCCGGAGTTTCGCAAAATGATCCGGTTTTTGCCCGGCTCGGAGTTGATGCCCGATTTCCCGTTGATCGGCCTGCTCGGGCGGGAAGTGGCGGACGTTTGCGGCCACGAGCCGCAGGTGCGGGGCGCGCCGTTCGCCTGCGACGCCTTCATGTTTAATCTTCACAGCCCCACGCCGGCGATCGTGCTCGGGCCGTCAGGAGCTAAGGCACACGCCGCGGACGAGTATGTGGACATCGAGTCACTGCTCCGGCTGACGGAGGTATACGCCCGGACAATTGTCCGATGGTGCGGGGTTTCCAGCTTACACGAAGGAGAATGAGGAAGATGAGACAAGTGATTCGCACACAGGACGCTTCTGCCGGGGACGGGCCTTATTCGCAAGGTGTGTTGTCCGGCGGCTTCGTGTTCGTTTCCGGTCAAGGGCCGCTTGATGTGCAAGGAAACGTTGTCGGCGAAACGATCGAAGAGCAAACCGAGCAAACGCTGCAAAACATCGAGCGCATACTCGCGGCCGCCGGCTGCTCGTCGGATGATGTGGTCAAGGTTAACGTCATCCTTCAGGATATCGGTCACTTTTCGAGATTTAACGAAGTGTACCGTACTCATTTCAAGGAGCCTATGCCGGCCCGTACCTGCTTCCAGGGCGGTCTGGACGGCATCTTGGTCGAAATCGACGTGATCGCCAAGGCGCCGGGAGAGAAGGAGTGAGCCGAACATGAGCAGGTTTGACGGTAAAGTGGTGCTGATTACGGGGGCCGGACGCGGAATCGGCAAGGCGGTTGCGCAGCGGTTCGCCGCGGAAGGCGCGTTGCTCGCCTTGCTGTCCAACGTCGAGGCTGATTTGACGGAGACGGCCGATGAGCTTGTCTCGGGCGGATCTGTCGTACGAAACTATGTCGTCGACGTTGCCGACGAGCGGCAGGTGGAAGCCGCAATCGCCGCTGCCGAGAGCGACTTCGGCCGGATCGATGTGCTCGTCAACAATGCAGGAATCGCCTGGGAAGAGCCGCTGCTCGATATTAAGCCGGACAACTGGAAAAAAATTATCGACGTCAACTTAAACGGCATGTTCTGGGTCGCTCAATCGGTTGCGCGCCGAATGGCGTCGCAGGGCGGCGGGGTCATCGTCAACATGGCGTCGACGAACGGGCTCGTAGGCGAGGCGAATTATGCCCACTATAACGCCTCGAAGGGCGGCGTCGTGCTGCTGACGAAAACGATGGCGATCGAGCTTGGGGCGAAGGGGATTCGCGTCAACGCCGTATGCCCAGGCTACATTCAAACGCCGATGTCCGAAGCGATCGACAGTCCCGAATTTATCGAACAATACATCCGCGCGAAAATACCGCTCGGACGTGTCGGCAAGCCCGAAGACGTCGCCGGGGTATTCGCTTTTCTCGCGTCAGACGATGCCGCGTTCATTACCGGCGAGACGATCGTCGTCGACGGCGGACAGCTTGCTTTTTAGACGGACGTAGGCAGAGTCACGATTGATTGATCCCGTTCCCCGGAACGGGATTATTTCTTTTTGAACGCAAGCTTCCGGGAAATATCGTTACAGCCGATTTTTATCGGCATCCGTGAGACTGATATAGTACACTTGATCTACATGCCTGAGAGAGCGAGGATCGGAATGCCGGAAAATTTGGAACGTCGACTGAAGCAATATGTATATGAACACGACCGACTTATGAACGACCTGCGTCAGGTGCGGGAGCTTGCGCTGCCGGACTGCTACATCGCCGCCGGTTATATCCGAAGTTATGTATGGGACCGGCTTCACGGCTATGAGGACCGGGCCAAACACGACGATATCGATGTCGTTTATTATGATGCGGACGAGCAGTCCGAGGAACGGGACATCGGTCTGGAGCGGGAGCTGATCCGGCGGACCGGAAACGAAAAGTGGTCGGTGAAAAATCAGGCGAGAATGCATATCCGCAATCGCGAGTCGCCGTATCGCTCTGTCGAAGATGCGCTCAGCCGGTGGCCCGAAACCGTGACGGCCGTAGGCGTCAGACTGAACGAGAATGACGAGCTGGTCATCTGCTCGCCGTACGGCTTGGACGATTTATTCGGCATGATGGTCAGGCGAAGCCCGCTCTTTGCCGATCAGTCTTATTTCGAGGAAAGGGTCCGCCGAAAAGCGTGGCTGACGTCGTGGCCGCTGCTGACTTATAAGGGAGATTAAGACGTCGAGAGACGTCTTTTGCATTTCTTTGGCTGTGCCGCGGCATGAACGGAAGTGAAAGTTCCGCTAACGCTCGCGGTGGACCGCAGTTTAGGGTGTTAGAGGAAGTGAAACTTCCGTTATGGCCGCAGCCCGTCCGAATAGAAGCGGACATTTGGGGCATTACGGAAGAAACGGTTCCTCTAAACAGGTATAGACGGCCCTCATAGCAGAAATAGAGGAACTCTCGGTTCCGCTGAAACAACGATTGCGGAAGTGGCAGTTCCGCTAAAGTCGCGAAGGGCTCTGCGGAAGTACTCCTTCCCCTTCCAAGCGCTAACGGTGGCGTCTGCACCTACCGTTTCCATGTCGCAGGCGAGTTGGGCGATGCTGCAGAAGGCCCATTTGGGGGCGCGGCTCCTGGTTGTACAACGCCGCAATTTTGGCGTATAGTAAACCTATACCTGTATGGGATAAGGAAAGGAGATCGAGTTATGGCTTACCAATATACGGATGAGATGAAAACCCGGCTGAGAAGAATCGAGGGCCAAGTCCGCGGCGTGCTGCGGTTAATGGATGAGGAGAAATCGTGCAAGGACGTCGTAAGCCAGTTATCTGCCGTACGCAATGCGGCGGATAAAGCGATCGCGCAAATCGTCGCGGAAAATTTGGAACAATGCATTATCGAAGAACAAACGGCAGGCCGAGATTCGAGCAAGGTCGTGAAGGAAGCGATCGAGCTGCTTGTCAAAAGCCGATAATACTACAACAGCCGAATGAGCGCCCTTTCCCCACGGAAGGCGCTTTTTTCGTGCGAGACATTTTTTGTTGCAAGGTACCTTGTGTAGCACAGTATTATGTGTTAACCTAGTAGTGAAAGGGGAGGCAGCATGGACCTATCGGAATGGACTTCTCAAGTGCGAAGAGGAATTTTGGAATATTGCATCTTGCTGCTTATCAGTCAGAAGCCGCGCTACGGCTATGAGCTCGTGACGAAGCTGGAAAAGTCGGAATCGCTTGCCGTCACGGAGGGAACGCTGTACCCGCTGCTGCGCCGGCTGCTGAAGGACCAATATATCGAATCGTTCTGGCAAGAGTCGGACTCGGGTCCGCCGCGCAAATATTATTCGTTGTCGGACGCGGGGCGCGAGCTGCTCGACACGATGTCGCTGGAGTGGAACAAGCTGGCCGAATCGGTCAATCTTATTCAATTGTACAGAGGAGAGGAACCATCATGAGCCCGCTGGGAAAAGCATATCTGGAGAAACTATATCATGAGTTGAGGAAAATGCCGGAGGAAGAACGAATCGACGCCGTCAAGGAGATCGAAAGCCATATTGAGGAAGGCTTGCTCAGCGGACAGCCGGAAGGGGTCATCTTGAAGAAGCTTGGGGAGCCGCGGCAGCTGGCCAAAGCATTCCGCAGCGAATATTACAAGCAAGGGATGAAGGGCGGGGATTGGCGGGACATGCTCAGAATGATCGGCTTTTATTGTACGACGGGGCTGCTCAGCGTCATGGTCGTGCCTGTGCTGGCGACAATCGCTTATGGTTTCGGCTTTTGCGCCGTGCTTATCCTGATCGCCGGCGCCGTCCGGTCGTTCGGGGTATCGTGGATCAATATGGATTTCGGTCCTTATTACACCGTTCCCTATGAGTGGAGCATGGCGTACGCACTCGTCATCGGCGGGATCGTCGGCGGCATTGCCTGGATCAGCCGGACGTACTTGCGTCGTTATTTGCAGTTCGTCTCGGAACGGTACAGTCATATTTTGCCGAGCGGCCGCGGATAAGTTAAGGCTTCGTTGGCTTCTCTTCAAATTGGTAACAGGGCTTTCCCGACGAGGCGAGCACGGTTTGGCTCGGGAGCCCTTGCGTTTTAAAGCCGTAAGCTTTGCAGCCTTTCGGGAATTTGGGGTCCCATGTTACATAAAAATGGCGGCATTTCATACAATTGATTCGTACCGTTTGTGTCATGATCTGCTCCCGGGTAATCGAATAGAATGTATCCATTATACCCCATCGGTACCGGATCGGGGTATTCGTTTTCTAGTACTGATCCGACCGGCTGGCGAAAAGGGAGGCGTCGCTTCAGATGACAAAAGCGCAAAGAGGCGTATCCGGCCCGAGCATTCAGGTCGATCCGCTGTTTCCGTATTACGAGAACCGTACTCCGGATAGCATTGCGGAGGAGATTGAAGCTGCCGGTTATGCGATCGTTCATTATTTTGTCGTAAGCGAGAGCCGGGTGAACGGCGAGTTGATCCGTGCTTTTCAGCGAAGAGGGATGTTCGTATGGGCGCTGGTGCTTGGAAACGGCACCTTTTCCACCGCAGGTTATCCGGACGATTGGCCGAGGTGGCAAATGGAGCTGCTCAAGCCTTGCGATGACGGCTACACGCGGTTTTCCTACTTCAGCGAAGCGTACGTGTCCTGGAAGCAGTCGGCCATATCGGAGATGCTTGTCCGTTATCCGTTCGACGGCATCGAGATCGCCGAGCCGTATTTCCCGGAATGGGATGGCATTCGCAGGGGCGTTTACGGGGACGTAGGGCCGCTGGCGCGAGCAGCGTTTCGCAAACAGTACGGCCATGAGATACCGGATTTCGTCAACCGCCGCTCGCCGAACTATTACAAGACGAACCAAGCGGCGTATAAAGCTTGGATTCATTTTCGAGTGGAAGCTGTAAACGGCTTCTTGGACCAGATCGTCAACGGAGCCGGAGGCGCGCGTACGGTCAGGCCGGATATCGCCGTGGCTACTTGGTCGCTCGCCGTGGATGCGGGCAGTGATTCGGTCGAGCGTTTGAAGGAAATGCAGGGGCTTGACGCCCCTTCGATGATTAAGGCCGTCAAACCGGATATGCATATGCTGCAAACGCACTGGCCGGATTGGACGAAGGCGGGGTTGTCTTCGGACTATGTCAGGAGCTATGAGCCATTTGCCCGCCCAATCCGGCTGGAGCATCCCGGGCTGCCGCTGGCGGTGCAGGCGGACATCGGCTCGGCGCGGCATATGATCAAGGGACGGGAATGGCTAAGCGGCTTTCACCAAACCGCGTTCCGGCTCGGCTACTCGTCCTGGACCGCCTATGAGTATCATATTTGCGGAGCGATGTACGACACGCCGCCCATTCCGTTTTCGGGCATACGGTTGTCCGATACGCTGATTCGGCTGTCGTTTAATAAGCGGATCGATGCGGAAAGCTGCTTAAGTCTGCAGCAGCGGTTCGGGTTGTACGCGGGCGGCATGTACGAAAAGTTGCATGTAGACCGCGTACAGGTGGACGGAAACCGTCTTTATTTGCATTGCAGCCGTCTGCCGTCCGGGCCTCTTGAGGTCGCCATTCCCGGAATATTGGATACACCTGCGCTTTGGCTATACAGGGATTTCAAGCCGAATGCAGTTGCACCCGGCACAAGAATCGCCGTTGCGGATTGGGGCAAGTAATGCCTACAGGGACAAGAGCGCCCCGCAGGCAGCACCCGCAAGTACGACAAGCCACGGAGGCAGCTTCCAGAAGACGAGTCCCGCATACAGCAGCGCAGCGAGCGCGAAATCGGGCGGCTTGACGATTGCCGTCGTCCATAGCGGATTGTACAGCGCGGCAAGCAGCATACCGACAACGGCGGCATTAACTCCGGCTATGGCACCTTGCATGGCGGAAAAACGGCGAAGCGAACTCCAGAACGGAAGACACCCGGCCACAAGCAGAAACGCCGGTAAAAAAATCGCCACGATGGCGACGATCGCACCTGCCGTTCCATGCATGACCGCACCCAAATAAGCCGCGAACGTAAATAACGGACCGGGGACGGCTTGCGCCGCTCCATATCCGGCCAGGAACGGACCGGCTCCGATCCAGCCCGTTGGAACGAACTCTTTCTCGAGTAGCGGCAGCACGACGTGGCCGCCTCCGAAGACGAGGGAACCCGACCGGTAAAAGCTGTCGAACATGGAGATCCATAAGCCAGGAGCAGCTTGCCTTACAAGCGGCAGAGCTACCAGCAGCGCAAAGAACGCAGCGAGGCAAATAAAGCCGAGCGTTCGACTCACAGAAATATGCAGCTGAGGACCGGGCTGTTCCGCTAGTTTCGAGAGCAGCATAACGCCGAGCAGCGCGGCGGCCGCAATCAGCAACACTTGACTGAAAGCCGTTTGCCACAGGACGGATACAATGGCTGCGCCGACCGCTATTGTGGCGCGGGTACGGCCGGCTGCCAGCTTCTGCCCCATACCGAGCAACGCTTGAGCTACGATCGCTACGGCGACCACTTTCAGTCCGTGTATCGCTCCGCTTTGACTTAAGTCGAACTGCTGCATGAGTAGGGCAAACAAGACGAGGGCCACGACCGAAGGAAGCGTAAAGCCGAGCCATGCCATCAAGCCGCCCCCGATTCCAGCCCTGATGATTCCGATGCCGATACCGACCTGACTGCTGGCCGGCCCAGGAAGAAACTGGCACAAGGCGACCAGTTCGGCATAGCTGCGGTCATCCAGCCATTTGCGCCTGGTGACGTACTCGTCACGGAAGTAGCCGATATGGGCGATCGGGCCGCCGAATGAAGTAAGACCGAGCTTGGCGGAAGCCAGCCCGATTTGCACGAGCCGTCGCAAATAGCTGCCGTCCCTGCTTACGCGACTATTGTGCTCTGATTGAATGTTCATGGATGAACGCAATTCCTTTTGCTATAATTTCTATAACTATATCATAGTTGTGCTCCTCGAGGGAGCGTGCAGCAGGAGCGACTAGCAGAGGAGCTGACCATTTTGACACGAAAGATCATATACAATGTCCGGGCTGTTTGCGAGGACGAGATTGTAGAAGGAGCCGCGGTCCGAATCGGTGGCGATACGATCGAGGAAATTACTCGGGACGGTCCGGCCGCAGCAAAGACCGGCGACTGCGATCTGATCGACGGGCAGGGAAATCTGCTCATCCCGGGCATGATCGATGTACATATTCACGGAGCCTGCGGCTACGATATGATGGACGGCACGGAAGAAAGCGTGCAGCAAGTATCTGTTGCGTGCGCAGCCAGCGGCTGCACATCGTTTCTCGCCACCTCGGTCAGCTCGACGATCGAGGATTTGCTGGCCATGATCGCGAGCGTCAAGCGGGTGGCCGGGAATGAACGGGGAGCTGCGATAGCGGGCATTCATCTCGAAGGCCCTTACTTGAACGTGAAGCGCAAAGGCATGCAGAACGAGAACTATTTGCGTCATCCGAGCATTCCGGAAATGAAGCGTATCTTCGACGAAGCGGGAGACTGGATCAAGATGGTTACGATCGCTCCCGAGCTGCCGGGCGGCACGGAAATGATCGGCTGGCTGCGCGAACGCGGAACGATTGTGGCGCTCGCGCATTCGGACGCCACATACGAGGAGGCCAAGCTCGCCTTCGCGCGAGGAGCCAGCCATGTGACGCATTGCTTTAACGGCATGCGCCCGATCCATCATCGCGATCCCGGGCTTGTTGTGGCGGCGTTCGAGGAGGAGCATGTGAGCGTACAGGCCATCGTGGATCATGTGCATCTGCACCCCGCGATTGTTCGTTTGATGCACCGGCTGAAGGGCGCGGACAAGATGGTGCTCATCACGGACGCCCTGCAAGCGATGGGGCTCGGCGACGGGGTGTACACGTTCGGAGGCCATCAAGTGCAAGTGTCGGAAGGCGTCGCCCGGCTGAAGGACGGGACGTTGGCATCGAGCACGGTCACGATGAACAAGGCGCTCCGCTTCACGACCGAGCTCGGCATCCCGCTCCAGGATGCGCTGCGTATGGCCGCCACGACTCCCGCTGACATACTCGGCCTGCAGGACAGAGGACGGATCGCTCCGGGGTGCCGCGCCGATCTGGTGCTCCTGGACGAGCAGTTCAACGTCCGGTTGACGATGCTCGGAGGAAGGCAGTTGGAGCTTTCTCCGATCGGATAAGGAAAGGAAAACGCTGCGATCCGCTATCGTGCCTGCAAAGCAAACAATCCTATTTAGGATACAGAGGAGAACAAGACGTCATGATCGATCATATCGTATTGATTAAATTCGGAGAGTCGACGACTCATGAACAGCTTACCGAGGTGGTTACCCGGTTCAAGGCACTTAGAAGCCAATTGACGGGCATCGTAGACTTGCAAGCAGGCATCAATTTTTCGGACAAAAGTCAGGGTCATCAAGTCGTGTTGTCAGTCCGGTTCGAAAATAAGGCGGCGCTGGAGGCTTACGGGCCGAATCCGCATCATCAGGCCGTCGCTGCCTTCATCCGGGAAGTAGGCAGAGTCGACAGCATCATAGTAGACTTTGAGATCGATAATACGTAACTAACCAGGGAACGGCCTGCGGTATCACGCAAGCCGTTTTAAAATTGGAGCGGGGGAAACTGTGTTTACACATCGCTGGAATATCAAGGATAATGGATAGGAACGAAATGTTAACGGACCGATCAAATCGAAAAGGAAAGGTGAATGATGAAACGAAATCGCCTGTTGCTTGCGCTTGTAACCGCCGTTCTGGCGCTCGTCCTGGTGCTGCCCGCCACGAGCGCGTATGCGGAAGTCAGCATCACCAGCTTCTCGGTGTACGGGGAGGGCAAGTCGTACTTGATCGGCGGAACGAAAATCAGTTACTCGTACATGGACGACCGCGCGATATCGACAGAGATTGAAAATGTGCGAATGGATTATTCCACCGACAACGGACTCAATTGGCTTCCGGTTCTGGACTTGCAAGATAAGCGAAACTACGGAACGTTTCGGCTTCCCGTCGATCCGCAAATTACTAACGTTTCCTTTCGGCTAAGCGCCAAATATTCGCCGCTCATCGGCAGCAACAGTTATCCGCAAAAAACGGCGGGGCCGTATCCGGTCAAACAGCCGGGCGAACCGAGCAATTTGACGGCGGTTGCGAACAGCGACGGTTCGGTAACGGTTTCCTGGACCGATAATTCGAATATGGAGTCGTATTATTTGCTTACCAGGGTCGGACCCGAGGGCACCAAATATTTTAATGTGACAAACGGCGGAGGCGAGTTCGGTCCGATGTCGACTGTCGATAAAACGACGAGTAAAACGAAAAATACGTTTTACGCCTACTCGGTAACGCCGGTCATCGATTTGTACACGCTGCCGGAAGAAGTCGTTCCGGGTATGGAGACGGCTTTCGTCGTTAATAAGGCGCCGTTTGCCGGAGCAGTTGTAGACAATATCCAGGATGCAGGTCTGCGTGCCTCTCTCGGTGAACTTTTGTCGAAGCAAAAGCCTGCTGGCAGCTCGCCAATCTACGATTTGAAGCCGATCGATGGTGCAAAGCTGCCCGAATTGAAGCTTCCGGGCGGCATCATCGGCGTACAGCCGGGGAAGGGCGGGAGCGGCTCGGCTTCGGGCGGGGCGACAGGGACCGGCAGCGAAACCGGGGGCGGTCAGCCGGGCGGCGCGGCCCAAAGCGCGGAAACGCTGCTGAACGAAGCGGTATACGGCGCAAGCGACTGGGCGAAAACGGATATCAAACTGGCTATCGTGCAGTCGCTGACGACAAGCGCTGTACTCGGGCGATATCAGGAGCCGATTACGAGAGAGCATTTTGCCGGAATTGCCGTCAAGCTGTATGAAGCGCTGAGCGGGAAAAAGGCGGAGCCGATATCGCCCAATCCGTTCAAGGATACGTCCGTCGCCGACGTGCTGAAGGCGAATAAGCTCGGTATCGTCAGCGGCATATCGGACGATACGTTCGCACCCGGCGCGAACATTACCCGACAGGAGCTCACCGTCATGCTGATGCGCGCGGTCAAGGCGGCGAAGCCGTCACAGGCGCTGAAAACGAGTGGAATGCCAGAGTTCGAGGATGCGGGCTTGATCGCTCCGTGGGCGTTGGAAGGGATTCATTTCGCTGTGGGCTACGGCCTGATGAACGGAGTCGGCGAAGGGAAGATCGATCCACTGGGCAAAACGACGAGGGAACAGGCGATCGTTCTTGTGAAACGATCGTACGACGTTTTCAAATAACCAAGCGACTGCGATTAACGCGCCGTTATGTACGGCGCGTTTTTATCGATAGTAATCTCGCCGGCGGTATGGTACGATTCAATCATCTGTTTTTAAGGAATAAGGAGGCAAGCAAGCAGGCATGCTCAGTTTTGAACAAAAATTAACGATATTAGACTCCTTCCCCGAACTGGTACGCAAGTCCGTATCGCTGGGGCGGGTCAACTACCATTACGAACAAAGCGTCCACGAAAAAAAGACGGTTGCGTATCATCTGCATCCGAACGGCAGCGGTTATGTGTACGGGGCGATACTGAGCGGATATGCGGCGGACGATAAAGGCTACGTTCAAATCCGCGATTTCTCCGAGGCCGAGCTTCGCGAAATCGTCGCGAAATCGATCCAATCCTTGTCTGTACCTGCAGCCGCATCGCCGAAGGCGGGGGAGCGTCGCAAGCGGGAGCGCTGGGTTGGCGCGAACCAGCACGTTTTGACGGTGACGTACGAAGACGAGCTGTGGTATGTGCACTCGGGCCTGAACTTGGATGCGGCTTTCGAGACGTATGACGAGCTGGAGGAGTATATGCAGGAAGAAGGCTACACTCGGGCGTAACCGCCTGATAGCGAATAAAGGGAGCAGTGGATACGATGTACGAGCATTTGGTTTCCTTTAAGTTCAACGACAAGTTCGACCCAGCGATGGAGCGCGAGCTGCTGGACGTTTTACATGCTTTTAAAGGCAAGATTCCGGGAATTGTAGAGCTTACAGCCGGCGTTAATGTGACGGAAGAGCTGCACAATATGCACGGCTATACGCTCGGTCTGCGCGTTACGTTCCAGGACCGGGAAGCACTTCGCGACTATGGGCCGCACCCGGTTCACCAGCACTTCGTCAAGCTGCTGGACGGATTACTCGATAATGTCGTCGTTGTTGACTACCCAATCTGAACAGCCGTTCACCCGCTGCATACGTTTAGGCACATTCATCGTCCGTCCGGGTGATGTTTGTGTCTTTTTGCATTTTTTCGAAATTTATTTGTAAGCGACCGCAAAAAGCTCAGAAAAAATCCCGATGATGCATCTATTAGGAGGAAAGGAGGTTATTCATGGAGCATGAGGCAACCGACGGCGACTTGATCGAACGGGCGCGCGGCGGCGACGGGGAAGCGTTCGGCGAGCTGGTGCGCAGACATCGTTCGAAGGCGTACGATTGGGCGCGCAGCGTGGCGCGCGATCCGTTTTTGGCGGAAGATATCGTGCAGGAGGCGCTGCTGCGGGCTTTCCTGCATCTCGGAACGCTGGCGGACATGAACCGGTTTCTGCCGTGGCTTCACCGGATCGTTCGCAATGAGGCGCTCATGAAGCTGCGAAAAGGGGAGTTTTCCGGAAAGGAACGAACGTTCACCGCGTTGATCGGCTCCGCCACAGTGTCGTCGGAAGTCGATTGGGCGGACTTGGACAGTATTTTGTACTATATGTGCGGCTCCCGGGAACGGGACGGCGGGCGCGGGGGCGATCCGTCCGCACTGCTGGCCCAGAAGGAATTTTTGGAGACGATCCGGCAGCTGCTGCGCTGCTTGACCGGGAAGGAGCGGGCTGTATTCGAAGCTTACTTTTTCCGTCAGCTGTCGCCGTCCGAGATCGCGTTATTGTTCGGCACGTCGGCGGATAATGTGTATCAGTCGTTAAGCCGGGTTCGCAGCAAGGTGAAGATCGAGCGCAGCCGCGAGCGGTATCGGGACTATTTGCGGGAAACGCTGGAGCCGGGGCTGCCGGAGCGCGCGTCCGTATCGACTGTTTTGAGGCGAAAGTCACAAGAGTGGAAACGGTGCGGAACGTCGTTCGCGGGAGCCGTTTATGCACTGCTGCCGTACACGCAAGCGAAGCCGTACAGCTTAACCGAGGTTATGGGTCTCACGAGTCAAGCGTTTCGTTTAACCGTCGAGGCGGAGTGCATCGATGTGTCCGGGCCGTCGATGTATTTCTGGGAGCCGGTTTTTCACGACGGACTGCTGAATCTTGGTCTGGAAAGCGAGCATGCCGGCGACGGCGGGGTTCCTCCAAGCCCGTTTATGCTGCATAAAGGAATCTCGCTAATAAGAAAATCCGTCGTGGCGGGCATCCCGGTTGCCGCATGGGATCTGTTCTCCCCGGAATTCGGCATCATTAGCGGTTATGATGACCGCGAACAACTGCTTCATGCCGAGGATGCCAAAGCGCGCAAGTCGATCCCGTACGATCAGCTTGGCAAAGGAATATCCGGGGGACTGTTCGTTCTCGCCGTCACTGGGAGCTGTGAACTCTTGCCGTGGGAAGCGGTGTTAAACGCACTTCGCATGGCGGTCCGGCACGCTTATGGAGAACGGACCTTCGTCGGATACGTGTGCGGGCTGACCGCTTACGATTGCTGGATAGAGGCGTTCCGGAACCGAACCGTTCAACCTCTGGGCAATGCCTATACGATCCGGGTTTTGAGAGATGCAAGAACGCACGCGGCAGCGTTTCTCGAAGGGCTGGCGGGTCAATGGGCAAAAGCGGGATACGATACGTCGGTCTCGATGGCGGCAGAGGCTGCGGAGAAGTATAGCGCTGTTGCCGCAGTTTTGATGGAGCTGGAGCGGTTATTCCCTTTTCCGCAAAGCGGAGCCCCGAACGATCCGTCCGTCTCCCAAACCGCCATACGGCTGCTCTTACAGGCCAAAAACGAGGAAGAAGCGGGAGTATTGGAGCTCAAACGCCTGCTCCGCTGCCTCGAATTAATCGCTGCAACATCAGAAGTGGAGGGAACCCTATGATTATGCCAACCGATAAAGTGCTCGAAGGATATGTGTATAACGGCGCTCGCAGCAACTTGTCCAATGTGAACGCTTATAGCGCCTGTTTGAAATATTGGGGCAAAGAGTACCCGCACACGCCCTGGCTGTACGGTGCCATAGCCATCCCGTTCCTGTTCCGGGTAGGCGAGCGGGTGAATGAAGCGCCGATACTGGACGAGCTGCCGCACGAGCGAATCGTAGCGCTCCTGAACAATCTGGGTGTCCGGGTGGAAGGATTCAGTGTTACGGCGGCAGGCGAGGAACTGGAACGTTTGCGAGAAGAAACGTGGCAAGCGGTACGCGAAGCAGTTGACGCGGGGGTGCCGGTCTTCGGCCGCGGTTTCTATTTCGACTACGGCGAAACAAGCGTCGTACAAGGCTATGCGGAAGCGGACGATGCCTATATCGTCAGCTGCTGGCATGGCACGAAACAGATTCAGAAGCAAACACTCGGCGAGCGGGACGGGCTTATCGACGTGTATTGGATGAAGCCGGACGGAAGAGAAGAGGATGACAGGCGGACGGTGATGGAAGCTTTGCAGCTTACGGTCGAATTTGCGGAGGGGAAACGGACCGGCCCGCAAACCCGCGTCGCGTCAAGCGCCTACGATCTGTGGGTGAGCGAGCTGCGCAAGGGAACCGTGGACGGATGGTATTTTGCGTATCATACGCATGAATGGGATACGTGCCGGTCGAACGGCTACAAGTTTTTGCTCGAAGCGAAGCAGCGGCTTGCGGGCGACGCTCCGCCTTCTCTGGACCGTGCAATCGGGCATTTCGGCGCGGTGCGGGATCAATTCCATCACGTTTATCGCCTGTTCCCGTGGGAGCAGCCGAGAGGGCTGATTGAGGATACCGAACGCCGTAGCGAGGCCGCCAGGCTGCTGGAGGAAGCAAAAGCGTACGACGAAGCCGCGATAGCAGCTTTTCGCGACGTTGTCCGGGAATTGAATGCATGCAGCGGGGCGTGAGGGGGTTGGTGTCCGATGACAAAAGTAAGTCTGGAACGTCTTCGCTTCACGGGGTTTCATAAATCCCATGTCGGCGCTATTCGCTCGTGTCTCGAATACTGGGATATACCCGTTTCGGCGGCATGGACGTACGGCATCACCGGAAATGCTTTCCTATCTGTCGTTGATGAGGGAATGCGCGCGCCAAATACAGGAGAGCCGGAGGCGGAGTCGTACGAGGCGGCGCGTCTGCTCGGACTGAAGATAAACGGCTTGCATACGTTTGCGGACCAAGAATCGTTTCCGCGTCTTCAAGCGGATGCATGGCAAGCGGCGAGAGCTGCGCTCGATCGGGGGTTGCCGGTATTCGCCAAAGATCTGGATATCGGGAACGAAACCTCGGTCGTGTACGGTTACGATGAAACGGGCTACTACACGCATTCGTGGCATAGCGGCAGCGGACACGAGGGGGCGGAGCAGGCAATTCCGTGGAACATGCTCGGGAAAAGCTTTTGCCCATGTTTCTCCTGCGCGCGGCAGCGATCAGGCAGTCCGGCTATAGGCAGTCCTTCGCAGGCTGAGGAGCGGGATGACGGGCTGCTCGTCTCGCTGCACTGGGCGGAGAAGACCGAGCCCGCCGACGACAAAACTGCGATACGGACGGCGCTCGACTTCGCGCTGCGCCACTCCGCCCGCGCTTCGTACGAATGGGGAGGACGACGCTTTTACAGCGGAACAGCGGCGATACGCAAGTGGAAAGAACATGTGCAGAGCGAAACGATCGAATGCTTCTACATGGGCTATTACCTTGATCTGTTCCATGAAAGCAGGCATTACGCGTTTCTGTTCTGGAAGGAAGCGGGCGAGCGGATCGGCGGAGCGCTGACGGAATTGTTTCGAGAAGCGGCAGACCAATACGGTCGTATCAAGGACGAATACCGCGCACTCAGCGGCATGTTTCCGTGGATGCAGCCACGCGAGCTGTTAACGGACCCCGATCGCCGCAGGGAGGCGCTGGAGCGGCTAAATCGGCTTGAATCGCTGGAGGCGGGCGGGTATGACATGCTCGAGCAGATTCGCGACAAGCTTTGAACCGGTTTTGTACATATAACCTGAAGAAGTAGGTGAACGGATATGTCCAGCCAGCTTATCCAAAAATCATTCGGAATCGTCGGACTTCGCAGAAGCTGCACGTTCAAGGAATATCCGGTTGCGGTTCCCGCTGCCCGAGCCGCATTCGAGGCGTATAAAAACGAGTTGTCTGGCGAATGCAATACCGAGCTGATCGTGTATGCCATGTCGGAGGAAGCCGTCCATCCCGATCGACAAGAGCGTTTTGCGGTTGGCGTTATGATGATGAAGCCCGATCGTTTGCCAAACGGACTCGAGTATATAGAGATTCGCGATCAGTGGTTTGCGGCGGTCGTGTACCGTGGCCCGATTGCCGGTATCGGCAAAGGGTATAGCAACATTCATGAATACATACGGGCTCGCAAAGGGAGAGAAGATAAAACCTCTTTCGTAGTCGAGCTGTACGATCGGCGTTTCCATCCCGATGCGGAGGAAAGCGAAATGGAAATATATGTGCCGGTTGTAATGGAACTATAAATTCGCTTGATAATTCCAAAATCTCCCTACATAATAGAAGCAAGTAACAAGGTGTTCTGGGGGAGGGGCGGACGGATGCAGCAGTCTAAGATGGACGGGATAACGGTTTTGAAATGGGTGATGGTTATACCCATGTTCGTGCTTAGTTATATTGTGGCTCGGGTGTTTTTTCGGTTATTCGTATTTCGGATGATCTTTGAACCTATATCGTACAATAATCTGCAATTGGAGTTTATTTTGCGGCATTTGTACGATCAATCGTTCTGTTACATCTTTTCGATCTATGTCGCTTGTGTGACTGCGCCGAAATACAGGGTAACGATATCGGTTATTTTGATGGTGCTCGTTCTGATCACGATGCCGAGACAGGTGGAGATTGCACGAGAAATGCGATATTACGGCGATCTGCCCTGGAAGATGCCGTTTCTGTATGCCACTTTTATCGCAGGCGGCGTTTTTCCCGTCCTGATCATGCTTGCAAAACGCTATTTGGAGAAGAAAAGGAGCCCCGGCTCCCATATTCAGGTTTGACGAAGAGCCGGCAGCGGAATTGCTGCCGGTTTTCGTTAACGGCGCTAAAGCTCCTCAATCGAGGCGATGATGGCGTTGTTGAACAGATTCATCGAGGGGAACCAGATCCCGTACCCGTCATTTTGTTTGCTGTCGATTGAGAAGATGACTTGTACCGTTTCGTAGTACGGATCGACCGTAATGTTCACGCCGCCCGCCCCGCCGCAAACGATCGCCTGCGGGGAGAACAAGTCGCCGCTGTCCCGTTTCGTATTGTTGACCGGCCAGCAGTAGCCGTAGGAGGCATCTATAAAAAACTGCGAGCCGTAGGTGGAAGATACATGCGGCGCTTGATCGCGAATCATCTCCGTTACCGATGCCAGGCTCAGTATACGTTTATCCCCGTATTTGCCTTTGTTCAGGAACATCTGGCCGAACTTCGCAATATCCTTCGCCGTGGAATAAGCGCCGCCGGCGGCCGACGGATTCGACATCGCTTCCGGCGTATGATACCATTTACCGCCTGGCAAGTGCTCCTCCCGGCGTATAACCGTATGCTGAAGCGATTCCGGTACGACGAAGTAGGTATGATTCATGCCGATAGGTTCGAATATATGCTCTTTGCAAAACGACTCCAGCGTCTGCCCGCTGACCCTGCGAATGATTTCGCCAAGCAGCTCGACGCCGTAGCCGCAATAAGACATCTCGGTTCCCGGCGGCTTCCACAGCGGCGTGTCATAGCCGAGATATAATCTTCGGTGGAGGCCGGGATGCTGGTTCGGCTCCGCAGGCGGAATTTCCACCGTACCTTCCTTAAGCTTCGAATGCTCATATACATCCGCATTGCGCAGTCCGGACGTATGCGTCATTAGGTGATGAACTTTTACGTTTTGCTTGCCTTCGCCGACAAATTCGGGAATATAGTAGGAAACCGGGAATGTTAAACAGAGCAGCCCCATCTCGACGAGGATCATGGCTGCGGTTGCCGTAATCGGTTTCGTTATCGAGGCCAGCGGAAATAAAGTTTCGGCGGTGAGTGGCGGCGCGTCGGGCTCGAAAGATGCGCTTCCGTATGTTTGCTCGCTGACCACGATTCCTTTCCTTGCTACAACGATTGAGAAGGCTTGCGATACCCCGCTAGCTGCCCAGCCCTGCACAAGATTTTCCATTCGCTTGATGCGCTGCGGGCACATCCCGGCTTCCTCCGGCCTGCCTGTAACAAGCTCCATTCGTTCAACTCCTCCAATAAATGTAAATCGATGGTAGCATACTTTCGATGCATTCGGAAAGGGAAATGTTTGTTCAAAACAAACGGGAAGTAAAATCAAAAAAAACAGTTTACAAAAACATGCATCGATAGTATACTACTATTTAAACCTAATACTTGTTGTTGTCGCTGAATTTTCTTTTTGAAGAGAAGCGGGGGAACCAAGTTTTTATGGGGTGAATCGAAACGCATGCAAGTGCGCTTCGTAGGGCGATTTCTCACCGCCCGAATCCGTCAGCTAACCTCGTAAGCGAATGTGGGGAGGATAGATTCGTTGTAAACGCAAGGTCTAGCCTTGTGTTTTTTGTGATTTCTTATCCCCCGCCTCCGCAATGTTTTGTCAATTTCGAGAGGAGGAGATCCAAATGGTTCAAAAGGAAAAAATGGTTACGTTGTTCGACAAGTTGAATGCAAGCGATCAGAAAAAGGCTTACGAGTACATCCAAACCTTGGCGCACCGGAACAGGGATCGAATAAACGACGAAGGCGTGTCGAAGCTTTACGGTAAAAAATATTATGTCGTTTCCGATTAACCGGAAACGGAAAAATCCGCTCGACGAGCGGATTTTTCTTTTGCCTGCGATTGTGCTCGATTGGTCGAATCCGCTATAGTTGTAGCTAGGACGAGACGCAGCAGAAGAAAGGGTTTATCCATGAAAACGATATTGGTCACCGGTTACCGGGCCCACGAGCTGCAAATTTTTGACGAGAAACATAAAGGAATCGGGTATATTAAGAAGGCGATCTCGGCGAAGCTCATTCCGCTCCTCGAAGAAGGCTTGGAGTGGGTCATTACGCCCGGGCAGTACGGAGTCGATTTGTGGGCTTGCGAAGTGGCGTTTGAGCTTCAAAATGAATACCCGCAGCTCAAATGCTCGATTATAACCGCATACCAAAACCCCGAGGAAAAGTGGAAGGAAGAGAAGCAGCAAAAATTCCGCGATATCGTTAGCCGGCTGGACTACTACGGGACAGTTAGCCAGCAGCCCTATGAAGGCGTATGGCAGCTGAAGGCGAGGGACGAGCTGCTGCTTCGCAAATCGGACGGCATTTTGCTGTTTTACGATGAGGACCGCGGCGAAGCCAGCCCCCGATTTTACAAGATGAAGGCGCTGGACAAACAGCTTCGCGACGGCTACCGTTATATCGGCATCGGAGCTGACGAAGTGCAGGCCATAGCGGACGATGAAGCTTACTCGGGTTTAGAATCTTGACACGCACCGCAAACGGGAGAGCGTACTTGAAGGAAGGGGTCATACCCCCCGGCGTATTGCTTGAACAGCCGCTAGCGTATACTATAAGTAGTAATGATAACAGAATAGGTGAATGGTATGGGGATCGCAGATTTTCTCTCGACGTTAACCGAGGACCAATTGAAACTATGGCTGGAGCAGTTTCGGTCATACGGCCCGCTGCCGGGCATGCTGCTGACGTTTCTGAAATCGTTCGTTCCGCCTTTGCCGACCTTGCTCATCGTCGGCGTTAACGCCGCTGTATACGGGCTATGGCTCGGGTTTTTGTATTCATGGATCGGCATGGTGTGCGGGTGCTTGCTTACGTTCGCGATCGTCAGGAAAATTGCTGGACATCCGTATTTGCAGCGCATGGCCCGCAAGCCGAAGGTGCAGAGAGGAATGCTCTGGGTTCGGCGCAATGCGTTTAGTTACGTGTTCGTACTCAGTCTGTTTCCGGTCGGCCCCTTTGTGGCGGTTAATATGGCCGCAGGACTCGCCGGCATGTCGTTTCGTTCGTTTGCGCTGGCCGTATCGCTTGGCAAAGCCATTATGATTTTTATCGTTTCCTATATCGGCTACGATCTTTCGCGGTATATCGAAAATCCGCTGCAGCTGCTTTATATTGTGGCCTTTATTGTAATTTCCTTGCTGATTAGCCGAAAGATCGAAGCCAAATTTGTCAAACACGACGTGCCGGACGAGACGAACGAGCACCAAATTCAAGGCTAAAGCATGGGGCATGACGGAAGAAGCCGGCAGCTTGTAACGAGCGGCCGGCTTTTTGCTGCAATATTTACCATGTAGACGGAAACACTTTGATTTCACGGTCAACACGGGTAAGAAACGAGTAGTTCGGGTTAAACGTAAAGAGGCGCTTCAACCGGTAATGCAGCAGGACGACGGCGTTTAGCGCTTCGTTCAAGGAAAACCGGCAATCCGGGTATTCGAGCAGCAGCCGCTTGGCCTCGGTTTCCAACTCGGGTCCGCTCGGAATGATCGTCAGCACGTTTTGCTGGACCGCCTTCTCGACCGTGTTCAGAAATAGCTGTGCGTCGGCGTAATCGAACTCGTCACGAAGCCAACGGTGCGTCTCGAAAATGACGGAGTTGGTCGTCGACAGATGGCGCTCCAAATCGTGCATTTCGTAAAATGCGGTGCGCGCCTGCAAGTAGTAGGGGTCATCGGGATTCATAAACGCCATCCAGGCCGATTGCTCTACGAACACCGAACCAGCGGCAAAAGCGGTGTCATGCGAATTCATGGCCGATCGCCTCCTGTTCCCGGCTGTCCCGGCTCGTCTTGCGGCCAGTCAATCCGTCCAGCGCAAGCAGAGGGTTGCTCTCGATCTGACCGATGTTCGACTTGAGCTTCCGTTCCTTGCTCTGTAAGGCAAACTGCTGTCCCAGCATGTAATGAACGACGGCGTTGACGCTTGTGCCGCGAATTTCGGCCAGCTGCCGGCAGCGCTCGTAATATTCAGGTTCCAGCTCGATGACCGAAGCGTATTCGTTCGGCTCGGCATCGTTGTCGCGCTCCTCGTTCGAGATGAACTGCGACGCCGCATCTTTCCACTTTTTAATTTGATCTTGCCAACCCTGCTTAGGTCCATTTCTATTCATAGGTCTCACCTTCCACTGCGCGCTCATTTACAAATTTCTATCTTTTTCCCCATAGCTTTCGGTCCGGCTGCCCATTTTCAGGGTGCTGACGCGACTTTTGTCATCTTTTAACGCAAGCGGCCGGTGTTGTGAAGCGCATCGTTCCTCCTATATAATGAAAGGATCAATTCGCAAAGGATGATTTGTCTCATGCTGGACATTACGTCTTACACCGTGGAACGCATTCGCGACCATTTCGGCATTTTGACCGGAAACCGCTACGAATTCAGAATCGATGTCGAAGTAGACGAGGAAGACGAGCTTTATACCGAGAACGGGCTGTGCGTGCGCGTTGTTTTTAAAGATGAAGAGGGCACTAGCGGCATCGTGAAATACGAGCTTTTGGAACGGATTACGAACAAATATTGGGATTATGACCTGGAAGAAGAGGAGCTTCAGTTCGTGGAGGCGTTCTGCCGGGAGCACTATAAGGAAGCGGACGAAGACGAATAAGAAAGCGACATGGAGAAAGCCTTGCCCTGATGAAGTTCGGGACAAGGCTTTTTTATTAAATCGACAGCAGCTCCCGGATATCCTGCTCCGTCAGCGACGACAGCGCTTCGTGACCCGGCTCGATCATTTCGTCGATCAAGTTTTGTTTCTTCTGCTGAAGCTCGAACATTTTCTCCTCGACGGTCCCTTGCGATAACAGACGAATGAGGTGCACGACCTTCTTCTGCCCGATCCGGTGCGCTCGGTCCGCCGCTTGCTGCTCGACAGCCGGATTCCACCACAGATCGTACAGGATGACCGTATCGGCGCCGGTCAAGTTCAGCCCGGTACCGCCGGCCTTTAGCGAGATGAGAAACATTTCTTTCTCGCCTTCATTAAACCGGCTGCACAGCTGCACGCGTTCGGCGGCCGGAGTTTGACCGTCCAGGTAGAAGAACGGGATGCCGGCGGCGCCGAATTCCCGCGCGATCAGCGACAGCATCTCGGTAAATTGGGAGAAGATCAAGGCCCGCCTGCCCGAACTCCGGCATTCTTCCACGATGTCCAAAAGCTGCTCGAATTTGCCTGAGCTTCCCGTGTACCCTTCGACGAACAGGGCTGGATGGCAGCAAAGCTGGCGCAGGCGGGTGAGGCCGGCCAATATTTGGATCCGGTTGCGGTAAAAGCTTTCCTCGTTCAGATGTTTGACCGTCTCGTGACGCAGCTTGGCCAAATAGGCGAGGTACAGCTTTTTCTGCTCCGTCAGCAGCTCCGACGTTTGCAGCGTCTCGATCTTGTCCGGCAGTTCCTTCAGCACATCGCCCTTGACCCGGCGCAGCATAAACGGGCGTATCCGCTTCGCGATCGTTTCCCGCGGCATTTCGCCGAACGCCTTCCGTGCGGGAAATAATCCCGGGAAGACGGCCTCGAAGATCGACCATAACTCTTCCAGCGAGTTTTCGATAGGCGTTCCAGTGAGAGCGAAGCGATAGTCGGCGCGAAGCCGCTTGACTGCCTGAGCCGTCTGTGTCGTATAGTTTTTGAACGCCTGGGCCTCATCAAGAAGCAGTGTGTGGTACTCCTGACCGGCATAGGAAGCAATATCCTTGCGCAGCAGCGGATAAGAAGTAATGATAACGTCCGCCTGGCCCGCATCGCGGATCAATTTTTCCCGTTCCGGCTTGGTGCCGTCCGCGATGACGGCGCGAACACCTGGCGCGAATTTGTGCAATTCGTTTTGCCAGTTGTACACAAGGGAAGCGGGAGCGACGATCAGCGCGGGTTGTCTACGGCTTCGAATGTCCGGCAGCATGGAGACGAGAAAGGCGATGCTCTGCACCGTTTTGCCAAGCCCCATGTCGTCGGCCAAGATGCCGCCGAACCGGTAATGGGCGACCGTTCTCATCCACCCGTATCCATACTTCTGGTAGTCGCGAAGAATACCAGACAAATGGTCCGGCAGCTCATACTCGAGAGGGTCGGGATTGCGCAGACTGTCGAGAAGCTGGCGAAGCGGTTTGCCCAGCTTGACGACGCTGCCCGGCTGCCCGGCATCGATCAGGCGCAAACCGCGAACGGCCGGCAAACGAACGGACGCTCCCGCGACATCCGCCGAACGGACGCCGACTTCGTTCATAAAACGGACCAGCTCCTGGAACGACTCGCCTTCCATCGGGAGCAGAGCGCCGCTTGGCATCCGGTAATACCTTCGTCTCTCCTCCAGCGCTTTCAGCACGCCGCGAATATCCGCCTCGCGTATGCCGTCGATTGCAAATCCGATATGCAGCCATTCCGTCCGCTCGTCTACGTTCACCGTTATTTTCGGTTCGGGGTTTACCGGAATGATTCTTTCCTTTACGGCGGATGTGGCGTATACGTTCAGCAGCTTCTCCAGCTCGGGAACCGCGTGGTACAAAAAATCGTATTCGGCTTCTTCGCCGCTGTATATATAGCCGCCCTCCGTCTTCGCATTATCGGGCTGCTCCATCAGCTCCAGGATGCGGCTCTCCCGCTCTCTGTCGCGCATCAGAATGCGCTCCTCGCCTCGCGAGTGGACGTTTTCCGCAAGCGGATCAAAGACGATATCGCCATATTGAAATTCGAGCCCGGCCAGCAGCTTGTCTCTGACGCGGTCCAAATACAGCTTGGCGCGCAGCGGCGCTTGCATGATCCGGTCGGCAACGGCCGGAGCGATCGCGACATGGCCCAGCTTCAGGAGACCCGGAATAACGGTTTCCATAAACGGCTCCATTTGCTCGCGGGCGATGCGGATGGAGCTCTGGCCCGACGATTCGACCATATGCAGCAGATGGACCAGACGGCCGCAATGCTCGTCAGGCAGCATGTACAGTTTTCCTTCGGCAGCTACAAGCCCGTATGGCTCCATAATCTCAAGCTGGTCGTAGCCTGCCAGTTCCAGCCGGTATCCGTCCGAATCGTCGCGGTTGAACTCGAAGCGGAGCGGTAGGGGTTCTGCGGAGTAGCTGATGCCGCTGTAAGTTCCACTTTGCAGCTCGATCGTCACTTGGGCGGCGGCTGAGGCAAGCCGGGAGAACGACTCCCAGTGTACCGGCGGAATCGGCAGCATTCGCTCGTAGTGCCGGCTGCGCGAATGGCCCTGGAGCGTATAAGGGCTGGATGCTTCGGCGTACAGGCTCTCGTCGCGAACCATTCGGGCGAGCAGACGCAGCAAGGCGTCATCCTCCGGCCGAAACGTATGTTCAGCCGGGTCGTATGCGAAATGTCTGGTGAGCGGGTAAGGCTTGCCGCGCTCGATGCTGTCCAGCAGTTCCCGCAGCTTCGGTACGCCGTACAGCCGTTTCGGGCCTAGCTTCAGCTCCGCCGCGAACATTGTTTTGCGAAATCCGTATGGATAAGGGGTTATTGTAAATTCGACATCAAGCAATTTGCGATGCTCGAACAGCGGTCGAGTGCCGCTGGGCAGACTCGGCTTGCCTTCGAACAGCTTCAGCACGCTTTCGGTCAGTCTCAGTTCGCCGCCGGACCTGGCGGCAGGAGGGTAGCTCATAAACAGATCCTTTCTGGTACGGCCTAAGAAGCGACATACCCCTATGATAACAAACATTGGCGGTTCCGTGGAAGTGGAGAAACGAAAGTATGTTCGTGTTCCAGCTCGCAAACGAATATAGTTGTAGACAGCCTGTCAATCTGCTAAGTTAAAGGTAATATATGGAACAGGGGTGGATAGAATGAAACGCGTCGCATCTGTAAGCGTGTTGCTGGCAGCGGCCATATCGCTGGCAGGCTGTTCGTGGCCGGCCGGCAAGGAAACCGGCGGCAAGCCTGCGGCTACGGAGCAGAAGGAGCTTACGATTCTTATGCAGGACGGGACTTCCGCAACTGTCAAAAACCGGATCGCGGAGCTCGAGAAACAGGCGAAGCTGTACGAGCAAGCGGTTCCCGGGGTGAAGGTCACGATCGAGAAGCTGGCGGCCCCCAAAGGGTTCGCACCGGCGGTCCAGGAGCGGCTGAAAAGCGACAAGTCCGCCGATCTCCTGTTTGGAGGCTTCGATCCGCTGTTGATCGAGCAGGGGGCGCTGGCCGACCTGCTGCCGATGTTCAAGGCCGATAAGTTAACAACCGACGATCTGTACGAGTCGCTCACCGCCATGGCTACCGTCAAAGGAAAGCTGATCGGCATCCCGATGGCGCCGGAGCCTTTGGCCGTTTATTTCAACAAAGATTGGTTCGATAAAGCCGGCGTTCCGCAGCCGAAGGGCGACTGGACGTGGGAGCAGTTTTTCAACGCGGCGATCAAGCTTAAGGCCGGCAATACGGTAACCGGAAAAGAGACGTACGGCAGCGCCATCCCGTTCGACCTGCAATTGTTCGAATCGCTCGCGCAGAGCAGCGGACAAAGCATCGTCTCCCCGGAGGGGAACCGGTTGAGCGGTTATCTGAACAGCAAGCCGGTAACCGATGCGGTGGGGCTGCTGCTCTATCATATGAATTCGAGCAAAGCGAGCAAGGTCGTTTCCTCCGGCGGCGCCCAGATCTACAACGAGCTTAGCAATCAAAATGTCGGCATGGCGATCGGCCAGCCGGTCAACTATTCATTGCTCGGCGCGAACCCGGGCCTGATGAGCAAGATCGGAGTCGCTCCTTTGCCGCATATGGAGAAAGGAACGCGCGCCAACGCCCTGTATTTCAGCACGATGTCCATCTTGTCCGGCTCGAAGCAAAAGGAGGCGGCATGGAAGTTTGTGAAGGACGTTATATTGAATAGTGACAGCGCTTTCCAAAAAGACTGGGGCCAGCAGGAACTGCTGACGTCGAAAGCCGCCGCCCAAAAAACGGGGCAGCAGCGCGATCCGGCTTTAAGCGTATTCATCGGCGAATTAAGCGCGGGAATCAAGCCGGCTGTCTACAAAAATGCGGCGCTTGCTTCCGTCTCCATCTCGGAGAAACGGCTCGTAGCCTCGCAATCGGTTGCCGAGGCGCTGGCGGCGCTGACGGAAATGGCCGATCAAATCGATCAGCAGCTGATGGACAAAAAATAAATACCCATTCGACCCAATATTATGTATTATATAGAATGTAGGAAGGCGATGATAAAGAGTCCTATAAAAGGCTCGGAAACGGGAGGACCAACGATGCTGGAATTGTATCAGGATCATAAAGGGAAAACGGCGCTTGCTTTTCCGCATTTCCCGACGCGTTTGCAGGCAGTAGTAGGGCGGAATTGGGGGCTTGTTCCGGCGGAGCGTATCGCAGCCGTGCTGCAAACTTCGGCGGCGACCGTAAGGGAGCTTGCGCAGGAGATGGGCTTCCCCACAGAAACGGACGCAGATCCGCTCTGGATGACGAGAGGCTATATTACGATCATCCGCGCCAACTGGCATCTGCTCCCGTACGGGCAGCTGCTTGAGCTGCTGGGTTGGACCGAGGAGCAGCTCGCCTTTGCGCTGAAGGAGGACGATTTTCTATGGATCAAGCTCGGCGCGCTCAAACCGCAAACCGAAGAAGTACACTATCGTCCGCTTACCGCTTCGGAGAAAGAATTGACGCGCCGGCTCCGGGAGCAGCTGAACGCTCATTTTCCGGAGGGTGATCAAACCGGCGGGCCATACGAGGAGCCGTTTGCTTTTCTCGGCAAGTTCGGGCAAGGCGAGAGCGGCTCCCTTCCGCAAGCAGCTAATGTTCGGCAAGCGCAAACGGACGAGGTGACGCTAGGTCCGCGATATCGCGTGGCCCGCCCGGAGGAGTATCGGCATGCCAAGTCGTTTGTCGAACGATTTGCGAAACGTTTGGAGCGTAAGTGGGGCATTTCGCCTGCGACGCAGGAGGATGCGGCGGCAAGCGGCGATGACACGGAAATCAGTCTGCACATCGTACCCGACTCGAGCTTGCTCGGGGAAAGCCATCGCATCGAGGTGACGCCTCACCGCATCCGCATCGAGTCGGTCGACGAGCCGGGACTGCTGCGAGGCTTGCAATGGCTGGAGCGGCAGATGGACGAGCGGGGCGGTCCGTTTGTGCGGCTGGGTCGGACAGAACGCCTTACGAAGATCGATCTGCGGTACATCTATTCTTTTTTCGCCGTTTACGGCGATCCGCTGATCGACCCGGAGCTCGACCCGTACCCGGACGATCTGCTCGAGAGGTTGTCGGACATCGGCGTGAACGGAATATGGCTGCAAAGCGTGCTGTACAATCTCATTCCGTGGGAAGAAGCTCCCGAGCTGTCGGACGGCTGGGAGAAGCGGCTGGAAGGACTGCGCAAGCTGACGGAGCGCGCGGCGGATTACGGGATCGGCGTTTACTTGTACTACAATGAACCGCGGGCGATGCCTTTGCCGTTCTACGATACGAGGCCGGACTGGAAAGGCCATACGCATATGGGCCTAATGGCGTCGCGCTGCACTTCGCGGCCGGAAGTGCAGCAGTATCTCTGGGAGAGCACGGCGCGGTTGTTCCGTGAGGTGCCCGGACTCGCCGGGTTGTTCACGATTACGATGTCGGAAAATTTGACGAACTGCTACTCCCATGCGCCCGGCGGCAAGACGGAATGCCCGCGCTGCAGCCAGCGGCCGAGGGCGGAGGTGATTGCGGAGGTGAACCGCTGCATCGCCGAAGGCGCCTTCAGCGCGAAGCCGGATGCCCGCATCGTTTGCTGGACGTGGGGCTGGACCTGGTCCGAAGAAGAAGTGGCCCATGCGATATCGCTACTGCCGGACGGCGTTCGTCTCATGAGCAACAGCGAGGACCGGATGCCGACGAATGTGGCGGGCGTGCCCGGCTCCGTATCCGACTATTCGATCTCGATCGTCGGACCCGGCGAGCGGGCGCGTCATAACTGGAGTGCAGCGGCCGCTAGAGGTTTGGCGACGGCAGCCAAAGTGCAGCTGAACAACACGTGGGAATGCTCGGCGGTCCCGTTCCTGCCGGTCTTTGACCTGGTCGAGGAGCATTTGTCGAATCTGGAGCAATCTGGCATTAGCGGTTTGATGCTGAGCTGGACGCTCGGCGGTTATCCGTCGCTAAGTCTGGAGCTGGCTTCCGAATATTACTGGGATACGACTTCGGAAACCGCTGACGGGCAGCAGACTGCTCTGGAAAGGGGAAAGGCGCCCCGGCTTCGGGCCAAATTCGGTGAACATGCGGGAGGCGCGATTGCGGAGGCGACCAGCTTGTTCAGCCAGGCGTTCCGGGAATTTCCGTTTCAGATCGGCGTTGCCTATACGGCGCCGCAAAATTTCGGGCCGTCCAACCTGCTCTATTTGGAGCCAACCGGCTACCAGGCCACGATGATCGGGTTTCCGTACGACGATTTGAAGCGGTGGCGTTCGATCTACCCGGAGAATAAGTTCGCCGCCCAGTTCAGGAAGCTATCGCTCGGCTGGAAGAAAGGTATTGTCAAGCTCGGCAAGGCGCGCCGCCATGTGCCAGCCGGAGCGGAGCGGGCGTTTGAGGACCTCATGAACGCGGCAGAAGGCGCGTATTACCATTTTCGCAGCACGTATTTGCAGATCGCTTTCGTGCGTTGCCGCGACCGGATGCTGAAGGCGAAAAGCGCCGCCGTACGCGACAAGGAACGCCGGAGCTTGCTGGCGATAGTGGAAGAGGAGCTGGCAATCGCCAAATCGCTATTCGCGCTTATTCGACGCGATTCGCGCATTGGCTTCGAGGCGAGCAATCATTACTTTTATACGGCGCAGCAATTGCAGGAAAAGGTATGGAACTGCCTGTACGTTCGCGATCAGTTGCAAGCGGAAACGGCCGAGCCTATGGCCGCCAGGTAGATTTGAGGACACGTTTTTGGCTTAGCCCCGTCATCATGACGGGGTTTTGCTTTTGCTAACGAATGGAACGATCCCGATTGGCAATTAGGACGAAAGCCCCTTATGGCCAATTGTAACCTTATGGTAAAATCCACTAGCGGATAGGAGGAGAAACATATGAAAAAACGTAACAAATGGCTGCAAACGGGGGCGGTTGCCGTTCTAGCCGCAAGCCTGCTCGTGCTGGCCGCATGCGGCCAGAAACCGGAAGGCAGCGGCGCTGCGCCTGTATCGTCGCCTGTCGGCACGGAAACGGCCGTCAAGGCACCGGAGACGGCCAAGCCGGCCGATCAGCCGAAGAAGGCGAACGCCTCGGATGTCATCCAGAAGACGATGGAAGCGGCGTCCAAGCTGGATAGCTTCACGACGAATATGAATATGAAGCAAACGATGGAGCAAGCGGGGAACAAAACGGATATGCAGTCCGTCATCGCAATGGATGTTGTGATGAAGCCGCAGATGTCGTTCAAGCAAACGATGTCGATGAATATGCTTGGGCAGGATATCAAGATGGAGTCGTACATGACGAAGGACGGCTTTTTCATGAAGGAGCCGACGACGGGGCAATGGATGAAGCTGCCGAAGGAGCAGTCGGATCTGATGCTGAGCGCGGTGTCCAGCGACCAGCTCGACCCGTCCAAGCAATTGGAGAAGCTGAAGCCATTCCTCAACGATTTCGTTCTGACCGAAAGCGGCGACGATTACACGGTAAAGCTGACGGCCGGCGGCGACAAGTTCAATGAGTTTATCAAAAACGAAATGAAAAGCTATATGAACAGCAATCCGAATATGGAAAAATTGCTTGAACAAAATATGTCCGCGATCAAAATCACGAGCGTCGACTACACTTTCACGGTCGACAAGAAAACGCAGTACCCGAAAAGCATGAAAGTTAACATGGATCTCGAGATGGACATCCAAGGACAAAAAATGCGACTCGTGCAAAATATAGACGGCACGTACAGCAACCATAACGGCATTAAGGAAATCGCGCTGCCGAAAGAAGCGCTCGAAGCGAAAGCGGTCGGAGCTGCGAATTAAGCTCCGTCTTCGCTTGTTCCCCCTCTATGGACAAAAACCCCGATTGGCCGCGAATGGCCGCTCGGGGTTTTTTGGGATGCTTAGCGCTTCGGCTGGGAGAAGCCGTATTTGGCGAACACGTCGAGTGCTTCTTTTGAATGAAGGTAGGTATAAAGCGCCTCGGCTTCCTTGGGATGTTTGGTAGCTTTGACGACACCGAATGGATACTCAATGGGACTATACGATTTGGCATCGACGGCGAAGGCGATCTTGACCTTCTTCGACGTTAACGCGTCGGTTCGGTACACGAATCCGGCATCGGCGTTTCCGGTTTCGACGTATTGCAGCACTTGCCTGACGTCCTTGCCTTGCACCGTCTTCGTTTGCAGCGTATCCCACAGCTTGGCTGCGAGGAGCGATTCCTTGGCGTAGCTGCCGGCAGGCACGCTTTCGGGTATGCCGACGGCAACGCGCTTCACTTCCGCTTTCGTCAAGTCGTTCAGACCGGCTAGCGGAAGGTTTCCGTCCGCCGGGACGACGACGACCAGCTCGTTGCCGAGCACCGTGCGCTGTTTATTTGTGTCCACCAACTGCTTCTCCACAAGCGCATTCATATTTTTCGGTGCGGCGGACAAGAACAGATCGGCAGGGGCTCCTTGCTCGATTTGCTGCTGGAGCGACCCGGAGGCTCCATAGTTAAAATTCAGCTTGACTGCGGGCTGCTTTGCTCCGTATACCTTCTGGATTTCATTCAGCGCATCCGTCAGACTGGCGGCGGCCGAGACGGTTAATTCGATCGTCTGCCGGGCCGATTCGGCGGCCTGATTTTTCGTACATCCCGTTGTCAGAATTAGTACCAGAACAACGAACATGCAGGTGAAGTTGCGATTAAAACGTACAGACACCGGATTCACCTCTGAAGTTGCAGGATGGAAGGTCATTTTATTAAACTTTCTTATCCATTATAGGATAGCCTGACCTTGGTAGAATAGAGAAGCTCGATTTATGGTCTATTTAAAGCGCTTTCCATTATCCGGGTAATCTGCCAAAATGATAGTATCCAAACCCCTCACACCTTCGCTTAGCCAGCACATCCAGCTTCCGCTCCATATGCCCGCCGATGGGGAATGGACAAGCCCGCACCCAGACAAGCATAGTAACGTACCACTACAACGTAAAGGAGGAGAGTAATAAGAACCCGACCGGTTACTTCTCCGCAGCGTCGTTCCGTTCGTTTACGTGGATACGGCGGCTCGGGAAGACCCTTACGGATGGAGCAGGGGAATCGAATAGAACAAAGTCAGCAAAGCGAAGAGAAACCATCTGACCAATCCACGGTAAGGGACTGATGGGATGAATCGGCTTGCGCTTGGGCGACGGATGCGATCCGTAGCCATACTGATGACGATGGTGCTTTGCTTTAGCAGTCTGTTCGGTTTTGCGCCGGGTACGGCGAGAGCGGCAGAAGTGGATACGGAAGGAGGTCCGTTGGCGGAACCGGCTGCTTTGCTGCTGGACGATAATCCGCAGCTGCCGAACGGAGGTTTCGAGGAAATAACGAGCGGCAGACCGAAAGACTGGAGCTATGTAAGCGGCGGGGTCGAATCCACGACCGCGTTAGTTCGCAGCGGTACGAGCAGCGTCAAATTAACCGATACGAGCAGCACGTCCTCGACCGCGCTGCGCAGCGTCAAAATCCCGGTCACGGCCGGGCAAACGTACAGCGTATCCGTTTATTCGTACAACGTGCAGGGCGTTTCCGATCTGTATTTGGAATACTGGGACGCGGTAGGAGGCTACACCAAAATTTACACGGGGCAAAATACGACCTCGTCCACATGGAGCAAAATTACGGTGACGGGCGTAGCCCCGGAGGGTACCGTATACGCCAGCATGCGCTTGTATTTGCATCTGGCCAATGTCGGCAGCGCGTACTTCGACGACGCCACGTTCGAGCGTGTATTAGCGGGACCGCAGCCGCAGCTTCTGAACGGGAATGTAGAGGAGCTCGTTAACGGCAGTCCCAAATATTGGACGATGGCCGCCACCTCGCAAGCATCGACCGAACAGGTTCATTCCGGCTCGTACAGCATCAAGATCAACGATCCTAGCAGTACCGCAGGGGTAACGGTGCGAAGCAACCAGATCGCGGTTACGCCGGGGGAAAAGTACGAATCCACCGTATGGTCTTACAATCTCCAGGGAGTTTCCCAGCTATATCTGGAGTTCTGGGATGCAGGGGGCAACTATACGACGATCCTGACCGGCACGAACGATTCGCTTAACACATGGAAGCAGATTCAGGTTAAGGGCGTAGCGCCGGAAAACTCGGCCTATGTCACGGTTCGCTTTTATTTGCACGCGGCGAACGTAGGTACGGCCTACTTTGACGACGCCACGTTCCGTGTTACCCCGCCGGACCCGATCACGAATATGAACAACGGCAGCTTCGAACAGAGCGAAGCAGGCAAGCCGCTTTACTGGAGCGGAACGGACGGGATCGCGCTGACGAACGAGAAGGCGTCGCATGGCGCCAGCAGTGTCAAAATTGCTCCGTCGGGCGGGACGTCTCCCGGATTGACCAGTTTTCCGATCGCGGTATCGCCGGGACTCGCGTATGAAGCATCCGTCAGCACCTCGACGTATACACCGGCAGCCACTGCCGCGATCTATATGGAATTTATGGATGCTGGCGGCAGCTTACTCGGCTTTTCTCCGGCACAGGTTAACGCATCCGGCCCGTGGAGCAGTCTTTCTGTCACTGGAACGGCTCCGGCGGGTGCAGTGTCCGCCAGAGTGAGAATCGCCGCTTTGAGCGGAACGGCTTATTTCGACGACGCTACATTCAAGCGATCCGCCGCGGCGGTCGGCAGCAAGACGCGATCCACCTATTATACGCCTGCCAAGGTGACGGCCGCCCGTCAGAACGTACTGTTATACGATTGGGCGAAAAGCTCCAAGGACAGCGTCGTAACCAAAGCGAACAAGTATTTGGCCAAGGGGCAGGACTTTATATGGGAACTGGTTCCGGGGCCGAACCTGCCGCGAAGCTATGGGGTCAATCAGGTGCTCGGCAGTCCGATTACGGGCAGAGCGATCGATCAGTACGGCAACTATCCGTACAAGGCGGACCCGCTGAACGATCCGTGGAAAATCGTCGATCCGAGCAGCGGCTACAAATTTCCGACGAACGACTTCGGCGCCTACTACCGGAGCGGTCTGGACGAGCACGGTATCTTCCAGCCGAAGCTGGCGGACCGGAGCCTGCTGGTCAACACGCTGTACCCGGAAAAAGGGCCGACTTGGGGCGTAGACGACGGCTTCGGCTGGATGAACGAAAACGGCGATCGTTACACGTTCGTCGCCTATTACACGCATTGGTTTCTTTGGTATAGTACAGGTATGATTCAGGATTCGCTGAATGCGTTCCGCGACGCTTATCTGTACACCGGGGACGTGAAGTATGCAAGAGCAGGGATGGTGCTGCTCGACCGGATTGCCGACGTGTACCCGGATATGGACACGATGCTCCACGACAAAACGATATACCTGAATTCGCACGGGGGCACCGGGCTTGGCAAAGTGGTCGGCTCGATCTGGGAGACAGGACTCGTCAAAGATTTCATCTCCGCTTACGACGCCTTTTATCCGGCGCTGGGCGATACGCTGCTGGCGCAGTTTCTGGATGCGAAGTCGGCCCAATACCGGCTGACGAATCCGAAGAACAGCGGGGGAGCGATCGCGAGAAATATCGAGGACGGCATTCTGAAGCAGGTATATCCCGGGGTTAAGGCGGCCCGGATTCGGGGCAATGACGGCATGCACCAGAGCGCGCTCGCGCTGGCCGCGGTTGTCTACGATACATTGCCGCAGACCAAGGAATGGCTCGATTTCACGTTCCAGACGGGGGGCAATACGTCCAACCCGCCGGGCGTAACCGGAGGAAACATCCTGAACACGCTCATCAGCGTCGTCGACCGCGACGGGCACGGTAACGAGGCGTCGCCGGGTTACAATTCGCTGTGGCTGACTACCGATCAGTTGACCGCTGACGTGCTGGACGGGTACGATCTGTATCCGGAAGCGGATCTGTACGCGAATGTGAAGTTCCGTAAAATGTTCTCGGCCTATTACCCGCTCGTTCTTAGCGAAAAGTATTTGGCGAATATCGGCGACACCGGCTCGACCGGCAACCCCGGCATATCGACGGTGAAGCTGGCGGACGTCGTCAAGGCGTTCGACAAGTTCGGCGATCCGGTCTACGCCCAGCTTGCCTATTTTCTAAACGGTAACCGTGCCGACGGTATCCATAAGGATGTATTCTCAGTTAATCCGAACGAAATCTCGCAGCGCATTCGCGACGCCGTGGCGCTTCACGGAACGCTCGACCTGGGCAGCGACAACAGGACGGGATACGGCTTCGCCGCGCTTCGCGACGGGAAGAACGTGACGGACAGCTTTGGTCTCTCTTACGGGTTTCCGTCGATGGATATCGCTTACCGCAATACGGAGGTGAAGCTGTTCGAAGCGTCGGGAACGATGCAGCTCGAGGCGACGGCTCCGGGGGCTATCATCACGTACAGCTTTGAGGTATCCCATACCGACGACTACGAAATCGATCTGCTGCCGTTTCTCGCGCCGTCGTATGGGATTTATCGGATTTCGATCGATGGGCAGCCAGTGCGCGACATGGACTTCTACGGGTCGAATACGAATTTGTACGAGGTGCTTGGCCGGATGACGCTCACGGCGGGTATGCACCGGATTAGCTTCGAAGGGCTTGGCAAACGAGCCGAATCGACGAACTACAAGATGGGAGTCCGAAACCTCAATCTGCTCGACGCAAATGCCCGCGCGGTGCGTGACAACGCCGGACCGCAAGGCAATACGCTGCGCGATTTCTGGATGTATTACGGACGCAACACCGGTCACGGCCATAAAGATACGCTCAATCTGGGCATGCATGCGTTCGGGCTCGATCTATCGCCCGACCTCGGCTATCCGGAATTTGCCGACAGCGTAGATATGCACCGTGCGCAATGGGTCGTAAATACGATCAGCCACAACACCGTTATGGTTGATAAAAAGATGCAGGGCAACCAGTGGGTCGCCGATCCTAAGCATTTCGACGACAGCGGAATGGTGCAGCTGATCGACGTCGAGGCGCCGGACGTGTATCCGCAAACGGAGCTGTACAAACGGACGACGGCGATGATCCGAATCGACGGCGCTAATTCGTACGCGGTGGACTTTTTCCGGGTCAAAGGCGGCACCGATCATCATTTCAGCTTCCACGGGGCGGAGGGTGTCGCTACAGTCGAAGGGCTGACCATGACCGCGCAGTCGACCGGCACGTACGCCGGGCCGGGCGTTGAATACGGGCAGCGGGTTGATGACGTTGCCGGCTCCGGGTATAAAGGAAGCGGGTTCCACTATCTGAAAAATGTGTCGAGGGATATGAATCCGCAAGCGGCGTTTAGCATCGACTGGAAAGCGGTCGATACGTGGAAGGTACTGTCATCGCCCGCCGATATTCATTTGCGGCTGACGATGCTTGGTCCCATTGACGACGTAGCGCTGGCCGACGGCGTACCGCCGCAGAACAAGCCGGGTAATCCGAAGACACTGCGATATTTCGTCGCCCATCGCAGCGGCACGAATCTGGATAGCTTGTTCACCTCGGTGCTGGAGCCGTACAAGGATAACCGGACGATCGCCTCGATTGAGCCTGCTGTCGTCAAAGCGGGCGGAACGGTGGTAAGCGGCAACGACGTCAAGGCGGTCAAAGTTACGCTCGCAAACGGCAGAGTCGACTATATCGTAAACGCTCTGAATACGGAAACGTTGTATACGATCGACGACAAGCTTCAGTTCAAAGGGTTTATGGGCGTTTACTCCGAGAAAGATGGAGAAAACGTGTACCGGTACGTGCATGACGGCTCGTTCATCGCGCCGATCGGCGAAACAGCCGGGACCGATGCAGGAGCGCTGCAAGGGACAATTGCCAGTTTTACCGGAATTCCGTCCGTCCAAAACGAAATCGTCGTTAACATGAACCTGGCCGGGGCAACTCTGGACGATGTCGTGGGCGCTACGATCGTTGTGGCGAACGACGGGGTCCGCAATGCGGCTTACCGGATTATCGGGGCGGCCGACCTCGGCTCGGGACGGTACCGGCTCGACATCGGCGAAAGTACGCTGATTCGTTCCTTTGTCGATCCGAACGATTTCAGCAAAGGGTATGTGTACGACATCGCGCAAGGTGCCGCATTCCGCATTCCGCTCACGCGGGAGGCGTTCTCGCTCCAGACGGTTGCGCTAGTAACCGGTGACCTGCATCAGGGCTGGTATACATCGGATGCGACCGTAACGCTGCAAGTTTATGGCCAGTCAGGTGCTGTAGCCTCGACCGAATATCAGCTTGAAGCAGGAGCCGGCTGGGTTCCGTACACGGGCCCGATTACGCTGTCCGATAGCGGAACGCACGTTGTGAAGTATCGTTCCAAGGATGTAGCCGGCAACGCCGAGCCGGAGCAAGCCATTACGGTGCGCATCGATAAGCAGTCTCCGGTTTCGCAGCTGCAAGCGAGCGGAACGCCGGGAGACGGTGGTTGGTACCGCTCTCCAGTCACGGTGACGCTACAAGTGTATGATGCGCACTCCGGGGTGGAGCGAACGGAATATGCAATTACGGTTACGGCCAGCGCGTACGGCCAGCAAAGTCATGGCTTCATCCCTTATACCGGGCCGTTTACGCTGGATGAGGGGAGTTACGGAATCCAGTTCCGATCCGTTGATACGGCCGGGAATGAAGAAGCGGTACAAACGGCGGAGCTGAAGGTGGACCGGACCACGCCAAGCGTTGCTGTATACGCGAACGGAGTCCCGGCGACACCGGTGATACAGGTGGAAGATAGCGAGACGACCGTGTTGACTCTGCAAGCGAGCGATGCGTTGTCGGGCGTGGCAGCCCGATCGATTACGGTGAACGGAGCCGTGTACGGAGAAGGCACCCCCATCTCGTGGGCCGGCAGGCCTGGCGATCATGCGGTTCGCGTCACCGTGAGCGATCATGCGGGCAATATGACAGAACAAACGTATACGTTTCGCGTCACGACAAGTCCATCGTCGATTTTGGCGCTGCTTGGCAGATTCGTGCAAGCGAACGTGCTGGGCCAGCCGGTAGAGGCGAAGCTGACGAACTCGATGAGACAGGCCGATCATCACTTCGGCAGCGGGAGAAGGAGTCAGGCGCTTCATTTCCTTGACAAGTTTCTGGAAACGATTCAAGAGGAGGGAGGCGGCATATCCGCTTCAGCAAGGCTGGTGCTGGAGTCGGACGCCATGGAGCTTCAGCGGCGCTGGAGCGTAGGTCTGTAGAAGATTGGAACAAACCCGTGCTGCGATCTACTGTGGCACGGGTCTTTTGCGCTGATCGTGCGGCAGCGAGTCTGCGGCCGCTGCTTGGTGGCGGTAGAGCGGAAGCGGAAGTGGAAGTTCCGCTATAGCTGGCGGAGCGCTGCAATCTGGGGCGATAAAGGAATCGAAAGTTCCGTTATGGCCGAGAATCGCCCTGTAAAATAGGGCATCCGGGCTAATAAAGGAAGTGGCGCTTCCTCTAAGCCAGCTAGCGAGGCCCGCTAAGCGGTAATAACGGAACTCGCGGTTCCGCTTAAGCTGTGAAGCGCCGAGAAACCATTTGACGACCATCATCCGGCATTTTCCGGGTGGCCTTTTTACGAATGGACAACACAAAGCCCGTTATCCAGGGATAACGGGCCTTAGGTAGAGGGGCGACTACTTTTTCGCGGCCCCTTTCGTTTCCTCGATCTTCTTGTTCGTTGCTTCCGCGGCTTCGCGCAAGGCGGTATTGATGTCAACGCCCTTCGTGGCGATATTCGTCAGAGCAGCATTCAAGTTCGATGCGGCAACAACCTGGAACTCGGTAATGTTGGACATCTTGGCATGTTTCGGGAACAAAGCGGCCACGTTCTGCCCGTTGTACTTCGGAAAGTCTTTGCCGTATTCCAAATACATTTTCGGATTGTTGAGCGCCGTTGCCAAGCCTCTCGCGTTAAGCGATGCCTGGAATTCGTCCGATATAATAAATTTCATCACCTCGAAGGCGGCTTCGCGATGCTTGCTGGTGGAGCTCATATACCAGTAGTTCGGGAATGTTTGCGGACCTACGCCGCGAATGTCCGGGAAGTCGGGAATTTTGATAACGCCCCAATTTTTCACGCCGTCGCCAGGTGTAAATCCGCAGCAGCCGGTGTAGTTGGTTGCCATCGCCACGATGCCCTTCGTATTGAAGTTGGCGACGGTCGCCTGGCTGACGTCGACGCCGGGAATCATCATGAACCTCGTAAGCGTTTGCACGATCTTTTTCCAGGCGTCGGTCTCGAAGCTCGCCTTAAACGTTTTCGGATCGACGAGATCGAGCGAGTACTGATTGACCTGCAAGTAACTGAGGTTGTCGTTGGCGAAGCCGTAATATTGCGTATCGCCGTCCTTGCGCGTCAGCTTGACGGCCAGATCGTACAATTCGTCCCAGGTGATGCCTTCTTTCGGATACGGTACGGCGAACTTGTCGAACAAATCCTTGTTGTAGTAAAGGCCCGACGTGCCGATGAACGCCGGTATGCCGTATATGCCTCCGTTGGCCATCTGTCGCTGGAGCTCGACGACAGTAGGTTCGATCCGGTTCAGATCGAATTTGTCATTTTTGATCAGGTCGGATATATCGTTCTGCAAGTTCAGGTTGAGCATGGAAGTATGGAAAGCCGTATAGGCTCCGAATGCGATATCGAGCTGGCCTTTGCTGCCGATATAGTCGGTAATGCTCGATTCGGAAGGAAAGTGGACCTTGAACGTAATATTCGGAAACTTGGGATACAGGTATTTGCCGTACGTGTTATCGAACCAATCGATATTTTGTCCGCTCAGGCTGTACAGGTGAAGCTCGATCGGCTCCTTCGACTTTTGCTGCTGGGCCGTTTCGCCCTGCTTTCCGTCGCCTTTCGCACCGCCGTCTGCGGCTCCGCCTCCGCCGCAAGCCGTTGTTGCCACTGTTATAAAAGCCAGCATCAGACTCAAACATCCGTATAGTCGACCTTTTCTCATTGCGATTCCTCCAAGTAAGTTATTTGGATTGTTTCACGATGATGTACGAGGCACATGTTGTCGCTTACGTATTCAAAACCGTAAACCGTTTTTCTTCCCCCTTGCGATAATCGGAGAGGACCTTGATGGAAACGCTTGTATACTCCGCCGTTCGGGATCGCCGGTCGGCACGGAAGAAACCGATAAAGCGTTTACATGAATGTGGTGACATGCTCTCTTCTGGCCTGTCGTTTGCGATTCACCTCCCGGATGACCCGATTCTGAAGCTTACTTCCTGGCAGTGATTGGTCGGAATACAGGGCTGGTTGCAACATAAGATGTTGACCTTAATTATATTGGATTGGCACATTTTTACAAGACATTTACCTGTATATATTCTGACTAAAACTTGTCTGAAAATCAATAGTCGTCTGTAACCTGTATTATAAAATTTATTTTAAAAAACAATTGCTTTATCTGCTTTATATCATATATAACAAGGATGAATGCAAAAAATGCCAGAATAAAAACATACAAGGGATACGAACAGCCGAGCCTGGTGCCCAAGTGATGCAGGATAGGACGGAAACTGCCGGGAAACCCGGCGCATATAAGGGAGGTGACGGTCGGCAGAGCGCGAGTAACGCAGCTACTGGCGGAGCGACTTGCGATTGAGCCGAACCGATCGGGGATGAGCCGTAAAACGAGAACAACGTACTATACTGCCGGAAAAGTAGCAGCCGCGAGACTTAACGTGCAAACATACGAATGGGCTAAGCGGCTCTGCGCTGCGGCCGTATCCAAGGCCGATTCCTATTTGGCGGCCGGGTACGATTATTTGTGGGAAGCCGTTCCGGCGCAAACGCTTCCTCGCAGCTACGGGGTGAATCAAATACTCGGCAGCGCGGTAACCGGCAAAGCGATCGACCAGTACGGCAACTACCCGTACCTGGCGGACCCGCTTAACGAGCCGTGGAAAATCGTTGATCCGAGCTGCGGGCTCAAATTCCCGACCAACGACTTCGCAGCTTATTACCGCAGCGGCTTGGACGAGCGGGGCATCTTCCGTACCGAACGGGCCGACCGCAGCTTGCTCGTTAATACGTTGTACCCCGAAAAGGGACCGGACTGGGGCGTCGACGACGGCTTCGGCTGGGTGGACGACAGCGGGAATACATACACCTTTATCGCCTATTACGTGCACTGGTATATCTGGTACGGAAGCTCCGCCTTGATCGAAGACGCGCTGCGTACCTTCCGCGACGCGTTCCTGTATACAGGCGATCGCAAATACGCGGTAGCGGGAGTCATCGTGCTAGACCGGGTGGCCGACGTTTACCCGGATATGGACATTTCCGCGTACAACCGCGACGTTTTTCTGAACTCCGACGGCCGCAAAAATACCGGCAAAATTATCGGCTCGATCTGGGAAACTAGCCTCGTCAAGACGTTTATTAGTGCGTACGACGCCTTTTTCCCGGCTATGGACGATCCCGAAATCATAAGCTATTTATCTGAAAAATCGCTAAAGGCGGGTCTTGCGAATCCGAAGCGTTCCGGGGCGGACATTCGCTGCAACATCGAAGACGGGATTATCAAGCAAATCTTCCCGGCAGTCCAGAAGGCGCAAATATGCGGCAACGACGGTATGCATCAGAGCGCCCTTGTCATGGCGGCCGTCGTCTACGATACGATGCCGGAGACGAAACTGTGGCTGGATTTCGTCTTTCAAACCGGCGGTCTGGCTCGGGAGCCGTTCCGCGTGACGGGTGGCAACGTACTGAACTCGCTCGTTTCCCATGTCGACCGGGATGGTCACGGGAATGAAGCGTCGCCCGGCTATAACGGGATATGGCTAGCGTACCACCGGCTGACGGCGGATATTTTGGACGGCTACGACCTGTATCCGGAAGCCGATCTGTACACGAATGCCAAGTTTCGCAAAATGTTTTCGGCGTTTTATCCGCTAATTTTGAGCGGCAAGTATACGGTCAATGTGGGAGATACGGCCGCGGCTGGCAATCCTTACATGCAGGTGAAGCTGGACGATATGGTAAAAGCGTTCGACGCTTTTGGCGAGCCGATTTATGCCCGGATGGCGTTTTTTCTGAATCATAACCGTGCGGAAGGATTGCATCTCGATGTATTTTCGAGTGATCCGGAGCGCATAGCCGATCGAATCGCCGGCGTTATTGCCGAATATGGTCCACTGGAGATGGAAAGCGGCCATCTGAGCGGCTACGGCTTCGCGGCGCTTCGCGACGGCCGGGCTTCCGAGAAAACGATGCGCGACTGCTGGCTTTATTACGGACGCAATACGGGCCACGGGCATCGCGATACGCTGAATATCGGTCTTCATGCATTCGGGCTCGATCTGACACCCGATCTCGGATATCCGGAGTATGCCGATATTTTTGACATGCACCGGGCTCATTGGGTAATTAACACGATCAGCCACAATACGGTTGTTGTCGACAAACGCATGCAGGAGCCTTCATGGGTTGCGCTGCCGAAGCATTTCGACGATAGCCGTCATGTCAAATGGATCGATGTAGAGGCCTCTGGCGTATACCCGCAAACCGAGAGCTACAGACGGAAAACGACGATGATCCGTGTGGACGATACCGATTCTTATGTCGTGGATATGTTCCGGGTCCGAGGCGGAAACGATCATCACTTCAGCTTTCACGGGGCGGAAGGAACGGTAACGACGGAAGGTTTGACCCCGACCGTGCAGCAGTCGGGAACATATGCGGGAACGGACATTGCCTATGGGCAGCGAGCGGACAACGGGAGCGGGGGCTACGAGAAGAGCGGGTTCCATTACTTGAAAAATATCGAGCGCCACACGGAGCCCGTAAGCCGGTTCAGCGTCGAATGGAGCGTACAAGATACTTGGAACATTTACGGGCAAGGGGCCGCAGCCGAAACGGATGTGCACTTGCGGCTGACCATGCTCACGGATGTAAGCGATGTTGCGATTGCGGATGGCATACCGCCGCAAAACAAGCCGGGCAATCCGAAAACGCTGCGGTACATGATCGCCCATCGCGAAGGAACGAATCTGGACAGCTTGTTCGTTTCCGTACTCGAGCCTTACAAGGGCCGCCGTTTTATTGCATCAATCGAACGCGTCGACATATGGCTAGGCAATACCCTTGTTGCCGATAACGAAGCGGCGGCCGTCAAAGTTTCGCTGATAAGCGGACGGGTGGATTACATCATTCATGCGGCAAATCCGGATCTTGCGTATACGATCGACGGCAAGCTTGAATTCCAGGGATATTTCGGCGTGTATTCGGAGCAGGACGGGGTACGACAGTTTGCGTACATGCATGATGCCACCCGCTTGGGCTGCAAGGGCTCGGATGAGGATACAGCAGCGATAGCAATGAAAGCCGAAGCGCTTACCGGGACGATCGAATCGTTTACACGCGACCTGTCGGTAAAAAATGAGCTGATCGTCAACATGGATGCCGGCGAATCCCAGCCGTCCGATTGGGTCGGGAAGACAATCTTCGTGGACAACGACGGGAAGCGGAATGCCGTCTACCCGATTCAAGGCGCCGAGCGGCTGAAGGACGGACGTTATCGTTTGGACATCGGAGATATGACGCTGATTCGCGGGTTCGCAGCAGAAGACGATTTCGACCAAGGCTATAGGTACGATATCGAGGTCGGGGCGACTTTCCGTATTCCGCTTACGCTGGTTTTGGAGTAGAAATCGAATCGCAATAGCACGAAGAGGCTGCAAAGTTGATTTGGACTTTGCAAGCCTCTATTTTTGTTGGTTACCACTTTTTGGCTGTGGTGGTATAATTGGAGGGTAGTTAGTTTCGGAATATACATTGGGAGATTCGTACGTTGGAAAAAAGGAGCCCAACCCATGAACAAACCCGTTATTCAACTATACGAATACAACATATGGGCAAACGATCGTGTCGTCGACCATCTGCAATCGCTCCCGGATGAAGTTTTCGGCCAAGAAGTGAATATGGGCTTCAAATCCATCGCGGCTGTGCTGCGTCACCTCGTTTCCGCCGACGAGGTGTGGTTCGAGCGGATGAAGGAGGGGGCAGGGGGGCTGGCTCCGGTTGCCGGCGATCCATATGCTTCTGCCGAGGAAGCGCGTCTCGCTATGAGCGCCCTGCAATCCCGGATTCGCAAGTTTTTAATAGCAGCAACGGATTTGGACAAAATAGTAACGTATAAAAACGCGGCGGGACAACAATTTCAAAATTCGATCGCGGAAATCGTACAGCAGACTGTAAATCATGGCACTTATCATAGAGGCAACATAACAACCATACTTAGACATCTGGGGCATTCGGGCGCCCAGACGGATTACATCATCTATCTTAGGAGATGAACGGAGGGAGGAGTTCCGCATGCAAGTGAAACGAATCGTGACGAACATTCAATCGCAGGATGTTCAGAAAGCTAAATCGTTCTACGAAGAGGTATTGGGGCTCAACCTCCTGATGGATCATGGCTGGATTGCCACTTACGGCTCGGACGTGACGATGTCGGTCCAGATTAGCATCGCCTCGGAGGGCGGCTCCGGAACGCCGACTCCGGATGTATCGATCGAGGTGGACGACGTTGATGCGGCCTACGAACGAATGAAGGAAGCGGGCTTTGCGATCGAATACGGACCGGCGGACGAGCCGTGGGGCGTACGACGCTTTTATGTGCGCGACCCATTCGGGAAGCTGGTTAACATCCTTTCCCACCGGTAATGAGCGGCCTACATATCGATTGAAGTAACGAGTCTTGCTCGGACGCCTATGCCGCAAGGCTCTTTTTTCTTTTCCGAGGAGGCATAAAAAAGGCGTTGACATTGACGTTCCGTAAAGGTGTAGAGTGAAGAAGTCAGGAGGTGATCAGATGGAATACACGGTGCTAAAGCTCGGGAGAATGGCGGGGGTCAGCACGAGAACGCTGCGGTATTACGATGAGATCGGGATTCTGAAGCCGGCCAGAATCAACTCGTCGGGGTACCGCCTATACGGCCAGCCGGAAGTCGACAGGCTGCAGCAAATTATGTTTTACCGGGAGCTGGGCGTAAGCTTGGAGAGCATCAAGACGATCGTGACGTCCCCTTCGTTTGACGGAGCCAAAGCGCTGAAGGAACATCGCGAGAAGCTCCTGGAGAGGCGCAGCCAGCTGGATACGTTAATTGCCAATGTGGAAAAAACGATTGCTTTAACCGAAGGGAGAAAAACCATGACCGATCAAGAAAAATTCGAAGGCTTTAAACAAAAGCTGATCGACGATAATGAAAGCAAATACGGTATCGAAATACGCCAAAAATACGGCAGCGATGCCGTCGACAAGTCGAATGCGAAGGTGAAAAACATGACGCAGGAGCAGCATGAACAGGTGACGAAGCTCGCCGCCGATGTGCTAGCCGCTCTTGCGGAAGCTTACAAAACCGGCGATCCTGCAGGTGAGCTGGCCCAGAAGACCGCCGACCTGCACCGGCAATGGCTGACGTTCTACTGGAGCGAATACAGTAAGGAAGCCCATGCAGGACTCGCCCAAATGTATGTCGACGACGAACGGTTCAAGGCGTATTACGACGCGAACGAACCGGGATCGGCGGAATTTTTGCGGGATGCGATTCAGATCTACACCGGTATGAAGTCGTAAACCCGGCAAGCTTGCTGCCGTTGCCGCTCGCAGGAACCGGACTCCCTGTACAAGACCTCAGCCTTCGCTGACAAGCGGAGAATGAGGTCTTTTTGAGTTGAACGATACGACCAATCGTGCGAACGAAATGACAAATCGGAGGACAAAAAAAACGGTCGACTGCATAAAGCTTTCCCGTCGCGATCCCGTTATGATTACGTCGAAAGCGATTTCAGATGAAGGAGCGTTTTATGACGAAGGAGAGGAAGGATAACGGCGATCACAAGCAACAACCGATCAGCAGAAGGAAGCTGCTGACGTCCATCGGTGTCGCGGGAGCTGCGGCGGTACTTGGGGCTGCGGCGATAACGGTCAATCAAAGGGCGAATCATGGCGTTACGGCGGATGGGAAAAAGGGGAGCGCCCTAGGGGACGGGCTCGGCGTTGTTACAACGATAGAAGGGCTTAAAGCGATACCTTCGCCTAATCCTGCGCACGTTTATTATGTCACGGACCGCGGCAAGGAAGGACATTTCCGCTATGATCCCGATGACCTTCTATCCAGGGATAATACGGGAACGGCCGTCGCAGCCGCATCGGGAGCGCGGTTCAAGCGGGTTATGGAAACCGAGTATACGAGCGTAACGTGGTTCGGCGCCCAAGGAGATGGGAAATCCGACGACTTCGCCGCCATTCAAAGTGCGATCGACGCCGTTTCGGCAGCGGGCGGCGGTACGGTTTTTTTCCCAGCTGGCACGTATATCGTATCTCCTTCCTTGAACAAGTGGATCAGGCTGAGAAACAAGGTGAATGTGCTGGGCGAAGGAGCAAGCTCCGTCATTAAAGTGAGGGACAACGCCGGCGACTACTTTGCGATCTTCTACGGCAGCACCTCCGAACCGCTGCGCGACGTACGTATCAGCAATCTGAAGTTCGACCAAAATCCGCAAAACAATGCGACGTGCAACATCGATCTCGAACGGAAGGACACGAGCTATTATTACCAGTTTTGCATCATCTCCTACCGGTACGATAACGTTGTGGTCGACAACGTGCAATTTGATCCGACATGCGGCGTGAACTCGATTTCGCTCAACAGCGATACGGGCTCGATGGCGGCGGTTACGAATTGTTATTTCAACTTCGTGATGGCCAAAGGCAGCGGCACCTACGACAACTCCGCGGTTTATTTGAACGGCCGCAATCATCTGGTGGCAAACAATGTATTCTTCGCGGCTCCCGGACAGAAAGCAAGAGGAGCGATCGAGACGCACCTGGGCCAAAGCGTCGTTGCAAACAACGTCGTCGACGGTTACTACACCGGCGTTAATCTGCAGGCGGGCAGCGGCGAGGGCGACCGATGCGATATGACGATCACCGGCAATACGATCAGTAACGCCAACCAGGGCATCCAGATCGGTCCGTACAAAACGTTTCCGGTGCAAAACGTGACGATCACCGGCAATTCGATCAGTTTGGCGAACACGCTGCATAAACGGTACTTGACGACTGGCATCACGAATGCCGGATGGACGAACGATCCGACGTTTTTCGAGAACATCACCGTAACCGGGAATACGATCGTCTTTCAGGAAGAGCCCGAGTATCGCAGCGAGATGCCAAGTACCGCATGCGGGATCGGCTTTACGCACAATTCGGATCTGCATAACGTCGTGATCGGCGGCAATACAATCGTCAATCCGCCGATGACCGGCATTCATATCGGCAGCCTGCAGAAGGAACGGGCCGTAACGAATGTGCAGATCGTCGATAACATCATCGTCAATCCAGGTCATTATCCGTCGCCTTCGGAATCGCTTCGCGCCGGCATCCTTCTCCGTTCGGACGTGACCGGCGTCCGGATCGCCGGCAATCTGATCTCGGACCGGTACGACGCCGCCCGAGGCGTTCACTCGATTCGCGCAAGCGATGCCGACGGTACGTTCGCAGATGTCGAGGTAACCGGCAATCTGGTGCAGGTCAAGCAGGGAGGGCTGTGGATGCTGCTTAGTTCGTCGATACGAACGGACGAGGAGCAGAGCCGGACGAAGTACATCCCCCGCTTTCCGCCGGCCGAGGGCACGTTCGGCAAAGGCGACATCGTATGGGTGACCGGCGAGGGCGGCGAAGACGGAAAGCTGCCGGCGGGTTATAAAGTGACGGCGGCGGGTACGGCCGGCAAGTTAAGCGGCGTACAGGCAACCTTCGCTGCGGACACGTTCGTGCTGAGCGTAAACGACGCTTCGTCGCTGCGAACGGGACAGTGGATACGAACCGCTGCGGGCAACCAGATCCGTCAAATCGTGCGAATATCCGGCCAGGACGTTCGAGTAGCCGAAGCGCTGACCGCCGCAGCCTCCGAGCCTAGTCCGGTTACGTTTGTAGCCCCGCAGTGGAAGCCGTTCGGGCGGCTGGGCAGCCTCGGAGCGCTGGGCGATACGAGCGGCGCCACCCTGTCCGAGCTTGAGGGGGAGGTGAACCGGCTCAAGGAGGCGCTGCGCGAGTACGGCATCGTGAGCCGATAACGGCCTGCGTGGTAAGTCCGGTATCGTTTTTCAACTTTTTATTCATTCACATTCAAGGGGGAAAAGCAAAATGTTTAAAAAACGCACTGCGACTGTGCTCTCGCTATCGCTGCTGGCTGCCGTAACGGCAGGCTGCGGGGCGAAAGCAAACGACGGGGAAGGGAACGGAGCGGCTGCGGCCAAGCCGAGCGAGCCGGTCGAAATCGTATTTTACTCCTCGAACGGAGATCCGACGGAAAGCTTCGATTACCGGTTCGGCAATTCCATTCGCAAGAAGTTTCCGAACTACACGATCAAATATATTCAAAGCGCCAAGGGCAGCACGATGCCGGAGCTGCTGACGGCCGGTACGAAGTTCGACATCTTTTTCATCTCGACGGGCAATTACGAATCGATGATGTTCGAGAACGGACTGGAGATCGATATGGACGAGCTGGTGAAGAAGCATAAGGTTGATCTCAGCAAGCTGGAGCCGACGGTCGTCGAAGGCATCCGCCAGTCTTCGGGCGGCAAGCTGACCGGCATCCCGATTCATACGAACAATATGGTGCTGTACTTCAACAAAACGCTGTTTGACAAATTCGGCGTATCGTATCCGAAGGACGGCATGACGTGGGATCAGATGCTGGACATCGCCAAGAAAATGACGCGCAATGAGGGCGGGACGCAATATTTCGGCTTTACGACGTCGCCGAACCATATTATGCGGATGAATCCGTATTCGATTCCGAACATTGATCTGAAGACGCAAACGCCGACGATAGCTTCTAACGACAAATGGAAATCGTTCTTCCAAAACGTGTTCCTCGATCCTTTCACCGATGCCGGATACAAACAGTATTTGGATAAAGCGAATAAAGTGCCGGATATCAACTCATTCCTGAAAGACCAGAACGTCGCCATGTACGCCTATTTGTCCAGTCTCGTGTATGTCCTGCCGGACGACCTTCAGAAGGTGAATTGGGATATGGTGTCGCTGCCGACCTTCAAGGACCTGCCCGGCGTGGGTTCGCAGTCGTATCCGTTTTACTTCGGCATTACGAAGCTAAGCAAGCATCCGGACGAATCGATGGAAGTGCTGAAATATATGCTGTCGGACGACTTCCAGATGGAGCTGTCCCGCAAAGGGATCATGCCCGTCGTCAAAAACGAAGCGGTGCAAAACGCGCTCGGCCAAGATTCGCCGTTCAAAGATAAAAACTTCAAATCGGTGTTCTTCAACAAATTCGCGCCGATTCCGGCGAAAGCTCCGTACGATGCGAATATCGTCACCAACTATGCGAAATACGCGGATCAGGTTATCAAGCAAAAGCTCGATATCAATACGGCGTTCCGCCAGTCGGAGGAAGAAGCGGTCAAGTTCATAGCGGATTACAAGAAAAAATAGCGGTAAGGTTCGCGCAAGCGGCCGTTTTCGCCAGTCGGTTCGGCCGGAGTCCCCCATGCGGGATTCCGGCTTTTAGCTTTATCCGCTGCGGCTTCATACGCGCTTAAACAAATTTTTGTTCAAAATTTTCGAGTATTCGGACGGCGAGGCGCCCGTTATTTTTTTGAAATGTTTGGAGAAGTAATGCAGGCTGTTGTAACCCAGCAGCTCGGCGATTTCCGTTAAATTGTACACGTCCTCGCGAATGTACGCCTTCGCCTTGGCGATTTTCAGCTGACTGATATATTCGATGACGCTGCAGCCCGTCTTTTTTTTGAACAAAATGCTGAGCTGCGTTTTGCCGATTCCGAACGAATGGCAGATTTGCTCCAGCGTAATATCCTGGTTCAGATTCGCCTCCAGATAAGCGATGATTAGATCGGCGATATCGGAATCGGATTTATCTCCCGTAGAAGTGGGGAGCTTGGCCTTTACTTTCGTTTCCGTTTCGAGGCGAACGAGCCGGATCAGCAGCATCTCCAGCGTAAGAACGAACAGCTGCTCGCCGCCGACGGGAGCATCCTGCTTGCGTACGAGCCGTTTGCGCGGCGGTACGGAGTAGTCCGGGCCGAACGCGTTCTCGCCTTCCTCCATCAAAACGGCCAGCAGCTCGCGTTCCCGTTCTTCCAAACGGTACCAGAAGTGCTCCTTGAAAAACTGCATGCGGGGAGAGCGGCATTCGAACGAAACGATAAAAATGTTCGGGGCAATCGTGCCGTTGGCGCGGGTGGCGTGAAACAGATCGGGCTCCAAAAAGAGCAGCTCGCCTTGCCGGAGCAGGCGGCTTTCGCGGCCGGTCTCCACGATGAACTCGCCCTTGTCGACATAGAGGAATTCCCAGAAATCGTGGGATTCCCCGGCGAAGGCGTAGTTTTTGGCCAGCTCGAAATAATAACACGTAATCAGCTTATGGATGACGAACTCTTGCTTGATCCGGAATCGGGGGAATCTCATTTTCGTCCAATCCTTTCCAGAGTCGGGTGACAGCCGTGTTTGACCGTTATTGTGTTCTGCGCGGACCGGGTAAAATCCTTCGTCTTCCCGGGCAGGTTCAAAGCGCAGTGCCTCCGTCTCAGGTCGCGTTCAACGGATGGACCGCTTATGATATGATAGCTTGGGCGCGATGTCCCGCGAAATCGGCGGACACTTGCGCCGGACACTTGGAGATCAGACAAACAAAGGAGAGAAGGCCGCATGAGGCGCCTGTTATATATCGAAGACGATCGCGAGATCGGTTCCTGGGTCGCGCGCGATCTGGAGCAGCGGGGATTTGACGTGTTGTGGCTCCGGTCGGGAGATGATGCGCTGCTGTATGTGAAGGAGGCAGATCTGGTCGTGCTCGACGTTATGCTTCCTGGGCTGGACGGTTTTACGATCGGGCAAAGGCTGAAGAAGGAGCAGCCGGACGTTCCGATTCTGATGCTGTCGGCGCGCACGTCCGTCGACGACAAACTGCAAGGTTTGCAATTCGCCGACGACTATTTGACCAAGCCGTTCCATCCGGATGAGCTGGCCGCCCGCATTGAGGTGCTGCTTCGCCGGTTCGACCGGGCGGGAGCCGCGGAAATCGTGCTTGGCCATCTGACGGTTCAGCCGGAGACGAACCGGATCGTCGACAGCCGGACCGGGGAGGAGCTGCTGCTGACCGGGAAGCAGCATCAAATTTTTATGTATTTGCTCCGGCACCCGAACCGGATCATGACGAAGGAGCAAATATACGAGTCGGTATGGGGAGAGCCTTACATGGAAGGCGACAAGACGGTAATGGTCCATATCCGCTACCTGAGGGAGAAAATCGAGCTCGATCCTAGCTCGCCGGCCATCGTCGAGACGATTCGCGGCCTCGGGTACAGGGTGAAGCTGTGAGACTGAGGCATTCGCTGCTGTCTAAATATGTGCTCATCATCCTGCTCGCCATTGTGATCCTGCCGCTGTCGATGCCGGTCGTTTGGATGATCGTGGCTATTGCAATGCCTCCGGGCGATCGGGGCGCGGATTCCAAACCGAGCAGCAGCCAGCTGGAGCAGGCATGGCAGGAGGAGGCGAAGCGGCTCGCGGTTGCCTCCGGCGACCAGATCGAACAAGCGTTGACCGCTTTTCACGCGAAGTATGGCGATGTTTCGCTGTTTTGGGTGAACGCTTCGGGCAGCACCGTTTTCCGTCTCCCGGATCATCAGCAGCTTCCGCCGATCTGGACCTCGACCGAGGTGGTCCGGTTCATGAAAAGCAGCTATGGCGGGGACCCGTTCACAGTCGTGGCGTTTCTCGGCGAGAGTGAGGATAACGGCTTTATCGTGATGCAGATGCCGCGCGCGTCGATCGGGCCGGCCAGCGAGCAGCGGGGGCTTCGGTATACGTATTTCATCCTCGTTTTGACGTTTTTGATCGTTGGCCTGTTTGTTTTTATTTCGTATATCTTTTTTTACAAAATCCGCAAGCGACTGCTCCGGCTGCAGCAGGCGATGACGACCCCGGGAGAGAACGGCATTCCCGCCCCGATACGCGCCTTAAATGAGGACGAGGTCGGCCGGCTGGAGCTGGCGTTTAACGCGATGATCGGCCAATTGCAGGAAGGCAGGCTTCGCGAGGCGGAGGAGGAAGGGCTGAGAAGGCAGCTGATCGCGAGTTTGTCGCACGATTTGCGAACGCCGCTGACTACGATTCGCGGTCATGCGTTCAGCTTGAGACAGCAGGCGCTGGACGACAAGGGACGGGAATCGATCGATCTGATCGATCAGAAGATCGAGTATTTGGCCGCGCTGATCGATAACCTGCTGTCGTACACGCTGCTCACCTCCGGCAAATACCCGTACCGGCCGGTGCAAACCGATATCGTCCGCCTTGTACGGGCATGCTGTGCGCACTGGTACCCGGCGTTCGAGAAGGAAGGTTTTACGGCCGAGTTCGATTTGCCGCAGCATCCGGTCTACTGGACGCTTGATCCGCAATGGTTCGAGCGTGTGCTCGACAACTATTTCCAGAACATGCTTCGCCACGCGTCCGCTGGTAAATATGCCGCCGTTCGCATCGAGACAAGCGGCTCCGACGCGGCCGTTCTCATCCAGGATCGCGGGCCGGGCATGGGCGGAACGTCGCCCGGCGCGGGGGCGGGGATCGGACTTTCCATCGCCGGTCTGATGCTGAAAGAGATGAAACTGAAATCGGTCGTAGAAAGCGACAGCACCGGTACATGCATTAGAATTGTGCCGGACCAGACGAACCGTTAACGCGGTTCTTTTTTCTTTTTCGGTGCTCCCCGCATTTCATTTTTAAACCAAATTTAAACTTCGCCCGGCATTCGTTTTAACCTGACCCGTTTAAGATGAATAACGAGGTGATGTTCGATGAATTCACATATTTTGCAGACGGACCGGCTGACGAAAGAAATCGGCAAGCGAAGGGTCGTAAGCGATGTCCGTCTCCAGCTCAGACAAGGCGACATTTACGGATTTCTCGGTCCGAACGGAGCGGGGAAAACGACGACGATCAAAATGCTGCTCGGTCTCGTCAAACCGACGGCAGGCACGATCCGTTTGTTCGGAAAAGACCTCCGCAAGGAGAAGATGGCCGTGCTCCGCAAGATCGGATCGCTGGTCGAATATCCGTCGTACTACGGCCATCTGAATGCGATCGAAAATTTGGAGACGGTACGGCGCATTCTGGACGTGCCCCGCTCGCGGATCGCCGAGGTGCTGTCGATTGTCCGCTTGACCGCGGAGGCGAATCGGGCGGTTAAAGGCTACTCGCTCGGCATGAAACAGCGGCTCGGCATCGCTACGGCATTGCTCGGCAACCCGGAGCTGCTGATTTTGGACGAGCCGACAAACGGGCTTGATCCGTCAGGAATCCTTGAGATCCGCGAGCTGATCAAGAAAATGCCGAAGGAGCATGGCATTACGCTCCTCGTCTCCAGCCATCTGTTATCCGAAATCGATCAGATGGCGACGGAGGTAGGCATTATTACGAAGGGGCAGCTCATTTTTCAGGATTCAATAACGGCGCTCCGGCAAAAGTCGAAAAGCACGATCCGGATCGCCGTAAACGAACCGGAAAAAGCTTGCAGCTGGCTGCTCGCTAACGGCTGTCAGGCGAGCTTGAAGGAGTCGCAGCTCGAAGTCGCTCACGCCCCGAATGATCGCATCGCGGAGATCGTATCGCAACTCGTCGGAGACGGTTTCTCCGTATACCGGGTGGAGGAGAAGGGCAGATCGCTCGAGGATATTTTTCTGGAGCTTACCGGGGGGGCGACGAGTCTGTGATCTGGCGCGTACTCGGCGCGGATTTTGCCAAAATCCGCAAAAAAATGATCTGGTTTCTCATCTTTCTCGGCCCGCTCGGCGTGGTGGCGCTGCAAGGGCTGAACTTCGCGCTCCGCTACGATTATTTAACCAAGCTGTATGCGGACGATCTGTGGGGCGGAGTGCTGTACAATACGCGTTTGCTTGCGGTTCCGACGCTGCTGATGGGGCTGGCGATCGTCATCTCGATGATCGCGACGGTCGAGCATCAGACCAACGCCTGGAAACAGGTGCTTGCCCTGCCGGTTTCCCGCCTGTCCGTCTATACGGCGAAGCTCCTGCTCGCCTGCACGCTGCTGGCCGCTTCCAGCACCATGCTCGGGGCGGGTACAATCGTACTGGGTCTTGCGCTCGGCTACGGTGCGGATATCCCGTTCGGGACGATTCTCAGGATGATCTATTACCCGTTTCTCGCTGCGATGCCGCTCGTGGCGCTGCAAACCTGGCTTTCCGTCATCGTCAAAAATCAGGCGATCCCGCTCACGGTTGGCATTACTTGCGCCATCACGTCCATGTTTGCAGCCTGGTACCCGGACTGGATGCCGCTGAAATGGCCCTATGTCGCGGATACGTGGGAGAAGCCGCTTCTGTTTGTTGCCGCAGGCGTGGCGGTAGGACTCGCCGTTTATGCGGCCGGAGCGGCGAATTTCGCAAGAAAGGATGTGCAGTAAACGGATGATACGTCTATTTCGCTCGGAGCTGCTCAAGCTGAGAAAATCGCCGATCGCCCCGCTTGTATGCGTCAGCCCCGTTATCGCGGCGGTTATCGGCCTGCTAAGTTCGCAGTCGGGTACGGTGAATCCGTGGACGGAAACACTGACCTATATGGCTACGCTGCATGCGCTGCTGTTCCTGCCTCTGCTCGCAGGCGTGTTCTCGGCCTTCGTCTGCAGGTACGAGCATGCGGGAGGCGGATGGAAGCAACTGCTCGCGCTACCCGTTTCACGATCCTCCGTATTTGTCGTCAAATTCGCGATCGTGCTCGGTCTGCTTGCGTTCACGCAGTTGCTGCTAGTGGCGGGCCTGCTTGCGGTAGGTACGCTCAAAGGATTTGCTGAGCCGGTTCCGTGGGGGATCGTGGCGAAAAGTGCGCTGGGCGGCTTGCTCGCCTGCATGCCGCTGGCCGCTTTGCAGCTTGCCGTTTCCGTTGCCTGGTCGAGCTTCGCCGCGCCGCTAGCCGTCAACGTCGTTTTCACACTGCCGAACATACTGGTAGCCAACTCGGAAACGTACGGCCCTTATTATCCTTGGGCCCAGCCCCTGCTGGCTATGCTTCCTCCCTCGGGCGAAAGCTTCGGCGCGTTTCTGGTGCCGGCCGGAACGCTGTTTACCGTTATTTTCGTTTGCTTCGCCGTTTTTTTCATAACTGGACTCGGCTATTTCCGGCATAAATCGATTTGAGGCGTCCCTTGTACGATAGTGCAAAAAAAGCGAACTACATCATAAACGAGATCACAAAAAAAACGATTAATTGAATAAAGCTTTCGACCTCTCCTCACGGTATGATATGGATGAAAACGATTTCGTCCTAAGAAGAGAGGGGTATTACCATGAAAGCACTTCACATGAATAAACTGGGCCCGGCACTTGCCCTTATGGCAGTAGCGGCTCTGGCCGGCTGCGGCGGTAGCGCTCAGACAGACGCGAAGCAAGGAACGGCACCCGAGCAAAAGACCGAGACGGCCAAGCCGCCGGAGCCGGTAAAAGTAACGATGTACAACCATTTCAACAATATCTCGGATGACCGCCTGCAGCAGTTCATCATCGGGCCGCTGAAGCAAAAGCTTCCCCATGTTACGTTCGAAGTGGTCAAGCATGACAAAGGCACAACGATCGAAGAGCTGGTTGCCGCCAAATCGTTTACCGATTTTTATTATGGCAGTAACGTCGGCTTTCCGACTTACATGAACTTGCAGCTCCAGCAAGATATGAACGATGTGATTAAGAAGAACGGACTCGATCTCAGCCGGTTCGATGCACCTTATGTGGATGCGATCAAGTCGTTCGGCGAGAAGGGTGAAATGTACGGGGTTCCGTTCTCCGCCAATATGGGCGTCATGCTGTACAACAAGGCGATTTTCGACAAGTTCGCCGTTCCGTACCCGAAGGACGGCATGACCTGGGACGAAGTGATCGAGCTCGGCAAAAAAGTGACGCGTCCGGATGGCGGCGTGAACTACATCGGCTTCGATCCGGGTCCGATCTCCAACGTCGCGTCGTCGCTGTCACTACCGTACGCCGATGTGAAGACGGGGAAAGCGCTGATCAACAACAATGAGAGCTGGCGCAAAATTTACGACATGTTCAAGGCCGCCTACGAAATTCCGGGATTCGTCAACGCCGGCAAGTACGACTACGGCGCCAACGGATTTTTCAAGGACAAGAACGTCGCCATGCTGCCGGTTTGGGCGCTGCAAGTCGTCAACAACAAGGCGGAGCTGGCCAAGATGGAATGGGACATGGTATCGCTGCCCAACTTCAAGGAGCAATTGGGCAAGGGGCGTTCGGTCGATATCCACATGCTCGCGATCTCGAACGTCAGCAAAAACCGGGACGTAGGCGTAGAAGTGCTCAAGGTCATTACGTCGGACGAAGTGCAGAAGATGATGAGCGAATTCGGCACGCCAAGCGTACTCAAAAACGAAGATATCAAGAAAGCGTATGGCTCCAAGCTCCCGGAATTCCAAGGTAAAAACGTACAGGCTATCTTCAAAACGAAGCCGGTCCAGCCGGCCATTACGAAATACGACGGCACCGTAGGTTTCTATGTAGAAGCGGCAAGAAAAGACATCGCTACCGGAGCTATGGACGTAAATACGGCTCTGCGCACGGTACAAGAGAAGTCCGATGCGAAGCTCGCCGAGCTGCAAGGCAAGTAAAACGGTATACATTCGGCACCCGCCGCGCCTGTTTTCAGGCGCGGTTTTTCGTTTTTATGGCCTGGACTCGGTTAGCGCGGCTGGTGCGGAGCTTGGAAAACATCAAACAACGAATGGGAAGGAATAGCTACACCTGGCTGTCGGTCAGCCAGTCGCCGACGATCGAGGCGATTTCCCATTTGTTATCGTCGCGGCCCATCAATGTAATCGAGCTGCCGGGCACCGCGCAGGCAATAACGGATTTTGCGCCGTCCGGAGTAAGGATGTCTCCAGGCGAACGGGCTTGCAGCGCAAGGCGGTGCGCCGCATCGACGACAAAGGTAAACGCCATCGCAGGTTTCGGTACCGGCAGCGTCAGAACAGCGGGAGCTGTAGCTGTTTTGTTGGTCATTTTCGAGCCGATGCGGTCATACGGAATCGTCATCGACGCTGCAACCGGGTAGATCAATTGCGGCTGATTGACAGCGGAAATATGCTCGGCGACCGAATCGATCAAATACGTATTTTGGTTGCCGCCAATCGTCGTACAGTTGAAGTAGCGGACATTGGCAATTTTTTGCGCGGTCCGCTTTTTCAGCGCGAAGCCATGCTTGATCAGCGGGGTTTGGCGATTATCGATCGACTGGCAATCGATATATTCCGCATTGCCGACGACCGTCCGCACTTGCGAATCGGCGCAGGTGATGACAAAGGAAGAGCTGAACCCGTAAATGCTGTCCGGCTGCATCGTCGTATTACAGTTGATCGCCCGGCAGCGGATATAAGAGCGGCGCACGCTTTCCGCCGAGTTCGAAATGTCCCAGAAACCGGAGGCATTCGCTTCCTCCGCAATACAGTCGATATAGCGCACTTCTCCGCGTTCTGCGTTGACTCCTTCGCCGCCGAGGTTGATTTCATAGCCGTAGCGGTTTCCTTTGGTGCGGCAGCTTTGGAACGTAATATCGATAATCGGGGTTTTGCTCGTCGTTTTCATCAAGCAGGTAATAAAGCCATCGCCGGCATTGTTTTCCGACACGCAGTTAATAAACCGGATGTTGCGCAAATATTCGCTTTGCCCGTTCGGCTCTATATCCACACCGGCTTCCGGCGCGGTTCCTTTTGTATTCGTGAAACGGCAATGGTCCACCAGCAGATCTTCCACGGAAATAACGGACAATCCTTGCCGGCGATTGTTGTCTGCGCTGCAGTCGCGTAGCACAATGTTTTTGCAGGGGCCGACCCCGGAGACGACCTCGTAGTTGCCAATGTAAAAACCGTCGCCGCCGCTATCGTTGCAGTTTAACTGCTCAATCACAACGTTGCGCGAGCCGCTTATGTCGATGCAGTGCGCCTGTTCGCCGCTTGTAAACGCCGTTTTGTTCATGCGCAGCGTTGCCCCGTTTCCTTGAATGCGGACGTTTTCCACCATTTTGATCCGCAGCAGCCGCTCGTACGGAGCCACACGGCTTAATGTGTCGATGGCCTGGATAATCGTTCCCGACTCCAGGACGATCGTTGTATGGCTCGAAACAAACAATTGGCCGGTTAAATAGTACGGACCGGTTTGCTTTGGAATGTATAGCGTTTTCCCTTGAGAGGCTTGTAAAGCGGCCTGCAAAGCGGCAGTATCCGCTGTAACGCCGTCCGATTTGGTGCCAAACCACGATGCGACGATACAATCGGTCACATGTCGCTTGAACCGCTTGCCGTTTGTTGAGACGAGCACCGTACCGGTGTTATCCGGCGTCCCCGTATCGGCGGGATCGTATTGAAAAAAGCCTTCTTGCCCGGGATTGGTCACATAGTAGGCAAACGCCGCATCCGGTTCCGTTAACGCCCGCAGCTCTGCGACCGTGACCGCGATGCAGTAGTGCATAAGGCCAAGATATAGCAAGTCTTTCCAATGCGTCTTCCCGTACGTGTCGTCCGTGGCGGCAAATACCGATGTTGGATCGTTTCCGTTCCACAGTACAGTTGACGCTGCTGCGATACCGGTTGCCCCGAGTGCGGCCAGCACCTTACGCCGGCTTATCGGGTGAGGGGAGGGGGCGGAATGGTCTTGTTGCTGCGAAGTTTCAGGATTCGATTGGATGCGGTCGGTCATAGCGGATTCCTCCTAGGGATTTGGTTGACGGCTGATGTACAATCAAATCTTAATAACGCTGCGTGTTGTTGCTGGTTCGTAATCGCTTACAACATCATAATAAGTGGTAATTTGCTTTATTATCTAGTTTAAAAGTGGTTTAAAAATGAAAATTTTGCTCGAAATTAAGTTGAAATAAAGTAAGAATTCCATTTTCATCTTGGTTTGGCAGTTGAAAAGAAGGCGAAATAGATTTAAACTGATTGTAATTATCGGCTAGAATCGCCTTCAATAACGGCTGACCATTCAGCGGGGACGAGTGAACGTATATGCAAAAGAGAAAAGCAGTAACGCTGCAGGATATTGCTGCCAAAACGGGCTTGTCTATTCAGACGATCTCCAAAGCGCTGCGCGGGATGCCCGGGATGTCGGAACAGTCGCGGCATCACATCTTCCAACTTGCGAAGGAGATGGGCTACCGAAGTAAGGAACAGGAGCAGGCGCATACGATCGAGCATATCCCGCTGCGCAGCAGCAAGACCTACCGGTTTAAATTGATCGTCTCTGCGCGCACCGATTCGTATGATATGAATCCGCTCATTTTGGATGGCTTGCAGAAAAAGATGATCGAGTATGGCCATACGGTGGAGCAAATTGCGCTGGCGTCCGATGACAGCCTATCCATCCAGCAATGGGTCAAGCTGCATCAGTTGGAATACTGCGACGGATTGTTTCTGACCCCGACGCTGCCTACGGACCAAATCGATTATTTGCTCACATGCGCCATTCCGCGTGTGCTGATTCATTTCCCTACGCCGCGTTGGAAAGTGGACAGCGTCATTTGGGATGCGGGAACGGCCGTGTATCAGTCTGTTCAGTATTTGCTGGCGCAGGGGCATCGGCGCGTGTTGTATGTAGGTGAACTGGATACGGCGATACGCGGATTCGTGATGCGCTGGGATGCGTTTCGGATGGCGATGGCTGAGCATGGCATCGAAGCGCGCGAAGAAGAGCATCTGATACATATTCGGGGTCTCGAGCGGGACATGAAAATACAGCATCTGCTGGATCAAGTGCGCGAACGTCAGGCGACAGCGGTCTTATGCGGCGTCAGCTACCATTTGCCGTGGGTTTACCAGGCGTGTACGATGTCCGGTCTTCGCATTCCGGAGGATGTATCGCTCATCAGTCTGGAAGATACAGTCAACGCGTATATTCCCGAGCTGTCCCGCCCGCTGCTCCTGATTCGGGAATCGGGAGCCCGTGCAGCGGAACGCATGCTGTGGCGTATCGCCAATCCGAACGCGCCGTATGAGCATACGATGCTGCAGGGCGATTTTTACAAAGGGGCGACCGTTGTGTCGTGCGTATAAACAATAATAATATAGTAAAAAACAACATTAATTTATTCCAAAACGATAAATCATATGCTAAAATCAGGTTGTCATGAAAAAAGCGGGGTGTTTTAATGAATGTTAAACGGGATTCAACCACTTTCTTAAAGGTAATTATTGTTCTGGCTGGAATTGCAGTCCTTGCATTGTGTATATGTTTGGTGCCCCATCTAGCGAATTTCGCAGCAAAGTTGTATCCCCATTTTGCCCCAATGAAATATCTCGTTTCCATCGTGATGTATGGAGCGGCTGTGCCTTTTTACTTTGCGCTCTATCAGGCTTTCAATCTTTTACGTTACATGGACAAGAACACTGCGTTTTCGGAATCATCAGTACAGGCGTTAAAGAACATAAAGCGCTGTGCGATTACAATCTGTGGTTTGTATGTATTAGGTCAGCCGATCTTTTATTTTATAGCGAGGAAAGTCGACCCTCCTATAGGATTCATCGGTCTCATCATCATTTTTGCTTCGTTGGTTATCGCCGTTTTTGCCGCTATTCTCCAGCGGCTCCTACAAGAAGCGATTACCATACAATCAGAAAATGATTTGACAGTATGAGGCGAGGATATGACCATTACCAACACTAGAAGCTGACATAGCATAAAATAAACAGGCCCGACGCCAAAAAAGCGATGTCGGGCCTTTCATTTTAATGCTTATGTTCGTCCTGCGGAGCCCGCGCTGCCTGAAAAAGCAATTCAGAACCAGCTCGCCGTGCCAATAGGCTGCCGCTTGATATCTTGCGCCGATATCGTCGATATTAGTTCCCCGTTCCCTTGTACTCACGAGGAATCATGTCTATCCTATAAGAAATCGTTATATATGAAAATGTGGCGATGGAGCAAAGCAGCGCGGGAGGATCGGTATGTTAAACGAAATCTACCAGACGGAAACGTTGGAACAATTGAGTGCGTTTATACAGGAAGCGTCATCGCAAGATAGGCTGCGTCAGGCGTTGTTTGCAGAGTTTGACCGTTATGCGGCCTATGCGAATATACAAGAGTGGAACAGGCTCGTGCGTTTATGCGAAGCGCTGCGTATAACGGGTTGGGGGGAGCGCGAGCCTGTGGAGGCGATTGCCGAGAAATGGATCAACGGTTCCTATTATTCCGGTCTGCGTACCCGTACTTTTGACGTCGTGGAAGGATCGTCCAGGGGATGGAGCAAGCAGGGCAATACGTTTGTACTTGACGATCGACGCGATCCCACGGACTATGGGATCCCGGCAATAGCTACCCAGCGCAATCCGCTGCCGAAAAACCCGGTTCGGCTGGTCGGTTCCGGCAATTACCAGCAATCCGCGCAGCCGTTTGTGGACAGTCTGGAGGAGCTCAGAGCGAAGCTGGATCGCGACATGCGGCAGGAGGTATACGGAGAGAGCTTTGGTTACCTGGGCGTCTGTTGTTGGTTTAGTCACCATGACGACCCTTCGCCAAGTGTTCGGTATGAGTACTTTCATTCCGAGGAGGACGTTCCGGCAGGCTTCGCCGGCGAGTTTTATATTCGTCCCCGGCTGGAGTTCGGCAAGCTGGCGAAGCGCGGCGGGCTGCTCAAGCTGGAGGTGACCAGGCACTTTACCCGACAGGAGGGAGAACTTCCGCTAGAGAAGCAGAAGGAATTGTTTAAAAGAGAGCTGTTGGAGATTGTCGCGGTGCTGGACGGCAAGCTGAGGAAAAAGAAGCTTCCGTACCGGACGGATTTGTTGCGGGAAGATTTGACGGCTGTGCTGGCTGGCTGGTGAACGCCGAACCATAATGGGAAGGCGTATCCGGGTCGGCGGACCCATTTTCTTAGACGGGGTGTGCGTAGCATGATTAAGCTCAAGGATATCGGGAATTTCGAAACATTACCAGACATGGCGATGCTGCTGTATGAGGGGAATGTGACGGCGCTGCGCGATGCGCTTGCAAGCGGCTGGGATGTGAACGGCCCCATGACACTAAGCCGGTACACGGATGTGTATCCGCTGGAACTGGCGATTATGATGAACCGGCTGGAAGTGGTGGAGCTGCTGGTGGAGCATGGCGCCGAGTTGAACCGGAAGGACGACCCGTCGTTTTTGACGGCTGTCCGGTACGGCGGGGAACGGGTGATCCGCTATTTGGTAGAGCGAGGAGCCAAGCTGCATCTGCTCAATCAGGTGAAATCGAATGCGTACGATCAAGCGTACTACGGCAAAAAAGAAAATATCCCGCTCATCCGGGAGCTGGGGCTGGACATACGGAAATACGGCGGTTCGGTGCTGCGCAAAGCCGTATCGGACCGAAATCGGAACATGGTCGCCTATTTGCTCGATCAGGGCGTGGACATCAACTTCAACAAGCCGGATATGGTGTACCCGTATCAAGCGACGCCGCTCACGGTTGCCGTACGTGCCGGCGACTTGGCGATGGTGCAATATTTAATGGAACGCGGAGCCGATGTAACGATCGCCGAACGAGGCGGCGAACGTGCCTATACGATCGCAGTGAGCGGACAGCATGAGCAGCATGAACAGATTGCCGTCTATCTGAAGGCTGCCGAGCCGCCATTATTCCACGATCTGGAAAACAAAAAATATGAACTGAAGCCGTTCAAGCTGTCTGAGCCGCTGGTGGAGTTTTTAACCGGAGAGGCGCTTCGTCTCGAGCTGCGGGCCAATGAGTACGGCATCGCGTATGTACAGTTTCTATCCTTGACCGATACGGTTCCGATGAAGGCTGGACGCCAGAAGCTGCTGCGTCTGTCTGCAAACGTGGACAACTACTCCCATCTTGTTCTCGCATGGAATCCGAAAACGAAACGGATCGGCTGCTACGACGAAGAGCATCAGGAGTATGCGGATTTAGGCGATTTTATGGCGTTCGTCGCCGAAGCGGACAAGCTGTTGATCGCCTTTATGGAAGGGGAGCTATAGTCCGGGCTTCCTCGCAAATGGATTACATAGAGTAGAAGAGGAGTGGCATGATGACCAAAGAAATGTTGGATAAGCTGGCAAACTGGTATGAGGAAGACCGGCACGACCAAATTGCGGAAGCAATCGAACAGCTGCCGGAGACCGAGCGGGATGATGAAATAGTGGGCCATTACGGCCGTGCGCTTAATAATTTAGGCCGTTATACCGAAGCGTTGCAGCAGTTGCTGAAGGTAAAGCGACGAGATTCGGTTTGGTTTTATCGCGTGGGGTATGCTTACTTTTTCATGCAGCAATGGGAAGAGGCTTTGTCGGCATTCGAGCAGGCCGAGGAGCTAGAGCCCGGCGATGAAAGAGTACGGGAGTATATAACGGATTGCCGCAATATACTGGCGCGGCAAGCGGAACTGATCAGAGAGCTGGACAGGGTGCCCTTTCGCGAGCGCGATTTCAGCCAGTTCTGGGAGCGGAGTGATTATGCTGATGAGTCTTATGTCGAGGCTTCGCCTACTGATGAGCTGATCGCTTCCATCGAGGAGGAGCTTGGGTACAAGCTGCCTGCGGATTATATTTGGCTCATGCAGCAGCAAAATGGCGGCATACCGGCGAACACTTGTTTTCCGACTGCGGTACCTACTTCCTGGGCTGAGGATCATGTGGCCATTACGGGCATTATGGGGATCGGGCGCGAGAAGCCATACAGCCTATGCGGCAGCCTAGGTAGCCGCTTTATGCTGGAGGATTGGGGTTACCCGGACATCGGGGTCGTCATCTGCGATTGTCCGTCAGCGGGTCATGATGTGATTATGCTGGATTATCGCGTATGCGGCCGGGACGGCGAGCCCGCTGTCGTACATGTGGATCAGGAAGCCGATTACCGGATTACGGCACTCGCTCCCAGCTTTGCGGCTTTTATTGCAGGGCTGGTCGGCGAGGAGGTGTTCGATACCTCGGAGCAAGATAAGCTTGATGCGCTGCATAAGGTGAAGCATGCGCCATTTTCGCCGTTATTGCAGTCGCTATGCGAGAAGGCCGATGCGTCCAAGCGGATGGAAGCGGTCATCCGCGGCATTTGCACCCGGATTGTTGAGGAAAAAGGCTTTTTTGCTCTGCATGCGGATGAGCTTTCCATGCTGATGTACGATATTCAGTTCGGGCTGTATGCCGCGTCCAATCCTGAGGTAACTCGGGAGTCGTATTTGGCGGATTATGTAAATATGATCGCCTTTGCGAAAGGATTCGGCACCGGAGGGTATGCGCCGGGCTTTATTGAAAGCTGGCTGGATGAACGGATCAAGCAGGGGGAGATCGTAACCGATAAAGGGGGATTACGCCTTGCGGAAGGCGCAGCCGAGCGGCTGGCGGATAAGCTGGCGGCTATCGAAACCGGTCTGCCTCTCCGCTCGGGAGAGAATGTAGCGGAGCAGTAGAGGAGAGCTGCCCGAGCCGGATACCAACTTTTTGTCGAACGAAAAAAAGGCTCACCTCTTAGTCCATGCTGTATAAACTAAATTGGTGCATAGAGCATGTTCAAGGGAGAGAAGCCAGCAATGAAGTTCATTTATCCGCCAACGATACAATGGGAAGGCGCGGAAGTGTTTCAGCGCCCGCAGCAGCTTATGAAGGCATTCGCAGCTGCCGGGCACGAGGCCGTCTTTATGGAGCGGGGCCGCGCAGACGGCAGCATTCAGCTAAGAGAAGGAGTTCAGGTGACAGGCAACGGCTACAGGAATGAGAAGTCCCAAACGCCGACTATATTATGGGTCACGCATCCCCCGCATTTTCGTATGAAGCCAATGCTGCAGGCCGATTACATTGTTTTTGATTATATCGACGAATGTACGGAAGAATTCGGGATGTGGCATAACGCCGATTTGAGAGCTGCCATGGAAGCGGCCGACATCATCACGGTCGTCAGCCAGCGTTTACTAGAAATCGTTATGGCGGAATTTCCGGGCAAGCCGGTATTGCTCGTTCCTAACGGAGTGGATTCCGCTCACTATGCCGATGCGGCAGCGCTCCCTGCTCCAATGGATATGGCCTCTTTACCGCGGCCGATTCTGGGCTTTATGGGCTCTATCTCTACGTGGATTGACGGCGACATACTTCGCCGGGTCGCGGAGCTAAGACCTGATTGGACATTGCTTTTGATCGGTCCGGACTATATTACACTGAAATTAACTTTATCGGATTTGCCTAACGTCGTATTTCCCGGCCGGAAGCTGTACGGCGAGCTGCCTGCTTATGTCGGACATTTCGATGTCGGGCTGATTCCGTTCCAGGTGAGGAATATGACGAACAGCAGCTCTCCGCTCAAAATGTACGAGTATATGGCGGCGGGCGTCCCCGTTGTCTCGACTCCGATCCGGGAAGCCGTCAACAGCGAGCCGGTTTTAACCGGACAGACGGCTGAGGAATGGGTAAGTCTTATCGAAGGCATCATGGAGAAACCGACCGATCGGGATGAGTTGATCCGCTATGCCCAAAGCCAAGAGTGGAAGGTGAGAATCGCTCCCGTTGTCGTCCATCTCATGATGCTCGGGCATTTCCGGAGTATTGCGCAGGCCGATAACCGGATCAACAGCCGGAATTATTGGAATACACGGTTTCAGAACAACTGGGAACAGTGGAGGGGACGGGATCAGACCTCGTTTTTCGCCAGGCTGATGCTGGAGCATTTGCCAGATTGGCTGGTAGAAGACATTCGTATGCACAAACTTGGCATTACGGATCTTGGTTGTGCGGAGGGCGACGGCGTTCAGGTGCTGTCGGAGGCGTTTCCAGAAGTTCGCCTGACAGGTGTCGACTTCTCCGAAGTGGCTATCATGAAGGCAACCCGCCATTACCCGCAGCTTTTGTTCCGGGTGGGAGATATCACTGCGATTAAGGAAGAGGATAGCGACGACGTATTGCTTACTTCGAACACGCTCGAGCATCTTCGAGATCCGATCGCGGTTATTCGCCGATTGGCCCGCATCACGCGACGTTACCTGATCGTGCTCGTTCCGTACCGGGAATCGGAGCCGCTTAGTGACGAACATCAATATCGGTTTGACGATGGCGATTTCCCGGAATGGATCGAAGGCTGTCGAAGCATGTTCCGTAAAGTCATAGATTGCCGGCGTATCCCTGGCACGAAGTGGGACGGAGATCAATTGCTGGCCGTTTATTCCATCGCAGACCGTAACGAGTAAGGCAAGACCATACGACCGAGAAGCCGAATGTCACCAAGGAATAAAACAAGGGAGCGCCCCGAGGCGCTCCCTTTCGTGCAGCTATTGTTTTTGCAGCTTGGACGGGTTGTTGATTTTGTACGGTACGGGATGCTTGGTCAATTTTTTGGCAATGATTTTCGCTTCGAACGTAATGACGTCGCCTACGTTTAGCTCCAGCTTTTTGAGGGTGGCGCTGTTGCTGGACCACGCCGTGCCGATCTCGAGCTCCGGCTCCTGGATGGAAACGGCCTCGTAGATGATGACCTCATCGTCGTTGTCGGAGAAATTGTTCGGGACGGTCGTAAACTCCTGCACCGTCGCGACCATCTTGACTTTATCCTCGGGAAGTTCCAGCTTTGCGGCCTTCCCTTTTTTCGCTTTGCCTGGTGGTTTGGCCGTTTCCTCGGTGTCTTCCTGCTGCTCGGCCGCGGGCGTTTCTTCTTCGGCCGGGAGCGCGATCGCGGCATCCGGAGCTTCTTCCTCTGTCGGAGGGGGGGCAGGCTCTTCGGCGGCGGTCGGCTCCGTTTCTTCCGCGGACGAAGTGAGTCTCCGCGCGAAGCTGGAAGCTTGCATTTCTTTCAAATACGCCGGGTGGATGCAATGCCGCTGGCCGCCTTCCAGCTCGATCACGGCGGTAATTTTATCGACATAGCCTACGATTTGGCAGGCGATGTTCGTGCCATATCCTTTGTAAGCATACGTCTTCGCTTTCGCCGCCTTATCCGACAGCAAGCCCCATTCCTTGCACTGCCGAATTTGCTCGTCCTCGCTTTCGAAAGCCGTAAACGCGAGAGGCTCGATGATGAACGCGTATTCCATGGGCACACCGCCTTATTGTCTTATACGAGTATTGTAGCATTCCTGGCGGGGAAGACGCTATCTTTGGATAGAAGCCGCAGGGAATGGCGGACTTCGGCACGGCCGCGTTATTTTTTGCGGATACGGCAGGAGCCGCGTGCCGAAGGGCGAAATAAGTAGATGTCTTGTTTACCATGGTGTGGGACTGAGGAGGAATCGCGGATGAATGCTTTAACGGAGCAGGAAGTAAAGGCAGGATACCGGCTGCTGTTCGACGGCCGATCGCTTGAGGGCTGGGCGGCGACGCGTCATCCGGAAGGATGGCTTGTCCAGGACGGGCATTTGGTATGCAAGGGCGTTACCGGCGGGTACCTGTTTACGCTTGAGCAGTTCGACCATTTCGAGCTGCGGCTGGAATACCAAACGGCTCCCGGCGTCAACAGCGGCATTTTCTTTCGCTGGACGGATCTGAACGACCCTGTACATACTGGGCTCGAGATGCAGATTTTGGATACGTATGCCAAGGAGACGATGGACAAGCACAGCTCTGGAGCGTTATACGATCTGGAGGCGCCTTCTTCCAATGCGGTGCGTCCGGCAGGCGAATGGAATCAAGTCCGTATCCGCTGCGATCAAAACCTGATTCGTCTCGAGCTGAATGGTACGGTTGTCGTCGACGCCGATATAAACCGTTGGAGCGTGCCCGGCCAAAATCCGGACGGAACCGCTAACAAATTCAAGTACGCATGGAAGGACCGCCCGCGCCGAGGCCATATCGGCTTACAGGACCATGGCGGCTATGTCGAATTCCGCAACATCAGCATTTTGCCGCTTTAGCTCGGCTAATTCCATATGGCAAGAACGTTTGAACCGCTCCCCGGAGCGGTTTTTTTCTTCTTGCCGCGCGATCAGGTGGCAATTGACGGCCAAACAAATATCGAGTATATTATATATAATATATATTATTTAAAACTACGGGGGTGGAACTTGACGGTTTCAGGTACTGAATGAAAGATCAAGCGCAAGACTCGGATTGAAAACTAAAAACAGTGATGACCCAAATGGGGAGGTTATTTCTTTGATCGACTCGAAATATTTATTAAGCGATGATCAGATTGCGCAGTTTATCGCTCATGGGTACGTACAGCTGCAGACCGACTTCTCCGAGCAGTTTCATCAGACCGTAATCCGCAAAATGAACGAAGTGTACGCCCAGGAAGGCAACCCGGGCAACAATCTCGTGCCGCGCATCCCGGAAGTCGGGCAGCTGTTCGAGAATCCGGTCGTCAAGGGTGCGCTGACAAGCGTACTGGGCCCGGACTACTTGATGCATGCCCACAGACACGGACATTTCAACCGTCCGGGAACGAGCGACGGGGGATGGCATAAGGACAATTACTGGGGGAACGAGAAGACGCGCAACCATGTTCCGTGGTCGGCGATGATCTTTTATTATCCACAAGACGTGACGCCCGATATGGGACCAACCGATATTATCCCGGGCTCGCAAAACCGCTATAACATCGATACGCACTCCGAAATGCGCATTCCGGTAACCGGCAAAGCCGGTACTTTCGCTCTAATCTCTTACGATATATGGCACCGGGCGACCGCGAATACTTCGCTTAACGACCGGTATATGCTGAAATTTTTGTTTTTCCGCACAGAAGCGCCAAAGCAGCCATCTTGGAACAATCGCCGCACCGAGTGGCAGCCGCCGGAGCAGATGCATCCCGTTAAGGACAACGGGCTTTTATGGGAGCATGTGTGGAATTGGATGTCCGGTAAAGCCCATGAGGCAGGCCGTTCGGACATGGAGCAGACCGCAGCAGGAACCGGTAGCACGGATGAATTGGAAAAAGTGCTGCTCGGCGAAGATGAGAACGAGGCGCTGAATGCCGCCTATACGCTTGCGGCTATGGGCGAGGAAGCGATCCCCGTCTTGCTGAGAGGGCTCAAGCATTCCGCTGAGGGCGTTGTCCATCCCTTAAAGTACTCCATTCCCCGTCTATGTGCGCACGCTTTGGCGGCTATGGGTCCGAAAGCCGTTCCTGCGCTTATGCTCGCCCTGGACGATACGTACGCCGAACGGGATGTGCTCGGTCAAGTTGCTTTTGCGCTCGGCGAGATGCGGGAGCACGCGTCCGCAGCGGTTCCGAGATTGATCGAGCTGCTTCAGGAGGAATCGCCTTTTATTCGCCAGCATGTGGTCGAAGCGCTCGGCATGATCGGGCAGCCTGCCTCTTTGATCGTGCCCGCCCTGAGCGAGGCGCTCGCCGATTCCGACCAGTACGTCCGCTTTTTAAGCGGCTTGGCGCTGGCTCGTCTCGGTCCGGCGGCGGCGGATGCGGTGCCTGCGCTCGCCAAAGCGCTGAACGATGACAGCTTCGCGTTGTCGATGCTTGCAGCGTCCAAAGCCGATCAGGGGGGGCGGTATGTCTCTGCGATTGCAGCGTCCGCCTTGCAGCGTATCCGTACGAATGAGGCGTTGGATGCTTTGCTTTCCTATTTGCAAGCGGCCAGATGGTGTCCGGTTACGACCAAAGCTTCAACGTTTTAAGGTTAGGCGGAGGGACGGCCTGCATACAGCTGACGCAGCCGGTTGTCCGGGGCGTCCCTCCGGAACCGATTATGGGATTGGCAGCGGGATAGACAGAAGCTTTAGCGAATATAAGGAACGGGGTGTCCGATATGTTCAAAAAGACAAAGGTTCAAGCGATTGCCGCGATGCTTCCCATTATTTTTGTAAGCGCTTGCGGAGGTGGAGGTTCCACTGTGGCGCCATCCGATTCCACGAAGCCGGCCGATGCGGCGAAGGCGGCGGTGAACAACCAGCCGGTTACGGTGAAAATTGCAGTCCACAGCGGTATCGTTAACGATAACGACCTGAAGCGTTTTTTTATCGATCCGGTTAAGCAAAAGTATCCGCATATTACGATCGAACGCATCAACGTAGCCGATAAAGGAATGAGTCTGAACGAGCTGGTGGCCGCTGGTTCCATTCCGGATATGGTCATCAACTACCCGTACAATTTGACCGATTTGACGAAACTTGGCATCGACTACAACATGGATGAGCTGATCAAGAAAAACGGCATCGACTTGAACCGGATCAGTCCGGAATATTTGGAATCGATCAAAACTGTGACCGGTTTCAACTATTATACCGGCTTGCCGATGACGAACAATACGTTCGCCCTGTTTTACAATAAAGATATTTTTGACAGGTTCGGCGTCCCTTATCCGAAGGACGGCATGACCTGGGACGATGCCCGCGAGATCGCGGTCAAATTAACCCGCAACGATAAAGGAACCCAGTATTACGGGCTGTTCCCCGACAACGTATACCGCGGAGCGTACCAGGCGAGCCTGCCGTTCGTTGACCTGAAAAACAACAAGTCCGTGTTCCAAACCGACGAGTGGAAAAACCTGTTCCAGCTCTGGTACAGTTTGTACAAAATGCCGGGCGCGGACATTATGCCGAAGGAAATGAATACGGTCAACGGCTTCAAAACCGGGCAAATCGCTATGTTCTCCGGCTATTCCGGGCAAATTCCCGATCTGCTGGCGATGAAGGATCTGAAGTGGGATATCGTCACGTACCCGACCAACAAGGTGGCGCCCGGCGTCGGCCAGCGCGTCGATTCGCCAATGATGTCGGTCACGAATGCCAGCAAGGTCAAAGATGCGGCCATGCAAGTGATCTCGGTGCTGTTGTCGGATGAGATACAAACCGAAATGACTAAAAATCTGCAATCGTCCGTGCTCAAAGATCCAAAAATCAACGCTCAGTTCGGCAAGGCCACTCCCGAGCTCTCCTCTAAAAACGTAGCCGCTTTTACGAAGCTGAAGGTAGCCGTACTCAAGCCGTTCGGTTTCGTGCCGGTCGGAAGCGCCGCCGGTATTCCGATCAACGCTTTTACGGAAATGCTGTATAATAACAAAGACGTAAACACCGCCCTGCGCGAAGCCGACGAGAAAATGACGCAGGTCATTAACGAAGAGCTGCAAAAATTGAAAAAGTAACCGCTTCCAGTGTGTTGCCCGGGGCTGCCGATCGTCAAGATCGGCGGCCTTTTTTGCGCTCAGCGGGGCGTTTTCTGAAATGGTCTAGACACACATGTCGCTGGGGGCGTTCTCCCGATTACGGTCTGGCATAACGGAAGAGAAGTTTCCGCTATTGTACTGTGAAGGGGTGAAATCGGCTCGATAGCGGAAGCGCAAGTTCCGTTAATCCGGTCAAAAGCACCCGGATCCTCTTTAGCCCCCTAATTGAATTGGAGAGTACCATAGGAAATCAGGTACAATATATTCAAGAGGTGAAGGGCCGTGAAAAAGAGGAATCATGTATATGAAGAAGTCCGAAATAAGGTAGCGCAAGAGGCGCTATCCGGGATTCGTACGGGCGTGCTTGCCCGGAAATACGAAGTCAGC